>NZ_JAOEFD010000009.1 GCF_025420485.1 Nesterenkonia marinintestina | reverse complement strand
GCGGAACTAAACCCAGTACGGTTCAGGAAGCTTCCCAGAGGCCCTCGTCCGCACCGCGGACGGGGGCCTCTCGTCATCGTCGAACTCCTCTCCGATCAGATGTGCGAGGTGACCAGCACCACTGAATCCGCGTGACAGAGCTCTGCGACGGAGAAGAGTGCCGGGCAACGGACTCGCTGAGCCGATCCCTCGGGCGAGAGGCACGACTGCCCAACCAGCCGTATCTGCCCGCGGCCCAACCAGCCGTATCTGCTCGCGGCCCTCCCGGCCGAAGACGACCCGCCCCCAATCCGTGCATCAGCCCCGACTGCATGAAGCTCAGTCGCGGGGTTCGTTGCGGTACCGCAGCATCGCCTCGACGAAGGGGTCTCCGCTCGACGACGCACTTCTGTCGGACCGAATCAGGAGCATGGCGCGGCGCTGGGTCCACGATTCCGGCATGCCGTGCACCGCCTCGTCGGGCGCCCCGAGCCGGCGGGCCGTGCCGAGCGGAAGGATAGCCGTTCCAGCCCCAGTGGTCGCCACGTCGTAGACCGCACCCAGGGACGGCAGGCGGAGCCGATAGTCGATGTCGATGCCGAGCCGGGTCGCCTGCTCGTCGACGAAGACTTGGAGCGGGCTGCCCTCGGTCAGGCCGATCATCGGTCCCCGGATGACTTCCTCGAACGTCAACGTCGGCGAAGCGTCGTCGGACGCACCGCGGAGAGGGGCTCCCACGATGACGAGGGGGTCGCCCCACAGGGGGTGCACAGCCAGTCCAGCCTCCGAATCCAGCAGCGACACCACTCCGAGGTCGGCGTCCCCGTCGCGCACTCGTCGAGCCACCTCCTCGCTGGGGACCTCGTCCAACACCACGCGGAGCTTCGGGAACCTCGACAGCGCAGCGGCGAGGAACTCAGTGAGGGCATCCGCAGCCGAGGTGTTGCTGGCCATCCTCACGTGGTCGGCCTGACCGTCGCGGTGATGGCGCAGCATGTCCACCAGCCCCTCGGCCTGAGCGAGGAGCTGGCCACCGCGCACGATGAAGTCCGCTCCGGCGGAAGTCGGCACGACTCCCCTCCGGCTTCTGATCAGCAGATTGACGCCCCGGCTCTTCTCCAGAGCCGTGATGCGGGAACTGGCCGCCGAGAGCGAGAGTCCGAGCGCCCGAGCGCCTTCGGTGATCGACCCGTGGTCCGCGACGGCGACCACGAGTGCCACATCCCGGAGGTCGAATGTCACTCTTTCACCTTTCGCTGTACCGAAGGGGCCTTCTGATTCTAGCAAGCTGAGAGGTGACATCTCCTGCCACTCTGGAGACGCCCCACGGTTCGCGAACGGGAAAGGCTGGCCGAGCATGCCGACCGACTGGCTTCAGGTGCTGGAATGGGCGGCTGTCGTCGGCGCCGGATTCCTCGCCGGTGGGGTCAACGTCATCGTGGGCGCAGGCACACTGGTGTCATTCCCGATACTGGTACTTCTGGGAATGCCGCCGCTGGCTGCGACGATCGCCAACACGATCGGCATCGTGCCCGGCAGCATCTCCGGCGCCATCGCCTACCGGCGTGAACTGCGCACCCATGCTTCTGCAGTGAGGGTGCTGCTGCCGGCGTCGGCCCTCGGCGCCATCGCAGGGGCCTCCCTGCTGCTCCACTTCTCCGCCGAGGTCTTCGCGAGAGTCATCCCCTGGCTCATCGGCATCGGCACGCTGCTGGTCATCGCCGGCCCGACCATCAGACGCCGCTTCATGCGGACACGCTCGGATGCGCTCGGCGAGCCCCTCCGGCCCAGCGGCGACAGGCCGTTCCCGACCCGGATGGCCACGGTCACCTCGCTCTCCGCCGCGTTCCTCCTGGGCGTCTACGGCGGATACTTCAGTGCAGCCCAGGGGATCCTGCTGATCGCGCTGCTCGGAATCACATCGTTGCTCCACATGCAGGAACTCAACGCGATCAAGAACCTCACGGTCGCTGTGGTGAACATCATCGCCGCGAGCATCTTCATCATCGTCTCCCCGGAGATGATCTCGTGGTCCACCGTCGCGCTGATCGCTGCAGGCTCGACCCTGGGTGGCCTCGTCGGTGGGCGCCTCGCCCGTCGGCTGTCGGCCGGTGTGTTCCGCATGTTCGTCGTCATCGTCGGTGCCGCCACCGTCATCGCCATGACGATGAACAGCTGATCCTCCTGCTCACGGGAACTCTGATAGACGGACCCACGTCAGTCCTGCACCCGCAGGCAGGAACAGACGAGTGATCAACGGACTCATGTCGCCTGACGCGACATCGTCGCAGGTCAGAGGCTTGTCAGGTATCGTCGCCGGGAGACGGAACATCCCGGACCGGACACTCCGCCGGGGCAGAACTCCGATCCTGGAGGAACCTATGACTGACCGAGGACGCGACGACGGCACACCTCCGTCGGCCGGCGAGAATCCGAACCTGGACCCTGAGCCGCAGGCCGACCCGGACCTCGACTCCGGCGGAGGCCTTCCGCCGGGCAGCACTCCCCCGGACTCCCAGTCGGCCACCGCGACCCCGCGCCATGAGCCGGTTCGTCGGCCTCCGAAGGTCTGGCTCGGTCTGGCGGCTGTGGGAGTCGGCGTGGCCTTCCTGCTGATGGTCTTCGTGGGGTACATCGTCGGCATCCTGAGCTGAGCACCGCACAGGCCGGTCCCGCCGGCGTAGACTGACTGCCCGTGACGACCAGCCCCGAGACGCGCTCCTGGCTCTGGGTCCTCATCGGGGCGGCGCTGCTGAACCAGATCACCGTGCATCTGGTCCGTCCCACCACCACGTATAAGCTCGTCGCCCTCGACGCCGACGCCACGACGGTCGGACTGGTCTCCGCCGCCTACTCGCTGCTCCCCCTGCTGGCGGCGATGAGCCTCGGCTCCCTCGCCCAGAGGCTCCCCAGCCTGACGCCGCTGCTGATCGGCGGCACCGTCGCCACCGGTTCGGGCGCCGCCGTGGTGTCCTCCGCCGAACACGTCATGGGCATCGCCGCGGGCACCACTGTCATGGGTGTGGGTCAGCTGGTGTTCATCATCGCCGGACAGTCCGCCGTCGCCCGATACTCAGCCGGTTCGGAGCTGGACAGGGGCTTCGGCTGGTTCACCGCAGGATTCGCCGGGGGCCAGCTCGTGGGACCGCTGGTCGGAGGCCTGCTCCTCGACGGCGCCACCGCCGGGGAGCCCGCCTCGCTGCCCACGATCGACCTCGCCCTGTGGCTCGGGACGGCCGCCTGCCTGCCCGCGGCGATCCTGCTGCTGCTCCTCCGCCCTCCGCACAGGGAGAGGCGGTCCGTGTCACGAGCAGAGTCCTCCGGACGGTCCCCCGACTCCACGAAGCCGAAGATCTCTGCGATCCTGGGGCGCCCCGGCATCGGCTCAGCCATGCTCGCCTCACTCTGCCTGGTGGCCACCGTCGACATCCTGACAGCGTTCCTGCCGCTGATCGGCGCAGAGGCGGGGGTCTCGCCGGCCTGGATCGGTGCGCTCCTCGCCGTCCGGGCGGGCACCACCATCGCCTCGAGGTTCCTGCTGCCCGCGCTCCGTCGCCGCGTCAGGCGATCGACCCTCGTCGTGGCGGCCCTGACGGGCTCCGCCCTCACGCTGGCCCCGATCCCGCTCACGATCACCTCGACCCTTCTCTCGGCGACGACGATGGCCGCCGCCGGGTTCTTCCTCGGCCTCGGCCAGCCCCTGACCATGTCCCAGGTCGTCGAAGCGGTCCCCCGCACCTGGCAGTCCTCGGCCCTGGCCCTCCGACTCTCGGGCAACCGTCTGGGCCAGGTCGTCGTCCCCCTCGCCGCCGGTGCCGCCGCCGCGCCGGCCGGTGCCGGCGGGGCGGTCTGGCTCTCCTGTCTGCTGCTGGCCGGCTCCGGGATCGAACAGCTCGCCCGGCGTCGGCACCGCTGACCGCCTCACACTCGTAGCGAACCGCCCGCACAGCGACGCCCCACCACGGTGCGATCGCTCTGACATGGGGCGATGCCGATATAGTGTCGTCGTCGGGGTCGTTCGCCCTCCCCGTCCGACTCCCGCCCGCGTCCCAGTCAGCATCTCCAGGAAGGTCCCCCATGCCCCTCACCGGTGCAGCCCGTCAGAGCACGCTGGCCGACATCGTGGACTACACGCTGCTGCTCATCCACGACACCGAGCTGCAGGAGCCCCGGACCGACCGCTACATCCGCTTCCTCCGCAACCGGGGCAGCTACTACGACGTGGTCGCCCTGTATCTCGACGTCTACGACTCGCTGAGCGGAGAGCATCGGGAACCCGTGGCCGAGGAGGAGCTCCACCGACGCGTCGAGGAGATCCTGTCCGACGACTCCGACGTCATTCCGACCTGGCTGACCCCCGGAGTGCTGACGGCCTGTCGGTACGCCGGGTGGACGATCGCGGCCTTCGTCGTACAGGCCGCGGAGGAGATCCTGCCCGACGGGCGCCGCCTGGAGATGCGGCGCCGCACGGAGGAGAGCTCGGACTGAGGCTCGTCCCATCCCGTGCATAGGCCGCTGACGAGGTGTTACGGTGAAGACATGAGCATTTCGCCCATCCACAGCGCCACTCCGGCGACGCTGGACAGACGTCACAGATGACACTGCGGAGTCGATGACTCCGGCGGACTCTCACCGCGCATCGAGCACAGGACTCTGCGCCCCCGGCACGCCCGCCGACCCGCTCTCACCGCATCCGACCCCCCCACGGGGCCTGATCGGCATGCCCACACCCCAATTCACGTCTTCCCGCCACGAAAGGAACCGACATGACGACACGCGACGACCTCCGCGCCTCCAAGGCCCTCCAGGGAGCCGACTTCCCGGCCTCCAAGCAGGCCCTCATCGACTACGCGCAGAGCCGCGGCGTCGACCAGAAGTCCCTGCAGGCCCTGCACGCCCTGCCGGACCGTGAGTTCGAGTCCAAGGACGACGTGACCGACGCGGTCCCCCAGGAGCCCGAGGGCGAGGACGCCCCCGGCGGCACCGCCCGCTGAACCGGGCGGAGCCCGGCTCAGTCCCCGGAGACGAAGCACAGACCGAGTACAGACCGAGTACAGACGACGAGACATACCTGAGGAGTACAGACATGCGTACCGACGAATTCATCGCCAGCGTGAGCGAACTGGGCGGACCGACCGACCGCCAGGAGGCGGAGAAGGTCACCCACGTGGTCCTCGAGGACCTCGGCAAGCGCCTCAAGGGCGGCGAGCCCGGCGACCTGGCGGCTCAGCTGCCCGAGGAGCTGAAGGCCACCCTGACCGCCCATGACGGCAAGCAGCCCGTGGACGACGACGTCGACACCTTCCTGCGTCGCGTGGCGGACCACTCCGGTCAGGACGTGGATCCCGACCAGGCCCGCCGGAACGTGCAGGCGGTGCTGTCCACCATCGCCCGGTCCATCTCCGACGGAGAGGTCCAGGCGCTGAGGTCTCAGCTGCCGGCCGGCTTCGGTCCGCTGTTCGAGGCCTCCGCCTGAGCAGCGCCCAACCCCTGATGTACTGATCGGGAACGTTGATCAATCGTGAGAAGGGCGGCTGGTTGCCGCAGGCCGTGTGGGGACGATGCTGGTTGTATTGGTGGAGCCAGGCTTCGAGAGAGTCGCGGCGTTCCTGCTCGCTGATGTAGCAGCGGGCGTAGGCCCACCCGTCGGCCATGGTGCGGTGGAACCTCTCGACCTTCCCGTTGGTCTGCGGCCGGTACGGACGAGTCCGCTTCGGGGTGATCGACAGTGCTTCGCAGGTGTCGCGCCAGAGGTGCGATCGGTACGCACCACCGTTGTCTGAAAGCACTCGCTCGATCGCGACGCCGCGGTCGGCGAACCAATCAACGGCCCGACGCAGGACAGCGACAGCGGTGAAGGCGGTCTCGTCGTCGTGGACCTCGGTGTAGGCGACTCTGGAATGGTCATCGATGACGGTATGCACGAATGCATATCCGAGCTTCGGATTGCCATAGACGTTGCGTGACTTGTCCTGCGTCGCGGCGCGGTTCTTCTCGCCTTGGTGGCGACCAACGTAACGCCAGCCGCCACCGTCGGGGATGTTGCCGAGCTTCTTCACGTCTACGTGCACCATTGATCCCGGATGATCGTGCTCGTAGCGGCGGACGGGCTCACCTGTTTCGCGGTCGACATGAGAGAGTCGGTTCAAGCGGGCTGATCGCAAGATTCGATGAACCGTCGACGGCGCGATGCTGAGTCTCGCAGCGAGCTGGACCGGACCTTCCCGCAGACGCATTCGTAGGCTGACGCACCTCTTAGTCACGGTCTTGGACGTCTTGCCAGGAGACCTCCGTGGCCGCGAGGAGCGATCCTGCATCGATTCGCCGGCGAGGTATCGATCGACCCAGCGCTTAACTGTCGGCCAGGACACTTGAAAGCGGGCCGCCACTTCACTGATCCGCCACCCCTGGTCGACAACCAGCCGGGCAACTTTCAGTCTGTGGCGCGGGGTGAGAGCCGCATTCGCATGGCTCATTGAGACACACCTCCAGGCGGGGGCTCGACGTCGCCGCTGGCCTCCCTTGCTGTGGTCCGCAAATCAGTGTCGCTCGCGAACAGGGGCCTGCAGGGTGACGTGTCCCGTCACGCTGTTGACCTGCCGATAGATGCCGAAACTGGTCAGGTGTCGCTTCTCTAGCTCGGCATCGATCAGGACCCAGGCATCCCCGATGCTCTCTGGCGGTCCATCGAAGGTGACCGTTACGCCTTCCGAGGCCTCCGGCACGACGATCCTGCTGACCGCCTCAGATTCGGGGCGCGTCGTAATCCCGGCTGAGACGGTGATCTGGTCGTCGTCCGTACCGTCATACAGAAGCACGATCTCTTCATCGGTGTGAGGGAGGTCCCGGTGCAACTGTTGGACGGCGTGACCGATCTCGGTCTCGTCAAGGACGGTGGTGCTCAGCCCCCAAATATTGAGGCTGGGCAGTGCGGTGATGGACAGATTCATGATGATCTCCATGGACTTGCTCTGGATGATGTCCAGCCGGTGCTGAACGTGGACCAGACGTGTTGAAGCCTCGGTGATCTGCCGCTGCAGGGCGTCTACCTGGTGAGTGAGAAGCACTTCCAGAGTGGACTGCTCAAGATGCGGATCGAGCAGCTGCCCGATCTCGGCCAAGCCGAACCCCAGCGCGCGCAGTTCCGCAATGGCACGCACGCGCCCAAGCTGGCTGTCCTGGTAGCGCCGATAGCCGGTTACAGGGTCGGTAGTAGCTGGGGTCAGCAACCCCTCGCCTTCCCAGTGCCGCAGCATGCGCCGCGAGACACCAGTGCTATGCGCGATCTCTCCGATACTCAACATGTCGACCCCCACCAGACCGCATCACACAGTGTCAAGGTCAATGCTCCCAGAGAGAGTCGCTCTACCAACGTCTCCGGTCAGTACACCTAGAGGAGGGGCTGGGCGGCGACCCCCGCCGACGACGAGGGGCCGGACACCTGTGAGGTGTCCGGCCCCTCTCTCCGTGCGGACGCTCTGCCGGGTCCCCGCGGCCAGGACCGCAGCGTGCGTCCATGGTGCTCCCAGACCGAGCACCTAGGATGCTCAGGTGCTCTCCGCCCATGCCCTGCCCCCGGCCGCCGGTTCCACCACGGATGCGTTCACCGGCTTCACCGGCTGGGTCGTCTCCGTGATGGAGGCCCTCGGCGTCGCCGGCGTCGGACTCCTGGTGGCGCTGGAGAACCTCTTCCCGCCCATCCCCAGTGAGGTCATCCTTCCCCTCGCCGGCTTCACCGCCTCCCAGGGTTCGATGAACCTCTGGCTGGCGATCGTCGGCGCCACGGTGGGATCGGTGGTCGGCGCGGCGGCGCTCTACTGGCTGGGCGCCGCCTTCGGCCTCGCACGGCTGCGCTCCTGGGGCGCGCGCGTCCCCCTGGTGGACGTGGCCGACATCGACCGGACCGTGGACTGGTTCCACCGGCACGGACGCCCCGCCGTCCTCTTCGGTCGCCTGGTCCCGATCGTCCGTTCGCTGATCTCGATCCCCGCGGGCATCGACCGGATGAACCTTCCCCTGTTCCTCATCCTCACGACCGTCGGTTCCCTGATCTGGAACAGCGTGCTCGTCGGGGCCGGGTTCGCCCTGGGTGAGAACTGGCACGTGGTGGAGCTGTACGTGGGACGGCTGCAGTACGTGGTCATCATCGGCGTCGTCCTGCTGGTGGCATGGTTCGTGGTCCGGAAGTTCCTCGCCCGACGCACCGCGTCCTGATCAGCCCCGGACGGGACGGATCGCCAGCTCCTCGACCATCGACTCCGGGGGCATCTCGATCGCCGTGCGCACGGTCGCGGCCACCGACGCGGGGGCGATGTAGCGTGCACCGTCGTAGTCGGTGTTCCCAGCCGCGGCCTGCAGGGCGACCTGCATGTCGGTGTCCACACGACCGGGGTGGATCGACGTCACCCGCACTCGACCGCGCTCTTCGTCCCGCAGGGCATCGGTGAGCGCACGGAGGGCGAACTTCGACGCCGAGTAGATGCCCCCGCCGCCGCGGGAGCTGTATCCGGAGCCCGAGTTCAGCGCGACGACCTGTCCCCCGGCGGCACGCAGGGCCGGCAGGAGCAGCCGATTGAGCTCGGCCACCGCGTAGACGTTGACGGTGAAGGTGTCCCGCCAGACCTCGGGGCCGGACTCGGCCATCGTCCCGGTCACCGCGACGCCGGCCGAATGCACCAGCACGTCGAGCCGCTCCGGAACGGACCGCGTCGCCTCAGCCAGGGCTTCGAGGTCCCCGAGGTCGGCGACGAACGGCTCTGCGCTGGGCAGCTGGTCCACCAGCTCCGCCACGCGTGCGGCGTCGGTGCCGCCGACCAGGATGTGATGGTCCTTCCCGAGGTCCTCGGCGATCGCGCGGCCGATCCCTCGGGTCGCGCCGGTGATCAGCGCGACCGGACGCTGTCCGGTCGCGGAGACGCTCTGGGTCATGGCTTGTCCTCCGTAGGACGCTCCTCCGCGAGGTCGCCCTCATCCTGAGCGTCATCAGCGTGTGCGTTGTCATCCTGAGCGTCGTCAGCGTGCGCGTCCTCGGCCGGGGCGTCGTCCTCCCGCTCCTCGGGGGTGGAGCGTCCCCGCGCGGCCCGGCGTCCGACCTGCAGGAACAGACCCAGTGCCAGGACGACCATCCCTCCGACGGAGATCATGATGTCGGGGTAGATCAGGAGCACCCCGCCGACGATCAGCAGGACCCGCTCGACCACGGTGGCACGGACCAGCAGCTGGCCGGCCATGCCGGCGGCGAGAGCCACCATGCCCACGATCACCGTCAGCAGGGACGTCGCGAGGTCCTGGAAGCTGCCCTCCAGCAGCAGCGCCGGCTGGAGGACGAAGACGTACGGGATGACGAATCCCGCGATCGCCAGTCTCATCGCGGTCACCCCCGTTCTGAGGGGGTTCGAATTGGCGATGCCCGCCCCGGCGAACGCGGCCAGACAGACCGGAGGAGTGATGTCGGCGAGGATGCCGAAGAAGAACACGAACATGTGGGCGGCGATCAGCGGAACGCCGAACTCCACGAGGATCGGGGCCGCGACAGTGGCGGTGACCACGTAGTTGGCCGTGGTCGGCAGACCCATGCCCAGGATGATGCAGGCCAGCATGGTGAACAGCAGCACCAGCAGGAAGTGGCCGCCGGCGAGGTCGATGATCCCGCGCCCCAGACGCTGTCCCAGCGGGGTGTTGGTCACGGTTCCCGCGACGATGCCCGCCGTCGCACAGGCCGCGATCACCGGCAGGGCGGTCCGCGCACCGGCGATCATCAGCTCCACGATGCCGCGAGGTCCCAGGCGCGTCTCTCGTCGCAGGAAGCTCAGCACGAATGCGGTGGCGATCCCCCACAGGGCGGCGCGGGCCGGAGAGCTGCCCTCGAGCAGCATGAACACGATGACGAAGAGCGGGAGGATCAGATCGGCGCGGGTGATCAGCGACAGCGCAGTGGGCAGCTCCTCCTTGGCCATCCCCCTGATCCCGTTGCGCTTGGCGTCGAAGTGCACCGAGAGCATCACACCGAGGAAGTACAGCACCGCCGGGATGATCGCGATGATGATGATCTCGCTGTACGGGATGCCGGTGTACTCGGCCATGATGAACGCGGCCGCACCCATGATCGGCGGCATCAGCTGCCCGCCGGTGGAGGCGGTGGCCTCCGTCGCGGCCGCCACGTGGGGGCGGAACCCGGACTTCTTCATCATCGGGATCGTGAACGATCCGGAGGCGACGGTGTTGGCCACCGACGACCCGGAGACCATGCCCTGCAGACCCGATGCCGCGACGGCGGCCTTGGCCGGACCACCCGAGTACCGGCCCGCGGCCTTGAACGCGAGGTCGGTGAAGTAGGTGCCGATGTTGGTCTGGATCAGCACCACGGCGAAGAGCAGGAACAGGAAGATGAACGTCGAGGACACCTGGATGGGTGTGCCGAAGATCGACCCGGTCTCCAGGAAGGTCGTCGCCGCGTAGGAGGTCAGATCATTGCCCGAGTGGGTGAAGAACGGGCTGTGGTTCCCCCAGACCCCGTAGGCGAAGGCCGTGGCCGCGACGATGACGATCGGCAGACCCACACACCGTCGAGTGGCCTCGAGGACCAGGACGATGCCGAGCATCGCGACCGCGTAGTCGATGTCGTCGTATCCGAAGATCCCCGGCTGCGGGCTGCGCAGGAAGTCGTACCGGTAGACGATGTAGAGGTTGGTGGCCAGTCCGAGGGCGGAGAGCACCACGTCGTACCACGGAACGCCTCTGCCGCGGCCGACGAGCAGGTCCTTCCACAGCACGCCCGTGGCCGGTCCCAGCGGCTTCTTGTGCGCCGGATAGAGCAGGAAGATGATCGACACCGCCGCGCCGACGTGGATCGCTCCCTGGATGATGGTGGGCCGAGACCCCGTGACCGCGGTGTAGAGGTGGAACAGCGTCAGCGCGACGGAGAGGCCCCCCACGAGCCAACCCCACCAGCCCAGATCCGTACGGAACCGGCTGGCGGTGTCATGCTCGCGGAGGACCTCGTCGACGCGCTCATCCGACTCTCCGGCGTTTCCGGCCTGAGTCACGGGCGAGGCGTTCACGGCAGTTCGACGTCCTGCTCCTCGTAGTACCGCTCGGCGCCCGGGTGCAGCGGAGCGTCCCCGATGCCCAGGAGGGCGTCCTCGTGGGAGATGAAGTCGCTCTGCGGGAGCGTGATGTCATCGGAGTGCTCGAAGATCGCGGCGGTGATCTCGTAGGCGAGGTCCTCGCTGATCTGTGTGGTCGAGCCCAGCACCGCGGCCGAGACCGAGAGGGTCTGGACGTCGTCCTCGAGGAAGTCGTAGGCGTCGGCCTCGATGGTGTACTCGTCGAAGTAGGTGTCGTCGGCGACGTCTGCGGCCACGTCCTCGTCCAGCCCGAGCAGGGTGACGTCGGTGGTCGCGGCCATCTCGTTCAGCGAACCGGTGGGCGTGCCGACCACGAAGATCGAGGCGTCGATGTTGCCGTCCTGCAGCAGCGACTGAGAGTCGTCGAACTCCTCCTCGTAGGCGTCGTAGTCGCCCTCCTCGATGCCGTAGGCGGCGAGGATCGCGTCCGAGACGGCACGGGTGCCGGATCCGGGGGCGCCCACGGCGATGTTGGCGCCCTCCAGGTCCTCCATGGACTCGATCCCGGATCCCTCGACCGTGACGATGTGCGCGGCCTCGGGGTACAGTCCGGCGATCCAGCCGACGTTGTCGATCTCCGCGTCCTCGAAGTCGTCCTCGGCGTTGATCGCGGTGATGAAGGTGTCGGACTGGGCCAGTCCGAGCTGCATCGACTCCTGGCTGATCTGACCGATGTTGTACACCGAGGCGTCGGTGGAGATCGCGTCGACCGAGATGTCATCGATGTTGTCCTCGAAGATCTGGGCGTACTCGCCGCCCAGCGGGTAGTAGACGCCCGCGGTGCCGCCGGTGCCGAAGGTCAGGTCGGTGACGAAGTCGTCCTCGTCGCCGATCTCCAGGTCCTCGTCCTCTGCGGCGTCACCGTTTCCGTTGCCGTTGCCGCAGGCCGCCAGGACCACCATGGCCGCGGCCGATGCTGCGGCTGCCGATGTACGACGGATGCCCATCGTGTCTCCTCCTCATGATGCGGGTGAATGCTGCGAACGCCGGTGCAGACCACAGACGGACTCGCCCGGACCCCCTCAGGCCCGTTCCCCACACCCTATGCAGGAGGTCACACCGATGCGGGCCGCCCGGCCTCTGCCGCACCGATCGTTACAGAATCGTCATAGGCATCACGTCCGAGGGCCGGACCCGGTCCGGAGGTCAGCCGAGCCAGCGTCGCAGGCCGGCGAGGCACTCCCGCAGCGCCTCCGCGGAGACGTGCTCGTCGTCCGTGTGGGCCAGCAGCGGGCTTCCCGGCCCGAAGTTGACCGCCGGGACTCCGAGGGCGGAGAACCGGGCGACGTCGGTCCAGCCGTACTTGGGCATCGGGGTGCCGCCGACCGCCTCGACGAAGGCGGCCGCCGCCGGATGGTCCAGGCCGGGACGGGCACCCGAGGAGGTGTCGGTGACCCGCATCTGCGCGTCGTCGACCCCGGCGCCGCGCATGACCTCCCGGACGTGCTCGTGGGCCTGCTCCTCGGTCTTGTCCGGGGCGAAGCGGTAGTTGACGGTGACCGTGCAGGAGTCGGGCACGACGTTGCCGGCGATGCCCCCGTCGATGCCGACCGCGCTGAGCCCCTCGCGATAGGCCAGACCGTCGACCTCGACGGTGCGCGCCCGGTACTGCGCCAGGGCGGTCAGCACCGGCGCCGCCGCATGGATGGCGTTCACGCCCTTCCAGGCGCGCCCGGAGTGCGAGGCGACGCCGGGGACGGTGACCTCGATCCGGCAGGTCCCGTTGCATCCGCCCTCGACCACACCGTCGGTCGGTTCGAGCAGGACGGCGAAGTCCGCCGCGAGCAGATCGGGGGTGTTCCGCAGCACCCGGCCGAGCCCGGACTTCGCGGCCTCGACCTCTTCGTTGTCGTAGAAGACCCATGTGACGTCGCGGGCCAGCGCCTCCCCCGGCCCCAGCTCGGCCAGGCGCGCGGCCACGTCGGAGGCGAGCACCAGCTGGACGGCCACACCGCCCTTCATGTCGGTGGCGCCGCGGCCGTACAGGGTCTCGCCCTCCCAGCTCGGCGGGACGGTGCCGCGGGAACCGGGCACCGTCGGCAGCGGGACGGTGTCGAGATGTCCGGCGAGCACGATCCGCTCGGGCGCCCCGGTCCGTGTGCGGGCCACGACGGTGTCGCCGTCGCGGTGCAGGTGCAGTCGTCGCGCGGAATCGGTCGACTCCCCCGGGTCGAGTCCGTGCAGGAACGCCTCGACGGCGTCGGCCAGCACCGCCTCCTCCCCCGAGACGGAGCGGATCGCGAGCAGCTGTTCGGTGAGGGCGACGACGTCGCCGGCCTCGAGGTCCGTGGGGCGCATGAGCCCCACTGTAGTCCGTAGGATGGGACCCATGAACGCTGCTGACACCACCGCTGAGAACGGCGCCCCCCGCATCGCCTCCGGCCACGGACTGGCCACCGTCACCGCCTCCGGCACCGTGCTGGACACCTGGTTCCCGAAGCCGGTGCCGGCGCCGCTGGCCGAGAACGGCGACGACGGACTGCTCGAGTCCCTGCGTGCGGCCGCCGGAGAGGACCCCGACCGCGGGGTGCGCACCGAGGTGGTCTCGGTGGAGGCCGACCTCGGCGCCGAGGCCGCGGGGACCTCGGACGTGTGGCTTCGGCTGCATCTGCTCTCCCACCGCCTGGCGCGGCCGAACAGCATCAACCTGGACGGCATCTTCGGACACCTCACCAACGTCGTGTGGACCAACTTCGGCCCCTGCGCCCTGGAGGACTTCGAGAGCACCCGCCTGCGGCTGCGCGCACGCGGCCACGTCACCGTCTACTCCATCGACAAGTTCCCGCGGCTGGTGGACTACGTCACCCCCCAGGGCGTACGCATCGGCGACGCCGACCGGGTCCGACTGGGCGCCCACCTGGCGGAGGGCACCACCGTCATGCACGAGGGCTTCGTGAACTTCAACGCCGGCACACTGGGCGCCTCGATGGTCGAGGGCCGCATCTCGGCCGGCGTCGTGGTCGGCGACGGCACCGACGTCGGCGGCGGCGCCTCCATCATGGGGACACTCTCCGGCGGCGGCAAGGAGCGCATCACCCTCGGCGAGCGGGTGCTGCTGGGCGCCAACGCCGGGGTGGGGATCTCACTGGGCGACGACTGCGTCGTCGAGGCGGGGCTCTACCTGACCGCCGGTACGAAGGTCACCGTGCTCCACGAGGACGGTGAGGTCTCCGCGACGACGAAGGCGGTGCACCTCTCCGGAGTCTCCGGCCTGCTCTTCCGCCGCGACTCGGTCTCCGGTCGTGTGGACGCCGTCCCGCGCCGGGGGCAGAAGGTCGCGCTGAACGAGGCGCTGCACAAGAACTGAACCTGGTCGACCGCAGAAGGGCGGCGTGACCCCTGCCGCTGCATGGGGTCACGCCGCCCTTCTGCGGTCGCGGCGGAGGTCCGCCTCAGACGCCGGGGTAGTTCCGCTCCGCGGCGCCGGTGTAGAGCTGACGCGGGCGACCGATCTTCGTCGAGGGGTCCTCGATCATCTCGCGCCACTGGGCGATCCAGCCGGGCAGCCGACCGAGGGCGAAGAGGACGGTGAACATCTTCTCCGGGAAGCCCATGGCCTTGTAGATGAGCCCGGTGTAGAAGTCCACGTTCGGGTAGAGGCGACGCTCGACGAAGTAGTCGTCCTCCAGGGCCTTCTGCTCGAGGCGCTGGGCGATGTCGAAGAGCTCGTCGTCGCCGCCCAGACGGCCGAGCAGGTCGTCCGCCAGCTGCTTCACGATGCGTGCCCGCGGGTCGTAGTTCTTGTACACGCGGTGGCCGAAGCCCATGAGGCGGATGCCCGCCTCCTTGTTCTTGACCTTCTCCATGAAGTCCTCGGGCTTCATACCCTCGGACTGGATCTCGCGCAGCATCTTCAGCACCGCCTCGTTCGCGCCCCCGTGCGCGGGACCGAAGAGCGCGTTGATGCCTGCCGAGATGGAGGCGAACATGTTCGCCTGGGAGGAGCCGACCAGACGCACCGTCGCGGTGGAGCAGTTCTGCTCGTGGTCGGCGTGGAGGACCAGGAGGGTGTCGAGCGCCTTCACGATCTCGGGGTCGAGCTCGTAGGGCTCGGCCGGCACGCTGAAGCAGCCGCGCAGGAAGTTCTCGACCAGGGTCAGCTCGTTGTCCGGGTAGAGCATTGGCTGGCCCATGGACTTCTTATAGGCGTAGGCCGCGATGGTGGGCACCTTCGCCAGCAGGCGGTAGGTGGAGCGCTCCACCTGGTCCGAATCGTACGGATCCAGGGAGTCCTGGTAGAAGGTGGACAGCGCCGAGACCGCCGAGGAGAGCACCGGCATCGGGTGCGCGTCCCGCGGGAACCCGCCGAAGAAGCCCTTGAGCTCCTCGTGCAGGAGGGTGTGCCGCCGGGTCAGGGTGTCGAAGTCCGAGAGCTCCTGGGGCGTGGGCAGCTCGCCGTAGATGAGCAGGTAGGTGACCTCGAGGAAGCTGGAGTGCTCGGCGAGCTGCTCGATCGGGTAGCCGCGATAGCGCAGGATGCCTTCGGCGCCGTCGATGTAGGTGATCGACGACTTGGCGTTCGCGGTGTTCATGAAGCCGGGGTCATAGGTGACCGTGCCGGTCTCCTTCAGCAGCGGGGCGATGTTGAGCCCCGAATTGCCCTCGACGGCGCCCTCGGCCGGGAGCTCCAGCTCCTGGTCGCCGAGCGTCAGGCGGGCAGATGGCTGCTCAGTCATGCGGACTCCTCTGAAGTGCCCGATCGTCTCGGCCGGATGCGCACCGGAACGGGGCACACGTCATGTGCGGTACACCGCAAACCTACCCGCTGGTCGGTGCCCGGTGCCACTTCAGGACAGGCGGGCGACGGCGGCGTCGATCCGCTCGTCCGACGACGTCAGCGCGATGCGGACGAATCCGTCTCCGCGCTCGCCGTAGAAGATGCCGGGGCCGACGATGATGCCCTGGTCGGCCATCCGTTCCACCTGGGCCCAGGAGTCGGAGACGCCGTCGGTGCACCACAGGTACAGGCCGGCCGCAGAGTCTCGGACGTCGAACCCGGCGGCTCGGACGGCGGGCAGCAGACGCTCCCGACGTCGACGGTAGACCTCCCGCTGGGCGGCCACGTGCTCGTCGTCGGACATTGCGACCCGCAGGGCCTCCTGCACCGGAGCCGGCATGATCATCCCCGCGTGCTTGCGGGTGTTCACTAACCCGGCGATCAGCCGCGGGCAGCCGGCGGCGAACGCGGCCCGATAGCCGGCGAGGTTCGACTGCTTCGACGCCGAGTAGACCGCCAGCAGACCCTCGTGGTCTCCCCCGCAGACCCGCGGGTCCAGCACGGAGGGGACTTCGTCCACCGTCCAGGCCAGCTCGGCGTAGCACTCGTCGGAGGCGACGACCGCGCCGATGCGGCGCGCGAGCCGCACCACCTCGCGCATGTGCTCCACGGAGTCCACCGCGCCGGTGGGGTTCGACGGGGAGTTCAGCCAGATGAGCCGCACCCCTGCCAGGCCGGCCTCGTCGAGGTCGGTCGGATCGTCGACCGCGAGCGGCGTCGCCCCTGCGATCCGCGCGCCGATGTCGTAGGTGGGGTAGGCGACCGTGGGACGCAGGACGACGTCACCGGGCCCCAGACCCAGCAGCGTGGGCAGCCACGCGACGAGCTCCTTGGAGCCGATGGTCGGCAGCACGGCCTCGGGGTCGACGTCGGGGGCGCTCCGGCGTCGCGCGAACCAGTCCGCCACCGCCTGCCGCAGCTCCGGCCGACCGTGGGTGGTCGGATATCCGGGGGCGTCGGCGGCGGCGGCCAGCGCCTCGCGGACGACCTGGGGCGTGGGATCCACCGGGGTCCCGATGGAGAGGTTCACCGCACCGTCGGGGTGGGCTCGGGCCCGCTCGACGTAGGTCGCCATCGCATCCCACGGGTATTCCGGCAGAGTGAGCATCAGGGGCTCGTCCTCAGTGTTCCTGGGGAGGCAGCGCCTCGACGATCTCGTGGTCCTTCTCGATCAGACCGAGCTTCGCCGCTCCGCCGGGCGATCCCAGGTCGTCGAAGAACTCCACGTTGGCGCGGTAGTACTCGGACCACTCTTCGGGGGTGTCGTCCTCGTAGTAGATGGCCTCCACCGGACAGACCGGCTCGCAGGCGCCGCAGTCGACGCACTCGTCCGGGTGGATGTAGAGCATCCGCTCACCCTCATAGATGCAGTCCACCGGACACTCATCGATGCAGGCCTTGTCCTTCAGGTCCACACAGGGAAGGGCGATGATGTAGGTCATGGCGTCAGTCTATCGGCCCGGTGCAGGGCCTCGTCGCGTGCGACGATCCACTTGACCAGCACCATGGTGATCAGGGTGACCGCCGCAGAGCCCAGCCACCAGATCAGTGAGGCGATGGTGGGTCCGGGGAGCATCTCCATGGCCTCGGGGCTGTAGGGCACCACCAGCTGGTCGGGTCCGGGCCACAGGTAGGCCGCTGTGGCGACGGTGAAGGTGGTGATCCCCATGACCGCCGTATCGACGAGCGACCCGCTGCGCAGTCCGACCCACAGCTGAGCGAGCAGGCAGATGAGCAGCGCCAGGGCGGCTCCCCACGGGAGGACGAATCCGTCGCGGACGTCGCCGATCATCCAGATGCTGCCGTGCAGGGCGGTGCCGATGACCCCGAGGACGGCGCCGAAGGAGAAGGCCGCCCCGAGCAGGGCCGCACGTCTCACGCGTTGATGCTCTTCCTCTTGCGGGCCTCCTTCAGCCGGTCGGAGGAGGAGAGGGTGACCTTGCGGATGCGGATCGACTCCGGAGTGACTTCGACGCATTCGTCGCCTGCGGCGAATTCGAGGGACTCCTCGAGGGTCAGCTTGGTCGGCGGAGTGAGGCCCTCGAAGTTCTCGGCGCTGGCGGCGCGCATGTTCGTGAGCTTCTTCTCCTTGGTGATGTTGACCTCCATGTCCTCGTTGCGCGAGTTCTCACCCACGACCATGCCCTCATAGACCTCGTCCTGCGGGTCGATGAAGAAGGTGCCGCGCTCCTGGAGGTTGATCATCGCGAAGGGGGTGGCCGAGCCGGACCGGTCGGCGACCAGGGACCCGGAGATCCGGTACTCGATCTCGCCCTTCCAGGGCTCGTAGCCGGCGGCGTAGGAGGAGGCGATGCCGGCGCCGCGGGTCTCGGTGAGGAACTTGGTGCGGAAGCCGATCAGTCCGCGGGCCGGGACCATGAACTCCATGCGGACCCAGCCGGTGCCGTTGTTGGTCATCGTGTTCATCAGCCCGCGGCGCGCGGCCATGAGCTGAGTGATCGCGCCCATGAACTCCTCGGGGGCGTCGATGGTCATGTTCTCCATGGGCTCGCACAGCTGGCCGTCGATCTCCCGGGTCACGACCTGGGGCTTTCCGACCGTCAGCTCGAAGCCCTCGCGACGCATCTGCTCGACGAGGATCGCCAGGGCGAGCTCGCCGCGTCCCTGGACCTCCCAGGTGTCGGGGCGCTCGGTGGGCAGCACCTTGATGGAGACGTTGCCGATGAGCTCCTTGTCCAGGCGGTCCCTGACCTGTCGGGCGGTGACCTTCGCGCCCTTCACCCGTCCGGCCATGGGGGAGGTGTTGATGCCGACGGTCATGGAGATGGCCGGGTCGTCGACGACGATGTTCGGCAGCGGCTTCGGGGCATCGAGGTCGGTCAGCGTCTCCCCGATCATGATGTCGGCGATGCCGGCGACGGCGACGATGTCCCCCGGGCCCGCCTCGTCCGCGGAGACCCGTTCGAGTCCGCGGGTGGCCAGCAGCTCGGTGATCTTGACGGTCTTGGTGCTCCCGTCCTTGCGGGCCCAGGCGACCTGCTGATTCTTGCGCAGGGTGCCGTTGAAGATGCGCAGCAGCGCCAGACGACCCAGGAAGGGAGAGGCGTCGAGGTTGGTGACGTGGGCCTGGAGCACCTCGTCGGCGTCGTACCGGGGTGAGGGGACGTGCTCGAGGATGGTGGAGAACAGCGGCTCGAGGTCCTCGTCCTCGGGCAGGCCGCCGTCGTCGGGCTGGGTGGTCGAGGCGCGTCCGGCCTTGCCCGAGGCGTAGACCACCGGGACGTCGAGCACGGCGTCGAGGTCCAGGTCCGGGTGGTCCTCGGCCACGTCGGAGGCCAGTCCGAGGAGCAGGTCCATGGTGTCGGAGACGACGCCGTCGATGCGGGCGTCGGGGCGGTCGGTCTTGTTGACGACCAGGATGACCGGCAGCTGGGCGCTCAGCGCCTTGCGCAGCACGAAGCGGGTCTGCGGCAGGGGCCCCTCCGAGGCGTCGACGAGCAGCACGACGCCGTCGACCATGGACAGTCCCCGCTCGACCTCGCCGCCGAAGTCGGCGTGCCCGGGGGTGTCGATGACGTTGATGGTGACATGGTCGGAGCCGGCCTTGTCGGCCGCGGAGGGTCCGGAGTAGAACACGGTGGTGTTCTTGGCGAGGATCGTGATCCCCTTCTCCTTCTCCAGGTCCCCGGAGTCCATGACCCGGTCCTCGAGGTCACCGTGGCCGCCGACGGCGGCGGTCTGGCGGAGCATGGCGTCGACCAGGGTGGTCTTGCCGTGGTCGACGTGGGCGACGATGGCGACGTTGCGCAGATCGCGGCGCTGATCGGTGCCGGTGGTCACGCGTGCGGCGGCTGTGGTCATGAGGGTCTACGACGCCTTCCGGGTAGTGCAGGGACAACCTGTCCAGTGTACTGGCACTCCCCCACGCATCGAGTCCCCGATCTCCGGCGCACTTTGGACCGTTCATGGCCCGACACGCGGCAGAGATCGGGGACTCGATGTCCCTGGTGGTGGGTGGGGACCTCAGTCCAGGTTCAGTCCCTGTGCGGCCAGCAGCTGACGACGGGCGTCGCGCCGCTCGGCCTGCTCCTGCGGATGCGGCACCGGAGCGGCGGCCAGGAGCCGCTGGGTGTAGTCCTCATGCGGGTGACGCAGGATCTCATCGGTGCTCCCCTGCTCCACCGCGCGGCCGTTCTGCATGACCAGGACCTTGTGGGCCAGGGTGTCGATGACGGCGAGGTCGTGGCTGACGAACAGGCACGCGAAGGAGTACTCCTCCTGCAGCTCCTTGAACATGTCCAGCACGGCGGCCTGCACGGAGACGTCGAGCGCGGAGGTCGGCTCGTCGGCGATGAGCAGCGTCGGGCTGAGCGTCAGGGCGCGTGCGATGCTGATGCGCTGGCGCTGACCGCCGGAGAGCTCGTGCGGGAAGCGGTTGACCACGCTGCGCGGCAGACGCACCGCGTCCAGCAGCTCCTGCGCACGGTTAAGCCGCGACCTCTTGTCCCCCACCTTGTGCACGACCATGGGCTCGGTGATGATGTCGCCGATCGGCATCCGCGGGTCCAGCGACGCCGCCGGGTCCTGGAAGACTACGCCGATCTCACGCTTCAGGGCCTTGCGCTCCCGACCCTTCAGCGCCGGCATGTTCTTCCCGCGGACGTAGAGCTCCCCCTCGGGGACGTCCAGCAGGCCGAGGACGGCCTTGGCGACGGTGGACTTGCCCGATCCGGACTCACCCACCAGGCCCATGATCTCGCCGGGCTCGACCTGGAAGCTGACGCCCTCGACCACCCGGGTCGCCTTCCGGCGGAACTTGTACTCCAGGGCGATGTCCTTGGCCTCGAGGGCGAAGGGGTCGCCGGAGGCGGTCCGCCCCGGGCCGGACTCCGTCGTCTCCGAGGCTGACGTTCCGGGACGGGCGTCCGTCTCCGGCTCGGTCACCGAGACGGTCGCACCGTCGGGGTCGACGTGCTCGCCGTGGACCTCCTCGGCCTCGTGGACCGTCTCCTCGAGGTCGTGGGAATCCTGCCGCAGCTTGGGCATGGCGTCCAGCAGCCGCTGGGTGTAGGGGTGTCGGGGGCTGAGCATGACCTCACTCACGGGGCCCGTCTCGACCACCTCACCGTGGAGCATGACCACCACACGATCGGCCATATCGGCGACCACGCCCATGTTGTGCGTGATCAGCAGGATCCCGGTGTTCAGCTCGCCCTTCAGGGTGCGCAGCAGGTCGAGGATCTCGGCCTGCACCGTGACGTCGAGGGCCGTGGTCGGCTCGTCGGCGATGATCACCTTCGGTCCGCACGCGATCGCCATGGCGATGACGATGCGCTGACGCTGACCGCCGGAGAACTGGTGCGGGTACTCCCGCACACGTCGCTCCGGATCGGGGATCCCGACCTGACGGAGCAGGTCCACGGCCTTCCGCAGCGCCTGCTGCCCGTAGGCGATGTCGTGGACCTGCAGCGCCTCGACGAGCTGGTCGGAGACCCGAAGCACCGGGTTCAGCGCCGTCATCGGCTCCTGGAAGATCATCGAGATGTCCTGGCCGCGCAGCCGACGCCGCTGTCCGGGGGTCATCTTCGAGACGGGCTGGCCGTCGAACTCGACCTCACCGTCGATGGTGGCGTTGCCCGGGAGCAGACCCATCGCCGTCGAGGAGGTCACCGATTTTCCGGAGCCGGATTCGCCGACCACGGCGACGACCTCGCCGGGGGCGACGTCGAAGCTCACGCCCTTGACCGCATCGACCTCTCCGAACTCGGTGGTGAAGCTGACGCGGATGTCCTTGTAGCTCAGCACGGGACGGCTCATCGTCCGCCCTCCTTCTCCTGGGTCGTGGTCGAGGCGTCCGCGGCGTCGGTCTCGGGACCCTCGGTGCGCTCGTCGGCCGCCTGCTTGCCTCGGAGGCCCAGGACGGCGCGGATGCCCGGGCGACGCGAACCCTTGCGCTGCTGACGCGGGTCGATCGCATCCCTGAGCCCGTCGCCGATGAAGTTCACGCAGAGGGCGATGATGATGATGAACAGGCCCGGGAACCAGAAGAGCCACGGGCGCGTCTGGAACGCGTTCTCATAGTTGGAGATGAGCAGCCCCAGGGACGCCTCCGGGGCCTGGATGCCCATCCCCAGATACGAGATGCTCGTCTCGAGCAGGATCGCGGCGGCGACGGCGAACGTCGCGTTGACGATGATCACGCCGACCGCCGAGGGCAGCATGTGCTTGATGATGATGCGTGCGGGGTGCGCCCCCATGGAGATCGCGGCGGCGACGAACTCCTTCTCCCGCAGGGAGAGGATCTCGGCGCGCACCAGTCGGGCCATGCCCGTCCAGGTGACCAGACCCAGCAGGATCGCCAGGGTGAGGGTCCCGCCCGGGAGGTTCTGCGCGTATCGGCCGAAGACCGCGGCGAGGGCCACCAGCGGGACCACGATGACCATGTCGGTCAGACGCATGAGGATCGCCTCGAGCCAGCCGCGGAAGTAGCCGGCCAGCGCCCCGATGAGCACTCCGAGGATGGTCGAGGTGATGGCGACGCCGAAGGCGACGATCAGGGACTGCTGGGTCCCGCGCATGACCAGCGCGAAGTAGTCGCGGCCGTTGTTGTCCTGGCCGAAGGGATGCTCACCGAGGAGTCCGTCGGAGAGGATCGTGGGGACTCCTCGGTCCACGACGGGTCCGGTCTGCAGATAGGTCTTGTCCCACCAGCCGCCGGTGCCTGTGAAGCCGAGCGAGCTGAAGGCGAGGATGATCACCGAGATCAGCAGGATCATCGAGACGAGCGCGGGCTTGTGCGCGAAGAATCGGCGCCGGACCATCTGTGCCTGGGAGAGGGAGCGCTCGCTCTTCTTGAGCTTCGCGTCCTCGATCTCGGCCAGGTCCGTCATCTCGTCGCCCTCCGGGCCGTCCGTGTCGGGACGTCCGCCCGGGAGCCTCTGGGGGTTCTCATCCTGGGTACTCATACTCGGATCCTCGGGTCCAGGACCGCGTACAGCAGGTCCGCGATCAGGTTGAACAGCACCGCCGCCGTGCCCGCCACCAGCAGGTAGGCCATGACCGGTGCGGGGTCGGCGTTCTGCAGCCCCTCGATGAACATATTGCCGAGCCCTCGCCATCCGAACACGCGTTCGATGATGATCGCCCCGCCCAGCAGGGCGGCGAAGTCGAAGGCCACGATGGTGGTCACCGGGATCATCGAGTTGCGGAACGCGTGCTTGAAGACGACGGTCCGCTCATTGACGCCCTTGGCCCGGGCGGTCCGGATGTAGTCCTGGTGGATCGCCTCCAGCATCGACGCGCGCATGTACCTCGTGTAGGCCGCGACCGAGACCAGCATGAGGATCATCGTGGGCATGACCAGCTGGGTCAGCTGGTCCAGAGAGACCTCCCAGAAGTCTCCGGTGAAGTTTGGCGAGACCGAGCCGATGGTGGCGATGGGGCGAGGCTTGATGGCCAGGAAACCGGGCCAGGCCCGGATGAAGTGGTCCAGCAGGACGAGCACCGAGACGATGATCGCCGTCAGGACGCTGACCGTGGTGGCGAGGTTCTTGGCGTGTCCGCCCATGAGCCTGGCCACGAGTACGGAGAGTGCGATCGCGAGCAGGAACAGCCCCGCGATGAGCAGCCATCCTCCCGGAGGGTCGATCAGCAGCCAGAAGGTCGCGTAGTAGGAGACCAGGCCCAGGCCGACGACGATCAGTGCCGAATACAGGACCCGGCGGTTCTTCATCCCGGCCAGCAGTGCGGTGAGCCCGACGGCGAAGAGGACTCCGATGATCGCGATGGCGGCCGGTCCGAGCTGCGGGTACCGGGCGAAGTTCAGCCAGTCCAGGTACGGCAGGGCGATCATCACGAAGACGAAGGTCATCGCAGCGGTGATCAGGCGCCGCTTGGGCGGTCCGCCGATGATCGCGGGTATGACGACGGCTCCGATCACCGCCAGGGTGATGGTGGTGGGCCAGGTGACCCCGGGGTCCGCCATCCAATTGTTGAAGCGGATGCCCATCCAGTCCTTGGCCAGTACCGCGGCCCAGAACACCGGAAGGGAGAAGAAGAGGAAGACGATGAAGGAGACGACGTAGTCGAAGGTCGAGTACTGGCGGATCGCCGAGACGATCCCGGTCAGCACTCCGAGGATGATGGCGAAGACGGTGGCGATGAACACCAGGCGCAGGGACGCGCCGGCGGCCTGCTGGGTCAGCACTCCGACGTCCTGACCGGAGATGTTGGTGCCGAAGTCGCAGGCACCGCCCAAGCAGCCGAGCACGCCGGAGAGCCAGATCCAATAGCGGCTGTACCAGGGCTCATCGAGGTTCATGAACTCGATGCGCTGCTGGATGAGGAACTCGACGTTGTCCGCGTTGGACTCCCGCAGCTCCTGCAGCGGGTCCCCGGAGTTGATCACGAGGATGAAGACCAGGAGGGTCGACGCCAGCAGCACCAGTGCGGAGCTGCCCATGCGTTTCAGAACATATGAGAGCACGAGATCCGTTCGCCTTCTCTTCTCAGGTTCGGTGGTCACCGGTGGCACTGTCGACGATCGGTCCTCTATCGATGTGATGGACCGTCGGTCGGAGTGAGTCCGATCACTCAGCCCGCTGCCACTGCTCGGCGTTCCAGGTGATCTGGGACTGCGAGGCGGTGTGGCGCACGTTCTGGATCGAGGCGTCGGAGCCCGTCAGGTCCGGGTGCACGAACAGCGGAATGCCGTGCAGGTCGTCCCAGAGCTCGGTCTCGATGTCGACGATGATGTCCTGCTGCTCGTCCTCGTCCTCGGACGAGGCGAGGTCGCTGAAGAGCTCATCGACGGTGTCGTTCGAGTACTCGCCGTAGTTCTGCGGGCGGTCGGTCGAGTAGATGTTCTGACCCGAGGCGACCTGACCGGAACCGGCCCACGCGAAGAGCGCGACCTCGAAGTCACCGCTCTCCTGCGCACCGCCCGGTGCGAAGAAGTCCTCGGAGCCCTCATCGATGATCTCGAAGCCGGCGTCCTCGCAGGAGGCCTGGATCTCGGAGACGATGTCGGTGCGGCGCGGGTTGGGCGCCTGGTAGCCGATGCGCACCTCGGTGCCGTCGGCGTCCTCCTCCTCGATGAGCTCCTGGGCACCTTCGATGTCGACCTCGTCGTACTGGCCCTCGTAGCTCTCATCGACCACGTCGTCGTAGTGGTCCTCGAAGTTCAGCACCTCGCGGGCGTCGAGCACCTCGGCGTCCGGGAAGATCGGCTCGATGAGGTTGTCCACGATCTGCTGACGCGGCACGCACTTGGCGAACGCCTCACGCAGCTCGGGGCTGTCGGCGAACGGGGAGCCGTCGGCGAAGTTGAAGTCCAGGTGCTCCCATGTGGCCGCCTCGCCCTCGTGCATGACGAACTGGTCCTCGCTGAGGCCGTCGAGCTGCTCGCGGGTGTCGACGGTGGCCTGGGGACGGATCACGTTGATGTCGCCGTTCTCCAGCGCCTGGACGTGCTGTCCGTCGTCGACGAAGCGGAACACCAGCTCGGAGACTCCCGGAGGGGTGCCCCAGTAGTCCTCGTTGGCCTCCAGGGTCACGGACTCTCCGGCCTCCCAGCTGCTGAGCTTGTACGGTCCCGAGCTGGGGATCAGCTCCTCGTCCGGCAGGCTCCCGGGGTCGCTGAACCACTCGCCGTCGTTCCAGAACTCGGCGACCGGCTCGAGGGCGTCGGTGTCCTCGTCGCGGATCGCCTCCACGAGCTCCTCGACGTCCATGTCGTTCTGCTCGGCGACCACGTGAGCGGGCATCGGGCTTCCGACACGGATCTCGGCGTCCGCGTCCGGCTGCGGGAACTCGATGGTGAAGGTCTTCTCGTCGGGCTCACCCTCGGGGCCGTCCGGCACGTTCTCCCCGTAGGTGTGGGACACCTGGTTGAACATCGGCGAGTCGTCGCCGTCGCTGAGCTCAGGGTTCTGGGTCGCCCAGTCGAGGATGAAGTCCGCGTTGGTGATGGGGGTGCCGTCCGACCATTCGGCGTCGTCGCTGATCGTGTACTCGATGGTCATCGGGTCCTCACCGGTGACCTCCCACTCGCCGAACTCCTCGTTCGGGTACTGGACGTTGTCGGTGCCCCAGTACCAGAAGCCGCCGAGGACCTGGTCGATGATGGTGGAGTTGTAGACGTTGTAGGTCTCCGGGGTGAACCCGTTGTAGCTGACGAACTCCGTCTCGCCCATGGAGACCGAGATCGAGTCGTCGGCCGTCTCGAAGTCGTCCTCCATCTCGGCCTTGCCGGTGTCATCGGGCTCGACGCTGAACTGCTGGCCCTCCGCCTGTCCCGGGTCCTCGCCCCCGTTTCCGTTGTCGTCCTCGCCGCCGGGGGTGCAGCTGGACAGGATGAGTGCGCCGGAGGCCGTGATCGCCACGGCGGCTGAGAGTTTCCTCAGTCGCATTGAGTTCTCCTCTTGGTGATGCGGTGATGTGAGGTGTCAGGCCCCTGCATCTTGTGATCGCAGATCTCCCTCGATGAGTGATGCAGGTAACAGTCACCTGAGCGCTCCCCACCATACGTGGTGGAGACGCAGAACACATCTTAGTCACTGGCGAGTAACCGAACTGTTACATCTGCCGCTGGTCGGAAACGGCATTCCCAGGGATGGAAGGCGGCACGGCTGTGCCGGTGCCCACGCCTCATCGGCGGGGCACCGGCACAGTGCTCAGACAGGGGTCAGACGAGCGTCATGCCGTCAGATCCTCGCGCACCTCGGCGTGGTGACATGCGACGTCATGCGGCACACCAGGGCGAGGCGTCAGTGCGGGCTCCTCCTCGGCGCAGATCTCGGTCGCCTTCCAGCAGCGGGTCCTGAAACGACAGCCCGACGGGGGGTTCGCCGGACTCGGCGGGTCGCCCTGGAGCACGATCTGCTCGCGCTTCCCACGCAGCGTCGGGTCCGGCACCGGTACGGCCGAGAGCAGCGCCTGGGTGTACGGGTGCCCCGGAGCCCCATAGATCTCGTCCTCGGTCCCCAACTCCGCGAGTCGTCCCAGATACATCACCCCGACCCGGTCGGAGATGTGTCGGACCACCGAGAGGTCGTGGGCGATGAAGATGTAGGAGAGTCCGAACTCGGCCTGCAGGTCCTCCAACAGATTCATCACCTGCGCCTGCACCGAGACGTCCAGCGCCGAGACCGGCTCATCGCAGATGATGACGTCGGGATTGAGCGCCAGGCCGCGTGCGATGCCGATGCGCTGCCGCTGCCCGCCGGAGAACTGGTGAGGGTACCGATTGATGTGGTCCGGGTTCAGGCCCACGACGTCCAGGAGCTCCTTCACCCGCGGGCGGATGCCCTGCTGCGGCTTCGCATCAGGATGGAGCTTGAAGGGTTCGGCGATGATGTCGCCCACCGACATCCTGGGGTTCAGCGAGGTGTAGGGGTCCTGGAAGATGATCTGGATCTTGCGGCGCAGCCGTCGCAGCTCCTCCCCCCTGACCGCGAGGAAGTCCTCACCGCGGAACCTCACGCTCCCCTCATCGGGCGACTCGAGACGCATGAGCAGCTTGGCCAGGGTCGACTTGCCGCAGCCGGACTCACCCACGATGCCCAGGGTCTCCCCCTGCCGCAGCTGGAAGCTGACGCCGTCGACGGCCTTCACGGCCCCGACCCTCTTCTGGAAGATCACTCCCTGAGTCAGGGGGAAGTGCTTGACCAGGCCGTCGACGTCGAGGACGACCTCGGCGTCGGCGAACGGATCGGCCCCCGCCGCTGTGTTCAGGTCTGGGCGGCTCATGCCGCACCTCCTCGCAAGTCGTCGTAGATCTGAGCGGAGTAGTGGCAGGCGGAGTAGTGTCCGTCGACCACCCTCTCGAGCTCGGGCCTCTCCGTGCGGCAGAGGTCGGTGGCCATCGGGCAGCGCGGGCTGAACGGACACCCGGCTGGCAGGTTGGTCAGCATCGGGGGCAGGCCTTCGATGGCCTTCAGCCGCTCTTCGCCGCCGTCGATGCGGGGGATGGAGTCCAGGAGCCCGCGCGTATACGGATGTGACGGACTCGCGTAGATCTCGTAGACGTCGGCCGACTCCATCACCCGTCCTGCGTACATCACGGCGATCTTGTCGGCGACGTCGGCGACGACTCCGAGGTCATGGGTGATGAGGATCAGACCCATGTTGTATTCCTTCTGAAGGTCCAGAAGGAGGTCCATGACCTGCGCCTGCACCGTGACGTCGAGGGCGGTGGTCGGCTCGTCGGCGATGAGGAGGTCGGGGTCCAGGGCGATGGCCATGGCGATCATGATGCGCTGGCGCATCCCGCCGGAGAACTCGTGCGGGAAGTCCCACACGCGCTTCTCGGCGGCCGGGATGCCGACGCGCCTCATGAGCTCGACGGCCTCCTGCTTGGCCTCCTTCTTCTTCATCTTCCGGTGGATGCGGAACATCTCCGCGATCTGCCACCCGACGGGGAACACCGGATTCAGGGACGACAGCGCGTCCTGGAAGATCATGGAGATGCTGACGCCGCGCAGCTTCCGCCGCTTCTCCTCGGGCATGGTCAGCAGGTCCTCGCCCCGATAGCGGATCTCCCCACCGGCGATCTTCCCCGGGGGCATGTCGAGGATCCCCATGATGGTCTGCGCCGTCACGGACTTCCCCGACCCTGATTCTCCGAGGATCGCGAGGGTCTCCCCCGGATGCACGGTGAAGTTGAGCCCGTTGATCGCCTGGGCGACTCCGGCCTTGGTGTGGAACTCGACCTGCAGGTCCCGGACCTCGAGCAGCGGGGCGGAGGTGCTGTCGGGTGCGGTCCGCGCCTGCTCTGCGGCGTCAGTCGTCTCTGTCACGTCCTGCGACCTCACTTCTTGGCCTTGGGGTCGATGGCATCCCGGATGGCGTCACCCATGATGGTGAACGCGAACACGGTCAGCGCCACGAAGATCAGCGGGAAGACCATCAGGTGCGGGTATGTCTGGATGTAGTTCTGGGCGTTGGAGAGCTGCAGGCCCCATGAGATGGAGGGCAGCTGGAGACCGACGCCGAGATAGGTCAGGGCGGCTTCCGCGGAGATGATGATCCCGACCAGGATCGCGGAGTAGCCCAGGATCGGCGCCAGGGAGTTCGGCAGGATGTGGCGCCGCATGATGGTCAGATTGCCTGCGCCCAGCGCACGGGCCGCCATCACGTACTCGTTGTTCACCACAGACATCACCGCGCCCCGCATGAGTCGCATCGTCATCGGCCACATGAAGATGGTCAGGATGAACGAGACCTCCAGGATCCCCCGGTCATCGATGACGTTGAGGAACACGATGGCACCCAGGACGTACGGCACGGCGAAGATCATGTCGCCGATGCGTGAGATGACTGCATCTACGACCTTGCCGTAGAAGCCGGCGAGGGTGCCGAGGACGATGGAGATGACCACGGTTCCCAAGGCGACCAGGAGGCCCACAGCGATCGACGTCCGAGCACCGTAGATGACCCGGGTGTAGTAGTCACAGCCCTGGACGTCCGTGCCGAACCAGTGCTCGGCCGACGGCTCCTGTCTGCTGCGTCCGAGGAGGCACTCTCCGGGGCTGGTGTTGGTGAAGAGCTGCGGGAAGAGCGCCATGACGATCATCACGACCAGGATGGCGCCGGACACGATGAACCACGGATTGCTGCGGAGGCTCCGCCAGGCGTCGGCCCAGAGACTCGCCTCAGCCTCCTTCGTCGTCCTCCCCGTCGTCGAGCCCTCTGACTGCTCGGTCTGTGCACGCGAGATCTCACTCATAACGGATCCTTGGGTCGAGGAAGGCGTAGGCGATGTCGACGATCAGGTTGACCACCACGAAGAACAGGACGAGCAGCGTCACGATCCCGACGACGACCGTGCCCTCCTGCGCCTGGATGGCTCGGAAGACCTCTTGGCCGATCCCCGGCAGATTGAAGATGGCCTCAGTCAGGATGGCCCCGCCCAGCATGGTCGCAAGGTCGGCTCCGATGAAGGTCACCACCGGGATCATGGCGTTGCGCATCGCATGGCGTCCCACGACGCGACTCCGCTTCAGACCCTTCGCCGTGGCGGTCCGGACATAGTCGGACTGGAGAGTCTCGACCAGGGAGTTGCGCAGGAGCCTCGCCACCAGTGCCGTCGACACGGATGCGAGGACGAACCCGGGGAGGATGTAGCTGTAGAAGCCGGAGCCGATGCCGGCGATGGGGAACCATCCCAGCTGCAGTCCGAACACGAACTGCAGGCCGAACGCGATCGCGAGGATCGGCACTGCCACGACGAGGACGCTCGAGACCTGCACCAGACGGTCGATGAAGCGGTCCCGGAAGATCGCCGCCAAGGTTCCGGCGATGACGCCGATGATGATCTGAATGATCACGGCGACGAAGGCCAGATAGAGCGTGACGGGCAGGCGCTGGACGATGATGTCGGTGACCGGGCGACCTTGGAACGTGGTGCCGAAGTCCCCCACGGCGACGCCCGCCATGTACTTGAAGTACTGGATGAGCAGCGGGTCGTCCAGGTTGTACTGGTCGCGGAGGGTCTGCTGGACCGCCTCGGACATCGGACGGTCCCCGCCGAGGGCACGGATGGGATCACCCGGGATGGCGAAGACCATCGCATAGATGATGAACGTCGCGATCAGGATGACCGGGATGAACTGGAGCAGACGCCGAAGGATGTATCGCGTCATCGTGGTCCTTTGCGGTGTCCGATCTGGGTGCGATCTCAGAACTGAGCTCCGAGACCGAGGTGATGGGCCGTCCCGGAGGGATGGACTGGTGACGAACGTCCGGTTCCGCAGGGGGTCGCCCCGCGGAACCGGACGTTCACCGTGTGACAGTGTGACTCAGAATACTCCGGAGCACAAAACTCTCCGAGTCAGGTGATCACGACGGTGTGTGTCGGCCGTTCCGTCACTCCTCGGTGACGGTGACCTGGTCGACGGTGATGTACGTCCGCAGATCCATCTCCGCGTCCTCCACCCGGTCGCTGTGGACCACGAAGTAGTCCTGGAACCACAGCGGGATGACCGGCATGTCCTCGAGGAGGATGTCCTCGGCCTCCTGGTAGAGACCGTCGGCCTCCTCACCCTCATCGGCCCGGTTCGCCTCGTCGATCTTGGAGTCGAACTCCTCAGAGGCGTAGCCGGCCCGGTTGGAGGGCGCCCCTGAGGTGTACAGCGGCTCCATCGCGTACTGCGGACTCGGGTAGGCCAACAGCCATCCCAGTCGGTACGGACCGCCGATGTCCTCCTCCTCGAGGAGGTCCAGGTACTGGGCGAACTCCAGCATCTCGAAGTCGACCGAGTCGATGCCGAGGTTCTGCTGCCACTGGTTGGCCAGAGCTTCGACGTACTCCTCATTGCCCACTCCGGTGTCCGTCCACAGCGTCAGCTCGGACGGTCCGCCGGCCTCCTCGTAGAGTTCGGCGGCGGCGTCGGCGTCGAACTCACAGTTCTCACCGCAGGCATCCTCACGGCCCTGAGGGATCGTCGGCGGCAGGATGCTGCGAGCTGGGGTGTAGGTGCCGTCGAAGAGCTCCTCATTGAGCTCATCGCGGTCCAGCGCCATGGAGAGTGCACGGCGCATGTCCGCGTCCGCGAAGTCGTCGTCGTAGGTCGGCAGACCCATGTAGACGAAGCGCGAGGTCTGGTACCGCTCGAAGTTGTCGCCGAAGTCGTCCTCGAGGTTCTCGATCCGGTTCGGCGGCACCTCCCCCAGCAGGTCCAGGTTGCCGGCCTGGACGTCCTGGTAGGCGGTGTTGGTGTCGGAGTAGATCTGCCATTCGATGCGCTCCGGCTTGCCCGGGTCCTCACCCGGCCAGTCCTCGTAGCGGTTCATGTTGATCTCGGTGTCGCGCACCCACTCGCCGTCCATCTCGTACCGGCCGTTGCCGATCGGCGCGTCCTGGAAGGCGTCCATGTCCTCGAAGGCCTCCGAGGGCATGGGATAGAACGCCGAGTAGGTGAGCATCTGGGGCAGCTGCCCGAACGGCTCCTCCAACTCGATCTCCAAGGTGTGGTCGTCCACCGCAGTGACGCCCTCGAGTTCGTCGGCGTCGCCGTCGACGACGTCCTGGAAGCCCGCGATCTTGTCGAAGAACGAAGCACCCTGCTGCGCATTGTCCGGGTCGACCACCCAGTTCCAGCTCTCCACGAAGGTGTTCGCATCGACGGGGTCGCCGTTGTGGAACGTGTACTCGTCGCTGAGCTCGAGCGTCCAGGTGACGTTGTCGTCCGACTCCCAGCTCTCGGCCACTCCCGGGACGACCTCGACGTCGTCGCTGTAGTCGACTTGGGTGAGACCGGTGTACAGCTGGTCCAGGATGCGGGACCCGCAGTTCTCGGTGCTGTTTCCCGGCTGCAGATTCTGCGGCTCGCAGTTGTGTGCAGAGACGGTGCCGCCGCCGTCGACGGCCTCCGCCTCCCCGTCATCGCCGCCGTCGCCTCCGCCTCCGCAGGCGGAGAGCACCAATGCGGCGCTCATCCCCGCGGCGGCCATTCCGGCGCCCCGGCGCCGGTGGTTCGTCGTTCTCATGGGTCTGCCTCTCAGGTGTGTTCGGGTGGTGAGTGATGGTGACTGGTGTCTCGGGCGTCAGTCCTCGGTGACTTCGACCCGCTCGACCTGAAGCAGGCCGCGCGGCGTGACGCCCAGGTTGTCGACCCTGTCGCTGTGGACCACACGCTGGTCCTCGAACCAGAGCGGGATCGAGGGCATGGCGTCGATGAGCACGTCCTCGGCGTCCTGGTAGGCGGTGACCGCGTCCTCCGGGTCCGAAGCATTGGCCTCAGCCATGAGGTCGTCGAACTCATCGGTGCCGTAGCCGGTGTAGTTGCGCGAGGCGGTCGAGGAGTACATCGGCTCCAGAGACTCCTGGGCGCTCGGGTAGGACAGGGTCCAACCCAGGCGGTACGGTCCGGCGGCGTCGAGCTCAGCCAGGTCGTCCAGGTACTGGGCGAACTCCATCGACTCGAAGCTCACGTCGTCCACGGGGAGGTGCTGCTGCCACTGGTTGGTGACGGCCTCCACCCATTCGTCGTGCCCGGCGCCGGAGTTGAAGAGCACTGTCAGCTCGGACGGGCCGCCGGCCTCCTCATAGAGGTCCGCAGCGGCGTCGGGATCGAACTCGCAGTACTCGCCGCAGGCATCCTCACGGCCCTCTTCGAGGACCGGCGGGAGGAAGGAGCGGGCCGGCGTCATCGTGTCGCTGAAGATCGACTCCAGGATCTCTTCGCGATCGATGGCCATGGACAGTGCGTGCCGGACGTCCTCCTCGGCGAAGTCGTCGAGATACGTCGGGAAGCCGAGGTACGTGAGGGTCCCCGTCTCGAAGAACTCGTGGGTGTCCGGGAAGTCGCCCTCCATGGTGTCGATGTTCTCCGGCGGCACATCCTCCAGGATGTCGAGCTCGCCGGCCTGGACGTCCATATAGGCGGTGGAGACGTCGGAGTAGATCTTCCACTCGATGTTGTCGGCCAGGCCCGGGTTCTCCCCAGGCCAGTCGTCGTACCGCTCGACGTGGATCTCGGTGTCGTGCACCCAGTCGCCGTCCATCTGATAGCGGCCGTTGCCGATCGGCGAGGACTCGAAGGCGTCCATGTCGTCGAAGGCGACCTCCGGCAGCGGCGAGAAGCCGACGAGGCTGAGCATGTTCGGCAGCTGGCCGAAGGGCTCCTCCAACTCGATCTCGAGCGTGTAGTCGTCCGGAGCCGACACGCCCTCCAACTCGTCGGTCTCTCCGTCGACGACGTCGTCGTAGCCGACGAAGTTCTCGTAGTACTCGGCGTTGGCCTGCGCATTGTCCGGGTCGACCGTGTAGTTGAAGGCGTCGACGAAGGACTGTGCGGTGACCTCGTCACCGTTGTGGAAGGTCCAGTCCTCCCCCAGGGTGAAGGTCCAGGAGACGTTGTCCTCGGACTCCCAGTCTTCAGCCACGCCGGGGATGGCCTCCATCTCCTCGTAGTCCATCTCGGTCAGTCCGGTGAAGACCTGCTCGAGCACGCGGGCGCCGCAGACCTCGGAGGAGTCTCCGGGCGTCAGGGACTGCGGCTCACAGTTCCAGACGGTGAAGCTGCCGCCTTCGGAGCCGCCCTCGTCGGCGGCGGGGCTGTCATCCCCACCGCCGCAGGCGGAGAGGACCAGCGCGGATGCGGCGGTGAAGGCCATGGGAAGGGTGAAGCGGTTCCTGTGTGACACGGTGTCGTGCCACCTCCTCAGTCTCTTGTGAAGCGTGCGGTGAGTCTCGTAGGGATTCCGATACACGTCGGCCGGGCCCTCCTCCCCCTCAGGAATCTGGGCCCGGCCGTCGTGATCAGGCGGTCGGCATCGTCACTCCTCGGTGACGACGATCTGCTCGGCACGCAGGAAGGTGCGCGGGTCGACGGTGACCGAGTCGCCGTCGATCCTGTCGGAGTACACCGTATTGAAGTCCTGGAAGAACAGCGGCACCGCCGGCATGTCTTCGAGGAGCACATCCTCGGCCTCCTGGTAGAGCGAGTCGGCCTCGTCCTCCTCCGTCGCCGAGTTCGCGTCCTGGATCAGACCGTCGAACTCGTCCGAGGAGTATTGGAAGTAGTTCGAGTCGGCGTCGGTGGTGTAGATGGGCTCCATCGCGTACTGCGGGCTCGGGTAGGAGAGCACCCATCCCAGACGGTAGGGGCCCGTGATGTTCTCCTCCTCGTGGAGGTCGAGGTACTGCGCGAACTCCAGGGACTCGAAGTTCACGTCCTCGACCCCGAGGTTCTCCTGCAGCTGATTGGCGATGGCCTCGACCCACTCCTCGTGTCCGGCCCCCGAGTTGAAGTAGAAGGTGAGCTCGGAGGGGCCGTCCGCGTCCTCATACATGTCGCGGGCCGCGTCCGGGTCGTACTCGCAGTTCTCACCGCAGGCGTCCTCACGGCCCTGCGGCAGGGTCGGCGGGATGATGTTGTAGGCCGCAGTGTTGCGGTCGTCGAAGATGACCTCCATGAGCTCTTCACGGTCGATGGCCTTAGAGATCGCATGACGCACGTCGACGTCTTCGAACTCGTCCTGATACATCGGGAATCCGAGATAGGTGAATGAGGACGTCTCGGAGGCCACCCAGTTGTCGCCGAAGTCGGAGTCCAGGCTTTCGAAGCGGTTGGGGGGCGCATTGTCCAGGACATCGAGGTCGCCGGCCTGCACATCCATGTAGGCGGTGTCCACGTCCGAGTAGATGCTCCACTCGATGCGCTCCGGCTCGCCCGGCTCATCACCGGCCCACTCCTCGAAGCGGTCCATGTTCACTGCGACGTCGTGCTCCCACTCGCCGTCCATCTGATACCGACCGTTGCCCACAGGGGCCGACTCGAAGGCGTCGATGTCGTCGAAGGCCTCGTCGGGCATGGGGTAGAACGCGGTGTAGGACACCATCGTGGCGAACGGCGAGAACGGCTCGTCCAGCTCGACCTCGAGGGTGTGGTCGTCGACCGCCGTGAGACCCTCCATCTCGTCGGCGTCGCCGTCGACGACCTCGTCGTAGCCCTGGATCTTGTCGAAGAATCCAGCGCCGCCCTGAGCATTGTCGGGGTCGACCGTCCAGTTCCAGGTGTCGACGAAGTTCTGCGCGGTGAGCTCGTCGCCGTTGTGGAACGTCCAGTCCTCCCCGAGCGTGAACGTCCACGTGATGTTGTCGTCGGTCTCCCACTCTTCGGCGACGCCCGCGGCGGGCTCGTTGGTGTCATAGTCAACGGTCGTCAGGCCGGTGAAGAGCTGCTCCAGGATCTTCGAACCACACACCTCCGAGGAGTTGCCCGGCGTCAGCTCCTGGGGTTCACAGTTGTAGATCGAGACGGTGCCGCCGCCTTCGACGGCCTCAGCTTCGCCGTTTCCGTCGTCACCGTTGTCGTCGGTGGGGGCGCAGCTGGATAGGATCAGTGCGCCGGCGGCCGTCAGTGAGACGGCACCGGCAAGCTTGCGGTGGGCCACTAGGGGTTCCTCCCGGTCGGTGCGGATCGGTGCTCCGCAGATCGACGGAGACATCGCCGCATGTGACCTGCATTACACCGGAGTGAATGTATCCAGCATAATCCAAGCCCCCATTACCGACGCGTTTCGTGACACGGCCACCGTCCTCAGCGCCGCCAGAGGTCGTCGGGGTCCGAGGACTCCCCGCCGCTGAGGCGGAGGGCCTCGCCGCGACGTACGACCTCCTCATAGGCCTTCGCCTTCTTGTCCAGGGCGGAGTCGTCGCGGACCGGCAGCAGGATGGTCCGCTCCGCGGGGAAGCCCGCCTGGAGCTGACGGCTGCGCTCCAGCTCGGAGTCCAGCTCCGCACCGAAGAGCAGCACGGCGTTCATCACGTAGAGCCAGAACAGCGCCATGATGACGCCGGCGAGCGCCCCGTAGGTGGCGTTGTAGTTGCCGAAGTTGCTGAAGTAGAAGCCCAGACCGGCGGTGGCCAGCAGAGCCACGACGATCGTCACCACAGCACCGACGGTGATCCACGAGACCCCCGGCTGACGGACGTTCGGGGTCCCGTAGTAGAGGAGCGCGACGACGATCACCGCGGTCAGCAGCATCATCGGGTAGACGGCGTACTGCCAGACGGCCAGCACCGTGTCGCCCAGGCCGAGGGTCTCACCGACGGCCTCTGCGATCGGCCCGGAGGTCACCAGCAGCAGACCTGTGGCCGCGATGAGCACGATGATCACCACGGTGATCAGGTACAGCAGAGGACGCAGCTTGAGTGCGGACCGACCCTCGGGCACCTCGAAGATGCGGTTCATCGCCCGGGAGAAGGCGTTGACGTAGTTCGACGCCGTCCACAGGGCGGTGAGGATACCGATGGCCAGACCGAGGCCGGCGCCTCCTGCGGAGGTGATGTTCTCCAGCACCGAACGGGCGCCCTCGATCATCTCCTCGTCGAGGAGGTTGTCGAGGGTGTCCAGGAAGAACTCCTGCACGTTCTCCGCCTCGCCCACCAGCGACAGGATCGAGACCAGCGCGATGAGCGCCGGGAAGACCGCCAGGACAGCGTAGTAGGTCAGGGCCGCCGCAAGGTCCGTGCACTGGTCCTTGCCGAACTCGGCCACCGTGCGCTTCAGGGTGTAGCCCCACGACGCCTTCGTCAGCTTCAGCGGCGTCTTGGGCTTCTCCGTCCGCTCGGCGAGCCGCGACTCGGCGAAGTGGTTCCGCTCCTGAGCCTTGACCGTGTGCGGCTGGTCCGCCGCCGCGCTGGCCGACGGGGTCAGCCGGCCCTGCTGCGGCACTCCCGCCTCGTCGTCCTCGGTCGGACGGTCTCCGATCTCATGCGGCGCCAGCGCCGCCTCGTCGGTCTCCGACGCCTGCCAGGGGTTCTCGCGCACCTCGTCCGGGTGCTTCGTGGGCTCGTCGTTCATGCAGACCACAGTAGCCCAGCGTCACCCCTTCAACGAGGGATCTCCCCCTGATCGTGCAGGTCACGTCGCGTCAGCCGCAGATCGTCGATCCACGTGATGTCGGCCGGCAGCGAGTTGTTCTGGTACCCGGACCGGGCGATCGCCATCGACCCGACCGCCGAGGCCAGCATCTGTGCCAGCACGGCGATCAGCGCCTTGATCAGATTCATCCAGGAGAAGTCGATCAGCAGGGCTCCGACCACGATGCACGCCACGCCGAGTCCGGCGGAGGTCCCCACCGCGGAGGCGCGCAGGTACAGGTCCGGGAACCTGAAGAGACCCACGGCGGAGACGAGCAGGATGAAGATCCCCAGGAAGATCGCCCCGACACCGATGATCATCGACACGTCGTTCATCGTTGACCTCCTGAACCGAGTCGTGCCATGGAGATGGCGGCCATGAAGCCCAGCAGCGTCGCGATGAGGATGATGTCGAACAGCGCGTCGGCTCCGATGCGCAGGCTGATCAGCGTGATGAAGCCGATCACGGAGAAGAACATCAGGTCCGAGGCGACCGCACGGTCCGTGGTCCTCGGACCCATCAGCCCGCGGAGTCCGGCGATCGCCATCGCCACACCCAGGCCGATCATCGCGATCTCCAACGTCAGGACGGGGATCACCGACGACCACCCCCTCCGCCGGATTCCCCTTCGGGCGCCACGATCGGCGCCATCACGGGTCGACTCAGATCTCCGGGCTCCCGGCGCATCGCCCGCAGCAGACGGTCCTCCATCTCCTGGATCTCAGCCACCAGCTCCTCACGGCCCTCCACGAACATCCCGTGGACGTAGAGGATCCCGTGCTTCCGAGAGATCGTGATGGTGAGGGTCCCCGGGGTCAGGGTGATCAGCGAGGAGATCAGCGTCCACTCGCTGTCCGACCGGGAGGCCGCGGGCACTGCGATGATCGCCGGAGTCATCTTCATCCGGGACGCGGGGCGCAGCACGTCCAGGGTGACGTGGACGTTGGCCATGATGAACTCCTTGGCGTACCAGAACAGGAAGCTCACGATGCGCACCGGCCAGCTCAACCAGCTGCTCATGCTCCGCTCACCGCCTCCACATAGTCGCTCGGGTCCATCAGCTGTTCCGCCGCGGTCTCCGAGAGCATCATCAGCAGCTCGGCGCCGAGGCCGAAGAAGACGGTGATCGCCGCGAGGATGGCCCCGGGGATGATCAGCTTGATCGGCACCTTCACCGCCTGACGGCCTTCCCACACGGCCGTCGTCGTCGCGGTGGGCGGCCCGATGCTCAGCGTCGGCGTCTCAGCCTGCGCCTCGACGCGCAGGTACCGCTTGCCGTGCATGCGTGCCTGCGACTCCAGGGCGTCGGCCTCGAGGTTCTTCGGCTCCGGGCCCATGAACACCCCGGTCCAGATCTTCAGCATGGACAGGAGGGTGAACACCGAGACGACGACGGCGACGATCGCCACCCAGTAGTGGCTCTCCTGCAGCGTGGCCTGGATGATGGTGAACTTCGCGACGAACCCGGAGAACGGCGGCAGCCCGGCCAGCGAGAGCGCCGCGACCATGAAGGTGACCGCGACCAGCGGCTCCCGGCGGAGCATCCCGCCCAGCTTGGAGATCTCACCGGTGCCGTAGGTCTCCTCGATCGCGCCGGTCGACAGGAACAGGGAGGCCTTCACGATCATGTGGTGCAGCAGGTAGAAGATCGCTGCGGTGAGGCCGAAGACCGTGAACAGGCCTGCTCCGATGAGGATGTAGCCGATCTGACTGATCATGTGGAACACCAGGATCGACCGCGTCGTCTTCTCCCCCATCGCTCCGAAGACGCCGATGGCCATGGTCAGGGAGGTCACCACGAGCGCCACCCAGAGGAAGGTCGGGTCGCCGTCGAAGAGGACTGAATAGATGCGATAGATCGCGTAGATCGACACCTTGGTGTGGATCCCGGAGAACAGGGCGGTGACCGCCGGCGAGGTCATCGGGTAGGTGCGCGTGAGCCATCCGTGCACCGGAACGACAGCGGCCTTGATCGACAGGGCGACCAGCATCACCCCGCCTCCGATCGCCACCGCCGGGTCCTCGGCGGCCGCGCCGTGGAGCTCGGCCAGGTTCACCGAGCCCGCCGTGCCGTAGACCAGTGCGATGCCCGCCAGCAGCATGGTCGAGGCCAGCAGGTTCACCGTCACATAGATGCGCGCACCGTTGGCGCCGAGCTTCGCGCCCATCATGGCCAGCAGCCCGTAGGAGGGCAGGAGCATGACCTCGATGAAGACGAAGAGGTTGAAGATGTCTCCGGTCATCAGCGCCCCGGAGACGCCGGCGAAGAGGATCAGCACGAAGGGGTGGTAGAAGCGGGCGCGCGCCTCATGGGTCCCCATGGCGAACATGACCGAGGTGATCCCGAGGATCGAGATGATCATCAGCACCAGTGCGGCGATGGCGTCCACCACGAACGGGATCGCGATGCCGTAGTTCCACAGGCCGACCTGGTGGGCGAGGACCGTCCCCTGGGCCGTCACCACCACCATCAGCACGGAGAAGACGAGGATCCCGGTCAGGGTCGCCAGACTGATCACGTGGCGCAGCGTGCGGCGCTTCCGGAAGGCCGCGGCCAGCGCCCCGGTCAGCAGCGGGACGCCTGCCAGCATCGGCATCAGCGGCGGGAGGACCTCGGCGAGGGTGTCGATCACGGCCGTCCCCCCTCACCGTCGCGGCGCTCCTCGGCGCGGGAGTGTTGGGCCGGCAGCTGCGAGGTGCGCGGCTCCGGGGCATCGGCGTCGCCGTTGGTGCTCCGAGGCGCGGCGACGGTCGGCATCGAGCTGGTCAGCACCTTCACCGGCGACTCCTCCTCAGTCTCAGTGTCGTCGTCGGTCGTGGTGGTGATGGCCAGAGTGACCATGAACATGGTGATGGAGAAGGCGATGACGATGGCGGTCAGCACGAACGCCTGCGGCAGGGGATCCGCCTGATCGTCCGGCGCCGCCACACCCACGTAGGGGATCTCTCGGAAGGCCGGGTTCCCGGCGGCGAAGATGATCAGGTTGGCCGCGTGGGACACCAGGACGAAGCCCAGCACGATGCGGACCATCCCGCGCTGCATGAACAGATAGACCGACGCTGCGGTGAGCAGCCCGACGGCGACGGCGATGCTCATCGGTCCACCTCCTCGTCTCGTTTCGATGACCCCGGCCGTCCCGGCGGCTCCGTGAGACCCCAGATCGCAGAGTCGATGCCGATGGGGACGTCACCGGGATCCCGGCGCTGACCGCTGGGCACGGCGGCGGTGATCCCCTCGGGGACGTCGCTGTGGCGCCGCCGGTGCGCCTTGAGCAGCTCGGCCGGGTAGCGCTGGGCCTGTCCGAGCCGGTCCAGAGCCACCAGGACCGCGCCGATCACGGCCAGGTAGATGCCGACGTCGAAGACCAGCGCAGTGGTGAATGCGTACTCCCCGCCCCACGGCAGCGGGATGTCGACCATGATCGGCCGCAGGAACGAACCGTCCAGGTAGCCGACCAGACCGGTGATCGCACCGGTCATGATGCCGCCCACGATGACCAGCGCGTAGTCGAAGCGCAGCTTCACCGAGGCGTCGGAGTCGGCCACCAGGTAGCGCAGGGCGAAGAAGCCGCCGGCGACCAGGGCGGAGATGAATCCGCCGCCCGACTCGTAGTGACCGCGGACCAGCAGCACCAGGGAGAGCAGGACGATGAACGGCGCGACCCAGTTGAACACCATCCGCATGGCCACGGTGTTCTCCCGCGGATCGGCGATCGGCGTGCCCTCCCACAGCTTCGAGAACACCGGCTGGTTGTCGGAGGTGGAGAACGCAGAGTTCAGCAGCGCGAGGATCGCGAATCCGGCCACGCCCAGCACGGTCAGCTCGCCGAAGGTGTCCAGGGCTCGGAAGTCGACCAGGATCGAGTTGACGATGTTCTCCGCGCCGACGGTGTCGTAGGTCTGCTCCAGGTACCACTGCGCGGCGTCGGACTGGCCGCGGCGGCCCATCAGGGCGAAGGTCGCCAGGAACGCCATCACACCGAAGCCGATCGCCACCGTCGCGCTGACCACGGTCCGGGTCTTCGAGACCCGGTGGAAGCGGCGGGGCAGCTTGCGCAGCACCAGGACCAGGACCACGACGGTCAGCATCTCGACCAGCAGCTGGGTCATCCCGACGTCGACCGCGCCCAGCAGGAAGTACCAGGCGCCGACCATGAAGCCGGCGCCGCCGGCCAGGACCACCGCGGCAGTCCGGCTGAGCGTGAGGACCGCTCCGAGCAGGAAGAGGAACATGATCCCGTTGAGCACCCAGTCGGTCCCTCGGGTGTTGCCGGGGTCCAGCTCTCCCACATGAGGGGCTGCGACGAGCCCGGCCACGCAGAGCACGGCGAGCATCGCACCGGGCAGCCCCAGGTGCAGGCCGTGCGTATCGGTGCGGGTCAGGTCGCCGACGCGCCGCCCGAAGTCGATGGCACCGCTGCGCATCCCCTCGACGACGCCCACACCGGTGAACGGCAGGATCGTGCGCGGGACGACGTCGTCGACCCTCGCGCGTCCCAGCACCGCCGCGGTGCCGAGGACGACGATGACCGCCGAGAGGGCCAGATCCGCGGTGAGCCCGTGCCACAGGGCGAAGTGGGCGTCGTACTCGGTGGTGGAGGAGGCTGAGACGGTGGCGGTGACCAGCCCGTCGAAGACGCCCGGGACGAACCCGAGCACCAGGCCCGCCGCAGCCGGGAGCATCGCCGGCATCCAGAACGTGGCCGACGCCTCGTGCGCCTGATCCGCCGGCATCGGTTCCGGTCGTTCGTCGCGGCGCCCGGCTCCGGTGTAGTCGGTGAAGGAGCCCAGCACGATGCGGCCGCAGTAGGCGAAGGTGCCCACCGCCGCCACCACAGCCAGGGCGGCCAGCGTCCAGGCGAGCACCGGACTCTGCGCGGAGAGGAAGCCGGCGAGCAGGTTCTCCTTGGAGACGAATCCCAGCAGCGGAGGGACTCCGGCCATCGACAGCGAGCCGAGGAGGGTGATCACCAGGGACACGCGCATCGTCCTGGACAGTCCGCGCAGCACGCGGATGTCCCGTGAGCCGGACTCGTGCTCGATGATGCCGACCATCATGAACAGCGAGGACTTGAACAGCGCGTGTCCGATGACGTGGATGGTCGCCGCGGCCAGCGCGGTGGGGGTGCCCACCCCGATCACGGCGACGAGGAAGCCCAGCTGCGAGACCGTGGAGTACGCCATGATCTCTTTGATGTCGTGGCGCTGCAGGGCGAAGAGCGCGCCCATGAGCGCGGTGGTGAGTCCTCCCGCGATCAGCAGCAGGTGCCAGACCGCAGTGTCCTCGAAGGCGGGGGCGAAGCGCAGCAGCAGGTAGATCCCGGCCTTCACCATCGCCGCGGCGTGGAGGTACGCCGAGACCGGCGCGGGGGCGACCATCGCGTCGGGCAGCCACAGGTGGAAGGGGAACTGGGCGGACTTGGTGAACGCGGCGAAGATGATCAGGACCGCGATGACTGCGGTGAAGCCGCCGTCGGTCTGCCAGACCTCATGGCCCAGCGCCTCATGGAGGCTGGTGGTGCCGGTCCGCACCATGATCATCAGCACAGCCGTGAGCAGACCCAGGCCGCCGGCCATGGTCAGCAGCAGCGTCCGCTGGGCCGGGGCCGCGGCCTTGTCCCCCGAACGGTTGATGAGGAAGAAGGAGCACAGGGTCGTGAACTCCCAGAAGACGAACAGCAGGATGAGGTCGTCGGCGAGGACCATCCCCGACATCGCGAAGACGAACAGCAGCATCCAGACGTAGTAGTCCCCGGTGCGCTTCTCGGGACCGAAGTACCGGGCGCTGTATGCCATCACCAGGGCCCCGATGAACAGCACCAGCAGGAGGAAGACCATGCCCAGACCGTCGAGCCGGAGCGACAGGCCCACGTCGGCGGTCGGGATCCACGGCAGGTGCTCCGACTTGGTGCCGCCGGCGACGACCGGGGCGATCCACGGCAGCGTGGTGACCCCCAGCAGCGTCAGCGCCCCGGCGGCGACCCAGCCGGTGTCCCGACCCAGCATGGCGTGGACGGCTGCGGCGATCGGTGCCAGGACGAGGGTCAGGAAGAGGAGGACGATGAGCGTCACGGGCGGGCCTCTCCGCGGACGAGGCCACGTCCGGAGCTCCGGAGATCGGCGCTGCGGATGCGGCGCATGTGGCCTCCTTCAGGGTGCGGGTCGGTGCGGTCGCGGTGCGTCGCCCGAACGCGTGACGCGCTCGGGGTCGCCGACCAGACTTCCCGGCACACCGCAAGTGACTATATCGCGCAGATCACATCCGCTCCAAAGCCGACACGTCAGTCCCCTTCGGCGCCGTCGGCGTCCTCGTCATCGTCGGCGTCCCCGGCATCTTCGGCGTCGTCGGGGTCGACCACGCCGCAGGCGCTGCGCTCTCCGGCGTCGCCGTCGGCCAGCGTCTCGGCGTCGGGGCCCTGCGGCGCGTACCGCTCGGGGATCCCGCCGTGGTTGTCCGGACCTGCGGAGACGATGACCGAGACTCCCTCTTCGACGTCGTCACGGGTGAACCGGTCGGTCACCACGGTGAGCGTCCCGGTGCCCTCCTCGGTGATGAGGATGTTCGGCAGGTCGCCCGCATGGTCGGGGTGGGAGACGCCGTCGTCGTCGGCCTCCTCAGTCGCGGGCTCGGGGTCCGGCTCGGGCTCAGGCTCAGGCTCCGGTTCGGGTGCCGGCTCGGGTTCGGGTGCCGGTTCAGGCTCCGGCTGAGCAGGCTGAGCCGGGGCCTGGGGCTGGGCCGGCTGCTGCTCGGGCGCCGGGGCCTGCGGTTCCTGCGAGGGCTGCACCGGGGCGAACCGTCCCGCCTGTCCGGCGGTGTCCTCCTCCTCGCCCTCGCCCTGCTCCTCGGCGTCCGTCTCTTCCGCGTCAGTCTCGTCGGCGGTGGATTCGGGCGACTCCTCGCCCTCGGCGAGGCCGGAGTCCTCGGACTCACCCTCCAAGTGTCCCCCGGCGGACATGAAGTCGCCGACGACGCCGTCGTCGTCCTCGGACTGGGCCTCGCAGACCGGCTCCTCATGGACGGCCAGGCCCCGGAACCCGGCTTCGAAGCTCTCGACGTCCACCTCGACCCGCACGCCGCCGTCGACGTCGGAGAACTCGACGGTTCCGACGTCGTTGTCCGCCGCATCGGTGAGCTCGGCGACGGCGAACACCTCTCCGGACGGGGAGTCGTCGCCGTCGCCCCCGTCTTCCCCGTCGGCGGCCTGCGCCTCGTCGTCGGCCCCGTCCTCGACCTCGTTCGGCCCGTCGCCGTCGCCCCCGCAGGCACTCAGCATCAGCGTCAGTGCGAAGGCGGAGGCGACGATCGGTCGGGCGTGCGGGCGGCTGGGTCGCATGGTCATGGGAACACGATACTTCTGCGGCGGCAGGCCGCGCGTGACCACAGGTGGGACGCGGATGAGATCTGCCCCTCAGACCCGTGTCACCGCGGGGATCCGGACGTATGATGGAGAAGCTATGAACGGACACGCCTCCACCTCCTCCGCCCGCCGCTCGGTCTACCGCCCGGCCGCCCGTCGGCGCTCGGTGAAGCCGTGGCCCACAGAGATCGCCGACTTCATCCCGCAGCGGTCCTCGTCGTCCCTGCTGTCGGTCGGTCACCTCTCCGCGGTCGCCCGGGCCGCTTACTACGGTCTGATGGCGATCACCGCGGTGACGGTGCTGTTCCTGCTGCCGACGTTCCTGATCTACCTGACCGGACTGCAGTCGATCGCTCGGACCGGCGGACTCATCGCCGCGACGATCAGCCTGGCGGCGCTCATGTTCTCCATGGCGCTGAGCCTGCTGCAGATCGTGCTGGTGCTGAAGCTTCCGGAGCAGATCGCCTGGGTGCGCACCCTGCTCACCGGCGTGCTGGTGCTGGCCGGCGCCGAAGCCGTGATGCGCGACTGGCTCTACCCCTCGGTCATCGGCCTCGGATTCCGGTGGGATCTGCTGATCGCCGGCGCGATGGTCCTGCTGCTGTGGCTGCCGCAGGCCGGCCCATGGCACAGGGGCGAGAGCCCCACCCACAGCTGAGCCCGAGCGCTCCCTCCCCTCCCTCACTCCCCCGTCGATCCATCGGTTGGGCGTTCCGCGTCGCTCAGATGCCGAAATCCCGCCGCTGAGCGACGCGGAACGCCCAACCGATGGGGAGAGCGGCGACGCGACGATGCCTGAGGTGCTCCGTCCGCGTCAGGCGCGGCCCATGAGCCTGCGGATCTGCTCGACCACGGTGCGGAAACCGTCCCGGTGGTCCTCCACGTTCACTCGGACCACCGTCCAGCCGGCGGCGAGGAACACGTTGTCGCGTCGCTGGTCCTGCCGCGCCCGCTCGGCCGAGAAGTGCGCAGATCCTTCGTACTGGATCACGATCCGGAGCGCGCGGTAGCCCATGTCCGCGCGGGGGCAGCGCGGGTCCTCGGACACCGCGGCCACCTGCAGAGCCGGCTCCGGCAGGCCCGCATCGACCAACGCCAGCCGCAGCCGCGTCTCCTGCGGCGAATCCGCGCCGACCCGTACTCGTGTCAGTGCCCGCTGAGCGCGGCGACGCCCCGGCACCCCGCGTGTCCGCTCCACGACGACGCCGAGCGCCCGCGTCGTGGCGAAGGGCTCCGTCCGCCGTTCGAACTGCGGATAGGGGTGACGCACCAATTCGTCCCCGAGGATGACGAGCTCGGCCTCCGTCAGGACGCCCGCCAGGTCCAACCACGTCCGCGACGCCGACGTGGCGGTGACGCCCTCGACGTCGACGAGGTCGTCAGGATGCACCTTGCGGCGATGGCCGGAGAGCCCCGGACGCCGGATCCGACGAGTCGTCCCCGCAGGCTGGGTCAGGTGCACCCGGTCGTCCCGATCGAGGCGTGACGGCAGGCGCCATCCCCTCAGTCGCGCGGCGGTGACGTCCGAGAGCCAGCCGTCGGGGATCTCCTGGGCCAGGGCCACGGCACGACGCCGGTACGACACCCCGAACGGATCGTCCAGGTGGACTCCCCCGACCCCCTCGACGCTGTCGTGGAGGTGGATGCCTCGAGCGATCGGCACGACGTCCCACCGCCTCAGGCGTTCCGGGCTGCGACCTCTCTGCCGGAGCAGGTCCGGCGTGAGGACTCGGGGCCTCAGGTCAGCAGGAAGGGGTGCTGGAGAGCTTCCGGTCATAGAGAGGATGCTCTCGCGACCACAGGATCTGGCGCTGACGTCATCCACAGGCTTCGGGAGTTCTCCACAGCCCGACGCCTCGGCCGCGACTCTCCCCGTCCATCGGTTGGGCGCTCCGCGTCGCTCAGATGCCGAAGTCCCGCCGCTGAGCGACGCGGAGCGCCCAACCGATGAAAGTGGGTGGGAGGAGCAGGGTCAGTCGGGCCACAGGCCGGAGGCTCCGCGGCGGTGTGAGGCCATCAGGTGGGTGTCGACCATGCCCACCGCCTCCATGAGCGCATAGGCGGTGGTGGGTCCGACGAAGCGGAACCCCTCCCGGCGCAGACTCGCCGCGAGCGCCTCCGACTCGGCCGATCGGGTCGGCACCTCGTCCACCGTGCGCGGTCGGGGTGTGTCCTCGGGACGGTGGGACCAGATCAGATCTGCGAGCCCTCCACGGGCCCGCAGATCCTTCGTCGCCCGGGCGTTGCCGATCGCGGCAGTGATCTTCCCACGATGTCGGATGATGCCCGCGTCACCGAGGAGACGCTCGACGTCGGCGTCGTCGAAGGCGGCCACCGCATCGACGTCGAACCCGACGAACGCCGCACGGAAGTTCTCCCGCTTGGCGAGGATGGTCGCCCAGGACAGACCCGACTGGAACCCCTCCAGGGTGAGGCGCTCGAACAGTCCACGCTCGTCGGTGACCGGCAGACCCCACTCCTGGTCGTAGTACCGGAGCATCATCTCGCTTCCGTACGCCCACGGGGTGCGCGCGAGCCCGTCCTCCCCCATGACGGTGCCGTCGTGCGCGTGAGCCATGCGACCACACTAGCCGGCTCGGGTCCGCGCACGTCCGTGCTTCTACCGTGGTCACACGCGTACGCGCTGCGCGAATTCCGTTGTACTCAGCAACGAAAGCAGCGCCTGCGGTGGTAGACAGGTCCTATGACGCAGAACACACCAGAGGACCGCACCCTGACAGACATCGGCCGGTACATCACCTGCCCCCGGATCTCCGGACTGTCGATGAGCCCCGACGGATCACGCCTGATCACCCAGGTCTCGACGCCGAACGCCGACGCCACCGCCTACACCTCCCACCTGTGGGACGTGGACCCCGCCGGCGAGCGTCCCGCCCGGCAGCTCACGCGCAGCACGGACGGGGAGTCCGGTGCCGTGTTCTCCGGGGACGGCGCGCTCTGGTTCCTGTCCAAGCGCCCGGGCGACCCGGCCGAGACTCCCTCGTCCTCCGAGGCCGAGTCCGAGGGCTCATCGTCCGGAGGCGGAGGTTCCGACGACGCCTCCGGCGAGGTCGCCCTGTGGCGACTGCCGGCCACAGGAGAGGCGCAGCGCATGGCTGTGTGGCCCGGCGGCGTCACGGCGGCGATCGCCTCGGCCGGATCCGAGACCGTGTTGGCGACTGCCGCCATGATGCCCGGCGCCCGGGATGCCGCCCATCATGGGCGCCTGCATCGGGACCGGAAGGCCCGGAAGGTCAGCGGCATCCTCCACGACACCGCCTCCATCCGCTTCTGGGACCACGACCTCGGTCCCGCGCGCCCCCAACTGATGCACCTCTCCTCCGACTCCGGGTCCCTGCGGCCGCTCACCCAGGACTCGACCTACGAGTTCGGCGGCGACGCCCGCCTGAGTCCGGACGGGTCCACGGCCCTGATCACCGTCACCGTCCGCGAGGCGAAGGCCGACCAGCGCTGGGCCCTGGCGACGGTCGACCTCGGCTCCGGCGGGATCACCGTCATCGACGACGGCGACAGCATGTGGTCGCTGGGGCCGATCAGCGGCGACGGCCGTCGGGCCGCCGTCGTGCGCGGCCGCCGCGGCACCCCGGAACTGGCCCCGCGGCCGGTGCTCGAGGTGCTCGACCTCACCTCCGGGGACCTGCACCCGATCAGCACGTCCTCGGAGCTGTGGTTCACCCCTCTCGACTGGACGGCCGACGGGCGCCGCGTCGTGGCTCAGGCGGATCAGGACGGCCGCGGTCCGCTGTTCCTGATCGACGCCCAGTCCGGTGTGGTCGAGCAGCTCACCGACGACGACGCCGCATACTCCGAGGCCAAAGCGTCTCCGGACGGCTCAGCCGTCTTCGCCGTGCGCAGCAGCTACGAGTATCCGAGCGAGGTCGTGCGCGTCGACGTCGCCTCGGGCGAGGTCACGCGCCTTCCGAACCCCGTGGAGCGACCCGCCCTGCCCGGACGGCTCACCGAGATCGAGACCCTGGCCGACGACGACGTCCGGATCCGGTCGTGGCTGGCCCTGCCCGAAGGAGCCGAGTCCGAGCCGGCACCCCTGCTGCTGTGGATCCACGGAGGACCGCTCAACTCCTGGAACGCCTGGTCCTGGCGGTGGAACCCCTGGCTGATGGTCGCCCAGGGGTACGCAGTCCTGCTGCCGGACCCGGCGCTGTCCACCGGCTACGGTCAGGACTTCGTCCAGCGCGGCTGGAGCTCCTGGGGGGCGAAGCCCTACACCGACCTGATGGCGATCACCGACGCCGCTGAGGCCCGCGACGACGTCGACGGCTCCCGCACGGCGGCGATGGGCGGGTCGTTCGGCGGCTACATGGCCAACTGGATCGCCGGCCACACCGACCGTTTCGACGCCGTCGTCACACACGCCTCGCTCTGGGCGCTGGACAACTTCTCCGGCAGCACCGACGCCCCGTTCTTCTGGTGGCGACAGTTCGACGAGGAGACGGCCCTGGAGAACTCCCCGCACCGGTACGTCGGAGACATCCGCACCCCGATGCTCGTCATCCACGGGGACAAGGACTATCGGGTGCCCATCAACGAGGGCAATCGGCTGTGGAACGACCTGCTCCACCGGTCGGGGCTGCCGATGGACGAGGAGGGCCGCACCGACCACCGGTACCTGTACTTCCCGGACGAGAACCACTGGATCCTCTCGCCGCAGAACGCCAGGATCTGGTACGAGGTGGTCTGGAGCTTCCTCGCCGAGCACGTCCGCGGGGCGGAGCGCCCGCTTCCCGAGGAGCTGGGTCTCAGCGACGGACGCTGAACCCGGCCGAGTCGTCCGCGGACTCGGCGCCGAGTTCGGCGAGCTGGGCCGCGGTCGGCTCCTGCTCGTCGACGGCGTCGACCCGGGCGCCCCGCGGTCCCCTGCCGCACCAGGAGACGAACTCCTCCACCGACTCGGGGTCCCCGACCGCGAGGGCCTCGACGTCGCCGTCGTCGGTGTTGCGCACCCAGCCGGAGATGCCGAGCTTCCCGGCCTTCCGCGCAGCCGAGGCGCGATAGGTGACTCCCTGGACGCGGCCGCTGATGCGCAGGAGCCGGGCGTCGGAGGATGAGCGGGCTGCGGAGGGGTCCGATGTCGACGAAGTCATATCCACAGTTCACCAGAGCGCGGCACGCCTGACCAGGGGCAGAGCCGGAGGCCGGCGAGCCGGACCTCGGCTCGCCGGCCTGCGGGGCCTCACCGGTCGGCGACGATCCCCCGGCGGGAGGCCTCGTCGTAGGTGTAGACCTCGCGGCCGCGGATCAGGGTGCGCAGGACCCGGTTGCGGGTGTCCAGCGGGTCCCCGGACCACAGGACGACGTCGGCGTCCTTGCCGACCTCCAGGGATCCGATGCGGTCGGCCAGACCCAGGACCTCGGCGGGGTTGATGGTGATCGACCGCAGCGCCTCCTCCGGGTCCATCCCCTCGCGCACGGAGAGTGCCGCCTGGTGGATCAGGAAGTCGATCGGCACCACAGGGTGATCGGTGATCAGCGAGACCTTGGCTCCGGCCGCGGACAGGATCCCCGGAGCCTCGGCCGTGCGGTGACGGACCTCGACCTTGACCCGGGAGACGATCAGCGGCCCGCACAGCACCGGGATGCCGCGTTCGGCCACGACGTCGGCGAGCTTGTACGCCTCGGTGCCGTGGTCGAGGACCAGGTCGTAGCCGAACTCCTCGGCCAGCCGCATGGCCGTGGCGATGTCGTCGGCGCGGTGGCAGTGCTGACGCCACGGGATCTCACGGTCCAGGACCTTGGCGAGGGCCTCGGAGACCAGGTCCGCATCGCGGTCCTCCTCGGGCTTGGACTTCCACTTCTGTGCGGCGGCGAACGCCTTGCGGATCGTCAGGGCCACACCGAGCCGGGTGTTCGGCGTCCGGTTGTGGTTGCCGTGGACGCGCTTCGGGTTCTCCCCGAGGGCGGCTTTGAGCCCCGACGGCGCGCGCATGACCATCTCGTCGACCATGCGCCCGTGGGTCTTGATCGCCGCGGTCAGGCCGCCGATGGGGTTGGCCGATCCGGGGTTGACGTTGACGCTGGTGATGCCGCCGGCCAGTGCGTCGTCGAATCCGGAGTCGGCGGGGTTGATGGCGTCGATCGCGCGGACCGCCGCGGTGACGGGATCGGTGGTCTCATTGGTGTCGTCGCCGGCCCAGCCGTCGCCTTCCTCGTGGACTCCGAGGTGCACATGGGCGTCGACGAATCCGGGGAGCAGCCAGCGGCCCTCGGCGTCGACGACGTCATGTCCTTCCGGCACGTCGACGTCGGGGCCGAGCGCGGCGATCTCGCCGTCGGTGACGACCAGGGTCCCGTCGAAGGGCTGACCGGAGATCGGGACGATGTGGGCATTGGTGAAAGCACAGTTCCTCGGAGCAACCATGTTCACACCCTATCGTCCCCATAGGAGGATTGTGTGCCGGGATCAGCGCCGGGAGGACTCTCGGGCGGATCGCGCCAGAGCATGAGGAACGGTGACGGCGACGAGTCCGACGGCGGCCGCCACCCACAGCAGTGTGATCCACACAGAGAACGTGAACTCTCCGCCGGACTCCGTGAGCCGCGTCCACAACGCCACTGATGCCAGCACGACGAGGGTCAGGTGCAGCACGAGTCCCCGACGTGCCAGCACCTGGTGCCGGGGCGTGAACGTGGTGGCGTACGCCGCCGGCGGACCTAGCCGTTCAGCGAGCCTCTCACCAGTGCCCCGCACTGAGTCATGCGCGTCGCCGATTCGCTCGTCGACGTCCCGCCGAGTCATGTCGTTGCGCAGCCTGAGTTCTGCCCGGAACGCAGCCGTCCAATCGTCGTCATCGAGCGCTGAGTTCTCCTCGCGTCGGTCTTGGGTCGATGTCGGCCTCCACAGCAGGCCCGCGCCGACTGCCGACAGACACCAGACGGCGGCGACGGCGAGCCACGCGCCTACCCCCTCGGCCTCCCAAGGAAGGCGATCGAGCGCGGAAATCAGGATGCCGGCGACACTGACGGACACGACGATGAGTGCGGCGGTCGAACCTGCGGATCGGAACCCACCTCTGGCCATGCCTCGCCTGTATCCGAGCACGGTGCACATCACTCCGAACGGCACCAGCAGCGAGAACGCCGCCGTCCCTGCCGTGACATCAGGCGGCGTGGGATCGACAAGTGCGATTCCGGCGAAGCCCAGGCTCAGAAGGGACGCTCCGCCGAAGGTCCCCACCACCAGGTCTCGCTGAGAGTACCGCGTCAGGCCTATGCCGTACTGTGCCACGTCGGTCGGTGTCATCCTCCCTCTGCGCCGCCGAGACCTTTCGGCGACATCGCTGAGCTGTCGACACTCTTCAGGCTACAGGGCCTGACAAGGTCGTCTCGCGAGACTCCGGATCGAATGCACACCAGAGTTCGACGTCAGCACCGGCTTCACTCCCGCCGACTGAGCGGTCCCGGGCTCAGCGGGGGCGCTGGAGGGCGATGACGGCGTCCATGTCGTCGTCGGGGGCCAGCCGGTTCCGGTCCTCGCTCCCGCAGGCGGTGCAGCGGTGGACCAGGACGAAGCCCTTCTTCCCCGAATGGTCCACCGCCACCGGGGCCATGACGGCACCGCAGCCGGCGGCCCGGTCCCCCGGCGTCATATCCACGTGGCAGGAGTGCAGGCACACGGGGCAGTGGTTCCGATAGCTGCCTCCGGACTGGGCGCGGACCTCGGTCCCGCAGCTGAGGCAGGTGAAGCCCGTGTTCTCGGCGGAGCGGCTCATGCGGCGTCGCCGTCGGAGGGCTCGGCGTTCTGCGCCATCGCGGAGGCGTACAGGCATACGGTGGCGGCGGTGGCCACGTTCAGGGACTCCGCACGTCCGTAGAGCGGTATGGAGACCCGATCGTCGGCCAGCTCCTGCTCCTCGGCGGAGAGGCCGGCACCCTCGTTGCCGAAGAGCCAGAGGGTCGGCGCCCCGAGCCGCAGTCCGCCGTCGGTCAGGGAGGTCGGCCCCTCCCCCGCGGCGGCGAGGACCTGCACTCCGGCTGCGCGGAGCTCCGAGACCTGCTCGGTCAGCGCGGCGGCCGGGACCAGCGGCAGGTGGAAGTGCGAGCCGGCGGCGGAGCGGACGACCTTGGGGCTGAAGACGTCCACAGTCCCCTCGCTCAGCAGCACGACGTCGGCCCCGGCGGCATCGGCGGTCCGGATCACGGTGCCGACGTTCCCCGGATCCTGCAGGCGGCACAGCGCCGCTCCCAGGCGCAGCCCCTGAACGTCGAACCCCGTGCCGCGACCCCGACCGGGGATGCGGCACACCGCGACGATCCCCTGCGGAGCGACGGCGTCGCACATCGCGGCGATGACCTCACCCGAGGCTTCTCGCAGGAAGATCCGGTCCTCCCGCGCGAGCTCCCGGGCGGGGTCGAAGAGGACCGTGCGCAGCCGTTCGACGAGCGCGGCCACGTCCGCGTGGCGGGAGAGGACGTCGTCGTCGAAGTAGACCGCGTCGAGCTGGGACGCTCGGAACCGAGCGCCGTGGGCGGAGGCGTCGTCGCCGGGACTCTCGTGCTCCGCCAACCAGGCCAGCAGGGCCTCTCGGACGGCCTGAGGTCCCTCGACGAGGAAGAGACCGGTGCGCTGACGCGCAGAACGCCCCGCCAGGGAGGCGACCTTCCTGACCCGGTCGGCCCGGGGGTTGGTCAGCCTCTCGGCGGGGCGTTCTGCGACCGTCATCGCGCGGTCAGTCCGTGGTGTCGAAGCCGGAACCGGCTCAGGCTGCGGACTTCGGAGCGTTGACGTCCTGCGGCAGAGCAGCACGGGCCTGCTCGACGAGGGCCTTGAAGGCCTCGGCGTCGGAGACGGCCAGCTCGGCCAGCATGCGACGGTCCACCTCGACCTCAGCGGCCTTCAGGCCCTGGATGAAGCGGTTGTAGGTCATGCCGTGGGCGCGCGCGGCGGCATTGATGCGCTGGATCCACAGGCGACGGAAGTCGCCCTTGCGCTTGCGGCGGTGCTGGTAGTTGTAGGTGTACGAGTGGAGCAGCTGCTCCTTGGCCTTGCGGTACAGGCGCGAGCGCTGTCCGCGGTAGCCCGACGCGCGGGACAGGACCACCCGGCGCTTCTTGTGGGCGTTCATCGCCCTCTTCACACGTGCCATGTGCGATCTCCTCGAGTCTCGAAGTCTTCGTCTGTCGCTCGGCCGACGACGGCGGGCGCCGTCGGCGCATCGGTCCCCCGAAGGGTGATCAGATGCCCAGCATCCGCCTGATGCGGTGCTCGTCGGCCTTGGTGACGATGCGGTCACCGGCCAGACGGCGCGTCAGGCGCGAAGACTTGTGCTCCAGGTAGTGCCGGCGGTTGGCCTGCTGGCGCTTGATCTTGCCGGAGCCGGTCAGCTTGAACCGCTTCTTGGCCCCGCTGTGGGTCTTCATCTTCGGCATGGTGCCGTTCTCCCTTGTCTTTCGTGCGGACCTGCAGCACCTGTGCGCGGCGGACCCGGGGGACCGGCTCGGAGCCGACCCACGTGGTCCTGCGCGGCGGCGCAGAGGTGGGGCCGATCAGCCCGTCGACCGGCGGCTCCGTCGCACGGCGACGATGCTGCGGTGCCGGACTGCGGCCCCCTTGTACGGGTGAGGCGGATCCCTGGGCGCCCCTGTTTGGGACGCGACGACGTCGTCGTCTCAGCCCGGGGGCGCGGATCCGCCTCGAACCCGACGACCCATCCTACGCCATCGGGCGCAGGATGGGGAGCCGGGCGGTGCTCAGAGGTTCTTGAGCTCGTCCGGAAGGTAGTCCGCCATCGAGTTCGACAGCGGCTTCTTCTCGGTGGAGACCTGCGGCTTCTGCTCCTGGTTCTTCCGCTGGCGGCGGGAACCCTGGCTCTTCCGCTCGTCCTTCTCCTCGGAGGCCTGCGCAGCCTCCTCCTTCTTGGCCTCGGCCTTGGTCTTCAGCGGGCCGACGACCATGACCATGTGACGGCCGTCCTGGCGCGGAGCGGATTCGACCGAGCCCAGGTCCTCGACGTCGGCCGCGAAGCGCTGCAGCAGCCTCACGCCCATCTCCGGGCGCTGCTGCTCACGGCCGCGGAACTGGATCATGGACTTGACCTTGTCGCCGGCCGCCAGGAAGCGCCGGGCGTGACCGACCTTGGTCTCATAGTCGTGGTCGTCGATCTTCAGTCGGAAGCGGACTTCCTTGAGGGTGGTGGTCGTCTGGTTCTTCCGCGACTCGCGGGCCTTGACCGCCGCCTCATACTTCCACTTGCCGAAGTCCATCAGCTTGCAGACCGGAGGCTTGGCCCTCGGCGCCACCTCCACGAGGTCCAGATCCGCCTCTGCCGCGAGCCGCATGGCGTCCTCGACTCGCACGATGCCGACCTGCTCGCCCTGCGGGCCGACCAGTCGGACCTCCGGGACTCGGATCCGTTCATTGATGCGTGGTTCGCTGATCTTGCTGACTCCTGTGAATGAGTGGATATGACGAGTGATGCGTCTGCCGTCCGGGTGCCGGGCGCTCTGGCCGGGAGCCCCTCCGCACCTCGGACGAGAGATCCGGGCGGAGGCATGCCGACTTGCGGCGACTCACTGCACACGCTGGACAGGGACTGTGACAAGCTTACCAGCATGGAGAGTCAGCAGAACAGCCGCCCCGAAGCGGCCCGGGAGCCCGCCGGCACTGTCGGTGCAGACGCCGACGAGGCCCGGCAGGACCAGGTGCGGGAGGCCGTGGACCAGCAGTCTCGCGACATCGCCGAAGTCCCGGCGGTGGAGCTGATCAACACCGTCTGCGTGCACCTGATGAGCGCCGCCGCGGTGAAGACCGGACTGGCCGACGACGAGCGGGCCGATGAGCTCCAGGACCTCGACGAGGCGCGGAAGCTCATCACCGCTCTGGCCGGACTGGTGACCGCGGCCGCCCCCGAGGTGGGCGGGACCCATGCCGCTCCCCTGCGGGACGGGCTCCGCTCCCTGCAGCTCGCCTTCCGGGAGGCCTCGTCGGTCCCCGATGCTCCCGGCAGGGGCCCGGGCGAGAAGTGGACCGGCCCCGTCAGCTGAGCCGCTCGGCCCTGCCCGGGTCAGGCTCCCGCGGAGTCCTCGGGCAGGCCGGAGTCCTGGTCCAACCACTTCTGAGTGGGGCGGATGAAGGCCAGCAGCAGCGCCGTCGCGGCCGGGACCAGGAACAGCATGCCGACCAGCGGCGCCCCTCCGGCGAAGAAGCTGAAGGACAGCACGACGATCATGAACTGCGCGAGCACGGTGGGGGTACGCGCACCGGGATGGCCCAGGAACAGGCGGAAGCCGAGGACGATCAGCAGGATCCCGACGGCGACGTAGAGCCCGATCAGCATGATCTGACCGACGGCGTCGAGCACCTCGGCCTCCCCGGCGACGACGGAGCCGACCGTCGTCCACAGGACCGCGACGCCCTGGACGAACAGGATCAGGAAGAGCACCCAGACGGCGACGGGGCGCGGTCGGGCCTGCGTGAAGCGGCGGGGCTGCTGAGGCCTGTTGAAGTCTGGGGTGAGATCCTCCCCGGAGCCGGTTGCCATGGCCCCATTCAACCACCCGTCCGACCACACGACCGTCGTCGCGCCGGGCCGGCGGACCCCGGTGACGCCGGAAGCGGCCCACACAGGTGATCAACGCCACAGGTCTGGGCGACGAGCTGTGACGAACACCCCTTGTTCGCCCACTGTTCACGTGACACGCTTGAGTGAACAGCAAGACAGGTGCGTCCTGACCCCTCCCCACCCGCACACAGCCGGACGGATCGTCCGAGATCCGTGACCGGCCCTGTCGGGGCCCGGACACGACGCCCCTGACCGCATCATCCCGGACCGGTCGCGGGACGACATGCCCACCGACGCCGGATGCGGCCCCCGACGGCACCGGTGCTCGAACAGCACGAGGAGTAGTGATCACGATGGACTGGCGCAGCCGCGCAGCATGCCTGGACAAGGACCCCGAGCTCTTCTTCCCGGTCGGCAACACCGGCCCCGCCCTTCTTCAGATCGAAGAGGCCAAGAGCGTCTGCCGCCGGTGCCCGGTGATGGACACCTGCCTGCAGTGGGCCATGGAGACCGGCCAGGACGCCGGAGTCTGGGGCGGGATGAGCGAGGACGAGCGCCGCGCCCTCAAGCGTCGCGCCGCCCGGGCGCGCCGGGCCTCCTGAGGCGACTCACCTCAGACCTTCAGCTCTGCACGGAGAGGATCGGAGCGCGCAGCAGCACGCGCGTACCGGTCCTCTCCGTCGTCTGTCCGGAGGTTCCCGCAGCCGCCACCGCAGCCGCCTCCGCAGCCCCCGAGGCGTCCCCGGTGACCGGCGCCGTCCACTCGATGGTCCCGGACAGTTCGCCGCGCACCAGGGTGCGCACGATCTGCAGTCCGAGCCCCGGAGTCCACTCCCCCTCGGGGACTCCGACGCCGTCGTCGACGATCTCCAGCTCCAGGCTCTGACGGCCCGCGGCGTCGGTGCGACGGCGCACCCTCATCACCACCTCGATCTCCGCGCGGTGCGGATCGTCGCCGAAGCCGTGCTCGACCGCATTGGCCACCACCTCGGTGATCACCAGCGCCAGCGGGGTCACCATGTCGGGAGGGAGGTGGCCGAAGGATCCGTCGAGCACCGTGCGCGCCCGATGCCCCGACTCCGCCATCTCGGCGGCCAGGCGCAGCTGCCGGCCCATCAGCTCGTCGACGTCGACGCTGTCCTCCAGGCCCTTCGACAGCGAATCATGCACGATCGCGATCGTCTCCACCCGGCGCATCGCCCGCGCCAGTCCGCTGCGCCCGTCCTCGGACTCCATCCGTCGAGACTGCATGCGCAGCAGGGCGGAGACCGTCTGCAGGTTGTTCTTGACCCGGTGGTGGATCTCCTTGATCGTGGCGTCCTTGCTCATCAGCTGCTTGTCCCGACGACGCAGCTCGGTGATGTCCCGGCACAGCACGATCGCGCCGAACCGCTCACGCCCGCGGTACAGCGGCAGCGATCGCAGGGCGACGGTCGCACCGTGGGCCTCCACTTCGGTGCGCATCGCCCGGCGCCCGGTCAGCGCCAGGGGCTCGGACTCATCGACCATCCCGCCCACCGCACGGCGCAGCTCGGCACAGATCCCGGCCAGCGACCGACCCTCCAGCGCCTCGGACACTCCCAGGCGGGACAGCGCCGAGGTCGCATTGGGGCTGGCGAAGTCCACCGTGCCCTCCACGTCCAGGCGCAGCAGCCCGTCGCCCACCCGCGGCGCACCCCCGTACCCGGTGAACTCCTGGTCGACGTCGGGCCACCGGCCCGAGGCGGCCATGGCCAGCAGATCCTCCGCGCACTGCTGATACACCAGCTCCAGCCGGGAGGGGGCACGCAGGGCGATGACCGAGTAGTGCAGCGTCATGACGCCCAGGGTCCGGCCGCCGCGCGTCAGGGGCATCGCCCGCACCCGCAGCCTCGCCGGAGCCGGACGGCCCTCGTCGGAGGAGTGGGTCTCCACCTGATAGCGCCAGGCCCGCTCCACCATGGGCCGCAGGTCCGCACGGATCCTGTCCCCCACGACGTCACGATGCACCACGGTCTGCGTCGTCGACGGACGCGCCTGGGCCAGGGCGCGGAAGGACCGCCCTTCGGGGGACACGAAGCCGTCATCGGTGTGCGGGAACCACAGCACCAGGTCCGAGAACGCGAGGTCGGCCACCATCTGCCAGTCGGCGACCAGCGCCCGCAGCCACTCCAGATCCGAGGCGTGCAGATGGGGATGGTCGGCGAGCGGCCCGTCGTCGATCGCCATGGGTCGGTCTAGACCCCGATCAGACCGCGCAGGTGCCGCATCAGCACCGTCAGCGAGGCGATGTTGTCGGTGGTGAGCTCATCGACCTCGGCCGCCAGCCGCTCCGTGCGGGTGATCTTGTCGGCGTTGGCCTCCCGCCACTGCGCCAGCCGGTCCTCCGCGGCACCGGACTCGGTGGAGACCAGGACCGACTCCGAGATCTCCCGGAGGGCGTGGTAGAGCTCGTCGCGCAGCGCCCCTCGGGCCAACGCCTGCCACTTGTCCTTCCTGGGCAGCATGGTGATCCGCTGCAGCATGGCGTCGGCGCTGAACTCCCGGTAGATCGCATAGTAGACGTCCGCGACGTCCTCGGAGTCCATCTCCAGGCTGCGCGCCAGATCGGCCACGTCCAGCAGGGTGAACGCCTCGAACATCTCCGACACCCAGGCGGCCAGGTCGTCGGGCATCCCGTCGGCGACGGCCTTCGACCGGGCGATCTCCACCCGCTCCTGGTCCGTGCCGACCAGGCGGTCGCTCAGCGTGCGGTACAGCGGTCGGACGTGCTGGGCCAGCTCTTCGACGTCCTCGGCGATGCTCTCCGCCGACATGCCGTGGTTGAGCACCCAACGCACGGCCCGGTCCAGCAGTCGGCGCATGTCCAGGTAGACCAGCGCCCACTTCTCCCGGGGGAAGCTCACCGGCAGCTCACGCATCCGCTGATCGAAGCGTTCCAGTCCGAAGATCTCCCTGACGATGAGGAACGCCCGGACGACCTGCGCCTCGGAGGCGAAGGTCTCCTCCATGGCGCGGAAGACGAACGTCGCCCCACCCATGTTGATGACGTCGTTCGCCGCGGCGTTGGCGATGATCTCCCGCTGCAGGGGGTGCCGTCCCAGCTCCTCGGCGAAGCGTTCCGAGAGCTGATCCGGGAAGTACGCCTCCAGGGTGCCGTGGAACCACGGGTCGTCGGGCAGGTCGGAGGACACCAGCTGTTGCTTCAGCTGGATCTTCGCGTAGGCGACGAGCACTGCGAGCTCGGGCGCGGTCAGCGGCTGTTCGGCCTCCCGGCGAGCCTCGAGGTCCGTATCGTCGGGGAGCACCTCGAGCCGGCGGTCGAGACCGGCGACCTCCTCGAGCCACACCATCAGGCGCTGGAACGACGGCGACCAGTCCCCCATCCGGTGCCTGTCGGTCAGCAGCAGCACGTTCTGGTCCCGGTTGTTCCGCAGGACCAGCTCGGCGACGTCGTCGGTCATGTCCCTGAGCAGCTGCGCCCGGTCGTCGGCGTCGAAGTGACCGGAGGCGATGAGCTGGTCGACCAGGATCTTGATGTTGACCTCATGGTCGGAGCAGTCGACGCCGGCGGAGTTGTCGATGGCGTCGGTGTTCAGCAGGGTTCCGGCCTGGGCGGCCTCGATGCGTCCGGCCTGGGTCATGCCGAGGTTTCCGCCCTCGCCGATCACCCGTGCCCGCACGTCGCGTCCGTCGACGCGCACGGCGTTGTTCGCTCGGTCGCCGACCGACTCATGGGTCTCGTCGGATCCCTTGACGTAGGTGCCGATCCCGCCGTTGTAGAGCAGGTCCGACGGAGCGCGGAGCATCGCATTGATGAGCTCCGGAGGAGTCATCGAGGAGACGGACCCGTCGATGTCGAACCGCTCCCGCATCTGAGGGGTCACCCTGACGGTCTTGTCCGAGCGGGAGAACACACCGCCGCCCTCGGAGATGAGCGAGGTGTCGTAGGCGTCCCAGCCGGACTGGTCAGCGGCGAACAGGCGGCTCCGCTCCTCGAAGGACGCGGCCGCGTCGGGATTCGGGTCGACGAAGATGTGCTGGTGGTTGAATGCGCCGACCAGCAGCGTGTGCTCGGAGCGCAGCATGCCGTTGCCGAAGACGTCTCCGGCCATGTCCCCGACGGCCACCGCGGTGAACTCCTCCGACTGGCAGTCGATCCCGAGCTCGGAGAAGTGCGACTTCACCGACTCCCAGGCTCCCCGTGCGGTGATGCCCATGGCCTTGTGGTCATAGCCCACCGAACCGCCTGAGGCGAAGGCGTCGCCCAGCCAGTGGCCGTACTCCAGGGAGAGCTCGTTGGCCGTGTCGGAGAAGGTGGCCGTGCCCTTGTCGGCGGCGACCACGAGGTACGGGTCGTCACCGTCGTGACGGATGACGTCGTCCGGAGGCGTCACGACCATCTCACCGTCACGCTCCTGCTGGTTGTCGGTGATGTCCAGCAGTGCGCGGATGAAGACCTTGTACGCCTCCCGGCCGGCCTCGAACCACGCCCCGCGGTCCGCGGCGGGGTCCGGCAGCTGCTTGGCGAAGAATCCGCCCTTCGCCCCGGAGGGCACGATGACGGAGTTCTTCACCATCTGGGCCTTCACCAGCCCCAGGACCTCGGTGCGGAAGTCCTCCGGACGGTCCGACCACCGGAGGCCGCCGCGGGCGACCTTGGCGAAGCGCAGGTGCACGCCCTCGACCTGCGGGGAGTACACGTAGATCTCATGGGCCGGGCGCGGCAGCGGTGCCGCGTCGATCGTGGGCGGTGTGAGCTTCAGCGCGAGCCACGGACGCCGGTGGTAGGCGTTGGTGCGCTGGGTGGAGTCGATGAGGTTCAGGTACAGGCTCAGCACACGGTCGGCGTCCAGGGTGCGCACCGACTCCATCGCCGACTCGACCGCATCCCGCGCCTCGGTCATCCGCCGGTCCCGGTCCTCCTCGTCGATGGGCTCGCCGTCGGGCTTGGGGTCGAAGCGGGCCTCGAAGTATTCCACGAGTGCGGACGCCACCGGTGCGTTCTGACGCAGCGCCTCCGCGATGAAGTCGTAGGAGTGGGTGATCCCGAGCTGTCGCATATACCCGGCGTAGGCGCGCAGCACGGTCACCTTCCGGCTATTCAGCCCCAGATGCAGGACCAGCGAGGAGAAGATGTCGGACTCGGCCCGGCCGGCGAGCACCGCGCCGTAGGCCTCCCCCAGCAGCGGGATCGTGGACTCGGCGTCGACCCCCTCCGGGTACCGCAGCCCCAGGTCGTAGAGGTGGAGGGAGCCCTCGGAGCCGCCGAGGGTGAGGGTGTAGGAGCGCTCGTCGAGGATCGACAGTCCGAACGCGTCGAGGACCGGCAGCGTGTCGGTCAGCGTCTTCGGCTCGGTGAGGTAGAGCTTCAGCCGCATGTCCGCGCCGTCGTCGGCGCCCGGTGAGCAGAACCGCATCCGCGGTCCGGCCTGCGGTTCGCCGAGGAGGGACTCGAACTCGGCGATGTCGTCCATCGCCTCGTCCAGCTCGTAGATGACCCGGTAGTCGGCCGGGAAGGCCTCCTGCCAGCGTGCGGCCACCTGCGGCGCCCGGCTCTCCTCGTAGCGGGCCTCGATCTGTCCGGCCACCGCGTCGGGCCAGGAGCGGATGGTGTCGGCCAGCCGACGCTCCAGCTCCTCATGGGTGATCTCGGGCTCGCCGGCACCCTCCTTCAGGCGCATCCGGAAGAAGACCCTGGCCAGGACCGACTCGGTGAGGCGGACGGTGAACTCGATGGACTCGGCGTCGATGTGACGCATCAGAGTGTCCTCGACCCGACGACGGACCGCGGTGTTGTACCTGTCCCTGGGCATGTAGAGCAGGGCGGTCATGAAGCGGCCGTAGGGGTCTCGGCGCAGGATCAGGCGGATGCGGCGGCGCTCCTGCAGCTGCAGCACCTGCCACGCGGCGGCCTCGATCTCGTCGATGCCCATCTGCAGCAGCTCGTCGCGCGGGTAGGTTTCCAGGATCTGCATCAGGTCCGAGCCCGAGTGGGAGTCCTGGGTGAATCCGGACCGGCGGAGCAGCTCGTGGGCGCGGGAGCGCAGCAGGGGGATGGTGGTGATCGACTGGGTGTAGGCCTGCTCGTTGAACAGGCCGACGAAGCGCCGCTCACCGCGGACCGAGCCGTCGGAGGAGTATGTCTTCACCGCCACATAGTCCATGTAGGTGCGCCGCCGCACCGTGGAGTGGGCATCGGCCTTGGTGATGGCCATCGGGCGGCGGTCGTCGTCGAGGGAGTCGGACCCGAGGTGGTCGCCGGGCAGGTCGTGCAGCCGCGTCAGGTGGTCGTCGCGGCCGGGGGCGAGGATCCCCAGCCCCCCGGCCGTCACCGGGCTGAGCTGACTCGTGGGGTCGCCCGGGACGTCGAACTGATACTCGCGGAAGCCCAGGAAGAGGAAGTGCTCGTCCGACATCCACTCCAGCAGATCGGCGGCCTCCGGACCCTCCACCAGGTCCTCGGTCTCGCGGAGGTTGCCGGCGGTGCCTCGGGCGCGGGACCGCATGCGGTCCTGGTCCCGATGGCTGACCGCCACATCGGCGAGGACGGCGTGGAGGCCCTCGACGAGGCTCCCGGCCTGCTCATCGTCGATGGGATGGTCGAGCTCGACGGCGATCCATGACTCCACGACCGTGCGGTGTTCGTCCTCGAGCAGCTCGGCGAGGTCCGGCATCGTCTGCGTGTCGCCCGAGGCCAGTCCCCGCTGGTCGGCGGCGACCCGGCGCACCGAGAGCAGGCGGCGCTCCTCCTCGGCGCTGCGGCCGATGAGGAAGATCGGGTGGACGACCATCGACATCGCATGGCCCTGTCGGGAGACCTCGCCGGACACGGAGTCGACCAGGTGGGGCATGTCCTCGGTGACCACCATGGCGATGCTGCGGCCGTCGACCTCGGCGACGCGCACAGCGGGCTGCTCGCCGGTGCGGTCGGAGGAGAGCTGCAGGTGGGCTTCGACGCGGGCGAGGCGCTCGTCGTCGTCGACGGTGCTGAGGTCCTCCGCCGCGATGTGCGAGAAGTAGGCCCGTGCCACCTCCCCCAGGTCCGAGTCTCCGCGGGTCCAGAGGGTCAGCTCTGATGACATGTCCATCCTCTTCTCGGGTGCACGTCCCGTCGCCTCGGGCGGACCACGTCGTCCGCCGCTCGATGACCTCAGCCTAACTGCTCGTCGTGCCGCTTCCCACTGTCCCGCGACGGTCGGCCCGTCCGGACCTGCGCCGACCCCCGGCCCGCGTGCCGGGCAGAGCTCCGGAGAGGGTTTCGGACAGGGTCCCGGGGAGGATTTCGGACAGGCGTCCCCAGAGTCCCTGCGGCCGCGGCGAGGGCAGCCCGGCCAGCTCGGCGATGCCGTCCCGCAGGGTCGAGTGGGGTGCGGCCTCGCTCAGGGCCCGTCCGTGGCGCAGGGCCCCGTCGCATGCTTCGCGGTCCCACGGCAGCAGCCGATCGATCGGACGGTCGGGACCGAAGCGTCGCCACGCCTGGTGCAGATGCTGCTCGGGGTCCCGCCCGACGACCTCCCGGCGGACCTGGTTGACGACGACCTGCGGGCGCGGTGCCTCCGGGACGCTGAGGCCGTAGTCCTCGAGCGCACGCACCAGACGTGTGAATCCGACCGGGTCGGCGGCTCCGACGGCGAGCACCCGGTCGGAGCACCGCAGGGCGGTGAGTCCGGCGGCGTGGCGCTGGGGCGCCTGGGTGTCGAAGGTGAGCTCCTCGTCCTGCTCCAGCGGTGAGGCGATGTCCACGACGGCGACGTCGTACTCCTGCCGCGCCGTCTGCAGCACCTCACGCAGTCCGTGTTCACGGAGCTCGCGCCAGCGCTCCGCCCGGGGGATGCCGGTGAGCAGGTGGAACCGTCCGCCGGCGACGTCGACGGCCGTCGCACAGCGCCTCAGCCGCCGGGGTGTGAGCCGGCCGAGCTCAGCCTGTCGGCACGCCTGTGCGAGTCCTGCGGACTCCTCGAGCAGACCCAGGTGCGCCGCGGCGGAGGAGGCGACGGTGTCGGCGTCGATGAGCAGGACGCGAGAGCCCTCTGCGGCGAGTTCGGCGGCGATGTTGACGGCCAGGGTCGTGCGTCCGGGACTTCCGTGGGCTCCCCAGACGGTCAGGACGCCCCGTGGTCGGGCATCCTGCGACCCACCCGGTTCCACGGCCTCATCGTCGGACGCCGGCTCATCGCCAGGCCCGTGTTCGTCGGCGGACCTGTGTTCTTCGTCGGACATGATCTCGTCGTCGGGCCCGCTGACGTCGTCCGGCGCGTCGGACGCGGCGTCGGTCCCGCCGTCGGCGGCGGTGTCCTCCTCATCGCGGGACGCCGCCTCCGCAGCGGCCTCGGCCTCCGTCTCTACGACGCGGCCATCGACGCGGACCTCGGCTCCGAGGTCGACGCCGGACTCGGCGGACTCCGCAGGGGGCTCGGGCAGCTCGAGGTCGCCGCGCAGCGCCGCGAGCAGAGTATCGGTGTCGACCTCGTCGGGCAGGGCGCAGACCCCGAGACGGAGGAGTCGGCCCCGTTCGCCGGCCACGTCCGAGACCACGACGATGGTCACCTCGGCCCGGCGCAGCTCCTCCACCAGAGACCCGGTCAGGTCCTCGGTGGAGCCGATCAGCAGGGCGGCGTCGGCCCAACCGGCGCGGGCCACGGCCACCACTTCGGCCAGGTCGGCGCAGCGGCGCTCCACGGTGACCGCACCCTGGCGCCCTTCGACGGCGGCGATGTGATCGGTGCGCAGACGCCCTGCGGTCACGACGGCGCAGCGGCTCACAGCTGGGTCTCCGGGTCGACGCCGGCCGGGACCACGGCGATCTGAGCCTCCCCGCGGGCTTCGAGGACCGTGGCCATGTCCTCGGGGTCGATGAGCACCTCCACGCTGGTGCGGCTCTGCGAGCCGAAGGCGGAGCTGTCCTCCGAGACCGAGGCGACCTTCGCCGCGTCGACCAGCTGCTCGGCGCGGGCGGGCGAGTCGGAGGTCGAGGTCGAGGGGTAGGTGGCCCAGACGTCGACGGCGCGGCCCGACTCCACCGCCGTCGCGAGCGTGTGGTCGACCTCGAGGATCACGGCCTGGCGGCCCTGCGGATCGGAGTCGTCGACCACGCGCTGGGGAAGCAGCTCCCCCTCCTCGACGGCGGCGACGATCTGCGTCCCCTCGTCCAGGTCGTCCTCGGTGGTCAGATAGCGGTCTTCGGCGCCGTCGAGGCGCACCTGCTCCACCCGCAGGTCGTCCGCGGTCACCGGTGAGCCGACGTCGAGGTCTTCGGCCGCCGCGTAGACCGACGTCGTCCGGTCCTGGGAGGCGACCAGGGCGACGACGCCGGCGACGGAGACCAGCACGATCATGATTCCGGCGAGCAGCCGCGGATCCCGCCACCCGGGACGACGCAGCCGTTCGGCGACGGCCGGCTCCTCATCGTGTCCGGCCTCGCCCCCGCCTGGACGGCGGCCCGTGTGCTTCCCGCTGTGCAGATCGCCGGTGTCCCGGTACGCCGACATTGCTGACCCCCCGGTGGTGTTCGTCGTCCCTCCCGACGGACCAGCCGTGGCGATCCGCCGGAGTCTCTCAGTTCAGTGCTGTCAGTTCAGTGCTGTCAGTTCAGTGCTCTCGTCTCGGTGCGCCAGGGTAGCCGAGACGCACCGAACGATGCGAAACGTCCTCCACAGCCCTGTGTATCCTCATCCGGCATCGAACGCGCTGTGGGACAATCACTGGTAGGCACCCACCACCTGACGCCACTCACGACGATGAGCAGGAGACCTCACGATGCGCCGCTTCCTCACGCTGTCCGACGTCGCCGAGAGCCTCAACATCTCGATGTCGGCGATCCGGGGACTCGTCCGCAGCGGCGAGCTGGAGGCCATCCAGGTGGGCGGACGCGGCCAGTGGCGCGTGGAGGAGGCCAAGCTCGACGAGTACATCGAGGCGCGCTACGCCGAGCAGGCGGCCGCCCGCGGCGAGGCCGATCGCTCCGAGGTCGGTGCCCCCGCGGCACGCGCAGCGCCTGCCGCACCGGCCGACCCGCACGACTGACGTCTGCCCCACATCTGACCTGCGTCCCGAGGCGGGGAGCTCAGATCCGAGCCGCCACATCGGCCCGGACCAGCCCCAGCGCGGAGAATGGGATCGCGCGGACCGCCTGCATGCTGCGGGACCTCGGCACCTCGCCCCCGTGGGTCGGGAGCACCTCGAGATGATCGCGTCCGACTCCGGCGCTCAGACCCTGCGCCAGCTGTGAGCCGTCCGCGCCCTGCACGGTGATCACTGCGCGGTCGCGGGAGAGCGCACGGAGCACGGTCCCGATGCCCAGGCCCCGACGGGCCCGGCTCGGCTCGGTGGACGCCCGTCGACCCAGGCCGTCCACGACGGCGATGGACGAGGCGGGCAGGACGATGCCCGCGCCGGCCTCCGTCCCGGCGACCCAGTCCTCGCCCACCAGCTGGGGCGCCATCGCCACGTGTCCGCCCGACAGCAGACGGAAGCCGAGCGTCACGTCCCGATGACCGCGGAGCCGGTCGATCAGGCGCACGGTGGACTGTTCGACCCTGACCGCCTCAGCGATCTCGCGGTCCAGCTCCGCCGAGGCCTCAGCCTCCCACTGCGCCTGGAGGTCGGCGAACAGCGCATCCCATCGCACGGCTGACTCCCCCTGCCCGATCGTGGCCGGCGTCCTCTCGGTCGGCCACAGCCTATCCAAACCCATGGTCATTGTGTACTATGCGAAGTGCTCTAAGATCATCAAACACCATCAAACAGCATGAAATGCTTGCAACGGGACCGGATAGGGAGGACCACGATGCGCAGGAGCACCCCCACCACCTCCGGAGCGCATCCGGGGCGCGGCACGAGGGAGGACTCCGGATCCCGGACGGACGCGGTGCTCACCGCGGCGACCGTCCTGGCCGGCCCGGTGCTCGTGCTCTGCGGACTCAGCCTCCTCGAATCGGGCCCCTGGGTCGGACGCGGCCTCACCGGGCTCAGCGCCGGGGATCTGCTCGGCACGTCGGTCGGCGGTCCCCGTGCGGCCGAGCTGCTGATCGGCCTCTCGGCCGCCCTCGTGGGGGCGGCCCTGAGCCTCGGCTCGGCCGTCGCCGGCGCCGCCTCCCTGGTCATGGTCCTGGTGCTGCGCCTCGGCCGTTCGGTCCCGGCCGGCGTGGAGGCGCTGTCACCGGCCTATATGCGCCGCGGCATCGCCCTCACCCTCGGTCTGCAGATGGCCGTGGGCGGCATCGCCGCTCCGAGTGCGCTTGCCGCCCCCGCGCAGCAGGCGCCTCTCACCCCCGTCGTGGCCGAAGAGTCGGAGGAGCCCGGGGCGACCGACCAGGACCAGGCTCCCGACACCGACCAGCACGATGCGTCCGACACCGACCAGCACATCTCCGATCAGCAGGAGGACCCTGTGGCTCCGCTCTTCATCCCCCAGTCGCCCGAACCGGCGGAGGACCGCCATCAGCAGGCCGAGACCAGACCCTCCCCCGACGGCGACTCGACCGTCACCGTCCGCCCGGGCGACACGCTCTGGGACATCGCCGCCGCCGGACTCGGCCCCGGGGCCTGCGACTGGGAGATCGCCGAGGAGTGGCCGCGCTGGCACGAGGCCAACGTCCATCTCATCGGCGAGGACCCCGCCCTGCTGAACCCCGGCACGGTGCTCGAGCGACCGGCGCCCCAGCACGGCTGACCCCCGACCCTCCCGACGACACGACCGCACAGCACACGACCGCACCGCACACGACCGCACCGCACACGACCGGCCCAGAGAGGACGCCCCGATGACAGCCCTGACCGTGGAGACCTCCGACGTGACCACTCGCACCTCTGACACGACCACCGCCCCCGCCGGTCGTCGTCCCGCCCGCGCCGCGGCATGGGAGCCGCTCGTCCGATGGGACGCCCGACTCACCGTGGAGGACGGTCCGGCATGGAACGCCGCGACCCCGCGGGAGCCGAGCGTCTTCGGTCTGCGTCGCGAGAAGGAGGTCCCTGCGCTGCTGCGGCGGCTCTGCCCCGAGTCCGAACTCGCCCCCGCCTCAGGCGAGGAGGACGGCGCGCCGCAGGGGCCGCCCGCCGACGGACGCCGACCCACCGCCCTGGCCTCCGACCGGGAGGAGCGCCGTCAGATCACCGCGATCTCCACGATCGTCTGCCAGGCCACCCTGGAGACCTTGGCCGGCGTGCGTCCGGCCTCCCAGCTGCAGCGCTGGCTCGAGCCGTCGGTCTGGGAGAAGGTCGCCGAACGGGCCGAGCTCGTCCGCCACGTGCGCGCACCGCTGCGGCGGTCGGCGCGGACGGCGGCGTCGTCGAGCTCCTCCCGAGGGGCCGAGGCCCTGCCGACGCCGCCGTCGCGCGCGGTCCGGAGGATCCGGTGCGACCGGGTGGGGACCGCCAGCTGGGAGGTCTCCGTCGTGCTCGACGACGGAGTGCGCACCCGGGCCTGCGCCATGCGGCTGCAGGCGCACGGCGGACGGTGGCGGGTCTGCGCCCTCGAGCTCGGCTGAGGCTCGAGCCGGCGGGACTCAGCCGACGCGGGTGTCGGTGGTGGTGCCGCCCGACTCCGAGGGCGCGGTGAACTGCAGCCGGGTCTTCTTCTCCCCGTCCTTGAGCCCGGGCACCTGGATCTGGGCCCCTGCGAGGGCGGCACGGCCGTCCCTCACGCCGGGCAGCGCCGGAGCCTGTGCGGCCGGAGCCGCGCGACGGATCTCGGCGCTGAAGAGGTAGCGCACGGAGTCCTCGCGGACGGCGTCGGCCATCGCCTGGAACATCATGAAGCCCTCGCGCTGGTACTCGACCAGCGGGTCGCGCTGGGCCATGGAGCGCAGGCCGATGCCGGACTTCAGGTAGTCCATCTCGTAGAGGTGCTCCTGCCACTTCTCGTCGATCACCGACAGCAGCACCCGACGCTCGAGCTGGCGCATCGCCTCGGAGCCCAGCTCCTCCTCCTTCTTCTCATAGGCGATGCGCGCATCGGAGATGACTTCCCGCTTGAGCATGGACGCGCTGAGCTGGTCGATGCCGCCGGCCTCCTCGACCACGTCCTCGACGGTGAGGCTGATCGGGTAGAGGTCCGCCAACTCCTCCCACAGGCTGTCGAGCTCCCAGTCCTCCGAGGAGTTCGCCCGGGTGCGCTCGTCGATGATGAGCGTGATCGCGTCCTCGACGAAGTGCTGGACCTTCTCGTGGACGTCGTCGCCCTCCAGGATCCGGCGGCGGTCGGAGTAGATCGCCTCGCGCTGACGGTTCATCACATCGTCGTACTTCAGCACGTTCTTGCGGGTCTCGGTGTTCTGGCCCTCACGCTGCTGCTGGGCGTTGGCGATGGCCGAGGAGACGAAACGGTGCTCCACGGGGATCTCATCGTCCATGGCCTTCGAGTTCATGATGCGGGTCGCCGCGGCCTGGTTGAACAGGCGCATGAGGTCGTCGGTCAGCGAGATGTAGAAGCGCGACTCCCCCGGGTCCCCCTGACGGCCGGAGCGGCCGCGCAGCTGGTTGTCGATGCGGCGGGACTGGTGCCGCTCGGTGCCCAGGACGTAGAGGCCGCCGACCTTCCGGACCTCTTCGCCCTCCTCCTTGGTGCGGCTCTTGGCCGCGGCGAAGACCTCGTCCCACTTCTCCTCGTAGGCCTCGGTGTCCTCCTCGGGGTCCAGCCCGAGCTTCTTCATCTCGGCGACCGCGTTGAACTCCGCGTTCCCGCCGAGCATGATGTCGGTCCCGCGTCCGGCCATATTGGTGGCCACGGTGACCGAGCCCTTGCGCCCGGCCTGGGCGACGATGGCGGCCTCGTGCTCATGGTTCTTCGCGTTGAGCACCTCGTGCCGCACCCCGGCCTTGGCCAGCTGGCGTGAGAGGTACTCGGACTTCTCCACCGACTCGGTGCCCACCAGCACCGGCTGGCCCTCCTTGTGCCGGGCCGCGATGTCCTTGACGACGGCGTCGAACTTCACGACCTCGTTGCGGTAGACCAGGTCGTTGTGGTCGGCCCGCTGCCGCGGTCGGTTCGGCGGGATCGGCACGACGCCGAGCTTGTAGGTGGACATGAACTCGGCCGCCTCGGTCTCGGCGGTGCCGGTCATCCCGGAGATCTTCTCGTAGCCGCGGAAGTAGTTCTGCAGCGTGACGGTCGCCCGGGTCTGGTTCTCCGCCTTGATGCGGACGCCCTCCTTGGCCTCGATGGCCTGGTGGAGCCCCTCGTTGTAGCGGCGTCCCTTGAGCATGCGCCCGGTGTGCTCGTCGACGATGTGCACCTCGTCCTTGATGACCACATAGTCCGAGTCGCGCTTGTAGAGCTCCTTGGCCTTGATCGCGTTGTTCAGGTACTGGATGAGGGTCGTGTTCTCGGTCTCGTAGAGGTTCTCGATCCCGAGGTAGTCCTCGACCTTGTCGATCCCGGCCTCCAGCACCCCGACGGTGCGCTTCTTCTCGTCGACCTCGTAGTCCTCGTCGCGGCGCAGCTTCGACACCAGGGTGGCGAAGTCTCCGTACCAGCGGGAGATGTCGCCGGAGGCGGCTCCCGAGATGATCAGGGGCGTGCGGGCCTCATCGATGAGGATGGAGTCGATCTCGTCGATGATCGCGAAGTGGTGCTCACGCTGTACCAGGTCGTCGAGGCTCTGGGCCATGTTGTCGCGGAGGAAGTCGAAGCCGAACTCGTTGTTGGTGCCGTAGGTGATGTCGGCGGCGTAGGCCTCCCGGCGCCCGTCGGGGCGCAGACCGTTGGTGATGGTGCCGACCTCAAGACCCAGGAACCGGTACACCCGTCCCATGAGTTCGGCCTGGTAGGAGGCGAGGTAGTCGTTGACCGTCACGACGTGGACGCCCCGTCCGGTGAGGGCGTTGAGGTAGGCCGGCGCGGTGGCGACCAGCGTCTTGCCCTCACCGGTGCCCATCTCCGCGATGTTGCCCAGGTGCAGGGCCGCCCCGCCCATGATCTGCACGTCGAAGTGGCGCAGCCCGAGGGTGCGGTCGGCGGCCTCGCGCACCGCGGCGAAGGACTCCGGGATCAGCGCGTCCAGCGACTCGCCGTCGGCGATGCGGTCCTTGTACCGCTGGGTCTCCTCCTTGAGCTCCGCGTCCGAGAGCCCGCGGAACTCCTCCTCGAGCACGTTGACCTGGTCCGCGTAGCCGCGGAGGGACTTCAGGATCTTCTTGTCCCCGGTCTTGAGGATGCGTTCGAGCAGATTCGCCACAGTCGGTTCTCCATCAGGTCGTCAGGACGTCGGGCGCTGGCGCCCCTCTCATCGAGGGCATGACGGAGCGACCCGGACGGTCCGGTCCAGAGATCCATACTACGCTCCGGCCCTGAGGGCGTCGAAGCGCGACGGTGCCCGTCCGAGGCCGCTGTGCGGCGGTCCTCGGACGGGCACCGGAGGCGCGGTCGTGCGGCCGCGGGAGCCGGTCAGGCGGCGCCGTTCTCCGCCCGGTAGGTCCGCTCCTCGGTGGTCGGCCCGTCCTCTGCGGCCTTGCCGGCGTCCAGGGAGATGACTCCGTAGGTCCACCCGCGGCGCCGGTAGACCGCCGAGGCCAGCTGGGTCTCGGCATCGATGTAGAGGAAGAAGTCGTGTCCGATGAGCTCCATCGCGTCGACGGCGGCGTCGACGGTCATCGGCTCGGCGGGGAACACCTTGCGCCGGATGCGGATGGGGGCGTCGTCGTCGTGCTCCTCTCCCGGCGGGACGTCGTGGGCGCGCTCGGCGTCGAGGACCTGTTCGTAGAGGGGACGGTCCGTGGCCACAGGCGGCAGACCGGCCAGCGCGGTGGCCACGTCCGGAGCTGCGCCTCCCTGGTGGGCGCGGGACTTCTTCTTGTCGCGGGCGCGGCGCAGACGCTCGGTCAGCTTGTTCAGCGACACCTCGAAGGCCTGGAACTTGTCCTCGGCCTGTGCCTCGGAGCGGACGACCTTCCCCCGGCCGATGACGGTGAGCTCGACGGTGAGCGAGGTGTCGGCGCGACGGTGGGAGTTCTCACTGGAGACCTTGACCTCGAGACGCTGCCCCTTGTCGGCGAGCTGGTCGATCTTGTCGACCTTCTCCTCGACGTGTTCCTTGAAGTCTGAGGGGATCTGGATGTTGCGTCCGGTGTAGCTGACCTGAAGGGTCATGGTGTCCTCCTCGGTTCTGACGTCGGCACAGCGGAGAGGACCGTCTCACGTCCCGTCACCGCTGTGATGGGACTCATCAGGTAAGTGCCCATACCCCACCATATGTCGAATCCCGGACCCCGTCATCCGTGCCCCGTCGCCCCGATCCGCGGGGTCCGTCGGACCCGTGCGGCCCCGTCTGCGGCGGGGTGGGACGTCCCGCACCTCAGAAGGCCCGCGCCTGTTCGGAGACCGGTCTCGGAGCCGCGGCGAGCACCGCCGCGCCGAGGACGTGGGCACCGGCGGAGTCTGCGGCCGAATACAGCGCCGCCAGGGTCGCACCGGTGGTGAGGACGTCGTCGACGAGCAGCACCTGACGGCCGGGAAGCTCCCGACGACCGCGGGCCGTCGGACGCAGCGACCCTCGGCCCGCCCGGCGTCGGGCGCGGAGGTCGCGGGTCTTCTGCGCGCCGCCGGAGGCTCGGCCGATCAGACCCGGCGCGGTGCGCCGACCGTCCGCCGCGAGGATCGCGTCGACCGGCTCGATGCTGCGGCGCAGCCTGCTGCGCAGCCGGGTCGGAGGTCGAAGCAGCAGCACCTCCGAGACCGACGCCGGAGCCGAACGGGCCAGCGCCGCGTCGACGGCTCGGCCCATGCCCGGGGCGAACAGCCGGCCCAGGCCGACCTGCTCCCGGTCCTTGTACCCGACGACGAGCCGGCTCAGCAGACCCGCATAGCGCCCGGCGGCGGTCACAGGCAGCACCTCGAGGCGCTCGTCCCCTCCCCCGTGCCCTCCTCCGTGCCCTCCTCCGTGCCCTCCTCCGTGCCCTCCTCCGTGCCCTCCTCCGTGACCTCCACTGTCCGCTTGGCCGCCGCGGGGCACGATCGGCAGGGCCAGCGCCGCGTCCTCCGCACCGAAGGGACGTCGCAGCGCACGGCGCAGCTCGGCGGCGCAGTCCTGACAGAGGACCACGTCCTCGGCCAGACACCCGGCGCACCAGACCGGGGAGACCAGGCCGGCGAGCGCGTCGCCGGCGATGCGGACCGCGCGACCGGCCTCCGAGGTCCAGAGACGGTCGGCCGCCGCGGAGAGCCGGTCGGTCGCTCGGTCGGGGGTCATGTCTCCATCCTGGATGCCGCACGGCTGGGGCATGCGGTGGATCCGGGGCGGCTGTGGACGACGGCCGCGCTCAGCGGTCCGGCCCGACGGTTGGGGAGGAGCCTCAGCCCGGGTAGGAGTAGTCGCGCATCTCGACGTCGTTCTCGGTGCTCCAGAGCTGACCGGGCAGCACCTGCACCGGCACCTCGACGGTCTCGGCGAACAGCTGCCGCTGCCCGCCGCCGACCGAGGTGCCTTCGCCCACGGAGACGTTCTGCAGGCCCAGCAGCACCGGGCCGACCGCCTGGGTCGTGCCCGAGAAGCTGACCCGTTCGATATTGCGCGAGTCGTCGTCTGAGGGCGCCCAGACCACCAGCTCGTCCGAGGCGATCCACCGGGCCTCCTCCAGGTCCACCGTCACCGGCAGCCGGATGGGCGAGCCCAGGCCGTAGGGCACTCCCGAGGAGTCACGGATGACCCCGGCCACGTACAGGGAGTGCTCGTCGCCCTCCTCCAGCACGATCGCGGCGCGCGCGCCGTCCTGGGAGATCCGCAGCGAACTGACCCCGACACCGTCGAGCCAGTCCACCGAGAGTTCGACCGCGGCGGCCTCGGTCTCGTCGTCGTGGGGCAGGGCGTGGACGGAGGCCGCGTCGTCTCCGTCGGAGGCCGTCCACGTCCATCCGAAGTTGTCCATCGACGGCCGGGTCAGCGACTCTCCCGCGAGCGCCTCCTGCGGTTCGCCCTCGGAGCGGACGTGGAAGAGCCGCTCCCCCTCCCCGTCGAGGAAGGCGAAGACGTCGTCCTCGGCCTCGGAGACCGCCGGCTGCTGGGGCTCCAGGTCCTCCAGGTCGGGCAGGTTGGGGATCGACAGCTCGTGGTAGCCGTCCAGGCGCCCGAGCTGGCCGTCCAGCACCCCGACCTGCGGGGCGGTGACCACGGGCTCGTCGATGACTTCGAGGGGATCGAGGTCGTCGTCCACCTCGAGTCCGCGCTGACCGGCCGAGACCTCCACGGAGGACACGTCGTTGAGCTGGGTCAGGGCCAGGTCCAGCTGGTGCTCCATCAGCCGGCGCTGTTCGTCGGAGGTGTCCTGCAGCGTGTCGGACTCCAGGTCCACCTCAGCCCGGCCGTCGTCGATCGGCACCGAGGCGTGCTCCAGGGCCGCGCCCTCGGGGAACGCCGAGGAGACCGCGGGATCCAGGTACGGGGCCGGGCCGTCCAGCAGGGCGGCGACCACCCGCGACGCCGTGCCTGCCCGACTGGCGAACCACCGCTGGTCCGGCACCGCGTACCGGTACTGCGGGTCGTAGAAGTACAGGGTGTGGGAGGCGTAGATCCTGTTGAAGTTGACTGAGTCGATCATGGTGAAGTCCGGTGCCTGTGAGATGCGGACCTCGTCGCCCCGCTCCTCGACCTCGATGTCGAAGGACTCGCTGCGGCCCTCCGGCAGCGGGGTCATGATGCCGTCGGCGTCGACCACCGCCTCGACCTCCATCTGCACGGTGTAGGAGTCCTCACCGTCGGGGAAGAACACCGGATCCGCGGAGTACACCCAGGTCCGCTGGGCGGGGCGCCAGGAGTCCGCCAGCTCCGGGGTCAGGTACTCCCGGGCCACGGAGAATTCGTCCTGCGGACCGACGCCGGCCTGGATGAAACCTTCGATGATGCTGTCGGCGTCGGCCCCCTCCCCCGGGGACTGCGGCTGGATCTGCGGCTCGGCGTCGTCGCCGGTGTCGGGTTCGGTGGTGCCGACCGGCCCGTCGGTGGGGATGACCGGGGCGCAGGCCGAGAGCACCAGTGCGGCGGCGGCGAGCAGCGCCGGCAGCAGCCGACGCATCGGTGCGGCGGTGGGGTCGGTGCTCAGGCGGGCGCTCATGAGTCGCCCCCGTGCTGGTGGAGGGACTGCTCGCTGACCCTGTCATGGTCGACCTCGCCGCTGATGACCTCGGCGACGATCTGCTCCGCCGGGCTCCTGTCCAGAGGGTCGTAGGTCGGCGGCAGCGCCAACGGCGATGCCCTGTAGGGGGCGTCCTGCCGCCGCGGCAGCACCAGTCGGAAGCAGGACCCTCGGCCCTTCTCCCCCCAGGCGTCGAGGGCTCCCTGGTGCAGCCGGGTGTCCTCGGTGGCGATGGCCAGTCCCAGGCCCGAGCCGCCGGTGGTGCGGGCGCGGGCCGGATCCGCACGCCAGAAGCGGTCGAAGACGTGGGCCATCTCGGAGGGGCTCATGCCGATGCCGTGGTCCCGCACCGCGAATCCGACCGCCGTGGGCGAGGAGCCGATGACCAGGTCGACCGGTCGGCCCTCCGAATGCTCGACGGCGTTGTTGACCAGGTTCCGCAGGATGCGGTCGACGCGCCGGGCGTCCGCCTCGGCGCGGAAGTCCTCGCCCTGCACCACCAGCGACAGCGGGGCCCCGGCGTTCTGCGCCAGGGGCTGTGCGGTGGTCAGCACCTGTTCGGCGACCTGCCGCAGGTCCACCTCGGCCAGCGCCAGTTCGGCCGCGCCGGCGTCGAAGCGGGACATCTCCAGCAGGTCCGCCAGCAGCGCCTGGAACCGTTCGACCTGGTGGTACAGCAGTTCGGCGGAGCGCTGGTTGATGGGGTCGAACTCCTCCCTCGACTCGTGGAGCACCTCGGCCGCCATCCGGACGGTGGTCAGCGGCGTGCGCAGCTCGTGGGAGACGTCGGAGACGAAGCGCTGCTGCATCTTCGACAGGTTCGCCAGCTGGGTGATCTGGTCCTGCAGGTTGGAGGCCATCCGGTTGAAGGAGACCCCCAGGCGGGCGATCTCGTCCTCCCCGCGGACGGCCAGGCGCTGATCGAGCTGGCCGGCGGCGATGCGCTCCGAGACCTCGGCGGCCTGGGAGATCGGGGCCACCACTGAGCGGGTGACCCAGGCGGCGATGGTCATGTTCATCACCAGCAGGGCCGCACCGGCGAGGAAGAGGATCCGCAGGACGAACGCGAGGGACTCCTGGACGGACTCGAAGTCGTAGACGAAGTAGAGCGCCCAGGCGTGGCCCGGCGGGATGGTCACCTGCGTGCCGAAGGCCACCCCGGGGACCGTGGCGCCGTCGCGCTCCAGGGCCACCGACTGCCAGTACTGACCGCTGCCCGAGGCCACGGCCTCGGCGAGCTCGTCGGAGATGATGTCGGCGTCGACGCCCTGCGAGGACCGGGGTGAGACGTAGACGGACTGCGACTCGTCCAGCGGCTCCAGGATGTAGTAGCGGCGGGCCTCGGTGCCGGAGCCCTCGAGCATGGCGTCCGAACCCGCCAGCAGCTCCTCGGTCTGCGTCCGGTCGGCGGTGGAGGCGTTGGCGAAGAAGTTCCGCAGGTCGTCGAGGCCGTTGGTCGCCTCGGTCTCCACCTGGTCGAACCGCTCCTGGAACAGGCCGCTGGTCACCTGGTGGGTCAGGAACACGGCCACGAGCAGAGTGCCCACCATGGTCAGCAGACCGGTGAACGCCACCGCGCGGAACAGCAGGGAACGGCTCCACAGACGGGGAAGACGTCCGACGACGCGCAGTCCCGCCCGCAGCCGATCCCGCGGGGACGCCGGCGTCGGCGTCGCGGCACCCTCGGTTCCGCGGTCGGCCCGTGCCCCGCCGACGGGCTCGTCCGGAGAGGCGGCGCCCTCGGCGGGGTCGGTGGTGGGATCGGCGGTGGAATCGGCGGTGTCGACGGCCTCGGCATGGTCGGTGGCCCCGGCCGCGTCGTCGTCGGGGTGCTCCCCCGGGCTCCGGCCCACCGCAGCGCGGTCGGCCGTCGCCATGCCGGCCCGCTGCGCGCCGGAGGGGACCTCCGACGGGGACGAGGCGGAGACGACGGGGATGGATCCCGTCGTCTGGGCGACCTGTCGGTGGCCGGCGGCGGGCCTGCGGTCGTCCGCGCTCTCCTCGTCCTCACGTGCGGCGATGGGTCAGCCCTGCCCGCCCGCCTTGTACCCCACTCCGCGCACGGTCTGCACGAGCTCGGGGTGCTCGGGGTCGCGCTCGATCTTCGACCGCAGCCTCTGCACGTGCACGTTGACCAGACGGGTGTCGGCCTGGTGGCGGTATCCCCAGACCTCCTCCAGCAGCATCTCCCGGTTCCAGACCTGCCAGGGCTTCTTCGCCAGGGCGGTGAGCAGGTCGAACTCCAGCGGGGTCAGTGAGATCTTCGTGTCTCCGCGGCGGACCTCATGGCCGGCCACGTCGATGGTCAGATCACCGATGGTCAGCTGCTCGGCCTCCTGACGGTGGCTGCCCTCGGATGGCCGCAGCCGGGCCCGCACCCGGGCGACGAGCTCGGCAGGCTTGAAGGGCTTGGGCACGTAGTCGTCCGCGCCGGCCTCGAGCCCCCGGACCACGTCGGCGGTGTCCGACTTCGCGGTCAGCATCACGATGGGGGTGTCGGCCTCCTCACGGATCTCCCGACACACCTCGATGCCGTCCTTGCCCGGGAGCATCAGGTCCAGCAGCACCACGTCCGGCTTGGTCGAGCGGAAGGCCTCCAGTGCGCCGTGTCCGGTGGCGCAGAAGGTGGGCTCGAATCCGTCGTTGCGAAGCACGATGCCGATCATCTCGGACAGCGCCTCGTCGTCGTCGACGACCAGAATGCTGGCTCTCATCTGCTCTCCCTCTCCCCCGTCGACGGTCGGCGGCCCGCGGCCCGGACCGGGGTGACGGGCGGCGGCTCCGTGGCCCAGGATATCCGACGAGGCCGTGTCCCCCGTGTGTGATGCTTCCCCCTCGGCGCGCGCAGGTGACAGACTGTGAGCCGGGGAGCGCCGGCCGGACGGACCGGCGAGGGCGACGCCGCAGAGGCGTCGCAGAGGATCATCAGCAGGAGGGGTCGAGTGAGCAGCGCATCGTGGCAGCAGCAGGGACCTGGGGGGACGGCCGGCGAGCCGGCCCGGCCCGGAGCGGTCTTTCCGCTGAGACGCATGACCCTGGGCGAGGTCTTCGGCGCCGGGTTCGCGATGCTGCGCCACTCACCGCGTACGGTCATCGGCGTCCCGCTCGCCGCCTCCGCCGTCGGCACGGTCCTGACCAGCCTGATCCTGCTGTACCCGCCGAGCCGGGACTTCCTCAGCGCGGCGTACAGCCCGACCACCGACCCGGACCTCATGCTCAACACCGCCGTCGACGGTACGGCGGTCGTCCTGTTCCTCGCCGCCAGCATCATCCAGTACCTGCTGGTCTACCTCGCGTTCGCCACGCTCGCCGTGCCGGTGTTCCGCGCCGTCTACGGCTACCGCACGAGCTTCGGCCAGGCGGTGGGCCTCTCGACCGGACGGTTCCCCGCCCTGGCACTGCAGATGCTGGTGCTCGTCGTCGCCGCGGTCGTGGTGATGCTCCTGGCCCTGCTGGTCGCCGGTGTGCTGACCGTCGTGACCCTCGGCATCGGACTGATCGTCGTCATCCCCGGGCTGATCCTGCTGTCCGCCTGGCTCACCTCCGGTGTGATGTTCGGCCCCTACGCCGTCGTGGTGGAGGGGCGCTCGGCCCTGGCCGCCGTCGGGCGATCCTGGAGCCTGAACCGCGGACGGTGGTGGCGCCACATCGGCACCCTGCTGCTGCTGATGCTGATGGGCATCGCAGCCAGCGTGGCCCTCATGATCCCCAGCATGCTCATCACCGGCCTCAGCATGGATCCCACCGGTGAGCCGGGGGCCGCGCCGACCGCCGGACTGATCGTGCAGTCCGTGATCGGCATGGTCGTCAACGTCCTGCTCACGGCCGTGTTCGGAGCCTGCGTCGCCGTGATGATGCTCAATGCGCGGTTCGAGCAGGAGGGGCTCGACGTGGCCCTGCTCAGCGCGGCCGAGGGCGCCCACGACGACGGTCGTGTCATCCCCGCATCGGCCGAGCACCTGCCGACCGCACACCACGGCGGGCCGCGGCATCCCGGCGGCGGGTACGGTCCGCCTCCGGGCTACGGGCCGCCCCCGGGGTACGGGCCCCCTCCCGGCCAGGGGCAGTACCCCTACGGCCAGAACCCGTACCAGCAGAACCCGTACCAGCAGAACCCGTACCAGCAGAACCCGTACCAGCAGAACCCGTACCAGCAGAACCCGTACCAGCAGAACCCGTACCAGCAGAACCCGTACCAGCAGAACCCGTACGGCCAGGGTCCCTACGGCCAGGGTCCCTACGGCCAGGGTCCCTACGGGCAGGGTCCCTACGGGCAGAACCCTCCTCAGGGGGGCTACGGCGCACCTCAGTGGGGGCGGCGGCCCGACGACGGCTCCGAGGGCCCCGGCGGGCCCGCCCGACCGCACTGACGCCCCGCAGATGTCCGTCCCCGCCAGCGCCACGCCGCTCAGCGCCGCGCCCAGCACCGTCGGAGCCGCGGCGTCCCCGTCGCCCGACCGCGATGAGGCGCGCCGGCTGCTCGAGGAGGAGCTCGAGGACGGCAGGTACCACCGTGAGGGCATCGGCGTCACGATCCGCGATTTCGTGGAGTCGCTCATGGACCGACTCGGAGACGGCATCCACTCCACCACCGGCATCCAGGTCTCCTGGGGCCCGGTGGTCCTTCTGCTGCTCATCGTCGCGGCGGTGACGGTGACGCTGCTGATCGTGCGGCCGCGCCTGCAGCGCGGTCGCGCCGAGGCGCCCCTCGACGCCGAGCCGGGCATCAGCGCCGATCAGCTGCGGGCGCGCGCCGCGGCGCACCTCGAGACCGGGGCCGTGGACGAGGCCTACCGCGACCTGTTCCGCGCGCTGGTGCGGGCGGCCGAGGAGCGTGAGCTGCTGCCCGAGCTGCCCGGCCGCACCGCCACCGAGGCCGCCGCCGAGCTCGGCGGCGCCTTCTCCGAGGACCAGAGCCGCATCCGGCGGGCCGCGGACCTGTTCAACCTCTCCCGCTATGGGGGACGGCACCTGCGCCGCGACGACGTCGAGGACCTCCGGGAACTGGATCGCGCCCTGGGGGCCGCCGAGCCGACGACCGGGGCCGCCGGATGGAGCGCACCGCAGGTGGTGGCGCCCCGATGAGCTCCCCGACCGCGACCGCGACGGCCGCACCTGCCGCGCTGCGCCGCTGGCTCTCCCGTCGGCGCTTCTGGCTGGTCCTCGGCCTCGCGGCCATCCTCGCCGGCGTCGTGTACGTCGTGCTGCAGGACGACGCCCCGGAGCGCTATGCCACCGACTCCCCCCGGCTCGACGGCTACGGGGCGATGGTCGAGGTGTTGGAGGACCGCGGCACCGACGTGGTGACCGTGCGCTCCGGCGTCGCGGCGCTGCAGGCCCTGGAGGACGACCCGGACGCCATGCTCGTGGTCCACGAGGGCAACCGCCCGGCGAACCCCGAAACCCTGGACGACCTGGTCTCCGAGGACCGTCCGACGGTGTGGATCTCACCGAACAGCGCTCTGGGGCTGCCCGAGCTGGACGGTGTGTCGCGGTACGCCGTCGGTGCGGACCTCGCGGTGGGTGCTCCCCTGTCCGCCGGGTCCCGGTGCGCGCACCCCGCCGCCGAGGCTGCGGAGTCGGTCCCGCCGCCGGTGGAGCTGTTCAGCCTGGAGGGCTCGTCGGCGGAGGCGCTGTGCTTCGAGACCGAGGACGCCTCGGAGGCCTACGCGATGATCGAGACCGACCACGGCATCGTCCTGGGCACCCCTGCGGCCTTCACGAACCGAGAGATCGTCGAGGAGGGCGGCGCGGCGCTGGCCCTGCACCTCTTCGGCGCGGAGGACCGGGTCGTCTGGTACTCCCCGGCCCAGTGGGACGTGGGCCCGACCGGGGACCAGGGCGTGGAGGACCCCACGGACCTGCTTCCGGAGTGGTTCGGACTCCTCGCGGTCTGGCTGCTGGTCTGCACCGGCCTGTTCATCGTCGTGGCCGGACGACGGCACGGTCCGGTGGTCTCGGAATCCCTGCCCGTGCTGGTCCCGGCCTCGGAGTCCGCCGAAGGGCGCGGAAGGATGTATCAGCAGTCCGACGCGATCGTGCCCTCAGCGCGGACCCTGCGCGCCGCGGCCCTGGTCCGCAGCGCCCGCCTGCTGCGTCTGGGCGCCGCCGACGAGCAGGTGGTCGTCGAGGCCGCCGCGCGGCAGACCGGCCGTCCCGCCCAGCAGGTGCGGCGGCTGCTCGACGTCGACGGGCTGCGGTCGAACCGCGACCTGGTCGCCTTCGCCCGGCGGATCGCCGACTTCGAGGACGAGCTGCGCGTCCGTGCAGGTCTGACCAGGCGGTCGGAGCAGATCCTGGGCGAGGACGCGTCCACAGACCACGGGGCCCCGCCCCGAGACCGACGATCCGGCACGAGCCCGGAGGACGGAGCATCACGTGACTGAGAATCCCCCCGCACCGCAGCCGGACCGAGGACCGGAGCAGACGCCCGGACAGGGTCCTTCGCCGTCGGCCCCCGGAGCCGGCGGTGACCTGCGTGAGCGGTTCCATCAGGTGCGCCGGGAGGTGGCCAAGGCGGTGGTCGGTCAGGACGGAGCGGTCACCGGCGTGCTCATCGGCCTGCTGGTGCGCGGCCACGTCCTCCTCGAAGGTGTGCCCGGGGTGGCGAAGACCCTGCTGGTCCGCTCGATCTCGGCCTCGCTGTCCCTGGACACGGCCCGCGTGCAGTTCACCCCGGACCTCATGCCCGGAGACGTCACCGGCTCCCTGGTCTACGACTCCACCACCGGGGACTTCACCTTCCGCGAGGGGCCGGTGTTCACCCACCTGATGCTCGCCGATGAGATCAACCGCACCCCGCCGAAGACCCAGGCGTCGCTGTTGGAGGCCATGGAGGAGCGGCAGGTGTCGGTCGACGGCATCGGACGCCCCCTCCCCGACCCCTTCCTCGTCGCCGCGACCCAGAACCCGGTGGAGTACGAGGGCACCTATCCGCTGCCGGAGGCCCAGCTGGACCGTTTCCTGCTGAAGGTGAGCCTGGATCTGCCCCAGCGCGGCGAGGAGATCGAAGTGATCCGCCGCCACTCCGCAGGATTCAACCCCTCCGACCTCGCCGACGCCGGGGTCCGCGCGGTGGCCGGCGCCGAGGAGGTCCTCGCCGCCCGACGCGCGGTGTGGCAGGTGACCGTCTCGCCGGAGGTCATCGCCTACATCGTCGACGTCGCCCGGGCCACCCGGCAGTCGCCGAGCTTCCAGCTCGGCGTCTCGCCCCGCGGGGCGACCGCCCTGATGAACTCGGCCAAGGCCTGGGCCTGGCTATCCGGCCGCGACTTCGTCACCCCCGACGACGTCAAGGCGCTGGCCCTCCCCTGTCTGCGGCACCGCGTCTCCCTGCGCCCGGAGGCCTCCATGGACGGCGTGGCCGCCGACGACGTGCTGCAGGGGATCCTCGCCACGGTGCCGGTGCCGCGCTGATGGTCCTCACCCGCCGTCTGCTGATCGTCGCCCTGGGGCTCAGCATCGTGGTCGTCGCCCTGCCGGCGCAGGCCACCGTGTGGCTGTGCCTGGCGGCGGTGGTGCTGCTGGCCGCCGCGGACATGCTGCTGGCCGGCTCACCGCGGACGGTGCGCGTCGAGCGGGTCCCCACCGATGCGGTGCGCCTGGATCAGCGCACGACCGCGGAGACCGTGCTGCACCACACGGGGCGACGTCGGCTGACAGGTTCGGCGAAGGACGGCTGGCAGCCCTCGGCCGGAGCCGTCCGACAAATCGCAGAAGTCCGACTGGCGCCCGGCGGCAGCCACACGCTGCGCACGGTGCTGGTCCCGCGGCGTCGCGGCGACCTGCGCTCCGAGACGGTGGCGGTGCGTTCCCTCGGGCCGCTGGGAATGGCCGGACGACAGGTCACCCACCGGGTGCCGCACCTGCAGCGGGTGCTGCCCCCGTTCCGCGCCCGTCGGCATCTGCCCTCGAAGCGGCATCGGCTGCGGGAGCTCGACGGCCAGACCGCGGTGCAGATCCGCGGGGCCGGCACCGAGTTCGACTCGCTGCGCGACTACGTCCGCGGCGACGACGTCCGGTCCATCGACTGGCGCGCCACCGCCCGACGCCAGCACCTGGTCGTACGGACCTGGCGGCCGGAGCGCGACCGCCGTGTGGTGCTGTGCCTCGACTCCTCCCGCACCTCGGCGGCCCGGATCGAGGACGAGCCGCGGCTGGACACGGGGATGGAGGCCGCCCTGCTGCTCGGAGTGCTCGCCGCAGGGGCCGGAGACCGCGTCGACCTGCTGGGCTTCGACCGCCGTCTGGTGGCCCGTGCCAGGTCCACCACGGGCACCGACTTCCTGCACTCGATGGTCACGGCCATGGCACCGATCACCCCTGAGCTGGTCGAGGCCGACTTCTCCCGACTGCCGGGGTACGTGGAGTCGGTGACCTCCCAGCGGTCACTGGTCGTCATCCTCACCTCCCTGGACTCGGCGTCGTTCGAGGAGGGGCTGCTGCCGACGCTGCCGACGCTGACCCGCCGACACCTGGTCCTCATCGCCTCGGTCCGGGATCCGGAGCTCGATCGGCGCACCCTCGCCCGGGAGACCGTGGGCGAGGTGTATCGCGCCGCGGCGGCGGAGCGCTCCCTGATCGAACGTCGGGCGCTGCGGGCCCAGCTGACCTCCCTGGGCGTCGAGGTCGTGGAGGCCCCGCCCCACGAGCTGCCGCCGGAGCTCGCCGACGCCTACATCCGTCTCAAGGCCGCCGGACGGCTCTGATCCCGCACGGGGAAGGACCCCGGACTGAGCCCGCGGGCCGGACCGGAGCCGTTGAAGCATCCGTACTCGTTCCGTATCGTTGAGCAGTCATCCCGGCCGATCTCGGCCGTCGTCCCGCATCCCGTCCGAGGAGGAGACCGGTGAAGGTTCTGGCCGCCATGTCCGGAGGAGTGGACTCCGCGGTGGCCGCCGCGCGCGCCGTGGAGGCCGGCCACGACGTCGTCGGGGTCCACCTGGCGCTGTCACGGATGCCCGGAACCCTGCGCACCGGGTCCCGGGGCTGCTGCACCATCGAGGACTCCTCCGATGCGTGGCGGGCCTGCGAGACCCTGGGCATCCCCTTCTACGTGTGGGACTTCTCCTCCCGGTTCAAGGAGGACGTGGTCGACGACTTCATCGCCGAGTACGCCGCCGGCCGGACGCCGAACCCGTGCATGCGCTGCAACGAGAAGATCAAGTTCGAGGCCCTGCTGGAGAAGGCGATCGCCCTGGGGTTCGACGCGGTGTGCACCGGCCACTACGCCGAGCTGGTCCACGACGACGACGGCGTGCCCGAGCTGCACCGCGCCGCCGACTGGGCCAAGGACCAGTCCTATGTGCTGGGCGTGCTCACCGAGGACCAGCTGCGCCACTCCATGTTCCCGCTGGGCCGCACCCCCTCCAAGGAGGCGGTGCGCGCGGAGGCCGCCGAGCGCGGACTCTCCGTGGCGAAGAAGCCCGATTCGCACGACATCTGCTTCATCCCCGACGGGGACACCCGCGGCTGGCTGGCCGAGCAGATCGATATGACCTCCGGACCCATCGTGGATCCCGAGGGCCGGAGGATCGGCGAGCACGAAGGCTCCCAGGCGTACACGGTCGGGCAGCGGCGCGGGCTGAAGCTCGGGCACCCGGCGCCGGACGGGAAGCCGAGGTTCGTCCTGGAGATCCGGCCGAAGGACAACACCGTCGTCGCCGGACCCCGTGAGCTGCTCGAGATCGACCGGATCACCGGAATCCGCCTCTCCTGGGCCGGGGCCCCGGTGGCCGAGGCCGACTCGGGAGGGACCTTCGACATCGAGCTGCAGATCCGTGCCCACGCCGACCCGGTGCCGGCACGGGCACGGGTGCCGCAGGAGGGGGCGGCCGAGTCAGAAGGCCCCGAGGATCGAAGGGCCGAACTCGTCGTCGAGCTTCTCGAACCGCTGCGCGGGGTCGCCCCCGGTCAGACTGCGGTGATGTACCAGGGCACCCGGGTGCTCGGACAGGCGACGATCGACACCGCGCGCTCGCGCGACTACACCCCAGCCGGATCAGTAGACTGACGGCCATGTGCCCCTCCGACGCCCCCGGGACCCCTGCGGCCGGGCCTTCCGCCGCCGCACTCGTCGGCACCGAGGTCATGGAGGAGCTCACCGCGATGCGTGCCAGCATCGACAACATCGATGCGACTCTGGTGTATCTGCTGGCCGAGCGCTTCAAGGCGACCCAGCGCGTCGGCCACCTCAAGGCGGCCCACCGCCTCCCCCCGGGCGACCCGCAGCGCGAGCGCCGTCAGATCGAGCGGCTGAAGCGCCTGGCCGCCGACGCCCACCTGGATCCGGAGTTCGCCGAGAAGTTCCTCAACTTCATCATCGACGAGGTCATCCGCCACCATCAGGCGATCTCCGCCACCAGCGGCGAGGCACAGGACCCCGCGACCGACGACCGCGACCGCTGATGGCGATCGTCTCCTTCGCCCCGGGCGTGATGCCCGGGACCGACCCCTCCGAGTCCGCCCGCGCGCTCGAGGCCGAGCTTCCCGCCCCGCACTCTCCCGCCCTGCCGGAGCTTCCCGCCCGTGGTCATGCGGCGGGCCTGATGGGGCGTGCGGCGGCGATGCTGCCCGAGATGCCCACCGATCTGACCTCCTACGGCTGGCGTCTGGCCTCCGGGCCGGGCTCAGACGCGCGTCGAGCGAGCACGCTGCTGCGCGCCGACGTCGACGCCCTGGCCGACGTCCGCGGCGAGCGCCTCGAATCCGGCGCGGCCGAGGCCTCCCCGCCGCTGACCGTCTTCGTGCTGGGCCCGGTGAGCCTGTGCGCCGCGCTGGCCCTGCCCGACGGAGAGAAGACGCTCATCGACCACGGCGCCCGGCGTGATGTGACCGAGTCGCTCGCCGACGGCGTCTCCGAGCTGCTGGCCCGGCTGCGGAGGACGGCGTCGCCGTCCCAGCTGCGCCTGGTGCTCCTGGAGCCGGACCACCACCGGGTGCGCACCGGCGGCGTCCCCACGGTCAGCGGCTACCGGAGCATCAGGGCGCTGCCCAGGGATGATGCCCGGGCGATGCTGGGCACGGTGCTCGCCGCCGTACGTGCCGAGGGGGCCGCCGCCGACGAGGTGCTCATCGATCTCGGCCGGGCGCCGGAGGATGAGGCGGTGCAGGATCTCCTCGCCCGGTCCGAGGCCCGCGCCGACGGCTTCGTGCTGCCGACGACGACGATGCGTCCCCCGGATTGGGAGCGGGCGGCCGAGCTGACCGAGGCCGGAGCACGCTGCGCCTTCTCCGTGCTCGGCGCCGAGGACCTCGGCGCCCAGCTCCTCCCGGAGGTGAGCACGCTGGCCGAACGGGTCGCCGGTCCCTGGCAGGCGATGGGCATGCCCCTGAGCAGCCTGGACGATCTCACCCTCACCGCCGTCGGGGCGGAGGTCGTCGGCCGCGGCGGGCCGGTGAGAGGTGGTCTGACGAGGGACGGTCTGGCCCGGCTGAGCCTCGTCTCTGCGCTGCGCACGGTGACTCGGGTCAGGGACGCCGCGGAAGCCCTGGAGGATCGGCGGCGGCAGGCCTCCTGACGACCCTCAGCGGCTGCGGGAGGCGGCCATCCCGGCGGTGCGGGCACGGGCGACGACGTCGGGCAGCGCCGCGATGAGCGCGTCGACGTCGTCCTCGGTGGTCGTGTGTCCCACTGTGAAGCGCTGAGCGCCGCGGGCCTGCTCCTCCGTCAGGCCCATCGCCAGCAGCACCCGTGAGGGGCGCGGCACCCCGGCCGAGCAGGCGGAGCCTGTGGCGGTGGCGAAGCCGGCCATGTCCAGCATGAAGAGCAGCGAGTCCCCCTCGGCGCCGTCGACGGTGATGTGCAGGTTCTGCGGCAGTCGCCGCTCCGGGGCGGTGCGCGGGTCGGGGCCGCGCAGGGTGACTCCGGGGATCCCGACCGCGGCCTCGAGCAGTCGGTCCCGCAGTGCGCCCAGCCGACGGGCCTCGTCCTCCCGTGCGGCGACGACCTCCTCGGCCACGGCGGCGAACGCGCAGATCCCGGCGACGTCGAGGGTGCCGGAGCGGATGTCGCGCTCCTGGCCGCCGCCGTGGAGGACCGGGGTCAGGGCCACGTCTCTGCGGACGAGCAGCGCGCCGACGCCGACCGGGCCGCCCAGCTTATGGGCGGTGATCGCCATGGTGGCCGCCCCGCAGGCGGCGAAGTCCACAGCGGTGGAGGTCATGCCCTGGACGGCGTCGGTGTGGACGGGCACGGACCATCGGGCGCAGAGGCGCACGAACTCGGCCACCGGCTGCAGCGCTCCGACCTCGCTGTTGGCCCACATGAGGGTGGCCAGGGCCACCGACTCCGGATCCTCGGAGAGCAGATCGACCATCAGAGCCTCCGCCGCGTCGAGGTCGAGCCGACCCTCCCCGTCCACGGGCAGCAGCCGGACCTCGGCGCCCTGGTGGGTCTCGAGCCATTCGGCGGTCTCGAACACCGCGGAGTGCTCGATCCCCGGCAGCAGGATGGTGCGACGCCGATCGTCCTGGCCGCGGCGTGTCCAGTAGAGACCTTTGACGGCCTGGTTGTCGGCCTCGGTGCCGCCGGAGGTGAAGATCACCTCGGAGGGGTGCGCGCCGACGGCGGCGGCCAGCTGCGCCCGGGAGGCGTCGACGGCGGCGCGGGCCCTGCGTCCGGCGGCGTGCAGGGCTGAGGGGTTCGACAGCGCCATCGCCTCGGTGAGCACCCGCACGGCCGTCGGACGTGCGGGGGAGGTCGCGGCATGGTCGAAGTAGCGCGGCTGCTCGTCCGCTCCGCCGCCGGTCGGACTCGGCATGGTCTCCATCACCGACGATCCTACCGGCGTCCGCGAGGCGCCCGAGGTGCTCGGGCCGCCCTCGCGAAGCGATATCCTGGACGGTCGATGGACACACAGCCTCCCGGATCCTCCGGCCGTGCCGACGACGGCCCCGAGGCCGACCTCTACAGCGTGCTCGGCGTGCCGGCCGAAGCGGACCTCCAGCAGATCCGCCGCGCCTACCGCCGCCGCGTCCGGGACTCCCATCCCGACCGGGGCGGTTCCGCCGCCCAGTTCCAGAGGGTGCGTCATGCCTTCGAGGTCCTCGGCGACGACGAGTCCCGCAGCGCCTACGACCGGTCGCTGCGACGACGTTCGGCCGGCGGCGGCGGGGACGACGATGAGGACGACCGCACCGGCTGGGGCGGCTACGGCCGCGGCACCTTCACCGCCGGCACCCGCGGCTCCTCGGCGGGCGCCGAGCGCACCGGCGGCCACCGGCCAAGCGGCGCCGCCCATCTGCCTCCGGTGTACGTGCCGGACCTCTCCGAGCCGGAGCCGCTGTCGCTGACCCTGACCAGCCAGCGCGTCCACGGAGACCTCTCCCCCGCCGGGCTGGGCGGCCTGTTCTCGGGCGGGCCGTCCCGTCGGGCGCAGCGGTCGGTGGAGATGGTCGACCGGCTGGTCCTGAGCGAGCTGCCCGCCGCCCGCCTGTTCCACGACGTCTCGCTGGCCGCACCGGAGGTCGACCGACGGGGTCGGCCCCGGGTCTCACGGTCGGCTCCGCGTGCGGAGCTCGTCCTGGTGTGCGGCGATGCGATCGTGGTCGCCGCCGTCGTCGAGGTCCCCGCCGCGACGGCCTCATGGGACGGCCGCACCCTGCGGGCCGCCGGGCGGGCGATGACAGTTCCCGACGTCGTCGACCAGGCCAGGACCCTGCGGGCGACGCTGACCCGTCGACTCGCCGAGGCCGGCCGGGAGGTGGCGCTGTCGATCCATGGTCAGGTCTTCCTGGTCTCCCCCGACGGCAGTCCGATGAGCCCTGTGGTGGAGACCCTCGGGTCCGGGACGGCCACCCCTCAGGCGACCGCGCGTGCGGCGAAGTCCGTGGTCGCCGCGCTGGCGGCCTCGGAGCGGGCCAACCACATCGATCGGCATCTGCTGGCCGCCCTGCGTGATCAGCTGGTCCGGCCCGACGACGCCTGAGCACACCCGACGACGCCTGAGGCAGTAGACTCCCCGCGTGCCTGCTCCCCTGCGCGTCCTCGTCGACCAGCCCGAGATCCCCGGCAACACGGGGAACCTGATCCGTCTCGCGGCCGTCACCGGGATGGAGCTGCACCTGGCCGAGCCTGTGGGATTCGACTTCGACGACGCCAAGCTGCGCCGCGCCGGGCTCGACTACCATGACCTCGCCGTCCTCACGGTGCACCCGAGCCTGGACGAGGCCTACCGGGTGCTGCGGCCGCAGAGGGTCCTCGCCTACACCGGCGGCGGCGAGTCCGCGTACACCGACGTCGAGCACCGCGAGGGCGACGTGCTGCTCTTCGGACGGGAGTCGATCGGCCTGGACGAGCACGTCCTGGAGGATCCGCGCGTCGCCGCGCGGGTGCGCATCCCGATGCTGCCCTCCCGCCGGTCGCTGAACCTGGCCAACGCCGTCTCCGTGGTGGTCTACGATGCGTGGCGCCGTCAGGGGTTCCCCGGAGCGGTCTGAGACCCGGATCCGTGGCGCCACACGGAGCGTCCCTGCCGGTCGGAGGGGCTCCGCTTCACTAAGCTGGGGCCTATGACCGACGCTTCCCCGCGCCCTGACGACGATGCCGCACGCCCCGAGGACCTCGACGGGGGCAGTCCGACGACCGACGGCACCGAGCAGGCGGGCGACGGCGCGGCCGGCACGACCGACGAAGCCCCGGTCGGCACGCAGGATGAGACACCGGACGAGGCACCGGACGAGGCCCCGGACCAGGCGCCCGACGGCCCGGCTCCGCAGCCTGCCACCGAGTCGGCCACCGAGTCGGCCACCGAGTCGGCCGAAGACTCCCAGCCCACGCTGGCACGCCTGCTGACCCGCACCGCGCGCGGCGACCAGGCCGCCTTCGCCCAGTTCTACGAGGCCACCGCCGACGTCGTCTACGGGCTGGCGCTGCTGATGCACGAGGACGTCGACGGCGCGCAGACGGCCATGGTCGCCGTCTACCACCACCTGTGGGACCAGGCCGACGAGCGGGCCCGCGACCTGCGGCTGCAGTCGGCCGCGGCGGAGTCCCTGGCCGACCACGTGGCCGCCCAGGAGGAGGGGCCCGATTCCGACGAGCCGGCCTACCGCCCCGAGGAGCACGAGCTCGTCCTGGAGTGGCTGATCCCGCTGGCCCACCGGATCATGGTCGAGCGGTTCCGCGAGGGTGCGGTCCGGCCCATCGAACTCACCGTCGTGGACTCCGGCGGCGTCGCCGGTCTGCCCGAAGAGGTGCTCGAGGACTTCGCCCCGCTCTCGGATTCGCAGATCCAGGTGCTGGCGCTGTGCTACCTCAGCGGCATGAACCACCACGAGGCGGCCGCCCAGGTGAACTCGGCGCTGCCCGCGGTGAAGTCCCGGCTGCGCGATGCCATGACCCGCCTGCACACCGTCCGTTCGGGGCGGGTCGATGTGGACGACCCCATCCTGCGTGCCGCAGTGACCCGTCGGGACCTGGAGCGGGGCGCCGGAGTGAACCGCAACTTCTCCGACCGCATCGACACCGACCTGCGGCGTGAGCTGCTCGTGGAGCTCTCCGAGGTCTACGCGATGGACGCCGTCGACGACCGCGAGCGCTCCCTGCTCGACGAGGAGGCCCTCAACGCCTCCGAATCCGTGGCCCAGCGCTGGGACACCCGTGTGCTGGCGGCCCGCCGCACCCTGGCCGAGATCTTCACCTCGCACCCGGTGGACCCGCCGCGACACCTGCTCGAGGAGATGATGCTCGACCTCTCCGACCAGGAGGTCGGGATGACGATGGTCGAGGAGGTCTCCACCCACACCGAGGAGGGGCCGAAGCGGCAGCCGGTGGTCAAGCGGTGGATGGTGGTCACAGGGCTGATCGTGGTGGTCGTGCTCGCCGCGGTGATGATCTGGCGGCTCACCATCGGCCAGGACGTCCAGGAGCGGGTGGACGAGGCCGATGACGTGGCCTCCTCGGACGAGGTCGAGATGGCCGAGGGCGGCACCGCGCAGCTGGTGGTCTCCGAGGAGGAGGACCTCGGCTACGCCGAGTTCGACGAGGTGGCGCCGGTCGACGGCATGACGTACCAGGTCTGGCTGCTCCCCGACGGAGAGGGCCAGCCGAGCTCCCTGGGCAGCTTCTCCGCCGAGGAGCTGAGCGAGGAGACTGTGGAGCTGCGCGGCATCGGGACCTACGACAGGCTCTCGGTGACGGCCGAGGAGATCGCCGGGGCGGAGCGTCCCACGGGCGAGGTGGTCGTCGAGATCCCGCTGAGCACGGAGGCCTCCTCCGGACCCACCTACGGCGGTCCGACCGGCGGCTGAGGTTCGCCGGGCTCAGAACCCGGCGAACGTCCCCTGCCCGTTGACGGTGACCAGGTGGAACGCTTCGGCGGGAGCGTCGTCGGGGACGTGCGGAGACCGCTGTGCCCCGCGGCGGTCCGCGTCGGCGGCCGAGGCGCGCATCTGCTCCAGGACGAAGCGCTCCATCTGCCCCGGATCGGGGTGCTGGCTGAGGTGCCGCCGCAGGGCGTCGACCTTCGTGCTCTCGTACCCGGCCACCGAGACCCAGGTGTTGTGCCGCTCCTGCGGGGCCGTCATCAGCAGCAGGTGCGGGACCCGGTAGGCCTCGAGTCCCTCCTCCGAGAGCAGCTCGGGGTAGGCGAAGGGGTTCTCGACCGCCGGATAGCACGCCCGGACCACAGCCTCTCCGCAGGCGAGGTGATCGGGATGCGCCTTCTGCAGCCGCTCCCAGGCCCGTTCGGGGTGGGTGGAGACGACCACATCGGGGCGGCACCGGCGCATCAGTCGGACGATGCTGCGGATCAGGTCATGGGTGGGTTCGACGAACCCGTCCCGCTCGTCCAGCAGGACCACCTCGGGGATGCCGAGCAGCTCGGCGGCCTCCCGCTGCTCGGCGGCGCGCCGGGCCGGGACCCCCTCCCTGTCCTCGTCGGGAGAGAAGCCCCCGGCGTCGCCGGCGGTGAGCAGGCACAGGGTGATCTCCGCACCCCGTTCGGCCAGGGCCGCCATGGTGGCGGCCGCACCGAAGTCGAGGTCGTCGGGGTGGGCGGCGAAGGCCAGCACTCGGCGGACGCCGAGCCCGGAGAGGAGCTCATCTGGGGTGAGGTGTCGCAGCGTGTCCATCGCTGAACCACACTAGCCCCCTCTGCACCGCCGGTCGCCCGGCGTGCCGATCCGTCACATGCCGGTGAGCGTGACCTCGGCGGTCTGCTCCTCGTCGTCGCGCAGGTAGGTCAGGGTGACCTCGGACCCGGCCGGGTGCTCCCGCACCAGGGCGGTGAGCGACACCGTGTCGTGCACCGGGCGGTCGTCGACGGCGGTGATGACGTCGCCCTCCTCGATGCCGGCATCGGCGGCCGGTGAGCCGTCCGCGACATCAGCCACGTGCGCTCCGGCGGTCAGCTCCTCGGCCGACTGCGCCTGGCCGGCCTCGACGGTCACACCGAGCAGACCGTGGCTGGCTTCGCCGTCGGCGATGAGGTCGTCGGCGACGCGCTGGGCATAGTCGATCGGGATCGAGAACCCGACACCGATGTTGCCCGCCCCTTCGCCGGCGGAGGTGCCGCCGGCCGAGGCGATGGCCACGTTGACTCCGATGACGCGTCCCTCGGCGTCGACGAGTGCGCCGCCGGAGTTGCCCTGATTGATGGCCGCGTCGGTCTGGATGACGTTGAGGTAGATGGATTCCTGCGCCTGCTGGGAGCCCTGGTCGGGGAAGTAGAACTCGAAGCCGTCCTCCTCGCCCGGACCTTGCTCCTCGCCCGGACCTTGCTCCTCGGGAGCCCCCTCGGGCGGCTCCTCCGGGGCGTCGTCCTCCGAGCCCTGTCCCTCGGCGGCGGCCGAGGCCACGGAGATCGTGCGGTCCAGGGTGGAGACGATGCCGTCGGTGACCGTGCCGGAGAGGCCCAGCGGTGCTCCGATGGCGATGGCGGTGTCTCCGACGTTGAGCTCGGAGGACTCCCCCAGCTCGGCCGGGGTGATGTCGGAGGTGTCGTCGAGCTGGACCACGGCGAGGTCCGAGAGCGGGTCGGTGCCCACCACCTCGGCGGTGCGCGCCGATCCGTCGTTCATCTGCACGGTCACCTCCGGGTCGGCGGTGGCTCCTCCGAGGGTGACGACGTGGGTGTTGGTGAGGATGTGGCCGTCGTCGTCCAGGATGATCCCCGATCCGCTTCCGGCGTCGGCTCCGTCCTGCACGCTGAGGGTCACCACCGACGGCGAGGCCTTGGCCGCCGCCGCGCTGACCTCTGTGGCGCTCTCCGGGTTGTTCAGCTCGATGCCCGGAGCCACGTCGCCGGAGCCGATGAGTCCCACCGCGCCGGCTCCGATCCCCCCTCCGATGAGTCCGGCCGCGGCCACGCAGGCGACGAGTGCGCCGAGGCCGACGCGACGGCGGAGCCTCTCATGACCGGGCGGCGCCGCATCGTGGCCGTGCCCGGGCGGTGGGCCGTAGTAGGGGGCGGGTGTTCCGAAGGCCGGCTGGACGTGTCCCGGTGGGACGTGTCCGGGCTGAGCGGGCTGTGAGGGACGGCCGGACTGTGGATGAGGACCAGGGTGTCCGGGATATCCCGGCTGCTGGGTGGGCGGCTGGTGCAAGGGCGCCTGCTGCGGAGGCGCGGGCTGTCGCCGAGGCGGCTGGTGGGCCGAAGGGGGCTGTGTCGGGGCACCGCCGTAGTCAGGACGCCGCGCGGGCATCGGCCGGGTGACGTCATGGTCCGGCCCCTCTGATCTCGGCCCCTCTGACCTCGGGCCGTCAGGGCGCGGTCCGTCGCGGTGCGGGTCGTGCTGGTCTGACGCCATGGGATCACTCTGCCTGTCTGTCCCGTCGTTGCTGAAGCGGCTCCGGCCTCGGGTCGGAGTGTCTGTCCCTCAGTGTGCCAGTCTCGGCTGACACTCCGGCGACAGTCTCCTGACCGGTCCCTGGAAGCTTCCGGGACCCGCTCCGGAGGCCGGCCGGAGGCCCCAGGCTGGCCCGCCGGACCGGTCGACTCCGGTCAGCTCCGGTCGTCCAGGCGGTCCTCGTGGACCGTGTCGGGGGTCGATCCTAGACTTGGACCATGCTCTTGGCCTCCTCCTCCCCTCCGGTGGCCGCGGTCATCGTCGGTCCGCTGATGATCGGCGCCGCCGTGCTCGTGCTCATCGGGCTCGGGGCCCTCTATCTCTCGCGCGGCTCCGGACGCCGCAGCCTGCCCTCCGGCTCCCGGCCGAGCCTGTCCGGTCGGCCCGGGGCCGACGACGAGCAGCATGATCCGCGCCGGGACCGCGGCGTGGATGAGCTGCGCCGGGAGGCCGGTTCGCTGCTGATGGAGGCGGACCAGGCGATCCGCAGCTCGGAGCAGGAGGTGCTGTTCGCCGAGGCCTCCTACGGGTCCGAGGAGGTGGAGGTGTTCCGCCGGGACATCGAGGAGTCCAAGGAGCATCTCTCCGCGGCGTTCAGGTCTCAGCACAGCGTCGATCGTGACCCTCCGGAGGACGAGGAGCGTGCCAAGGACCTGTTCATCGAGATCCTGGACAGCTGTCGGCGCATCCACGAGACCCTCGAGTCCCACCGGGAGGAGTTCGAGTCTCTGCGGGACCTGGAGAACCGCCCGGAGCCCGCCATCGAGCAGCTCGCCTCCACGGTCGCCGACGTCCGAGATCGTCTGAAGAGCGCCCAGGCCCGCATCCCGGTCCTCGAGCAGGACTTCAGCGCCTCGGCCCTCCAGCCGCTCCAGGAGAACCTGCGTGAGGCCCGCCGGCTGGTGGAGATCGCCGACTCCGCACTGGGCGAGGCGCGCACCTCCGCCGAATCTTCGGACGCCAGCGCCGCCGTGGTCGCCATCCACCGCGGTGAGGAGAGCATCGACGACGCCGGCGAGCAGCTCAGCTCCGCCGAATCGACCGACGAGCGGCTGATCCAGGCCCACCGGAGCCTGGAGCGCGAGCTCGGACAGACTGAGCAGGACATCGCCCAGGCCGAGGCCACGCTGGAGGCCGGCCAGGCGCCCGAGCTGGCGGGTCCCGTCGCCGCGGCCCGCAGCGCGGTCGCCAGGATCCGACGCACCGTCGAGGAGTCCGAACGCACGGATCCCCTGGACCTGCTCTCCCAGCTCGAGGAGGCGCACCGGGAGCTCGACGAACCGCTGAACTCCGTCCGAGACATGCACGCCCGGGACCGCCGGGCCCGAGAATCGCTGGAGACCGAGCTCCTCACCGCACGGAACCAGGTCCAGTCGTCGATGGACTTCCTCCGGTCGAAGCGGATGCGCGTCAGTCCTGAGGCGCAGGCGCGGATGTCGGAGGCCGAGCGGTGCCTGCGCGAAGCCGTCGACCTGCGGGAGAGCCATCCGGCGCGCGCCCTGGACCACGCCCAGCAGGCCAAGGTCCTGGCCGTCCAGGCCGCCCAGATCGCCGAGACCGTGGACCGCGAGCGCTCCGAGGAGAACCTCATGGGGATGGGCATGGGCCCCGGCGGGAGGGACCACGGGGGCCGGTACTACGGCCGGGGCTCCGGCGACGCGTTCGGGCGCGGCTACGGCGGCGGCTTCGGCGGCGGATTCGGCGGGCCGATGGGCGGCGGATTCGGCGGTGCCGGCGGAGGCGTCGGCGGCGGCTTCCGCATCGGAGGCGGTCGAGGACCCGGACGACGTCGTCGTCGCGGCCCCCTGTTCTGAGGTCGGCGCCGATTCCGAGCGGACCCGCTCTGTGTCCGGGCCCCGGCACTGACTAGACTGACCCCGTGCGTCGGCTTCGAGTCGGCGACGCACGGACAGACCATTGTCCCCGTCTGCGAGAGGTGACCACCGTGTCCAAGCAGTCCATCTTCGGCCGGATGTCCCAGCTGATCCGCGCCAACGTCAACGCCATGCTGGACCGGGCCGAGGATCCGGAGAAAATGCTCGACCAGATGGTGAGGGACTTCACCAACAACATCGCAGAGGCCGAGGAGGCCGCGGCCCAGACAGTGGGCAATCTGCGCATGATGGAGGACGACTACAAGGAGGACATGGAGGCTGCGCGCTCCTGGGGTCAGAAGGCCCTGGCCGCCTCCCGCAAGGCCGACGAGTTCCGCGACTCCGGAGACGGCGAGAACTCGACGAAGTTCGACAACCTGGCCAAGGTCGCCATCCAGCGTCAGATGGACGCCGAGAGCTCCGCCAAGGCCACCGAGCCGACGATCCAGTCCCAGCGGGAGATCGTCGAGAAGCTCAAGACCGGTCTCGATCAGATGAAGCAGAAGCGTCAGCAGCTGGTCTCCAAGCGTGACGAGCTGGTGGCCCGCTCCAAGGCCGCCCATGCTCAGGCACAGGTCCACGACGCGGTGAAGTCCATCGACGTGATGGACCCGACCACCGAGGTCGGACGCTTCGAGGAGAAGATCCGCCGCGAGGAGGCCCGTGTGCGCGGTCAGGCCGAGATCCAGGCCTCCAGCCTGGACTCGCAGTTCGAGGCCCTGGAGGACCTCGGTGAGCAGACCGAGATCGACGCCCGGCTGGCGGCGCTGAAGTCCGGGGGCGAATCCCGCTCCCGGGGCGCCATCGAGTCCGGCCAGGGCACAGGTGAGGACTCGATGGACGAGGACTTCGCCCAGCTGCAGGCCGAGCTCGACCAGCAGCGCTGACCTGGGCGGCGCGGCGGGCCCCGTCGCGCCGCCGCACTGCCGAGACCCCTGCGCACCCGACCCGGCACCGGGCCGGGCCGCCATCACTCACCCGAAGGACGCCACGTGACCGTTGCCGCCGATGCCCGAACCGATGATTCCGCCTCCGAGGACCGCCCCGACGTCGCCGCCGACGTGAACGCCGGGCTGGCCCACATGCTCAAGGGCGGGGTGATCATGGACGTCGTCACCCCGGAGCAGGCGCAGATCGCAGAGCAGGCCGGGGCCGTGGCGGTCATGGCGCTGGAGCGGGTTCCCGCCGACATCCGGTCCACCGGCGGAGTGGCACGGATGTCGGACCCGGACCTCATCGCGGGCATCATCGACACCGTCTCGATCCCGGTGATGGCCAAGGCCCGCATCGGTCACTTCGTCGAGGCGCAGGTGCTGGAGCACCTGAGGGTGGACTACATCGACGAGTCGGAGGTCCTCTCCCCCGCCGACTACGTCCACCACATTGACAAGTCGCAGTTCTCGGTGCCGTTCGTCTGCGGGGCGACCGATCTGGGTGAGGCGCTGCGTCGGATCACCGAGGGCGCCTCGATGATCCGCTCGAAGGGCGAGGCCGGCACCGGTGACGTCTCCGAGGCGATGAAGCACATCCGCACCATCACCGGGGAGATCGCCCGTCTGAGCGCGCTGGCCGAGGACGAGCTGTACGTGGCGGCCAAGGAGCTGCAGGCGCCGTACGAGCTGGTGCGCCAGGTGGCGCGCGACGGCCGACTGCCCGTGGTGCTCTTCGTCGCCGGCGGCGTGGCCACACCGGCCGATGCGGCGATGATGATGCAGATGGGCGCCGACGGCGTCTTCGTCGGCTCCGGCATCTTCAAGTCCGGGAACCCGGCCGCCCGCGCCGAGGCGATCGTCAAGGCGACCACGTACTACGACGACCCCGCGGTGATCGCCGAGGTCTCCCGCGGACTCGGTGAGGCGATGGTGGGACTCAACGTCTCCGACCTGCCTGCGCCGCACCGGCTGGCCGAGCGGGGCTGGTGAGCGCCCCGCAGCTCGGCGTGCTGGCCCTGCAGGGGGCGGTCGCCGAGCACGTGCGCGCGCTGCGCGACTGCGGCGCCCAGGTCCGGACCGTGCGTCGCCCGGCGGAGCTCGCAGGCCTCGACGGCCTGGTGGTGCCCGGGGGCGAGTCGACCACGATGGCCCGCCTGGCGGACCCGGTCGGCCTGTTTCCGGCAGTGTGTGCCGCTCACGAGGACGGGATGGCGGTGTTCGGCACCTGCGCGGGCCTGATCCTGCTGGCCGAGGATGTCGCCGACGCCGCGGCGCTGACCGGCTATGACCGCATCGGGGGGTTGGACGTCACGGTGCGACGCAACGGATACGGCAGCCAGCTGGACTCCTTCTCCGCCGCACTGCCGGTCACCGGGCTGCGGGAGCCGCTGCCGGCGGTGTTCATCCGCGCCCCGGTGATCGAGAGGGCCGGCGTCGACGTCGAGGTGCTGGCTGAGCACCGTGGCGCGCCGGTCGCCGTGCGGCAGGGGCGTCTGCTGGGCGCGAGCTTCCATCCGGAGCTCACCGCCGACCGACGCCTGCACGGGCTCTTCGCCGAGATCGCCGAGGCCGGTGACCGTCCGAGGGCGATGGAGCCGGCCGGCGCCTGAGCCCTCCGCACGCCGGCGGGGCGTCCGCGTAGAGTCTGCGCGCATCAGCTTGTACCCTTTCTCAAGAGCAGAAGTGTCCGAGGACGGCACGCGACGAGGAATCGATGGATCAGAGTTACGAGGCACTTCGACGGGCCGCTGCGGACCCTTCGACCGACTGGGAGACCCTGCACCGCATCGCAGAGGACTACCCTGAGTTCCGCCCTGAGGTCGCATCGAACCCCGCCACCTACCCGGAGCTGATCGAGGCCCTGGCCGAGCTGGGTGATCCGGACATCGACGACGCCCTGGCCCGCCGCTTCTCCCCGGAGATCTTCGCCGACGACGAGCCCGAGGACCTCCCCGACGACTCCCCCGCCGAGGATGAGCTCGACGGAGCTTCCGCCGACCCCGACGAGACGGACCCTGCGGAGGGGACCGAGCCCCGGGACGAGGCCGCGCCGGCCGCCGCCGAGGACGAGGACGCTGCGATCAGCGCGGCGGCTCCGACGACGCCCGGGCCCCCCGCCTCCGATCCCGAGTCGACCGGCCCTGAGTCGACCGGCCCTGAGTCCGCCGAGCCGGAGTCGACCAGCACCATCGGCTCCATCATGGGCGACGACTCGCCCCGCGGGTCCGAGGCGGCCGCAGCGGCGGCGGCCTCACGCGGACGACGCCGCGCCGAGAGGCGCGCCGAGAAGAAGGCGGAGAAGCAGGCCGCGAAGGACGCGGAGGCGGCCCCGGCCGCCGTGGGCCCCATCGCCGTCGCCGATCCGCACGCCGACCCCGGGCACGGCGTCGAGGGCCGCGGCGGCTCTCGACTGGTGACGATCATGCTCATGGTGGTCATGCCTCTGGCCGTGCTGGTGGTCATCGCCGCCGTGGTCATCAACACCCTGGCCCGCGACCTGCTCACCGACGACGCCCAGATCGCCGAGGGCGGGGTGACCGTCGAAGAGGACGAGGAGCCGGAGGAGGAGGACGACGACCTGCCGGGGGACCTTGACGAGGCGCGCACGGCGATGGAGGACCTCAGCTCGTCTGCCGAATGCGGGGAGCCGGAGCAGGACGCCCGCACCTTCGCGGCGTTCGCATCCTTCTCCGACGAGGAGGACGCCTGGGAGGAGGACTCCCCCACGGTGCGCCAGACCCTCGAGGGCATCCAGGAGGAGTGCGGAGGCGTCTACGCCGCGCAGGTCCACCAGCATCTGGGCACCGAGGACACCGAGGCTCCCGAGAACCTCACCTCGACCGTCGACTGGCTGGGGACCGACTGGCTGACCATGGACTACGACGCCCCGGGTGCGCAGGAGCTGACCCTGTTCTCCTCGCCGACGGGCAACGTGCTGTGCGAGATGGGCGACGAGCTGACCTGTACGGTCCTGGAGCACACCTTCGAGGCGCCGGACGGCTGCGAGGACGGCGCCACCTACGCGATCCGGCTGGACGAGTCGGCCTCACCGGACTGCGACAACCCGGTCTCCACCGACGAGCAGAGCCAGGTGCTGGCATACGGCGAGACCGCGGGCAATGAGTACTTCGCCTGCACGTCCTACCAGAGCCAGATGTCGTGCTGGAACAAGCTCACCGGAGAGGGCATCAACCTCTCCTCCTCCCGCAACAGCACCTGGTGACGCCGCACCTGCTCATTCCCATCGAGTCCCCGGTTTCCGGCACATTCTGGGCCGATTTCGGCCCGAGATGTACCGGAATCCAGGGACTCGATTCGGTGGGCGGTGGGCGTCCCCGGAGTGGTCTATCCTGCCGTGGTGAGGAACCGTAACGCCGTACCGCCGTGGATGATGGCGGTCTCCGCCATGATGATGATCCAGCTGAGCGCGGCCCTGTCCGTGGGTCTCATCGAGAAGGTCGGTTCGGGCGGCACCGCGTGGCTGCGTCTGACCATGGGCGCCCTGCTGTTCATGCTCCTGGCTCGTCCTCCCCTGCGGTGGATCCGGCGGCGAGACCTCGCACCGCTGCTCGCCCTCGGTGCGGCCTCCGGGCTGATGACCGTGGCCTTCCTGGCCGCCATCGAGAGGATCCCGCTGGGCACCGCGGTGGCGATCGAGTTCCTGGGGCCGCTGACCGTCGCCGGTCTGCGCAGCGGCAGCCGTCGCATGCTCGTCTGGCCGGTCCTCGCGCTCGGGGGTGTGGCGATGCTGACCGAACCGTGGCAGGGCGAGGTGGATCCCGTCGGCGTGGGCTTCGCCGCGCTCGCGGGGCTGGGGTGGGGGCTCTACATCCTGCTGACCCAGCAGGTCGGCGACCGGTTCTCCGGGATCAGCGCGCTGTCCCTGACCATCCCGATCGCCGCGGTGGTCGCCGCCGTCGTGGGTGTGCCTCAGGCGGCCGGCAGCATCGACCTGAAGGTGCTGCTGATCGCCGCGGGGCTGGCTCTGCTGGCACCGGTGATCCCCTTCGGCCTGGAGATGCTCGCCCTGCGTCGGATGACGCACACGGCCTTCGGGACGCTGATGGCACTGGAGCCGGCGTTCGGCCTGCTGCTGGGACTGCTGGTGCTCCACCAGGTGCCCTCAGCGGTGCAGGTCGTCGGCATCGTGCTGGTGGTCCTGGCCGGTGCCGGGGCGCAGCGCCGGGGTCTCAGGGCCGCACCCGACCCGCCCGAGCCCGACGGCCCAGCCGGTGTGCAGACCACATAGCACTCCGGAGTGATGCGTAGGGCTTTGATCGACGAGCGTCCCCTCATACTGCACAAAGTGGGATCACCGTCCGGGTGCACCTGTCGTAGAGGTGTCAGACGCCCGTGCCTCGTGCACGGCCGGACCGCTGGTTATCCTGAGTACATGACCGAGACTGCGGCGACTCCGGAGACGATCGCCCTGCGTGAGGTCCTCGACTCGCGGAGGGCGGACTTCTTCGCGCTGTTGGCGAAGTACGGCGCTACCCGCCCGCAGCTGTTCGGTTCGGTGGCCCGCGGCGATGCTCGAAGCGACAGCGACATTGACATCGTGGTCGAGATGGACCCTGCCGAGGGCAACGTGCTGATGCGGGCCTCAGGTCTCATGGAGGAGACTCGCGAGCTGTTCGGCCGCGACGACATCGACATCTTCCCGGCCCAGCTGCTTAAGGCTCAGGTGTCTCGGTCGGCACTCGATGACGCTCTTGCCATATGACGCGACACGTGGAACAGCGCATCAGCGATGTCCTGGAGGCGATCGAGAGGTGCAGATGGTACGTCGGTCTGATCGAGGCCGCTGACGAAAGCGACCTGGTCGACATGGCCGAGGACGCCATCGAGCGCAACCTCCAGATCATCGGAGAAACGTGGAACCATCTGCCCCCGGCCATCACCGATGCTCACCCTGAGACCGCCTGGGCTCAGATCCGCGGCTTCCGGAGCATCCTCAACCACAAGTACTTCGATGTCGACATCGAGATCATCCGGAAAGACGTCGAGGTCCACCTGCCTCCGCTGGCCGAGGGGCTGGCCCAGCACCTGCAGCCGCCGCCTTCCGACACGACTGCGTGAAGTAGCGCAGGCGTCGCCACCGAGCGGGCGTGCACTTGGCTACTTCTTGAGCTGCTGCTCCAGGAGGTACCGGATCTGTCGCTGCACGGAGAGCAACTGTTCCAGGAAGTAGACGATAATGCCGGTGATGGTCAGACCTACCCCAAGGTATACAAACACGCTGGCGAGAGCGACGTCTTCGAAGTAAGAAGCCTGAATGTGCAGCACCGTGCCGATGATCAGACTAAGGACACCTCCGGCGCTGATCCACATACCGACGCTGCCTGGCCAGTGGTAGTGCTCCGGGTACCTGATGGGGAAGTTGTCCCGACGACGTTCTTGATGACGGGGCTGGTCGACCACTGGGCCCACCTCTCGTTCGGTGTTCGATTGTTCGGGTCTCGCACAATGGCTGGAAGCTGCCTCAATGGATTCATCGTACAGACTGACTGAACTCAGCAAGACGATGCAGTGGAGACGATGCTGTGCGCACCACGACGCTCGTCATCGACCCGAGCCGCTCAACCATCTCAACCCGACCTGGGGTCTGCCGCACCGATAGGTGACAGTTGTAGTCACGCCGCGAGAGCGACGTCGGTGTTCATAATTGCTTCGTACTCCACAGGGGCCAACCCCGACAGTCGCTTCTGCCCCCGGGGGCGGTGATAGGTCCGTTCGATCCAGGTGACGATCGCGATCCGCAGCTCCTGCCGGGTCTGCCAGGAACGACGATCCAGGACGTTCTTCTGAAGCAGCGAGAAGAAGCTCTCCATCACGGCGTTGTCACCGGCGGCGCCGACTCGGCCCATCGATCCGACCAGGTCATGACGGTTCAGAGCACGCACTTGTTTCCGTGCTCGAAATTGCGATCCGCGGTCGGTGTGGAACACACACCCAGCCACATCGCCGCGCTGGGCTGCAGCGTTGTTGACCGCGTTCACGGCTAGTCGGGCCTTCACCCGGTCGCTGATCGAGTAGTCCACGATCCGGTTGGACAAGACGTCCTTTACCGCGCAGAGGTACAGCTTTCCTTCAGCGGTTCTGTGTTCGGTGATATCGCTGAGCCAGAGCTGATTGGGAGCCTGCGCGGCGAGGTCGCGCAGGACCCGATCATCGTGAACCGGCGGGCCGGGCCGGCGACCCTTGCCGCCCTTTTTCTTCCCGAATTCGCTCCACCAGCCGTTGTCTCGACAGATCCGCCACGCCATACGATCTGCCATCGCCTGGCCAACATCGCGGGCCTCGTCCAGGGGGAACCGGTAGCCGAGTTCAGGGTCATCGCGGTGAGCATCGAATAGAGCGTTCGCACGGCGGGCCTGGACCTGCTCAGCGTCAGTGATTGGGTCGGCCAGCCACCGGTAGTAGGGCTGACGAGCGAGCTTCAGGACCCGGCACGCCACCGCGATGGGGATCCCATCGACGGCGAGCTCACTCACGAGCGGGTAGAGCCTTTTCCCGGCAGGTTGGCCTGCGAGAGATACGCCGCGGCGCAGGACTTCGACTTCTTGTTCCAGGAGCCGGATCCGTTTGCGGGCTTCGCGCAGCTCGGCTGCCTCGGTGCGGGTCTGACCGGGCTTGGCGCCGTCGTCGATCTCGGCCCGGCTGAGCCATTTCTGCAGTGTCATGGGGTGGACGCCGAAGTCTTTGGCGATCTGTTCGATCGTGACTCCGGGTTCACGCTTCCTGGCCACGCGGACAACATCGTCGCGGAACTCAGCGGGATAGGGCTTGGCACAGGGACATCCTTCCAGGCCGCCGGCAGGCAAGCCAGATCAGATGTCACCTATCGGTGCGGCAGCCCCTTCCTCTCTAAGTGGAACGTCACCCAATCGACTCGTCGCGCTGCGTCTCGACCTCTCGCTTGACGTCTTCGCGGAGTTGGACGGCGTCGAAGACGATTCCGTTGCGTATCACGTGGTCCACTCCGCCGACTCGGCGGAGACCGTCCTCCGTCAGGCGCAGGTGTCCGTTGCCGTAGAGCACCTTCAGATTCTCCAGGGGGTTCTCTGACAGGATCTGCAGGTCAGCGCGCTTGCCCGCTTCTACTGAACCGACTTGGTCGTCGATCCCCATCAGGGCAGCTCCATGCAGTGTGGCGGCGCGGATGACCTCCAAGGGGTGGAATCCCGCTTCACGCAGTAGTTCCAGCTCTTCGATGAAGCCGAACCCATAGATCTTGTAGATGAACCCGGAGTCTGACCCGGCAGTCACCCGTCCGCCGAGGTTCTTGTAGTCACTGACGAATGCCATCCATTTCTGGTAGGCGTGTCGCCAGGAGACTTCCTGCTCGGTACCCCAGTTCCCCATGTAGGAGCCGTGGTTCTCCGGAGAGGGCTGGAAGAAGTCCCAGAGCTGCGGTGCGGTGAAGTCTTGGTGCCATTCGGCGTTACGGACTCGAGCTGCGTCTCGGGATCCGATGTAGATGTTGAACGTGGGACTCAGCGTCGTTCCGAGTTGGAGGAACTCGTCCAGGGTCTCCTGCCACGCGGGCGATCCACGTTCTGCCGTCTGTAGCCATAGGTGTGCGCCTTGCTCGAAGCGCTGGGGTTCGTCGTTGTGGTTATAGCCGGGACCTACGTGCTGGACTGTGCGATCCCTGAACATGGCTTCGGGCATGCCGTACCAGTGTTCGATGCTGGAGAGTCCCCACCTGGCCGACTGCAGGGCATGAACTTGGGAAGCTCGTCGCTGATCGTGGTGGCAGGCGCTGCCAAGTCCGAGACGGTTGACCTCTGCAAGCCCAGTTTTGAAGGCCTCCGGAGTGGGAGCGAAGAACTTCACGCCGGCGGCCCCACGCTCTGCGACATCATAGACCCAGGCCCTGGCATCCTCAGCGTCGACGATGGGACTGGGGCCGGCAGGACCGGGTTGAAATGCCGGATACGGGTGGATCCGCGGCGCTGCGATCTCCCCCCGCTCAGACCGTTCAGCTTCTCTGACCGACCAGTCGAGACCGTTGAAGCATCCCAACTCCCGGATGCTGGTGACCCCGTGCCCCAGCCACAGGTTGTAGACGTACTGTGCCGAGGGGGCTTGGTTCCAATTGGCGATATGAGCGTGCGAATCGCAGAAACCCGGCATCAGATAGTGCCCGGCGAGTTCCATCTCCACAGCACCGTCTCCTGAGGGTTTCTCCGTCAGGGTTCGGGCATGGCCATCTTCCCAGATACCTGCGATGGTGTCGCCTTCGATCACCACGTCTGCGGGACCATAGGGTGCCGAACCTGTGCCATCGATAACCATGACGTCGCGGAGTATCAACCGCTCATGGGGCCCCTGCCCAGTTTCGCGGTTCGAAGCCGCGATCTGGGGTGTCGACAAGTAAGGCATCCGAACTCCATTCCGACGGCAGGAAGGTCAGTTCCTCACAGTCCGCGCCTGCCCTCACCCATCGCCTGCTCGATTGGTTCTCCACTATGGTGTCTATCACTTCGAACTCATGTGATCGTTCACACTACCTAGCGAGGTTCGACATGGAAACAACGCATGTAGTGATCCTGGTCCTCTACCTCATCGGAATGGTGGGGACGGGGATCTGGTTCAGCCGATCGAAGAAGATCGCCACAGGGGACGACTTCATCTTCGCTGGCCGCCAACTCCCCATCGTGGTGATGGTCGGCACCCTCATCGCTACCTGGGTTGGCTCTGGGACGATCATCGGCGGTGCCAGCTTCGTCTACGCCTACGGACCGATCGCCGGGCTCATCTACTTCTCTTCGGCTCCGGTGGGGATGGTGCTGCTGTACTTCTTGGCCGCCCGGATCAGGCAAGCCAGCTCATATACCGTTCCCCAACTGCTCGAGGTTCGGTTCGGCATGTCCGTCCGCATGCTGGCCGCACTCATCACGGTGCTGGCATACGTCGGAATCACGGCGTATCAGTTCACCGGCGGCGGCAACATCATCGGCATGGTGACAGGCCTGGACGCCGGAACCGGCGCGATAATCGCTGCAGTCATCATCACGTTCCTCGCCCTGGGCGGCGGCCTCAAGTCAGTGGCATGGTCCGACTTCTTCTCAGCGATCATCATCATCGTCGGTCTCATCGTCGCCATTCCGATCGTGCTCGGAGAGACCGACGGATTCACCGGCTGGTGGGAAGGCTTAGCCCCCGAACAGACCACCGCCACCGGAGGACTCTCCTGGCTCGCCATGATCGGGTACCTCCTGCCGACCTTCCTGCTCATCCTGGCCGATCAAAACATGTATCAGCGACTCTCCGCATCGAAGGACCCCGCGTCCGCCAGGAAATCGATGGCGGGAATGCTCTTCGCCTCCTTCCTGATCTACCTGCCGGTCACACTGCTGGCGACCGCGGCGATCTCAATCCTCCCCGACCTTGAGACCCCGGACAACGCCGTGCTCGGGCTCGCGGGCCACGGCGTGCTCCCCGTCGTGATAGGTGGAATCATTCTGGCCAGCGCCTTGGCCTTCATCATCACCACCGGTTCTTCGTTCCTGCTGTCCGTCGGCGGCAACATCGTCTACGACGGCTTCGACCGATTCGGCAAGGGCCTCGGGGACAAAGCACGACTGGTGACCCACCGACTGACCATCCTGGTCATCGGCGTACTCGCCTACATCCTGGGAACCTTCTTCCCCACAGTCCTGGAACTCCAGATGTACTCCTACACCGTCTACGGGGTCGCGCTGGTTCCAGCAGTGTTCTCCGCCTTCTTCTGGCGCAGAGCGACCACCCCAGGAGTGCTCAGCTCCATGGCGCTGGGCGTCATCGTCACCATCGGGTGGGAACAGACGACAGACAGCGAACTCAACGCCGTCGTCATCTCCCTGCCAGCAGCCCTGGTGGCACTGGTCGTCGTCAGCCTTCTGACCAAACCAAAGAGCCGAGACCTTCCCCAGGAGGTGACGTCGGCGGGTACATCACGGAACGACGCGGATGGTAACTGAGCGGCAGATTCAACACCCCGTCGCCCATCCACCCTGTTCACGCATTCGTGCCGCTGCGTAAGCTACTCGAGCGCTCGTCAAAGGGGATCGCTCGTAGCCGCCGAGCGCAGTGAGGTCGTTCGTGGGAGCTGTCGATCTGGAGTGGTCAGCCTCATGTTGTCTCGAACCATTGGCACCAGGCCGAAGTTGTCGGTCCGTGGGGTCAGCGTTGCGCTCCGCTCAAGGCGCATTTAGAGATCCTCATAGAGGGCTAGAACCAGATTGGTGACGTCATGAGGATCGGCAAGAGAGATATCCATGAGATCTTCGACCTGCTTGACCCGGTATCGCACAGTGTTGGGGTGAACGTGAAGTTGCCCAGCCGTCCGCGCGACATCGAAGCTATTCGAGAAGTGCGTCAGGAGAGTTTCCAGTAATTGAGGTTGTCCCCTGAGAGGCTCTGCGTACCGGGTTCGGCGCTGATCATCTCGTAGGGACGACGTTCGCGCGAGTAACCAGTCGATGGGTCTCATCTCCTCCACCCGCACTACAACCGATTCGATTGCGTCCTGAAATGCCATCCGGCGCTGCGCGCTCGTTCTGGCCATCTCCGCCGCCCTAGTCTGGCTGGGCGTATCAGCAAGAGCTGTAAACGGCTCTGACACTCCAATCGCACACGGGTTGATACCACAGTCCATCAGTACCGAAAGTGCGGCGAGGTCTTGGGTCAGAACGCGGAACACCCCTTCCCCGGGATACTCCGAGTCGCGTTCGTGGACCACCACCGCGGCATCCGAATATGAGAGTGCTTCACCTACTGGGGTCAGCCCTCGAGATGGTCGCTCCCCCATCCTCATGGGCGCGCCGGTGAGGAGGTACAGCGGCTCGAATGGCACGAACCCGAACTCGCGAAGCCTTTCCCACATGTGCGACTCACGCGCCGCCGGGATCCCGAGCTCCAGTTCGCTGAGCAGTTGGGCAGAAATCTGGATCTGTTGGAGCCGGGCAAAGCTGTCCAGCGATTGGAACGATCTCAGGAGTTGGGCGACTGTCTCCAAGGCATAGCTCAACAGATCGTCGGGACCCTCGACGTCACGTTGCCCGACGACCAACGTATAGTTCTGGGTGCGGATTGACAGTTCATGCCGTTGGAGGTTCCAGCGCCCCACCTCGAAGGTAGGTTCCTGAGCGACACTTGCTACTGCCTGCCGGATGAGGTTCACGGGGGCACCGCCCGAGGCCTGCACTACCTCGCCTGCTGTGTCATAGAGCAGAGCAGCTCCCTCAAAGAGTGTTGCCAGCCCCACGACGACACTCTGGACCGGGTCTGGTGAAGCCATAGACGTGATCAACGATTCGACGATGTGCAGCTTCCGCTGTTCATGAGCCACTGCCCTGCGACAGGCGAGTTCGAGACCTTCGAAGACTCGAGAGTGGTTATGGCCGCTTAGCGCCACCCCCACCCCACTCCTCTGTAACTGCTCGACCCAGGACGGCATCGTCGCCTCGGGTTCGACCTCGCAAACCACCACCCCTGCAGGTCTGGTTTCGTGCCCGTCGGGCTCTGTCAGCGGTAAGGAGAGTCCTTCTTCCCCTGGCGCTCCGACGACGACCAGGATCAGCCCCTGAAGGTCTTCTGCACCACTCGGTGGCCACCCTGACTGGACACTTGTGACCGGCACAGAGTTCGACCCGGTGGTGAGCACCTTGATATCCAGCTCCGCGTCCTGGACGAGCGCTCTCCATGGTGCCGACACGCACTGACTCCTCTGCTGTTGCTCGCCCCACCCGGGTTTGTAGTTCTCACAATAGCTCTCCAGTGTTCTTTCGTCTGCTCCATTGAGTGGCAGCGACGAAACGCCGCAGACTGTGAGTGCGCTCACAATTCAGGAGGAGTCATGGGAGACCTGCGAGTCGCCGTCGATGCCGGCGGCACCTTTACCGATGTCTGCATCTACGACGCAAAGACCCAGGACATCCGCGTCACGAAAGTCCCCTCGACCCCTGATAATCCAAGGGAGGCAGTGGTCAACGGCGTCGAACGCGGTGAGATCGACCTGAAAGACGTGGAGCTGTTCTTCCACGGCACGACTGTGGCGACCAACGCGCTGATCACCCGACGATTTCCGAAGGCGTCCCTGGTCACCACCGAGGGTTTTCGCGACGTCATCGAAATCAGGGATGGGACTAAGGACAATCTTTGGGACGCCTACAAGGACGTCACCGGGCCCTACATCCGACGCCGGGACCGCTTCGAGGTTCCCGAGCGTGTCGACTATGCCGGACGTGTGGTGACTCCATTGGACGAGTCGGCCGCACGGGCCCTCGCGCAGAAGCTCAAGCGCCGTGAGACCACCACTATCGCCGTATGTTTCCTCAACTCCTTCGCCAATGCCGATAACGAACGGCGTATGAAGGAAATTCTCGAAGAGGAGATTCCGGACGCCTCGGTGACTACCTCGGCCGAGGTCCTCCCCGAGATCTTCGAGCACGACCGCTTTCACACCGCTGTGGCCAACACAGTGCTTGGCCCATTGGTCTCCAAGTACGTCGAAGACCTGGACGGGCGTCTGACCGACGACGGATACACCAGCGACCTACTCCTGCTGCACTCAGGCGGTGGTTCGATGACCCCACCCTTGGCGAAGCAGTTCCCGGTGCGTCTGGCCGCCTCCGGCATCGCAGCCGGGGCTATCGCCGCCAAACATATCGCCGAGCAGTGTGGATTAAACAATGCTGTGGGGCTGGATATGGGCGGCACCTCCACCGACATCTCTATGGTCAATGACGGGGAGCTACGCATCACCAACCAATGGGAGGTCGAGTACGGTCACCCCATCACCTTCCCCAGCATTGAGGTTCTCACCATCGGAGCTGGAGGCGGGTCGCTCGCCCATGTCGACGTCGCCGGAGCACTGCGCAATGGGCCGGAGTCAGCTGGTGCGGTCCCAGGGCCGGTCTGTTACGAACGTGGTGGCGATCAGCCGACGAACACCGACGCGAATCTCATTCTCCGACGTCTGGGCGAGGATCTCGCCGACGGCGCTCTCCAACTGAACAGAGACGACGCGGAGAAGGCGATCACCGAGGTCATAGGCGAACCGCTGGGCCTCTCAAGCGAACAGGCGGCTCAGGCCATTCTTCGGGTCGCCAATGCCAACATGGCCGATGCGGTGCGGCTCGTCTCCATCCGGCGGGGACTCGACCCTCGAGACTTCGCCTTGATCGCGTTTGGAGGAGCCGGTGCGCTTCACGGCGCGGAAGTCGCCAAAGAACTGGGAATCCCAACAGTGGTGGTGCCGCCGAACCCCGGAGTGACCTCAGCGATGGGATGCCTGCTCGTCGACATCCAGCACGATCTTTCAAGGATGTACTCGGCACCGGCCTCCGAGGTCGATGTCGAAGACCTCGAGAGGCAGTACCGCGAAATGGAGGCTGAGGCCGCCGATCGTCTGCGGCAGGAGAAGGTCGCTGACGACGACATCATCCTCCAACGCGGTATCTCTATGAGGTACTTCGGCCAGTGGCGTTCGCTGCAGGTGACCATGGGTCATGGGCAGGAGGCCTTGCAACAGGCGGTGGAGACCTTTCACGAAGAGCACGAACGGCAGTTCGCCTTCCGGCAGGATGACAACCCTGTCGAGGTGTACCAGGTCCACCTTCGTGCCGTGGGTAAGACTCCCCGTCCCACATTCACTCCCGCCACAGCCTCCGACGCGCCTCTCCCCGAGGCCAAACACGTCCGAGAGGTGTACTTCGATGGGACGTGGCACTCGACCCCGATATTCGACCGGGCCCAGCTCCACTGCGGAGTGGAGTTCGACGGTCCCGCAGTCGTCGAGCAGCTGGACGCCACCACCCTGGTACCTCCTGGAGCGAGGGCGACGGTGGACGAATGGATGAACATCAGAATGCAGGTCGCACGTAAGGGAGATGACTCGTGATGGCACCGCGACAGGACAATACCCTGGACCCCGTGACTTTCGAGGTCCTGAAGAACGCTTTCGCGACCAGCGTCGATCTGATGAGCGAGCAAATCCTCCGAACCTGCTACTCCTTCGTCATCTATTCGCGGGACTTCTCCTCGGCACTGTGTGACGCCGAAGGCAACACCGTCATGCAGGGAAGCGCCGATATCGCTGTCCATGTCGGCACTCTGCACTTCCAATGCAAAGCGGTCATCGAGGAGTTCGAGGACGACATCAACCCCGGCGATGTCTTCGCCGTCAACGATCCCTATCGGGGCGGTACACACCTTAACGACGTGAGCTTCATCCGCCCTATCTTCTCCGAAGGCGAGATCATCGGCTTCGCCCAGAACAAAGGCCACTGGGCCGACATCGGCGGCAACGTGCCCGGTTCCTTCGACGTCAACGCCACGACGCACTTCAGCGAAGGCTTAAGGATCACCCCGGTCCGCGTGTGGCACCACGGCCGCTTCGTCCACGATGTCGCCCAGCTGCTGGTGTCCAACACCCGTGCACCCGACCAAGCGATGGGCGACCTCTATGCCCAATCCGAGGCCACCGCAGTCTGCGAACGAGAGGTACTGCGGTTGGTGGACAAATACTCGAAGGACACGGTCGTGAAGGCCATGCAGGAGACACAGGACTACGTCGAACGCACGGTGCTCAAGAGTCTGGAGGGTCTCCCCCACGGCGAGTGGGAAACAGTCGATTATATTGACTTCGACCCAGCGGTCGGTGAGGGTCTGGTCCCCATCCGCATCAAGCTGACTCTCGACGGACAAGGGATCCACTACGACCTCACCGGCTCGGCCGCCGCCGTGGCCACGTTTCTGAACTCCGGATACGGCACCACCCACTCGGCCATCTACGCAGGCACCAAGACGTTCTTTCCCGATGTGCCGCTGAACTCCGGCTTCTACCGGGCCGTCACCGCAGAGATCGGCGACGAAGGCACAGTGGTCAACGCCGGATGGCCCCACGCCGTCACCGGGTTCTGCTCCGGCCCCTATGAGAAGGTCATGAACGGGATCTTCGAGCTGTGGAGCGCCATCATGCCTGAACGGGCCATGGCCTGCGCGTTCAACCTCGAATACCTGCTCATCGGAGGCAATGACGAACGCCAACGAGAAGCCCCCTACTTCATGTGGTACGACTGGATGGCAGGAGGCTGGGGAGGCCGTCGCACCAAGGACGGCTCCTCAGCAACGTCTCCGGTCTTCGGCACCGGCCTGGCCGTCCAGCCCGTCGAAGGCCAGGAACGCCTTAACCCCGTACTGACGAGTCGTCACCAGATCAGCATCGACTCCGGTGGCCCGGGCCGCTATCGCGGAGGTTGCGGAGTGGAGAAGGGCGGCGTCCTCACCGACGTGGACAAGTCGGTCATGAGCTACTGCTGCGACCGAGGACGCTCCGTCACCTGGGGAGTTGACGGCGGCTTGCCTTCCGTTCCGCACGGGGTGTGGCTGAACAAGGGCACCTCCCACGAGCGGTACCTTGGGGCGACCTTCTCGAACGTTGAGGTCAAGGCTGGCGATTCCTTCACTCGTCCCTCCGCCGGAGGCGGCGGCTTCGGTGATCCCCTCGACCGCCCCACCGAAGAAGTCCTGGAAGACGTCATCGATGAGTACGTCTCCGTGGAACGCGCCGAGCTTGATTACGGTGTCGTCATCATCGTTAACGATCCAGACGTCGACGACTACGACGTCGACGAGGACGCTACCCAACGGACCAGGGAGTCGATCCGTCGCCAACGCCACGCCTGGCTGGATGCCTCTCCCCAAGAGGTCGCCCAGCAGTATCGGGACGGTAGCATTGCTCTGCATGACGTCCTTCGGCGTTACGGAGTAATCCTCGATTGGGGAACCGGGGAGCTGTTCGAGAAATCCACGCAGCAGTACCGAGAGTCACTGCGGCAACGCTCGTCATCGCATTGGTCGTAGTGGCGAGATCGACCCCCGGGTGCGGTCCTGCCTGTGACCACTCGAGTCAAGGTCCGAGACTGGGCCCGCATTGGGGAGGAGGTGGATCGAGTGCAGGTACGACACCCTGTGACCTCGCCCTGAGGTGACTACTCAGGAATGCCGGAGGGTCGAGATTGCGAAGAAGTGGCCTGCCCCAGTAATCCGGGGGCGCACGGCTGAGACCTCCTAAGCCGACAGCCGCTGGGGCGACGACATCTGTTTTCCAGCTATTCGTAGTCCACAACCGCGGCGCTCTCCTTCCGAGTCGGGAAACCCTGGGAAATCCACTGTGCGGTGGGGGCATGTGGGGATTCCCGGCGCGCCCTACACTCAAGGCATGTGCGGACGTTACGTGATGGCCCTGAGAGGCGGTGACCTCGCCGGCATCCTCGATGCCGAGGTCACTGAGCCTGAGCGGATCAGGACCTCCTACAACATCGCCCCGACCACCACAGTACCGATCCTGGTCGACCACGGCGACCGCCGGGAACTCCATGCCTCCCGCTGGGGACTGCTGCCCATCTGGGCCAAAGAGAAGTCCTTCAGCTCCAGGACCTTCAACGCACGCAGCGAGACGGTGACCGAGAAGGCCAGCTTCCGCTCCGCCGTCCGGTCCAAGCGGTGCGCAGTCCCGGCCCAGGCCTACTACGAATGGCTCAACGAAGGCTCCACCAAGCGCCCCTTCGCCGTGGCCCCGGCCGACGATTCCTTGATCACCTTCGCCGGGCTCTACGAATGGTGGAAGGCCCGGACGCGCCGGAGGACGAACAGTGGCTGCTCTCCTGCACGATCCTCACCGGCCCCTCCCCCGACCCGGACTCGGACAGTGTCCTTGGTCAGTTGTCCGGACTCCACGACCAGATGCCGCTGCCTCTCGGCTCCGAGATGCTCACCGACTGGGTGAGCCCGGAGAAGCTCAGCAAGGACCAGGCCGGCGAACTGGTCAAGGCGGTCCGCTCACTGGCCGAACACGTCGCCTCGGGGTGGACTATGTGGGAAGTCGACAAGGCCGTAGGCAACATACGGAACAACTCCGCGGAGCTGCTGGATCCAGTTTGAGTCAGCACACCCTAGTATTGAAGTGAACAGAAGCTGGACATAAGCTCATTGCCATGAGTCACGTCCGCAATGCCTTTCCGGCCACAGGCACCACAGTTCTCCTCGTAGGGCTGGCTTTCCTGGTCTCCGGATGCGTAGCCCTGGGAGATCCGGATCCCGCATCGGACACTCAGGCCGCGTCAGCATCTCCGTCAACCATGTCTTCCTCCGCGACACCTGAGCCGACAGGCCCGACTTCATCGGACGACGACACGACGGCGACTCCGGACGACGAAGAGGATCCTGATTTCCCAGGCATGTCCGAAGAGGAAGTGGCGGGAGCAGTCGAGTGGATCCTGAAACACGAACTCGCACCACCCGACATGCCCGAGAGCGAAGCATACGACATCGTTGGCCTGGAAGCCCGCCATGACTTGGGGGCTTCGCATTGCGAGACATTGAACGCTCTTGATGGAGGCGAGGAGGTCGACGGCACTCACTCGATCAGCGAGTACTGGCATGGTCAGCTTATAGAGACCAAGACTGACGAGGCGCTCGAAAAGATCTGGGGCAACCCCGAAGGGAGCCGGGGTCTGGTGAGCTCGGTATACGACATTGAGGTCGCGTGTCCTGAGCGCTCCGAGGAGTTCATCGACTGGGCTACTGACATTCTCGACGACGGGTGGGAAGTTCTCGCTGCCAGTGACGACGCTCAGTGGCTCATGGACCGTCCCACATGGCCCGACGACCTTACGCTGGCTGACGCCGAATCTATGGTGGCTTTCTGGGACGGATCGGCCAACACAGTGACCACTACCTGTGCGCTGGTTCCCGACACGGGCAGCGAGAGCACCAAACAGGAAGCCTTCGAATTGGTCCTGGGATACGCCGCCGACAGCAGCGAGAACGGTGACACCTTCCTCATCGGGGCCACCCTGGCCGTCCGCGACGAGTGCCCCGAGCATCTGGACACCTATGAGTCGTGGCTCCAGGACCGCAGCTAACCCTAACCATCCCACCGGCACGCTGGATCTCCCACGCCTCTAGACGTCGCAGCCCCGTTAGCTTCTAAGGGCACCAGTTCTCTGGGAAGATGAGTGGTGTCGTCTGGTCCGGCTCCTGGGCGTGATCGTTTGCCCCCAGTCACTTGATGGTCCTGGGGGTCTAGGTTCAATCCAAGAAACGCCAAAGAAGCCGATCAGTAAACGATAGCCTTGAAGTCACAAGCGGAACTCGCATGTTGCACTTGGGAGGGGCAGTGGCTCTCATGGGGTTCACGCGCGTTACCGTCGCAGGACAGGAGACGCAGAGGCTAAGTGACGCGCTTAACCCCGTCGGTCAGTGGCAGTCTCACAGTCGACTACCGCCCCGTCCTCAAGGATGTCGTCGACTTCACGCGCGTCTGCGCCGAGAGCGCGGCATGTCCATCGAACGACTGGCAGAGGCCGCAGCCATGCATCGCAGGTCGATCATCCAGATCGAGGCCGGCCGCGTGGCAGCGAGGATCTCCACCCTGCACAGCATCGCCCACGCCCCGGGAGTCCCCCCAGTTGGTAAGACCCGTGTGCGGTAGACACCCGAAGTCGGTGGGGGCCTCGGATACGGCCAAACGCGACCAGCCGGCAGACTCCGATCCGACGGACGAGCAGAGCACGCACTGATCCGGGGGTAACCGGACCCGTCTGCCTCTCAGGCCCGCGCTAGG
>NZ_JAOEFD010000008.1 GCF_025420485.1 Nesterenkonia marinintestina | reverse complement strand
CGGCGCTGATGAATTCCGGTAGGCTATTCGCATTGTTGCCCGTGATGACGCGGATAATCCGTAACAACTCGCGGCGTCATTCGGCAGCGATTAGTGGGGCGACACGCCGTGAAACACTCCGTGGAACCATCCGGCCTGCCCGCTCTCCACAGGTGTGGACTCTGTTGAGAGAAGTCCAGAACCCGGCGTGTCGCGGCGTGTCGTCAGGCCTTCGGAGTGATCCTGATGTGCTCCGGACGGAACCGACCGCCCCGGGTCGTAGGCATCACGGTCACGTCCACCAGGGCGCTGATGACGGCACGGCGGCGTGCGAGATCGAGCTGGTCCCAGGCGGCGTGTACGTCGTCAGCGTCGATCAGCGGGCGCAGGTCCGCAGCGTCAGAGGCTGCGGTCAGCTGCCGGTTGATCTCGTCCAGCCGTTCGGTGAAGCGGGTGTTCATCGCCCGGAACTGTGCCGAGGTCATGTCGGTGTCGGCCAGGTCAGCGGCCAGCTGCTCCTGCCGCTTCTGCAGTGTGGCCTTCTCCTGGACCAGGGCCGCCCGATCCGACCCCTGCCGTTCAGGCAGAGCTGCCAGACCGTCCCGCTGGACCAGGCCGAGGACGACACGGACCACCAGATCTTCGACGGCCTGAGCCTGCCGACCGACACATCCCGAAGCGCGGCAGGTGACGAGCCGGCTCCCCTGCCCGTTGTAGCCCGTAGTGACTGTCGCACCGCAGACACCGCAGGTCGCCAGGCCGGTGAGGATATGCTTCGGCGTCCCCTTCGCATCCACGGACCAGCCGCCCTCCCGCTGGGCGGCGGTGGAGCGGCGCATCTTCGCCTGGGCTGCCTCGTAGGTCTCTCGGTCCACGATGGGGTCCCACTCGCCTTGCCCGATGATCTCGCCGTGAAGGATCACCAGGCCGGCGTTCCGCGGTGACCTGATGAAGTTTCGCACCGAGGCCTGCTGCCACTCGTTGCCGGCTGCCGTCTTGATGCCCTTCTGCTGGAGCCTCCGGGCGATCTCCCGCTGCGAGACTCCGGCCAAGTAGTCGGCGTAGATCTGGCGCGTCACGTCGGCCTCGCGGGGGTTGTGCGTGACCCGGTCCTTCTCGAATCCGAACGGGCGGCGACTCACCAGCGGCTTGCCGGCCTCGGCCCGCTGCCGGTTGGCCAGGCGTTGCCGTGCGCCCTTCTGCTCTGACTCGTACCGACTCACAGAGATCTTGATGCGGGCGAACATGCGGCCCTCATGAGTCGTCAGGTCGCCCTCGCCGGTAGCAGTCGCCAGGGAGAGCCCCTGCCGCTCGGCGGCCTCCAGCCATTCCTCAAGTTGCTTGGGCTGTCGAGTGAGCCTGTCGAGATCCCACACCACCAGGGCGGTGAACCGGCCGTCGGCGTAAGCACGGCGCAGCCGCTCGTAGCCTGGGCGGTGGGCCTTAGCGTCGAACGCGGAGACGTTGGGGTCGGAGAACACTTCAGCGATCTTCCAGCCGCGTTCCTCGGCCACCCTCCGGCAGGCGGACTCCTGGCGCTCCACTCCGAGGCGTTCGCCGGTGCGGTCCATGCTGATGCGCGTATACAGGGCGGCGTCCATGCACCTAGTTTAGCGAGGTTGACATGTTCCTGTGTCGATCCACGTATCCGAAGCCCAGCAGGTCGGGGTGGAATTCGACGGAGGCCGGTTCGATGCCGAGTTCGGCGAAGCCGCTGCTGATCTCCACGGCGAGGTCGTCCTCGCTGACTTCATCTGCGACCGGCATCGGGGCGCCGTCCGGTTCGGACGGCAGACCGTCGCCTCCGGCACCTCCGCCTCCGTCCCCGACCGGGACGGCCATACTCTCATCGGGCTCGTATGCTCCGAAGTCGTCGCAGAGTCCGTCGAGAGAGATGAAGGGGACGGTGAGGCCGTCCATGTCGTCCTGGCATTCCTGCTGGGCGGTCTCGGAGACGCACTCCTCACCTGCGGAGAAGACCTCCCCCTCACCACACGCATTGAGCGGATCCATCGTCGACGGAATCTCCAGGCCCCCTCCGCCTGAATCTCCGCCCTCCACGGTTCGATCCTCACGACTAGATCCCGGTCGATCTGGGCTAGGAGTTGATGCACCGTTGGGGCCCGATGGCGGGGCTGATCTTGGACGATCACCCTCAGATGAGTTGGGACGGTTGCTACTTGAACCTCCGGAGCTGGGAATCGCTCGCTCGATTTCAACACTCGCTGCGTTCTCGTCAAGATCAGCGAAGATGTCCTGACTTGCTTCTTCGGGAGACAGAGTAATGAAAGCACAGGAAACGAACGCGATCATCCCTCATCCTCGGCGCTTGTCATGAGCTCCAGTTCATATACCGCCCACTCCTCGTCGAATACGAGGTCGGCCTCCCAACCCGCAGGGTCTCCACCCTCGGAGTCAGCATGAAGTCCGTCGTCTGAGTACCCCTCGAATGACCCTGGGTCGAGATCGAACTGAACAAGTGCAAGCGATTCATCCATGATCTCGGTCGACACGACCGTCACCTGATCTGGCTGCTGCACGAACCAAGCCCCCTCCTGATAGGCCTGGTCCGCTGTGTCGATTTCGGACTGGCACATTCGGCAGTCCTCGGTTGATATCTCACGAAGCACACTGAGATCACCAGTGTTTCTAGCGTGCTCTCGAACTTCCCACCAGTACTCGAGGGCAGCGATGGCGCCTTCTTCGGTCTCTTCGAACATGGCGTCGGGCTTCTCTGGTTCGGGCCAATTCTGCGCCGGTCCGCCAGAGGACGCCGGAACGGGCTCGTCCTCGTCGGAGTCGTCGTCACCCTCGTCGTCGCTGTCCTCAGCCTCCTCCGATTCCTCGGTCGCCGCGTCGACGGTCTCCTGATCACCACCATCGTCATCAGCGTCACCCTCATCGCCCCCGCAGCCGACGAGTAGCAGCCCCAGTGCCGCGGCAGTCGCGATACTCCGCACGTGCCAGGCGGACCAATTCGATCCGGCCGTCGTCGATCGGTGGGCACGCCCCACCGAAGCCCCCTCAAACGTCATCAGTCATCCCATCCAGTTACGAATCACGTTCACTCAGGTGTCGTCTCTCAACCGCGGACGAGTGTATCGACCCTGGACACGTCGATTCCATCTCACGGTCCTGTCCTGTGGATGACCACGCCCGAACTCCCCCGTCCTCGCCGGCGACAGGCTCCGTCACAGGGCGGCGACAGGGTGGCGGCCCCGCGCAGGCTCCTTAGAATGGCACCATGACCGAGAACTCTGCTGAGACCGAATTCCGCATCGAGCACGACACCATGGGCGAGGTGAAGGTGCCCGCCCACGCCCTCTACCGCGCCCAGACCCAGCGCGCCGTGGAGAACTTCCCGATCTCCGGACGCACCCTCGAGCGCGCCCACATCGAAGCCCTGGCCCGGGTGAAGAAGGCCGCCGCACGGGCCAACGCCGAGCTCGGGGTCCTCGACCAGGAGCTCGCCGACGCCATCTCGACCGCCGCCGAACAGGTCGAGTCCGGGGAGCTCGACGAGCACTTCCCCATCGACGTGTTCCAGACCGGCTCCGGCACCTCCTCGAACATGAACACCAATGAGGTTCTGGCCACACTGGCCAACCGGTCGCTCAAGGAGAAGGGCTCGGAGAACGAGGTCCACCCGAACGACCACGTCAACGCCTCGCAGTCCTCCAACGACGTCTTCCCCACCTCGGTCCACGTCGCAGCGACCTCGGCGCTGATCAACGACCTCAAGCCCGCCCTGACCTACCTGGCAGAGGCCCTGGAGGCCAAGGCCGAGGAGTTCAAGGACGTCGTGAAGTCCGGGCGCACCCACCTGATGGACGCCACACCGGTGACCCTGGGCCAGGAGTTCCACGGCTACGCCGCTCAGATCCGTTACGGCATCGAGCGCGTCGACGCCGCACTCCCCCGCGTCGCCGAGGTCCCGCTGGGCGGCACCGCCGTCGGCACAGGGATCAACACTCCGCTGGGCTTCGCAGAGAAGGCGATCCGTCACCTCGCCGAGGACTCCGGCCTGCCGCTGACCGAAGCCCGGGACCACTTCGAGGCCCAGGCCAACCGCGACGGACTCGTCGAGGCCTCCGGCCAGCTGCGCACCATCGCCTACTCGCTGATGAAGATCAACAACGACCTCCGCTGGATGGGCTCCGGTCCGAACACCGGTCTCGGCGAGCTGCGCATCCCGGACCTGCAGCCCGGGTCCTCGATCATGCCCGGCAAGGTCAACCCGGTCATCTGCGAATCCGCCATCCAGGTCTGCGCCCAGGTCATCGGCAACGACACCACCGTCGCCCTGTCCTCGACCAACGGCGCCTTCGAGCTCAACGTCGGCATCCCGGTCATGGCCGCCAACCTGCTCGAGTCCGTCCGCCTGCTGACCAACACCAGCTACGTGATGGCGGACAAGATGATCACGGGCCTCACCGCGGACGAGGAGCGCTGCGGCTTCTTCGCCGGCGCCTCCCCCTCAGTGGTCACCCCGCTGAACAAGCACATCGGCTACGAGGCCGCCGCGAAGATCGCCAAGTACGCGGTCACCGAGAAGAAGACCGTGCGCGAAGCGGTCGTCGAGCTCGGCTACCTGGAGCGCGGGGACCTCACCGAGGATCAGCTGGACTCGGCACTCGACGTGAAGTCCATGACTCAGCCGGGCTGAGTCACCTCACGGTCACCACGCTCAGCGCTGCCACGGCGGCACGTCGGGGTCACCCTCGTCGTGCCGCCGTCGGTCGTCCGCCCCGCGCCGGGTGGCCAGCTGCCAGATGACGGCGACGAACGCCACCGCGATCGCCACGGCCACCAAGACGACGATGCCCATCAGCACCAGCGTCAGGATCCGTGCCATGGCTGCTCCTCAGGGGTCGGCGGCAGAGTGACGTGCTGAGCGTACCGACCCGGCGGCTCGTCGAAGAACCGCGCCGGGGCCTGAGCGTCGAGCACCCAGCCGATCACCATCCGCTGATCGTCGGTGATCGGCTCCGGCAGCTCTGAGACCGGGAACCACCCCACGTCTACGGACTCCTCGTCGTTGACCCGAGGTTCGCCCCCGACGGCCTCCATCTCCAGCACGGTGTCCAGGTAGCGGCACCGATCCCCGTGGGGATACTCGATCAGATGCGAGGCGAAGACACCGGCCACCCGCACCGGCCGGGCACGGACCCCGGTCTCCTCCTCGATCTCCCGGACCGCCCCCACCGCCGGCTGCTCCCCCGGGTCGAGGATCCCGGAGGTCACCGTCCAGCGGCCGGAGTCGGTCCGTCGGACCAGCAGCACCTCAGGCTCGTCGGCCGTGCGGCGCACCACGACGCCTCGCACCGCGGGGATCCACAGCTCTGCGGTCCCGACGTGCTCGCGCAGCTCGCGGATGAAGTCAGGGGTGGGCACCTCTGGTCACCTCCGTGGGCGGGTCGGCTCTGAGGCCCAGTTCACCACATCACCAGCGCGAGCGCGGTCCCGCCCAGCAGGAACGGCCCGAAGGGGATGCGCGTGCTGCGGTTCGCACGGCGGGTGACCAGCAGCACCAGGGACACCACTCCCCCGAGGAGGAACGACACCACGACGGCGGCGCCGAGGGTCGACCATCCCACGAACCCAGCCCACAGCCCCAGCACCGCCGCGAGCTTGACGTCGCCCATTCCGATCGACGGCGGATGGATCAGCTTCACCACCAGGAACCCGAGGGACCACACCACCCCGGCGAGCAGCGCCCGCCCCCAGACGCCGACGTCGCCCATCACCAGGGACACGATCAGCAGCAGCCCCGCCGTCGTCGCCGTCCACGGGTAGACGATGCGGTTGGGCAGGCGATGCTCCCGCAGGTCCACCACCGTGAGCAGAAGCGCGCAGACCGTGGAACCGCTCAGACCGAGGATCAGCAGGATCCCGGCGGCCGCACTCCAGCCGCCGGAGCTGAGCGTCTCACCGAGCAGTCCGATCACGTCCGCCACTCTACGGAGAGGTTCGGCACCTCTCATCTCCGCAGCCGCAGGCTGTGGAGTACCAGATCCTCCCGGTCCAGCTCAGGCGCATCCTGTTCAGGCGCACCGTTCAGACACGCTCGATAGACTTGTCCTCCGACCGTCCGAGCAGGAGGCACCTATGGCACGCCGCAGCGACCCCGCCGCGTACGACCCCGCCTCGGAGCCGGCGCGCAGCGAGACCGGCGACTCCTGGGGCGCGATCATGCGCGACGCGCGCACCGGCACCCTGGGGATCTTCGCTCCGCTGCTGATCCTCATCGGCGTCATGTGGGCGGTCCACGTGGTCAACTTCTTCGGAGCCGGCTGGCTCTCCTCATCACTGGGGCTGCGCCCGCGCAGCCTCGACGGGCTCGTCGGCGTCGTCTTCGCACCGCTGCTCCACGGCGGATGGACCCACCTGATCGGCAACTCGGTGGCCCTGCTCCTCCTCGGGGCGATCGCCGCCGCGGTCACCGGCCGGCTGCTGCGGATCACCGCCGCGGTGTGGCTGCTGGGCACGGCGGTGCTCTGGGTGATCGGCACACCCGGAGTCCACATCGGCGCGTCGATCCTGGTCTACGGGTTCGCCACGTTCCTGGTGGTCTACGGATGGGCGACCCGACGTCCGCTGCCGCTGCTCGCCGCCCTGCTGGTGCTGGCCGGCTACCTGGTGCCGTTCCTGGTCGGACTGCTGCCCCAGTCCGGGATCTCCTGGACCGGTCACCTCGCCGGAGCGGCCGGAGGTGTCATCGCGGCCCTGGGCAGCACCCGTCAGATCCGCGCGGACCGCGAACACCGCAGGGCCCTGAAGTACGCGAAGAAGCTCGAGAAGCACCGCTGAACCCCTCCGCGTCGGACCCGGGGGTCGGTGCTCTCCCCAGTGCTCCCCTCGGTGCTCCCTCTCAGTGCTCCTCGAGGAGGTCGGTGACCAGGGCGGCGATCCGCGAGCGCTCCGAGCGGGTCAGCGTGATGTGCCCGAACAGCGGATTGCCCTTGAGGATCTCGACGACGGCGGCGATACCGTCGTGCCGACCGACCCGCAGGTTGTCGCGCTGGGCCACGTCGTGGGTGAGCACGATCTTCGAGTTCTGACCCATCCGGCTCATCACCGTCAGCAGCACGTTGCGCTCCAGCGACTGCGCCTCGTCGACGATGACGAACGCGTCGTGCAGCGACCGCCCACGGATGTGGGTCAGCGGCAGCACCTCCAGCAGCCCGCGGGAGACGACCTCGTCGAGCACGTTCTCCGAGACCACAGCGCCCAAGGTGTCGTAGACGGCCTGGCCCCACGGGTTCATCTTCTCCGCCTCGGAGCCCGGCAGGTACCCCAGCTCCTGACCACCGACCGCGTACAGCGGGCGGAAGACCACGATCCGCTTGTGCTCGCCGCGCTCCAGCACCGCCTCGAGGCCGGCGCACAGCGCCAAGGCCGACTTGCCGGTGCCCGCCCGGCCGCCCAGGGAGACGATGCCGACCTCGGAGTCCCGCAGCATGTCGATGGCCAGACGCTGCTCGGCAGAGCGTCCGTAGAGCCCGAACACGTCGGAGTCGCCGCGCACCAGGTGCACCTCGCCGTCGGCGTGCAGCCGACCCAGGGCGGAGCCGGTGCCGGAGTGGATGACCAGACCGGTGTTCTTCGGGAGCCCGGCGGCCTCCTCCAGGACGATCCGCTCGGCGGAGTAGAGCTCGGAGAGCTGCTCGTCGGATACGGTGACCGACTCCAGGCCCGTCCACCCCGAGTCGGCGACCCACTCGTTGCGGTACTCATCGGCGTCCAGTCCCATCGCCGAGGCCTTAACACGCATCGGCAGATCCTTCGAGACCACGGTGACGTCGCGGCCCTCGTCGGCGAAGCTCTTGGCCACTGCGAGGATCCGGGAGTCGTTGTCGCTGCCGCGGAACCCGTGCGGCAGGACCTCCAGGGAGATGTGGTTCAGCTCCACCAGCAGGGTCCCGCCCTCGTCGTTCAGCGGCACGGGGCTGTTGAGCGTCCCGTGGGTGATCCGCAGCTCGTCCAGCAGGCGCAGCGCCGACCGGGCGTAGTAGCCCAGTTCGGAGTCGTGACGCTTGTGCTCGAGCTCCGAGATGACCACGACCGGCACGACGACGTCATGCTCGGCGAACCGGGTGATCGCCCGAGGGTCGGAGAGCAGGACCGAGGTGTCCAGGATGTAGGTCTTCTGCGCGACGGCCCCGGCGACGACGGCTTCGACGTCGGAGGTCGCGCCGGTCAGGGCGTCCTGGGAGGTGCTGACAGCAGTCACAATGGCTCCAGACCCGGGGGCCGAGCGCCCCCGCGCATCGATCGGTGTTGGTCGGAGCGGCCGAGGGGCCGAGCCGACCCCTGTGATCGATGGTCCGAGGACACGGCATCGAGAGCCTCTCCGGTCAGGGGTGCTGACACCTTCAGCGTAGACGCGCCCGACCTCGTGGGTGTGGAGGAGGCCGTGTCGCGATGTGACGAGCCGGTGAACTTCCCGTGACAGGAGTCCAGGTCAGCCCCCGAAGCGCCGTCCCCTCCGGGAGAAGTCACGCAGCGCGCGCAGGAAGTCCACCCGCCGGAAGTCGGGCCACAGGGCCTCGCAGAAGTAGAACTCGGAGTACGCCGACTGCCACATCAGGAATCCGGAGAGCCGCTGCTCCCCGGAGGTGCGGATGATGAGGTCGGGGTCGGGCTGCCCGCGGGTGTAGAGCTTCGCGGAGATGTCGGCCGGACTGAGCTCGGCCGCCACCTGCGCGGGGGTGCGGCCGGCCCCGTCCGCCTCGAGGAGCAGCTCACGGACGGCGTCGACGATCTCCCGCCGCCCGCCGTACCCGACGGCGACGTTGACGTGGACGGCCGGGGCCTCCTGCGGCCCGCTGATCTCATGCAGCCGCGCCGCGAGCGCCTCGGGGAGCAGGTCCGGGGCCCCCACCGGATGCACCTGGACCGGCCGGCCGCCGGGCCGGGATTCGGCCAGGCTGTCCAGGGTGTCGCCGATGATCTCGGTGAGCTTCTCCAGCTCCTCGGCCGACCGGTTCATATTGTCGGTGGAGAGCATGTACAGGGTGACGGTGGGGATCCGCAGCTCGGCGCACCAGCCGATGAACTCCACGATGCGGCGGGCTCCTGCGGCGTGGCCGTCGGAGGTCGAGCCGCCGGCGAGCCTGGCCCACCGCCGATTGCCGTCGACGACGACGCCGATGTGCCGCGGCATCCGGTCCGGCGACAGACTGCAGTGGAGGCGCGACTCGTAGGCACGGTAGAGCAGATCCTGAAGTGCCATCCCCTCCCCCTTCGCTCTCCGTCGAGGAACCGTTCCACGGTACACATGCCCGACCGATCCCGGTGGGACGCCGGCTTGTTACTCAGCGGTCATATAGGGCGAGTACACTGCATCCCATGACGATGACCGACGCTCGCGCCCGGCACGACGCCGGAGCCCAGGATCATCCTCGCGGCGACGGCGTCGCACCGGCGGACCGACTCTTCGACTCCCACATCCCTCTGAAGCCGAAGATGCGGGGCTGGCTGCACGCCGGGATGGTGCCTCTGGCCCTGGCCGCCGGCATCGTGCTGATCGCCCTCTCGCCCAGCGGGATCCTCACCGTCGCCTCGGTGGTGTATGCGATCACCGGGCTGCTGCTGTTCGCCGTCTCGGCCACCTACCACCTGGGGCGGTGGTCCGCCCGCACCGCCCTGGTGCTCAAACGGCTGGATCATACGAACATCATGCTGATCATCGCCGGGACCTACACCCCGCTGACCCTGGCCCTGCTGCCGGAGCCCAGGGACGCGATCCTGCTGGCCGGCGTCTGGGCGGGCGCTCTGGGAGGAGTGGCCTTCCGGCTGTTCTGGACCTCCGCACCGCGGGCCCTCTACGTCCCGGTCTATGTGCTGCTCGGGCTCGCCGCGGTGATCTTCATCGGTGACTTCTTCGCGGCGAACACGGTCTCGGCGATCCTGATCTGCGCCGGCGGCGCGGCCTACATCACCGGAGCCTTCTTCTACGGGCTCAAGAGGCCGAACATCTCACTGACGTGGTTCGGATTCCACGAGCTGTTCCACGCCTGCACGCTGGTCGGATTCGTGTGCCACTACATCGCGATCATGTTCGCGCTGCTGGGTGGCTGACCGGGCGACCGGGTCACCGGGTCACCGGGATTCGCCGGCACGCTCCCTGAAGAGCGCCTCGGGCACCAGGCGCACGAGGACGATCATCGCCAGCAGCTCCAGCAGGGACTGCAGCACCACGACCACCGGGGCGATCTCCCACCCCACGGGCAGCGCCAGGGCCACCGGCAGCACCAGGAACGAGTTGCGCGTGGAGAACGAGAACGCGAGCGTCCTTCGTGATCGCATCGGGAGCCGACCAGCCGCTCCGAGCAGCGCTGCGGCGACCAGTGCGGCCCCGAGGAACAGGACCACCACGACGGCGACGGCCGGCAGCAGGTCCGCAGCGCCTATCACCTGCGGTGCGTGGACGGCGGTGACCATCAGCACCACCACGGCCAGCAGCGGCACCGGCAGCAGCCCGAGCCGCTCTCGGACCGCCCGACCGCGGTCCGATCGGCCCAGCGGCCGTTCCAGCGCGAACGCCGCTGCGAGCGGCACCAGCACCACGGCGACCGCGGCGACCAGCGACCCGGAGTCGACGGTGAGCACCTGCACATCGGTCATCAGCCACAGATAGACCGGCAGCAGGCCGAGCTGGAGCAGCAGGTTCAGCGGGGTCAGGGCCGCCGCACGGGCGCCGTCGCCCCGGCCGAGGTGGGCGAAGGTGATGAACCAGTCGGTGCAGGGCACCAGCAGGACCAGCAGCAGCCCGATCTGCACCGGGTCCCCGTCCTCGAAGAACCGGGTCAGTCCGAAGGCGACCCCCGGCATGACCACGAAGTTCCCGACCACGGCGACGACGAGGAAGCGCCGGTCGGCGAACGCCCGCGGGATGTCGGCCGACGGGGTCTGGGTGAAGGTGGCGAAGAGCAGGGCGGCCAGCAGCGGCCACACCAGGACCTCGGCCGAGGCCCAGGCGCCGGGGGCGAGGGATCCGGCCAGGAGTCCCGCCGCCGCGGCCACCAGATAGGCCCAGACCTGCAGACGGTCGAGCCGCTCCCGTGCCGTCGGTGCGCCCGCGGTCATCGCTCCCGAGGTCGTCCGCCCTCGAGGTCCTCGGGTGCGGACGACTCCGCAGCCTCGGCGGCAGGGTCCCGCCTCGTCGCCTCTTCCGCGACGGGGGCTGCCCCGAAGCGCTGGGCGGCGGCGGCCTCGCGGGCCCGCAGCTGCGACTCGCTGATCTGCGCGGCGGTCACCTCACCGGGGAACTCCGGCTCGTCCCCGTCGGCCTCCGCTTCGATCTGCGCCCGGTACTTCATCCGACGCATGCGCCGGATCATGTCACGCACGATGAAGATCAGCAGCACCACGATCAGTGCCGTGAAGAGGAACCCCTCGATGCCGGGGGTGATGTCGGACTCCTCGAGCCCCTCGCGCAGGGCAGGACCTTCGTCCTGGCCGCCGCCTCCGGGCCACCAGTCGGTCAGTACGGGAAGAAGATGCACAGGGAGTCTCTCGCCTCAGGGATTCTCGTCGCCGGACCAGTCTACGCGGGTCGGGGGCGGCTCATCAGCGCAGTCCGGCGAACAGGTCGTCCTCCGGAGTGCGGGTCTCCACCCTGGAGTCGATGAGCACGTAGTCGTCGTAGGGCCAGACTCGGCGGACGAAGTCGTTGGGCGTGGCGAAGAAGAAGCCGTCCGGGTCGACCTGGGTGCGGTGCGCCCGCAGCGCACGGTCCCGGTGCTCGAGGAACCGGCCGATCGGCACCTGGGTCGTCGTCTCGTGGGAGGCCCGCCACGGCATGTCTCCGTCCTCGAAGCGCCTCAGCCGATCGCCGAACGGCGAGTCCAGCCCCGCCTCGAGCAGCGCCTCATGGATCGCGCGGAACCGGGCAGGGTTGAACGCGCGGTCGTAGTAGAGCTTCAGCGGGGTCCACGGCTCACCGGCGCCCGGGTAGAACGTGTCGTCGCCGGAGCGCTCCCAGGCCTCGACGGCGATCCGGTGACTCATGATGTGGTCCGGGTGCGGGTATCCGCCGTTCTCGTCGTAGGAGATGACCACGTGCGGGCGGAAGCGCCGGATCAGCCGCACCAGCGGTGCGGCGGCCTGCTCCACGGGCAGGGTGGCGAAGCTGCCGAAGGGCAGCGGCGGCATGGGGTCGCCGTCGGGGAGCCCCGAGTCGACGAATCCCAGCCACACGTGTTCGACGCCGAGGGCCTCGGCGGCCTCGGCCATCTCCAGCCTCCTCAGCCCGGTCAGGTCGCGGTCGCTGTGCGCGGACTCGGCCGCGGGGTTCAGCAGGTCGCCGGCCTCGCCGCCGGTCGCGGTGGCCACCATCACCTGCGCGCCGGCCGCCGCGTAGGCGGCCATCATCGCCGCGCCCTTGGACGCCTCGTCGTCGGGATGTGCGTGGACGGCGAGCAGACGCAGCCCCTGCGAGGGCGGCACGTCGAGGACGTCGGCGTCCGACGTCGCGGTCATCTGAGGACTCGAGGTCACTGGGCTCTCTCCGATCAGGTCATCGGCGGACGGGTATGTCCGGACGGCAGGTCTGAGGACCTAGAATAGTCGCGATGACCGATTCGCCCTCCCAGGACACCCTCGCCGGGCGCTACGGCTCGGCCCGTTCGGGGCTGAGCCCGCGGACGCGCCGCTGGCTGATCATCGGTGCCCTGGCGGCGGCGGTCGCCGCGGCCGTGTACTTCGCGATCGGCAACGCCGTCGGACAGCTCACCTACAAGGATGTCGGATACACCATCCATTCCGACACCCAGATGACGGTGGACTACGAAGTCAGCAAGGACTTCGACGTCACCGCACAGTGCATGCTGCATGCCCTGGACTCCTCCTACGCGGTGGTGGGCGCCACCATCGTCACCATCGGCCCGGACGAGGAGGGCAGCTCCGCGGAGGACCGCAGCCGGTACTTCGAGACCGACCTGCGCACCGAGTACCGGGCCGTGACCGGAATCGTCGACCGCTGCTGGGAGGTCGACGCATGAGGCGGGACTCGCTGCTGTACCGGATGCGCGCCCCGATCGCGCTGGCCATGCTGGCCATGTTCGTGATCGCGTTCGTCATGACGCTCTGACGAGCACCGACGCCGCCGCGCCCTCCTCGGCGGGCGCGTTGAGGTGAGTCGCTGGAGCAACTATGCTGGGGACGCATCACCACCCCGCCCTGGGACGGCTCGGGCGTGACCCGGCAGTCGACCCGCTCGTGAGGCGGGGTCTTTTTGCATGTACCGGACGAGGAGAGACGACAGTGGCGACCAACGCTCACGAGACCGACGAGAACGCACAGTGGCTGACCCAGGAGGCCTATGACCGGCTCAAGGCCGAGCTGGACCACCTCAGCGGCCCGGGTCGCCAGGAGATCGTCGATCGCATCGAGGCGGCCCGCGAGGAGGGCGACCTCAAGGAGAACGGCGGCTACCACGCGGCCAAGGAGGAGCAGGGCAAGGCGGAGGCCCGCATCCGCTACCTCTCCGACCTGCTCGAGCACGCCTACGTGGGCGACGCCCCGGCCGACGACGGCATCGTCGAGCCCGGCATGATGGTCACCGCGAAGATCGCGGGGCAGAAGATGACGTTCCTCTTCGGCAACCGCGAGATCGCCGGGGACTCGGACCTCGACGTCTACTCGCTGCGCTCCCCCATCGGTGAGGCGATCAACGGCCACAAGGTCGGCGACGAGATCTCCTACGCCGCACCCAACGGCAAGGACATCCCGGTGGAGATCGTCGCCGCGGAGCCGTTCTCCGGCTGACCCGCGCGAGCTGAGCGGGCCCTCAGTTCATGACGATGGGCTCGTAGCCCTGGTGGCGCAGGTCGTCGAGCACCTGGTGGGAGTGCTCGGTGCCCTTGGTCTCCATGTTGATGGTGATCGACACATCGCCCATCGACAGCGCGCCGCCGATCCGCGAGTGGTCCACCCCGGTGACGTTGGCGTCGGCGTCGGAGATGATCTTCGAGATCGTCGCCAGCTCACCGGCACGGTCCTTGAGCATGAGCTTCACGGTCAGGAAGCGGTCCGCCGCGGAGAGTCCGCGCTGGATGACCTTGAGCATGAGCATCGGGTCGATGTTCCCGCCGGAGAGCACCGCGACCACCGAGCGGGCGTCGATGCCCAGCTCCTTCAGCTTGCCCTCCAGGAGCGCGGCCACCGAGACCGCGCCGGCCGGCTCGACCACCATCTTCGAGCGCTCCATCAGGAAGATCAGCGCCTGGGCGATGGAGTCCTCACTGACGGTGACGACGTCGTCGACCAGCTCACGGATGATGTCGAAGGGGATCTGTCCCGGGCGGCCCACGGCGATACCGTCGGCGATGGTGCGCACCCCCTTGAGCGGCACCACGGCGTCGGCGGCCAGCGACGGCGGGTAGGCAGCGGCGTTGGCCGCCTGCACGCCGATGACTCGGACCTTCTGACCCCGCCGGGCGGCCTCCTGCTTGATGGCCACCGCAGTCCCCGCCAGCAGGCCGCCTCCGCCGATGCTGGTGATCACGGTGTCCACGTCGGGCTGCTGGTCCAGGATCTCCAGTCCGATGGTTCCCTGGCCGGCGACGACGTCCTCATTGTTGAACGGGTGGATGAACACGGCACCGGTCTCGGCGGCGAAGCGCTCGGCCTCGGCCAGCGCCTCATCGACGTTGGACCCGTGGAGGACGACTTCGGCACCGTGGTCCCGGGTGGCCGCGAGCTTGGGCAGAGCCACTCCGCGGGGCATGTAGATGGTCGCCCCGATCCCCAGCTTCTTCGCGGCCAGCGCCACTCCCTGAGCATGGTTGCCCGCCGAGGCCGCGACCACGCCTCGGTCCTTCTGCGCCTGCGTCAGACGCGCCATCCGCACGTATGCGCCGCGGACCTTGAAGGAGCCGGCACGCTGCAGGTTCTCGCACTTGAGGTGGACCGTGGCACCGGTCATCCGCCCCAGCGCCCGGGAGTGCTCCAGGGGCGTGCGCACGATGACCCCGTCGAGCATGCGGGCGGCGACCTCGACGTCCTGCAGTCGGACGGTGAGCTCCTCCCCCGGTCGCTCCTGGGTCGTCAGTGGGGTCGCGGCGGCAGGCTGCTGGGTCATGTCATCGTCCTTCGTGGTCGCCTCGCTCCGACTCGGGGCCGGAGTCGGCGGCGTGGCCGCCGCTCCGGTCGTCGTCCCGACGGTGCTCCTCGTCGACGGCTGAGCCCCTCTTCCCCCGATGGTGTCCGGTGAGCTCCTGGCCGCCGTGGTGGTCGTGGTGGCCGCGGTGGGGGTTGAACCCCGCCGTCAGGCTGGGCACCGAGGCCTTGATGCGGCTCTTCAGTCCGGCGAGCTTCTCGAGCTCCTCGGCCTCCAGCTCGGCCTGTTCGACCTCCTGGATGGCGCCCTCCTCCTGGAGCCGTCTGTCCATCTCGACGGCTTCGTCGTCCCGGCGCCACTCCTCGTTGGCCACATAGCGCACCGCCCGATTCAGGAAGGCCAGCACCGGCACGGCGAACAGTGCGCCGACGATGCCCAGCAGCAGGGTGCCGCCGGTCACCGCGAGCACCACGGCCAACGGGTGGATGTTGACGGCCTTCCCCATCACGATGGGCTGCAGGACGTTGGACTCCAACTGCTGGACCAGCAGCACCACGCCGAGCATCAGCAGCGCGTTGACCAGTCCGTTGGCCACCAGCGCCAGCAGCACGGCGATGGCTCCGGTCAGCACGGCACCGATGATCGGGATGAAGGCGCCCAGGAAGACCAGCACGGCCACCGGCAGGGCGAGCGGCACGCCCAGGATCGCCGCCCCGATGCCGATGCCGACGGCGTCGACGGCGGCCACGAAGACCTGGACGCGGACGTAGGTGCTGAGTGCCGCCCACCCGCGGCGACCGGCTCCGTGGACGGCGGGGCGGTGCTTGCGCGGCACGAAGTTCACGGAGAAGTCCCACATCCGACGACCGTCGGAGAGGAAGAAGATCAGGGTGAACAGCGCCAGGATCAGACCGGTGATGATGTTTCCGGCGGTGGTGCCGATCGTCATCGCCCCGCCGAGGATGGTGTCCGAGTGATCCTGGATGGTCGACTGCAGGTCGCTCAGCCACGAGGTGACCTGGTCCTGCGAGAGGTCGACGCCGAATCCGGCCGCGACGTCCTCGGCCTGTCCGAGCAGGTCCAGCAGCCCTCGGGTCACCTGGTCGGCCATCTCGGCGAAGCCCTGGATGATCTCCTGTCCCACCAGGTAGAGCAGCCCGACGACGAAGCCGACGAGCACGACGATTGAGCTCAACGACGCGAGGATCGCAGGGAACTTCAGCTTCCGGAAGAAGTTGTGGACCGGACGCATGAGCGTGGCCAGCAGGGCTGCAATGAGCAGGGAGATGATGACCAGGGAGACGTAGGAGAGCAGCCAGATCATCACACCGGTGAAGGCGAGGATGATCAGCACCCGCCAGGACCACGAGGCGGCGATGCGCACACCCCAGGGGATGTCCTCCTGGATGCGCTGCTCCTCAGACATCCGCTCCCGGCGGGGGACGGCGTGGTCCCGCTCGTCGCGCACCGCATGGGCCCAGCCGGAGCCCGTCTCGGGCTCCTTCGTCGCCGTCGCACCGAGGGTGTTCGATGCGCCGGGCTGCTCGTGCTCAGCTGTCATGCGGTCCATCCTGACACAGTGTGTGAGTCGCGGTCTGTGACTCGTCCGTCGGGGTCCGTTCCGACTGAAACGGGCCCGCGACGAACCCCGTTCGGTTCGTGCGGACCCGCTGCAGCGATCGGTGGTGTGGGCTCGGCCTCCGTCAGTCCGCCATGGATCGGACGATGGCGATGATGCGCAGGATCTCGATGTAGAGCCAGACGATGGAGACCGTCAGACCGAAGGCGGCCGACCAGCCGTAGCGCTGGGCGACGCCGGCCTTCACACCCTCGTCGATGTTGGTGAAGTCCATGATCAGCGAGTAGGTGGCCAGCAGGACGGCCAGGGCACCGATGGCCAGGCCGATCCACGGGCTGAACTCGGTGCGCAGGCCGAACATGGAGCTGGTGCCGCCGAGCAGCATGAAACCGAGGTTCACCAAGCAGAAGATCAGGTAGGCGGTCGCGGCCACCATGAACATCTTGGTCAGCTTCGGGCTGGCCCGGACCTTGCCGGACTTGAACAGCGCCAGGATGGTGCCGAAGACGATCAGCGTGGCGACCACGGCCTGTACCACGATCCCGGGGAACCGCATCTCCAGGATGAACGAGAAGGCGCCGATGAACAGCCCCTGGGTCAGGCTGTAGGCCAGGATCAGGGCCACGTTCGGCTCGCGCTTGAAGGCGTTGACCAGTCCGAGGATCAGACCGCCGAAGATGCCGACCAGCATCAGCGGGAACAGCAGGCCGGACGCGGCCACGCCGGCGGTGACTGAGACGCCGGCACCGAGCATGACCACCACGAAGCTGATGAGGGTCTTGCGGATGACGTCGTCGAAGGTCATCCGACCCATGTCCTCGCCGGAGGGCGAGGCCTGGCCGTACATCTGGTTCAGCTCGTCCTGCCCGGACTGTCGGCCGGGCATACCGTGCTGCTGGGCGTAGGTCTGCCCCTGCGAGGGGTACTGGGTGTTCTCGGTGACCTGTCCCTGACCGTTCAGCGTGAAGCTGCGCTGCCGCTTCTTCTCGTCGAACTGGTCCGGGAAGGCCTGCGTGTTGAAGATCGGGTTGGACATGTCTCGGGCCGTTCTCCTCAGTTGCCGGTTGCGGTCTCAGACCTGCACAGCAGTTCCGACCCGGGAGGCCTCCGCGCGGGGGCGGCGGCTCCGGAAGAGACTCTGCGCCTTGCTCCAGTGTACCCACCGGTCAGGTCAGGGCCGAACACGACGGCGGGGTTTCGCCCCCGAGCGAACGTCGGGTCGTGTCGGAGGGGTGCCCCCACTGGGATTCGAACCCAGACTGGACCGATTTTAAGTCGGCTGCCTCTGCCGGTTGGGCTATGGGGGCCGGTGCGACGATCCGGAGGACGACCTCGGCCCGCACCCGTTGCCAGGTGCGGGCCGACCAGGTCATCGGCGGGTCATCGATGACGGGTCATCGGCGAATCATCGACGGGTCAGGCCTTGACCTCGTCCTTCTTCTTCCCCGCGGCCCGCTCGAAGGCCTCGCGCGGGTTCTCCAGGTCACGCAGCGGGGTGAAGTCGCGGCCGAAGATCAGCTCATTGACCCACCCGGTCGCGATGCGGACGGAGCGCTCAACGCTCGGGATCGCCATGCCGTGGTACCCGCGGTGGGCCAGCCATGCCGGCAGGCCTGCCAGCTTGACCCCCTTGGGGTTGCCGACGCCCTGGAACATGCCCAGGCCGGCCACGGCGCCGAGGGACTCGTGGCGGTACTCGTCCACCTGACCCTGGCCGAAGCGCACGGCCGTGAGGTTCTGTGCCAGCTGCTTGGCCTGACGCAGCGCGTGCTGAGCGTTCGGCACGCAGAAGCCGCCCGGACCGGCACCGGTGAGGTCCGGCACCGCGGCCACGTCTCCGGCGGCCCAGGCACCCTCGATCACGTCGCCGTCCTCGCCCACGATCTGCAGGGTGGCGGCGACCTTGATGCGGCCGCGATCGTCGATCGGGAAGCCGGTCGACTTCGCCACGGAGTTCGCGGCCACTCCGGCGGTCCACACCAGGGTGTCGCAGCCGAAGCGGTCGGCCTCGGACTTGTCGGCCATGCTGATGAGCTGGAGGTCTCCTCCCACCGCGGATCCGAGGGAGGTGTTGAGCAGCACCTCGATCCCGCGGCCGCGCAGGTGCTCGACGACGCCCTCGGCCTGATCCTCGGTGACCTCGGGCATGACCCGCCCCATGGCCTCGACCATCACGATGCGCACGTCGGACTGGCTCAGGCGCGGGTTGGCGTCCACCGCGCCGCGGATGATGTCCTCCATCTCGGCGATGCACTCGATGCCGGCGAACCCTCCGCCGACCACGGTGAAGGTCAGGGCCCGGGCCTTGGCGGTCTCGTCGGTCATCATCGAGGCCGCTTCGATCCGCTCCAGGATGCGGTTGCGCACGTACACGGCCTCTTCGATGGTCTTCAGGCCGATGCCCTGATCGCCGAGTCCCTCGATGGGGAAGGTGCGGGTCGTCGCCCCGGCGCCCATGACGATCTCCTTGTACGGCACCTCCGCGGTGCCTCCGCCTTCGAGCTCGACCGTGGCGGTCCGCGCCTCGTGGTCGACCGAGACGAGCGACCCGTTGAGCAGCTCGGTGTCCCTCAGGTGCTCGCGGTGGTTGACCACCGCGTGGCGGGCCTCGATGTGGCCGCCGACGACCTCAGGCAGGAACGGCTGGTAGGTCATGTACGGAAGCGGGTCCACCACGGTGACCACTCCGCCGGCCGCCTTGACCTTCTTCTGGAGCTGTCGGGCGACGGTGAGGCCGACGTAGCCGCCTCCGACGACGAGGATGCGAGGCTTCTGGGAGAGCTTCTGAGAGAGTGCCATGGGTCTCATCCTAGCCAGATCGCGGGGTCAGGGAGAATCGCTCCGGCGGCGGCGCGAGACCAGGTGCGCCGCACCTGCGAACACCACGCCGAGGATGACGACGCCGGCGCCGATCACCACCGCCGGACCCGCCCAGGACTGCACCTCGTCGGTCGCCCTGGCCTCCGGCATCTCACGCGGAGCGCCCTCGGAGCCTCCGCCCTCGGAGTCCGCGCCGTCGTCGCCGTCAGCCTCACCGTCGGCGGCGGCCTCGGTCTCCTCCGCGTCGGACTCGCCGTCCTCGCCGTCGTCGCCGTCGCCCTCGTCGCGGCGATGGATGCGGATCCATTCCTCCAGGGTCTGGTCCGACTCGTCGAGGTCGGGCACCTCGGAGGCCGTCACCGCTTCCCCGACGTCGAGGATCCCGCTGCCGTAGACCGGGTCCGAGGAGCCCTCCTCCGCACCGTCGGCGGCGGAGGAGGCCGTCGCCTTCAGGCGTTCGCGGACCTCGGCCGCGGACAGGTCCGGGTGGGCGGCCATGACCAGCGCGGCCGCACCGGAGACGATGGGCGCCGCCCCGGAGGTGCCGGTCCACTCGGCGTAGTCGCCGTCGGGGATCGCTCCGACCAGAGGCTCCGCGGCGGCCGAGATGTCGATGGAGATGCCCTGGGAGGAGGCGTCCTCGCTCACCCGGCCCTCCTCGTCCACGCCGGCCACGGTGAGGACACCGGGCACGGTGGCCGGTGCGCCGACGCTCCAGTGCCCGCTCATCCGGTTGCCCGCCGCCGCGACGACGAGCACATCTTCCTGCTCGGCACGCAGGAACGCCTCGTCCCAGGACTCGGGCCACTGCTGGGCGTCCGGCATGGAGAAGGACATGTTGATGATGTCGGCGTCGTTCTCGACCGCCCAGTCCACGGCCTCGACCACCTGGTCCTCCAGGGTGGTGCCGCCGTCGTCGTCGATGGCCAGGTCCATCGACACGCTGAGGATCTCCGCCTCCGGGGCGACCCCGACGACGCCGGACTCGTCGCGCTGGGCGGTCTCCACCCCGCGTCCCGCCGCCAGTGAGGCGACCAGGGTCCCGTGCTCCTGGGCGACCTGCTCCACCGGACCGCCGTCCCCGCCGGAGCCGGAGACGTCGGTGCCGCCGGTGACCGCACCCTCGAGGACGGGGTGGTCGCCGTCGACGCCGGTGTCCAGCACGGCGATCCTCACCCCCTCCCCGCGGGTGGTCTCCCACGCCTGGTCGACGCCGTAGTCCTCTAGCCAGTATGCGGAGTCGCGCAGCTCGTCGAGCAGCGCATCGGGCAGCTGGTCGGGGAGCTCGTCGGGCTGCTCCTCGGGCGAGGAGTGCGCCGGGGGCGCGACGACCAGCGGAGCGGCCACCAGTGCGGCGGCCCAGGCCGCCGCGAGCGATCGGGGCCGGCGGGATCGGGTCGGATGCGGATCAGCGGTCATGGCGTCTCTGTCGTCGGTCGTGTGCGGCGACGGTGCTGCTTCTCACCGTCGCGCCGCCCGTCAGTCCTGCTGGGCCGCAGACAGGGCGATTCCGTCGAGGATGTCATGCTCCGAGGCGATCGCGGAATCCGTCCGCCCGTCGGTGAGCTCCTCCAGCCGGTCCAGGATCGTGCGCCAGATGAGCGCCCCGGCCCCGATGACGTCCACACGGCCGGGGTGCATGAATCCCTTGGCCGCCCGCTGCTCTGCGGTGGCGGACAGCAGACGGTCGGCGGCCTCACGGACCTCGGCGATCGCCGATTCGGCCCCGTGGATGGCCGTACGGTCGTAGCTGGTCAGGTGGAGCGCCTCGGCGGCGACGGTGGTGATGGTCCCGGCCACACCGACCACGGTCTCCACCGATGCCAGGTCCACCGCCGCGGCGACGTCGTCGAGGTGCTCCCGGACCTCGGCGACCGCTGCGGCGATCTCCCGGTCGGTGGGCGGGTCGGAGCTCAGGTGGCGCTCGGTGAAGCGCACGCATCCCATGTCGGTGGAGATCGAGCTCTCCACCCCGGCGGCCGTGCCGAGCACGAATTCGGTGGATCCGCCCCCGAGGTCGACGACGAGGACCTTCCGGTCGGTCTCCCAGTCCAGGACCGAGGCCGCTCCCGCGAAGGACAGCGCGGCCTCCTCCTCGCCCGAGATGACCTCCGGGTCGACGCCGAGGCGCTTCCGCACACCCTCGACGAAGACGTCGCGGTTGCCGGCGTCACGGGTGGCCGAGGTGGCGACGAAGCGGACCGACTCGGCACCGTGGGCGGCGATCCGGTCCGCATAGTCGTCGACGGCGGCGAAGGTGCGGTCCAGGGCGGCCTCCGAGAGCTCGCCTGCGGCGTCGACGCCCTCGCCCAGACGGACGACGGTCATGGCTCGTTCCACGTCGGTCAGCGAGGCGCCGTCGTCGGCCACGTCGGCGATCAGCAGTCGGATGGAGTTGGTCCCGCAGTCGACGGCGGCGGTCCTCATCGGCGCTCCTCCTCGTCAGTCTGAGCTCGGGTCTGGGCTTGGGTCTGAGGTTCGTTCTGCTCCTGCTCACGGCGACGCAGCAGCCGCACATGGCGGCTCAGGTCCTCGGCGGGGACCTCCGCCCCGGAGTCCCAGGACTCGGCGCAGACGCAGCGCTGCGGGCTGAAGTCGGCGGCGATGCGCTCCAGGGTCTCGTCCCCCAGCGGGGTGATCCCGGGACCGACGGCGAGCGCGTGGCCGACGAGCACGTGCAGGCACTTGACCCGCTCCGGGTAGCCTCCCGCGCTGACGCCCTCGATCTCCCACACCGGCTCAATGCCCGCGGCGATGCGGATGCGCTCCCGCTCGGAGAGGTAGTTCCGGTGGGCCTCACGGTGCGCGGCGGCCAGGTCGGGGTCGTCGACCAGCCGCTGACTCATCTCCGCCATGACCCCGTCGGCCTCCAGCCGGGAGGCCGCCTGCGTCGCGGCCGGGTGGGTCAGGTAGAAGGTGGTCGGGAAGGGGATCCCGCTGCTCAGTCGCGGCGCGGTGGCCGCGACGAGCGGCGAGCCGCACACGCAGCGGGCCGGGATCTCCACCACGTCGCGCACGGGGCGTCCCAGCTGGAGGCTGAGGGTGTCGAGGTCCTCCGGTGTGGGGACGGCGTCAGTCATCGGGCGGTTCCTCATCGATGGTGGGCGGAGCCCGGTCACTCGGCGGCGGAGCGCATGACCGAGTCCCACAGGGCGTCGGCCCAGGGCAGATCGGTGCGCACCTCGCCGGACTCCTGGTTCTCGGGCACGTCGGTGCCGGCCTCGTCGAGCTCTCCGACGATCTGATAGCGGCGCTCCCCCGGCATCACCAGGTTGATCCGCTCACGGGCCTGCTGGCGCACGTACTCCGGGTCGTCCCAGCGGGCGATGTCGGCCTCCAGATCCCCCTGACGCTCCTGCTCCTGAGCGATCTCGGCCTCGAGCTGGGAGACCTCGGCCCGCTGCTGGAAGTAGGTCCGGGCGGTGGGCACCATGAACGACAGCACGACCAGGGCGACCAGCGTGAGCACGATCATCCGTCCGGAGACGGTGCGCTCGGGCACCGAGGTCCGAGCGCTGACGGGTCGGGCGGACCGGTGGTCCCGGCCTCCGCGCTCCTCGGCGCGACGCGCACGGGCCGCGGTGATGCGTGCGGGCACGCGGATCTCTCCGGAGACCCGGTCACGCTCGGCGAGCCGCCGCTGCGGAGCCGAGCGCGCCCGATCGGCGCGACGTCGATCACGGTGCTGCTCGTCGTCCTCGGCCACGGTCTCGCTCTCCTCGCAACATCACTGTCACCGTCACTATCGCTGTCACTATCGCTGTCACGGTCACTGGGACCAGGATAGGGCGTCGCAGACGGCCCCGGCCCGTGCGACACCGGACCGGGACCGAGGCTCGACGCTCAGGCGACGATCCGGCGACGCTCAGGCGGAGAACCGGGGGAATGCGGAGGCCCCGGCGTACGCGGCGGCGTCGCCGAGCTCCTCCTCGATGCGCAGCAGCCGGTTGTACTTGGCCACGCGCTCGGAGCGGGCCGGCGCGCCGGTCTTGATCTGACCGGCGTTGGCGGCCACCGAGATGTCCGCGATCGTGGTGTCCTCGGTCTCGCCGGACCGGTGGGAGATCATCGTGGTGTAGCGGTTGCGCTGGGCCAGGGAGACGGCCTCGAAGGTCTCGGTGAGCGAGCCGATCTGATTGACCTTCACCAGCAGCGAGTTCGCCGTCTCCGACTCCACCCCGCGGCGCAGACGGTCGGGGTTGGTGACGAAGAGGTCGTCGCCGACCAGCTGCACCTTCTCCCCGATCTGCTCGGTGAGGGTGCGCCAGCCGTCCCAGTCGTCCTCGTCGAGCGGATCTTCGATGGAGACCAGCGGGTAGGCCTCGACCAGCTCCGCGTAGTAGGCGCTCATCTGCTCCGCCGACCTCTGCTGACCCTCGAAGGTGTAGACGCCGTCGGAGAAGAACTCGCTGGCGGCCACGTCCAGGGCCAGGGCGATGTCGGTGCCGGGGGTGTAGCCGGCACGGGTGATCGCCTCGGAGATCAGGTCCAGGGCCTCACGGTTGGAGTCCAGGTTCGGCGCGAATCCGCCCTCGTCGCCGAGCCCTGTGGAGAGTCCGCGCTCCTTCAGCAGGGCCTTCAGCGCGTGGTAGACCTCGACGCCGGCGCGCAGGGCCTCGGAGAAGGTGGCCTGACCGACGGGGGCGATCATGAACTCCTGGATGTCCACGTTGGAGTCCGCGTGGGACCCGCCGTTGAGGATGTTCATCATCGGCACCGGAAGCACATGGGCGTTCGGGCCCCCCAGGTACTTGTACAGCGGCAGGTCGGAGGCGTCGGCGGCGGCCTCGGCCACGGCCAGCGAGACGCCGAGGATCGCGTTGGCGCCGAGGCTCGCCTTGTTCTCGGTGCCGTCGAGGTCCAGGAGGATCTGGTCGATGACTCGCTGCTCGGTCGCGTCCTGCCCCTCGAGCGCGGGGGCGATGACGTCGTTGACGGCGCCGACCGCACCGGTCACACCCTTGCCGAGGTAGCGTCCGGAGTCGTCGTCACGACGCTCCACGGCCTCGAACGCTCCGGTGGAGGCGCCGGACGGCACAGCGGCCCGGCCGAAGCTGCCGTCGTCGAGCAGGACGTCGACCTCCACGGTCGGGTTGCCGCGGGAGTCGAGGACCTCGCGGCCGAACACGCTGGCGATCAGAGACATGGATGCTCCTTCTCGGATGGGGGATTCAGGCGTCGACGCTGACGTCCCCACTCTATAGCCCGGTCCCCCACCGCGGCGGCTCAGAGCTGACCCTTCTCCTGCCGTTTGACCCGTGCCCAGTTGGCCTCGATCTCCGCGTCGCTCGCGGGTCGCGGAGCCAGCCTCCCGTCCGGGCCATAGACGTGGGGGTTGCGGCGGATCAGCTTGGCGGTGATGGCCTCCGCGACGCCGTCCAGGTCGAAGGCTCCCCGCTCCGCCCCGAGCTGGGCGTGGAGCACCACCTGGAGCAGGACGTCGCCGAGCTCGACGCGCAGCCTGTCATCGGCCGCCGGGTCCCCCACGGCGCCGGACTCGATCTCATCGACGGCCTCTCGGGCCTCCTCGAGCATGTAGCGGGTCAGCGCCTCGTGGGTGAGCCCGGCGGTCCAGGAGCAGTGCTCGCGCAGCTCGGCGATGACCTGCTCCAGCCGCACCATATGGGGCAACGGGTGCGGCCTCCGGTCCGGCAGGTCCTCCCGGTCGCTCACCGCTCGCTCACTGCCAGGCTTCGCGGATCAGGGCGGAGAGCGCCTCGCGCTCCTCATAGCCCAGGAACGCCGCTCCGATCGCATTGATCTGGAAGTCGGCCAGCTCCGCGGTCTCGTAGTCGAAGGCCACGGCCAACCGCGCCAGCTCGCCGGAGAGCGTGACCCCGGAGACCAGCCGATTGTCGGTGTTGACCCCGACGCTGAAGCCCAGCTGGTGGAGCATGTCGAAGGGGTGGTCCTCCAGCACCGCCTCCTCGCCGTCGGGGGCGAACCCGGCGACGGCCCCGGTCTGCAGGTTCGACGTCGGACACATCTCCAGGTGGATGCGACGGTCCCGCACCCAGCGGGCGACCTCTCCCAGGCTGACCTCGAGCGCCTCCTCTCCGTCCTCGGTCTCCTCGGAGACCTCGGAGACGGAGATGTCCTCCGCGATCCGGACCCCGTGGCCCAGCCGCTGGGCCCGGCCGGAGACCAGGGCGTCGCGCACTGAGGCGACGCCGTCGCCCTCACCGGCGTGCACGGTGGCCGGGAGCATCCCCTCGGCGAGTCGGGTGAACGCCGCGGCGAAGCGCGACGGCGGGAAGCCGTCCTCGGGCCCGGCGATGTCGAACCCGACCACCCCGGCACCGCGGCGCTGCAGGGCGAGGTCGACGATCTCCTCGGCGCGGTCCGACTGGCGCATCGCCGAGAGGAGCTGTCCGACGACGATGAGCCCGTCCTTCTCGGCCACCGTCCGCATCCCGTCCTCGAGCCCGTTCTGCACGGCGTCGACCGCCTCGGCGAGGCTGAGCCCCTCCTGCTGGTGCTGCTCCGGGGCCCAGCGGACCTCGGCGTAGACCACGCCGTCGGCGGCGAGGTCCTCGACGTACTCGGCGGCGATGCGGCGCAGGGAGGCGGCGGACTGCATCACCGCGGTGGTGTGGGCGAAGCCCTCCAGGTACTGCTCCAGGGAGCCTGAGGTCGAGGACTGCACGAACCATGCGGCGAGTCCGTCGGCGTCGTCGGCGGGCAGGGTGTGTCCGATCTCGGCGGCCAGGGCGATCATCGTCGCCGGACGCAGCGAGCCGTCCAGGTGGTCGTGGAGCGAGACCTTCGGCAGCTGGCGGACCTTCTCCTCCAGCCGGGCGATGCGGTCGAGTGCGGCGGGCTCAGCGGCGGGGCTCTCAGTCATACCGGCGAGTCTATCGGCCGGCGCCGCCGTCGTCCTGACCGTCCGACCGGTCCCGACGGCGCAGGCGGATCGGGCGCTCCACCTCGATGGCCGAGGTGTCGAGGTAGCCCTCCGGGTCGATGGCCACGCCGCGGCGGTCCAGCCAGACGGTGACCGCGCGGAAGATCAGGTCGAACACCCAGCCGACGACGACGGCGAAGGTCACCGCGACGACCACCGCCACCACCAGCGAGTCGAAGAGCGTCGACCCGATGTGTCCCACCGCCAGGCTGTAGCCGGCCCAGACGTGGGAGGCGACTCCGTCGATCACCAGGAATCGGCGCTGGGAGTACCGCGTCGCACCGGCCACATAGTTGATCGAGACCCGGGCCCCGGGGATGAATCGTCCGACGAAGATGACAAGCGCGCCGCGCTTGTCCAGCTCGTGCCGGGCCCAGGCCAGCGCGCGCTGCGGCGCGGGTCGGCGCATCCATCGGAAGCGTTCGGTCCCGATGGAGCGTCCGATCCGGTAGGCCGTGAAGTCTCCCAGCAGGGCTCCCAGCCCGGCGGTGGGCACCACCCAGTACCAGGCGGGGACGCCGGCCTCCCCGAGCATCGTGCCGAGGCCGACCACCACGGTGTCCGACGGGAAGATGGGCACGACCCCGTCGAAGCAGGTGACGGCGAAGACGGCCAGCAGGGTCCACCACCCGCTGGCCGCGTCCAGGAGGGTGTCCTGGAACAGGTCCAGCCATTCGCCGAGCACTGCGGGGCCGACGGGTCAGAGGTCGTCGGCGGTGATGCGCCCGAGGATCAGCTCCTGCGGGGCGGCCTGTGCGGACTCCTCGACGTCGACGGCGCCGGTCAGCGCCTCCTCGGCCCGTCCGATCCGCTGCTCCTCATCGGTGAGCAGGGTGAACAGCGGCTGGCCTTCGGTGACCTGATCCCCCGGCTTCGCGTGCATCCGCACCCCGGCCCCCGCCTGCACGGCGTCCTCCTTCCGGGCGCGGCCGGCTCCCAGGCGCCAGGCGGCCAGGCCGACGGACATGGCGTCCATCCGAGTGAGCGTGCCCGTGGCCGGGGCGGCCACGGTGTGCTGGTGGGCCGCCTGCGGCAGCGCGGCGTCGGGGTCTCCGCCCTGGGCGGCGATCATCCGGCGCCAGACGTCCATGGCTCGGCCGTCGCGCAGAGCCTCGGCGGGGTCGGCCTCGGGCAGGCCCGCGGCGGTGAGCATCTCCCGGGCCAGGGCCACGGTCAGCTCGACGACGTCGGAGGGTCCGCCGCCGGCCAGGACCTCCACGGACTCCTCGACCTCCACGCCGTTTCCGGCGGTCAGCCCCAGCGGGGACTCCATCGAGGTGAGCAGCGCGGTGGTCGCCACACCGGCGTCGGTCCCCAGGGCGACCATGGTGCGGGCGAGCTCGTCGGCGTCGGCGCGGGTCTTCATGAACGCACCGGCTCCGACCTTGACGTCGAGGACCAGCGCGTCGGTGCCCTCGGCGATCTTCTTCGACATGATCGAGGAGGCGATCAGCGGGACGGCCTCCACGGTGCCGGTGACGTCGCGCAGGGCGTAGAGCTTCTTGTCGGCGGGGGCGAGCCCGGCCCCGGCCGCGCAGATGACCGCGCCGACCTCGTCGAGCTGGCGGAGCATCTCCTCGCTGCTCAGCGAGGCCCGCCAGCCGGGGATCGCCTCGAGCTTGTCGAGGGTGCCGCCGGTGTGGCCGAGTCCTCGGCCGGAGAGCTGCGGGACCGGGACGCCGAAGGCGGCGACCAGCGGCGCCAGCGGCAGGGTGATCTTGTCCCCGACGCCTCCGGTGGAGTGCTTGTCCGCGGTCCGGCGGCGGGTGCCGTCGGCGGTGGTCAGGGAGGAGAAGTCCATGCGTTCGCCGGACTCGATCATCGCGCGGGTCCACCGCGAGATCTCTGCCCGCTCCATCCCGCGCAGCAGGACCGCCATCGCGAGCGCGGACATCTGCTCCTCGGCGATGCGGCCGTCGGTGTAGGCGTCGATGAGCCAGGCGATCTCGTCGTCGGCCAGACGACCGCCGTCGCGCTTGGTCCTGATCAGATCGACGACGTCGAAGGCCTGGGGGTCGGGTGTGCTCTCTGCGGTCATGGCGCGTCACCTCACTGGGTCGGGCGTGCTGTCTCGGTGTGGTCTGGGTCGATGCGGACGTCGAACGGCGCCGACGCGGCTGCGGACGCCGACGAAGACGCCGGTGCGGGGCTCAGTCGGTGCGGGGGCCCGGATCGGCGTGGTCTCCGACTCCGAGGTCGTTCGGTCCGAAGGCCTGCGGCAGCAGCTCGTCCATGGTGATCACGCCCCGGGCCGTCCGCACGTACATGGTCTCGGCGGCGAACTCGTGGAGCAGCTGACGGCAGCGGCCGCAAGGGGTGATGAGCTCGCCGGAGCCGTCGACGCAGACGAACGCCGCGATCCGGCCGCCGCCGGACATCCGCAGCTGTCCGACCAGGGTGCATTCGGCGCACAGGCCGACCCCGTAGGAGGCGTTCTCCACGTTGCAGCCGCTGACCACGGTCCCGGTGTCCAGCTCCGCGGCGGCTCCGACGGGATATCCGGAGTAGGGGGCGTAGGCCTTGGTCATCGCGATGCGGGCCCGGGTGGTCAGGGCGTCCCAGTCGATGCGTCCGGCGTCGGCGGCAGCACGCAGGCTGCCGGTCAGCTCGAAGTCGTCCTCTGCCGGTGCGCCGCGGCGTGCCGGCTCTGCGCGGTCGTCGTTCACGCTCATGGCCCCATCCTACGGCGCGGCGCACTCGGCTGCCCGGCCGTCTCCTCAGACACCGCCGAGCAGCCGACGGGCGGCGCCGAGCATGACCCGGAGTCCGACTCCGATCGCCCGTTCGTCGGGGACGTAGTCTCCGCGGTGCAGGTCGTAGTCCTCCCCGCCGGGGGTGCGGGTGCCCAGCCGGAACATCGCACCGGGACGCTCATGGGTCATCCAGGCGAAGTCCTCGCCGCCCATGGACTGCGGCGCCAGCAGCACCGCGCCCCGTCCGAGCACCTCCCGCGCCGCGGACTCCACCAGCCCGGTCTCCGACTCGGTGTTGTGCACCGGGGGGACCCCGCGCACGTGCTCCACGTCGACGTCGACGCCGAACGGGGCCGCGCACTGGGTGATGATCTCGTCGAGCACGTCCCCGGCCCGCCACCAGTCCTCCGCGTCGAGGATGCGCATGGTCCCGGTCAGGGTCCCCGTGGCCGGGATGGCGTTGTGGGCGCTGCCGGCGTGGATCTGACCCCACACCAGCGAGACCGCCGAGCGCACGTCGATCCGCCGGGCGAGCACGTTCGGCGCCGTGGCGGCGATGTGCGCCAGGGCCCCGACCACGTCCTCGGTCAGGTGCGGCCGAGAGGTGTGCCCGCCGCGGCCCGAGACCTCGATGCGGACCACGTCGGCCGCGGAGGTGATCGCTCCGATGCGGGTGCCGATGGAGCCGACGTCGATGCGCGGCTCGCAGTGCAGCGCGAAGACCCGCGGCAGCGGCTCCAGCACCTTCTGGGCGATGACCTCCAGCGCCCCGCCCGGCATGGTCTCCTCGGCCGGCTGGAAGATCACGCGCACCGTGCCGCCGATGCCGCCGTCGGTCTCGGTGTGCAGCCGGTGCAGGGACAGGGCGAGCCCGAGCATCACGGTGGTGTGGATGTCGTGTCCGCACGAATGGGCGACGCCCTCGTGCACGGAGGCGTAGTCGAGCCCGGTGAACTCGGTGATGGGCAGGGCGTCGATGTCTCCGCGGAACCCGGCCACGTGCGGTCCGGCGCCGACGTCGACGTAGAGGCCCGTGGTGGTGGGCAGCAGCTGCGGGTCGAGGCCGGCCTCGCGCAGCCAGCCGGCGATCCGCTCGGTGGTCTGCACCTCCTGCCAGGAGAGTTCGGGGCGGGAGTGCAGCTCACGACGCATCCCGATCAGCCGCGGCTCCAGCTCGGCCGCGACCGCACCGGCCCGGTCCGACGTGCGGCCCGAAGACGTGTCAGAGGACATCGGAGTCTCCCTTCTCGCGCAGCGCCTCCACGGCCTGCTTGACCGCCTGGGCGTGATCGGTGGTGGTGACCAGCAGGGCGTCGTCGGTGTCGACCACCACGATGTCCTCGACGCCGATCAGGGCGACCACGCGCCGGGTGTCGGAGACCACGACGCCGGAGGACTGGTCGGAGTACACCCGCGCCTGTTCGCCGAGAACCGTCATCGCATCCTCGTGCTCCGCCGGGTTGAGCCGCGCGATCGCGGCGAAGTCGCCGACGTCGTCCCAGGTGAAGTCCCCCGGAACGACGGCGACGTCACCGGCGTCGGCCGCCGGTTCGGCGACCGCGTAGTCGATGGCGGTGCTGGTCAGCGTCGGCCAGACCCGGGCCATCACCTCCTCGGCGCTTCCGTCGCCGGCCTCCCAGGCCTCGGCGATCTCCGTCAGCCCGGCGTGCAGCTCAGGCTCGGTCCGCCTCAGATGGTGGAGCAGCAGTCCGACCGGTGCTACGAACATCCCCGCGTTCCACAGGTGGTCCCCGGAGTCGACGTAGCGCTGGGCCGTCGCCTCGTCGGGCTTCTCCACGAAGCGGTCGACCTGATGGGCGTGCGGGGCGCCGTCGACGTCGAGCTGCGCTCCGCGTCGGATGTATCCGAAGCCGGTCGACGGGTAGGTCGGGGTGATCCCGATGGTGACGATCCTGCCCGTGGCGGCGGTCGCGGCGGCCTCCCGGACGGCGTCCTGGAAGGCGTCGACCGGGGCGATCACCTGGTCGGCGGCGAACGAGCCCATGATCATGTCCGGGTCGCGGTGGGCCAGGATCGCCGCGGCCAGACCGATCGCCGCCGCCGAGTCCTTCGGAGAGGGCTCGAGGATGAGGTCTTCGACGTCGAGCTCCGGGATCTGCCGGCGCACCGCCTCCCGGTGGTCCTCCCCGGTGACGACCATGACGTGCGCTCCGGTCAGCGGCGCCATGCGTTCGTAGGTGCCTCGGATCAGCGTGGTCCCGGAGCCGGTGAGGTCATGGAGGAACTTCGGCGCCTTCGCCCGGGACAGGGGCCACAGACGCGTCCCCACACCTCCGGCGGGGATCACTGTGGTGAAGCGTTCGAAGGGATCGGCGCGGGTCGCGGCGGGCGTGCGTGCGGCGCCCTCATCTCCATGAGTCACCCCTACAGGGTAGACGGACGTGACCGGTCTGCGCGGCGCGCGGAGCGCCCCGCGGCATTCGGCACCCCGCCCGGCGCGGGCCCATCGGACGCGCGTACGTCGCAATATTGCCGCGACCTCGTCGTCGCGGCCCGACCTGGGGGCCGCGGTGTCGTACGCTGGTGTCTCGAGATCGCATTCGCACCGGCCTCGTACGAGTCAGCACCGCCGCGCGATCGCCGCACCCGAGGGAGGGGCGGTGGGCGGTCTTCCGTGCGGCGCTGCAGGGAGGTTAGGAACTCGTGACGCAAACCAAGACAGGCGGGACCCTGTACCGGGGCCGCGAAGGCATGTGGTCGTGGGTCGTCCACCGGATCAGCGGGGTGGGGATCTTCTTCTTCCTGCTGGTCCACGTGCTCGACACCTCGCTCGTGCGGGTCTCCCCCGAGGCCTACGACGCCGTGATCGGCGCCTATAAGAACCCCATCATGATCGTCGGCGAGATCGGACTGGTCGGCGGCATCGTCTTCCACGCCTTCAACGGCCTGCGCATCATCCTCGTCGACTTCTGGAAGCAGGGCACCCGGTACCACCGGCAGCTCCTCTGGGGCGTCGTCGGGCTCTGGGTGATCACCATGGCCGCCTTCACCGTCCGCCACCTGATGCTGTTCTTCCAGGGAGCCTGATCATGACGACCAAGAACCCCGAAGCGGTCCTCCCCGCGCACGGCATCGAGGCCCCGCGCTCCGGCCGAATCGACCCCAAGTACCTCCGCAGCGGCTCCGGCTCCGGCAGCTTCGAGATGGCCGCCTGGCTGTTCATGCGCATCTCCGGCCTGGCGCTGATCGTGCTGATCTTCGTCCACCTGTGGACCAACCTGATGATGGGCGACGGCATCCACCAGATCGACTTCGGCTTCGTCGCCGGCAAGTGGGCCAACCCGGTCTGGCAGTTCTGGGATCTGGTGATGCTGTGGCTGGCGATGCTGCACGGCACCAACGGCATGCGCACGATCATCGACGACTACGCCGAGAAGGACCGCACCCGCGTCGCACTCAAGGGCATCCTCTTCGTCGCCTCCGCAGTGATCATCACCCTGGGAACCCTGGTGATCTTCACCTTCGAGCCCTGCCTGATGGACTCCTCCGGCGAGCTGCTGGACTCCGTCCCGGCCTTCTGCCACGACGTCGTCGGCTGACCCTCCGTCGAGCACCACCTCTGAGACACCCGAGAAGAGAGACCCTCCACTGATGCAGGTACACAAGTACGACGTCGTCATCGTCGGCGCAGGAGGCGCCGGCATGCGCGCCGCCATCGAATCGGGCCAGCGTGCGCACACCGCCGTGCTGACCAAGCTCTACCCGACCCGCTCCCACACCGGGGCCGCGCAGGGCGGCATGTGCGCCGCGCTGGCCAACGTGGAGGAGGACAACTGGGAGTGGCACACCTTCGACACGGTCAAGGGCGGTGACTACCTCGTCGACCAGGACGCCGCCGAGGTCATGGCCAAGGAGGCCATCGACGCGGTCCTCGACCTCGAGAAGATGGGGCTACCCTTCAACCGCACCCCGGAGGGGAAGATCGACCAGCGCCGCTTCGGCGGCCACACCCGGGACCACGGCAAGGCCGCCGTGCGCCGCGCGTGCTACGCCGCGGACCGCACCGGTCACATGATCCTCCAGACGCTGTACCAGAACTGCGTGAAGCACAACGTCGAGTTCTACAACGAGTACTACGTGCTCGACCTGCTCACCGTCGAGGAGGAGGCCACCCGCGAGGACGGCTCCACATTCATGCAGAAGCGTGTGGCCGGCGTGGTGTCCTACGACCTGGCGGACGGGGAGATCCACATCTTCCAGGCCAAGTCCGTCGTCTTCGCCTCCGGCGGTCTGGGCAAGATCTTCAAGACCACCTCCAACGCCCACACCCTGACCGGCGACGGCATGGCCATCGCCTACCGGGCCGGGATCCCGCTGGAGGACATGGAGTTCGTGCAGTTCCACCCGACCGGCCTGGCCGGACTGGGCATCCTGCTCTCCGAGGCCGCCCGCGGCGAGGGAGGCATCCTGCGCAACGCCGATGGCGAAAGGTTCATGGAGCGCTACGCCCCCACCATCAAGGACCTCGCCCCGCGTGACATCGTCGCCCGGTCGATGGCCGAGGAGGTGCGGCAGGGGCGCGGCGCCGGTCCGAACAAGGACTACGTGCTGCTGGACCTGACCCACCTGGAGCCGGAGCACATCGACTCGAAGCTGCCCGACATCACCGAGTTCGCCCGCACCTACCTGGGCGTGGAGCCCTACACGGAGCCGGTGCCGGTGTTCCCGACCTGCCACTACGCCATGGGCGGGATCCCGACCACGGTGGACGCCGAGGTCCTGCAGGACAACGAGACCATCGTGCCCGGGCTGTACGCCGCGGGCGAGGTGGCCTGCGTCTCGGTCCACGGCTCGAACCGTCTGGGCACCAACTCGCTGCTGGACATCAACGTCTTCGGCAAGCGGGCCGGGATCTCCGCGGCCGAGTACGCCGCAGGCGCCGAGTTCGTCGAGCTGCCGGAGACCCCGGAGACCGCGACGGTGGAGATGCTCGACGTCGTGCGCAGCGGCTCCGGCGGCGAGCGGGTGGCCGCCATCCGATCGGACCTGCAGGAGACCATGGACGCGAACATGCAGGTGTTCCGCTCCGAGGAGACCATCCGCGAGGCGCTCGACGTGATCGACAAGCTGCGCGCCCGGTACCGGAACGTGCAGATCCAGGACAAGGGTCGGCGGTTCAACCTCGACCTGCTCGAGGCTGTGGAGCTGGGCTTCCTGCTCGACATGGCCGAGGTCATGACCGTTTCCGCCCTGCACCGTCAGGAGTCCCGCGGCGGCCACTACCGCGAGGACTTCCCGGACCGCGACGACGACCGGTTCATGCTGCACTCGATGCTCTACAAGGACCCTGAGGCTGAGATGGAGGGCATCAAGGGCATCCGTTTCGACACCAAGCCGGTCGTCTTCACCCGTTACGAGCCGATGGAGCGTAAGTACTGATGAGCACCACTTCCGACGTCGCAGAGCCCGCCTCCAAGGTCGACCTCGATCAGGGCGAGGGCGGGGGCGAGGTTCCCAGCTTCGACATCACCCTCAAGGTCCGCCGCTACGACCCGGAGTTCTCCGAGGAGGCCCGGTGGGACGAGTGGACGATCACCATGTTCGGCACCGACCGCGTGCTGGACGCCATGCACAAGGTCAAGTGGGAGATCGACGGGTCGCTCACGTTCCGCCGCTCCTGCGCGCACGGGATCTGCGGCTCGGATGCGATGCGCATCAACGGACGCAACCGTCTGGCCTGCAAGACCCTGCTGAAGGACCTGGACACCTCCAAGCCGATCACGGTGGAGCCGATCAAGGGTCTGCCGATCGAGAAGGACCTGATCGTGGACATGGAGCCGTTCTTCCAGTCCTACCGAGAGATCATGCCCTTCCTGATCAACAGCTCTCCGGCCCCGACCGCCGAGCGGCTGCAGTCGGCGGAGGAGCGCCAGCGGTTCGACGACACCACCAAGTGCATCCTGTGCGCGGCGTGCACGTCGTCCTGCCCGGTGTTCTGGACCGACGGGCAGTACTTCGGGCCCGCCGCCATCGTGAACGCGCACCGATTCATCTTCGACTCCCGCGACGACGCCGGCGACCTGCGCCTGGAGGTGCTCAACGACAAGGAGGGCGTGTGGCGCTGCCGCACGACCTTCAACTGCACCGACGCATGCCCGCGCGGCATCGAGGTCACCAAGGCGATCGCCGAGGTCAAGCAGGCGATCCTCACCCGCGCGATGTGATCGCCGTGACCGACTGACCGTCGGAGCACCGCGCATCCGGGTGCGCCCCGGCGCAGAGAGGGGGCAGGAGGAGATCGGATCTCCTCCTGCCCCCTCTCTCTGTCTCCGTCTCTGTGCCGCAGCACTGCCCGAGCCTGTGCACTCTGAGCCTTGAAGCGCCCCGCACCCCGGTGCTCCCCTGACCCCTACAGCGCCCTCCCGACCCGTTGCTCCCCTGACCCCACCGTCGAGGGAGCGAATCCTGCGGCCCGGATCGGCGTGTCGCGGCACGTCGTGCTCCCTCGATCAGCGGGGCGGCGGGCCCACTCATCGAGGGAGAGAAGTTCGTCCCCACCGGCCGGCGAGTCGGGGCGAGATTCTCTCCCTCGATGGTGGGGGCGGAGTCAAGCAGGAGGTGGGGCGAGGTCACGAGCCGGCCGGACGTGCACGCGGACCGCTGCGGAGTCACTGCGGAGTCACTGTGGGGTCACTGCGGGGAGCGGGCTCCGGAGGCGCGCCGCTCACTGCGACGCTCCGCGCGGCGGGCGACCCCCACCGCTCCCCAAGAGGCGGCCAGCAGGATCACCAGGCTGAACAGGAAGAAGTAGAAGAACAGCCCCAGCACGGCGGTGAACGAATCGAGGATCGGATTCGCCGATCCCGCGAACAGCTGCCCGGAGACCATGCGCAGCAGGGAGGCCCCCACCGCGGCGATCAGCACCGACTGCCACAGCACCGCCACCGGGATCACCACCCGTGAGGCCACCCGGAGCAGCAGGAGCGCCAGCAGCCCGTCCATCAGGAACGTGACCAGCGGGATCCCCGCCCGGCTGATCACCGTCATCAGGGGCCCCTCGTCCCACCCCAGGAACTCCATGGCGGTCTGCACCACGTCGGTGGTCAGCGCCCACAGGCCGACGGTGCCCAGCAGCAGCACCGCCACGATGAGCATCAGCCCCAGATCCCGCAGCTTCACGATGATGATGTTCTCGGCCATCAGCGGTCGGTCGAAGATCGAACGCACCCCCGACCGCAGCCCGTGCAGCCAGCTCAGCGAGGTCACCACGAGCACCACCAGGGACACCCCCAGCGCGGCGCTGAACCCCTGCTGGCGGAACAGCTGCTCCTGAGAGGCCAGTCCCCCGCCGTCGCCGGTGTCGATCAGCCCGGGGATCGCCGTGTTCACCGCGGCGACGAGGTCCTGCTGGAGCTGCTCGTTCCCGCCGACCACGATGCCGGCGATCGAGAAGCCGGCGACCAGCATCGCCGCCACCGAGAAGAACATCATGTAGGCGGCGCCCGCCGCCATGACGGTCCCGTAGTGGAAGAAGAAGAGGTTCACAGTCCGCATGCCGCGCGTGGTGTCCAGCCGGGTCAGGCCCCAGAAGATCATCGCCGGGATCAGCGCACCGGCACCGCGCCGCTCGCGGCGGATCCTGCCGACCTCCCTCCGCGCCCTCAGCTCCCGCTGACGCAGGGTGTGCAGGTCGACGGGGTCCGGGCGGGGGGTGACCTCCTGGCGATTGTCGATCCTGTCGATGCGGCTCTTGGCCGATTCGAGCAGGGCATGGTGCTGCGAGGTGCGCGGACGGATCCGGTCGTCGGGGCCCAGTGGGACCGACCCCGACTCATCGGAGCGCCGGGTGCGGTGCGGCTCGGAGCCGGCGCTCCGTCGACCTGCGTCCTCACCCGCCACGACGTCAGTCCTGCGCCGGCGGCAGGAAGCCGATCTTCTCGTAGACCTCGGCCACCACTGGCCGTGCGGTCTCCCGCGCCTTGGCCGCGCCGCGGGCCAGCAGGGCGTCGAGCTCGGCCCGGTCGTCCAGCAGCTCCAGCGCCCGGTCGCGGACCGGTCCGAGCGCGGCGACGACGACGTCGGCCAGCTCCACCTTCAGGTGTCCGTACATCCGACCCTGGAACTCCTCGACCAGGTCGTCGATGCTGCGCTCCCCGACCGCGGAATAGATCGCCAGCAGGTTCGAGACCCCAGGCTTCTCCTCACGGTCGAAACGGATCTCGGTGCCGTCGTCGGTCACGGCCGAGCGGATCTTCTTCGCCATCTGCTTATCGGTGTCGAGCAGGTTCAGCAGCCCGTTGGGCGACTCCGCCGACTTGCTCATCTTCGCCGTGGGGTTCTGCAGGTCGTAGATCCGCGCCCCGGACTCGGGGATGAACGGCTCGGGCACCCGGAAGGTCTCCCCGAAGCGGTGGTTGAATCGCTGGGCGAGGTTCCGGGCTAGCTCCACATGCTGCTTCTGGTCGTCGCCCACCGGCACGCCGTGCGGCTGGTACAGGAGGATGTCGGCGGCCATGAGCATCGGGTAGGCGAAGAGCCCCACCCCGGCGGCGTCGGTGCCGGACCTGCGGGTCTTGTCCTTGAACTGCGTCATCCGGGAGGCCTCGCCCATCCCGGTCAGGCAGGTCATGATCCAGCTCAGCTGGGCGTGCTCGGGCACCTGGGACTGGACGAACAGCGTGGAGCGTCCGACGTCGATCCCTCCGGCGATGTACTGCGCGGCGGTGCGGTGGGTCCGCTCGCGCAGGTCGGTCGGCTCGTGGGCGACGGTGATGCCGTGCATGTCCGGGATGAAGAAGTAGGCGTCGTACTCCTCCTGGGTCCGCACCCAGTTCTTCAGAGCGCCGATGTAGTTCCCCAGGTGCAGGGAGTCGGCCGAGGGCTGCATGCCGGAGAGCACCCTCTCCCGCGCCCCCTCCCCGACTCCGGGGAGCGTGGTCGCACCCGTCGCGGGCTCCTGGCTGTGCGGGGTCTGACCCACGTATCCGTCCTCTCGATGCTGCTGCGTCGTGTGTTCCCCTGCCGCGGGGCGGCTCAGTCCTCCATGCCGAGGGCGAAGCCGGCCTCCAGGTCGGCCTCGCTGTGCGCCCGGAAGGCCACGAGCGTCTCGGTGTCCCGCAGGCCGGGCACCTTCGCGATGCGGTCCGGGATGAGGCTGGAGAGGTCGTCGAACCGGCGCCCCTCCACGATGGCCACCAGGTCCCAGCCGCCCGTGACCGAGTAGACCTCACGGACCCCGTCGACGGCGACGATCTGCTGAGCCGCCTCGACGATGGCGTCCTGGTCGGTCTTGATCATCACGATCGCTGTCACCATGGTCGGGCCCTCCTGAGGGGATGTGTGCGGCGACGTCGTCGGACGTCCTCGGTCTCCGCCCTCAGCTTAGGCGATAGTCGACCACCAGAGGGGCGTGGTCGGACCAGCGCCGCGAGTAGTCCGCGGCCCGATCCACCCGCGGGTTCTCGGAGAGTGCGGCGAGCGCCGGGGTGGCCATGTGGTAGTCGATGCGCCAGCCGGTGTCGTTGTCGAAGGCCTTCCCGCGGTAGGACCACCAGGTGTAGGGGCCGTCGACCTCGCCGGCGTGGCGGCGGGCGACGTCGACGTAGCCGCAGGAGCCGAAGAAGTCGTCGAAGTAGGCCCGCTCCTCGGGCAGGAAGCCGGAGTTCTTCCTGTTGCCCCGCCAGTTCCTGATGTCGAGCTCGGTGTGGCCCACGTTGAGGTCGCCGAGCACGAGCACGTGGTCCTTCTCGGCGGCGAGCTGCGGCAGGTGTCCGCGCATGTACTCGAGGAAGCGCATCTTGTGGTCCTGCTTGGTGCTGCCGACCTCGCCGGAGTGGACGTAGACGCTGACCATGGTGAGCGTGCTCCCGTCGGCCAGGGGCAGATCGACCTCGACCCACCGTCCCTGGTCCTCGGCGTGCCCCTCACCGATGCCGCTGCGTCGGGCCCGGGGCTCCTCGCGGGTGGCGACGGCGACGCCGGCGCGGCCCTTGGCGGCGGCCTCCTCCTCGTGGAGGTGCCACGGCCCGCCGGCCGACTCGGTCATCTCGTCGAGCAGCCGGCGGGTGATCGACGCGTCGGCGCGGACCTCCTGCAGCGCCAGCACGTCGACCTCCCGGTCGGCCAGCCACTCGCCCATCCCCTTGCGGTGGGCGGCGCGGATCCCGTTGACGTTGACCGAGGCCACACGGAGCCGACCCTCGGGCTTGGGGTCGCGGACGGTGTGGGGGCTCTGCTCGGCGCTCATCGGACCACGCTCCCCGAAATGGTGCCGTCGTCGTCCCCGCGCGTGCGGTCCTCGCGGGCGTGCCGGGGCCGCTCATCGGACTGCTCACCGGCCGGTTCTCCGGCCTGCTCCTCGGTCCGCTCGGCGCTGCGCCGCCCCACCAGGTCGGCCAGCATGTCGCGCCCGTTGTGCGCGGTCTGCTCGATGGTCTCCAGGGACCTCAGAACCATGTCGATGTCGGCCTCGCCGCCCCTCTCCAGCTCCTCGGCGATGACCCGCTTCTGCACCTGGACGATCTTGAACGAGTGGTCCAGCTTCAGGTTCCGGGTGTGGGCGTCCTCGTCGACGACGACGGTCCCCCCGCCCGAGGCGGAGTTCCGCGCAGCCTGGTCGGCCCGGGCGTGCTCGATGGTCTCCCCGACCTTCCGGGCGCCGCGGCGGACGAACAGCACCACGCAGGCGGCGAGCAGCAGCCATCCGGCCGAGATCGCGGCGATGATCCACCCGATGACGTCGTTCTGGTTGGCAGCCAGCACGAGGGCGACCAGCAGCACGGTGATCATCACGGCGAAGGTCATGCGCGGCAGGTTCAGCGGACCGGACCGCTCCTCGCGGGACGACCGGTCGGATCCCCCGTGCACGCCGGAGGGAGGCAGGGACTGAGAGCTCATGGGTGCGATTATCCCCGGCTGCGGGCTCCCGTGGCGAATCGCCGGATCCCGGTCGCCTGGACTAGGTTCGGACCATGGAGTGCGACGTCATCGTGGTCGGTGCAGGCCTCTCGGGGCTGGTGGCCTGCGACGAGGCCGCCCGTGCGGGGCTGCGCGTCGTGCTCGTCGATCAGGAGTCCGAGGCGAACCTGGGCGGTCAGGCGCACTGGTCCTTCGGCGGCCTCTTCCTCGTCGACACGCCCCAGCAGCGGCGCTTCGGCGTCAAGGACTCCTTCGACCTGGCGTGGCAGGACTGGCAGGGTTCGGCCGGCTGGGACCGACTGACCGGTGACCGTCCTCAGGACCTGTGGGGCCGCCGGTGGGCGCGGGACTACGTCGAGTTCGCGGCCGGGGAGAAGCTGTCCTGGCTCCGCGAGCGCGGGGTCCGCCTCACCCCGATGGTCGGGTGGGCCGAACGCGGCGACGGCACCGCAACGGGCCACGGCAACTCGGTGCCGCGCTTCCACATCGCCTGGGGCACCGGCACCGGGGTCAGCGACCCCTTCGTGGGGCGGGCCCGGGAGGCCGCCGCGGCGGGACGGGTGCGGATGCTCTTCCGCCGTCGCGTCGACGATCTCATCGTCGAGGACGGCGCGGTGGTCGGGGTCTCCGGTGCGGTCCTGCGGGAGGATCCGGCACCGCGCGGCGTCGCCGCCGACCGCGTCGTCGTCGACGACTTCACCCTGCGCGCACCCGCCGTGGTGGTGGCCTCGGGCGGCATCGGCGGCGACCAGGAGAAGGTCCGCCGCTGGTGGCCCTCACGCATGGGCACTCCCCCGGCCCGCATGATCTGCGGGGTGCCGGCCTCGGTGGACGGGCGGATGCTGGACATCGTCGCCGACCGTGGTGCCCGGCTGGTCAACCGCGACCGCATGTGGCACTACACCGAAGGCATCCGGAACTGGGATCCGGTGTGGCCGGACCACGCGATCCGGATCCTGCCCGGGCCCTCGTCGATGTGGTTCGACGCGATCGGCCGTCGCCTCCCCGCCCCGGGTCTGCCCGGCTTCGACACCCTGGGCACCATGCGTCTGCTCCGCACCGATCCTGACATCAGCGGATTCGACCACTCCTGGTTTGTACTGAACCAGAGGATCATCGAGAAGGAGTTCGCGCTCTCCGGCTCCGAGCAGAACCCGGACCTCACGGAGCGGGATCTGCGGCTGCTGCTCCGCAGTCGGCTGGGCTCCGGCGCCGCGCCGCCTGTGGAGGCCTTCAAGGAGCACGGGGAGGACTTCGTCGTCGCTGAGACGCTGGACGAGCTGGTCGCAGGAATGAACGCCCTGCAGGGCGATGACCTGCTGCGGGCCGACCACCTCGCCGAGCAGATCGAGGCGCGCGACCGGCAGGTTGCCCAGCCCTTCTCCAAGGACGTCCAGATCATGGGGATCCGCAACAGCCGCCGGTACCGGGGCGACCGGCTGCTGCGCACCGTCGCCCCGCACCGGATCCTGGATCCGAAGGCGGGTCCGCTGATCGCGGTGCGCCTGCGGGTGGTCACCCGCAAGACGCTCGGCGGCATCCAGACCGACCTTGAGTCGCGCGTCCTGGACGACGACGGCGCTCCGATCCCCGGGCTGTGGGCCGTGGGTGAGGCCGCCGGGTTCGGCGGAGGCGGGGTCCACGGCTACAACGCGCTGGAGGGCACCTTCCTCGGCGGGTGCCTGTTCACCGGCCTGCGCGCCGGCCGGTCCCTGGTCGAGCGCCGATGAGCCGCGGAACCTCGGACGGCGCCGGCGGCGTGTCTCAGGCACGGACGATGACGGCGCTGCTGACGCCGCTGTTCGCGGCGCTGATGAGCATCAGCATCGTCAACGTGGCCCTCCCGGCGATCGAGGAGGGCCTCGACGCAGGGTCCGCCGATCTGCAGTGGGTGCTCTCCGGATACGCGCTGGCCTTCGGCGTGGCCCTGGTCCCGGCCGGACGTGCCGGCGACCTCTGGGGACGACGCCGATACTTCCTGGTCGGCGTGGTCCTCTTCGGCGCGTCGTCGCTGCTGTGCGCCCTGGCCCCCACGGCGGCCGTGCTCAATGTGGGACGGCTGCTCATGGGCCTCGGCGCCGGGACGCTCACTCCGCAGATCATCGGGATGATCCAGTCCCTGTTCGACGGTGCCGCCCGCGGCCGGGCCTATGGGCTGATGGGCACGGTCATCGGCGCCGCCGTCGCGTTCGGGCCGACGGTGGGCGGCCTGCTCATCGACCTGGCCGGCGACGACCTGGGATGGCGGCTGACCTTCCTGATCAACATCCCGGTGACCGCGGTCGCCTGCGTCCTGGTGGTGATGTGGCTGCCCGGACCGGCGTCCCCGCCGACATCGCCGACGTCGCCGACGTCGCCGAACGGCCCGGACGCCGACCCTCAGGCCGGAGAGGAATCGGTCGAGCATGGTCAGGACCCCGCACTGCGGTCGGCGCGACCGGGGATCGGCGCCCTGGATCCGATGGGCGCCGTGCTGCTCTCCGCCGCGGTGCTGCTGCTCATGCTGCCGTTCCTCGGCACCCCGGGGGTGGTCGGGGCGGCGCTGGGGCTCGCCGGCGCGGCCCTGCTGGGGATATGGATCGTGTGGGAGCGGCGTCTCGGCGCGCGCCCCGGCGGCAGTCCGATGGTGGACCTGCGGCTGTTCTCACTTCCCAGCTACACCCTGAACTCCGTCGTACTGACCCTGTACTTCTCCGGAATGCCCGCCATCTGGGCGATCGTCGCGGTCTACGTCCAGCAGGGACTGGGGTTCAGCGCCGTGGTGGCCGGGCTCGCCACCCTGCCCAGCGCGGTGTTGGTGATGGCGCTGTCCTCCGCGGTCGGACGGCGGGTGGGCCGCTTCGGTCCGCGGTTCCTGGTGGTGGGCACCACCACGGCGGTGGTCGCGATGCTGCTCGTCGCCGGGACGGGGGCCCTGTCGGGCACGGTGTGGGGGTCGGTCTGGGTGATCGCGGCGGTGGTGGCGCTCGTCGGTGCGTCCCAGGCGATGATCATCCCCAGCGCTCAGACCCTGTCGATGCAGGACGTGCCGCCGCGACTGGCCGGTGCCGCCGGCGGCGTGGCACAGACGGCTCAGCGGCTGGCGACGGCGGTGGGCATCGCAGTGGTGACGGCCGTGTACTTCGCCGTCGAGCAGGCCTCGGACCACTCGGCCGGCTTCATGGCCGCCTCTCTGACGATCGCGGCGTTCCTCGTCCCGTCCGCGGCGATGGCGGTGCTCATCGCTCGTCGCGCCGACCGCGGCCCCGGGTCCGCGGCGCAGAATGCCGACTGAGCGCAGACTGCGGTACCGCTCGGAGCAGGTTCAGCGCAGCGGAAGCACCTCGCGGAGATCCTTGGCCAGCGCGTACTTGGGCTTATCGGCGAAGAGGATGCCGCGGATCTCCGACTGCTCCCACTCCTGCTCGGCGGCCGCGTAGGCGGCGGAGTCACCGGCACGGCTGACGAACCACGTCAGCTGGGTGCGGTCCGCATCGATCCACATCTGCTCGACGCGGAAGCCGAACTGCTCCCGTGCGGGGATCACCTCGTCCCGGAGGAACGCGAGGAACTCCTCCGCCAGTTCGGGGTCGATGGTGTAGCGGCGCATCCAGGTGGTGCGCGTCTCCTCAGCCATGGGGGGCTCCCCTCGTGAAGTCGATGGACCCTCATCCTACGGACAGCCGACGTCGAACACCGGGCCGCTCACCTCCCCGGCGCGTCAGGTCCCCGGCTGATGCGGAGGCTGCGAGCCGCCGGGCGCGTATCCCTGGGGCCCGTAACCCTGGGCTCCATATCCCTGCGGTCCGTAGCCGGGCTGGCCGTACCCCTGCTGGGAGTGGGGCCAGCCCCCGTTCTGATCCCGGGAGCCCCACGGCGTGCGGATCGCGACGACCAACCACCAGACGTTCACCGCGAAGAACACGAGGGTCACGATGATGGAGAGCACCGCCACCAGCACTGCTCCGCCCCCTTCGTAGAAGGCGACCATCCAGATGACCATCATGAAGAACCCTCCGAAGAGGTGCGCCGCGCCTCCGAGCACGAACCCGACCAGCCCGACGATCCGGCCCCAGCCGGCGTCGGCGCGGAGCCCGAAGAACGTCACCGCGTAGAGCACGGCTCCGACCACGACGACCGCGAGGCCGCCGAAGACGAGGACCCCGAAGTTCCCGTCCAGGGTGAGGCTGCCGCCCGCACCCCGGTAGGCGACGACGTCGCCCATGCCGTAGCCGATCGCACTGATCGTCGCATAGCGCGTGACCGTATCGAGCAGGTGGAGCAGCAGGAAGACTCCTGCCGAGATCAGTGTGACCCGGCTCAGTGCACGGAACCGTCGCTGCTGTGACGCCATGGTGGGGATGTCCTTCCGCTCTCAGTGGTCGACTGCCCTCAGGATCCGGAGGACGTCGCCCCCATCATAGGGGCCGGGACCAGAGCCTTCGGGGCCGACGACGATGACGGCGTGGCAGACCGACCCCCGGGCGTGGCCCGGGCGGCTGCGACGATCCACCAGACGGTGGTGCCGAAGTAGCCCGCCCACAGCAGGGTCGCCGCCGTCAGCAGGGCCGCGGTCATCAGGTACAGGGGGTCGAGCGAGAGCGCCATCCCGAACGCCACGACGGGCAGGGAGAAGATCTGCCCCAGGGACAGGCTCCCCAGCAGCCCGAGGCCCGCCAGGACGAAACCCGTCACGCGGGCCCACTGCCGCTCCCGGGACATGCCCACGGCAACCACCCGATACAGGACGCCGGCGGCGAGGAGGCCCAAGGTCATCACCACCGAAGCGGCGATGCCGGGCATGAGCATGACCAGCAGGTACCCGTCAGCCTCACCGGAGCCCGATCCGCGGCCGTCGTCCCAGACCCCGGTGGTCATCGCACCGAACACCAGCAGGCCGACGACGGTGGCCAGCACTGCGGCGACCAGAGCCACCGCGGAGAGCACCAGCGCCGGCTGCGCCGTGCCCAACGGCGGACGCGCGGGCCGCGGAGGCCCGTACGTCAGCTCGGCGGGCAGGTGCCATGGGTAGGGGTGCGGATACAGAGTCTGCTGCTGAAACTGGCGCTGCGGATGGTGTGTCCGATGGTGCCCCTGGTGCATGGTCCCCTCCCGGGTCCGACGGCGGTGCGGTCTCGCCGTCGATGCTGGCAGAGGGGATTCTGCGACGCCTTCAGCTCTCCACAGGGGGTGAGCGGTCCACAGCCTGCTGGACGCCGGTGGACGGCATCCCGCAGGCTGTGGCAGTGCGCAGGCTCGCGCGGAGACGGACCGTCAGCGCTTGGCCCGGTCGGCGAAGTAGGCGTTGTTGACCCCGGAGAACGCCGTGATCAGCCACAGCACGTTGATCACCAGGAAGATCACCGAGATCGCGAGGCTGATGATGCCGACGGCTCCGGCCTCCATCATGGCGCCGGCTCCCAGCATGCCGAACCCGGTGAAGATGATTCCGAGTCCGCAGAACACGGTGCCCAGGATCCTCGCCCAGTTCTTCACCTTCTTCAGCCCCATCAGGACGATGAGGTAGACGATGAGCGCGACGACGACCATCAGCACGCCGGAGACGAGGCCGAAGGTCGTCATCATGTCGACGGCCTCCTGCGAGCTCTCCACCCCCTGCATCTCCAGCTGGGCGCGGACCATGTCCTCGTCCATCGAGGTGATGATGGCTGTGACGCCGGAGAGCAGGTAGACCACCATCGAGGCGATGGTCAGCGTCCGCAGCCGACCGAAGGCCTTGGGCCGCTCCATGGGTCCGCCGTAGGCGGCGTGGGGGTCGTAGGCGTGGGTGCCGAACTTCGAGTGCTGCTCCGGCCCGACTCCGGGGTTGGTGCCCTGCGGGTCGCCGTAGGGATTCTGTGTCATGGTTCCGTTCCTCCTCATCGATGGTGATGATGTCAGGGTCTGTGCGCGCCGCCGATGGGCGACCGTGCTACTCGTATCTCAGCGCGTCGATCGGGTCCTTCTTCGCCGCGCGGGCCGCCGGAAGCGTCCCGGCCAGGAAGGCGATGCCGACCACCAGCACGGTGATCAGGACGATGGAGATCGGGTCGACGGCGAAGAGCACCAGACCCACCACGTTCTCCAGCGGGCCGTTGACCAGCAGGGCATTGCCGATGACCCCGGCACCGACCCCGGCACCGACACCTATCAGCGAGCCCATCAGTCCGATGACGATGGCCTCCATGGAGAAGAGCCCGAACACCTTGCCGCGGCTCATCCCCAGGGCCTTCATCAGACCGATCTCCCGGGTGCGCTCCTGGACCGACATCAGCAGGGTGTTGACGATGCCGAAGCTGGCCGCGACGAGGGCGATGATCGCGAACCCGCCGAGCACCCAGGTCACCGTGTTGATGATCCCCTGGATCATCCCCAGCTGGTCTTCGAGGGTCATCCCGGTCAGGCCGTCGTCGGTGAGCTGCTCCTTGATGCTCGTCTCGTCGGCCTCCATGTCGTCGACCTGGGCGACGGCATAGATGTAGGTGCTGGGCTGCTCCTCCGGCAGACCGGACATCGCCGCCTCGTTGATCTGCTCGCTGAGCTCCCGCGACGGGGTGGGCACCTGCCCGGTCTGGGAGACAGAGGGCTCGGAGACGCCGGAGATGGTGGCTTCGACGGTCTCCTCCTCCTGGGCCAGGTTGGTGAAGCCCAGCTGGACGGTGTCGCCGACGACGTCGGACGGCGAGTCGCCGCCCAGGGCGGAGACCCAGGCCTCGGGCACGGCGAGCTCCATGGCGTCCTGCGCCGGCGGGTCTCCGGCGACCATCTCCAGGGCTCGGGCGTCGACGGACTCCCCCATCCGGTTGACGGTCCACTGCTCACCGTCGGCCCCTTCGAGGTAGTCGACGTCGATCATCACGATGGCCTGGACGGACTCGACGCCGTCGATGTCTCGGACAGCGTCGATGTCGTCGTCGTCGAGGGTCGAGGTGCCCATCATGGTCATCTCGCCGGAGTCGCCGTCGGCGTCGTACTCGGACGGTCCCTCATCGTCGGCGCCCTGCTCCTGGGCCGCCTCCTGGGATCCCATCACGTACATCTCGTCCTCTTGGCCGAAGCCCTCGACGACGTGGTCGACGTACTTGTTGATGCCCGCGCCCATGCCGAAGGTCAGCGTCAGCGCGAAGGCACCGATGACGATGGCGATGACGGTGAGGAAGGTGCGCAGCTTCGAGCGCAGCGTATTGCCCAGGGCCGTCTTGGCCACATCGAAGGACTTCATGCCCGACCCCCCTCAGACTGCTCGGCCTGATCGGCCCCGTCGATCTCGTCCTGGTCCTCCAGGCCGAGCTGGGAGGGGTCGAAGGTGTCGTCGTCGGTGTCGGTCTCGGTGCCGAGGGTGGAGTCCACGTGGTGGTCGACCAGCACGCCGTGCTCCTCCGAGACGATCATCCCGTCCTGCATGATCAGTCGCCGGGAGCACCGTGCGGCGAGGTCGTCGTCGTGGGTGACCACGACCAGCGTGATCCCATGGTCCCGGTGGAGTCCGAACAGGATGTCCTCGACGATCTCCGAGGTGGCCGAGTCGAGGTTGCCCGTGGGCTCGTCGGCGAAGATCACCGCCGGGCTGTTCACCAGCGCGCGGGCGATGCACACCCGCTGCTTCTGACCACCGGAGAGGTCCTTGGCCTTGTTCTCGGCCTTGTCGTCCATCTCCAGCTGGGTGAGGACCTCCAGGCCGCGTCGTTCGCGGTCGGCCTTGGACCAGCCGGAGATCTTCAGCGGCAGGGTGACGTTCTCCAGCACGCTCTGGTGGGCGTTGAGGAAGAACTGCTGGAAGACGAATCCGAAGGTCTCGTTGCGCAGCCGGGAGACCTCCTTGGTCTTCAGCTGGGAGACCGGGCGTCCGTGGAGTGCGACCACGCCGGCGGTCGGGGCGTCGAGCAGGGCCAGCAGGTGCATCAGCGTCGACTTGCCGGACCCTGACTTGCCGACGATGGCCAGCGATTCGCCGTCGTGGATCTCGAAGGTCAGTCCCTTGAGCGCGTCGAACCGTGACTCTCCGCTGCCGTAGACCTTGACCAGGTTCTCGGTCTCGAGAACTGGGGTGGACATGAGGGGGCTCGTCCTTTCCTCGGCAGGTGTGTTCCGTTCAGCCTCATTCTGACCCATGTCGCGAGGGCGGCGCATCGGCCGTGAGGATGATGTCGCCTCGACCGACCGGACGACGTCCACTCAGAGGCACAGACCTTCGTCACCGACGCCCCGGCGGCAGGCGGATCGGGCGACCACGTCGGAGACGCCGCAGCCGTCCTCGAACTGTTCGACGGTGATCTCCGGACGCTCGCCGCGGAGGGAGAGCACGGCGGCCCGCGGCCTCTGGCCCGGGGATTGTTGGGTGGATAAACTGTCGGCCATGTCTGCTCCTCTCCGGACGATGGACTCCGCCCCGTCGTCAGCATCGGCTCCTGACGACGTCCCGGCGGTGCGGGCCACGCGTCTGACCAAGTCCTATGGGAACTTCACCGCGGTCGACGGCATCGATTTCACGGTACCCCGGGGAGAGGCGTTCGGACTGCTGGGGCCCAACGGTGCCGGCAAGTCCACCACGATGCGGATGATCGCGGCGGTCTCCGCCCGCACCGAGGGAGATCTCGAGGTCGCCGGACTGGACCCCCAACACCACGGTCCCCTGGTCCGCGCCCGCCTCGGAGTGATCCCCCAGCAGGACAACCTGGACGAGGAGCTGACCGTCCGGGAGAACATCATCATGTACGGCCGGTACTTCGGACTGCCGCGGCGCCACCTGTTCGCCAAGGCCGACGAGCTGTTGGAGTTCGCCCAGCTGACCTCCCGTGCGCGCTCCAGGGTGGAGGACCTCTCCGGCGGGATGAAGCGTCGGCTCACCATCGCCCGCGCCCTGGTCAACGATCCCGACATCCTGCTGCTCGACGAGCCCACCACCGGCCTGGACCCGCAGGCACGGCACATCCTGTGGGACCGGCTGTTCCGGCTGCGCGAACGCGGCACCACCCTGGTGCTGACCACCCACCACATGGACGAGGCCGAGCAGCTGTGCAATCGGCTGATCGTCGTCGACCATGGGCGGATCATGGCGGAGGGCTCGCCGGCGGGTCTGATCCGTGAGCACTCGACGCGTGAGGTGCTGGAGCTGCGCTTCGGCACCGACCGCAACGCCGAACAGGCCGAGGAGCTGGAAGCCCGGCTGCGGCGCGACGACGTCGGCTTCGACCGCATCGAGGTCCTGCCGGACCGGCTGCTCGTATACGCCGAGCGCGCCGAGGCCGCCTTGGAGACCGTCCATGCCGCGGATCGACGACCGGTGACCTCCCTGGTGCGCCGGTCGTCGCTGGAGGACGTGTTCCTCCGACTGACCGGGAGGAGCCTCATTGACTGAGCGCCGGTCACCTCAGGCCGTCGACACGGGCCCCGCCGCGGATCCCGCTGCGGATCCCGCTGCGGATCCCGCCGCCGACAAGGACCGGCTGGCCCGGCGGGTCGGACGCCGCGGGGTGCTGTACCAGGCGGAGCACACGCTGCGCGGCATGCGCGCCTACGCCGGGGTGATCATCACCAGCTCGATCGGCGAGCCGCTGCTCTACATCCTGGCCATGGGGCTGGGGCTGGGCGTGCTGATCGGCGACAGTCCCGAGATCGCCGCCTACGGGGCCGACTCGTACCTGATGTACATCGGGCCGGCGGTGCTGGCCTCGACGGTGGCGATCACCGCAGGGATCGAGTTCACCTTCCCGGTGATGGAGAAGTTCAAGTGGCGGCGCATCTACTACGGGGCACAGGCGACTCCGCTGACTCCGGCGCAGATCGCCACCGGGCACATCGTCGCCGCATCCTGCCGATTCGTGCTCCACGCCGCGCTCTTCGTCGGGGTCCTCGCGCTCTTCGGCGCGGCGGGCGGCGCCTGGGCGATCCTGCAGGTGGTCACTGCCACGCTGGGGGCGCTGGCGATCGGCCTGCCGATCATGGCGTACATGGCGTCCCTGCGGGAGGAGCGCGGACATGCGGCGCTGATCCAACGATTCGTCATCATGCCCCTGTTCCTGTTCTCCGGGACGTTCTATCCGCTGAGCAACCTGCCGGGGCCGCTGCAGATCGTCGGGTGGATCTCGCCGCTGTGGCACGCCAACGAGCTGGGACGGGTGCTCGCGTTCGGTCAGCCGACCTCACCGGCGATGCTCGCCGTGCACACCGGGGTCCTGGTGCTGTTCGCCGTGGGCGGCTGGGTGGCCGTGATGTGGGTGTTCGAACGGCGGCTGGGCCCGAGCGAGTGGCAGGGACGCACCCCCGGAGAGCGGTCTCGGCTGCGCCGGGAAGCACGGATCGAGGCCCGGGACCGGGCCTCCGACTCAGAGGGCGTCGACGGCGACCACCGGGTTCCCGAGGTCCGTCCGCGCACCGGGATCGGGGCGAACTGGTACTCCGGGAACATCCGTGCGGTGTTCTCCCGCGGCCTGGTGGCCATCCGGAACAACCGTGGGGTCATCTTCGTCTCCGGGTTCCTGGAGCCGGTCCTGTTCCTGACCTCGTTCGGACTGGGCGTCTCACCGATGATCTCCGGAGTGGAGACCGCCGACGGCGGACGGATGAGCTACGCGGCCTTCATCGCTCCGGCGCTGCTGGCGGTCTCGGCGATGAACGGCGCGATCTTCGACTCCACGTGGAACGTGTTCTTCAAGCTGAAGATCACCAAGCTCTACCGCTCCATGATGGCGACGTCATTGGGCCCGCTCGACGTCGCCGTCGGTGAGATCCTGCTGGCACTGTTCCGCGGAGCGATCTACGCAGTCGGGTTCCTCACCGTGCTGGTCGCGGCGGGTCTGGTCTCGCCGGCGAGTGCCGCGCTCATGCTGGTGGCCGCGCTGTTCATCGCTCTGGGCTTCGCCTCATGCGGCATGGCGGTCACCTCGTACATGACCCGCTTCCAGCAGATGGACTGGCTGATGATGTTCCTGGCGCCGATGATGCTCTTCTCAGCGACGTTCTTCCCGATCTCGGTCTACCCGGAGTCCGTACAGCTGTTCATCCAGGCGATGCCGCTGTGGCACGGTGTGGAGCTGATGCGAGACATCGCCGCCTGGGACTTCGGAGCCATGACGCTGGTGCACATCGGGTACTACCTGGTGATGATCACCGTCGGGATGACGGCGGCGACGATGCGGATGAAGGCGCTCTTCCTGCGCTGAGGGGCGAACCGCCGCTCAACGGACGCGACGACGGCCGCGGACCCGGGGAGCGGCCGCCAGCACCACGCCCACGACCATCAGCACGGCACCGATCCAGACGGTCACGCTGGTCAGCCCCAGGTGCGTGACCACCAGGTTCGGAGCCACCGCCACGTAGAGCGCGGCCCACCCCAGCAGAGGTCCCGCCCGACCGAGGCGGCCCACGGGTCGGACACGCTCCAAGGCTCCCAGCGGCCACGTGAGGCCGAGGGTGAGCCCCACCGCCAGCAGGTACAGAGGGATCCGCGTCCACCACCATGTCGGCTCGCCCGGCTCCGGGGCGACTCCGGAGAGCCAGAGAAGCCCGTTGAGCAGGATGATGACCGTCATATGCCACAGGTACAGATGCATCGCCCGTGAGGCGACGAGGGCCATCACTCCCTGGATGGGCCGTACCACGGCGGCGGCGCCCAGGACGGGACGCAGCAGCTGGAAGAGCGCGAGGTGTGTGAGCCCGATCGTCAGCAGCGGCAGCGTCGGAGGGTTCAGGTTCATCAGCATGTCCGTCGGATACGGGGCCCATGTGGCGAGTGCCGCCGTCGCCGCGAAGGAGCATAACGCCGTCACCGCCCAGGCCCAGGCCCGCACCCCGGAGAGGGACCCGTGGGCCAGCAGCATGCCGATCAGCTGCAGCAGCGGCCACAGCAGCCACATGTTCAGCAGACCGAGGGCGTCCGCGGGGGTCCCCGTCGTCCCGACGACGCCGACGGCCCCACCCTCCAGGCCCTCACGTGCGAGCAGCATCAGACGCACCGCATCGATGCATACGATTCCCGCGACCGTGGCCGCGGCCACAGCGCACAGCCTCCTCGGACCTCCGGAGACCACCAGCCGGTGCTGGGCACGGACGAACCCCTGACATATCAGGAATGCGGCCATGAACCAGAGCGGGTCCCCGGCCCCCTCCAACGCAGAGTCCAGCATCTCCGGAGGCGACCCGGCCAGCAGGAGGATCAGCGCGACGACGGCCACGACCGAGTAGAACACCGCCGCCGGAAGGCCGAGCCGCAGGGTCCGACGACGCAGATGCTCGCCGAAGGACCCCTCGTCCGACTCCCCGGACCTGCGATCGGTGTCCTCCCCGGAGCGCCGGCTCATGGCCATATAGGCGCCGAATCCGCCGAGCAGGAAGAACAGGGGCATGACCTGTCCGAGCCAGGTCCCCACGGCGAAGAACCAGAGGCCGGTCAGCGGGTTCGAAAGCTCCAGCTCGCCTCCCTGTCCGCCGATGCCCACCATGGCGGTGTGGATCGCCACCACCGCGAGCAGGCACAGGACCCGGACGAGGTCGACGGAGAGGTCACGGTTCGGCACAACAGTCATCCCTGCGCCCGGAGCATCCGGGTCGGCGGCGACGGCGAACCGCGACTCACAGGCAGCCTCCGTCCGAGGCCCCGCGCAGACAGATCGGGGTCCGCTCGACGTCGGTGATCCCGTAGGTGTCGTCCTCCCGCTCCAGCCGCACCGAGAGCCGGTCCCCGAGCACGGCGTCGTCGCCGGGGGTGGTGAGGTCGACGGTCCACTCCTGCTCCCGGGCTTCGAGTCCGTCCTCAGGCGGAGCCCCGGTGAGGTCCGAGTAGGCGTAGCGGGTCTCGTCACGAGCCGCGGCGGCGGCACGGGAGGTCACCATGTCGACTGCGGCGCGCGGAACCGACGCCGGGCCCAGATCGGAGTAGTCCTCCGTGACGTCCTCGGCCTCACCCAGGTAGCCCAGGTAGTAGGTGTTGACCCAGCCGACGCCCTCGTCGAGGGCGATCTCCGCCCAGGAGTTCGATCCGAGCAGGCGCTCCCGCCCGGCCAGCTCCACCTCACCGTCCGGTCGCAGGGTGGTGATCGGATCCTCCGTCGCCCCGGGCAGACTCCGCACGTTGAGCTGGTCCTCGTGCCCGACGCGGATGACCTGCGCCTCGGCGCCGGTGCGTGAGAAGTACGTGAGCACGGACTGCCCCGGCAGATCGGAGTCCTCGGCCGGCTCCACACCCTCGGGCTGCGACGGGGAGGCCTCCGTCGGCGACGGGTCGGCCGTGTCCGCCTCGTCCACTCCGCCGTCGTCGTCGGCATCCGCTCCGGCCTCCGGCTCCCCGTCGCCCTCGTCGTCGGGGGCCGGTCCCTCGGCCGTCGGATCCGTTGCAGGAGGATCGGTGGGCGGGGCGGTCGCCTCCTCGTCGGCGGACTCCCCGTCGGAGGGCCCGCCGCAGGCGGTCAGCACCAGCAGGGCACCGGTCAGCGTCAGCGCCGCGGCTCGGGCCCGATCACCCATGCACCGTTCCCTCCCCCGGATCAGTCGACCTGTCTCTCTGCGGTCTCCACCACGTTGGCCAGCAGCTCGGCACGGGTCATGGGGCCCACTCCCCCCGGGTTCGGCGAGTACCAGGCGGCCACATCCTCCACACCGGGGGCGACGTCGCCGTAGATCCGCGCCTTCCCGGTCTCCTCATCGACCTCTCGGGTGACTCCGACGTCGAGCACGATCACCCCGGGCTTCAGATCGGCCGGGTCGATCATGTGCTTCACTCCGGCCGCGGCGACGACGACGTCGGCCCGGCTCAGGTGCTCGGGAAGGTCCCGGGTCCCGGTGTGGCACAGGGTGACCGTGGCGTTGACCACCCTGCGGGTGAGCAGCAGCCCGATGGGACGGCCGATGGTCACGCCCCGACCCACCACGACGACGTGCCGTCCGGCGAGATCGATGCCGTAGTGCTCGAGCAGGTCCACGCAGCCCTTCGGCGTGCACGGCAGCGGGCTCTCCAGCTCTCCGGCTACCGTGGCCACCAGGCGGCCCAGATTCGTCGGATGCAGCCCGTCGGCGTCCTTCTCCGGGTCGACGGCCTCCAGGACCTTCTGGGTGTCGAGGTGGCCGGGCAGCGGCAGCTGCACGATGTAGCCGGTGCAGGCGGGATCGGCGTTCAGCTCCTCGAGGTGCTCGAGGAGCTCCGACTCCGAGACGTCGGCCGGCAGCTGCACCTGGATCGACTCGATGCCGATCTCCGCACAGTCGCGGTGCTTGCCGGCCACGTAGGTCTGGGAACCCGGGTCCTCACCGACCAGCACGGTGCCCAGGCCTGGGGTGATGCCCCTGGCCTTCAGCGCACCCACACGGTCCGCGAGTCCCCGCTTCAGCTCCTTCGCCGTGGCCCGGCCGTCGAGTATCTGCGCCGTCTGCGAGCGGGGCATCACCACTCCTCGAGGCCCTCGTACAGAGGGAAGCCGGCGGTCAGCGCGTCCACGCGGGAACGCAGGGCCGCCAGGTCGGCACCCGGCTTGAGCACCTCGGCGATGACGTCGGCGACCTCGCCGAACTCCTGTGCCCCGAATCCGCGGGACGCCAGTGCGGAGGTGCCGATCCGCAGGCCGGAGGTGACCATGGGCGGGCGCGGGTCGTCGGGCACGGCGTTGCGGTTGACGGTGATGCCGACCTCGTGGAGCAGGTCCTCGGCCTGCTGGCCGTCGAGCTCGGAGTCCCGCAGGTCCACCAGCACCAGGTGCACGTCGGTCCCTCCGGTGAGCACGCTGACGCCGTGGGCCGTGACGTCCTCGGCGACGAGACGCTCGGCCAGGATCTGCGCGCCCTCGACGGTCCGGCGCTGCTTCTCCCGGAACTCCTCTCCTGCGGCGATCTTGAACGCGATGGCCTTGGCCGCGATGACGTGCATCAGCGGACCGCCCTGCTGGCCGGGGAACACCGCGGAGTTCAGCTTCTTCGCGTGCTCCTGCTTGGCCAGGATGAGGCCGGAGCGCGGACCGGCGAGGGTCTTGTGCACCGTGGAGGTGACCACATCGGCGTAGGGGACCGGCGACGGGTGCAGGCCGGCGGCGACCAGGCCGGCGAAGTGGGCCATGTCCACCCAGAGGATCGCGCCGACCTCGTCGGCGATCTCGCGGAACGCGGCGAAGTCGAGCTGCCGGGAGTAGGCCGACCACCCGGCGACGATCATGTCGGGCCGCTCGGCGAGCGCCTGGCGGCGCACAGCCTCCATGTCCACCTGTCCGGTCCGGGTGTCCACCTCGTAGGCCACGATCTCGTAGAACTTCCCGGAGTGGTTCAGACGCATCCCATGGGTCAGGTGCCCGCCGTGGGCCAGAGACAGGCCCATGAGCTTGTCGCCGGGCTTGAGGAAGGCGGTCATCACCGTCACGTTCGCCTGGGCGCCGGAGTGCGGCTGGACGTTGGCGAACTCGGCGCCGAAGAGCTCCTTGGCCCGGTCGATCGCCAGGGTCTCGGCGACGTCGACGAACTCACATCCCCCGTAGTAGCGCCGCCCCGGGTAGCCCTCCGCGTACTTGTTGGTGAGCACGGAGCCCTGAGCCTCGAGGATCGCCCGCGGCACGAAGTTCTCGGAGGCGATCATCTCCAGGGTGCCGCGCTGGCGCCCGACCTCGTCGGTGATCGCCTGAGCGATCTCCGGGTCGACCTCCGCCAACGGCGCGGTGTGCAGGTTCTTCGGTGCTTCACTCATGCTCAGCGGTCTCCTCGCAGGATCTGAGGTCCGGAATCGGGTGTCCCGGAGACGGCGGCGCGTCGTCCGTTCAGGAGTCTACCGCCGCGCACCGACACGATCCCCGCGAGCACGCGCGCATGTCCCGGCGCAGGTCGGGGCCGGTCGGGGCCGGTCGGGGCGGCGTCGTCGTCCCGCCATCACCTCGTCATCCGCCGTTATTGTGAGTGGCTCATATCTGAGGCAGACTGGTCCCCGTGAGCACCGCAGCATCGACGACGCCGGAGGCGACCGACTGGTCGACCCTGCTCCGCGGACGCGGCCTGCGCGTGACCCGGCAGCGCTTGGCGATCCTCGACGCCGTCGCCGCGCGCCCCCACCAGCCCGCCGAGGCGATCCACACCGCCGTGAGCACACGGCTCCCGAAGATCACCGTGCAGTCGGTCTACACCGTGCTCCACGACCTCACCGCCCACCAGCTGCTGCGCCGCTTCGACCCGCCCGGCTCCCCCGCCCGCTACGAGACGCGGGCCGAGGACAACCACCACCACGCCATCTGCACCCGCTGCGGGCGGATCGAGGACGTCGAGTGCGTCCACGGCGCCGCCCCGTGCCTGCAGACTCCTCCGGACCTGGCGATGTCGGTGGAGGTCGCCGACGTCGTCTTCCGAGGAGTCTGCTCCGACTGCTCGGACGAGGCCCGACGCGACTGACCCCGCGGCCCCGAGCCGCGCGGAAGACCACCCGAGAGAACCGAACGAAAGGTATCAGTCATGAGCGCTGAGAACACCCCGCACGCGACCGGGTCCACGACTCAGGCCGGGATCCCCGCCGAGAGCGACCGCAACTCGCTCTCCGTCGGCAGCGACGGCCCGCTGCTGCTGCACGACCACCACCTGGTCGAGACCCTGGCGCACTTCAACCGCATGAACGTCCCCGAGCGCCGTCCGCACGCCAAGGGCGCCGGCGCCTTCGGCACCTTCGAGGTCACCGAGGACGTCTCGCAGTACACCAAGGCGGACATGTTCCAGCCCGGCAAGACCACCGAGACGCTGCTGCGCTTCTCCACCGTCGCCGGCGAGCTGGGCTCCCCCGACACCTGGCGCGACGTGCGCGGCTTCGCACTGAAGTTCTACACCGAAGAGGGGAACCACGACGTCGTGGGCAACAACACCCCGGTGTTCTTCGTGCGCGACCCCATGAAGTTCCCGCACTTCATCCGCTCGCAGAAGCGCCTGCCGACCAGCGGCCTGCGCGACAACCACATGCAGTGGGACTTCTGGACGCAGAACCCGGAGTCGGCCCACCAGGTGACCTACCTGATGGGTGACCGCGGCCTGCCGTCCTCCTGGCGCCGGATGAACGGCTACGGCTCGCACACCTACCAGTGGAACAACGCCGACGGCGAGCGGTTCTGGGTGAAGTACCACTTCATCAACGATGCCGGCTTCGACACCATGACCAACGAGGAGGCCGAGAAGCTGGCCGGCGCCGACGCCGACTACCACCGGCGCGACCTCTATGACGCCATCGAGCGCGGCGAGCACCCCACCTGGACGCTCTACGTGCAGGTCATGCCGTACGAGGATGCCAAGACCTACCGCCTGAACCCGTTCGACCTGACCAAGATCTGGCCGCAGGCGGACTACCCGCGCATCAAGGTCGGCACGCTGACCCTGAACCGGAACCCGCAGAACTTCTTCGGCGAGATCGAGCAGGCCGCCTTCTCGCCGGCGAACATGGTGCCGGGCACAGGCAACTCCCCGGACAAGATGCTGCTGGGGCGCAACTTCGCCTACGCCGACGCCCACCGCTACCGCATCGGCACCAACTTCCAGCAGCTGCCGGTCAACCGCCCGAAGAACGAAGTCTACTCGTACAACTTCGAGGGCAACATGTGGTACGACCACACCGGCGACCGCCCGGTCTACGCCCCGAACACCGTCGAGGGCGCGAGCTGGTCGGATGAGACCGGTCCGGTGGACAACGGCTGGGAGACCGACGGGCAGCTGGTGCGCGAGGCATACACCCTGCGCGCCGACGACGACGACTTCGGCCAGCCCGGCATCCTGGTGCGCGAGGTCTTCGACGACGCCCAGCGCGACCGTCTGGTGGAGACCGTCTCCGGCGCACTCTCCGACGGTGTGCGCGAGCCGGTGCTCTCCAACGCGATCCAGTACTGGAAGAACGTGGACGCCACGATCGGCCAGCGGATCGAGGACGCCGTCAAGAACGGCTGATCTCCGCATACGGACGACGGCGGCCCCGTCCCCTCCGGCCCAGAGCCGGCGGCGGGACGGGGCCGTCGTCGTGCGCGCACACCTCTCCCGCCCGTCCCCACCCCTTCCCTCCATCGATGGAGTGAACCTCGCGGCGCACCACGGCGAGTCGCCGCACGATCTGCTCCCTCGACGGGTGGGGGCGGATGGAGCAGCCGGAGCTCTCTCAGACGGCGGGTGATGCTGGTGCGGGCAGCAGACAGGCGAGCGGCCCGCCCCCGACTCTCGGTCGGGTGCGGGCCGCTCTGATCACATGCTGAGAGGACTCAGCGACGGGGGAAGGGGCTCAGCCCTCCTCCTCCTCGTCGTCCTCCTCCATCATGTCATCCTCTTCGTCGTCCTCAGCGGCGTCGTCCTCCGCGGCGTCATCCTCAGCCGCGTCGTCGCCGTTCTCCTCCTCGGCGCCGTTCTCTTCCTCGACGGCGTCGTCTTCCATCGGCTCCTCGGCCTCGTCACATGCGGTGGCACCGAACAGTGCCAGGCCACCGATGCTCAGCACGGCTGCGAGGGAACGGAACTTGCTGTTCTGGTTCGTGGTAGTGGCCATGGGGATCGATACCTCCATCACTATCGCTTATACAGACTCCTCAGAACTCCTCTTCCGAGGAGCGTTCTTCCGCGGGACGCCGGGGCTTCTCCCGTACGCCTTATCCCCCACACCATCAGATGAGGAGGCAGAACAAAAGCTGAGACGGTGGTCTCATCCTGAACTTTTACCCAAATTTCAGCTTGCCGTAAGGTAATCGCGCCCTGAACAGCTTCCCTGAGCACGACCTGAACAGCCCTCCGTGCAGATCCTACATCGTCCCTGGTCAGGCCGATGTCTCGGGAACCCGCTCGCGGATCCGGCGAGCGCCCTCCGGCCCGTCGGACTCAGTGTCCGCCGCATCATCCAGTGCGCGACCCTCGACGTCGACGTCGGGGATGATCCGATCGAGCCAGCGCGGCAGGTACCACGCCCGGTCGCCCAACAGTCCCGTCACGGCAGGAATCAGCGTGGCACGCACCAGGAATGCCTCGATCAGCACCCCGACCGCGAGTCCGAAGCCGACGGGGCGGATCATCGCAAGGTCCGCGAAGACGAACCCGGCGAACACCGAGATCATGATGATTCCGCAGGCCACGACGACCGGCCCACCCTGGGCGATGCCGCTGAGGATCGACGTCCGGGCGCTGCGGCCCCGACTGTAGGCCTCCCTCACCCCGGACATGATGAACAGCTGATAGTCCACGGCCAGGCCGAAGAGCACGCCGCAGATCAGGATCGGGAGGAACGCGAGGACCGGCCCCGGCTCCGTGACCCCGAAGAAGTCCTGCAGCCAGCCCCACTGGAAGACCATGACCACCGCGCCCAGAGTGCCCAGCAGCGAGAACACGTACCCGGCGGCGGCCAGCGCGGGCGCCACCAGCGAGCGGAAGACCGCCATGAGGATCACCAGGCACAGCAGCACGACGATCCCCACGTAGAGCGGGATGGAGCCCTGCAGCCGGTCGGCGACCTCGATGTTGGCCACCGTCTGACCGGTCAGGCCCACAGACTCCAGGCCATGCTCATCGGCCAGGGCCCCGCGCTCGTCGAGGAGCCGATCCACCAGATCGGCCGTGGCGATGGCCTCCGGCCCGTGCTCCGGCACGATCTGGATCAGGCGCATCTCGCCGGCCTCGTCGGAGGCCGCGGGGACGGCTCGCGCGACGCTCTCCCGAGCATCCAGGTCCTCCGCGACGTCCAGTGCCCGCTCACGCTGCTCGACGTCGTCGAGCCCCTCGGGCAGGGTGATCAGGGCCAGCAGCGGACCGTTCTCACCGGCTCCGAAGGACTCCCGCACTTCGTCGTAGGCCACCTGTGCCGTGGTCCCCTCCGGCTCCGAGCCGCCGTCGGGCAGTCCCAGCCGCAGATCGGCCGCGGGCACGGCCAGAGCACCGACCAGCACCAGCGGCACCAGGATCGCCGCCCACGGGTGGCGGGTCACCACACGGCCCCACCCCCGGTCCATGATCCGCTCCTGGGCGGACTCGGAGAGCCGGCTGCGCTCGGCGGCGGTGAGGCGGTTCTGCTCGGGAGTCGGCAGCGGTGATCCGACGTCCTCAGCCATGAGGCTGCCGGGACGCCGTCGGCGCGGCAGCAGGCGCAGACCGAGCAGCGCGGCCAGGGCGGGACCCAGGGTGAGGACTGCGGCCACCACCACGGTCACGGCCAGCGAGGCGGCCAGCCCCATCACGGTGAGGAACGGGATCCCGGTGACGGCGAGCGCGCCCAGGGCGATCACATTGGTCACCCCGGCGAAGAAGATCGCCGATCCGGCGGTTCCCGCGGCCAGCCGGATCGAGTCGGGGACGTCCATGCCCTGCAGCAGATTCTGTCGATGCCGGTAGAGCAGCAGCAGCGTGTAGTCGATGCCGAGGCTCAGACCCAGCATCAGGGCGAGGACGGGGTCCGTCTCGGTGAGGTCCACCACGGCGGAGAGGGCGAAGATCAGCGCCACCGAGATCCCCACTCCGAGCATCGCCAGGAGCACCGGCAGCCCGGCGGCGACGACGGTGCCCAGAGTGATCAGCAGCACCAGACCGGCGAAGGCGATGCCGAGCGCCTCACTGGTCCCGAGGATCCCGGAGACGTCCTGGACGAGTTCGAGGCTGAAGTCGGCGTCGACGCCGTCGGGCAGCCCGTCCTCCACCGCGTCGATGACCCGCTGCTGCTGGTCCGCATCGATGGTGAAGGCGTCGTCGACCAGCTGGACGTTCATCATCGCCGCGGTGCCGTCCTCGGAGACGGTGCGGGCCCCGTCGCCGAGTTCGGTCTCCCGTTCGGCGAGGTCGGTCTCCTCCACGCCGTCGGCGTGTTCGGCCCAGCCGTCGTCGAGCTCCTCCTGCTGCTCGTCCAGCTCCTCGCGCTGTTCGTCGAGCTGGTCCTGCCCGGCGTCGATCTCCTCCTGGGCGGAGACGACCTGGGGCGCATCGTCGCCGATCTGCTCGGCGAGCTGATCCACCTCCTGCTGCTGAGCGTCGAGGTCGTCCTGGGCCTCCTCGAGCTCCTCGCGACCGGCGTCGAGCTGTTCCTGCCCGTCCTCCAGCTCGGCCGCGGAGTTCTCCAACTCCTCACGAGCCTCGGAGATCTCCTCCTCGGCGGAGTCGATGTCCTCCTGCTGGACGAAGGGATCCTCAGCGCTGCGGACCTCGTCGAGGGTCTCCAGCTCATCGGTCAGGGCGGAGACGCCCTCCCGCTGCTCGGAGGTGAAGCTCTCATCGTCCTCGGAGGTCAGCACGACCAGCGCGCCTGCGCCGTCGAACTCTTCGATGCCCTCACCGAGGCGATCCATGACCTGTTCGTACTCGGCCTCGGGGATCTCGTAGCCGGCGTCCGGCTCCTCCGAGAACAGCGCCGCGGCGGAGACGGCACCGATGAGGAGTACGAGCCAGAGGGCGACGACGGTCTTGGCGCGCCGGGCGCAGAGCGCGCCGAGGCGGGCGAGCCATCGGGACATGCGGCTACCTCGCGGGGACGACGGTGGGACGATCTCCCCAGCCTACCGAGACGCGACGTCCCGGATCGCCCGACGACGTCCGACGCCCCGGTGCGCCGTCATCGGGAGTAGATCTCGACGGCCTCGTCCAGCGTGAGGATGTCGGACTCGTCGACCTCATCCGGGATCTCCGCGGAGTCCCAGTCGCTGAGGGTGCCTTCGGCGGTCCCGTCGTCGAGCGCGACCGTGAACTCCAGCAGCACCGGCTCGTCCTCGTCGGCCCGGACCACCAGCTCATCGGTGCCGTCGGAGTAGACCCAGACTGCCTCGCCGTCGCGCTCGTCGGCCTCTCCCTCGAGCCCGGAGCCCACACTGGTCGTCAGCGAGCGCACATCGGTCAGGAACATGTCGATGCTGATCTCGGCGTGCACCACTTCGGAGTAGTCGACGTACCGGCCGGCCAGGTCGTCGGCGAACTGGTCGGGATCGACTCCCTGCGCCCGCAGGCCCTCGGCCGAGGCTTCGAGGTCGTCCTCACCGGAGACCAGCAGGTGGTCGTCCTGCAGCAGATAGGTGGTCTCGCTGGAGCCGGCCTTCTCCTCGAACACGGCCCGACCGTCGAGGGCGCCGACGATCCGCTGGCTGATGTCATCACCGGGGTCGATGTCCAGGTCCTGCCGGAACTCCTCATCGGAGTGCTGCTCGCCGCTGAAGGGCAGCGTCATGTCGATGTCGACGCTCTCGGCGGACTCCATCGTCGTCCACATGTCGGCGCTGACCTCGTACCATTCGGGCACCTCGCCGTCCGCGCCGCCGCCGTCGGCCTCGGCGGTATCGGTCTCCGTCGGCTCGTCCTCCGTCGGCTCGTCCTCCGTCGGCTCGTCCTCCGCAGGCTCGTCCTCGGAGTCCTCCGTCGTCGCGTCCTGGTCGGGCTCGACGGCTTCGTCCTCCTCCGAGTCCGAACCGCCCCCGTCCAGGTCCACGCACCCGGTCAGGGCCAGGGCGACGACTCCGGCGACTCCGGCCGCCCTCACCGCCCGGCCACCGCTGCGACATCCGTCCATCACTCGCTCCCCCGCATCCGTTCCTCGTCCGACATCCCCCGACGGAGGCCCGTCTCGGCCACCGTACGCCCACCGGTGCTCACATGCTCATGTGCTCGATCAGCAGCTGCTCCAGGTCCGACTGGTCGATGGTGTCCGAGGGGGCCTCGGGCAGCTCGGTGTCGTTCCAGTCCGAGAAGTTCGCCGAGGAACCGTCATAGGTCACCGAGAGCATGTACGGCTCCTCCTCGTCGGCCGCGACGACGATCTCGACCTCGTCGTCGCCCTCCTCACCGTTGCTGTAGACATGAGCCTCGACTCCGTCACGGTCCTCGTTGGTGCCCTCCAGGTCATCGGTGCGGTCCTCCAGGTCCGAGCGGATCTCCTCGAAGGAGTCGCGGATCTCGAACGGCTCGCCGGAGGACGGCGCCTCGAACCATCTGCCGTCCAGCTCTGAGGCCAGCGCCTCCGTGTCGAACTCCATACCGGCCATGTCCTGGGTGCCGGTCTCCATGGCGTCGGTGATGATCGTGGCTTCGGTGTAGGCGGTCTCGTCCACCTGGACGGCGTCGATCTCCATGGAGTCGCCCATGGTGATGGTCATCGCGACGGCGGAGCCGTCCACGGCCCCCCGGATATCGGCGGTGACCTCGTCGCCCTCCTCGAGGCCCAGGTCTCCCAGGGCGGCTTCGGCGTCGGATTCGTCCAGTGCGCTCTCACCGATGAGTCCCCCGCCGTCGAGGGTCACCGACTCGGCCTCGTCCATGGCCGACCACATGTCCTCCTCGATCTCGGAGAACTCCGGGGTGCTCTCGCCGCAGGCGGTGAGGGCGAGCGCGGCGACGCCGAGCAGACCGACCCCCTTGGCGATGCCGGTGATGCTGATGTGCTGAGCTTCCATATTCCTGTCGTCCTCTCGATGTGAGTCCTGCGACGGATGCCGCTGCGCCAGCATCATCTCAGGGTTCGGCCGTTTCACGCGGCAGCGGCGCACTGTCGATCAGTGCCTGGGTGACTTCGTCCATGGTCAGGGAGTCCTCAGGGGCTTCGACCGGCTCGGTCTCGTCCCAGTCGGTGAGGGTGAGGCTCGTGTCTCCGTCGTCGACGCCCACAAGATGCGGCTCGTCGTCGGCCGAGACCACGTAGGTGGTTCCGCCGTCGGCCGAGGTGTACACCCAGACCTCCTCACCGTCCTGCTGTTCGGCCTCACCGGTGATGTCCTCCACGTCCTCGAAGAGGGTGTCCCGCCACTGCTCCAGCAGGCTCTGGGGCGAGAGCGAGGCCATCTCCTCGGCCGAGCCGAGGTCGATCCACCGGCCGGCCAGGACCTCGTCGATGACGCTCTGGTCGACGAACTCGGCGTTCTCGTGGCTCGAGCTCAGGGCGGTGATGTGGGCGAAGTCCTCGCCCTTGAGATAGGTGCGGCCGCCGACGGTGATCACCGTCAGATCGAGGTCCTCGCCGATGCGGATGTGGGACTCCGAAGCGCTGCCGTCCAGGGTGCCGGCCACGGAGAGCTCAGCGGGGGTGTCCTCGTCGACGTCCTCGACCACCTCGGCGAAGTAGTCGTCGAGCTGCGAGTCCCCCAGCGGGCTGGTCCCGGAGATAGTCACCGACTCGGCCTCGAGCATGGTCTCCCAGAGGTGGTCCTCGATCTCGGCGAGCTCAGGGGCCTCCCCCTCGGCCAGCCCGGCGGTGAGGTCCTCGGACGCCTCGGAACCGTCGACTGCGCCCTCGGCGTCGTCCGCGTCGTCGCCACCCGACTCCCCGTCGTCGTCGGCCTCTTCGGCGGCGTCATCCGCAGCGGTGGGCGACTGCGTGCCGTCGTCGGGATCTGAGCCGGACTCCTCCTCCGGATCGAAGAGGCCGCAGCCGCTGAGCAGCAGGGCTGCGAGCCCCAGGCAGAGGGCGCCGCGCCGCACGAACGGTCCGAGGGCACACGTCCGCTGCCCCGACCGGTGTCTCACATCGCTCATCGTCGCTCCTCCCCGACCCGTGTGGGGTGGTGGGCACCTCCCACGATTCAGCGTCCCGCCGGGACAGACTCTTCGTCGCCCCACGGATCGCCGCCCCCATCGCCGAAACCGTCCCCGAAGCTGTCGCCGGCGCCGCGCATCAGGATCTCCTCCAGCTCCCATTCGGAGACGACCTCCGACGGAGCCTCGGGGACCTCCTGCGCGTCCCACCCGGACAGTTCGAGTCGGACCTCATCATAGTCGGCTCGGCTCAGCAGCGGCTCCCCCTGCGCCGCGAAGCTGATGTCATAGCCTGTGCCGGAGTAGTCATAGACGTAGCCTCCCGCAGTCATCCGCAGCTCCCCGGGGATCTCCGAGGGGTCCTCTCCGTCGAGCTCCTCGTGGACCCCCTCGACGAGTCCCTCCAGGGAGAACCCGTCGAAGGTCGATCGGACGAAGACGTCCTGGACCCAGCGGCCGTCGAGCTCGTCCTCGATCTGACCCAGGTCGACGTCGGAGGGGTCGGTCAGCGGGTCCTCCTCCAGAGCGGACTCGACCAGCGTGAGGACTGTGGAGGGACTCATGTAGTTCGATCCGTCGACCACACGGGCCTCGACGACCTCGTCGTCGTCGACGGACACCCTCCAGTCGGAGGCCGAGGCGTCGACCGCACCGGCGACGGCGAACTCCACCGATGCGGCGTCGTCCAGCAGGGGATCCTGCCACTCCTGGAGGTCCCCGCCGCCTTCGACGACGACGTCGGCCCGGAAGGTCTCCCGGTCCGACATGGCCTCCTCCGCCTCGTCGAGCATCGTGCCCAGGTCGGGAACGTCCTCAGGACCCCAGCGCGGCGGTCCCGCGTCGCCGTAGACGGGGTCGTCCAGGGCCACGCACCCGCTGAGCACGGCCGGAGCGAGGAGCACCGCACCCGCCGCGGCGCCGCCGCGGCCGAGCTCCGGCATGCCCCTCATCGTCCCCACGGTCAGCCCTGGTGCGCGTCACGGTGGGCGTCACGGTGGGCGTCGCGGAGTCCGTGGTAGATCTCGGCGTTGCGGCGCAGGCCCTCGACCTCCTCCTCGGTGAGCTCCCGGCGCACCTTGGCCGGCACGCCGGCGACCAGTGAGCGAGGGGGGATCTCAGTGCCTTCGAGCACCAGCGCCCCCGCCGCCACGAGGCTCTGCTCCCCGACGACGGCGCCGTTCATGACCGTGGCGCTCATGCCGATCAGGCAGCCGTCACCGACGGTGGCCCCGTGCACCACCGCACCGTGTCCCACCGAGACTCCGACGCCCAGGGTGCAGGGGACGCCCTCGTCGGCGTGGAGGACGACGTTGTCCTGCAGGTTGGTTCCGGCCCCGACCCGGATGGCGTCGGTGTCGCCGCGGGCCGAGACGCCGTAGAAGGCCGAGGCTCCGTCGGCGAGCTCCACGTCTCCGGAGATCGACGCCGTCGGGGCGAGGAACACCCCCTCACCGATGCGCGGCGTCCGGTCCTGGACGGTGATGATGTGTGCCACTGTGTGTCCTCTCGTCGACGGTCCGGGCTCAGTAGCCGTGGGCCGGGTCTGCGATGCCGATCGGTGTGCGCCCCTCGCGGAGAAGCCGGTGATTGGTGAGGATCCGCTCGCGCAGCAGCGGGATCACCATCGCCGAGGTGTCTGCGGTGTGGGGAGTGATCAGGCAGTTCTCCTGAGCCCACAGCGGGCTGTCCTCGGGCAGGGGCTCCGGTGTGGTGACGTCGAGCCCGGCACCGCGCAGCCGACCCGAGCGCAGGGCCTCCAGCAGCGCGTCCTGGTCGATCAGGGCTCCGCGGCCGACGTTGGCCACGACCGCGCCCTCGTTGAGCAGCCCGAGCTGTCGGGCCCCGATCATGTGCCGGGTGTCCTCGGTGACCGCGGCGGCGAGGGCGAGCACGTCGGCACCGTCGAGGACCTCGTCGAGACGGTCCCGGGTCACCGTCTCATCGGCGTCCTCCAGGGGCGCGGCGGTGCGGCGGACGACGGTGACGTGGGTGTCGAAGGCCTTGTAGAGCCGCACGATCTCGGCGGCCACCCCTCCGGCCCCGACGACGACGCAGCGCAGGCCGTTGAGCGAGATCCCGCCCTCCTCGCCCCAGCTGGTGGCCCGGGCGCGCTCCTTGAGGTGACGCAGCGCGGCCAGGGTCAGGACCAGTCCGTGCTCCCCCACCGGGGCCGCGTAGGCTCCCTTGGCGGAGGTCCAGGTGATCTGCGGGTGCTCGGCCATCGTCGCCGAGTAGGCCTCGATCCCGGCGCTGGGCAGCTGCACCCATTCGACCTGGGGGTTGCGGCGCAGGACGTCGTCGAGGTTCAGGTCGGCGAACATCTTGGTCAGCACGATGCCGGTGGGGTCCTGGTCCACTCCGACGAGCTCGGCGCCCTGGGCGAGGAGACCGTCGACGAGCCTGTCCTCCCCGTCGGGAAGCAGGTGGATGCGGTTCGTCATATCTCCTCCGTGGCGTATTCGGCGGCTCGAGCTGGCCACCATCCTACGAGACCACGCAGACCGCCGCCCCCGCCGGCGACCTCCACGAGACTGTGGACGACACCTGCGGGGGCGGCGGGGCGAGCGTGCCCTCGGGGTTCAGCGCTTGAGGTCCTCCAGGACCGCGTTGAGCGTCGCCGAGGGACGCATGACCTCGGCGGCCTTGGCGTCGTCGGGACGGTAGTAGCCGCCGATGTCGACCGACCGACCCTGCACGGCCAGCAGCTCCTCGACGATCTTCTCCTCACCGTCGGTCAGCGCCTTCGACACCGGACCGAAGACCTCGGCCAGGTCGGCGTCCTCGCTCTGCTCGGCCAGCTCCTGCGCCCAGTAGAGCGCGAGGTAGAAGTGCGAGCCGCGATTGTCGATGCTGCCCAGCTTCCGGCCCGGCGAGCGGTTCTCCATCAGGAAGGTCGCCGTCGCGCGGTCCAGGGCCGACGCCAGCACCTTCGCCCGGGGAGCCTCCGCCTGCTCGGCGTACTTCTCCAGGGAGGGGACCAGGGCGAAGAACTCCCCCAGGGAGTCCCACCGCAGGTAGTCCTCCTCCACCAGCTGCTGGACGTGCTTCGGCGCGGAGCCGCCGGCACCGGTCTCGAAGAGCCCGCCGCCGTTGATCAGCGGCACGATGGAGAGCATCTTCGCCGAGGTGCCGAGCTCCAGGATCGGGAACAGGTCGGTGAGGTAGTCGCGCAGCACGTTTCCGGTCACCGAGATGGTGTCCTCGCCGCGGCGCATCCGCTCCACAGCGTGCTTCGTCGCCTCCACCGGGGGCTTGATGAGCAGCTCCAGCCCCTCGGTGTCGTGGTCCTTCAGGTAGGTCTCGACCTTGGCGATCAGGTTGGCGTCGTGGGAGCGCTCCGAGTCCAGCCAGAAGACCGCCGGTGCGCCGGTCTCCCGGGCGCGGGAGACCGCCAGCTTGACCCAGTCGCGGATCGGCTCGTCCTTGGTCTGGCATGCGCGCCAGATGTCACCGGACTCGACCTGGTGCTCCATGAGCACCGTGCCGGAGGAGTCGACGACCTGCACGGTGCCGTCCTCGGGGATCTGGAAGGTCTTGTCGTGGGAGCCGTACTCCTCGGCCTTCTTGGCCATCAGTCCGACGTTGGGCACCGTGCCCAGGGTCGTCGGATCGTAGGCGCCGTGGGCCCGGCAGTCGTCGATGACGGCCTGGTAGACGCCGGCGTAGGAGGAGTCCGGGATGACGGCGAGCGTGTCGTCCTCCTCGTCGGAGGGACCCCAGAGCTGTCCGCCGTTTCGGATCATCGCCGGCATCGAGGCGTCGATGATCACGTCGGAGGGCACGTGCAGCCCGGTGATGCCCTTGTGGGAGTTGACCATGGACAGGCGCGGGCCGTCCTCCTGGGCACGGCGGATCTCGGCGACGATCCCGTCGTGGACCTCGTCGCCCAGCTCCTCCGCCCCCTTGAGGATCCCGGCCAGGCCGTCGTCGGCCGACAGACCGGCTTCGGCCAGCTGGTCGCCGTACTTCTCGAACAGGTTCGGGAAGTAGGCCCGCACGATGTGGCCGAAGATGATCGGGTCGGAGACCTTCATCATGGTGGCCTTCAGGTGGGCGGAGAACAGGACGTCCTCCTCCTTGGCGCGTGCGACCTGCGCGGCGAGGAACTCGTCCAGCGCCTCGGCGCTCATGAAGGTGGCGTCGAGCACCTCACCGTCCTCGAGGGCGATGGACTCCTTCAGCACGGTGGTCTCGCCGGAGGCGCCGACGAGTCGGATCGAGACCGTCTCCTCCCCCTCCATGACCACCGACTGCTCGTTCGAGGCGAAGTCGTGCTCACCCATGGTGGCGACGTCGGTGCGGGAGTCGGAGCTCCACTCCCCCATCCGGTGGGGGTTCTTGCGCACATAGGCCTTCACGGACTCCGGTGCGCGGCGGTCCGAGTTGCCCTCACGCAGGACCGGATTCACCGCCGAACCCTTGACCTTGTCGTAGCGGGCCCGGACGTCCTCCTCCTCCTCGGTGCTCGGCGACTCCGGGTAGTCCGGCAGGGCGTAGCCCTGGGACTGCAGCTCGGCGATCGCGGCCTTGAGCTGCGGGACCGAGGCCGAGATGTTCGGCAGCTTGATGATGTTGGCCTGCGGGTCCTTCGCCAGCGCGCCCAGCTCGGCCAGCGCGTCGGACTCCCGCTGCTCCTCGGTGAGGCGGTCCGGGAACTGGGAGACGATCCGCCCGGCCAGGGAGATGTCGCGGGTCTCGACCTCGACGCCGGCCGGGGCGGTGAACGCTTCGACGATCGGCTTGAACGAGTAGGTGGCCAGCATCGGGGCCTCGTCGGTGTGGGTATAGATGATCGTGGTCATCGGTGTGTGGACTCCCTCGGTCTCGGTCACGGACTTCCTTGCGTCAAATCTACCGGAGCGGTCCGGTCAGGTCAGGTGCGGGCCGGGTGCAGGTCAGATGCCGAGCACCGCGCGGGCGATCAGGAAGTACACGATCAGACCGGTGGCGTCGACGAAGGTGGCGATGAACGGGTTGGAGAACACGGCCGGGTCGACGCCGAGCTTCTTGGCCACCAGGGGCATGAGGCCGCCCACCGAGGCCGCGAGCACACAGATCGACACCAGGGTGAGGCCGATGACCGAACCCACGTCCCACCCGTAGATGATCCCGGCGAAGAGGAACCCGAGGACCCCGAGGCAGGATCCGAGGGTGATGCCGACGCGGAACTCCCGCCACAGCACCTTCACCACGTCCCGCGGGGTGACGTCGCCCAGGGCCAGCGCGCGGGTGATCGTCGTGGCCGCCTGGTTGCCGGTGTTGCCTCCGGTGCCGATGAGCAGGGGCACGAAGAGGCTCAGGACGATGACCGACTCGAGGGTCTCCTCGAAGGTGTCGAGCACCTGGACGGTCAGGGTGGCGCCGATGGCCAGGACGAAGAGCCAGACGATGCGCGAACGCATGATCGTCAGCACCGGGGTCGACAGGTACGGGCGGTGCAGCGGCTCGGCACCGCCCTGACGCGCCGCGTCCTCCGACTCCGCGCGCTCGAGGATGTCCAGGGCGTCGTCGACGGTGAAGATCCCGACGACGCGGTGCTCCTTGTCGGTGACCGGCATCGCCAGGTGCTTGCGGTCCGCGCAGAGGCGGGCCGCGTCCTCGGCGTCGTGGTCGGCGTCCACCGAGTCCGCGTCCGCGATGAGATCGATGACCTGGGCGTCGGCGGGCGCCGAGATGAGCGAGCGCAGCGAGACCACACCCTTGAGAAGCCGCTGACGGTCGACCACCGGCAGGGTGTACAGCGTCTCGGCGTCGTCGCCGGCGCGACGGATCTTCTCCATCGCCTGCTCGACCTTCCAGTGCTCGGGGATCGCCACGAACTCCGGACTCATCTGACGGCCGATGGTGCCGGAGGGGTAGCCCAGGACGATGTTGGTCAGGCTGCGCTCGCGCGGGGACAGCTCACGCATCATCTTCCGCGCGACGGAGGCCGGCATCTCGTCCATCAGACGGACACGGTCGTCGGGCTCGAGCGAGTCGAAGAAGTGCGCGACGTCGGCGTCCTTCAGGCCGTCGATGATCTCCGACTGCAGGGCCTGGTCCAGCATGTCGAACGCCTCGACGGCGACGTCCTTGGGGAGCAGGCGGAAGGTGACCGCACGGTCCTGCACGCCGAGCCGTTCGAGGAAGTCGACGACCTCCCCGACGGGCATCTCCAGCAGCTCGGCGCGCAGCTCGGCGATCTTCTCGTCGCGGATCATCTCGGCGAGCTCATCGAGCCTGACCGACATGAGGCATCACCCCGTTCACGGGTCGGAGCCGCCGAGGCGGCGCGGAAGGGATCAGTGGAAGAAGTGACGGACTCCGGTGAAGTACATGGTGAGACCGGCCTCCTCCGCCGCGGCGACGACCTCCTCGTCGCGCTGGGAGCCGCCCGGCTGGACCACGGCCCGCACACCGGCGGCGATGAGGCTCTGCAGTCCGTCGGCGAAGGGGAAGAACGCGTCCGAGGCGGCCACCGACCCCCGGGCCCGCGCCACGCCGTCGCCGAGCGTGTCCGCCCGCTCCACGGCCAGGCGGCAGGAGTCCAATCGGTTGACCTGACCCATGCCGATGCCGACGCTGGCGCCGTCGCGGGCGAGCAGGATCGCATTGGACTTCACCGCGCGCACCGCCCGCCAGGCGAAGGCGAGATCGGCGAACGTCGACTCGTCGGCGGCCGGGCCGGCCGCCAGACGCCACCGGGCCGGATCGTCACCGGCGGCGTCGAGGGCGTCGGACCCCTGCAGCAGCATCCCTCCGGAGACCTGCCGGTACTCGACCCGGTCCCGACGGTGGCCCTCCGGGAGGCGCAGGAGGCGGATGTTCTTCTTCTGCGTGAGGATCTTCAGGGCCTCGGGCTCGAAGTCGGGCGCCACGACGACCTCGGTGAAGATCTCCGCGATCGCGGTCGCGGCCTCGGCGGAGATCGCGCGGTTGGCCGCGACCACCCCGCCGAAGGCTGAGAGCGGGTCGCAGGCGTGGGCGCGGCGGTGGGCCTCGGCGACGTCTGCGCCGACGGCCACACCGCACGGGTTGGCGTGCTTGATGACGGCCACCGCCGGCTCGGCGAAGTCGAAGGCCGTGCGGACCGCGGCGTCGGCGTCGACGTAGTTGTTGTAGCTCATGGCCCTGCCGTGCAGCGTCTCGGCCTGGGCGACCCCCGGGGAGGCCTGCTGCTCGGCGTAGAGCGCCGCAGGCTGGTGGGAGTTCTCCCCGTAGCGCAGTGCGGAGACCCGCTGCAGCGCCAGGCCGGCGAACTTGGGGAACTGCACCGGACGCTCCCCGCCGCTGTGGGTGGTCTCGGGGACGGCGGCGGCGTCGAAGTCGTCGTCGAACTGCTGGGTCGTCCAGCGTGCGACCGCGGTGTCGTAGGACGCGGTGTGGGCGAAGGCCAGGGCGGCCAGCCGACGCCGGGTGCTCAGTGGGAATCCGCCGCGCCCGGCGGCGGAGACCACCTCGGCGTAGCGCAGCGGATCGACGACCACGGCCACGGCCGCGTGGTTCTTCGCCGCGGCACGCACCATGGAGGGTCCGCCGATGTCGATCTGTTCGACGATCTCGTCCTCCGAGGCGCCGGAGGCGACGGTGTCGGCGAAGGGGTAGAGGTTGCACACCACCAGGTCGAAGGGCTCGATCTCCAGCTCTTCGAGCTGGGCGGTGTGGTCCCCACGCCGTCGGTCGGCCAGTATCCCGGCGTGGATGCGCGGGTGGAGGGTCTTGACCCGCCCGTCGAGGCACTCGGCGAAGCCGGTGACCTCGGCCACCTCGGTCACCGGCAGCCCGGCCTCGGCGATGCGGCGTGCGGTCGAGCCGGTGGAGACGAGCTCGACGTCGTGCTCGTGCAGACCCCTCGCGAGGTCCTCGAGGCCCGTCTTGTCATAGACGGAGATCAGAGCGCGACGGATCGGGCGCCGCCCATGGGCGTCCTGCGTCGACGGGGCGTCGGCCGGGTTCTGAGCGGACTCGTGCTCCGAGGTCACACCTGACTCCTTCATCTGCCGCGGGCGGGACCCACGGCGCTCCGTAGGGGGTGAGGACGATCCTCAGCGAGTCTAGCGGAGGCGTCCGCCGGCTCAGCCTTCGAACTTGTAGCCGAGGCCGCGGACGGTGACCAGGTGCTGGGGACGCGAGGGGTCGGGCTCGATCTTGGCGCGCAGGCGCTTGACGTGGACGTCCAGGGTCTTGGTGTCTCCGACGTAGTCGGTCCCCCAGACCCTGTCGATGAGCTGCCCGCGGGTGAGCACCCGTCCGGCATTGCGCAGCAGCATCTCCAGGAGCTCGAACTCCTTCAGCGGCAGGGCCACGGCGTCGCCGCCGACTTCGACGGTGTGCCGCTCCACGTCCATGCGGACCGGGCCGGCCGCCACCGACGTGTCGTCGAGCGGCTCGGCGTCGCCGCCGCGGCGCAGCACCGCACGGACCCGGGCCAGCAGCTCCCGCGAGGAGTAGGGCTTGGTGACGTAGTCGTCGGCGCCGAGCTCGAGTCCGACGACCTTGTCGATCTCCGAGTCCTTGGCGGTGAGCATGATCACCGGCACTGTCGAGCGCTGACGGATCTGGCGGCAGACCTCTGTGCCGGGCTGGCCCGGCAGCATCAGGTCCAGCAGCACCAGGTCGGCACCGTGTGCGTCGAAGAGTTCGACCGCGGTGAAGCCGTCCTCGGCCACAGCGACCTCATACCCCTCCTTCTCCAACGTGTATGACAGCGCCTCGGAGAATGAGGCCTCGTCCTCGACGAGCAGGATCCTGGTCACGCGTGTCCTCCTTCAGGGGTATGACGTCGTTCGGGATTGCGACGGGTCTGGGCGCCGCCGGACTCACCGGCGCCGGCGGTCTCGCGGGTCTCACGCGCCTCACGCATGTCCCGGGCCTGACGCACCGGCTCGGAGCCGTCGAGGTCGCGGAGGTCGAGCAGTCCGTCGGCGGTGGTGGCCACGACGGACTCGTCGATCTCCGGCAGTCGTACGGTGAAGGTGGATCCGCGGCCGACCTGCGACCAGAGCTGGACCTCACCGCCATGGTTGGTGATGACATGCTTGACGATGCTCAGCCCCAGCCCGGTGCCCCCGGTCTGGCGGGACCTGGCGGAGTCGACGCGGAAGAACCGCTCGAAGACCCGCTCGCGGTTCTCCGGCGCGATGCCGATCCCCTGGTCGGTGATGGTCACCTGCGCCACTCCCCCGCGGGAGCTGAGGCCCACCCCGACCCGCGTGTGCTCCGGGGAGTAGCGCACGGCGTTGTCCACCAGATTCCGGAACGCCATGGTCAGCTGGTCGTGGTCGCCGTGGACCGGACGGGGCAGGGTCCCGCCGACCCTCAGCTCGATGTGCTTGGCCTCGGCGGGCAGCCGCGCACGGTCCACCGCTTCATGGATGACGTCGTTGAGATCGGTGGGCTCACCTGCGTGGACCACGTTCTTCCCCTGCACGCGGGAGAGTTCGATGATGTCCTGCACCAATGAGGCCAGACGCTGGGACTCCTTGCGCAGGCGCGGGGCGAACCGTCGGACGGCCTCCTCGTCGTCCGCGGCGTCCTCGATGGTCTCGGTGAGCAGAGAGATCGCCCCGACCGGGGTCTTCAGCTCGTGGGAGACGTTGGCCACGAAGTCGTGCCGGACGGCTTCGGTGCGGGTCAGATCGGTGCGGTCGTCGGCCAGCAGCAGGATGTACTCGTCGCCCAGCGGGGCCACCCGCAGGTGGACCACGATGCTGGTGTCCTCCTGCAGGCCGCGGGGCAGCTGGAAGTCTCGGTCGATGATGACGCCGTCGGCCCGCACCCGGCGGGTCAGCTCCAGCAGCTCGCGGTGGATCAGGGTGTGCCCGCGCACCAGGCCGAAGGCGTAGGCCGCCGGGTTCGCCCGCACGACGCCGTCGACGGTGTCGACCACGATGTACGCCAGCCCGAGCGACGCCAGGACCTCGGCCGCGCCGGCCGGGATGGCGGGCTCGTCGACGTCGATCCCTGCGGCCCTCTCACGCTCGCTGACGCGGAACGCGTACATGCAGGCCATGCCGAGCATCAGGCCCAGCAGACCCACGATGATCACGAGCGTCAGGGTGTCCACGTCAGACACTCTAGGACGAAGGGGGCGTCGACGTCGCCGCAGGACCTGGGTGCGACCGGGGGTTCACCCGCCATTCACCTGCCGATCACACCGGACTTCCCCGGCTGTTCACCTGTATGCGTCATCGTGTGCAGTCGGGACTGGCAAGATGTCCCCTAAGAGGTCCCTGACAAGGGGCCCCTCGAGTGCGGCCTCGGTCCGTGCGACGACGACGAAAGGACCCCCTCGGTGCGCAAGATCTTTCAGGAAGACCTGCAGAACGTCGGCGACCTGCTGGTGGAGATCTCTCAGTACGTCTCCGCGGCCATGACCGACGCGCGCAGCGCCTTCGAGACCGCCGACGTGCAGCTGGCCGAAGAGGTCATCGCCGCGGACCGCCGCATCGACGCCATGCAGAACGACATCGACGAGCGGGCCATCGACCTGCTCGCCCTGCAGGGTCCGGTGGCCACCGACCTGCGCACCGTGGTCGGGGCGCTGCGCATGAGCGCCTCCCTGGAGCGGATGGGCGACCTCGCCCGGCACATCGCCCAGCTGGTCCGTCTGCGCTACCCGGACCAGGTCACCCCCGAGGCTCTGCGTCCGACCTTCGAGAAGATGGCCCAGCACGCCATCGACATCTCCGAGCGGGTGACCGAGCTGCTCCGCACCCGCGACATCGCCCTGGTCGCCCAGATCACCGCCCTGAACGAGCAGATCAACGAGCTGCACGCCTCGGTGTTCGCCACCCTGGCGGACGAGGACTGGGACGCCCCGGCCGCGACCACGGCGGACTGCACCCTGGCCAGCCGCTACTTCGAGCGCTTCGGCGACCACGGCGTCTCCGTGGCCGCGAAGGTCCACTACCTGGTCACCGGCGAGTGGGACTCCCGCGGCGACGAGGACCAGGCCCGGTCGGCCATCTCTCCGGTCCAGTGAGCGTCTGAGCCCGGCTCGCCGCCCGGGACTCATCTGCGCCTGGTCACCGGCTGCGCCTGGTCACCGGCTGCGCCTGGTCACCGGCTGCGCCTCATCACCGACCCTGGTTCGCCACCGCGGCGATGGCGTCCTTCGCGGCGTCGGGGTCCAGGTAGGTGCCGCCCGGGTTCTGCGGAGCGAGGTCCTCACCGAGGCGGTAGTGCAGCGGGATGCCGGTGGGGATGTTCAGCCCGGCGATGTCGGCGTCGGAGATCCCATCGAGGTGCTTGACCAGCGCACGGAGGGAGTTGCCGTGGGCGGCGAGCAGCACGGTGCGGCCCTCCCCCAGGTCCGGGACCACTGAGGCCTCCCAGTAGGGCAGCATCCGCTCGACGACGTCCTTGAGGCACTCGGTGCGCGGCGCGGCGTCTCCGAGGTCCGCGTACCGGGGGTCGCCGACCTGGGAGTATTCGTCGTCGGCGTCGAGTTCGGGCGGCGGGGTGTCGAAGGAGCGCCGCCAGGTCATGAACTGCTCCTCGCCGTACTCCTCGCGGATGGCCGCCTTGTCCTTGCCCTGCAGGGCCCCGTAATGGCGCTCGTTGAGCCGCCAGTCCCGACGGACCGGGATCCAGAGGCGGTCCGCGGCCTCCAGGCAGAGGTGGGCGGTGGTGATGGCGCGCTGCAGCAGCGAGGTGTGGACGACGTCGGGGAGCAGGTCGTGCTCGGCCAGCAGCTCACCGCCGCGGGCGGCCTCCGCACGGCCCTGCTCGGTCAGCGGCACGTCGACCCAGCCGGTGAACAGGTTCTTCTCGTTCCAGTCGCTCTGTCCGTGGCGGAGGAGGATGAGGTCGTAGGTCACGTCGCGTGCCTTCCCTTCGTCAGGTGCGGAGATGGTCGTCAGGCGTGGTCGTGGGTCGGGTCGGCCGGCTCAGCCGCGCACCTCGGGTTCGACGTCGGCGAGGTACACCGAGGCCATGATCACCCCGATCACCGGGAACAGGAAGCTGAACGGGCTCCCCGGGAAGATGCCGAACAGCGTGAGCAGGACCGCTCCGCCGGTCATCGCCAGCCAGAACCCCTTGGTCCGCTTGAAGGACATCTCGAAGCGCTGGGAGTCCTTCGGCACGCACCGCACCAGCGCGAGCACGGCCACGCCCAGGCAGACGATGGCGAAGGCGGGCATGATCCAGAGCACGTCGAGGCATCGGACGACTCCCGTCAGAGAGTCCTGCTGGAAGCACTGCCCGGAGAAGAGGAACTGCATGGTTCGATGCTAGCCGCTCGGCTGGGCCGTGTCCGACTCCGCCGCGGCCGCACGCAGGGCGGTGAGGAGATCCTCGAAGAGGTCGTCGACGTGCTCGATGCCGACGGCCAGTCGGATCAGCCCCTCCGGGACGGTCGGCGGCTCGTCGGGGTACCGGGCGCGACGCTCCGCCAGGGACTCCACTCCCCCGAGGCTGGTCGCCGGCGTCCACACACGCAGCCGATCGACGACGTCGTCGGCGAGCGCGGCGTCGTCCAGCTCCAGGGTCAGCACCGCGCCGAAGCCGAGGCGGGGGCGGCCGTGCTCGTCGGGGTCGGTGCCCAGCTGGGCCGCGGCCCGCTCATGCTGCGGGTGGGTGGGCAGGCTGGGGTGACGGACTCCGCGGATCCCGGGCTCGCCGGCGTCGTGCCGCCGCCGCAGGCGCCCGGCCAGCTCCGCGGCGTTGCGCTCGGCCTGGTCCAGCCGGATCGCCAGGGTGCGCAGTCCGCGCAGGGCGAGGAAGACGTCGAGCGATCCCGGCGTGGCGCCGTGCAGGGCCTGGTGATCCTTCATCCGGCGGTGCAGCTCGGGGTCGCAGGTGACGGCCGCACCCATGATGAGGTCCGAGTGCCCGGAGAGGAACTTGGTCACCGAGTGGACGACGACGTCGGCCCCGTGCTTCAGGGGCTGTTGGCGCAGCGGGGTGGCGAAGGTGTTGTCCACCACGGTGAGCATGCCGCGCCGCCGGGCCTGGGCGATCAGTTCGGGCAGGTCGGCGACCTCGAGCATCGGGTTGGTCGGGGACTCCAGCCACAGCATGACCTGCTGCTCCTGCGCCTGGGCGAGGGCCGCGACGTCGGACAGCGTGGTGACCACCTGGTCCGTGTGGGCGACGTCGACACGATGGACGGTGAGCACCCCCCGGTCCGCCATCTGCTGAGCCAGTCCTCCGAGCCCCTTATAGCTGTGCCTGGGCAGGATCAGATGCGCCCCGACGGGCAGCAGATGCAGCGCCGCGGAGATCGCCGCCATCCCGGAGGAGAACAGGACTGCGGGCTGGGGCGTCACCGGAGCGTCGTGGGCGGTGACGACCATTCCGTCCCCGGACCAGCTGCTGCGGGTGCCGCCCTCCAACGCCGCGAGCACCTGCTCGAGCGGCTCCCAGGAGGGGACACCCTCGCGGGCGTACTCGTAGGGAGACTCGGCGCCGTGCCGGTGGACGAAGGTCGAGGTGAAGTCGACCGCGCGGTTCACCGGAGAGCCTGCGACGTGTCCGCCGTCGGTGGTGTGCGGCCCACGTCCGCCGGAGACCAGGAAGGTGCGCTCATGGGTCATGATCCTCAGCGTAGGGCAGGAGTGCTCCGCGCGGACGGACTGGGACCTGTGGGGACGGCGGACGGTCGTCCGGCAGGAGGCCTATAGGCTGGGGTCCGTGGATAGGGACGAGGGTGCACGCGGTCTGTTCGTCGTGTTCGAGGGCGGCGACGGCGCAGGGAAGACGACTCAGCTCGACATGCTCGAGCGCCGGCTCCGCGCCGACGGCCGCACCGTAGAGCGCACCCGTGAGCCCGGCGGGACCGACATCGGGGAGCGCATCCGGTCCCTGGTGCTGGACCACGGGCAGGGCGAGGTGGACCCGCGCACCGAAGCGCTGCTCTTCGCCGCCTCCCGCGCAGCCCATGTGACCCAACGGATCCTTCCCGCCCTCGAGTCCGGTGCCGTGGTGCTGTGCGACCGATTCGTGGACTCCTCGATCGCCTACCAGGGAGTCGGCCGCGGACTCGGCGCCGACGACGTCGCGCGCGTCAACGCCTGGGCCACGCAGGGGCTGCGACCCGATCTGACGGTGCTGCTCGACGTGGACCACGAGGTCTCAGCCGCCCGACGCACCTCCCGCGGCGGCGCCGCGGACCGGATGGAGTCTGCGGATGCGGCATTCCACAGGCGTCTGCGTGAGGCGTTCCTCGACCGTGCCGCCGAGGACCCCACCCGCTACCTCGTGGTCGATGCCTCGGGACCGGCCGACGACATCCACGCCGCCGTAGTCGACGAGCTCCGGGAGGTGTGGACATGACTCGACGGACCGATGGGGGGATGCCGCCCGGCTTCGCCGAGCTGGTCGGGCAGGACGCGGTGGTCGGCGAGCTCCGCACCGCGGCCGCCGCGGAGACTCCGTCGCACGCCTGGCTGCTGACCGGTCCGCCCGGCTCCGGCCGCTCCAATGCGGCGCGGGCCTTCGCCGCGGCGCTCAACTGTGAGGCCGAGGACCCGTGGGAGCGCGGATGCGGGACCTGCAGATCATGCCGACTCGTCGAGGCCGGCTCCCACCCCTCCGTCTCCCTGATCTCCACGGAGAACGTGACCTATCGGATCGAGGACGTCCGCGCCCTGGTCTCCACCGCCCAGGACCGGCCGCAGGGCTCTCGGCGGCGGGTGATCGTCGTGGAGGACGCCGACCGGATGACCGAACGCGCCACCAACGTGCTGCTCAAGGCCGTCGAAGAGCCTCCCCCGCACACCGTCTGGGTCCTCTGCGCCCCGAGTCCGGCCGACGTCCTGGTGACGATCCGCTCCCGCTGCCGACAGGTGAGTCTGCGCATCCCGCCCGTGGACGCCGTCGCCGAGCTGCTGCAGGCCCGCGACGGGGTGGACGCAGAACAGGCGGCCCTCGCCGCACGGGCGTCGCAGAGCCACATCGGGGTGGCTCGGCGTCTGGCGCGCGATCCGGAGGTCCGACGTCGTCGTGAAGAGGTGGTGACCCTGCCGCTGCGGGTGCGCCGCGCCTCCGACGCCGTCCAGGCCGCCGGCAGGCTGGTCGGGATGACCAAGGAGGACGCCGACTCCGCCGCCGAGGCGCGGCTGGTCGAGGAGCAGGCGTCCCTGCGGCGCTCCCTCGGCCTGGATCCTGAGGAGAAGGTGCCACCGAAGCTGCGCAGCCAGTTCAAGCGGCTCGAAGAGGACCACACCCGACGCGCCAAGCGCGCCGTCGCGGATGCGTTGGACCGCTCGCTCATCGACCTGACCGCCGTGTTCCGGGATGTGCTGAGTCTGAAGCTGCGCGCCGACGGGGAGCTGATCAACGAGCACCTGCGGGCTGAGCTGACCGACTACGCCGAGGCGATCTCGGCTGAGAAGGCCCTGGAATGTCTGGATGCGATCTCCCAGGCCCGGATGCGCATCGGCCAGAACGTGCCGCCACTTCTGGCCATGGAGGCGCTGATGACGCGGTTCCTGCCCACCGTCCGTCCGGCCCCCGCCGGTGGCCCCGGGGGTCGCGGATGAGGATCTCCGTCCTGTCGGCCCTGCTCACCGTCTCGGCCCTGCTCCTGACCTCCTGCGCAGCGGTGGAGGACGACGAGGCCGCAGACGAGGGCACGGCGTCGGGACCGGCCGCCGACCATCCGGAGGAGCTGGCCGCCTTCTACGAGCAGGACCCGACCTGGGAGGAGTGCGAGGGGGATCTCGAGTGCACCACCGTCGAGGTCCCGATGGACTACTCGGACCCGGAGGGTGAGACCCTCGAGATCGCTCTGGTCAGCGCCGCCCCGGAGGAGTCCGGCGGGTCCTCGGACGACGAGGCGGACGATGATGCCGAGGACGACGGGGAGGACGAGGACGTCGAGTTCCTCCTGACCAATCCTGGCGGGCCCGGCGAGTCCGGCTACGACCTGGTGGCGGAGATGCGCGGCTACGCCTTCTCCTCACGGCTGCAGGAGAACTTCGCGCTCGTGGGCTTCGATCCCCGGGGCGTGCATCGTTCGGCACCGGTGCAGTGCTTCACCGACGAGGAGATGGACTCCTACCGTGAGGGCGACGACGCCTTCGATGAGGACACTGACACTCCGACCGGGGAGATGGACGCGGCCAGGCAGCAGGCCCGAGAGATCGGCGAGGACTGCCTGGAGCGGACCGGGGACTCGCTGGAGTTCGTCGACACGGACTCGGCCGCCCGGGACATGGACGTCATCCGTGCCGCACTCGGTCAGGAGCGGCTCCACTACCTGGGATTCTCCTACGGGACCCACCTGGGCATCACCTATGCGGAGCTCTTCGGCGACCGCGTCGGCCGCTTCGTGCTGGACGGGATGATGGACACCTCCGTCGACCTCCAGGAGATCAGTCTGGCGCAGGCCCGCGGCTTCGACTCCGTCCTCGACGACTTCGCCCAGTGGTGCGAGGACCTCGAGGACTGCGCCGTCGACGGCGATGCCGACGACATCATCGGATCGGTCGAGCAGATGCTCCACGACGTCCACCTGGAACCGGTGGAGATGTCCGGGGACCGCACCCTGACGGTCGAGATGCTGATCTCGGGATTCATCCTCCCGATGTACAGCTCCGAGGGGTGGCCGCTGCTCGCCCAGGCCCTCGGGGCGGCCGTGGACGACGGGGAGTACGACATGTTCCTGGCATGGTCCGACGCGGCCGCGGGGCGGGAGGCCGACGGCAGCTACTCCTGGCAGGGGACCATGGCCCGCCAGGCGATCATGTGCGCCGACTACCCCGTCCCCGAGGCCGACGGGGAGATCCGGCGCGAGTTCGATGCGATCGCCCGTGAGGCGCCGGTCCTGGGGCCGTATCTCGGCCACCCGGCGATCATGTGTGACGAATGGCCGATCGAGCCCCGCGATGAGCCAGAGGAGCCGGAGCTCGACGACGTCGACGAGATCCTGTTCGTGGGGACCTCCGGGGACCCGGCGACCCCGGTGGAGTGGGCCGAGAGCATGCATGAGATGGTGCCGGCGTCGTCGCTGCTGATCTATGAGGGCGAAGGTCATACCGCCTACCGAGCGGAGGGGGGATGCGCCACCGAGGCCATGGACGACTTCCTGGTCGACGGTGAGCTCTTCGACGGGCGTTCCGAATGCTCCTGAGTCCGCCAGCGCGGCGGGGGCGGACGGGATAGACTGGAGGTGCTCGGCGGAGGTCGCCTCCTCACCGAAGGCGGACGGCGCTTCCGCATCGGTCACTGCCCGTGAAGGAGGCCCCACATGACCAACTCTCCCGACTCCAGCCAGCAGGCCGACCTCGGTGTCCTGCTCGGATACGACGGTTCCCCCCATGCCCGGCTCGCCCTCACCTGGGCGGCGCGCACGGCGTCGGCCCGAGGGTCCAAGCTCACGGTGATGACGGCCTACACGGTGCCCTATGTGGTCTCCGGCATGGCCTCCGAGGCGGTGGATCCCCACGCGGACAGCCCCTCGCGCCGCGGCGCTGAGACCACGCTCGACGGCGCACGCGAACTGCTGGCCGACCACGACGGCGTGGTCGACTATCGGCTCGAGTACGGCGACGCCTCCGGGGTGATGCTGGACCTGTCCTGGCGTGCGGAGATCGCCGTCGTCGGCAGCCGCGGCCGCGGCGGATTCGTCGGACGGCTGCTGGGATCGGTGGCGTCGGCCATCCCCGCCCACTCGAAGTGCCCCACGGTGGTCGTCGCGGCGGAGGGTGAGGACCTCCCGTCGCCGGACCTGCCGGTCATCGTCGGTGTGGACGGTTCCGAGCACAGCCGCGTAGCCTGCCTGGCCGCGGCGGATGCGGCGAAGAGCCTGGGAGCCGAACTGCAGCTCCTGATGGCTCTGCCCCCGCTGGACGGGGCGCTGCTGTGGTACCCGGAGCTCTCCGCCCGCAAGGACGAGGTGCGTGATCGGTACGCCAAGTTCTCCCAGGAGCAGCTCGACGACCTGGTGACCACGCTGCGGGAGCAGCGGCCCGACGTCGAGTTCACCTCGGAGCTGCGCGACGGCACGCCGACCCAGGTCATGCTGGAGGCCACGAAGCAGGCCCAGCTGACCGTGGTCGGGACACGCGGCCAGGGAGCGGTCAGCGGGACCCTGCTCGGATCGGTGTCACGCAGCGTGCTGCACCGCGCCCACGGGCCGGTCATGGTCGTCCACGAGGACGATCACCTCGCCTGAGCCGACGTCTGCGAGGGCGTCTGAGAGGGCGTCTGAGAGCACTCCGAGGCGTGGCCGCCGCGGGTTTTGACCGGCGCGGCGGCCACTGCGTAGACTCCTTTTCTGCGCGTCTGCCGCCGGTCAGATCCCGATCCTTCGGGCACCGACGGACGCGCGGAGGCCGCCTTAGCTCAGTCGGCAGAGCGATTCACTCGTAATGAATAGGTCGCCGGTTCGATTCCGGCAGGCGGCTCCATCGAAACCCCTGGTCAGAGCGATATCTGGCCGGGGGTTTCGTCATGTCTCGACCTCGGCGCTATGCACGGAATATGCACGAGGCTCCATCCGGTCCCCCAGCTCCGCGTAGTCGTCCTCGAAAACGTCGCTGTACTGGTTCAAGGTGATCCCCGCGTCAGCGTGGCCCAGCGCCTTCTGCAACTGCTTCACGTTCGCGCCGGCATGGATCGCCAGAGTGCTATAGGTGTGCCGCAGATCGTGGATCGTGCGCTGCGCAGCATCGGGGACACCAGTACGCTCCAAGGCCGGACGCAGCACCCGCGGCAGCCAATTAGTGCCCCGCAGCGGTCCACCCTGGGCGGACGTGAACACGTCGTCGTCCGGTGACTTCCCCTCGATCTGCTCCCGCAGCAGGGTGACGAGGAACGGAGGGAACGGCACCCATCGAGCCTCGTGGGACTTCGGAGTCTCCTCGCGGATCGACCCGCCGGCCTCGGAGTAGGTTCGCCGGACGTGGACCCGGCGACGGTCGAGGTCGACGGAGCGGACCTGCAGCCCGACCGCCTCGCCCCACCTGAGCCCCGTATACCCCAGCGTCAGCGTCAGCGTCCGGTCGCCGCGTGTCGGCATAGCATCGGCCAGAGCGTGCAGCTGGTCGCTGGTCAGACTCATGCCATGCCGGGCTTCACTCTCACGCGGCAGTCTGACGTGGCGCATGGGGTTCTCTCGGATGAGGCGGTCCTGAACGGCGACGTCTAGGGCCATCGACAAGATGCGGCCGGTCTTACGTGCCGACCCCGTGCTGAGGCCCTGGCGGCCCCGCTTAGTCTCCGCGTCGGGGTCGCCGCGCTGCATGTCCACCAGCCACGCCCGCACCGCAGAGGGGGTGACGTCAGCGACTCGGACACTCCCCCAGCGTGGCGTGATCTGGGCCTTGATCGCGGACTTGTACGCCAGCCGCGTCGAGTGCTTCACGTCGACGCCGGCGATGAACTTGTCCATCACGTCCCGGACGAGCACATCCCCGGCCCGCTCGTGGACGTACTGGCCGGACACCAGTGACGCGCTGACATTCTTCACCCACTCGTCAGCGTCGATTCTGCGGGCGAACGCCTTGGTACGCGGCCGCCCCTCGACGATGATGTTGCCCCGCCACCGGCTCCCCCGCCCGTATGCCTTCGAGCGGACACGCCGGCCCGTGTCGGGGTCGCGGACATGCCACAAGTCCTGCACCCAGGACGCCCCTTCACGACGCCGGGGCATCATCCACCGCGTTGCTCGTCGTGGCGAGGCAGGCGGTGTGCCAATTGAAGCTGTGCGAGCAGCGCATCCGCCGAGTCGATCGCCGCCCACCGCTGGAGCGCGCTGACCGCTTCCTCGAACACCTCACGGTCACGCTCGGTCAGCTCGCGCTTAGCATCCACGCCTGCCGCCAGTCGAAGGTAGGCGGGGATATTAGCCTGAAGGTCTAGCCACTGCTCCACGAAGGCTCTGGCCTTGCCGCTGGCTTCAGCCAACGCGGCAGCGTGCCCATAGATGTCTGATAGGGACTCCACTGCCGACGACCCCTGGGTCAGCCGGTCCAACGGCAGACCGAGGATGTCTGCAATCTCCGCCGCCTCGTCGAACTGCAACGATCGGTCGCCGCTCTCGATCTTCTGGACGGTCTGCTGACGAAAGACGTGCCCCCTAGCGTTCATAGCGTTCGCCAGATCGGTCTGCGTCATGCCATCCGCTCTACGCCGAGCAGCCTTCATGTTCTCTCTGAAGTTCTTGAGCTGCTGCGCTCCACTTGGTCCCGGCGCGGCCTCTGTCTGTCCCATACCTCCCAGACTACACCGCCAGCGGTGTTGAAACGGCATGACCAACGCTTGCCACGGGTGTATTCTGCCTATACACTCATTTGTGAGTCGCAAAGCGAGCGACTAACACCGCGCAGGGTGTAATAGGTCAGGAGGAATCAATGGAACTGGACGAGCTGCCCCCGCTCCCGACAGAGCGCCAGGTCAGTGCCGCGACAGGCGTACCCACCGGGACGCTCCGCTACTACAGGCACCGCGGCCACGGCGGCCCCGCGAGCTTCAAGCTGACGCCGAGGCAAGTCCGCTATCGCCGGGAGGACGTTTTGAAGTGGATCGAGCAACAGTACGAGGCATCACAGGCGCAACGAACCGCATGACAACAAGGAGGAAGCGCAGATGCGCCTGAGACCCCCGAAACAGAGAAAGCGGCCAGCGCCACCGACGTCCAATCTCGGCGCTGACCGCTCGCAGAACCCCCAGAAAAGAGGAGGGACCAACATGTCACTACAGGATATCACCACCGATCCCTACGCTCTGGTCGAGATGGTCAGCAGGTGGGCCGGTCGTCCGGTTTGGGATCTCGCAGACCTCGACGCCGTCGCACAGGAGCGTGGGATGCGGATCGACGAGGCGCTGCGCCAGGCGCTGGGGCTGAACGGCGGTGGTCAGCGATGAGCGGCGCAGCACATCCCGACTTCTGTACCAAGCACGATTGTTTCCGCGACGGGGGCGGTGCCCATCACAGGGACTACAGCCGCCGAGGCCTCGTGCATCGCTACGGCGACTGTGAGGCCGGACCCTACGGAGACGACGGCGAGGGCTTCACCGTGCATGTTTCCTGGCACGTGATCGACGACAAGCTCCTCTTCCACCGGAGCGAGGAATGGTCGCTGACGGCTGGAGTCTATGTCCTCGACGGGGACACCGGGCAGAAGGTCCGGATCCGTACCAGCATCGGGGACCTGCGAAAGATCGCCGAGTACCTGAACGACGAGGCGGATGCACTGGAGTCATGGCGGATCGGCGAGATCGCCCGACGAGCCGAGGGCGGTGATGGTCAGTGAACGAGCACGAGTTCATGCGACACCTGATCGATCACCGCCCCGTGGTGGTGACCGAGATCCGGTCCAAGTCCGGGTCCCCGACGTTCCGGCGTTCGGTTCATTTCAGCCTCGACGCCGCGGAGAAAGTCCTTCAAAGGGCCGAGCGGCGAGGACTGAAGGCAGAGATGTTTATCTGCAGGCTGGTCCCGGTGACGATGGGCCGACGCTCCGAGGAGGCCGCATGACCTCCGCCGAGATCTGGCCCCGATTGCCGCGCTGTACCTGCTCGGACTGGTTCGAGGGCTTCGCCGCAGGCCACGTCCACGGAGCACGGGACGCCCGCGCCGAGCTGGCCGAGCGGCAGCTGCAGCATCAGCAGCGGATCGCGGCGCAGATGGAACCTGCGGCGACTGTGATCGCTGGGCTGCGGGCACTGAGGGCCCGAAAAGATGCACGACGCAACGAAAGGAGGACGGCTGCGTGAGTGAAGTCAGCGATGCGGGGGCCCTGCGGGTCACCTACGCTCATCAGATCACCCCGAAGCGGCAGGCGTGGCTGTTCAAGCTCGACGACGTCGGAGTGATGCCGCTGGGCACTGCGACGATCTGCGCGGGTAATGGTGGGGAGGGTAAGTCGACGTTCGCCCTTTACACCGCCGCGCTGCTCACCCGCGGTGAGCTGCCCGGTGACTTCCTCGGCAAGCCTCAGACCGTCATCTACTTCGGCCCGGAAGATGACTGGTCGACCGTGACGGTGCCGCGCCTCACTGCTGCAGGTGCCGATCTGAGGCGGGTCGCTCAGGTGCAGGCGGAGACCACGATCGACGCGGTGACCCTGCAGCGCGAGCTGCGGTTCCCCCTCGACATGGGACTGCTGCGGCAGGCGGTCGAGGAGACCGGGGCCCGACTCATCATCCTGGACCCGGCACCGTCGATGATGGGCACCGCAGATATGAACAAAGTGCAGGATGTCCGCCGCGCATACGAGCCGCTGATGGCCCTGGCGCAGCGGCACGAACTCGGTGTCGTGATGATCAATCACTTTGGAAAGGGTGCCGGCTCGGTCAGTCACAAGCTTTCCGGCTCGCACGCCTGGCGCGACCTGACCCGGTCGTTCCTGGCCTTCGCCACCGACGAGGACACCGGCGAGCGTGTCATCACTCAGGACAAGTCGAATTACGGTGCCGGTAGTACGTCCTGGAAGTTCATTCTCGAATCGGTCGACGTGCCGGTCGAGGACGGTGTCACCTCCGTCGGGCGGGTCCGGTTCCTCGGTGAGTCCGATATCAGCGTCGGAGACATCATCAATCGCGGGGCTGACGACGAGGCCGACGACGAGGACCGCAACGCCGCTCAGGGATTCGTACTCGACTACCTCCGCGGCTGCGAAGGCTGGGAGGCCAAGGCCGCTGCCGTCATGAAAGCGGGACTCGCTGAGGGATTCTCCAAGGACGAGATCAAGAACGCCCGCAAGCGGTCCAAGGCTCCGCGGATCACCTCGGCTAAGTCGGGGTACGGGGCCGGATGGGTCTGGCAGATCGACCCCGACGAGACGGACACCGACACCTCCGATCCCGCCGAAGGTGTCACGAAAGTGTCCAAGGTGTCAGCGTTCGCGGACGCGACACCTTCGACACCTTCGAGCGTAGAAGTGACACCTTCGAGCCCCTGCCCCAACCACGGCACCGACTACGTAATCGGCGGCTGCTACACCTGCGACGCGATCCACGGCGACCCCTGGGCCGCATGACTGAGAGGACAACACGATAATGAGCAACGCGATGCACGCAGCCGATGGGTCACCGGAACCCGAGCTGCCCAACATGATTCCTGACGATGCCGACCAGCCGCCCAGGCCCTCGACCACCCCACGCCCCGGCCCACCACCAGAGCAGGGGGTCAATGAGCTGCGATCAGAGATTGGTCTGTGGAAGGCCCGAGCGCGTCAGAACCTCGCAGAACTCAAGCTCGCACGGATGGAAGCTGAGGCTGACCGCCGTCGAGTCGACGAGCTGCTGGACAAGCTGCGCGACACACGCTCGGAGGCCCGCAAGTGGCGTCAGAAGTACCAGGCCGAGGGGGCATCATGAGCCGCTACCAACTGACCGACGCCGACGCCGCCGAAGGGCTGCGCAACGCGGCCGCCGCCGTGAGACACCTCCATCGTGGAGACGTCGACGCAGCCTTCCGAACGATCACCTACGCCCCTTCATTCGCCGCCGCAGTCCACGGCCTGCTGCGGCTCGCATCGGTCGGACTCGGCGACAACAAGACAACCGACGAAATCCTGGACCGCATCATCGCGGCCCAGAGCCTACGAGCCAACCACACGGAGGACGCCACCGATGAATGACTCCATCCCCGCCCCGCCGCCGTGCGGAGAATGCGGAGGTCAGTGGCTGCGCGACCTGCTGCACCAGCACCGCACTCACTGCGGCCGGTACGCCGCCGAGACCAGCACCATCGAACGCGACCACCGCACCTATGCCGGCATCCGACCGGCCACCGACACCGAACGAACGATCATTGAGGAGCACGACTATGAGCGACCCCCAGAAGGACTCGACTATCGAATCCGATTCCGTCACTCCGGAGGACTCCACACCCGCGACGTCCTCATCGGAGACGAATACGGATGGGACTACGCCCGACGAACCGCAGCCGCCGACACCGGAAGCTGAACACCCCGACGACGCCGCCGACGCCGAGGCTCAGGACGACACCGGGGACGACGAGACTGGCGACGTCTCGAAGCTGCGGCGGGAGGCGAAGCGTCACCGGCTCAAGCTCCGGGAAGTTGAGGCCGAGCGCGACGCGGCCGTTACCAAACTCAACTCATTGAGCGAGGTCGTCCTCGGCGATCAGGTCGCCCGGCATGGCCTCGGCCTGGCGGCGCTGCGAGCGGCGGGACACGACCCGGCGGGGTTCTTCACCGACGAGGGCACCTATGACCCCGAGGCCGTCGACGCGGCAGCGCGGGAGACCGCCGAGCGCTTCGGGATTCGACGGCCTGGCGGCGTTCCTCAGTGGGCCGGCACCGGGCCCGAGCGGACCCCCTCGACAGGCTGGAAAGACGTCATCCGCGACCCGCACTAGATACGGGGCTGGGGTATAATCTAAGTGTCGTCTTCAACGAGAGCGACACTCGGTGTCAGTCCGCCCCGTTCGTCCCGGCGTCGCACGGGGCGGGCTCACCACCAGCTCACCGCCCCAGGCAGGGCACCCGGTAGAGGCCGCGCCTCCCGGTCCGAGCACCGTAACGGTTCTCAACGCCCATGCCTTCTGAAAGGGGCAAAACATGTCTACCATGCTGACCACCAACGTCCAGGCACTTGCCACCGACGACCGCTCATCCCTGGTCCTGCAGCCGCTGCTCGACACCAGCATCGCCGCCCGGGCCGAGGTCGCCCAGGTATTCACGACCGGGTCCACCACCTACCGCGTCCCCGTCGTCCGCGCCGGAGCCGCAGCCAAGTGGACCGCCGAGGGCGAGGAGATCCTGCCCAGCGGCGTCGACATCGATGAGGTCACCATCGTGCCCTCGAAGGTCGCCGGGTTGATTCCGATCAGCCGCGAGCTGGCCGAGGACAGCGCACCGTCCGCTATCGAGACGGTCGGACATTCCCTGGCCAACGCGATCATTTGGCGCACCGACGAGGCCTTCTTCGGCAACGCCGAAGCGCCGGGGCCGGCAGGCCTGGCCGGACTCAGCGACGTGCACGAGGTCGACGGCGGCACCCTGGACAACCTGGACCCGCTGCTGCACGCCCGCACTGAGGTCGCCGTCAACGGCGGTACTCCGACCGCGATCCTCGCACACCCGCGAGACGTGATGCGTGTCGCCCAGCTCAAGGACTCCGAGGGCTCCAACAGGGCGCTGATCGAGGACGTCACCACCGTGCTCGGCCTGCCCGTCATCGCCTCCGAGCACGCCACCGAGGGCACGCTGTGGGTCATCGACAGCAGCGCCATCGCCACCGTTGTGCGTGACACCGTCACAGTCGAGTCGTCCCGTGACGTGTTCTTCAGCTCGGACCGGGTCGCAGTGAAGGCCACCGCCCGCGTCGGATTCGGATTCATCCACCCGGAGAAGCTGGCGAAGGTCAACGTGACGGCCTGACACACACTCCCACGCACGCCCCGGTCGGACATTCGCGCCGGCCGGGGCTCCGTGTGTCTGTGAGCTGACGCCCCGCTGGTCCCGCGGCCCGGGAGTCGCTCGAATGCCCCTCCACGTATCAATCGCCGTCGCACCCTCTGGCATTGCGATCTCTATTCACAGCATTTTTCGCTGATGGGGATTTCCAGTAACGACATTCAAATGCCCCTCCCCCCAGCCCAGCGTGGCACCCCTCGGGCATTGGCACATTCTCACACAGCCCAGAAATAGGCCGGTCTACCAAACCGGCCCAGATGGCCCTCCCCGGGCCCTTGGGTGGCACCCCCGTGGCATTAGCCGGCGCCTCTCTCTGCGGCAGGGGCGGTGGTGTCATAGCTGACCTGCGGGGAAGCGTTACGCGCCGGGCCCCCTCCCAGTAGTGTAGTATTACTAACTATGGAGACTACATATAGAGAGGCAGCCGCCCTACTGTGGGGAGAGGCCGGCGACTACGTCCACGACGCCTACCAACGGCATCGGCACCTCTTTCCCGGCATCCCTGAAAGCGTGCCGATGGTGATCGGACTGACCGCCTATGGCCGCTGCATCGGGCTTACGCGCCTCGACGCCGAGCTGCTGCGGACGCCTCGCATCAGCATCGCCTCCACTCTGTTCGAGAGAGGCCGCAGGGCCGTCGATGACGTCGTCGTCCACGAGATGATGCACCTTCACCTAGCCCATACGGGGAAGCGGACGGATCACCGCTCCGCAGACTGGTACGCCGAAGTCCGCCGCCTGGCCCCGGAGGTGCTGGGCCGCGAGCTGGACGTGAGGCACGGAGGCGACCGCCGCTCGGTACGGGTGCCGAATCCGGCCTACGAGCCCGGCAACGGAGAGCCTAAGACGCTGGTCCGCAAGGAACGGGTAGAAGCTGCCGTGCAGCACGGGGACGTCGCCCACTTCCCGCAGGCATTCCGACCCGAAGGCCACGACCAAGGGGCTCCGATAGAGGTCTACACGTACTAGTGTGCCGTTATAGCTAGGGTGACTACATCATCAACTGGGGGAAAATCCCCCAGTTGCAGATGCAACTGCCCGCGTTTCGGACAGTTGAGCCCACCTGAGGCACAGGGACGATTCGGGGTGATCCATCTGGGCCCCTAGGGCCCAGTTGCAGACGCAACTGGATGAAAATCATCCAGTTGAGCCCCACGCGGGCACCGGGTCACGCCGACACTATGCACAAAATATGCACGAGAGTCGGATCAACCCATCTTTAGCCGTCCTCCACCAACCTAGTAAACCGCCCTGACCTGGGGATTCTCATAGAACCGCATGTCAGCGGGCAGCCTTCCACGTACTCGTAATGAATAGGTCGCCGGTTCGATTCCGGCAGGCGGCTCCGATGAGACCCCCGTCCAGGGACTTCTGGATGGGGGTCTTCCTCTGCCCATCCCCCTCGTCGAGGGAGCAAGAGTCGCCCCGACACGCCGGGGCGGGCCACCAGGACTGCTCCCTCGACGGTGTGGGGCTCGGGGCATGCGGACTCGGCCGAGGGTGACCTCCCAGGGTCGGGTCGTGAGAGGTTCGGCTCAGCGGGGAGTGAGTCGGGCGGACCGGATCGGGACGTCGTCGGGATGACCCACACGGAAGTAGGCCACCGGATGCGACGCCGTCGGGCTCCCGCCTGAGGCCGACGACACCATCTCCCGCAGAGCGGCCTCTGTGACGGGACAGTCGATCACCTCGCTCAGCGGCCTGACGGAGGCTCCTGCCCGATGCAGGCTCAGCCAGATGTGCTGCAGACGGCGCCCGGCTCTGATCAGAGCCTCCGGTTCGAGCGACTCCGCCGACAGCACGACGGCGACGCCCCGGCCCTCCCCTCCCCCGGCGTCACGGAATCTGCGTGCGCTGCGCCGCAGCGCGGCCTCCGAGGCCCGGGGCGTCACAGCGGCGAGGATCCGAGCCGCGCCCCCGGGAAGCCGGGTACCTCGGGACGCCCGCAGTCCTCGTCCGAGGACTCCGACGCCGCGCGGCAGGAGCAGACATTCGGCGCTGAGTCCGTCCCGGTGGTGATCGGGGTGGCCCCGGTCCAGTCGCAGCCAGTCGACGAGTTCCTCGATCAGGGCGGGCGACCCGGTCAGGTGTCGGGCGGCGGTGCTCTCCAGGGAGCGGGCCGAGGGTTCTTCGATCTCCCGCAGGTCTGCGCAGTCGGCCAGCACGCCGGACGCCTCCCGGCCCGGGTCCGCCAAGCGTCCTCGGTGGACCCGGCGGGTGAGCACGTCGTCGACGGTGTGTGCGCACGGGCGCGTGCGACGGATGATTCCGAGGTCCACGGATACCTCGGCTCCCCCGCCGGTGACCGATCGGACCTCGATGCCCCGACCCTCGGCGGAGGCGGCGATGTCGAGGGACTCGGTCCACGCGCCGAGGGACAGATACAGGTCCCGATGGGTCGGATCCGCCGCCGGCAGGGTCCGCTCCGGATCTGCGGCGAGCCGGATCCCGGTGACCGCACCGACCTCATCGGTCACCGGGTGCGGCACCCACGGCTGCGTGTTGTGGGCGCTCGGCGCACGTCCGGCGATCTCCACCCACCGGGAGGCCTGCTTCGTGCTCGCTGATGCCCCGTCCCCTGACTCGGCGGAGACGGGATCCGCTCGTCGGCGGAAGAACGCCGTGCGATGCAGCCGACGACCGCCCGCCCGGGCGAAGACCGCGGCCGAGGCCGGGTTGTCCTCCCCGATGAACGTCACCCGCATGGTTCCGTACCCGCCGAGGTGCAGTGCGGCGAAGACCTCCCTGGACACCAGGGACAGCAGCCCGCGGCCCTGCATGTCGGGGCGCGTGCCCTGCACGATGAGCACTGCGTCCCGCGGCGTGCTCGCAGAGCTGCGACCGAACCTCCACCGGAACAGGTCCGGCAGGTCCCGCGGACCGAGCCGCCCGTGCGTCCGGCGGAACACACCGACGGGGTCGGGCACCACCAGGGCGAAGCTCGCCGGAACACCGGAGCCGCGCACATCGAAGTGGCCGTCGGGATCCTGGGGATCCTTCGGGTCCTCCAGCAGGACGACGAGCGACGGGTCGGTCAGCAGCTCCAGGCCGGCGGTCTGTCGGCGCATCTGCGCCCGCGTGATGGACGTGTAGTAGGGCAGCTGGGAGAACGAGGCGTTGAGGCCTCGGCGCAGGGCTTCGACGACGCCGCGTCGGCCCCGCAGACCGGCACGCGTGACCCGACGACGCCTCACTCCCGCGGCCGCGTACTCGGCGGCGCTGGGTGGCCGTCGGCGGTCCGGCGGCACCGCGGCCACCGGCACCTCCCAGGTGCTGCCCGGATACCACTGCTCGAATCCGCGGGCGGTCAGCACCGCCGGCAGTGCGGCACCGTTCCAGAACGCGTCGAAGAAGCCCGGCTCCCGGTGCCCCTCGACCACGGCCGCCCCGACCTGGTTCGGGAGCAGGAGCACCGGTCCGAAGATCTCACCCGCACCGAGGCGGCGGGCACGCTCCTCGACGTCTGCGAGGACGGTGCGGCACTCGGTCTCATCGAGGTCGTCGAGCAGTCCGAAGAACAGGGTGGGTCTGAGGTCTGCGGCATCGGGCTCCGACGTCTGACCCGCATCCGCCTCGTCCGCCGCCCGGAGCCGGGCCTGCAGCTGCGACGAGGTGTGGACGACGAACCGACCCCGGACCTCACCCTCGGCATCGACGAGGACGCAGGCGTGCAGCCGGTCGACGCCGGGATGGTCTCCGCCCAGCCAGGCGGAGACGTCGTCGCGCAGCACCGGAGTCCGCCGGTGGGCCGCCGACGGCCTCCGCGCTGCGGGGTCGGCCCGCAGGAACGTCTCGACGTCGCAGTCCTGGGGGACCTCCAGGACCCGCAGCCGCCCGGCCATCGGGGCTCACCGTCCCAGGGGGCCGGGCAGCATCGAGCGCACCGTCCGTCGGAGCGCCCCGACGCCGGTCACCGTGCGGCGCAGCGCCGCCGGAAGCGTTCCCGGGGGAATGTCCTCAGCCCGCTGAGCCTCCCATCGGCGGATCATCTGCAGGTCCGGCCTGTCGGCACGCCACGCGCCGTTGGCGTACCCCACAGGGTCGGCCTCAAGGATGCGGATGAAGCCCGCCTTCGCCGGCGCGCGGGAGGCGTCGGCCGAGTGCGACTCCGAGTCCGCGTCGGTGCCGACCAACCAGTGCATGATGGCGTGGTGCTCCGGCGTCTTGGCGAACTCCATGAGGGACTCCCGGGAGTCGAAGCAGACGATGAGCCCGATGCCCCGCGGGAATCGGAGGTAGCTGCGGTGCCAGAGGTACCCCTGGGAGGACTTCAGACGGCGGGCCAGCGGTGGCCAGCGCAGCAGCTGACCGGCCATCGCCTGAGGTGTGCGGTACTCGTTCTGACCGAGGAACATGGACCCGACGTGCGCCTGTGGGGGTTCGCAGGCCGAGAAGTCACGGGTACGCATGTCATGACCCCTGGCCCGGATCAGCATCGGCCGGGCGTCCGACCGCGCCGCCCTCCATCGACTCATCCGCGCCCACAGTGGTGCGCAGGTAGACGTCCTTGATCTTCGACGCGCCCTCGGCGAACGGCCCCTCGCCGTGGTCGTGCACGACCACCGCGACCTCGGCGGTGCTCGGATCCTCCTTCAGGGACTGGGCGAAGTCCCGGGAGACCTCGGCCAGATGGGCGACTACGCCGTCGGCCACCGCCCGTGCCGTGCGTCCGCGGGCGGCCTCGTCGAGGGCGGCCTCGGGGAACACCGACGGGTCCCGCAGCTGGATGTGCAGAGTGGGGCGGTGCTCGTGCTCCTGGTCTGCGACCGGTGTCAGTTCGATCTGGAAGGAGCTGATCAGGCGTGCGGTCCCGACGTCGCGGTAGATCCCGTTCTGCACGTCGAGGGGGTAGATGTTCGCCCCCATGTAGGAGATCGTCGAGTCGCTGCGTCCGAACAGCAGGAGGAAGGGCAGCTTCATCCGCTGCCGACGGTAGGCCTCCTTCAGCCGTCCGGTGAGGGCGGGGAAGTCCTCGGCCAGCGAGACCATCTCCGGGAACGAGACGATGCGGGCCTCGTCACCGATGTTGTACCGCAGACGCGGGCTCATGACGGAGGCCGAGTTGATGGTCGCGATGAGGTCCCCCGACTCGTCGACCTCGAGGTAGGTCTCCAAGGGGTTGTACTGGAAGATCATCGGCGTGCGGTGTTCGTCCCGACCGAGCAGCCTCTCCCGGAAGGCCGTGTCACGTTCCAAGGCCTTGCGCAGCGTGACCGTCAGGTCCGTCTCGCCTCCCATGCCGATGGTCAGGTCGGAGGCGCCGTAGCCGGAGTAGACCCGGTCGAATCGGCGCTCGACGTAGTCCCGCAGACCCTCGGTCATCGCCTCACCTCCGACGAAGCCGTTGAGCCGGAACTCACGGAACTCGTCCCCGGCGGCCTCGAGCCGGTCCACCAGGTGCTTGAGGAACGGCGGGTAGGCGGTGATGAGGTAGGTGTGCCGCGGGCCGAAGTGCCGCAGCGTGTTCAGGATCGTCTCCAGGTCCGGTCCGGTGTTCTTCACCATCGCGATCTTCGCCAGGGCCTGGCCGGTATTGGTCCCCGTGGCCCAGGCGCCCATGGAGAACGCGTTGATGCAGAACAGGTCCTCCGTGCCGAAGAGCATCGAGACGTAGCCGGCCACGTTCTTGTGGACGGTGTCGAGCTCGAGCTTCGAGCGCATCCAGTTCGACGGCGTGCCCGAGGAGCCGGAGGACTCGTCCACGACCGTGCCGGGCATCTCGATCCGCCCGTCCCAGCATCGCTGCTCCTCCGGGTACACCTTGACGTAGTCGTCCTTCGACGTCGGCGCATACGCCTGCAGGTCCCACCACCGGAACTCGAATCCGTGGCGTGCCAGATGGTCCTGGTAGGCGGGGACGTCGAGGGATGCGTGCTGACAGATCATCCAGGCGTTGAGTCGGGCGAACCGTTCGAGGCCCGGGTGATAGTGCCGGGCGGTGAACCGCCACAGGGCCGGATCCGCCCGGTAGACGCCGTAGGCGGCCGTCAGACCCAGATTCGCGGTGCGCAGTGCGGCCTGACGCAGGACGTTGACCGGGCCCGAGCGGATCGGCAGCTCCAGGAGATCCTTGCCGCCGCGCCGCGCGCCCGGTCGCAGTCGCAGCGCCCTGATGGTTCTGGTGATCCCCGTTCCGACCATGGCGCTCAGTCTACGGTCGGCATCTTCCGGGCATAAGGGGCGCCGTCGGCAGACGCGATCACTTGGGCGCCATGCGGATGGCTCCGTCGAGGCGGATGGTCTCTCCGTTGAGCATGCGGTTGGCGATGATGTGGTCCACCAGGTCGGCGTACTCCTCCGGCTCACCGAGCCGAGACGGGAAGGGCACCTGAGCCCCGAGCGAGTCCTGCGCCTCCTGCGGCAGGCCGGCCATCATCGGGGTCCGGAAGATCCCCGGGGCCACGGTGACCACGCGGATCCCGTGCCGCGCCAGTTCACGCGCGATCGGCAGGGTCATCGACGCCACGGCTCCCTTGGAGGCGGAATAGGCGGCCTGACCGATCTGACCGTCGAACGCCGCCACGGAGGCGGTGTTCACGATGACCCCTCGTTCACCGTCCTCGCCCGCGGGGTTCTCGGCCATGGCCTCGGCGGCCAGCCGGATCACGTTGAAGGCGCCGATCAGGTTGATGTCCACCACGGTGCGGAAGGCGTCCACATCGTGCGGTCCGGATCGTCCGAGCACCTTGTTCGGAGTGGCCACGCCGGCGCAGCTGATCACTCCGGAGAGCGGCGCCAGCTGCTGCGCCCGGGCGACGGCCGCACCGACCTGATCCGGGTCGGTGACGTCGGTCTCGACCAGCTCGGCGCCCTCAGGCGCCGGCCCGCGCAGGTCAGCGACGACGACGTGCGCCCCCCGGGAGAGGAGCTTCCGAGCCGTCGCGGCCCCGAGTCCGGATGAGCCTCCGGTGATCAGAAAGCTGCGCTGTGCGATGTCCATGCCTGAAACCTCCATGACGTCGTCGTCCGGCGAGAGTCCCCGCTCATCGAGGGTAGCGCAGTCGCCGGATCGGCTTCCGCGGATCACCGCGGAGGGTTCAGTCGAGGAAGACCTCATGGGCCCAGACCCCGAAGCCCGTGGCGGCCGCTCCCCAGACCACGGCCGCCGCTACGTTCCACCAGAACGTGCGGCCCCGGTCCAGTCCGGCGGCGACCATGATGAAGGCCGTCAGGGAGATGGCCATCAGGGTCGGCGCCAGCAGGGAGGCCACCGGGATCCCGAAGCGGTTGGTGCGGTCCAGGACCTTCTGCTGACGGTGGGTCAGTTCGCGTCCGCCGCGGCGTGACGCGACGCGCGCACCCAGCGGCACGGCGACGATCAGTGCGAGGACGTTGCCGACGACGCCGGCGAGCAGGGCCAGCGCCCACGGGAAGCCGAGCAGGGCTCCCATGAAGCCGGCGATGTAGCTCTCAAGGAACGGGATGAATCCGATGATCACACCGCCGAGGGCCTGGAGGAGGACGGGCAGGTCGACGAACCACTGTAGGAGATCAGCCATACCCTTCACCCTAGGGTGACCTGTCGATGGCCGCATCGTCCGATCGGGTGACTCGTCGGCTCCTCCGTGCGGCCGAGCCGCCGAACTCAGGGGCCGCAGGATCGGGGGCGCTGGTACTGTGCCTGCATGGACCTGCGAGTCGGCGCCTATGCGGTGATCACCGAAGGCGGCAAGCTGCTGCTGCCCCATCTCGACGACGAGGTCGGCATCGGGTGGACCCTACCGGGCGGCGGCCTGGAGCCCGGTGAGCCGCCTGATGAGGCAGCGCTGCGTGAGGTGCTCGAGGAGACGGGGTACGACGTCGAGCTGACCTCCACCCTCGGAGTGCGCAGCTTCGTCGTCTCAGGCGACCGGCGGCTGCGTGCCGAGGACATGGGCAGGGACCTGCAGATCCTCCAGATCATCTATCGTGCGCGGGTCGTCTCCGGGATGCTGCGCGTGGAGTCCGAGGGGTCCACCGACGACGTGGCCTGGCACGACTTCGAAGCCGTGGACTCGCTCCACCGGGTGTCGTTGGTCGACCACGCTCGTCGTCTGGCCGGGCTGCCGGTCGGCGAAGGCGCGACGGCACCGCAGCGCACGGTCTGAGCCCCGGCCCCGTCGGCCTCTGCTCAGCCTCTGCTCAGCGTCCGACCCTGGCGGCCTCGGCGGACGCCAGGGTCTCGAAGACCCGCTCGGACCGGCGGTGGACTGCGGTCCGCTCGGCCGCGCCGAGTCGGACCATGGCCACCGCCTCGGCCGTCGTGGCCAGGTGGTTCGCAGCCTGCGAGAGCCCCGCGTGCAGGTCGGCGGCGTCGCCGGGGATCAGCATCCCCTCCCCCGGATGGGCGCGGTGAGCCTCGCCGCAGAGCTCGCGCACGGTCTCGAGCTGCTCGGCGAGCCGGTCTCCGAGAAGCACGAGGTCGTTGTGGACGGCGTCGTCGGCGATGCCCTCCAGCACCTGGTGGTACCGGTCGAGCCCCCGCACGTAGCGATCGTGGGCGCGTCGCCACAGCCCCTGGCCGAGCTCCTTGTCCAGTCGGCGGGTGCGGGAGCGGAAGAGCCTTCCGATCATGGGGTGATCAGCACCTTGCCGATGTGGGTTCCCGCGTCGAAGTGGGCGTAGGCCTCGGCGGCCTCCGCCAGGGGGAAGGTCGCATCGATCGGTACTCGGATCCGCCCGGCGGCGATGAGCGGCCAGATGTCCTCATGCACCGCCGAGACGAAGCGGGCCTTGGTCTCGGCGTCGCGGCTGCGCAGCGTGGTGGCGATGATCCTCAGCCGCTTGGTCAGCATGCGCCCGAGATCGGCCTCAGCACGGCGTCCGCCCTGGAGCCCGATGACCACCAGGCGACCGTCCTGGGACAGCGAACGGAGATTGTCGTGGAGGTACTTCGCACCGACGACGTCGAGGATCACGTCCACGCCGCGGCCCCCGGTGATCTCCTCGACCCGGGCGGCGAAGTCCTCGGCGCGGTGATCGATCACGTGGTCGGCCCCCAGCTCCCCGGCGGCATCGAACTTCTCCGGGCCGCCGACGGTGGTGATGACGCGGGCACCGAGGGACGCGAGCATCTGCAGGGCGAAGCTGCCGATGCCGCCGGCCCCACCGTGCACGAGGACGGTGTCACCGGCACGGACGCCGGCCTCCCCGATGAGGTTCGAGTGCACGGTGACGGCCACCTCGATCAGCCCGGCGGCCTCGACGACGTCCACGCCGTCCGGGACGGGCAGCACGTGGCGGTGGTCGACGACCACCTTCTCCGCACAGCCTCCGCCGGCCAGCAGTGCGACGACGTCGGCGCCGATCAGCTCACGGGCCTCCCGCGGGCTGTCCGGGCCGACGTCGACGACTCGACCGGAGACCTCGAGACCGGGGACTTCGGTGACGCCGGCGGGCGGCGGGTACACACCGAGGCGCTGCATCACATCGGCTCGGTTGAGCCCGGCCGCGGCGACCTCGATCAGCACCTGACCGGCGGCGGGAGCGGGGTCCTGCACCTCCGAGACCGTGATGACCTCGACTCCGCCGGAGCCTTCGTACTCGACAGCTCGCATGGTCCTCCGTCCTGGGTGGGCGTGGGCCCAGCCTAGCCGGAGCCCCTCTGACTCAGAGTCGATCCTTCGGCGGCGGCTCACGTATAGTCGTCCCCTAGAGTTTCGCAACCGGTGGGGATCCTCCGGACGGAGCTTCGCTGGAGGGCTGTCCGAGCGGCCGAAGGAGCCGGTCTTGAAAACCGGTGTGCGGCAACCCCGTACCAAGGGTTCGAATCCCTTGCCCTCCGCCCCTGAACCCCCGCCTGACCTGGGATAACAGGTCGGCGGGGGTCTGTTGTCGGCGTGAGAGGCCGATTTGTTGGCCCCGACCGCACCTCGACGCACCACCGCCCCCATCACCTGGTGGTGATGGGGGCGGCTCCCTGCCTCTGGAGGCAGGTCCTACTTCTGTCCTACGCCGGTGACATGCAGCGGTCGCTCCGGATCATTCGTCTCCTGCACCTCGAAGCCTGCGCTCTCCAGGCGGACCTTCGCGGGGCCCACGCCGGCTCCGTCCGGGGCCATGACCGAGACGACGTACGCGTAGCCGTTCTCGCCGTGGTCTCCGTCGAAGCCGGTGATCGTCTCACGCTCGACGGGGTCGTCCTTGTTCAGCTCGCTCTCGGTGGAGGTGTCGATCTCGACGTCGGACGTCACGATGACGTCGTAACGCTCAGGCATCCTCAAGCTCCTTCTCGACTGTCTTTCACATTATCGATGTGAACGTATTTCGATCACATATGATCTTTCTAGAATCCTATTAGGGCGGATCCGTGGTGGTCAGCGACCGAGGCCCCCGCCGGAGTCCCTCTCGAGGGTCAGCGGGGGCCTTCGTCGCGCGGCGAGGCCTCAGGCCTTACGTCCGCCGAGGATCAGGCTCCACAGGAACGAGAAGAGGACACCGCCTCCGATGGCGGCGACCCAGGTCCCGATGTCGAAGAACTGCTCGTTGACGTTGATCCCGAACACGGCCGAGGCGATCCAGCCGCCGAGCAGGGCGCCCACGATTCCGGTGAGCAGCGTGCCCAGGAAGCCTCCCGGTGCGCCCGGGCGGATGGCCTGGGCGATGGCACCGGCGATGAGGCCGAGCACGATCCAAGCGATGAATCCCATGATGTCCTCCTTGTTGAGGGGCGTGTGACGGCTCAACAGTAGTCCTCAGAAGGCACGAACGGAAACACCTTCGCCCGGCTGACCTGGGATTCTTCCGAAGCTTCTGCGGACGCCCCACGAGAGACCTGCTTCCTCGGAGGGGTTCGGTGCTCCACAATGAGGTCATGATCGGATCTCTACGCCGCCGAGGCGGACCCGGCCGCAGCATCTCGACCGCAGTGATCACCGGCGCAGGAAGCGGCATCGGCCGGCTCCTGGCCCTGACACTGGCCGCCCGGGGGACGCGCGTCGCCCTCTGGGACCTCGACGCCGACTCCGCAGAACAGGTCGCCGAGGAGATACGCGGGCAGGGCGGTGAGGCCCTCGCCCTCCGGTGCGACGTCTCCGACCGGACCGACGTCGAGGCGATGGCCGAGGAGACCATCCGCAGGCTGGGGCCGGTGGACCTGCTGATCAACAACGCAGGGGTGGTGACCGGGTCACGCTTCGAGGACACCGCCCCGGAGCAGGTCGAGCGCACATTCCGCGTCAACTCACTGGCCATGTTCTGGACGGTGCGGGCGCTGCTGCCGGGCATGCGTGAGCGCGACCGCGGCCTGATCGTGAACGTCGCCAGCGCAGCCGGCATCGTCGGCGTCGCCCGTCAGACCGACTACGCGGCCTCGAAGTTCGCCGCCGTCGGGTTCAGCGAGTCGCTGCGCGCCGAACTCCGGACCGAGGGATCCGCGGTCGGAGTCATGGTGGTCTGCCCGTACTACATCTCCACCGGCATGTTCGAGGGCGTGACCACCCGCTATCCGGCGCTGCTGCCCATCACCGAGCCTGAGGACGCCGTGGAGAAGATCATGAACGGCATCGACGCCGGTCGCGCCCGCGTCGTCTTCCCCCCGGCCGTGCTCTCCACCTACGCCTTCCGACTGTTTCCGGTCCCCTGGGCCGATCGGGCGATGGACCTGTTGGGGGTGAACCGGGGGATGGACGGGTTCCGCGGACGGAGCCAGGTAGGCTCGCGGCATGCAGATCCCGGACGACGTCTCTGACCGGACACCGCCGATACGCGACGCGGCTTCGGTGGTGCTGATCCGGGACACCCAGGACGGCCCGGAGGCCTTCACCCTGACCCGGGCCTCCACCATGGCCTTCTCCGCCGGAGCCACCGTGTTCCCCGGCGGCGGCGTGGACCCCGGCGACGCCCTGCCCGACGCCGACTTCGATGCGGTGGACCTCCCCTGGTGGGCGGCGGCCTTCGACGACGATGAGGACGCCGTTCGCCGCCTGCTGGTGACGGCCGTGCGGGAGACCTTCGAGGAGTGCGGTGTGCTGCTGGCCCGCACCTCGGACGGCGGCGGCGTCGACCCCCGAGCCTACGACGCGGCACGTCAGGCACTCGAGGCCCACGAGACGACGCTGGCCGAGGTCTTCGAGGATCACGACCTGCGCCCGGACTTCTCAGTGCTGCGGCCGTTCTCCCGCTGGACGACTCCGGTCGACCAGCCCCGACGCTACGACACCCGGTTCTTCCTGGCCGCGCTGCCGTCGGGGCAGCAGGCCGTCCACACCACCGGTGAGGCGGTGGCCACCCGGTGGATGGGGGCGCGACGGGCCGCCGAGCTGTTCCGAGACGGTGACACGGACCTGATGCCGCCCACCTGGTCCCAGTTCCGGGAGCTGGGCCGTTGGGACTCGGTGGAGACCGCGCTGGCGGCGGCCGATGAGGCACCTCCGCCCCGGGTGACACCGACGATCGTTCCGGACTCCAGCCCGAGGAGGGTGCGGTTCCCGCACGACGAGGAGTACTACGCCGACTCCCCGGCGCACCTCACTCCTGGTTCCTGAACACCACCAGGAACTTGTGCGCCTCCTCCTGCGTCAGCGGAGAGTGGGCGGCCAGCAGTTCGGAGGCCTGCTCCAGCTCGTCATTGCGCACCAGGGCGTACAGCTGGTCGTGGACCCACGGCTCCAGATCCTCGTGGGAGAGGCTGATCTTCTCGTCACCGCGCTGGACCTCCAGGTGGAATCCGCCGAGGTCGTCCTGGGGTTCTTCGGTCCACTCGGTGGGGACGGTCAGTTCGGCGTCCTGGTCGAAGCCCGACTCCTCCATGAGCCGGCGGGCCGCGGCGTCGACGTCGTCGGACTGCTCCGCCTCCGTCTCCGTCTCCGCGTCCGTCTCGCCCTCCTCCGCGGGCGCGTCGTCCGAATCCGCCGTCTCAGAGCTCTCGTCGACGCCGTCGATGACGTCCTCCACGTACTCGTCCCGAACTGAGTCGTCGGCGTCGGTCGGCTCCTGCTCCGAGGAGGCGACGTCGTCCGGAGTCGCCGATTCTGACCCAGAAGCGTCGACGGCCTCGGCGCCCATGCCCTCGATGTCGGGGGCGCTGGTCGTGTCGTCCTCCAGGTGCAGCTCCGAAGGCGTCGGCTGGGGATAGGCGTGCAGCGCCTGGACGGCGACGATGCAGTCCTGGATCTTCGCACCGGTGGCCTGCCGGAAGACGGCGAGCGCCTGACGTCCGTCGTCGGCGGCGATCGCCCGGTAGACCTCCTTGTGCTGCTCGTCGGTCAGCGTCTTGGCGGCCATGCGGGCGTTCTCCGGGGTGACGGCGTCCTTCAGACGTTCGTTCATCCGCTGTGCCTGACGCTGCAGCAGCGCCCGCACCAGGATGAACAGCAGGATTCCGACGGCGACGACTACGAGAAACTCCACGCCCCCAGTCTAGAGGACCGGCCTGTCCTCAGTCCCGCGGCAGCACCAGGGCGGCCAGAGAGGTCGCTGCGACCACTAAGCCGAGGACCATGGCCACGGTGCCCGCCCAACCGGCCAGGGCGAGGAACGTCCCCCCCAGGAACCCGAAGACGGAGGAACCGGCGTAGTAGCCGAGGTTGTACAGCGAGGCTGACTGGGCGCGGCCCCCGACCGCCCGGACACCGGCCCATCCGGCGGCCACCGAATGCGCTCCGAAGAACCCGGCGGTGAAGACCACGGTGCCCACCACCACTGCGGACAGGTGCGGCACCAGGGTCAGGGCGACGCCGACGAACATGACCGTCGAAGAGCCCAGCAGCACGTGCCTGCGGCTGAATCGGGCGGCCAGCCGTCCCGCCCGGGGCGAAGACCAGGTGCCGGCGAGGTAGGCGAGGAAGACGAAGGAGACCAGCCACAGGGGCAGCCCGAACGGCTCTCCGGCGAGGTGGAATCCCACGTAGTTGTACATCGCCACGAAGCCGCCCATGAGCAGGAACCCCTGCAGGTAGATGACCCAGAGCTCCTTGACCTTCAGATTCCCGGTCAGGGCCGTCACCGCGGGGCGGAGCCGGAACGTCCTCGGCGTGAACCCCTGTGCCCGCGGTGCGAGGCGGAGGAAGATCAGCACGCAGGCCACGGCGATCAGCGTCACGACGAAGACGCCGACCTCCCACCCGAGCTGCTCGCCGATCGGGGCGGCGATGATGCGCCCGGAGAGCCCGCCGACCGTGGTCCCTGAGACATAGGTGCCCGCGGCGACGACTGTGGCCTTCGGGGTGACCTCCTCCGAGAGGTAGGCGACTGCCAGCGCCGGCACGCCTCCGAGCATGAGCCCCTCGAGGAAGCGCATGACCAGGGTCAGCTCGAACGTCGGCATCATCACCGAGGCCAGGGCGAAGAGGCAGGCCAGGGACACTGCGGCGAGCATCGCCGGCTTCCGTCCCCGAGAATCCCCGATGTAGGACCAGGGGATCACCCCCAGAGCCAGGCCCAGAGTCGCCGCGGAGATCATGAGCGAGGCCGAGTCGGCGGTGACGCCCTGATCCGCGACGATCAGCGGCAGCAGGCCCTGAGGCGAGTAGAGCTGGGCGAAGGTCGCCACCCCGATGAAGAACAGCGCGACCAGGAGCCGTCGATACGCCGCGGTTCCCGGTCGGAGTCCGCGATCCTCCGGAGTGGGCCGCGTGGGCCCGCCGGCGTCGTCAGTCATCACCACTCACCCTACGCGCGCCCGGGATCGGAGGACGCGTGTCCTACGATGATCTCCGTGACTATCGACCTCTCTGCTTCCTTCAAGGCCTACGACGTCCGCGGACTGGTGGGCGAGACCATCACCGCCGACTCCGTCCGAGCGGTCGGCGCCGCATTCGTCGACGTGCTGGAGCTGACCGGCCGGCAGGTGCTGGTCGGCGGCGACATGCGCCCCACCTCCCCCGAATTCGTCGAGGCGTTCGCCGAGGGCGCTACGGCCCGCGGCGCCGACGTCGTCGACCTGGGGCGGATCTCCACCGACATGCTCTACTTCGCCTGCGGGACCCGACAGGCCCCCGGGGTCGTGTTCACGGCCAGCCACAATCCGTCCCAGTACAACGGGATGAAGATGGCTCGGGCCGGGGCGGTGCCGATCTCCTCGGACACCGGCCTCGCGGAGATCCGGGACGCCGCGCAGACGTATCTGGAGACTGAGGACGCCCGGATCCCCGCAGTCGAGCGGCCCGGGACCGTCGAGCAGTCCGACGTCCTGACCGGCTACGCCGAGTATCTGCGCCGACTGGTCGACCTGCGAGGCGTCCGACCGCTGAAGGTCGTCGTCGACGCGGCGAACGGCATGTCCGGGCTGACGACGCCGGCGGTGCTCGGCGACGAGCTGCTCGACCCGCTGCCGCTGGAGGTGGTGCCGCTGTACTTCGAGTTAGATGGCACGTTCCCCAACCACCCGGCGAACCCCCTGGAGCCGGAGAACCTGCACGATCTGCAGGCCGCCGTCCGAGAGCACGAGGCCGACATCGGCCTCGCATTCGACGGCGACGCCGACCGCTGCTTCGTGATCGACGAGCGCGGCGAGGCGGTCCCGCCCTCAGCGGTGACGGCGCTGGTCGCTCGGCGCGAGATCGCCCGGGCACGCGCCGAGGGCGAGCAGACTCCGGTGATCATCCACAACCTCATCACCTCCAAGGCGGTGCCCGAGCTGGTGGAGCGGGAGGCCGGGCGTGCGGTGGAGACCCGTGTCGGCCACTCCTACATCAAGGCCGTCATGGCCGAAGAGGGTGCGGTGTTCGGCGGTGAGCACTCGGCCCACTACTACTTCCGGGACTTCTTCAACGCCGACACCGGAATGCTCGCGGCCATGCACGTGCTGGCGGCACTGGGGACCCAGGAGCTGCCGCTGTCCCAGCTCGCCGCCGAGTACAGCCCCTACGTCGCCTCCGGGGAGATCAACTCGGAGGTCGAGGACAAGGACGCCGCCGTCGCCCGAGTGCTGGAGGTCTTCTCCCCGCAGGCGCCGGAGCTGGTCGACGGCGTCGAAGCCGCAGAGACCTCCGTGCACCGTATGGACGGGACCACGGTGTCAGCCGCCGACGGCAGCTGGTGGTTCAACCTGCGCCCGTCGAACACCGAACCCTACCTGCGGTTCAACGGTGAGGCCCACGACGGCGACGTCCTCGACGCCCTGAGAGACCGGGTGCTGGAGCTCGTCCGCGGCGAATGACCCCGGACGAGCTCCGGAGTCAGGCCGTCTCGGCGGCCCGCACCCGACCGCGCAGCTCATCGAGCTCGGCCACGATGGACTCCGGCAGGGAGTCGCCGAACCGGGCGAACCAGTTCTCGATGTCGGCGAGCTCCTCGGTCCACTCGTCTCCGTCGACTGTGAGCGCATCCTCGAGGTCCGCGTCTGCGATGTCCAGCCCGGTAGTGTCCAGGGCCTCAGGGGTCGGAGTCAGCCCGATGGGCGTCTCCACGGCCTCGGCGGTGCCCTCGATGCGCTCGACGACCCACTTCAGGACCCGTGAGTTCTCGGCGAAGCCGGGCCAGGCGAATCCGCCGTCGCGGTTGCGACGGAACCAGTTCACCAGGAAGATCTTCGGCAGCTTGTCCTCCTGGGCCTGGCCCGAGACCCGCACCCAGTGGTTGAGGTAGTCGCCGGCGTCATACCCGATGAAGGGCAGCATCGCCATCGGGTCGCGCCGGACCTGGCCGACGGCGCCCTCCGCAGCCGCGGTGGTCGCTGAGGACAGGGTGGCGCCGAAGAAGATGCCGTGGTTCCAGTCGCGGGACTCGGTCACAAGCGGGACGGTGGTCTTGCGACGTCCGCCGAAGAGGATCGCGTCCAGCTTGACCCCGTCCGGGGCGAAGTACTCGTCGGCCAGCATATCGGTCTGGTCGATCGGGGTGCAGAACCGTGCGTTCGGGTGCGCCGCAGGGGCCTCGGAGTCCGGGGTCCAGTCCTGGCCGCGCCAGTCGATCAGATGGTCGGGGGCCTCCTCGGTCATCCCCTCCCACCAGACGCCGCCGTCGTCGGTGAGGGCGCAGTTGGTGAATATGGAGTTGCCCTTGGCGATGGCCCGCATCGCGTTGGCGTTGGTGTGCCAGCCGGTGCCCGGAGCCACGCCGAAGTAGCCGGCCTCAGGGTTGACCACCCGGAATTCACCCTCCCTGCCGGGGCGGATCCAGGTGATGTCGTCGCCGAGGGTCTCTGCGGTCCACCCTTCCAGCGTCGGGTCGATCAGCGCGAGGTTGGTCTTGCCGCAGGCCGACGGGAAGGCTCCGGAGATGTAGTAGCTCTTCCCCTGAGGGCTGGTGAGCTTGAGGATGAGCATGTGCTCTGCGAGCCAGCCCTCGTCACGGGCCATCACCGAGGCGATGCGCAGCGCGTAGCACTTCTTGCCCAGCAGGGCGTTGCCGCCGTAGCCGGAACCGAAGGACCAGATCTCGCGGGTCTCGGGGAAGTGGACGATGTACTTCTCGTCGTTGCACGGCCACGGCACGTCGGCCTGCCCCGGCTCGAGCGGGGCACCCACGGAGTGGACCGCCGGGACGAAGAACGCGTCGAGCTCGTCGATCTTCTCCATCACGTCGGTGCCGATGCGGGCCATGATCCGCATGGAGGCGACCACGTAGGCGGAGTCGGTGATCTCGACGCCGAACTTGGGGTCCTCGGCGTCGAGGTGACCCATGACGAAGGGGATGACGTACATCGTGCGACCGCGCATGCAGCCGTCGAAGACTCCCCGGAGGGTCTCACGCATCTCTGCCGGTTCACGCCAGTTGTTGGTGAATCCGGCGTCGCGCTCCTGTTCGGAGCAGATGAACGTCCGCGACTCGACCCGGGCGACGTCGGCGGGGTCGGAGAATGCTGCGAACGAGTTCGGGAAGTCCGGGCTGGTCAGACGGGTCAGAGTCCCGGCTTCTACGAGTTCGTCGGTGAGCTGCCTGTGCTCCTCCTCGCCTCCGTCCACCCAGTGGATCGTGTCCGGGGTGGTCAGTTCGGCGATCTCGGCGACGAAGCGGAGCAGCCGCTCGTTCTTCGTCGGGGCGCTCTCTCCGATGTCCGCACCGGGCTCCATTGCGACGGTGGTGGCCATACGTTCCCTCCATTGGGCGATCAGGTCGGTGAATGCTCCCTGCACTGACCCCGGGCGGACAGCACCGGTTCGCCGTCGAACCGGTCCGCGCGACGTCCACCTCATCGTGGGCATCGCACCCTGCGGGGCGCAGAGGATGCATGTAGTCCCAACTGTAGCGCCCATGGAGCGCCCGCGCGTGGGCGCATCTCACACTGCGAGCCGCGTGTGAGGCAGATCTCAGTCCTGTCGGGAGGGTGCCGCGGGCACACTCCGGGATTTGTCGAGGTGTGCGGGGCGCGTGTAATGTAGACGGAGTCGAAAGCGCGGAATGCACTCTCGACGACCAACAGAATCATGCGCCTATAGCTCAGCTGGATAGAGCGTCGGTCTACGGAACCGAAGGTCTGGGGTTCGAATCCCTATGGGCGCACATAGAGCGGAAGAGCCCCGCTCCTCGTCGTTGCGAGGAGTGGGGCTCTTTCCATGCGATCAGACGGTCGAAGGCACTCAGACGGCCAGCGGTCTCGAATGAGGCTCGAGGCCGGACCGCACCCTCCGACCTCATCGTGTCGCTCCTCAACTGTCCCCGTCGACCCGCCTCCGTTAGTGTGCCTTATGTCACGCCACGCACTGAGGAGGGGCGATGTCCACGACCACCCAGGACGAGCGATCGCCGGCGATGCGCCGGATCACCGCCAGACCGGGCTTCAACCGGTGGCTCATCCCACCTGCCGCACTGGCCATCCACATGTGCATCGGCCAGGTCTACGCCACCAGCGCGTACCGCGATGCGATCCAGGTCCACTTCGACGCCAGCCACACCGCCATCGGGATCATCTTCTCCCTCGCCATCGTCATGCTGGGCCTCTCCGCAGCCCTGTTCGGCACGTGGGTGGACCGCAACGGGCCCCGACGGGCCATCCTCGCCTCGACGATCTTCTGGGTCTCCGGCTTCCTGATCGGCTCGCTAGGGATCTTCACCTCACAGCTGTGGCTGGTGTACCTGGGCTACGGATTCGTCGGGGGCATCGGTCTGGGGATCGGCTACATCGCCCCGGTCTCCACCCTGATCAAGTGGTTCCCCGACAGGCCCGGCATGGGCACCGGAATGGCCATCATGGGCTTCGGCGTGGGTGCGATGATCGCCTCGCCGCTGTCGGAGTTCTTCATGAACCTCTACGACGGAGGGGCTCCGGGTGACGGCGACGTCCACTCCGGGCAGTCCGTGGGTCTGCTGTTCCTGACCCTGGCGGGCCTCTATCTGGTGATGATGCTCTTCGGCGCCTGGATCGTCCGTGTGCCGGCGCCGGACTGGAAGCCGGACGGGTTCGACCCGGACACCGCCAAGAAGTCCTCGATGATCTCGCAGGGCAACGTCCGAGCCAACACGGCCATCAGGACCCCGCAGTTCTGGCTGCTATGGGTGGTCCTCTTCGTCAACGTCACCGCCGGCATCGGGATCCTGGAACAGGCGAACCCCTTCGTGCGTGACTTCTTCCGAGCCGACGACGGCACCACCTTCGTGGCCGCCGCCGCTGCGGCCGGATTCGTGGCCTTCCTGAGCCTGACCAACACGCTGGGTCGGTTCATCTGGGCCTCGACCTCAGACAAGATCGGTCGCAAACCGATCTACATGGTCTACCTCGGCCTGGGGGCGGCGCTGTACTTCGTCCTGGCCACGTGGGGCAACACCTCGATGGCGCTGTTCATCGTCCTGGCCGGCGTCATCCTGTCCTTCTACGGCGGAGGCTTCGCCACCATTCCAGCATACCTGCGGGATCTGTTCGGCACCCTCCAGGTCGGGGCCATCCACGGTCGGCTGCTGACGGCGTGGTCAGCGGCCGGGATCGCCGGGCCGCTCATCGTCAACAGCTTCCTGGACCGTGCGGGCGGGGAGCCCGGGACGCTGACGGCGGATGCCTACCGGCCGGCCCTGTTCACGATGGTGGGCCTGCTGGTGCTCGGCTTCGTCGCGAACCTCCTGGTCCGCCCGGTGAACGAGCGCCACCACGAGGAGAGCAAGCGGGACGCCACGCCTGACAACGACGACGGCAAGAAGGCGGGAACCTCCGAAGAGGGCGACGCCGAGCAGGTGGATCGCGCGGCGAAGCCCCCGGTGCCGGTCCCGGTGGCGTGGGCCGTGGTCGCCACACCCATCCTCTACGGATTGGCCTACACGTTCTTCAACGGCGCCCAGCTGTTCATCCACTGACCGTCGAGCCATCGTCGGCACCCGTCACGGTGCTGCCGTTGAGGCGACATTCCATGCGACTCACCTTCCGAACCATCTGTCCACCGGTCCTGGGCGTCATGGCGCTGACCGCCTGCTCCACCGGGGACGCGGAGAGGGTCGACCAGTTGGAGGCCGAAGTCTCCGAGCTTCGCTCTCAGGTCTCGGAACAGGCAGCAGATCCCTCCGAAGCACCTGAAGACGCCGAGGAGGCTTCCGAGGCCGAGGACCCCGACGAAGCCCAGACGACGGAGTCTCCCGCGGCAGAGGACTCGGGGGACGACCCCGGCGAGGAGTGGCCGCGACAGACCTCATCCGAGAGCGTCGAATATGCTCCGAGCCGCTCAAGCATCTTGGACCTGATCGACACGATGGAGGCCAGTCCGTACGCCTGTGAGGAGTATTGGATGGACGACATCGTCTTCGACATCATCCCCGTCGACCCGAATCTCGACGGCGAGATGGCGGTCTGCGACGATTACCTCGAAATGTACTGGTTCAGGCATTCGGCGGCCAGAGCACAGTTCGAAGCTGATATGGAGCTCGCTCGCCGCGGAACAGCCATGAATGAGGCCGTCCTAGCGAGCATGATCGGGGACGATTGGGCGTTGTCCATCACGGTATGGCCCCAAGTGCTGGACGAGTTGGGGCACGCTTCGCCCGAGGGCGTCATCGATGATCTGCGGGAGACGGCCGACGCCGTCGGCCCCCACGAGGAGCTCGTACTCTGGAACTGATGCTGAACACAGCGGCAGGGGGCGGGCCCTCACCCCTCCGAGGGACCGCCCCCTGCACTGCTGAGGCTTGGTCGGACTTCTCAGGACCGGTGCCCTATGTCTGCTCCTCGAGCAGCCGAAGGACACCGTGGAAGCAGATCACTTCTTGCCGTCGCCCTTGAGGCCGTCGAAGGCACCCTTGACCGAGTCCTTGGCGTCCTCGACCTTGTCCTTCATCGCACCCTTCGACTGCTGGGCCTTGCCTTCGGTCTCCTGCTGCTTGTCGCCGGTGACCTTGCCGGCGGCCTCGTTGAACTTGCCGCCGACCTTATCCTTGGTGTTCTCGAACCGGTCCTCGTCGCCCATGGCTCCTCCTGATCGTCGTGCTCTGCGCCTGAGGGTCATCCTCGGCCCCTCCGACGATACTCCATCGCCCTCCGAACCGAGTCGCTGACCTGGAGCTTCAGCGTCACCTCAGTGGCCGCCCCATCCCGTCGGGGGCCAGACGGTGACGAACACGCGCCCGACGACGTCCTCTCGATCGACGAACCGCGCACACTCGTCGTCGGCCTCGTCCTCGTCCAGACCGCGGCAGGCGATCACCGAGTCGGCGGAGTTGGATCGGTGGTCCCCGAGAACGAGCAGCTGCCCCTCCGGCACGGTGACCGGTCCGAAACACCGCATCGACATCGGCTCACCCGAGCAGTCCTCCTCGCCCGGAGTGAAGGGCAGGTCCTGAAAGACGTACGGTTCGTCCAGCGGTTCACCGTCGACGGTGATCCGACCGTCGTCGTCGCAGCATTCGATTTCCTCTCCGGGCAGCCCGATCACACGCTTGACCAGCGCCTGTTCGTTCGAAGGACCCAGACTCGTGACATCCCCGAAGGACCGCACGGCATCTCCGAAGGCAGACGGCTCCGGACTGGGGAGGTCCCCCTCCCATTCCTCGTCGGCGTTGTAGACCACGACGTCCTGACGCTGAGGCATCTCCTCCTCCGAGTAGGCGGTCCGGTCGGTGAGCATGCGGTCTCCGACCTCCAGCGTCGTCTCCATCGATCCCGACGGCACCGCGTACACCTTCACCCAGAAGTGCTGGATCACGGAGAGGACGACGAGGGCCACCAGTATGTTGAGCAGCAGGCTCAGCGCGAACGGCATCCTCCGACGACCACCGCGAGCGGCGGACTTCTCCTCCCGCTCTCGGCGCCGCCCCTTCCGGCTGCCGACCTCCGGCGCCCCATCTGTGCGGTCCTCGGCCACTGCGGACCCTCCTCACCGTGCCGCCGCGCTGGGCGACGCCTTCCTGAACACGTCCGAGCATACGCGCCGGCCCATCCCGGCGAAGGGTCACTCAAGGACCTCGCTAGACCACATTGAGCGTTGCATTCACAGATAAACACAGATAAAGTCAATCTAATCCACATTGGTGTGTCTGCCGTCACAGCGTGACGCGGCACTGCAGAGTCCCGGAGGTTCCCATGTCGCTTCTGGCCGCGGAACGGCACGACCGCATCGTGGGTCGTCTGCGCCGTGACGGCACCGTGTCCGTGGCACAGATCGCCGAGGACTGTGCTGTCACTGCAGAGACAGTGCGGCGGGACCTGGACCGGCTGGCCCGCGACGGCGTCCTGCAACGGGTCCACGGCGGGGCGGTGGCCGCCTCCAACGGGTCCAACGGGGCCTCGCGGGCGGAGAGCTCCTGGCGGGACCGGCAGTCCCACCGCGCACCGCAGAAGCGCGCGATCGCCGCCGCGGCCATGGAGTTCGTGCCGGATTCGGCCAGCTCCAGCCTCATCCTCGACGCCGGCAGCACCACCGAGGTGCTCGTCGACCTACTCGTCTCCCAGACGCCGACCCCGACCGCCTCCACACGGCCGCGGTACGTGCTCACCGACGCGGTGCCGATCGCCGGCAAGCTCGCCGACGTCGAAGGCTTCGACGTCGAGACCTTAGGGGGACGGGTACGCCGCCTCACCGGCGCCGTCGTGGGTGACGCCGCCCTGCACACCCTGGCCGACCGCCGATGCGACGTCGCCTTCCTGGGGACCAATGGGATCGACGCCTCTTTCGGCCTCTCCACCCCCGACCCGGCCGAGGCGGCGGTCAAGTCCGCCATGATCGCCGCCGCCCGCACCGTGGTGCTGCTGGCCGACTCCACCAAACTCGACCGATGCTCACTGGTCCGCTTCGCCCACCTCGAGGAGGTCTCCGTGCTCATCACCGACACCGACCCGCAGCCTCGACTGCGCGACGCTCTGCACGCCGCAGGCGTCACCGTGATCCGTGCGGAGGCCCCATGATCGTCACCGTCACCCCCAATCCCAGCCTCGACAAGACCGTCGAACTCGCCGACGCCCTGATCACCGGTGCGGTCCAGCGGGCGGTCCGCGCCACCGCGGAGCCCGGCGGCAAGGGTGTGAACATCTCTCGCGCCCTCTGCGCCGCCGACCGCGAGACCTTGGCGCTGCTCCCGGGAGATCCGAGCGACCCGGTGCTCACCGGCCTGACCGAGGCTGGCGTCCCTCACCGCTCGGTGTCCGCCGGGGCACCGCTGCGCACCAACATCACCGTCACCGACCCCCGCGGTGTGACCACCAAGATCAACGAGCCGGGACCGACCTTCGGCGACGCCGGCACACGTGCGCTCATCGAGCTGACCGCCGCACTCTCCGGTGGAGCCTCCTGGGTGGCGCTGGCGGGGTCGCTGCCGCCCGGAATGCCGGAGGACCTCTACGCCCGAGTCATCACCGAACTCCGCGACGCCCTGCTCTCAGCCGCACCGAAGGTGGCCCTGGACTCCTCCGGAGCAGCCTTGGCGGCCGCGGTCGCCGCCTCCCCCGATCTGATCAAGCCCAATGCCGAAGAGCTTCTCGAACTCGTCACCCGGCTCACCGGGGCCGCCCCCGACATCTCCCCTGAGGCGCTGGAGGCCGAACCCGAGCAGGTCCTGGACCTGGCACGCCGGGCGCAGTCCTGCGGGGCCCGCACCGTCCTGGTCACCCTGGGCGCTCACGGTGCGCTGCTGGTGCCCCCTCGCGACCAGCAGGGCCACGGTGTCCTGCGCGCCACAGGACCGACCCTGGTCGCCCGCTCCACCGTCGGCGCCGGAGACGCCTCCCTGGCCGGCTACCTGCTGGCAGACGAGTCCGGGTCGACGGCCGAAGAGGCGCTACGCCGAGCGGCCGCGCAGGGCCGCGCCGCCGCCTCGCTCCCCGGATCCGTGATGCCGCGCCCGGAGGACCTCAACCTCGAGGCCGTGGACGTCACGGCCTTCGCCCCCCGACGAAGCGTCTGTGCAGGCCACCCCCACCCCACTCGTGAACGAACTGTGAGGACACCATGAGCAGCATGATCACCACCGACCTGGTCACTCTGGACACCCTCCGTGCCACGGATAAGCACGAGGCGATCCGCGCCCTGGCCGCCATGGTGCAGACGGCCGGACGCACCGACGACGCCGAGGCCCTGGCCGCCGACGCCTGGACCCGCGAGGAGAAGTCCTCGACCGGCATGCCCGGCGGGGTGGCCATCCCCCACTGCCGGACCGAGGCCGTCGACGAGCCGACCCTGGCCTTCGCCCGCCTGCCGGAGTCCCTCGACTTCGGCGCCAAGGACGGCCCCGCCGACCTGGCCTTCTTCATCGCCGCACCGGCCGGTGCCGACTCCGATCACCTCAAGATCCTCTCGGCCCTGGCACGGTCCCTGGTCCGGAAGGACTTCGTGGGGTCCCTGCGAGAGGCCGCCGAGGAACAGACCGTGGTCGACCTGATCTCCCAGGCCGTGGACGGGGCACTGAAGCCCAAGGAGACCATCGAGAAGTCCGTCCCCGCCGGTGAGACGGCCGGCGAGACGGCCGGCGCGGGGTCCCGCCGGCTGGTCGCGGTCACCGCCTGCCCCACAGGGATCGCCCACACCTACATGGCCGCAGACTCGCTGTCTCTGGCGGCCGAGGAGATGGGTGTGGAGATCGCCGTGGAGACGCAGGGGTCCTCTGGGGCCTCCAAGCTCTCGTCCTCGGTGGTCGATGCCGCCGAGGCGGTCATCTTCGCCTCCGACGTCGACGTCCGGGACAAGCAGCGCTTCGCCGGCAAACCGGTCGTCGCTGTGCCGGTCAAGCGGGGCATCGACGAACCTCGGCAGCTGATCGAACGTGCCCTGGCCGCCGCCCGGGACCCCCAGGCCAAGGTGGTCGGCACCGAGGCCGGTTCTGAGGGCGAGGCGCAGGAAGAGGGCCAGGAGGGGTTCGGCAAGAAGGTCCAGCGCGTGCTGATGACCGGCGTCTCCTACATGATCCCGTTCGTGGCCGCCGGCGGTCTGCTGATAGCCCTGGGCTTCCTGCTCGGCGGATATAACATCACCGACGTCGCCGAGGACGTCGCGGGGAACAATGCCCTGTGGAACCTGCCCACCGAGGCCGACGTTCCGGACCCCTTCCGGGGCTTCGGCATGCTGGGCGCCTATCTGGGCTCGGTGTTCTATGTCATCGGCGGTACCGCGATGGGCTTCCTGGTCCCCGCACTCGCCGGCTACATCGCCTACGGCATGGCCGACCGCCCCGGGATCGCCCCCGGGTTCATCGCCGGTGCCGTGGCCTATGGGATGGACGCGGGGTTCATCGGCGGCATCGTCGGCGGTGTCATGGCCGGAGCGGCGGCGTACTGGATCCGGCAGCTCTCAGTGCCCCGCTGGCTGGCCGGCCTGATGCCGGTGGTGATCATCCCCCTGGTGGCCACCATCCTCTCCTCCGGCGTCCTCTACCTCTTCCTGGGCGGACCGATCGCGTCCCTGACGGGCGCGCTGGAGAGCTGGCTGTCGGGGATGACCGGCACCGCCGCTATCCTGCTCGGTGTAGTGCTCGGCCTGATGATGTGCTCCGACCTGGGCGGACCTATCAACAAGGTCGCCTACTCGTTCGCCGTCGCCGGACTCGGCGCCGCCTCCATCACCGAGAACACCGGTCCGTTCATGATCATGGCCGCGGTGATGGCCTCCGGCATGGTGCCCCCACTGGGCATGGCCCTGGCGACCTTCGTCGACCGGAGGCTGTTCACCGCCGCCGAGCGCGAGAACGGCAAGACGGCGGTGCTGCTGGGTGCGGCGTTCATCTCGGAGGGAGCGATCCCCTTCGCCGCCGCGGACCCTCTGCGCGTGCTGCCCGCCGCGATGCTGGGCGGCATGACGACTGGTGCCCTGACCATGGCCTTCGGGGTCACCTCACAGGCCCCGCACGGCGGAGCCTTCGTCTTCTTCGCCATCAATGCGTTCGCCCTGTTCGCACTAGCGGTGGTCATCGGTGCCGTAGTCACTGCCACTGTGGTGGTCGCACTGAAGCGCTTCACACGCAGCTCCCCGGACGGGGGGGGG
>NZ_JAOEFD010000007.1 GCF_025420485.1 Nesterenkonia marinintestina | reverse complement strand
AATGTCACCGATGTCCTGACACAGAACTGTCACACAAGTCCTGAGACATCACACGAAGTAGTGTCGCATCCTCGGCAGCAAATGTAGAGAGATGGGCTGTTTCAAGACATGAAAGCCGACCGCGACTTCTCATTCGCCGGAAACGATGGTAGAAATGCCTAACTGGTCGATTCGAGTGTCGACCATGAAATCGGACCGGTTTTCGAAGGACTCTGTTTATGAGCGCTCTGAGAGATGCTGACTTGAGGCTTGGGGATTTGGACATCGGCGAGATCGACGCCGAGTCGGACGCCGGCCTAGACGACTATTTCGTTAGGACTCCGTTCGTTGATCGAGCCATGGAGGGCCGACGCACACTCTTCCTGGGACGTAAGGGGAGTGGTAAATCGGCACTGTTCGGTCAGCTTCCGCGACTCGTTCGTGAAGCGGGTCAGAATCGGGTGGTTATCTCGATTACACCCGACCACTACGCATGGTCTGCACTGAAGGACTATAAGGAGCAGGGGTTGCTGGCGGAACAAGCCCACACCAATGCTTGGAAATTGACTTTGGCGATCGAGGTCGCGACAGCGGTTACTTCCCTCAAGCTGACGTGGACAACCGGTACGAGAAGGTCAGTAGACAAGCTGCAGAAATTCCTAGAGGACAATTTTGGAACAATAAATCCCGGAATTGCGGATACCGCAAAATCTATACTAAAAGGACTAAACTCCTTTAATTTTTCTGCATTCGGATTCGGTGTCGGTATGTCGAGCGACCCAAACAATGAACAGGCGCTCACCCCGGCATTGGCATCTCAGATCTTCACCGTCATAGGTGACGCAGTATGCGAGATTGGTGTGATGGTCACGATTGATCGTTTGGATGACTCGTGGGATGGCTCAGAAGAGGCGAAGAGTCTCTTAGTAGGTCTGTTGAAGGCCAGCAAAGAGATCAACAGTCAGTTGAGCAAGCGAACAGGCGACCTGGGTCTCCGTATCTTGGTATTCCTACGTTCCGATATCTATGATGTGTTGCAATTCGACGACAAGGATAAGCACCGTCCCACCCAAACGCCTATCGAATGGACCCCGACGGAGCTGGCACAGATGCTTGATGCTCGCCTACCGGACGGAATTGTCGTAGGACAACTCTTTGAAGAGGGCACTATGAGAGGTTCAATCGCGCCATTTAATTATATTGTGAAGAGAACATTCCTACGTCCTCGAGAGGTCCTTCAATTCTTAGATGAGTGCATAAATATTGCTGGTCTGGATGCTGTAGAGATATCGAAAGCAGACGTGCAATATGCTGAAAAGCGATATAGTTCATGGAAAGTAGATGATCTACGGCAGGAATATATAAAAGTATTCCCGGATTTTAACCGTCTTTTGGAATGCTTGAGACAGGGTGTACATCGATATGATTCATTGGATGAACTTACGCAACTACTCGAATCTAAAGATCCTGAATTAGTCGATAAGTATGGAGCTCGATTTCTCTTGGAGAAACTTTTTGAATACTCTGTTATCGGAGTTCGCCTCGCCGACACTGGACCAACTCGGTTTAGAACCGAAGATCCGGAACTAATGCTTCCCGGTTCCGCGGCCGCATACGTTCACCAGAGTTTGCACAAAGGTCTAGCTATTGTAGAGAAGCGCGCTCCAGCAAGTGGATAGTTGTACGGAAATACTTCACCCAGAGCTATGGTCGAATGAGCCTCTCTCACTGAGGACGTGGTATCCCGTTGACTAACAAATAGCGGTACGCAATGGATGTGACAAGCTCTATAAACTAGAGCCCCTGTCGGTTGGGGTGCTGGCGCTGTGTGGTCTTGGATTAGTTTTCCCGTATGCCGGCCTTTTGGCGCTGCTTATGGCAGTCTTCAATTTGGGGGACCTGTCCACGCTGGCTATGATGAATGAGGTTTCATGACCGGATCCTCAACATGAATGCGTAGGGCCTTCCGGCTAGTTGGATAATACTTCAGCTGGCCTGCGAAAAAGGGCAGTCTGAAGCGTTTTAACTTGGCCCGAGACTTTGCCGTTTGACGCCATTGACGAGGTGGTTTGCGTTGCGGAGTTTAGTGAGTCCGGTGTTACGGTCGAAAGGATCACTGGAGACTTCAGTCTTGACCCCATGACATGGTATGAGCCGATGTCCCGCACCGATATTGATCAGAGTATCAAGTCCAGCGAATACCGTATCGAAGCCATTAAGCTCCTGACGTTAGTGAGATGATATTGGGCCGATCAGTTGGTCGGATCGGCTCGGCGAAGGGTTGGTACAGGTAGTCCGGAAATCCCAAGCGGGGCCACGAAGCTGTCCCGGCCCGCCGGTTTACCGTGACCTTTTCATCGGGGCGAGGAGCACGGCGGGTCCGGCGCGTGTTCATGGCAGGGTCGCCGAAGCAATCCTGGTGATTGATATCACGTAAGTGGAGACTTCTGAGGACAGGCTCAATCTTTGCGAAGTCAACCATAGCTTCTCACACCGAATCGTCGATAGTGGAGCGACTGGAGTAATGGTCAGAGTGGCCATTAAGGTGTTCAGAACGTGGTCGCCACGCGTGTCGATTTTCCTGGCCGTGTGGTGCATTGGGTTGAAAGACTTCCGTGCCGAATCCGGAATTCTATGCGTGCTTTGACTTGTTATCGCGTGCTCGGATCCGTGCTCCGGATGGGCTTGAGCGGGGACAAGACCGGATCGGAAGGCTTCGTAGCGCTGCTGTCGAACAACGTCCTGTACCGCCTCCTCTGGAGCAGTCGCGGACCGTTGCACATCGCCAAGGTCATCCAAATCGGGCGAACCTACTACCGCGGGCGCTGGGGACCTCACACATAGACCGATTCACCCCCACAGAATTCAGAACCATCACGAACACGACTGGCACACTGGCGGCGCGACAAGAACTAGTCAGCTAACCATGTAGCAGGCTCGAGTTGCAGAATCAGCAATGGTTCTACCTCGTGCACTGTCACCGGCGACGCTTGCGACCTATCATTTGACTCATGACACTGCCTGCTCCCTTCATCAACGCCGACATGGGTGAGGGTGTCGGTCTGCATCGGTTCGGAAACGACGAGACTCTGATGGAGATCGTCGACGCGATCAACGTGGCCTGCGGGTTCCATGCGGGGGATCCCGAGGTGATGGCCGAGACAGTGCGCCTGGCTGGTGAGCACGGTGTCGTCATGGGTGCCCACCCCGGATTCCCCGACATCCCTGGATTCGGACGTCGGCGGATAGATGTGGCACCCGGTGAGGTGGAGAACCTCATCCGGTATCAGGTCGGGGCGCTGCAGTCCTTCATCCGGGTTGAGGGGCTGGACCTGCACCACATCAAACCTCACGGTGCCCTCTTCGGTCTTCTGGCCGGCGACGAGGACCGCATGCGTGAGGCGGCCCGAGTGAACTTCCAGTACGAGGTTCCGTTCTTCGGCCTCGCGGGAACAGCCCACCAGACCGTGTGCGAAGAGATGGGCGTCCCGTTCATCAGCGAGCTCTACGTCGACCTCAACTACTCCGCGGAGGGGAAGCTCCTCATCCGCCGCAGACCCGAGCTCGCAGACCCCGAGAACGTCCGCGATCGAGTCACCCGCGCCCTCGCCGGACGCCCCATCCTCTCCGAGGACGGAGCCGAAGTCATGATCGAGTTCCAGAGCATCTGCGTCCACTCAGACGCCTCCAACTCACCTGAAGTGGCCTCCACAGTCCGATCGGTCCTGGACGCCCACCGATGAACGGAAGAACCGCCCCCACCCCCCCTCCCCGTCGTTCGAAAGGCCCCACATCATGGCTGAAGTCATATCCCCGCTCCCCGGCACGTTCTACGCCGCACCGGCCCCCGACGAAGATCCGTACGTCAACGAGGGTGACGACGTCGAAGCCGGACAGGTCATCGGGCTCGTCGAAGTGATGAAGCAGTTCTCCGAAATCAAGAGCCAGGTCGCCGGAACCGTCAGCTCCATCGAGGTCGCCAACGGGGACGCCGTCACCCCCGGCACCGTCGTCGCGGTCATCGAAGAGAAATAGTCGTGCGATGAAGCGGCTCCTGATCGCCAACCGTGGCGAGATCGCCCGACGCATCCTGCGCTCGGCGAAGGTGCGTGGCCTCGAGACCGTCCTCGCCTGCTCCGAAGCCGACGAGGACAGCGTCGCAGCTCGCGAGGCCGACTCCTTCGTCGTGATCGGTCCAGCCCAGGCCCAGAAGAGCTACCTCAACATCGAGGCCATCCTCGAATCTGCCCGAGACAGTGAGGCCGATGCGGTCCACCCCGGGTACGGGTTCCTCTCCGAGAACCCCGACTTCGCACAGGCCGTCATCGATGCCGGCCTCACCTGGGTGGGACCGTTGCCGGAGACCATACGCCTCATGGGAGACAAGGCCGCCGCCAGGCGAGCGGCGGAGGAGGCAGGAGTCCCCATCCTGCCCGGAAGCGACGGGCTCGTCGACGACAAGTCTCAGGCCCACGACGTCGCGGAACAGGTCGGATTCCCCCTGATGATCAAAGCCGCCGCCGGCGGGGGAGGCCGCGGAATCCGTGTGGTCCGAGAGGCCTCCGACTTCGACGGCGCCCTGGACCAAGTGCGCACGGAAGCCCAAGCCTCCTTCGGCGACTCCCGGTTCTACATCGAACGGTTCGTCGAGCGGGCACGCCACGTCGAAGTGCAGATACTGGGCGACGGAAACACGGCGATTCACCTGGGAGACCGTGACTGCAGCATGCAGCGGCGTTCGCAGAAAGTGCTGGAAGAGGCCCCAGCACCGAAGCTGCCCGACGACATCCGTGAACAGATGCGCAGCTCCTCCGTCGCGCTCGCCGAATCCTGCGGCTACACCGGTGCCGGCACGGTGGAGTTCCTCTACGACCCGCAGCGCCGCGAAGCCGCATTCATCGAGATGAACACGCGCCTGCAGGTCGAACACCCGGTCACCGAAGTCATCACCGGCATCGACCTGGTGGCCGAACAGCTGCGCATCGCCGACGGCGAGGCCCTGGAGCTGGACCAAGGTGACGTCGAGTTCCGAGGACACGCCTTCGAGTGCCGCCTCAACGCCGAAGACCCGACGCAGAACTTCTTCCCCAGCCCCGGACGCATCACCGGGCTCACCTGGCCCGACCGTCCCTCGGTGCGCGTCGACTCAGCCGTCGAATCAGGATCCGACGTCGCGCCCTACTACGACTCCATGATCGCCAAACTGATCGTCCACGGCAGCGACCGAGCCGACGCCCTGGACGAACTTCGACAGGCCTTGGACGAGACCACCGTCGACGGGGTGGCCACCACGCTGGACCTGCACAGAAGCCTCGCAGCCAGGCCGGAACTGGTCGAGGTCACGCACCACACACACTTCATCGAGGAGACGCCTGATGTGTTGCCGAAACCGGAGCAGTCATGAGTAACCAGATCACCATTCCTGACAACGCCCGCTACACCTTCGGCGGAGACGAGTTCCTGCTGGTCGAGATCGACGAAGCGATGAGCCTGGAAGCGAACATGCGGGCCGTGGCCATCGCACGAGCACTGCAGGACCGCGACGTCGACGGTGTGGTCGAGATCTGCCCCGCCAACGCCTCCCTGCTGATCCGGTGCGATCCCGACGTCATCCATCCGCACGACCTGCGTTCCCTGGTCCAAGAGCTCGAAGAGGAGGCCAAGGCCGGCGGCCCCACCACGCTCGACACCCGGATCATCGAGATCCCGGTCTGGTACCAGGACGAGTACACCGACGCCGTGGTGCGGAAGTACCGCGAGGGCTACCACCAGGACCCCAGCGGGACCGACGTCGACTATGCGGCGGCGATCAATGGGCTCAGCGATGCCGACGAGTTCGTCCGACGCCACCACGAACAGCCCTGGATGGTCACCATGGTCGGATTCGTCGCCGGCCTGCCCTTCATGTTCCAACTGGCCGATCCCGACAAGCAGATGGAGGTGCCCAAGTACCTCAGCCCCAGACCCGCGGGAACCCCGGCGCTGACCGTCGGCCACGGCGGTGCGTTCGGGGTGATCTACTCCGTCGAGGGTGCCGGCGGCTATCAGATGATCGGCATCGCCGCAGGGCCCATCTTCGACCCCGAACAGCGACTCTCCCACTTCGAGGAGTCCATGCTGTTCTTCCGCCACGGCGACATCGTGAAGTTCACACCCATCGACGGCGACGAGTACAGGCGACTGCGGCAACAGGTGGAGGACGGCACCTTCGAATACCGGACCGTGCCCGTGCAGTTCGACTCCGGGCAGGCCGTCGAAGACCGTGAAGGCTACAACAGGACACTCATGGAGGCCCTCGATGGACGTTGAGATCATCCAGCCTGGCCTGGCGACGACGGTCCAGGACAGAGGACGCACCGGCTACTACCACCTGGGCATCCCACAGGGCGGGGCGCTCGATCAGTACTCCTACGAGCTCGGCAACGCGCTGGTCGGGAACCTCGACGGCGAGGCCGCCCTGGAGTGCACCTACATGGGCCCCGAGATCAGGGCGCACGGGCGCTGCCTCGTCGCCGTGACCGGGGCGAGTGTGGAAGTGCGCGTCAACGACGACGTCGTCCCGCAGTGGACCAGCTTCACGATGGAGACGGACGACGTGCTGTCCTTCGGCATCATCTCCGAGGGGGCACGCTTCTACATCGCCTTCGGCGGTGGAGTCGACGTCCCCGAGGTGCTGGGAAGCCGATCGACCTACCCCATCGGACGGCTCGGCGGGGTAGAGGGTCGGCAGTTGGACGACGGCGACCGCATCAGCATCGCTGGGACCGGTGCGGGTGAGGTCGGAGCCGAGATCCCCGAGGAACTGCGCCCGACGTTCCCCAAGGACCTGACCGTGCGGATCATCACCGGCCTCTACGACCACCTCCTGACCGAGAAGGGGCGGCGAAACCTCCTGGAGGAGGAGTGGAGCCTCACACCGGTGGCAGACCGGATGGGCATGCGGTTCGAGGGTCCGGGTGTGGAGTGGAAGGAACGTGAGCAGCCCTTCGGTGCTGGATCGGATCCGTCCAACATCGTCGACGCCGGCTACGCCGTCGGGTCCATCCAGATCCCGGGAGGCACACAGCCCATCATCCTGCACCGGGATGCGGTGTCCGCCGGGGGATACGCCATGGTCGGCACCGTCATCAGCGCCGACATGGACGCCGTCGGGCGTGCCGCGCCGGGGACCGTCGTGCACTTCTCGGACGTGACCATGGATGAGGCGCTGGAGGCTCGTCGGAAGCGGGGCGAGGCGCTGCGAACGGCGATCGATTCGCTGAGGTGATCACCTCCGGCAGATCGATGTGATGACAATCTCCCTCGGATGTGTCACTATGATCTGGATCACCCGATGATCCGTGCTGGAGAGCGTCGGCCCACCATGGCTGGCCGCCGAAGGAGCAAACGGCCCAGAAACTCTCAGGCAGCAGTACAGTACGGATCGGGGACTCTGGAGGGCAGGCGCGATGCGCCTCACCGATGGGGCAAGCAACCTCACCATGGTTGCCTATCTCTCAGGTATCACAACAGAGGGGCTCAGGCGTAGCCACGTCTCAGTGGCTTGCGTCGGCCGTACCTGTCCTGTGTGAGCCCATCGAGGTTTGGGAGCCTCCTATGTTGCCTTTTGCCCTGTCGGCGAGTTCGTCCACAGATATCCTCGACGTAGCGAACATGCCGATCCTCTGGGTCCTTGCCCTCGGCGTCTTCGCAGTCATCATCGTCCAGACGTTCCTCTACGTCAGAGCCGCCAAACGGGTCGCCCCGACAGTCGGCATGACCTCTGGTGAGCTCAACACCGCATTCCGCACCGGTGCGGTGGCCTCTCTCGGCCCCTCCTTGGCGGTGGCGCTGGTAGCCGTCGCGCTGTTGGCAGTCTTCGGCACACCTGCCACGCTGACCCGCATCGGGCTGATCGGGTCCGTCCAGTTCGAGACCGGCGCGGCAGCCATTGCAGCCGGAACCATGGACGCTGAGCTGGGAGGACCCACCTACACCCAAGAGGTCTTCGCCGTGGCGTTCCTGGCGATGAGCCTGGGCGGTGCGATGTGGATCCTCAGCACCCTGATCCTCACCCCTGTGCTGAAGCGCGGAGACGCCAAGGTCAAGCGCGTCAACCCCGCTGTGATCACAGTGATCCCGGGGGCCGCCCTGCTCGGGGCGTTCTTCGCCCTCGGATTCGCTGAGCTGCCCAAGTCCGGGTACCACGTCATCGCATTCGTCAGCGCGGCCCTGGCTTCAGCGATCTTCCTGGCCCTCTCCAAGGCGTTGAAGATGCCCTGGATCCGTGAGTGGTCGCTGGGATTCGCGATCCTCATCGGCATCGGCGTCACCTACGTGAGCGTCAGCGCCGGCCTGTTCCCCGCTGCTTGACAGTTCGACTCGAACGATCGGAAAGATCTCCTCATGAGCATCAATGATTCGACCACTGCGTCAGCCTCATCCCTGCAGACCTTCGACGACACCACAGCCCGTTGGGGTCGTCTGACGATGATCGCAGGGCTCATCATCTCTCTGTGCGGGCCCGTCTATCTCGTGTTCTTCTCGGGCCTCGGTGTGGACAGAGCCCTCATCCCAGTCGCCTTCCTCGCCGTCGCAGGCACCTTCGGGGTGCTGTGGTTCGTCGAGCCGGTCACCTACTTCCCGATCCTGGGACAAGCCTCCATGTACCAGGCATTCATGATCGGCAACATCTCGAACAAGCTGCTTCCCGCGGCGCTCATGGGTCAGACCACGGTCGGAGCGAAGCCGGGCACCCGCCGAGGAGAGCTCGCCGCGATCATGGCGATCGGCGGAGCCGTGGTGGTCCACCTGCTGTCCCTGCTGATCTTCGTCGGAATCTTCGGCACCTGGCTCCTCAACATCATCCCGTCAGACCTGATCGAGGTCCTGCAGACGTTCATCCTTCCCACCGTGCTGGGGGCCGTCCTGGTTCAGGCCATCGTCTCGCAGAAGCAGCCCCGCACCACGGTGATCGCATTGGTCATCGCCTCCGCGGTGGTGTTCGTCCTGATTCCGGCTCTGCCTCAGCTGACCTTCTTCGCCACGGTCATCGTGGTCTTCGGCACAGTGGCCGCCGCCTGGTTCTTCCGCAGCCGAACCGCCGAGAACACTCAGCACGAAGATGTGACCTGATTCCACCACGGGGATGAGGCACTGGTCCTCACCTCTGAGATCCAGATGATCGCCGACTTCACGAAGGACACCATGAACTCGCTGACCGTCCCTCCGCTCACCGATGACCTCCGGGAGCAGATGCACGCTCTCTACCGTCACCTTCACGCCCACCCAGAGCTGTCGATGCAGGAGCACGCGACCGCCGACCTGCTCCAACGAGAGCTCGACGAGCTGGGTGCCGAGACCTTCAGGTGCGCAGGCACCGGGGTGGTCGGGATCCTGCGGAACGGGGAGGGCCCCACTGTGGCCTTCCGCGCCGACACCGATGCACTGCCGCTGCGTGAGGAGACAGGGCTGGACTATGCCAGCAGCGCCATGGGACATCTCGAGGACGGAACCGAAGTGCCGGTGATGCACGGCTGCGGTCACGATACGCATATGGCGGTGTTGGTGACCGTCACCAAGCTGCTGACTGAACGTCGTGACCTGTGGCGAGGCACGTTCGTCGCGATATTCCAGCCCGGCGAAGAGATCGCCGCCGGAGCTCGCGCGATGGTCGCCGACGGGCTCTGGGAGCGAGCACCGGTGCCTGAGGTGGTCTTCGGCCAGCACGTGATGCCCCAGGCGGCAGGAACCATCCACTATTCGACCGGGGACGCCATGTCCATGGCCGATTCCTGGAGGGTCACTGTCCGGGGCAAGGGCGCCCATGCCTCCCAGCCGCAGGACTCCACCGATCCTGTGCTGCTGGGCGCACACATGATCACCCGCATCCAGGGGATCGTCTCCCGAGAAGTCGATCCTCGTCAGGCCGCCGTCGTGACTGTGGCGACCTTTCAGGCAGGCCTCAAGGAGAACATCATCCCCTCCTCGGCGGAGTTCACCCTCAACGTGAGGACGCTGAACCCGGACGTGAGGCAGCGGGTCCTCTCAGCCTTGGAACGGATCATCCACGGTGAGGCCGTCACCTCAGGGGCCCCAGAGCCGATCATCGAGGAGATCTCGTCCTTCCCGCGGAACTACAACGCGCCGGCAGAGACCGCTGAGCTCATCGAGACGATGAGGACCGTGCTCGGTGAGACTGACGTGGTGGAGGTCCCGCCCCTGATGGGGTCCGAGGATTTCGGAGTCCTGGGGGAGGCTGCTGGTGTTCCGTCGGTGTTCTGGATGTTCGGCGGTCACGACGATGCCACGATGGACGGTGCTGCGGAGATCCCGGTCAACCACTCTCCGAAGTTCGCACCGGTGGTCGAACCGACGCTTTCGACCGGGGTCACGGCAGCACTGACCGGAGTTCTGTCGAGGCTCGGCGTATCCCCTGCGGAGGTGCGGGACGAGGACTGAGGAAGACGCGTTCGCCGAGAACCTCAGTACACCAGGTGCGCGACCCCGATGATGATCGGGAGGCTGATCAGGGTCCGGAGCAGGAAGATCATCACCAGGTGGTGGAACTTCACCGGGATGCGGGAAGCCAGGAGCATGCCGCCGGTCTCGGACATGAAGATCAGCTGGGTGACCGAGAGGGCGCCGATGATGAACCGGGTCATCTCGGACTCGATTCCGCTGCCGATCACCGCCGGCAGAAGCATGTCGGCGAACCCGATCAGCAGAGTCTCGGAAGCCGCCTGCGCCTCCGGAACCTGCAACCACTCCAGCACCGGGACGAACGGGTAGCCCAACCAGGTGAACAGCGGGGTGTACTCGGCGATGATCACCGCCACCGTGCCCACCGCGAGCATGATCGGGATGACCGCCAGCCACAGCTCCAGTGCGTTGTAGACACCCGTCCGGCCGACCTCGGAGACCCGGACGGTGTTGCCACGGTCCACTGCGTCGCGCCAACCGCGCCGCAGGGCGGATTCCGACTCCGTCGAATGGTGGGCCTCGGCCTGCGCCGTGGTCCCGGCGGTGCCGTCGATGAACTCATCGGGGATCCGTGACAACGGTGGGATCCGCGGCAGGATGATCGCGGCGCCCAGTCCGGCGAGGATGATCGTCAGGTAGAACGGGCCGAACATGTGCTCCAGGCTCAGCTGGCCCAGGATCACCACGATGAACGTCACCGAGACGATGTTGAACGTGGTGCCCAGCACGGCGGCCTCGCGCTTGGTGTACTGCCCCTGGGTGTACTCCTGATTGGTCATCAGCACGCCGATGGTCCCGTCGCCCAGCCATGAGGTCAGCCCCACCACCGACGAGCGGCCGGGCACCCGGAACAGCGGACGCATCACCTTGGTCATCAGGGCGCCGGCGAAGTCCAGCAGCCCGAAGTTCAGCAGCAGCGGCAGCAGCAGACCCGCGAAGGCGAACACCACCACCAGCAGCGACGCCAGCCCCATGATCAGCCCACCGGTGTCCTCGCCCCACACCCACTCGGGTCCGACCTCGAAGACGATGGCCGCGCCGAGCAGCAGACCGATCAGCCGCACGATCAGCCAGAGCCGCGACGTCCGGAACAGGGACCGCCCGAGCGGGTTGTCCAGGAACGCCGGGTTCGCGACGGTGAAGACTGCGGTGCCGAGTGCGGAGGTCGCCGCGAGGCCCAGGACCATCCAGGGGATGATCGGCACCAGGGTCTCTTCGGCCGTGTTCGCCAGGAAGGCGATGGAGATGGTCACCGACCCGGCCCCGTCGGGCACCGGCACCATGAAGATGAAGATCCCGATCAGCGACGGGATCAGGAATCGGAGGGGACTCCTCCGGCGGGACGCGGTCTCGGTCATGGGCTCGATTCTCATGGACGGCGCACGGCCCGGAGGGATCCCGGGCACCCTGGGAACTTAGTCCCACCGAGGACCGAGGGCAATTCCCGTCCTGTCAGGTGACCGGTCCGTCTGCTTCACGCCTGAACGATGACGATGCCGCCGGAGATGATCGCGAACCCCAGCACGATGTACCGGAGAATGGGGCCGTCCATCCGGTGATGGACGAATCGGCTGAGCACGGATCCGACCGCCAGGAACGGGAGCAGCCACAGCGTGACCGTCATGGTCTCGGCGGAGATCTGCCCTGAGAGGGCGAGTACGACCAGCGAGATCACCTGACCGACGAGGAAGCAGACGGCCACCGTGGCTCTCAGCTCGGGCCCGCGGCTGTGCTGATAGGCCAACGCGTATGGAGGTCCGCCGACACCGGTCGACGTCTCCGTCACGCCGGTGATGAGACCGACGGATGCCAGGGCGGTTCTGTTGGGGGTGAACCGGGGCGCCAGGAGCGCCACGACGGCGGCGAGCACCGTAGACCACCCGATGAGCAGTGCGAGCTGGTGGAGGTCCACGACCACCAGGATCCACAGGCCGAAGAATGTGCCGGAGAACCGTCCGACGGTGATCCACCGGACTCCGTGCCAGTGGATCGCCCACCTCTCACGGGCGGCGACGTAGGCGCTGAGGGGGATCATCAGCACCAGCAGCATCACGGGGATGAGGCTGGGGTCGATCATGCTCACCACCGGAGCCGTGATCATCGCGAAGCCCATCCCCGTCGACCCCTGGACGAAGGCTGAGATCAGGACGGTGACCCCGATGACGATGAATGCGAGTGTGGTCATCCATCATCCTTCGTCGGGCGACTCGGCGTCGGACATGTCCGGTGTTCATCACCACCCATGTGAGGCAGCGGTGTCAGAGGCGGGCCCGATCGGCCACGAGCCGGGCCCACTGCTGATAGCCGTCTGCGTTCGGGTGGAAGCCGTCGACGGCGAAGAAGTCCTCGGTGGTGTCGAGCTGATCGGCGCCGAACCACTCGACATCGTCTCGAGCGGCGCAGACCCGTCGGGACACCTCATCCAGGCGTGAGGCACGGTCGTCGAGGTGCCGGGCGAGGATCCCCGGCAGGGCGGGGAAGGTCCCGAACTCCGGGATGCCGGTCATCAGCACCTGGTCGCCGATCGTCGCCGCAGCATCGAGCAGAGCGCCGAGGTCCGACTCCCACCGGTCGGGGGAGTGGTTCGAGAGGGCGTCGTTGACGCCCACCAGCACGGCGACGACGTCGAACCTCCCTTGTTCCGCCGAATCCTCGAGCTGGGGGAGCACGTCGCGGGTGACTTCGAAGGCGCGGGCACCATTGCGTCCGCGCACGGACCACTGCACCGCACGCTCGGTGCGCGCGGCCAGGGCTTCGGCGAACTGTGCGCAGAAGCCCTCCGTCTGCTGATCCACCCCGCAGCCGGCCGCCGTCGAATCACCCACCACCGCCACGCGCAGCGGCAGCTCAGCAGCGCCGTCGTCGGTGCCGACCAGGCCGTCCCGCGGACCCGACGCCTCCGGCAGCCGCATCCCGTTCCTGCGCACGTGCGCCCCCTGCACCGCCGCAATCGGCAGCAGCGCAGGAGGCAGTCGCTTCGTCCCTCGTGTCATGTGCCTCAGCCTACGAGGCGACGGGGAGGAGCGGACCTCAGGACTGGTCGAGCATGTTGCCGGCGAAGAAGTCCGCCAGCCCCTGGGTGTCGTCCAGCGGGAGCACGTGTGCCACGTACTGGTCCGGGCGGACAACGACGACGGCGCCGTCCCGGGAGATCCCGCGCTCCTCGAAGATGTCCTCACCCTCCAGGACGGCGAACACCTTCTCGTAGTTGAAGAGCTTGAACGGACCCACCTCCGGGCGGAAGATCGCCGGAGCGTCGGTGACCTCGAACTCGGTGTGCGTCTGCTGGTAGATCACCTTCACGTCGAACACCGCGTCACGGTCCTCATCGCTGCGGGTGAACCGGTTCACCGGCGACTCCGGCGACTCGTCCAGCCACTGCGCCCACCGACGCAGCGCCGAGGTCTCCTCCGCCGGAGCTCCCGGGTTCGCCCCGCACGCGAACGCGTAGATGCGCCACCGCCCGTCGGCGGTGGCGTGATGCCCCAGGTGCATCGGGTTGGTGTCCCCCCGACGCACCACCCGCGCGGACTTGAACCGCTTGCCCACGGTCCACCCCTCGGCCAGACCCTGGTGGTCGGCCTCGCCGGTGATCATCGACGGCCGGTACTCGGTCATGAACCCCGCCGGGAACTCGAAGGTCTTGTTGTAGAACTCCTCCAGCTCCTTCGGGTTCTCGAAGTCCTCCGGCTTCTTCGCCATCATCGTCGACCACTCGCGGTCGAAGTCGATGAGGTTCTGCGCGATCTCCTGCCGCTCACCCGAATACGTGTGCAGCAGCGAGGCCGGCGCCCGGCCGGTCAGCACCGACCCCAGCTTCCAACCGAGGTTGAACCCGTCCTGCATGGACACGTTCATCCCCTGCCCGGCCTTGGCCGAATGGGTGTGGCAGGCATCCCCGGCGATGAAGACGTGCGGGTCCTTGGACTCGCGGTCCACGTCGTCGACGTCGTCGAAGTGGTCGGTGACCCGGTGCCCCACCTCGTAGACGCTGTTCCACGCCACATGCTGGACCTCCAGGGTGTACGGGGTGAGGATGTCGTTGGCCCGCTCCGCGATCTGCTCCACCGTGGTCGCTCGGATCTCCTTCGACTGCTCGGGAGTCGCCACACCCAGATCCACATACATGCGGAACAGGTGCCCGCCCTCCCGCGGGATCAGCAGGATGGACCCGCCCGAACGGGACTGGATCGCGCACTTGAGACGGATGTCCGGGAAGTCGGTGCGGGCCAGCACGTCCATCACGCCCCAGGCGTGGTCGGCCCGGTCCCCGTGCGGGACCCGACCGATGTCCCGGCGGACCCCGGAGCGCGCCCCGTCGGCACCGAGGACGTACTTCGCGCGCACCGTACGCTCCTCGGCCTCCCGCGGACCGGCGGTGTGACGCACCGTCACGTGGACGGGGTGCTCGGCGTCGTCGGTGACCTGCAGGCTCAGGAACTCCACGCCGTAGTCCGGGGACATCCGCGACGGCGAGTTCGCCATGCACTCGGCGAATTGGTCCAGGATCCGTGCCTGGTTGACGATCAGGTGCGGAAACTCGGAGACCCCACCCGGGTCGTCGGCCGGCTGGCCGGTGCGCACGATGTGGTCCGGGTTCTCGGTATCCGGCTTCCAGAAGGCCATCTCCGTGATGTGGTACGCCTCCTCGGAGATCGACTTCGCGAAGCCGAACGCCTGGAAGGTCTCCACGCTGCGCGCCTGGATCCCGTCGGCCTGACCGACCACCAGCCGCTCGGGGCGCTTCTCGATGATGCGGGTGTGCACCTCCGGGTACTCGGCCAGCTGCGCCGCAGTGATCATCCCGGCCGGGCCGGTGCCGACGATCAGGACGTCCATCTCGTCGGGGAGCTCCTGGGGCCTGTCCAGCCCGATGCCGGCGGCCGGCTGCACTCGAGGGTCGGTGGAGACGTATCCGTGGTGGTGGAACTGCATGTCTGCTCCTCAGGGGTTGATCAGGAGTCGTCGGAGGGGATGAATTCGGCGGCCAGGCGTTCGGAGCCCCGAGCCACCAGGGCGACGTCGGCGCCGACCAGCACGAAGCTCGCCCCGGCGTCCAGGTACTTCCGGGCGGCGGCCGGATCGAAGGCGTTGACCCCGACGGGGACGCCGGCGGCGCGCACCGCCTCGAAGGTGTTCAGCACCTCGGCGACGACGTCGTCGTGGGTCTGCTGCCCGATCAGGCCCATCGAGGCCGACAGGTCGCTGGGACCGACGAATATCCCGTCGACGCCCTCGACGGCGGCGATCTCCGCGGCATTGCGGACACCCTCCACCGTCTCGATCTGCACGTACACCGAGACGTGTTCGGCGGCCTCGGACAGGTACTGCGGCACCCGGTTCCAACGGCCGGAACGCGCCAGAGCCGCACCGATGCCGCGACGCCCCGCCGGCGGGTACTGGGAGGCCTCGGCCACCTCTCGGGCCTGCTCGGCGGTGGAGACCATCGGCACCAGGATGTTCTGCACCCCCAGGTCCAGAACCTGCTTGATGGTGACCGTGTCCGCGGCGGGCACCCGCACCATCGGGGTGATGTCGTAGGCGGAGGCCGCGTGCAGCTGGGCGAGCACCGACTCCAGGCCGTTGGGGGCGTGCTCCATGTCGATGAGCAGCCAGTCCAGGCCGGAGCCGGCCATGATCTCGGCCATCGTCGCCGAGCCGGAGCACACCCAGCCGCCCATCAGCGGGCGGTCGGCCTCGGCCAGGCGGGCACGGAAGGTGGGACTCAGACGAATCGACATGACACCGTCCCCAGCTCTCGGTAGTCGCACAGCACCGTGTCCCCGGGGTGGACCCACATCGGGCGGGTGAAGGAGCCGGCGAGGATGACCTCCCCGGCCTGCAGCCCGTCGCCGTGGGCGGCCAGCTTGTCCGCCAGCCAGGCCACACCCATGGCCGGGTGGTTCAGCACCGCCGCGGCCACCCCGGTCTCCTCGATGGTCTCGTTGCGGTACAGCAGCGCCGAGGCCCACCGCAGGTCCGTGGCGTCCGGGGCGACCGGGTTCCCGCCGTAGACCATCCCGCCCATCGCCGCGTTGTCGCTGATGGTGTCGACGATGGTCCGCCCCTCCATCTCGATCCGCGAGGACAGGATCTCCAGGGCGGGGATCACGTACTCGGTGGCGCGCATGACGTCGAAGACGGTGGTGTGCGGACCGGTCAGATCCTCACCGAGGACGAAGGCCAGCTCCACCTCGATCCGCACGTTGGAGAACTGGGCGTGCTCGATCTCCGAGCCGTTCTCGAACACCATGTCCGAGAAGATCGCCCCGTAGTCGGGCTCGGTGATCCCGGTGGCCTGCTGCATGACCTTCGAGGTCAGCCCGATCTTCCTGCCCACGGGCCGACGCCCGGCCTCGATCCCCCGGCGGCGCCACTCGTTCTGCACCGCGTAGGAGTCCTCCACGGTCATCTCCGGGTGCCGCGCGGTCAGCCGCGGCACCGTGGTGCGGCTGCGCTCGGCCTCGGCCAGCTCGTCGGCGATCGCCGCGACCTGTTCTGTCGAGAGCATCAGCGCTCCTCCTCCCTCTCGTCCTGACGTGTTCAGCGGCTCAGAGCTGGTTGCCGAGCTTGTACTCGCCCTGCTTCCAGTCCGGCATGGAGTCCTCGCCCTCTTCGGCGCGGGTGTAGGAGAACCCGTCCGCCCCGATGGTGACCTCCATCTCGGAGTCGTCGGTCCGCTCCACCGTCGGCACCGGGTTGCCGTCGAGGTCGAGGACCGTGGAGGCCTCGGTGTACCAGGAGGGGACCACCGGGTTGCCCCACCAGTCGCGGCGCTGGTTGTCGTGGACGTCCCAGGTGACCACGGGGTTGTCCGGGTCGCCGGTGTAGTAGTCCTGGGTGTAGATCTCCACCCGGTGGCCGTCCGGATCCCGCAGGTAGAGGTAGAACGCGTTGGACACCCCGTGGCGGCCGGGGCCGCGCTCGATGCGGTCGGAGAGCCGCAGCGCTCCGAGCTTGTCGCAGATGGCCAGGATGTTGTGCTTCTCATGGGTGGCGAACGCGACGTGGTGCATCCGCGGTCCCGCCCCGCCGGTCATGGCCGTGTCGTGGACGGTGGGCTTGCGCCGCATCCAGGCGGCGTAGGTGGTGCCGGCCTCGTCCTGGATGTCCTCGGTGACCCGGAAGCCCAGGTCCTCCATGTAGGCCACCGCCTTGGGCACGTCGGGGGTGACCTGGTTGAAGTGGTCCAGGCGCACCAGCGCGCCCGGGGTGTAGAGGTCGTAGCGCCAGGCCAGCCGCTCGACGTGCTCGACGTCGTAGAAGAACTCGTAGGGGAAGCCCAGCGGGTCGACCACGCGCACCGAGTCCCCGATGCCCTTGGTGAAGCCGTCGGCCTCCCGGCGGACCTCGCAGCCCAGCTCGGTGTAGAAGTCGACCGCCCGGTCCAGCTCCTCGGGGCTGCGCACCCGGTAGGAGAAGGCGGCGACGGCGGCGATCGGTCCCTGGCGCAGCACCAGGTTGTGGTGGATGAACTCCTCCATCGAGCGCAGGTAGACGGCCTCGTCGTCCTCCTCGGTGACCACGAGGTCCAGCACGTCGACGTAGAAGTCCCGGGAGCGCTTCAGGTCGGTGACCACCAGCTCCATGTAGGCGCAGCGCAGCACGTCCGGCGCCGGGGACTGCGGGGTGGGGATGCGGTCGCCGGTCTGGGCGCCGCTGGCGGTGTCGGTCATGGGTGTCTCCTCGGTGGCTCGGAGCGGTAGGGGCTCGGATATGTGGTACCGGTCACGTCTATATCAGATCGTATATGATCGACCGCGGGCGGGGAAGAGGGCTGCGGCGCATTCACAGGCGCAGGGACTCGACAGGCCAGCAGATGCGCGATCCAGCCGATGAGCGCACCGATCCCGGCGAAGAGCACGATGCCCAGACGCAGCGAGTCATCGGCGGTGACGATGGCCTCGATCCACACCGACGCGAAGAGCAGGGCGCACAGGACGGTGGCCGCCGACAGCACCCAGCCCGAGATCCCGGCCAGCCGGCTCCAGGCACCCCGGACGGCGCCGCGACGCATCAGCAGAGCCCCGGCGTGGACGCCGAACGTGGTGCCCAGCAGGAACAGCACGGCGATGACGGAGTCGAGCACGGGTGCGCCCAACGGCGGTCTCCACCACGTCTGGGGCAGCAGGCCCAGCAGGGCCCAGAGGGGCAGCGCCAGGACCAGCACGCCGACGCCCACGCCCAGGGAGGCCCAGGTGGCCCGATGCAGCCTCCGATGTCCCAGACGCAGCCCGGTGCCCGGACGGTGGACGGCGATCAGGCTCAGCGGTCCCGCCGCGACCATCGCGACGACGGCGAACGCCGTCAGTCCGGGCGGTGTGAGGTCCGCGCCCGCCGGGCCGGAGAGTCCGACGAGCCACAGGCCCAAGGTCACCAGCGCCCCGAGCAGCAGCCACACGATCAGCGCTCCGAGCAGGAACGACCCCCAGGGAATCGGCCCGACGGCGACGGGAGGACGGGGCGGCACGTACTGCTGAGCCTGTTGTGCCTGCTGAGCCTGGTGAGCCGGCTGGGACGGGTCGTGCGACGGCGCCGGCTGGTGCGGCCGGTACGACTGGTACGACTGGTGCGACTGGTGCGACTGGCGCGGCTGGTGCGACGGGGGTGCACAGGTCGCGGTCACCGCCGGGACGAAGGGACCCCAGCGCGCGGGCGGCGGCCCCAGCGGCTCACGGGCCACCGAGGCCCGGTACCAGAGCAGCAGCAGGACGTAGACGGCGGCACCGCTGAGTCCGTAGCCGCCGAACAGCACCAGCAGCGACCCCGGGTCGGCTCCGGGATCCAGCATGCGGAAGACCGCGACCAGCAGCCCGCCGAGCAGCGCGAGCAGGAACAGCGGCAGACCCACGGCCGCTCCGACGAAAAGCGTCTCCCAGCGGGCCGACATGCGCATCATGAACAGCCCCGCGGCCACCGGCCAGGCCGCCATGCCCACGGCGTACCCGTAGAACGTCAGCCACGCCGTCGGATCTTCGGGGATCCCGGCGATCAGCGACCCCGCCGTGTGGACGTCGGAGCCGATGCCGACCAAAGGGGTCAGCAGCGCGGCCAGCAGCACGAGCCCGGTGGCCTGCGAGAGCAGAAGCAGCCGCAGGAAGCGGGGGCTCTGCACGCGGTAGTCGTCGTCGGAGGCGTCGGCGCGCAGGAACACCGGGTAGAAGCCCTGCAGCCCCACCCACGCGATCAGCAGGTATCCCGGTTCCACCAGCGCGGAGTCCGGCCGTCGCCCCGGGATAAGCCCGGCCCCGGCCGCGAACATCAGCAGGGCCAGGACCGCGTAGCTCAGGGTCCACAGCCCCAGCGTACGCGCCACGGCCGCCACCCAGGAGAACTCGCCCTCCGGGGTGAACCTCGTCTCCCGCGTCGGGACGCTCATCGGACCCGGTCGGATCCGTCCATGCCCAGGGGGCTCACGAGGCGTCCTTGCCGAAGACGGGGTTGTGGACCTCGCCGAGGTTGATGTGCACCGCCTGCTGATCGGTGTAGAAGTCGACGGACCGGTAGCCGCCCTCGTGACCCAGTCCCGAGGCCTTCACCCCGCCGAAGGGGGTGCGCAGGTCCCTCACGTTGTTCGAGTTCAGCCACACCATGCCCGCCTCGACGTTCTGCGAGAAGTTGTGGGCGCGCTTGAGGTCGTTGGTCCAGATGTAGGCGGCCAGCCCGTAGCGGGTGTTGTTCGCCAGCTCGAGGGCCTCCTCGTCGGTGTCGAAGGGAGTGATGGCGACGACCGGACCGAAGATCTCCTCCTGGAAGATCCGGGCCTCGGGGGAGACGTCGGCGAAGACCGTGGGCCGCACGAAGTTGCCCTCCGGGAACTCCTCCGGACGAGCGCCGCCGGCCACCAGCCGCGCCTCCTCCTTGCCCAGCTCCACGTAGCTCATGACCTTCTCGAAGTGCTCCGGGTGGACCAGGGCCCCGACCTCCGTGGCGTCGTCCTGCGGCAGCCCGACCTTCACCCGGTCGGCCTGGGCGGCGTAGCGGGAGACGAACTCGTCGTAGATGCTGCGCTGGACCAGGATGCGGGAGCCGGCGGTGCAGCGCTCGCCGTTGAGCGAGAACACGCCGAAGATGGTGGCGTCGATCGCGGTCTCCAGATCGGCGTCCTCGAAGACCACCGCCGGGGACTTCCCGCCCAGCTCCATCGAGAGGCCCTTCAGCTGCGGGGCCGCGTTGGCGAAGATGATCTGTCCGGTGGTGGACTCCCCGGTGAAGGAGATCAGCGGCACGTCCGGGTGCTTGACCAGCGGGTCGCCGGCGAAGCCCTCCTCGCCGAAGCCGTTGACCAGGTTGAACACGCCGGCGGGCAGCCCGGCCTCCTCGAAGATGCCCGGCCACAGGGAGGCCGAGAGCGGGGTGAACTCGGCCGGCTTGAGCACCACGGTGTTGCCGGTGGCGATGGCCGGGGCCAGCTTCCAGGACTCCAGCATGAACGGGGTGTTCCACGGGGTGATGAGTCCGGCCACGCCGATCGGCTTGCGGTTGACGTAGTTCGCCTGGCGGCCCGGCACCTTGAACGCGTCGTCGTGCTGGGCGACGATCAGGTCCGCGAAGAACCGGAAGTTCTCGGCGGCGCGCTTGGCCTGGCCCAGCGCCTGGGTGATCGGCAGACCGGTGTCGAAGCACTCCATCTGTGCGAGGTCCCGGCCGCGGGATTCGACGATGTCGGCGATGCGGTTGAGCACCTTCGCGCGCTCACGCGGCAGCATCGAGGGCCAGGGTCCGTGCTCGAAGGCGTCCTTCGCCGCGGCGACGGCGGCGTCGACGTCGGCGGGCTTCCCGGAGGCCGCGCGGATGTAGGGCCGGTTGGTCACCGGGTCGAGGACCTCGAAGGTCTCCCCGTCGATCGAGTCGACGAACTGCCCGCCGATGTAGTGGCGCAGCACGTCGGGCAGGTCCGCCGGGGGCTGCTGGGTGGTCTGCTGGGTGGTCGGCTCGGTCTCGGTCATGGTGTTCTTCCTCCTGCGGTGGGGGACGTCCGGAAGGTCTTCGGAGTTCGGGGTCGGCGGAGACGGCGGGCCTCAGGGGGTGCTGTGGGAGGCCTCGCGGTACGCGGAGACGGTCTTCCACCGATGGTGGCGCACCGCCATCTCCACGTCGAGGGCGTCGGCGCCGGTGCGGATGAGTTCGAGGATGCGCTGATGCTCGGCCACCGACTCCTTCGCCCGGGCGGGCACGAAGCTGAAGGTGGACCGGCGCAGACCGGCCAGCCGGTTCCAGCCGCGGCCGACCAGTTCGCCGATGTGCGGGTTGGGGCAGCGCACGAACAGCACCCGGTGGAACTGCTCGTTCAGGGAGGTGAACCGCACCGGGTCGAAGTCCTCGAGCAGCCTGCGCATCTCCGCGTTCAGGGCCTCGGCCCGGTCCAGGTCCGAGGTCGTCAGCAGCGGCAGCGCCAGGGCGGTGGCCACCCCCTCCAGGGCGCCGAGGGTCTCCATGGTGTTGTGGTAGGCGGCCTCATCGATGGTGGCGACCCGCGCGCCGACGTTCTTCTCGAACTCGACCAGCCCCTCGGCCTCCAGCCGGCGCACCGCTTCGCGGACCGGCACCGCCGAGACCTCGAGCTCTGCGGCGATCGCACCGAGCACCAGCCGGTATCCGGGGCTGAACTCCCGGGACAGGATCCGCTCCCGCACCCATTCGTAGGTGCGCTGAGACTTGCTGACCGTCGGGGCGGCCTCAGCCGTCACGTCCGCGCTCCTGCTCATAGCGGGCGCGCCATTCGGCGTTCATCGGGAACAGCCCGTCCACCGGGTGTCCCTCGGCGACGCGCGCGGCGACCCAGGCATCCTCCGACTCCTTGGTCAGCGCGGCCTCGACGACCTCCTCGGCGATGTCCGGGGGCAGCACGAGCACACCGTCGTCGTCGCCGACGATGATGTCGCCCGGCAGCACGGCGGCCCCGCCGCAGGCCACGGCGACGTCGACGTCCCAGGGCACGTGCTTACGGCCCAGCACCGCCGGGTGGGCGCCGTTGGAGAACACGGGCAGGCCGATCTCGGCGACGGCGGCGTCGTCGCGGACCCCGCCGTCGGTGACCACACCGGCGGCGCCGCGGGCCTGAGCGCGCAGGGCGAGGATGTCGCCCAGGGTGCCCGAACCGGTCTCTCCGCGGGCTTCGATGATGAGGACCTCACCTTCGCCGACCGAGTCGAACGCGCGCTTCTGGGCGTTGAAGCCGCCGCCGTGGGTCTTGAACAGGTCCTCCCGGTTGGGCACGAACCGCAGGGTCTTCGCGGTGCCGACCAGCTTGGTGCCGGGACGCTGGGGTCGCACGCCGTCGATGACGACGTTGTTCAGCCCGCGCTTCCGCAGCTCCTGGGCGAGCCCGGCGACCGGGACCTCCTCGAGCTTCTCCCGCAGGGCGGGGGACAGGGTGCGTGCCGGGGCGGGCTCAGACGCCTGCTCCGACGCCGGTTCAGACGCCTGCTCGGCCGCGCTGGGCTGCGGGGGCAGGCCGGCGGCCTCCCGGGAGCCCCAGGCCTCCTCACGCTGGTGGTCGTCCACGCTCGGACTGGAGCCCAGGGCCGGGTCGAAGGAACCCTCACCCTCGACGATGTGGGTGACCAGCCGCCCCGTCGACGGCGAACCTTCGGCGGCGGGGGCGTCGACCTCGACCTCTATCACGTCGCCGGGCACCGCCACGCTCGCACCGGCCGGGGTGCCGGTGAGGATCAGGTCGCCCGGCTGCAGGGTCAGGTGCTGGGAGAGGTCGGCGACGATCTGTACCAGCGGGAAGATCATCGCGGCGGTGGTGTCCTCCTGGACCAGCTCCCCGTTGCGCCAGGTGCGCACCCGCAGGGAGTTCGGGTCCACCGCCCGGGCGTCGATGAGCTGCGGACCGACGGGGGTGTAGCCGTCGCGGCCCTTGTTCCGCAGGTTGGAGCCCTTGTCGTTGCTGCGCAGGTCGTAGAGCCCCAGGTCGTCGGAGGCGGTGATCCAGCCGACGTGGTCCCAGGCGCGCTCCAGCGGCACCTGGCGGGCCGGTGCGCCGATGATCAGGGCGACCTCGCCCTCGAACCCGAGCAGCTCGGTGCCGGCCGGCCGGACCGCCGGGGCCCCGGAGGAGCTGAGCGAGCTGGTCGGCTTGAGGAAGTACGACGGTGCCTGGGGGCGGCGCCCACGCTCGGCCGCGCGCGACTCGTAGCTGATGTGGACGGCGATGACCTTGCCCGGCGCGGGCGGTCCCGGCGGGGGAGTCGACGGCTGTCCGGCGGGAGTCTCGTGCGGGTCGGATCCGGTCACAGGGCGTCCTCCAGAGCTGTGGTCCACATCATATGTATACCCGAAGATATACGATCCGCCCGAGGGCGACAAGAGCCGCGTTCCCGGGAGGGGACGGACGACGGGCGGGATCGTCCGGGACGGTCGAATCACACGTGTGTAGTTTCTTCACACTGTGGATAACGCCTGTGGAGAACGGGAGCCGGCTCAGCCGGCCACGAGATCCGCATAGCTGAGCATCCCCGCCCAGGTCAGGATCACCAGCAGCACCGCCGCCGAAGCCAGACCCAGCGCCTGCCAGGTCCCGCGGAGCCGTCCCCTCGGGGCGTAGGCGATCACCGCGGCGCACAGCACGCCGGTGAGCAGCCCGCCCAGATGCCCCTGCCAGGAGATGTTCGGCACCGCGAAGCTGAAGACCAGATTCACCGCCAGCAGCACCGCGATCCCGCCGACCTGCCCTCCGGCGGAGCGCATCAGCACGAACAGGGCGCCGAAGAGGCCGAACACGATGCCCGAGGCACCCAGGGTCGGAGTCTGCGGGTCGGTCAGCCACAGCACCGCCGCCGAGCCCCCGATCGCCGAGAGCACCAGCAGTGCGGCATAGCGCCAGAGGCCCAGGGCCGGCTCCAGGGTGCGGCCGATGAACCACAGGGCGAGCATGTTGAACGCCAGATGCATGGCGTTGCCCGGCGAATGCACGATCGACGAGGTCAGCATCCGCCACGGCTCGAACCACACCTCGGACATCGCCGCCGGGGCGAACGCCGTCGCATCAGTGAGGCCCGAGACGCCCAGCTGCAGCGCATACATCACCACGCAGAGCGCGATCAGCCCGTAGGTCAGCAGCGGACGCCCGGACCGCGACGCCGGCGCGCCGAACCGGGTGCGCGGAGTCGGACGGGCCGCCGCGGCCCGCCGCACGCAGTCCACGCACTGGAATCCCACCGGCGCCTGCACCAGGCATTCTGGGCAGGCCGGGCGCTCGCAGCGCTGACACCGAAGTCCGGTGGCCCGGTCCGGGTGGCGCAGACACGACGGGGCCGCCCCGGCAGGAGCGGCCCCGTCGTCGTGATGCTCAGTGATGGCGGGTCAGAGCTCGGTGATCTCGATCGTCTCGATGACCACGTCCTCCTTCGGGCGGTCGCGCATGTCGGTGCGCACCTTGTTGAGCTCGTCGACGACCCTGCGGGAGTCGGCGTCGACGACCTCGCCGAAGATGGTGTGCTTGCCCTGCAGCCAGGTGGTCGGCACGGTGGTGATGAAGAACTGGGATCCGTTGGTGCCGCGGCCGTTGCGCACCCCGGCGTTGGCCATGGCCAGCTTGTACGGCTCGGTGAAGTCCAGCTCCGGGTGGATCTCGTCGTCGAACTGGTAGCCCGGTCCGCCCACGCCCATGCCCAGGGGGTCTCCGCCCTGGATCATGAAGTCGGCGATGATGCGGTGGAAGATCGTGCCGTCGTACAGCGGCGTCCCGGTCTTCTCCTCACCCGACTCCGGGTGGGTCCAGGTGATCTCTCCGGTGGCCAGGCCCACGAAGTTCTGCACGGTCTTCGGGGCGTGGTGGCCGAAGAGCTCGAGGTGGATCTCTCCCGCGGAGGTGCGGACGGCGGCCTTGTGAGTTGCTGCAGCAGTCATGCCACCCATCTTCTCATCCCCGACGGGGGCCGCGGACCCGGTGGTGACGTCCCATGTCAGCCCTGGTCGTGTGCGTCATAGCGGTGAACCCCCGCGAGGTCGTAGGCTGGGGGGCAGAGCACACGATCCTGAATCGGAGGACATGCATGTTCGGCAAGAAGAAGAAGGCGTCCCACACCTGGCGGCACAACGTGCTGGCCGGCGTCGACTCAGCCCGGGACTGGACGGCGCCCAAGCTCGCCCAGGCCGCCGACTGGGCCGAGGACGCATACCGCAAGGGCGCCCCGAAGGTGCAGGACGCGTCGCAGCGGGCCGTGAGCCAGGCCGGCGTCGGCGCCTCCGTGGCCGGTGAGAAGATCCGCGACTACTCCTCGCGCGCGGCCTCCGGCCTCAGCGCCCAAGCGGACAAGCAGTACGGTCGGCTCTCCCCCCAGGCCAAGGCCCAGGTGGAGCAGGCCCGCGCCAAGTACGGCGACGCCAAGGCCAACCTGACGGAGAAGTACGTCCCGGAGGCTTCGGCACGGCTGGGCGACTACGCGGACCGCACCGCGAAGCTCATCCACAAGGCAGAGGTCGACCCGCGGGTCGAGAAGGCCCTGATCAAGGCCACCGGCGACAAGAAGATCGTCAAGAAGCTGCGGAAGAACTCCGAGAAGTACGCCAAGCAGGCCTCGAAGTCGCTGAAGAAGCAGCAGCGTCGTCAGTCCCGCCGCAAGGGTCTCCTCGTCTTCGGCCTCGTCGCCGCCGGTGTGACCGCGGCCGTCGCCGCCTGGCGCGCCTCCCAGCCGGTGGAGGACCCGTGGAAGAAGCCGCAGCCGGTGACCGCCAAGGCCACCGACTCGACGCCGATCAAGCCGGTGGAGACCCGGCCCGCCGCCGAGAAGGCGCCGCAGGCCGCCCCGGCGTCGGCCCCGGCCACGGAGTCCAAGCCGGCGGAGAAGCCCGCCGCCCCGGCCCCGAAGCCGGCGGAGAAGGCTGAGACGAAGCCGGCCGAGAAGCCCGCTGAGAAGCCGGCCGAGAAGCCGCAGGCCAAGTCGGCGGAGAAGCCGGCCGGACAGCAGGCGGAGACCAAGCCGGTGGAGAAGCCTGAGGCTCCCAAGAAGGACGACGGCGGCGAGGTGCCCAAGCCCAAGCCCGCCACCTGATCGTCCCTCAGACGGTCACCACGCACGTGGGGCCCGCACCGATACGGTGCGGGCCCCACGTGCGTCCGGGGTGGGCCGGGGGAGGCTACTGCCAGCGCATCATCATCATGAAGCCGGTCATCGAGATTCCGAAGCCGATGGCCACGTTCCAGTTCCCGGCCACAGCCAGAGGCAGCAGGCCGTCGGTGATGTACCAGACCACCAGCCACAGCAGGCCCAGGATGAGCAGACCGATCATCGTCACCCGATACCAGGTGGGCAGACCCTCATCCTCGAACTCCAGATGCTCGACCTCCGGCTCGGCGCGGAACGGCGACGAGCTGCGCTCGACGGCGTCGTTCTGGGGCGCAGACCCGCGGCCTCCGCGGTTCCGACGCTTCTTCGACTCTGGCACGGTGGGCTGATCCTCCCGATCGCTGCGACGCCGGAGCGGCCGGTCCCCGTCACGGGGCGGAATGCCGTCACGTCGACGTCGTCTATCCTGTCAGTGTCCTGATCTGCGGCCACCGCTGCGCCGCAGGCGCCGCATCAGGGCGTCAGTCTATCGTGCGGCCCGGCGGCCGCGGGATCCCCGCCCCACACCTCACCCCTCTGGAAGCACACCTGATGACCGCACCGACCGAGTCCCCACGGGCCCCGCGCCGCCCGGGGCCCGTCACGCGCACCGTCGGAGTCCTGGGAGAGGTGCTGCTGACCCTCGGTGTGCTGGGACTGCTCTTCGTGGTGTGGGAGGTGTGGTGGACCGGGCTCGGCGCCGACGCCGAAAGGGACCGGGCCGCGGGGGAGCTCTACGCCCAGCTCGACCACCAGCAGGATGGTGCCGACGCCACAGAGGACGACGAACCCAGCGCGGACCTGATCCACGACCTCGCCGAGGACACCGAGGTCATCGGCATGCTCTACGTCCCGCGCCTCGAGGAGGACGGCACGCTGCCCATCCGGGAGGGGGTCGGCTCCGACTCCATCGACCGCATCGCCGTGGGCCACTACCCCACCACCCAGATGCCGGGGGAGCCGGGGAACTTCGCCCTGGCCGGACACCGGGACATCTACGGGCGCATCCTCTACGACCAGGACCAGCTGGTGCCCGGAGATCGGATCTATGTGCAGAGCCCCGACGGGTACTTCACCTATGAGGTCACCGAGAGCTATGTGGTGCCTCCCGACCGCACGGAGGTGCTCGAACCGGTCCCCGGGGCTCCCGGCGAGGACCCCGGAGACGCCTCGGTGCTGACCCTGGCCACCTGCGACCCGCCCTACGTGGCCTCCGACCGCCTGATCACCCACGCGGACTTCGTGGAGGCGACGCCGCTGTCCGAGGGCCCGCCCGAAGCGATCACCGATCGGGTCGAAGCGGCCGCCGATGCGGGGACGGGTCCCGCCGCCGAAGGGGAGGACTGAGCATGTACGCGTGGATGTTCCGCCGGCTGCCCGGCCCCCTCTGGGTGCGCATCGGCATCACACTGGTGCTGCTGGCCGCCGTCGTCCTCCTGCTCATGGAGGTCGTCTTCCCCTGGACCGACCAGTTCCACCCGCTGAACGAATCGACCATGGACATCGAGTCCGCCGGCGGATCCGCCGACCCGAGGCAGGAGGGCCCACGATGAGCAGCAGGACAGGTATCCGCATCCTGGTGATCGACAACTACGACAGCTTCGTCTACACGCTGGTCGGCTACCTGAGGGAGCTCGGCGCCGAGACGACCGTGCTGCGCAACGACGCCGTCACCGGGGAGGAGGCCGGTCGGCTCGCGGCCGAGCACGACGGCGTCCTCATCTCACCCGGGCCCGGCGCGCCCCACGAGGCGGGGGTCTCGGTCGAGCTGATCCGGCGGTGCGTCGAGGACGAGGTCCCGCTGCTCGGAGTCTGTCTGGGGCACCAGGGGCTGGGGGAGGCGTTCGGGGCGACCGTGACCCACGCCGAGCAGCTCATGCACGGCAAGACGAGCACCGTCACCCACACCGGCCACCGGTCCTTCGCCGGACTGCCGGAGAGCTTCGTCGCCACCCGCTACCACTCCCTGGTGGTGGACCCGGCCACCGTGCCGGAGGTCCTGGAGGTCACCGCGGCCACCTCCGACGGGGTCATCATGGGGCTGGCCCACCGCAGCGCACCGGCCTGGGGGATGCAGTACCACCCGGAGTCCGTGCTCACCGAGGGCGGCTACCGGATGCTGGGGAACTGGCTGGAGGAGCTGGGGCTGGTCGGGGCCGCCGAGCACGCCGCGCGGCTGAACCCCATCCGCCGCGGCTGAGGACGATCACCGCCGGGCGCGGTCAGTCGTCCCCGTCGTCGTCATCACCGTCGTCATCGTCGTCCCCGCCGTCGTCGCCACCGCCGTTCCCATCGCCGTTCCCATCGCCGTTCCCGTTCCCGCCGTCGTCGTCGGTCGGGGAGTCGTCCGCCGTGGGCGAGTCGTCCTCGGTGGCCTCGTCGGTGGTCTCATCCTCGTCGGGCTCATCCGTCTCATCCTCGATGGCCTCGTCGGTGGTCTCGTCCTCGTCCGGCTCGTCGGTCTCCTCGTCGTCCTCGTCGTCCTCGTCGTCCTCATCGTCCTCATCGGTCTCGTCCTCGTCCGGCTCCTCGGTCTCGTCGTCGTCCTCCTCCGGCGTCGGCTCGGGACGCGGGGCGGTGGCGATGGCCAGGGAGACGGTGGAGCCCTGCGGGATCTGCGAGCCGCCCGTGACGTCGCTGCCGCCCGACTGCATCGAGAGCACCTGGCCGGCGGGGACGTCTCCGATCTGCCAGGTGTAGGTGGTCACCTGCAGGCCGTAGTCGTTCTGCAGCGTCGAGACCGCCTCGGACTCGGTCATACCGGTGACGTCGGGCAGTTCGACCAGACCGTTGGAGAGCAGCAGGTCGACCTCCGTGCCGCGGCTGACCATGCTCCCGGCCTCGGGATCCAGGCTGATCAGCGTGTCCTCCTCCACGGAGGGGTGGGGACCGTCGCTGACGTCGCCGACCTCCAGACCGACCTCCTCGAGGGCCTCGCGCACCTCCTCCTCGGTGCTGCCCTGCAGCCCTTCGGGCACCGCGACCTGGTCGGGTCCTGCGGAGATGAGCAGGGTGACGTCGTCGTCCGGATCCACGGAGGTGCCGGCCTCGGGGTCGGTGCCCACGGCGTGGTCCTCCTCGACCTCATCGTCGCCGACCGTCTCGATCTCCGGATCGATGTCGGCGTCGTTGAGCTCCTGGATCGCCTCCTCACGCGGCATGCCGGCCACGTCGGGGATCTCCGTGTCCTGCGCGTCCACCATGCGCATCAGCGCCCAGGCGCCGACTGCGATGAGCAGCACCATCAGCACGACCCACAGCCAGATGAGGCCCCGGCGCCGCGCACCGGTGCCGGCCACGGCGGATGAGCCCTCATGGACGGCCGGATCCTCCGGGGTCCGGGCCGAGGGCGCGGCGGCCGCCCCGGCCGCTCCGGCGGCACCCACTCCGGCCGCCGGTGCCGCGGCCACCGCGGAGACGGCCTCGGTGGGGTTCTCCTCCTGGTGCACCGCCGCGTAGGCGGGTTCGACGTGGATGCCGCGCAGCGACTCGGACAGCGCCTGGTCGAACTCTGCGGCCGACTGGAACCTCGCGTCGGGGTCCTTCGCCAGCGCCTTGGCCACCACCGACTCCACGGCCGGGGAGACGCTGTGGTTGAACCGCGAGACCCGCGGCGGCTCCTCGCGCACGTGCTGGTAGGCCACCGAGACGGGGGACTCGCCCTGGAACGGCGGACGGTTGGTGAGCAGCTCGAAGAGCACACAGCCGGCGGAGTAGAGGTCCGACCGGTGGTCGACCAGCTCTCCGCGCGCCTGCTCGGGGGACAGGTACTGGGCGGTGCCGACCACGGTGGAGGTCTGGGTCATCGTCGAGGACGTGTCCGCCATCGCCCGGGCGATGCCGAAGTCCATGACCTTCACGTCGCCGGTCTGGGTGACCATGACGTTGGAGGGCTTGATGTCACGGTGGACGATGCCGCGCGAGTGGCTGTAGCCCAGGGCTCCCAGGATCCCGGAGAGATAGTCCGCCGCCTCCTGGTCGGAGACCGGCTTGTTCAGGGCCTCCTCGATGCGGGCCTGCAGCGGGGAGCCGACCTCGGCGGCGGGCCTGGTCCCGGCGGACTGTTCGTCCTCGGAGTCGGCCAGCTCCAGGACGTCGGGGCCCTCAGGCTCATGGTCCTCGTCGAAGGGTGTGCCCGCCTGGGTCTCCCCCGGATCGGCGGCCGCGGCGTCGACGGCTCGGGTGTCGTCGTCGGCCGCCTGCCCGGACTCCGCGGCCCGGGCCTCAGCTTCGGCCCGTCGACGTCGGTCGGTCTCCTGGGTGTCCTCGCCGTCGGGGTGCGGGGTGCCGTGCATGACGTGCCGCAGCGTCACCCCGTCCACGTACTCCATGACGATGAAGGGCGTATGTACGGCGTGCTCGTGGGAATCCTCCACATCGGTGCGCCCGGTGTCGTAGACGCCCACGATGTTCGGATGGTTCAGCGACGCCGAGGACTGGGCCTCCCGGCGGAATCGGCCCTGGAACTGGGGATCGCGCGCCAGGTCCGGCCGGAGCATCTTGATCGCGACGTCGCGGTCCAGGGAGAGGTCCCGGGCCAGGTACACGTCGGCCATGCCGCCGCGCCCGATCAGCGAGGCGATCCGGTAGCGCTCATTGAGGATGCGCGGTTCTTCGGAGTCGTTCATCCCGACGTCTCCGTCTCGCCGGCGACGCCGGAACCGGAACCCTGGCTCGCACCCTGGCCCGCACCCTGGCCGGCGCTGTCGTCGGCGCCGGGATCGGAACCGGCGTCGGGCGCCGGAGGACCCTGGTCTCCGCCCGCCGAGTCGGTCGCCGTCCCGGTCTGGCCGTCCTGTCCGTCCTGACCGTCTCCGCCGGTGCCCGGGCTCTGTTCGGCGGCGTCCTGGTCCGGCGAGGCCTCGTCCTGGCCCTCGTCGTCCGGGGTCGGGGAGGCCTCATCGGTGGGCGAGGCCTCGTCCGTCGGCTCCTGGGTGCCGTCACCGTCACCGTTTCCGTCACCGTCGTCCCCGCCGCCGGTCTGGTCGTCCGGTACGGCGGTGTCCTGCTGGGTCGGCTCGGAGCGGCCCTCGGTCCCTCCGGCGTAGTGGAGGGTGACCGTGCTGCCCACCGAGACTTCACCGGTGGGGGTCACATTGACGACGATGCCGGCGGCCTGCGAGGACTCCACCTCCTCGGCGGAGACCTCCAACCCCTCGTCCTCCAGGATCTCAGTGGCCTCCTCCACGGTCAGACCCACCAGCTCGGCGGAGTCCACGTCCACCAGGTCGGAGCCTTCGGTGTAGGTCTCGGTGACCGTCGGCTGCGGGTCCGGGTCCTCGTTGCCCAGGGCGGGCAGCACCAGCGCACCGAAGACGGCCAGCAGCAGCAGGGCGATCAGCGCCACCAGGGGCCACCGCCACTGGGAACGGCGCCCGCCGCGGGAGTCCTTCGTCGTCCTGTCGTCGGTCTCGGTGGTCTGCCCCGGGTCGGTCGAACGGGTCGCGTCGGAGGCCGCGGCGGCACCTGCCGCACCTGCCGCGGGGGCCGAGGCGTGAGCCGCGGCGGTGCCGGAGGCGGCGTCCTCGGGCCGGGGGTCGTCGGAGCCCTCACCGGAGTTCGGCAGCGGACGTGCCGGATCGGAGGACTGCGACGCCGCCCCCCGCTCCTCCGGCGGCTGCTGAGGGGTGCCGGCAGAGGGTGCGGCCGCACCGGCACCTGCAGCCGCACCGGCTCCCGCCGCGCCCGCGGCCGCACCGCCGCCGGCGGACTGCCCGGCATCGGACGCGTGCGGACGGGGCACGACCTCGGTCGGCCGGGTGGCGTTCTGCGTGGGGATCAGCTGGGTGGAGTCGTCTTCGTCCTGGGAGGCCATGTGCTGCCCCATCGTCGGCACGGCGGCCACCGCACCGTCGACGTCGTGGCGCAGCAGCGCATCGGCGGCCTCGGCCAGCTTCGTGGCGTTGGCCGGACGGTCCGCCGGATCCTTCGCCAGGGTGGCCATGATCAGCGCGCGCACCGGCTCAGGCACCGACTCCGGCAGCGGAGGCGGGGCGTCGTTGACCTGCTTCAGGGCGATGGCGATCTGCGCCTCGCCGGTGAACGGCCGGTGCCCGGCCAGGGCCTCATAGGCGATGATGCCCAGCGCGTAGATGTCCGAGGACCCGGTGGCGTGCTGGCCCGTGGCCTGCTCCGGCGAGAGGTACTGCACGGTGCCCATGACCTGACCGGTGGCCGTCAGCGGCACCTGGTCGGCCAGCCGGGCGATCCCGAAGTCGGTGATCTTCACCCGGCGGGTCGGGGTGATCAGCAGGTTCCCCGGCTTCACGTCCCGGTGCACCAGCCCCTGATCGTGGGCGACCTGCAGAGCCCGGGAGGTCTGGGCGATGATCGAGAGCGTCTTCTCCCACGGCAGGGTCCGATCCTTCTCCAGGAGCACCGAAAGCGGACGACCGGGGACCAGCTCCATCACCAGGTACCCGGACCCGGCCTGCTCGCCGTAGTCGTAGATGTCGGCGATGCCCGGATGGTTCAGCAGCGCGGTGTGGCGGGCCTCGGCACGGAAACGGCGCAGGAACGCCTCGTCGCCGGTGTACTCCTCCTTGAGGATCTTGATCGCCACGGTGCGGCCCAGGACCTCGTCGGAGGCCGTCCAGACCTCACCCATCCCGCCGACGGCGATGCGCTCGGTGAGCTTATAGCGCTCACCCATGAGGATGCCGACAGTCGGCCTCATTCCTCGATCACCGCCTCGAACATGGTCAGCATATTGGGCGCCGTCAGACCCGTGCCGGTCTCGAAGACGATCCTCTCATAGGCCACAGTGACGGCGTACTGGGGGTCGTCGGCCGGGGCGAAGCCCGTGACCCAGGAGTTCACCAGATCGGTCCCGCCGATCTGCCCGGTGCCCGTCTTCGCCGCGATGTCGATGTCGGAGCTGTTCGCGCGGTGGGCGGTGCCCTCCTCCACGGCGGCCTGCATCAGCTCGGTCATGTCGTCGGCGACGTCGGAGCTGATCGGCTGCCCCAGCTCCTCCGGCTCATGCTGCTCGATGACCTGCAGGTCGGAGCCGCGGACGGTCTCGATCAGGGTGGGCTGCATCATGGTGCCGCCGTTGGCGATCGCCATGGTCATCATGTTGATCTGCATCGGCGTCGCGGTGACGTCGTACTGCCCGATCGAGGACTGGGCCAGCGCGGCGTCGGTCAGGTCCTCCGGGAAGTGGGAGGCGGTGACCGACAGCGGGATCTGCATCTCCGAGTTCCATCCGAAGTCCTCGGCGGCCTCCCGGATCGGGTCCTCCCCCATGTCCATGGCCGCCTCGGCGAATGGGGTGTTGCAGGACTGGGCGGTGATGAACGTCAGGTCCGCGCGCGAACTGGTGTGGCAGTTCCCGCCGAAGAAGTTCCCCAGCTGGGTCTGCGACTGCGGCAGGGTGATCTGGTCCGGGTTGTCCAGCATGGTGTCGGGCGAATAGTCGCCGGAGCCGAGCATCGCGGCCAGGTCGACCAGTTTGAACGTGGAGCCGGGGGCGATGGTGGAGTTGATCGGCCGGAAGTAGTAGGGGCTCAGGCCCTCCACCGACTCGATCTCGGCCTTGTTCTCGCTGAACTGACTGGTCGAGTGCACGGCCAGCTCATTGGTGTCGTAGCTGGGCCTGGTCGCCATCGCCCGGATCTCGCCGGTCTCGACGTCGGTGACGATGATCGAGCCCCGCTCTCCCTGGGCGAGGGTGTCGTAGGCGACCTGCTGCAGCTCCGGGTCGATGGTCAGCTCCACCTGGGCGCCCTCGTCGGCGGACCCGGTGAACAGGGCGGTCATCCGGTCGAAGAACTGGGAGTCGGCCTGACCGGTGAGGTACTCGTTCATCGCCGACTCCAGGCCGGTGGGAGGTTCGGCGATGGAGTAGAACCCGGTGATCCCGGCGTAGAGCTCCGGGTCGTGGTAGACGCGCTGGTGGTCGAAGGCCGAATCCGAGGGGACCGACTCGGCGATCGGATCGCCGTCGACGGTGATGGTGCCCCGGTCCGCGCCGCGGTCCTGGTACATCTGCCGGACGTTGTGCGGGTGGGCGTTGAGCTCATCGGTCATCGGGACCTGGATGACGCTGATCGCGATGAACAGCGTCATGAACAGGCCGACGGAGACCACCCAGGTGTGACGGATCGCGTTGTTCATCGGGCGCCTCCCGTCCCGGAGCGGGCCTCGTCCTCGTCCTGGAACGCGGCGGCCTCGTCCTCGGACGCCGTCGCCTCAGCTGCCTCCGTGGTCGGGTTCTCGATGCCCGAGGCCTCGTCACCCGAGGCGTTGACCATCGGGCCGACGACGATGGGTCGGCGGGCGGCATGCGAGATCAGCAGCACCAGGGCCACGATCAGCCAGTTGCCCAGCAGCGAAGAGCCTCCGGCGGCCAGGAACGGGGCGGTCAGACCCGTCATCGGGATGACCCGGGTGATGCCGCCGAGGACCACGAAGACCTGCAGCACCAGCATCACCGCGAACCCGACCGCCAGCAGCTTGCCGAAGGCGTCCCGGGTGCCGAGGCCTGCGCGCATGAAGCGGCTGAACAGCAGCAGGTACAGCAGCAGCATGGCGGTCAGCCCGATCAGGCCCAGCTCCTCGCCGAAGGCCGCCAGGATCATGTCCGAGTTCGCCAGCGGGACCCGGTTGGGCATGCCCGAACCGAGTCCGGTGCCGGTCAGCCCGCCGTTGGCCAGGCCGAAGATCCCCTGCACCACCTGTTCGGAGCCGCCGAACTCCCGGGAGTAGATGTCCTCGTCGAAGGCGTTGAGCCAGATGTCCACGCGGGCGGTGACGTGGGGGACGAACATCCACGCCAGCACTCCGCCGACGGCGACGAGCAGCCCGCCGATGATGATCCAGGACAGTCGCGAGGTGGCCACGTAGATCATGGCCATGAACAGCCCGAAGAACATGATCGAGTTGCCCAGATCGGTCTGGACCACCAGCACGCCGATCGCGACCAGCCAGCCGATCATCAGCGGCGCCAGGTCCTGGATCCGCGGGAACTGCAGCGGACCGAACTTCCGGCCGGCCAGCAGGATCAGGTCGCGGTTGTTGGCCAGGAACCCGGCGAAGAACACGCCCAGGGCGATCTTGGCCAGCTCGGAGGGCTGGAAGGAGGCGAAGCCCAGGTTCACCCAGATGCGGGCGCCGTTGATCTCCATGCCGATGCCCGGGAGCATCGGCAGGAACAGCAGCACCGTGCCGACGACGAGCGAGAGGTAGGTCAGCTGACGCAGCCGGCGGTGGTCCTGCAGGAACCACAGCAGCGCCATGGCGAACGCCATCGACACCGCCGACCACAGCAGCTGCCGGTCGGCGACGGAGCCGTCGCCGCCGGCCAGGTCGATGCGGTGGATCATCGCGATGCCCAGCCCGTTGAGGGTCACCACGATGGGCAGGATGAACGGGTCGGCGTACTTCGCGCGGATGCGCAGGATGATGTGGAAGACCAGCACCACTCCGGCGTAGATCCCGCCGTCGACGTAGTAGCCCTCGTCGATGGGGGCGTCCATCGCCGCGGCGGTGATGATCTGGGCGCCCACGGCGACGACGAGGGCGAGCAGCAGCAGGAACAGCTCCAGGTTCCGGCGCGGTGCGGGAGCGGTCTCGGTCCGGATCATCGGCGACCACCCCGTGCCTCTGCGGTCTCCTCGTCCGTCTCCTCTTCTGTGGCGTCGTCGGTGGCCTCGTCCGTGGCCTCATCGGTGGAGTCCGACTCCTCGTCGGTCTCCTCGTCCTCGTCGTCGACGCCGGCAGAGTCCCGCAGCTGGTCGACGATCTGATCCGCGTGGGACCTCGAGTCGGCCGGGATGCCCCCGGAGACGCGTTCGCGCTGGTAGGCGGTGAGGTCGTCCACGCTGATTCCGGTCAGCTCGTCCGACTCCGAGAGCTTCCACGGACCCAGGGACTGGGAGACGCCGTTGAACACGGCCACCTCGCCGTCCTCCTCACCCACGTAGTACTGGGTCTGGGTCCAGATGTATCCGAGGAACAGCACTGCGGCCAGCAGCACCGTGACCAGCCCGACGACGGTGGTCAGCAGCCATCCGACCCGCCGCGGACGGTGCACGGCGGCGCGGGCGGCGATCTCATCCTCGATGTCGAGCTCGTCGTCCACCTCGTCGGCCACGTCCCGGTCGCCGGGGTCGCCGCCTGCCGCCAGCGGCCCGGTGCGGTCGCCCGGTTCGGAGGACCGCTCGGCCGATGCGGGCGGGGCGTGCGGGTCGGGGGCGGCGGCCTCGGTCGCGGCCGAGGCGGCACCGGCCTGGGCGAGCAGGTCGTCGTGCTCGTGACGGACCTGCCGCAGCGGCTGGCCGGTCAGGCGGGCGGCGAGCACGGGCTCGTCCACGCTGCGGCGCACCACCGGGATCATGCCGGTCTCGGTGGCCTGGGCGGCGGCTCCGACCAGGCGGTGGGGCCGGGCCTCGAGGTCCTGGCCCAGCATGGACGCCGAGAGCGGGGACAGCTCGTCGTGGTCCTCGGGGGGATGTTCGGAGAGCGCGTCGACGTTGACCACCGGCACCATCTCCATGGTGTGCTCCGAGTCGGCGGCCTCGTCCTCGGACACCGGGCGCTCCTCGGCCACCGGCTCGTACACCTCGGAGGCCGAGGCGACCGCGGCGGGGGACAGCGGGGTGGGACGGTTGCGGGTCAGGTCGCCCTCATCGGCCTCGACGACCTCCAGGCACACCACGGTGACGTTGTCCGGGGCGCCGCCCTCGATGGTGAGGTCCACCAGGTCGTCGACGATCGACTCCAGGGACTGGGTGGAGCGCAGCTTCTGCTCGATGAGCCGGTCCGAGACCACCGCGTTGAGCCCGTCCGAGCACAGCATCCAGCGTTCCCCGGCTTCGACGGGGAAGGAGGTGATGTCCAGCTCCGGGGAGGCGTCGACGTCGCCGAGCACACGCATCAGCACGTTCCTGTGCGGGTGGTGCTCCGCCTGGGCGGGGTCGAGGCGCCCCTCGTCGACCAGGCGCTGGACGAAGGTGTGGTCCTTGCTGACCTGGCGGAAGCGGCCCTTCTTGAGCCGGTAGGCGCGCGAGTCCCCGATGTGCGCGAATTGCATGCGGTCGTCGGTGATCAGCAGGGAGGTGATGGTGGTGCCCATCCCGGCCAGCTTGGGGTTCGCCTGCACCAGGCGGTTGAGGAACGCGTTGGCCGTCTGGATCTCATCGGGCAGCACGGTGTCCGGGGCGGTGAAGCCGCGGGTGTCCAGGTGGGCCAGGTCCAGCACGGTGGAGGCGGAGGCCACGTTGCCCCCGGCGTGTCCGCCCATGCCGTCGGCGACGACGGCGAAGTAGCGCCCCGCGTACCCGGAGTCATCGTTCTTGGAGCGGACGACGCCGGTGTTGGAGCGGGCGGCGAATCGGAAGACCAGGGACACGGGCTCAGGCCTTCAGTTCCAGGACGGTCTTGCCGATGCGGATGCGCTCGCCAGGCTCGACGGTGGCCGCGCGGGTGAGCTGCTCCTCGCCCAGCCAGGTGCCGTTGGTGGACCCCAGATCCTCGATGAACCAGCGCGAGCCCTGCGGGAACAGGCGGGCGTGCTTGCCCGAGGCGTAGTCGTCGACCAGCACGAGGGTGGACTCCTGGGCACGCCCGAGCATGATCGGAGCCGATCCGAGCTCGACCTCGGTGCCGGTCGCCGGGCCCTCGACGACGACCAGCGCCCGCGGACGCGGACGCTGCGCGGAGGCGGCCGGAGCCTGCTCGGCCTGCGTGGGGTGCCCGGATGCGGCGGCACTGTGGCCCCCTGCACCAGCCGCACCGCCGTGCCCCGCCGGTGCGCCGGCCGTCGCGGCGGCGGACTCACGACGACGTCGTCGGCCCTGACCCGAACGGGTCGATTCGTCCTGCGGCGCCCGGGAGCGCTTGGAGATCATCAGGTCGCGGCTCTGTGCGGCCACGATGGAGAGGATGAGGACCCACAGGAGCAGCAGCAGACCGAACTGCAGGACGGTGACGGCGAGCTGACTCATCAGGGTCAGCCCTCGGTGACCATGCGGAAGCGCAGGCGCGCCCCGCCCAGGGAGATCAGCGCGCTGTCGAAGAGCTCCGTGCCGGGCGCCTCCGGGTCGAGCCGCTCCCCGTCCACGTAGGTGCCGTTGGTCGATCCGAGGTCGCGGGCGAAGTACCGCTCGCCCTGGCGGTAGATCTCCATGTGGCGCCGGGAGATCCCTGAGTCGGCGATGGAGATCCCGGCTCCGGAGGAGCGGCCGACGACGGTGTTCGCCGCCAGCTCGTGGCGGGCGCCGTCGTGCTCGACCACGGCGACCACCCGGGGCGGGGCCACCACGGGGCTGACGATGGTGGCGTCGGAGTCGTAGCCCGAGCCGCGGTGCCCCCCTGCGGCAGGCGCGGACGCCGCCGAAGGCGCCGACGACGACGTTGTCGACGACGTTGCCGAGGAGGCCGGGCGCGCCGAGGGGGCGGCACCCTTCTCCGTGGTCGATTCGATGTTCAGCTGCCCGCGCCTGAGGTCGGTGTTCTTCACGAACGTCGCCCGCACCGGTCCGCGCAGCGTGTAGCCCTGGGAGTCGGCGTGGCGGATGATCTCCTCGCACAGCTCCTCGGCCAGGGCCACCCCGTACTTCTTCGCCTCGGCGAAGTCGTCCGGGGACAGGCGGATCTTGTACACGTTGGGGACGAACGAGCGTCCCTGCGACATGGTGAAGGACTCGCGGTCCATGTGGCGTCGTACTGCGGTGGCGATCTCCACGGGGCCGAGGCTCCCTCCACGTCCGGAGAAGGCTCCGCGCACGGCCTTCTCGATGCCTCGTTCGAGGTTGTCGAGCAGTCCCACGGCGCCTCCTCTCGTCCGGTCTCTGGCCCCTGCCGCCGAGGTTCCGGGCGGCGGGACGTCGGTCAGTCCATGGTCGATTCTAGCGGCCAGGTCCGCACAGACGGCATCGGGCGTCCGCGCGCCGGGGAACACGGCGTCCAGGGGTGTGATGCATCCCACTAATCAAGATTTGAAATAAATCGGCGGGGTCTGCCGTTGTCCCTGATGCACGCCGCAGGACGGCGTTCCGCAGCATCGAAACCACACGTCGGAAGGACGACCCATCATGGCAGCACTGACCGCCGGCACCTGGAACTACGACCCCTCCCACTCCGAGGTCGGACTCACCGTCCGCCACGCGGGCATCTCCAAGACCCGCGCGTCGTTCGAGGACGTCCGGTCCACCCTCGAGGTCGGAGCAGACGGCATCGCCGCCGTCGAGGCCCAGGTCCAGGCCGCCTCGTTCTCCTCCGGGAACGAGGACCGCGACGGACACATCCGCAGCGAGGACTTCCTCGACGCCGAGCAGCACCCGGTGCTGACCTTCCGCGCCGAGGGCGCGGCGGTCACCGAGGAGGAGTTCGAACTCTCCGGCGACCTCACCATCCGTGGGGTGACCCGCCCGGTGACCTTCGACGCCGAGTTCGGCGGCCAGGCCGTGGACCCCTTCGGAGCCACCCGCGCCGGGTTCTCCGCCACCACGACCATCTCCCGGAAGGACTTCGGCCTCACCTGGAACGCCGCCCTCGAGGCCGGCGGAGTGCTGGTCAGCGACAAGGTGAAGATCGAGCTGGAGGTGGCCTACGTCCTCGACCAGGGCGAGTGAGCCGCCCCGACCGGCGGACGAGCCGGCGGGACTAGAGTGGTCGCGGAGCGCCTGAGCGCGCTCCGCGACCACTGTCGTCCGTGCGATCAGCGAGGTGCCTGCCATGAGCGTGCTCGGCATCTCCGCGGTGATCGCGACTGCAGTGCTGGTCGGCACCGTGCTGCAGCGGATCTCGGGCTCCGGGGTGGGGCTGGTCGTCGCCCCGGTGCTCACCATCATCATCGGCCCCGGACTCGGCGTGCTCATCACGAACATGACCACGATGGTCTCCGGGTTCCTCATCATGCTCGCGGTGCTGCCGCGGATCGACTGGCGGCGCTACCGCAGGGTCGGACTGCCGGCCGTGCTCGGCGCCGTCCCCGGTGCGTGGCTGGTCGGCCAGCTCTCCGCCGGGTGGCTGGCGATCATCCTCGCCGGGCTCGTGCTGTGCGCGCTGGCGCTGACCATCGGCCTGCCGAAGCTCCCGCAGTGGACGGGCCGGACCTCCGGGATCATCGCCGGGACCCTGGGCGGCTTCTTCAACACCACCTCGGGGGTGGCCGCGCCGGTCATGGTCGTCTACTCCCGGGTCTCCGCCTGGGGGCCCAGCAGCTTCGCGGCCACGATGCAGCCGATCTTCCTGACCATGGGTGCCGCCTCCGTGGTCACCAAGCTCGCCATGGGCTCGGTGGACACCGACGGCCACGTGCCGGTGGATCTGTGGGTGCTCTTCCCGCTGGTCGTGGTCACGGTGCTCGTGGGCATCGGCGCGGGCGGGCTGCTCGCGAAGGTCGTGACCCCCACCGGGGCACGACGACTCGCCATGACGCTGGCCACCCTCGGAGCCGTGGGCGCGCTGATCCGCGGCGTCCTCGAGGTCGCCGGAGGCTGAGCGGAACGCTCAGGCGCGACGGGCGGGTGCCGCCTCCGAGGCCATCGCGGGGGAGGAGGCGACGTCGTCGGCCTCGATGTCGATGCCGACCTCGTGCTCGGAGAGACCCTGCTCCTCGGCCACCAGACGGCGTGCTCCCTGATGGTTCGTGGCCCAGGCGCCCAGCGACACCGCCGCCCAGCCGATGGCCACGCCGGCGATGTTGTCGATCAGGTAGTGCCAGCCGAAGTACAGCGTGGCCACGAAGGTCATCCCGAAGAAGGCCCAGGCGACCCACCGGACGACCACGTGCTGGTTCGACCGGTGCATGAACAGGGCGGCGGCGAAGGTCACCGACACGTGCAGCGACGCGAAGGCGGCCACACCGTGGATGACGTCGCTGGTGGCCGGATCCGCGAGGAACTCCAACCTGTTGTTCATCAGCGCCGCCTGCAGACTGCTCACGCCGGTGTCGGGGAGCTGCTGGTACAGGTCCGGACGGGCGTAGATCGGGCCCAGCGCCGGCATGATGTAGTAGCTGATCGTGCCCAGCACCCAGTTCAGGCTCAGCGCCGTCGCGTACCAGGCGCCGACGGTCAGGTCCCTGCTGAGGACCAGGAAGATGCCCAGCGTGATGGGGATCAGCGGCAGGTACGCCACGTAGATGAACGAGAGCACCTCGGCGGTCAGATCCATGCCGAAGACGTTGTGCAGGATGATGGCCGGGTCGGTGCCGCCGAACATCCAGCGGTCCAGCTCGAGCAGCTCCCGGTCGTAGAGCGTGCCCTCACGGTAGACCGGGAGCACGCTCTTCAGATTGCGGTAGCCGACGTAGCAGACGTAGAACGTCAGCAGACCCGTGGCGATGTAGAGGACGCGGCGCAGGTTCCATTCGTGCCGAACCACTTCCACCACGCCTCGGGGGATCTGCTTCCATCCGCAGCGTCGGACCGCCGCCGGCAGGATGCCCAGGGCGAACATGAGCAGGGCGAGCAGAGGCAGGCGGATGTACGCCGGCCCCAGGAAGCCCTCCGGGTCGCGGAGGGGGACTTCGAGGGCCAGCGAACCGATCGCCGCGACCATTCCGATGAGCAGGGAGACGCCGACGATGAACGTGTACGGCCACTGCCGAGCAAACTTCATCTGTCAAGTGTATGACGTAGACGTGTCTTTTGGGTGAATCGAACGGCGTCGAACGCGTCCATGGTGCCGATCGGGGGCCCTCGCGCGCGCTGCGCGCGGTCGGTGCCCCGTGCTGGGACCGGCCTCGTGCCCTGCGATGACGCCGCAGACGACCGGATGTCCGGCTGATCTGGGCGCCTTCGTGTGGAATCGCTCACAGGGTGCCTGTGGGGTGGTCGCTAGGGTGGTGATCGAGGGTCGGGGCCCCCTGGGGCCTGCCGCAGACGCCCTGACCGACGCCGCAGAATGGAGCCCCATGTCCGAGAAGACTCCGCACCGGAACGGCGCCGTCGCCGACGGCGGGGCCCACGGATGCCCGACCGCGCCCGCCCTGCGGACCGAGGTCGCCTGAGTGGAGGACGGAGCCGAGCAGCCCGTGCTGCGTCTGGGGGCGCTGCCCGGTGCCGCCCCGGACCGGTGGGCGGCCCGATGGCGCGACCGCCACCCGGAGGTGCGGCTGCAGATCGACCACTTCGACGAGGACGGGCAGGTGCGGCGTGTGCACGACGGCGTCGTCGACGTCGGCTACCTGCGTGTGCCCGTACAGGAGGACCGCGACGTCGTCGACCGGGACGTGTTCCACCGGGTCTGGCTCTACCGGGAGCACGCCGTGGTGTGCGCGGCCCGAGACCACTGGGTGGCCGCCGCCGAGGAGTCGGTGACCTGGGACGACATCGGCGATGAGACGTTCCTGGAGCCCGCTGAGGTGGCCGCCGGCGCTCCGGGCCCACCTGCGGGGGATGAGCCGCCGGCCGAACTCGCCCGGGCCGAGCGCATGACCCTCGAGGTGGTGGCCTCCGGTGCGGGGCTGCTCGTGCTGCCCCTCTCCACGGCCCAGGCGCTGTCCCGCAAGGACGTGGTCGTGCGCAGGATCGAGGATCACCCCGGCTTCGACGTGGGGCTGTGCTGGCTGCGCGAGCGCGACGACGACGTCATCCAGGAGTTCATCGGTGTGACCCGCGGCCGACGCGCCGACTCGGCCCGCAGCACCTTGGAACCGACCGAGGGGACCGCCCCTGGGGCCTCGGCGAGGCGTGGGGCGGCGAAGGGTGGGGTGGCGAAGCCGAACTCGGGGAAGCGGGACTCGGGGAGACGGGGCTCGGGCTCTGCCCGGACGCCGCGGCGTCGGTCGGGAGGGCCCGGGAGGCGTCGACGCTGACGGCCGGGGTCCGCCCGGCCGATGACCAGCATGCGTCCGAAGAATGAGACGTCGTGACCCCCTGTTGACCCTGAACAGCATCGTGGACACATGCTGTGAAGCATGTCGCACGCACCGAACCGCCGATCCGAGGGAGCCCGCGCCGCCGCCGACGAGTCGCCGCGCAGCGCCACGATCGCCGTCACCGTCTTCCCGCTCCTGATCCTCGGCGGCGCCGCCGCCGCGCTGATCGCACCGGCCACCTTCGCCCCGCTGGGGGCAGGGGTCACCTACGCGCTGATGATCATCATGTTCGGGATGGGGCTGACGCTCACGCTGCCCGACTTCGCGCTGGTGCTGAAGCGACCGCTGCCGGTCCTCGTCGGGGTGCTGTTCCAGTACACCGCGATGCCTCTGCTGGCCCTGGGCATCGCGACGCTGCTCGGACTGCCGCCCGCGCTCGCCGCCGGGCTCATCCTCGTCGGCTGTGTGCCCGGCGGGACGTCGTCGAACGTCGTCACCTACCTGGCGCGCGGCGACGTGGCCCTCTCCGTCACGATGACCTCGGTCTCGACTCTGCTCTCACCGCTGCTCACCCCGCTGCTCACCCTGTGGCTGGCCGGCCAGTTCCTGCCGGTGCCGGCGGGGGACATGGCCTGGAGCATCGTGCAGATCGTGCTGATCCCGGTGGTGGCGGGCCTGGTGCTGCGACTCCTGCTGCCCCGACTGGTCGATGCCGTGCAGCCGGCCCTGCCGTGGATCTCCGTCGCGGGGATCACCTTCGTCGTGCTCGCCGTCGTCGCCGGGTCCACAGACGTGCTGGCCTCGGCCGGTCTCCTGCTGATCCTCGGGGTCGTGCTGCACAACTGCTCCGGATACGCGATCGGCTACCTGGCGGGACGGCTGACCCGCGGCGACGTGCCCACCAGGCGTGCGATCTCCGTGGAGGTCGGGATGCAGAACTCCGGTCTGGCCGCCGGGCTGGGTGCTCAGTACCTCTCCCCGGAGGCGGCCCTGCCCGGTGCGATCTTCTCCGTGTGGCACAACATCTCCGGCGGACTGCTGGCCTCCTTCTGGGGACGCCGCCGCGTCTGACCGGCTGCACGGCTCCACCCCCATCGGGGGAGAGAATTTCGGGGCGAATCGCCGAGATCGGCCACGAGGTTCGCTCCCTCGATGACCGAGTTCTGCTCCTTCGATGAGGGGAGTGCGAGTCGGGCTCTGGGCAGGAGTCAGGCGGGGAGGCGCGAGCGGAGGGCCTCCGCCGCGGCACGGGGGTCGGGGGCGTCGGTCACCGCCCGGACCACCACCGCGCGCCAGGCGCCGGCCTCGGTCACCTGGTCGACGTTCTCGACGTCGATGCCCCCGATCGCGAAGAACGGCTTGGACGGCTCGACGTCGACGGCCGCCCGCGGCAGCTCCAGCCCCACGGCGGCGCGACCCGGCTTCGTCGGGGTCTCCCACACCGGACCGGTGCAGTAGTAGCTGACCTCCGGGTCCTCGGCGGCGATCTGCACCTGCTCCGCCGTGCGGCAGGAGCGGCCGATCAGCACATCGTCGCCGAGGATCGAGCGGGCCTGCTCCGGGCTCAGGTCGTCCTGGCCGATGTGGAAGACGTCGACGTCGGCGATCACCGCCACGTCGGCACGGTCGTTCGCCGCAGAGAGGCCCCCGTACTCGTCGGCGACCTGCTTCAGGAGCCACAGCGCGGAGATCTCGGTCCGGACGGAGACCTGCTTGTCCCGGACCTGGACGATGTCGACGCCGCCGGCGTAGCAGTCCTCGAAGAATGCCCGCAGCGCGTCGAAGTCCAGCTCGTCCACGGGTCCCGCCTCGGGGGCGGTGATGAACCGCTGCAGATCCGTGCACACGTACAGCCGGACGGCCATCAGGCGCTCGCGGCGCAGCTGGCCGAGCTGGCCCGGTTGGGTCTGGTGCTGATGCTCCGGGTGTCCTGTAGTCATGCCGTCAGTCTAGTGCCGCGGCAGAATCCCAGGTCAGTGGGGTGGCGGAGGGCCCCGGCCGTGCGATCAGAGTCGCTTGACGACCTTCGCCGGATTCCCTACGGCGACGACGTCGGCGGGCAGGTCCTTCGTCACCACGGCACCCGCACCGACCACCGTGTTCGCCCCGACGGTGACTCCGGGCAGGACGATGACCCCGCCGCCGAGCCACACGTCGTCGCCGAGGGTGATGGGCTCCGCGCCCTCGACGCCGGCGCGCCGTTGGTCCACCTCGAGGGGATGGGTCGGGGTGAGCAGCTGCACGTTCGGACCGATCTGGCAGCGCTCCCCGATCCGCACCGGCGCACAGTCCAGCGCGGTCAGGCCGCTGTTGATGAACGTGCCCGACCCGATGCTGATGTTCCAGCCGTAGTCGACGCTCAGTCCGGGCCGGACGTCGACGTCCTCGCCGAGCGCACCCACCAGCCGGGCGAGCACGGTCCGCGCGGCGGCCTCATCGTCGACGTAGACGCGTGAGTATTCCTCCGCCAGCTTCAGCGCGGCGCGGTGCTCGGCATGGAGCTCGGCGTCGGGGGTGTACGGCTCACCGGCGAGCATGCGCTGCTTCGCGGTGCGGGGGGCCTCGGTCATCGGTCTCCTCAGGCTCGTCTGGGCGGTGCGTGCGCCTCGACTGTGCCGGCGGCTGCGCCGGTCGTCACGCCAGGAGTCTACGACCGACCCTGGGCGGGGTCGCCGCATTCCCCCCATAATGGGAGCATGAGCACCCAATCACTGATCAGTCCTGACCTCGCACGGGCCGGTCGGGCGCTCGCGCAGGTCTCCGCCGCCGTCATCGCCGACGCGGCGGACCTCGAGCGCGATCAGGTCCGTGAGTTCGAGAAGCGCCGTCGCCCGCTCCACGACGAGCAGATCCGTCGCCTGCAGGCCGCCCTCGAACGGTTCGGCGTCGTGTTCATCCCCGAGGACGACGACCACGGCTACGGGGTGCGGCAGAAGTTCAACTCCCGCAAGGTCCGTCAGATCGAGCGCTGGGAGGGTGAGGGCGGGCCCGTCGGCGACGACGACATCTGAGCAGCCCCCGACGCCCCCGCCGCAGCACGGCTGAGGCCGCCTGGGTTTCTGAGCTGGAAGCGGCCCTAGTTGCAGCCCATATGACTCAGGTAGCCAGGTGTCCGCGAGTGCGGCCAGTATCGCTTGCGTCTCCAGCGTCGGAGGAGACCATTGTCGCCGACGGGGCGGTCCCCGCGAGCAGCCCGAACGTGAGCCAGTAGGAGAGCTGGGCTGGCTTGCTAGAGTTCCGCCTATGGTGACTGGTGACTTGAAGAGCAGGATCGACCGCGTCTGGGACGCTTTCTGGTCTGGCGGTATCAGCAACCCGTTAGAGGTCATCGAGCAGATCACCTACCTGCTGTTCATCCGACGCCTCGACGACATCCAGACCCTGGCCGAACGCAAGGCGAGAGTGACGCAAGACCCTGTCGAGAACCGGGTCTTCCAGCCCGGTGATGATCACCTGCGGTGGGCCCAGTTCAAGAACACCTCGCCCGAGGTGATGTACAAGACCGTCGCCGATGAGGTCTTCCCCCTCTTGCGCGGCCTCGGCGACGGCACCACCTACAGCCAGCACATGAAGGACGCGCGGTTCACCATCCCGAACGCGGCGCTGCTGTCGAAGGTCGTCGACATGCTCGATGGCATCCCGATGGCCGACCGCGACACCAACGGCGACCTGTACGAGTACCTGCTATCCAAGATCGCTTCCGCCGGCGTCAACGGCCAGTTCCGCACCCCGCGCCACATCATCGACCTCATGGTGCAGATGACCGCGCCACAGCCCGTGGACGAGATCTGCGACCCGGCCTGCGGCACAGCGGGCTTCCTCGTTGCGGCAAGCGAGTACATCCGCGAAACTCACCCCGACGCGCTTCTGGACGACGGACAGCGCCGTCACTTCCATTCCTCGATGTTCCACGGCTACGATTTCGACTCGACCATGCTGCGCATCGGCTCCATGAACATGCTCCTGCATGGCGTGGACTCTCCCGACATCCGCTACCGCGACTCCCTCTCTGAGGGCGCCGCCGGCGACACGAACCAGTACTCGCTCATCCTGGCCAATCCGCCGTTCGCCGGTTCACTCGACTACGAGGCGACGTCCAAGGACCTGCAGCGGGTGGTCAAGACGAAGAAGACCGAGCTGCTGTTCCTCGCCCTCTTCCTCAAGCTGTTGAAGCCGGGTGGCCGCGCGGCCGTCATCGTGCCCGACGGCGTGCTGTTCGGCTCGTCGAAGGCCCACAAGGAGCTGCGCCGCATCCTGGTTGAGGACCAGAAGCTCGACGCAGTGGTGAAGCTGCCCAGCGGCGTCTTCCGGCCGTACGCCGGCGTCTCCACGGCCATCCTGTTCTTCACCAAGACCAACTCCGGCGGCACAGACGACGTCTGGTTCTATGACGTCCGCGCCGACGGCTTCTCCCTCGACGACAAGCGCAATCTGGTGGACACCAACGATCTCCCCGACGTGCTGACCCGCTGGCAGAACCTGGATGACGAACAAGACCGCGTCCGCACCGAACAGTCGTTCATGGTGCCGAAGGCCGACATCAAGGCCCAGGGCTACGACCTGTCGGTGAACCGGTACAAGGAGATCGTCCACGACGAGGTCGAGCACCGCGCGCCCATGGAGATCATCGCCGACATCGAGCTACTGGAGGACGAGATCTCCCAGGGCCTCGCCGAGCTGAGGTCGATGCTGTCGTGACCACCCTGGCAGATGTTCTCGACGTGGCCGGAGTCCCGGAACGGATCGTGCATCCGGCCAAAGAACGATTCGTGACCGTCAAGCTCAACGGTGGGGGTGCCATCCGGCGAGTGATCGGCGCCGGGAAGACCCCCGTCCCTTTCACCGGGTACCGAGTTCAAACGGGACAGTTCATCTACTCCCGCATCGATGCGCGCAACGGAGCATTCGCGATTGTTCCTGCTGAGTTGGACGGCGCTGTCGTCAGCAAGGACTTCCCGGTCTTTGAGATCCGCCGCAATCGAATCGACGATCGCTATCTCCAGCACTTCTTTGCGTCAGGACAACTCGAACAACAAATTCGGGCTAGAAGTCGCGGTGCGACCAATCGCCGACGCATCAAAGAGGACGAGTTCCTCGGTTTCCCGATAGCACTCCCGCCCCTCCCCGAGCAGCGCCGCATCGCCACGATCCTCGACCACGCCGACGCCCTCCGCGCCAAGCGCCGCCAAGTCCTCGCCCACCTCGACGCCCTCACCCAGTCGATCTTCAACGACATGTTCGCAAGCACGCCCCAGCATGCACGGCTAAAGGACATCGGTGTAGATTTCGTCAGCGGGAAGAATGTAATAGGAACAGAACTCGACGCGCACCCAACCAACCGTGTGATGAAGGTCAGCGCCATCTCTTCTGGGACCTTCGTGTCTTCAGAGTCTAAGCCGATGCCCAGTCAATACTCACCGCCAGAGAGCCATCGCGTTCAAGCTGGCGATATTCTTTTCGGCCGGGCTAGTGGCTCACTTGATCTGCTCGGCGCAACAACCGTTGTCAGGGGCGAACCGGAGGATCTCTTCCTTCCCGATAAGGTCTGGCGGCTTGTTGTCCGGCCACAAGGACCGGTTGAAGCGCCGTATGTGCTGGGAGTCCTTAGGTCTCCGGAGACGCGCGCTTTCATCCGGCACAACGCAAGTGGTGCTGCGGGTGTTCGCAACATCGGCAAAGCCAAACTCCTGGAGTGTACTGCTCCACTACCTTCGCTCGAGCACCAGCGAGAGTTCGCAAACCGCTTGGAAGCGCATCAGAAGCTTCGCGAACGGATCGAAATCGCTGCACACGCGGACGACGAGCTCTTCGTCTCGCTCCAATCCCGCGCCTTCCGAGGGGAGCTATGACCCATGCCCGTTGAGATGAGGATGTGGCGGATCGACGGCGACGAGCCGATGCCGTTGGTGACGTCGAGGCTCCCAGCCGAGAGTGACCTCCACGAGTTCCTCAAGCGCGACCCCTCGCTGCTCGGCGAGCGGCTACTAGTCATCGGCAGTGAGGTGATCACGCCCCACGGCCCACGCCTCGATCTACTGGCTATCGACGTCGACGGCAACCTGCACCTGCTGGAGCTCAAGCGCGACAAGACGCCCCGCGAGGTCGTCGCCCAGGTGCTCGACTACGGCTCGTGGGTGTCCACGCTCTCTCGCGAAGACGTGATCGACATCGCCACTCAACACCTCGCCCAACCGTTTGAGGCCGCGTTTGAGGACGTCTTCGGCAGCGCGCCGCCAGACGAGCTCAACGGCGACCTCAACCTCACCATCGTGGCCGCCGAGCTCGATGCCAGCTCGGAGCGCATAGTCAACTACCTGCGCGACTTCGGCGTCCCCGTCAGCGCTGTCTTCTTCTCCTACCTGGAGGATGACGGACGATGTTACTTGGCCCGATCCTGGCTCGTCTCCTCCGATGACGAGTCACCGACCGCGGCCGCGGGTAATAAGAAGAGCAAGCGTGCCCCCTGGAACGGAATGGACTGGTACGTCTCCTTCGGTGGCGATCGCGTGTGGGAGGACGCTCGCAGGTTCAATTTCATCTCCGCCGGTCAGGGCAAGTTCTACTCTCAGACCATCCGGTCACTCCCCGAGGGCGCGCGCGTCTGGGTCAACGTCCCCAGTACCGGATTTGTGGGCGTCGGCATCACCGTGAGGCCAGCGACGCGGTTCGAGGAGGCCCGGGTCCGCATCAACGGTCAGTGGCAACCACTGGACGGGCAGCAGCTCGCCACGGACTACCGCTTCGCGACGGCCGAACTCGACGATGACGATGCGGAATGGGTGGTCCCTGTCGAGTGGATCGACGCCCGCCCCCAGAGCGACGCCTATTGGGAGAAGGGCATGTTCGCCAGCCAGCACAGCGCATGCAAGCTGCGTCAGGAGTTCACGCTCGGACGCCTGGCCGCCCACTTCAATCTCGACGACGGGGAGTGAAAGTACGCCATGGGCAACTTCGACTTCGTCCGCCAGACGCTTCCGTCACTGCATGACGACTGCGCCCGGGCCGAGTCGTACCTGTCATCGGACCCACGCTCGGCGTGCTTCTACTCCCGCAGGGTGGTCGAGAAGGTAGTCGGCTACCTCTATGAAGTCCTCTCACTGCAGATCCCTTACCGCAACGACCTCGCGGCGAAGATCAGCGACCCCGGGTTTAAGGCCTGCGTGTCGCGGACCATCACGGAGAAGCTGACGGCGATCCGTCGCGTCGGCAACACCGCCGTTCACGACGCCCGCCAGATTCGACCTGACGTCGGGCTGACCGTGCTGCGGGAGCTGTTCCACGTGGTCGTGTGGACGTCGTACCATCACTCCCCAGCGCCGACGGCGGTGCCGCTCCACGCCCAGTTCGATCCGGAGCTGGCTGCCCAGGCCGCACCGCTCTCACGCGCAGAGGTGGCCCAACTCGCGGAGAAGTTCAAGGAACAGGACGAGGCCCACACCCGCGAACTCGCGGAGAAGGACGACCGGCTGGCCGGCCACGAGGCCGAGATCGCCGAGCTCAAGGCCCAGATCGCCGCAGCCCAAGCGGCAGCCGCACCCGACACGCGTGACTACGACGAGGCCGCCGCGCGCGACCTGTTCATCGATGTCCTGCTGCGCGAAGCTGGGTGGGCGCTGGACGAGGAGCGCGACCGCGAGTACCCCGTCACCGGCATGCCCAACGTTGGAGGCGAGGGATTCGTCGACTACGTCCTGTGGGGCACCGACGGCCTGCCCCTGGCTGTGGTGGAGGCCAAGCGCACCGCCAAGTCCGCCGAGGTCGGCCAACAGCAGGCCAAGCTGTACGCCGACTGCCTGGAGCGGCAGTTCGGCCGTCGTCCGGTGATCTTCTACACCAACGGCTACGAGCACCGGATCTGGGACGACGCCGGCGGGTACCCGCCGCGGGAGATCCAGGGCTTCTATACGCGGGACGAGCTGGAGCTCATGATCCAACGGCGCCAGACCAGGCTCCCGTTGTCGTCAGCGCAGGCGAACACCGATATCGCCGGCCGTCCGTATCAGGTGCGGGCGATCAAGGCTGTGGGCGAGGCGTTCGACCGGAAGCAGCGCGAGGCGCTGCTGGTCATGGCCACCGGCTCCGGCAAGACTCGCACCACCATCGCCCTCGTCGACCTGCTGCAGACGGCGAACTGGATCAAGCGAGTGCTCTTCCTCGCCGACCGCACGGCGCTGGTGAACCAGAGCGTCCACGCATTCACGGAGCATCTGCCCGGCTCGACGACGGTCAATCTCGTCACCGAGAAGGCGATCGAGGGTCGGGTGTACGTCTCGACTTACCCGACGATGATGAACCTCATCAACGAGATCGACCATGGGAAGCGCCGCTTCGGCCCGGGCTACTTCGACCTCATCGTCATCGACGAGGCGCACCGTTCCGTCTACGCCAAGTACGGCGCGATCTTCGACTACTTCGACTCGCTGCTGATCGGCCTGACGGCGACCCCCAAGGACGAGGTCGACCACAACACCTACCGGCTGTTCCATCTTGAGGATGGTGTGCCCACCGACAACTACTCACTCGACGAGGCCGTCGAGTCGGGCTACCTCGTGCCGCCGAAGGGCACCAGCGTCGGCACGAAGTTCCTACGCTCGGGCATCAAGTACGACGACCTCACAGACGAGGAGAAGGACCAGTGGGACGGGCTCGACTGGGGCGAAGACGGACCACCCGAGGCAGTGGGCGCGGAGGAGCTCAACCGCTTCCTGTTCAACGAGGACACCGTCGACAAGGTGCTCGAAACGTTGATGACGAAGGGCTACCGGGTCGCCGGCGATGACCGACTGGGCAAGACGATCATCTTCGCCAAGAGTCAGAAGCATGCCGAGTTCATCGAGAAGCGCTTCAACCTCAGCTACCCCGAACTCGCCGGCCACTTCGCCCGAGTGGTCACCCACAGCACGCCGTACGCGCAGTCACTGATCGACGATTTCTCGATCAAGGACAAGGCACCGCACATCGCGATCAGCGTCGACATGCTCGACACGGGCATCGACGTGCCCGAGGTCGTCAACCTCGTCTTCTTCAAGATGGTGCGCTCGAAGGCGAAGTTCTGGCAGATGATCGGACGCGGTACCAGGCTCTCCCCGGACCTGTTCGGTCCCGGTGAGGACAAGCAGGACTTCCTCGTCTTCGACTTCTGTGGCAATCTCGAGTATTTCAGTCATGACCTACCCGGATCACATGGACAGACGCAGAAGTCGCTCTCCCGGCGCCTCTTCGAAGCGCGACTCGGACTCGTCACGGCGCTCGGCGACGAAGAACCCGACCTGCGCTCTTCCACCGTGAAGACGCTGCACGAGGTCGTCGCCGGGATGAACCTCGAGAACTTCGTCGTGCGGCCGCACCGTCGGGCCGTCGAGAAGTATGCCTCTGCAGAGGCGTGGAACACGATCGGGCCTGAGGACTCCGAGGCGCTCCTCACGCTCGCCGGACTGCCGTCCTCGATGCATGACGACGACGAGGACGCCAAGCGCTTCGATCTCCTCATCCTGCGTCGCCAACTCGCCCAGCTCGACGGCGACGCTGTGCTGGCCGAACGGCTGCGAGAGACCGTTCAGGCCATCGCCGCCGCGCTGCTCGGCAAGACCGCGATCCCGAGCGTCGCCGAGCAGGCCGAGCTGCTGGAGTCCGTGGCCGGCGACGAGTGGTGGATCGACGTCTCACTACCGATGCTGGAGCTCGCCCGGATCCGAATCCGCGGCCTCGCGCGGTTTATCGAGAAGACGGCACGCAACCCGATCTACTCCGATTTCGAGGACACGATCGGCGAAGACGTCGAGGTCGTGCTGCCGCGCATCACCCCCGGCACCAACGTAGAGCGCTTCCGTTCCAAAGCCGAGGCCTACCTCCGTGAGCACCTCGACAACCTAGCCCTTCAGCGCCTGCGCCGGAACAAGCAGCTGACCCCTGACGACCTCACCGAGTTGGAGGCGATGCTGCTCGCTTCCGGCGGACAGCAAGTCGACCTCGACTGGGCCGAAGAGCAGACCGGCGGTCTGGGGATCTTCGTCCGCGGGCTCGTCGGTCTCGAGCGCACCGCGGCCATCGAGGCGTTCGAGAACTATCTGGACGGCACGAAGTTCACCGCCGACCAGGTCCGCTTCGTGAACCTCATCGTCGATGAGCTGACCCACAACGGAGTGATGGAGCCGGAGCGTCTCTTTGAGTCGCCGTACACCGACCACGCTCCCATCGGCCCCGACCACGTCTTTCCCGACGATGAGGTGGATGTCATCGTCGAGACGTTGCACCGTATCAAGCAGAGCGCGCTTCCTACCGAGGTGGCGTGACCATTGCCCCTGAACCCACGCTGGCGCGCTCCGAAACAGCTGGATCGCGTGGCCTGTCGAGACCCACGGTCCCGTCCTCTGAGGCGCTGATCAGCCTCGGCGGCTCGTCTGAACACCGCCTGGTGATCCGCGCGCCCGTCTGGATCCGGCGTCCTGACCCGTGTGTTAGCGTGCCGGCGCGTTGCGAACCACAGGGAGGACCTGAACGTGTCGAAGAAGCTGATCACGTCGCTGGCGCTCACCGCCGCCATGGTGGGTCTGGCCGCCTGTTCCGAGGCCCCGGAGGACCAGGCCGGCGAACCCGGCTCACAGGAGCAGGGCGCCGAAGAGGGCGGCATGCAGGACCAGGATATGCCCGAGCCCGATCTGGAGGGCATCCCCGACGTCGTCGCCGAGGTCGAGGGTGAGGAGATCACCGGCGATCAGTTCCGGATGATGTACGAGTCGCAGTTCCAGCAGGCCGCCATGCAGTCCCAGATGGCCGGCGAGGAGGTCGACCAGGACCAGCTGAAGGACGAGACGCTCGAGTCCATGATCGGTGCCCAGCTGCTCGTCGCCTATGCCGAGGACGAGGGCTACGAGGCCTCCGAGGAGGACGTCGACGAGATCCTCGAGCAGACTGCGGAGAGCTCCGGGGCGGACTCGGTGGACGAGATGCTCGAGTCGGTGGGCGAGGACGGTCCCTCGAAGGAGGAGATGCGCGCCGACGCCGCCGACCAGGTGCTGATCGACGAGGTCGTCGAGGACATGGACGTCGAGGAGCCCTCGGACGAGGAGGTCGAGGAGCTCTACGACCAGCAGTACGGACAGATGCAGCAGGAGGCGGAAGGCGGCGAGGATGCCGAGGAGGACTCCGAGGACGGGTCTGAGGGCGACGACGAGGAGCTCGGCCAGGGCCCCGTCGCTCCCGAGGACGGCGACTCGGAGGGTGATGCCGAGGGTGATGCCGAGGGAGGCGACGCCGAGGCCGAGCAGCCCGAGGTGCCGGAGCTCGACGAGGTCCGCGACGAGCTCGAGCAGAGCCTGATCCAGCAGAAGCGCTCCGAGGCCGTGATGGAGAAGGTCGACGAGCTGCGCGAGGACGCCGACGTCGAGACCCACCTCTGAGCCGACGCGCAGCGCCCCAGATTGCGCTTCCCGCCTCCGCTCCATACCGTGAGCCGTGACACAGAACTCACAGCGGAGGTGCGGCGATGGCGACGTACGGATGGATCGGACTGGGCAACATGGGTGCCCCCATGACGGCGAACCTGGTCGCCGCCGGACACACCGTCCGCGGATACGACCTCTCCCCAGAGGCTGCGGCCGCGGGCGAGGCCGCCGGAGTGACCATCGTCGACGGCGTCGCAGAGGCGGTCCGGGGCGCCGACGTCGTCATCACCATGCTCCCCAAGGGTGAGCACGTGCGCGCCGTGTTCGACGGCGACGACGGCATCTGGGCCCACGCGGACACGGCCACGCTGCTGATCGACAGCTCCACCGTCGACGTGGAGACCTCCCAGTTCTGCCACGACGAGTCCGCCCGCCGCGGATTCCGGTTCGTCGACGCCCCGGTCTCCGGAGGGATCTCCGGGGCCGCCGCGGCCACCCTGGCGTTCATGGTCGGCGGCGAATCCGAGGCGGTGGACGTGGCGTTCGGGTTCATCGAGCCCATGGCGGGGAAGACCATCGCCGCCGGCGGTCCGACCACCGGGACCTCGGCCAAGATCTGCAACAACATGATGCTGTTCATCGACCTGATGGCCGCCGCCGAAGGCTCCCAGCTCGCCGACCGGCTCGGCCTGGATCCCAAGGTGTTCTGGGAGATCGCCTCGGTCTCCTCCGGGCGGTCCTGGGCCCAGCAGACCTGGTACCCGATGCCCGGCATCATCGACTCCTCGGCCGCGAACCGGGACTACGACGCCACCTTCCGCGCCGACCTCGCCCTGAAGGACATCAGCCTGGCGCTCGACGCCGGCGAGCTCACCGGCGTCACCCTCGAGGCCGCGCAGCTGGCGCAGAGCCGGTTCCGCCGGCTCGTCGACGAGGGCCTGGCCGACAAGGACTGCTCCCTGATCGCGAAGTACGTCTCACCCGACGGCACCGCCCCCGGCTACGAGGGCACAGGGACCGTCACCCCCATGCGCGACGCGGACTGAGCGGCCATGACCCTCGGCCTCGTCGGGATCATCGTCTCCCTGATCCTGCTGATCACCCTGGCCTACCGGGGCGTGACCATCGTCCTCGCCGCGCCGCTCTGCGCCCTGGTGGCCCTGCTGTTCTCGGGCGCACCCGTGCTGGCGAACTACACCGAAGTGTTCATGCCCGCGCTCGCGAACTTCATCGGTCAGTACTTCCCGATGTTCCTCACCGGGGCGATCTTCGGCCGGCTGATGACGATGGCCGGCTACGCCCGGGACATCGCGCAGACGATCACGCGGTGGCTGGGGCCGAAGCGCGCGATCCTCGCCACGGTGCTGACCACCGCGCTGCTCACCTACGGCGGGATCAGCGTCTTCGTCGTCGTGTTCGTGATGTTCCCGCTGGCCCGCGAGCTCTTCCGCCAGGCGGACATCCCGCGCCGGCTCATCCCCGGAGCCATCGCCCTGGGTGCGCTGACGTTCACGATGACGGCGATCCCCGGATCCCCGCAGGTGCAGAACATCATCCCCGGGCAGGCGTTCCAGACCAACACCTTCGCCGCTCCCGGCCTCGGGATCCTGGGCGGGACACTGATCTTCGTGCTCGGGATGCTGTGGCTGGAGCACCGCAGGCGTCGGCTGGCTCGGCGCGGGGAGCGATTCTCCGATCCGACGGCGATCGAACGCCGTGAGGGGGCGGTCGCCTCGGTCGGGGGGACCTCCACGGTGTCCACGACGACGTCCACGCCGGCATCCGGCACGTCGACGCGGGAACAGCCCACGACGACGGGATCTGAGGACGACCCGACGTCCGAGCCGACGGCGCCTGCGGATGCCGAGGACTCCGGGGAGCGGACCCTGGTGCCGCCGAACCGAGTGGTTCCGTTCATCCCGGTGCTGCTGGTCTTCCTGGTGAACTTCGGCTGCACCGTATGGCTCTTCCCGGCGATGGACTGGAGCCACCTGCAGGAGGAGCAGTTCGGCGGGATCACCCTCGACGACCGTCAGGGGATCTGGGCGGTGCTCTGCGCGCTGCTCACCGCCATCCTGAGCATCCTGCTGATGAACGCCCCGCGCCTGCGGACCCTGCTGCGCGGACTCGCCGACGGCGCGAAGAACGCGATGATGCCGATCTTCAACACCGCCTCCGAGGTGGGCTACGGCGCCGTCGTCGCCTCGCTGGCGGCGTTCGTGATCATCCGCGACGGGATCTTCGCCGTCTCGGACAACGCCCTGATCGCCTCGGCGATGTCCACCTCGGTGATCGCCGGCGTCACCGGTTCGGCCTCCGGCGGCATGACCATCGCCCTCAACGCGCTGGGGGAGGAGCTGCAGGCCCTGGCCTCCGACCAGGGCATCAGCATGGAGGTCATGCACCGGATCACCGCCATGGCCTCCGGCGGCCTCGACTCGCTGCCGCACAACGGGGCGGTGATTACGCTGATCATCGTCTGCGGTATGACCCACCGCGAGGCCTACAAGGACATCGGCGTGATCTCCCTGGTCATCCCCGTGACCGTGACCATTGCGCTGATACCTTTGGCGCTGGCCGTCGGCACCTTCTGAGGGCACACCGGACGACCTGCAGGAAGCGACGCCGGAGGGCCGGACGGTTCACCGGCGCGGGCCGACCGCCGCCGACGACCCGGAGTCCCACGGTGTGCGGACGGAGTCACGGGTCAGATCGGCGACCGAGGACGCCCCCATCAGCATCATCGAGACCCTGACCTCCTCGGCCAGCAGATCGATGACCCGATCCACGCCCTGGCGCCCGCCGGCCATCAGCCCGTACAGATAGGCCCGCCCGATCATCGTGAAGTCGGCCCCCAGTGCCAGCGCGGTGATGACGTCGTTGCCCGACATCAGGCCGGAGTCGTAGATCAGCGGCACGTCGGGACCCACCGCGTCACGGATCTCCGGCAGGGCGCGCAGCGGGACGGGGGCACGGTCCAGCTGGCGTCCCCCGTGGCTGGAGACCACGAGTCCGTCGGCACCGACGTCGAGGGAGCGGTGCGCGTCGTCGACGGTCACCACCCCCTTGACGAACAGCCGCCCCGGCCAGACCTCCCGGATCCACCGCAGGTCCTCGAGGCTCAGGGTCGGATCGAACATCGCATTGATCAGGTTCGGCAGGTCCTGGGTCGTGTCCGAGAGTGAGGCGAAGGTCAGCGGATCGGTGGTCAGCAGGTTGTACCACCACTCCGGCCGGTGGGACGCGTCGAGCAGGGTCCGCACGCCCAGCCGCGGAGGGATCGTCATCCCGTTGCGGACGTCCCGCAGCCGCTGCCCGGCCACCGGGGTGTCCACGGTGACGAGCAGGGTGTCGAAGCCGTTCGCCCACGCCCGCTCGATGAGGCCCAGGGAGGCCTCACGGTCCTTCCACAGGTACAGCTGGAACCATCGCTGGCCCATCCCGGAGACCCGAGCGACCTCCTCCACCGAACGGGTGCCCATGGTGGAGAGGGTGAACGGGATCCCATGGGCGGCCGCGGCCGCGGCGCCGGCGTCCTCCCCCTCGGCATGCATGAATCGGGTGAAGCCGGTCGGCGCGATCCCGAAGGGCAGGTCGGCACGCTGACCCGAGATATGCACAGAGGTGTCCACCTCCTCGACGCCGTGGAGCATCCGCGGAAGCAGCTCGCAGGAGGTCATGGCCTCCCGCGTGCGACGTGCGGTGAGCTCGTCGACCGCGGCACCGTCCACGTAGTCGAACGCCGGACGAGGGGTGCGCCGCCGGGCGATCGCCCGCAGGTCGTGGACGTCGGCCGCCCGGCTCAGACGGGCGCGGCGGCGATTCGGATCGATGGGGCGGAACTGCATCAGAGGACGGAGCTCCGAGACGCGGGGAAGACGACGGGACAGAGTCATAGGGGTCAGATGGACCTTTCCAGAGAGGGCGGGGAGCGGGGCCGGGATCAGAGGTGCTCGTCGCGGTTCCGGGACGCCATGATCGCCAGGGCAGAGATCAGGCAGCCGACCGAGACGACGATCGCGGCCGCGATCACCGCCCCGTCGAAGAGCTCGATGATCCACGCCAGCGTCAGCGGCGTCAGACCGGCGACGATGGCGCCGTTGAGCTCTCGGGTCATCGCGATGCCGCTGTAGCGCTCCCGCGCCGGGAAGAGCCCGGCCAGGAATGCGCCCTGTCCGCCGGCGGTCATCGCGATGACGATGCCGTATCCCAGCGAGATCATCAGTCCGGCGATGAAGGCATCCCCACCGGCCAGCGCCGAGAACAGCGGGAAGGCGAAGACGACCCCGAGCGCCGAGCCGATGCCGAACACCCTGCGAGCGCCGATCCGGTCGGAGGCCCAGCCTCCGAAGGGCGTGCCCACGACGCCGAACAGCGTGCCGATGGTGACTGCGGCCAGCGCCGAGCTGCGCTCCAGCCCCACCGCCTCCGAAGTCATCAGCGACAGGGCGAACACCGCCATCGCGTAGTTCAGCGCGTTGTGGCCCGTCATCGCCAGGAAGCCGAGGAGCAGGGGCCGCTTCTGGGTGCGCAGCAGCTCGGCGGCGGGCACCTTCTGGCGCTCCCCGCGCTCGCGGGCCTTGGTCAGCGCCTCCACGTACTCCGGGGTCTCCTCCAGGTGGCGTCGGATGAACACAGCCAGGGCGAAGAGCACCACAGAGGCCAGGAACGGCACGCGCCAGGCCCAGTCGAGCAGGACGTCGTCGCCGAGCGCTGAGACCAGCAGGAACGCACCGGTGGCCAGCGCCATACCGGCCGGCGGGGTGGCCAGGACGAATGACGTCAGCAGTCCGCGCCTCTTGGCGGGTGCGAACTCGGCGACGATGGTCATCGCGCCGGCGAGCTCGGCCCCGGCGCCCATGCCCTGGATGAGTCGGAAGACGACCAGCAGGATGGGGGCGGCCACGCCGATGGCGGCGGTGGTCGGCAGCAGCCCGATGGCCACGGTGGCGATGCCCATCAGGAGGATGGTGAGCATCATGGCCGGGCGACGCCCGTAGCGGTCGCCCAGGTGGCCGATGAGCACACCTCCCAGGGGACGGGCGACGAAGCCGACGGCGAAGGTGGCGAAGGCCGCCAGGGTGGCACCGGGTCCGACGTCGGCGAAGAACAGCGGCCCGATGACCAGGCCCGCCGCCGCGCCGTAGAGCGCGTAGTCGTACCACTCGATCAGGGTGCCTGTGACGGCGGCGAAGAGGGCGCGACGCCCGCTGGGCGTCATCCGGTCTGCGGAGTCGGACGGGCGCGCTCCCGGGTCGGCGTCGACCGGGGAGGCCCCTTCGGAGGGAGAGATACTCATGAAAGATATTTCTAGCATGCTGTGATACACTTCACAAGTGTCCCCGACCAGTCGTGCTCCCTCTCTGACGGACCGTCACACCGAGTCGCTGCGTCGGATGATCCTCACCGGCGAGCTGCGTCCCGGTGAGGTCGTCGTCGAACCTCGGCTGGCCGAGCTCTTCGAGTCCTCCAAGACACCGGTCCGCGAAGCTCTCAAGCGCCTCGCCGACGAGGGACTCATCTCGGTCCTCCCCAAGAAGGGGTATCTGGTCCGTCCGATGACGCCCCAGGACCTCGCCGAGGTCCTCGACATGCGGATGCTCCTGGAGCCCCATGCGGCGGCAGAGGCCGCCCGGCTCGCCGACGGAGCCGTGATCGAACGCCTCCGCGACCAGCTCCAGCGTCAGGACACGGTGGGGGAGGACGACCCCCTGGGGCGCACCGAGCACGCCCGCTGCTTCCATTCCGAGATCGCCCGAGCCGCCCGCAGCACCCGCCTGGAGGCGGTGCTGCTGCGGTGCTTCGAGGAGATGGTCCGCGCCCACCACGTGCTGCCCGAGCTGCGCGAACATCTGGTGCTTCCCGACGAGATCGACGAGCACGAGGAGATCCTCAGCGCCATCGCCGAAGCCCGGCCCGAGCGGGCCGAGACCGCGATGCGCAGGCATCTGCGCACCATCCACGGCTCCATCAGCGCACGGATGACGGCCGGCTCCTCCCTCTGGAGGACCTGAGGACCCGACGACGGTCCCGACGTCGTGCCCCGGCCCCGGACCGGAATATCCTGGGGCCATGCGCTCGCCCATCCAGCAGCACCTCGAGGAGCTGCACGCCGAGATCCAGGGGCACCGGGAGGGGTCGCCGTATATGGTGCACCCCGTCGGCCGGGAGCCGGACCCCGAGGACTTCGGCATCTGTCTGGCCACCGTGGACGGTCACGTGTACTCCGTCGGCGTCGCCGACGAGGAGTTCTCCATCCATTCGATCTCCAAGCCGTTCACCTACGCGCTGGCGCTCTCCGACCACGGATCGGAGGCGGTGGACGCCAAGGTCGACGTCGAACCCTCCGGCGACCGGTTCAACGAGATCTCGCTCGCCCCGGAGACCGGCCGTCCGGCGAACTCGATGATCAACGCCGGGGCGCTCGCCGTGGCCTCGATGATCAAGGGCTCGGGCGGAAAGTCCGCCCAGCGGCGCATCTACGAGACCTACTCGCGCTTCGCCGGACGACGGCTCAGCAGCAGTCCGGCGGTCTACGACGTCGAGATCCGCAGCAGCGACCGCAACCACGCCCTGGCCTACCTGCTCAGCTCCTTCGGCATCATCGACGACGACCCTACCCGGGCCCTGGAGCTCTACCTGCGCCAATGCGCGGTGCAGGTCACCTGCCGGGACCTGGCGATGATGGCCGCGACCCTGGCCGGCGGCGGCACCCACCCGCTGACCGGAGAACGCGCCGTGGACTTCGGCTGCGTCGAACGGGTCCTCTCGGTGATGATGACCTCCGGGATGTACGACGACGCCGGCGCCTGGGTCGCCGACGTCGGCATGCCGGCGAAGTCCGGGGTCGGGGGAGGCACCCTCGCGGTGCTGCCCGGCCAGGCGGGACTGGCCGTCTACTCCCCGCCGCTGGACGCCCACGGCAGCAGCATCCGGGGACTCGAGGTCTGCCGGCGACTGTCCAAGGACATGGAGATGCACTTCGTCCGAGCCGCACCCAGCGGACGCGCCGCCGTGGTGCCCTCCTCCGCGGTGGTCGAGATGCCCTCCCGGATCCGCCGGACCGACGCGCAGGACGAGGTGCTCGACCGCTTCCACGAGCTGGTGCGCATCGTCGAGGTCACCGGGGACCTGTTCTTCGCCGGCGCCGAATCCCTGGTCCGGACGGTCTCCGACCTGGAGGACGAGGTGGAGATCATCGTGGTCGACCTGCGTCAGGTCAACGACGTCGGAGACCTGGCGCTGCAGATGATCGCGACCCTGGTCGACCGGGCGGAGGCCGAAGGACGCACCCTCGCCCTCGTCGACTCCCGCGGCGTGCTGGCCGGATCCGCCCTCATCGAGGACCGCGGGCTGCCGACCTTCCCCAGCCGCGGCCCCGCGGTGGAGTTCTGCGAGGACAGGCTGCTGCACGCCTGCGGACAGCGCGTCGAGGAGCCGGTCCGGGTCCCCGTCGTCGACTCTCCGGTCCTCGCCGACCTCTCGGAGGACGACCGGCACCGGCTCAGCCGGTATCTGGAGGACCAGGACTACGCCGACGGGGACATCATCCGACGCGTCGGTCAACGGTTCGGCGGTGTGCACTTCATCGTCTCCGGGCGGGTCAACACCATCGCCGCCGACCCCGAGGGCAACAGGGTCCGGCTCAACACGCTGAGCGCCGGGATGACCTTCGGCGAGCTGGCCCTCGGCAGCGAGGACCGTCAGGAGACCACCGAGAAGGCCGTGGGCGACGTCGAGGTCGCCGTGCTCACCCCGCAGCGCCTCGACGACCTCGAATCCGAGGACCCGCAGCTCGCCGTCAGGCTGTGGCGCGCCCTGACCCGTGACGCGTATCTGCTGGTGGACCGGTATCTGCGGGAGAGCGCCGTCCGGGTGGACTACTGAGGCTCCTCGCCGAACCCCGGCCCTGCCCCCTGCTCAGGCCTCGGCGAAGCGCCCCACCGTGATCTCCGGATCGACGCCGGACAGCGCCTCCGAGAACATGCGGAAGTAGGCCAGCTCCTCACGGGTGCGCAGCGGAGGACGGATCACACCGGCCTCGGCGTCGAACTCCTCCGCGCTGACCGCCTCCTCGTAGTGGGCGCGCAGCACGTCGTCCATCCCGGTTCCCTGGCCGAACTGCTCCTTGCGACGCCACAGGACCTCGTCGGGCAGCCAGCCGTCGAACGCCCGACGCAGCAGCCACTTGGCCGGCCGCTCCTCGGTCACCAGCTTCCATTCCGGGGGAAGGGCCATGGCCAGCTCGACCATGTCCAGGTCCAGGAACGGCAGGTGGGGCTCCACGCCCAGCGCCCCGGCCACCCGGTCCACCCGCTGGAGCCCGCCGATGTGCATACCCTGCATCGTCTCGATCAGCTCCGAGTGCAGGGCGTCGCCGGCCTCATGGCGGCCGAAGTGGGTGTATCCGGCGAACAGCTCGTCGGCGCCCTCGCCCACCAGGACGATCTTCGCCTGCTGGGCGGCCAGCTGGGAGACGAAGAAGTTCGGGACCGTCGAGTGGACCAGCGTCGGGTCGAAGGACTCCAGGCGGGCGATGACCTTCGGCACCAGGTCGACGGCGTCCTCGGCGGTGTAGACCAGCTCCTGGTGCTCGGTGCCGCAGTGCTCGGCGACCAGCCGTGCGGCCTCCAGGTCGCGGCTGCCCTCCAGTCCGGCGGCGAAGGTCCGCAGCGTCTGCCCCTCGGGGAGCAGGTGGGCGGCGATCGCGGTGACGATGCTGGAGTCCACGCCCCCGGAGAGCAGGATCCCCACCGGCTGGGGCGCCTCCAGGCTGCGGGCCACCGCGCGGATCAGCGTGTCCCGCACGGCGTCGAACACCCATGCGGGCGGGTCCTCCTCCGGGGAGCGGCTCTGCAGCAGCACCGGGGCGGTGCCGGGGAAGCCGCGGATCGGGATCAGCCCGTCCTGCGGGGTCCACACGTGTCCGGGAGGGAAGGGTTCGACGCGGGGCCTGTCGTCGACGTCGAAGGCCTTCAGCTCGGAGGCGAACACCGTGGTCGCACCGTCGTCGGCCTCGGTCCTCACCCAGTACAGCGGGGCGAGCCCGAGCACGTCGCGTCCGACGGCGAAGCGGCCGTCCTCGGCGGCGAGGACCAGGGCGAAGGGACCCCAGAGCTGCTCGAAGGCCTCGGTGCCGAGGTCGTCGAAGAGCAGCAGGGCCGCCTCGAGGTCGGATTCGGTGCGGAAGCGGTCGGTGCCGAGCCTCTCGCGCAGGCGCCGGTGGTTGTGGACGGTGCCGTCGCCGACCAGGGCGATGCCGCGGTCCGCCCCGCCGGTCACCGGCTGGTCCCCGCGTTCGGGATCGACGATGGAGAGGTACCGGCAGCCCAGCCAACCGCTGTCGCAGCTCACCTCGCCGGCACCGTCCGGGCCGCGGTGTGTGAGCCGGTCGAGCATCCGGCGTCCGCGGGCGGGGTCGAAGGGACCGTGGGCTGCTGCGATGCCTGACATGAGCGTCCTTCTGTCGGCGATGGGCCGGGGGATCCTGATATCCTCGAGACGCGGTTCCGATGGGGCCGCGAGGCGGATGTAGCTTAATGGTAAAGCTTCGGCTTCCCAAGCCGACGACGCGGGTTCGATTCCCGTCATCCGCTCCATGTCTGCTCTGACTCTCAGCGACGCGCTGAGCCGGGCCGCAGGGCACGGACTCAGCCTCGACGAGGCCGGCGCCGCAGCGGTGGACTCCGGTCTCGACTTCTTCGTGGTCATGGCCTCCGACGCCGCCGGCATCCGGTGGGTGCTGCGCCTGCCCCGCCGCGACGACGTCGTCGCCTCCGTGGACACCGAGGCCCGGCTGCTGGACCTCGTCGCCGAACACCTCACCGTCGCAGTGCCCGACTGGCGCATCCGCGGCGAGGACCTCGTGGCCTATCCCATGCTCCCCGGCAGCCCCGGGCTGACCATCGGCGACGACGGCCCCGAATGGCACGTCGATCCCGGGTCCCGCCGCTATGCGGTGGACCTCGGGCGCATCCTCGCCGACCTGCACCGGGTGCCCGTCGAGGAGGCCCGCGGCACCGGTGTGCCGGTGCGCAGCCCCGACGAGGTCCGCGAGCAGTGGCGGGAGAACGTGGAGGCGGTGGCCGCGGAGTTCACCGTCGAGGACCGGATGCTCGCCCGCTGGCGGCGCTGGATCGACGACGACTCGTTCTGGCCCGAGCGCACCGTGCTCACCCACGGAGAGATCTACCCGGCCCACACCACCCTCGACGTCGAAGGGTCCATCGTCGGGATCCTCGACTGGACCACCGCCCGGGTCGACGACCCCGCCCGAGACCTGATGCACCAGCACATGACCGCGCCGCAGGAGACCTTCGAGCTCACGCTGGGCGCCTATGAGCAGGCCGGCGGACACCTGTGGCCCCGGGTGCGGGAGCACTGCGGAGAGTACGTCGCCGCCGCACCCGTGGGCTACGCGCTCTTCGCGATGACCACCGGCTCCGACTCCCACCGACGGTCGGCGCAGACCATGCTCGACGTCGGACTCTGATCCGACGGGCGGCCGCCGGCCCCTCAGCCGTCCTGCAGCCAGGTGGCCGCGGCGGCGACGATCTCCTCCGGGGTCCGGGCGACGTCGAAGACCCGGCCGTCCTCGTCCTCGGCCAGCGGCTCCAGGGCGGCGAACTGGCTCTGCAGCAGCTCCGCCGGCATGAAGTGCCCGCGCCGGCCGCCCAGACGTTCGGTCAGGACCTCCATATCCGCGTGCAGATGCACGAACCGGGCCTCCGGGGCGCCCTCACGGATCAGATCCCGGTAGGAGCGCTTCAGGGCGCTGCACGCCACGACGAGTGGACCGTCCTGGGCCCCGTCGTGCAGCTGCTCGGCGATCTCCCGGAGCCAGGGGAGCCGGTCGTCGTCGTCGAGGGGCCGACCGGCGGACATCTTCTCGATGTTCTCCGGCGGGTGCAGGGTGTCGCCGTCGAGGAACTCGCCGTCCAGCTCCTCGGCCAGCAGCTCGCCGACCGTGGACTTCCCGCAGCCGGACACACCCATCACCACCACAGGCCGTGCACCGGCGTGCGCACCGGGTCCGGGGCCCTGGGGTGGGGTCATACCAGGGACACCGCCCCGTAGATGACCAGCACCATGGCGAAGCCGACCACAGACTGCAGGGTCTGCTGCATGGTCCAGACCTTCAGGGTGGTCTTCACGTCCATGTCCATCAGGCGCCCGACGAGCCAGAAGCCGGAGTCGTTGACGTGGGAGGCGATCACCGAGCCGGCGGCCGTGGCCAGCACGATGCAGGCGACCTGCAGCTCGTTGAAGTCCCCGCCGATCACCGCAGGGCCGGCGAGTCCGGCCGCGGTGACCAGGGCGACGGTGGCCGAGCCCTGGGCGAGACGGATCGCCGCGGCGATCAGATAGGCGGCCAGGATGACCGGCATGCCCGTGCCGGCGAGGGAGTCGGCGATGGCGTCACCGATGCCGGAGGCCTGCAGCACCCCGCCGAACATGCCGCCGGCGCCGGTGATGAGGATGACCGAGGCGACCGGGCCGAGGGAGGAGTCCACCAGCTTCTCCAGAGCGGTGCCCTGCTCGCCGCGGCGGTAGCCGAGCACGATCATCGCCAGGACCAGGGTGATCAGCAGGGCGATGGGGGTGTTGCCGAGGAACATCAGCGCCTGGACCCACAGGTCGCCGTCGTCGACGACGCCGGCGGCGGCCAAGGTGTTGAACCCGGTGTTCAGCAGGATGAGGGTCATCGGGGTCAGCAGCAGCAGGACGATGGTCAGCACCCGCGGCGGATTCGTCGGCTGGTCCTCGTCGACGTCGCCGAACAGCGTCGGCACCGGGATGAGGTGACGGCGACCGACGAAGAGGCCCCACATGTACCCGGCCACGTGCCACAGGGGGTAGGCGATGACCAGGCCGACCAGCAGCACCAGGCCGATGTTGGCCTCATAGAACTCGGAGGCCGCCACCGGTCCCGGGTGCGGGGGCAGGAAGACGTGCATCACGGAGAACGCCGCGGCGGAGGGCATGCCGAAGGTCAGCACGGAGCGGGCGGAGACGCGGCGGGCGACGGCGAAGATGATGGGCAGCATCATGACCAGCCCGGCGTCGAAGAACATCGGGAAGCCGAGCAGCAGGGAGGCGATGCCGAGCGCGAAGGGTGCGCGCCGCTCGCCGAAGGTGCCGATCAGACGGTCCGCCAGGGCCTTGGCCCCGCCGGAGTGTTCGATGAGGCGTCCGAGCATGGCGCCGAGGGCCACCAGCAGTGCGACACCGGCGAGTGTGGATCCGAACCCGTCGGTGAGCACGTCGATGATCTGGTCGGTGGGCACCCCGGAGACGATCGCGGTCAGCACCGAGACGATGATCAGGGCGACGAAGGCGTGCACCCGGAAGGCGATGATCATCACCAGCAGCAGGGCCACCGCACCGACCGCGATGCCCAGCAGGGGAGCGGCCCCCAGCGTCTGTGTCCAGTCCTCCATGCGAGTCCCCCTCAGGTCTCGAGACGCGGCGGCACCTCAGTGTGCCGGGGTGTGTGAGCAGTGCGATTGTCGCACGATTCACAGTCGCGGGGATCGGTCAGCGGGCGAGGCGGTGGTGGGCCGGGATCCTGACGGTGGTGGTCACCGCGGTCACCCCCGGCGTGCGCGGGGTGGAGCTGAAGCCGAAGCGGGTGGGTGGGTCGACGTCGACGAGACCGCCCATGTCGGCACCGTCCCAGCGCGCCCGGGAGGTGCGCAGGGGGTGGAGGTCCGTGGCGGCGTACCATTCGAGCCGACCGTTGCCGGCGGAGCCTACTGTCCGGACGCCGGGCATGATGCGACGGGCGACCTGGTCGGTGACCCGTGCGGTGGGCAGCGCCCGGGCGACGGGGCCCGGGATCGCGCGGAACAGGTGCCCCAGGGGCGCCCGCGCGCCGATCGTGAACCTCCAGTCCAGCGGGCCGGCCGTGAGTTCCCACACCGAGCCGCGCCGGGTGCCGCTGCGGGTCAGGACGACGTCGACGATTCGGACCTCGTCGAAGCGATAGGTGGTGGAGACGAACTCTGCGACCCACTCGTCCGGGGCCAGCAGCGTCCGACGACCGTCGGCGCGCTCGACCATGACATCGGCGAAGGGACCGTGCGGAGTCCGGGACCAGCAGCCGAGCACGAGCCGGGTGCCGGAGGCGGTGCCCGCACCGACGATGTGACCGTCGAAGCGCAGGTCGGTGCGGCGGCTCATGGACGGATCCTACCGAGCGGGCGGGAGACGTCGGCGAAGCTCCTCGCGGTGAGCCGACCCACCCGTCGTCCCACGACTCACGCCGAGCGGGACACCAGATGTCTCGGCAGGTCCTCCGGGGTCACCAGGACCGCGTCGGCGATGCGTGCGGCGGTCGGACTGGCCCACTGGCATTCGGTGATCAGCCCGAACTCAGGGTCGTGGTGGGAGGGCATGCGCGAGAAGCCCGTCGGATCGAGGATGTAAACGACTCCGGGTGAGAGACGCGGAGCTCCCTCGTCGTCGACGTCGAAGTCGAGCATGATTCGGCGCCGCTCCGGTGTGCCCACGGCGGCCCCGGGGTAGAAGCAGGCGCTGCGGAAGTGCCGCGACTCCTCATCCCGGACGGCATAGGCGATCGCCCAGGTGGGATCCTCCGTCGCGAAGACCGCGGTCTGCTTCGAGTAGTCGTCCGCGCTGAGGTCGAAGGGTGCTCGCGGTTCCAACTGGGTGAGGCCCGGCGTGCGGGAGCCGTGCAGTAGGGCGCCCCCATCCGCAGCGGCAGCCAGGCGCCGCCACCGGTCGCCGCCGGAGGTGGGCGCCGCCGTCGTGCGACTCTGCGAGGACATGGGGCGACACTACTCAACCGAGGACGAGACCGTCACGGCCTACCATCAGGACATGAAGTCCTCACCCGAGCATCGGCCGCGCAGCTGAGGAGAGGAGCATCGTCGATGGACACCGTCGTCTATCCCGCACGTCTGATCCGCACCATGGATCCGGCCGTCCCCACGGCGGAGGCCGTGGCCGTCCGCGGGGACCGCATCCGCGCGGTGGGCACCGTCGAGGAGCTCATGGAGTACCCGCACGCCCGCCTCGACCGGCGCTATGAGGACGCGGTGCTGCTGCCGGGGTTCGTCGAGGCGCACAGCCACGCCGGCACCGGCACCGTCTGGCAGGACGTCTACGTCGGGATGCTGGACCGCACGGACCCTGAGGGCCGGTTCTGGCCGGGCTGCACGACCGTCGACGAGGTCCTCGACCGGCTGTGTCGGGCCGCCGACGAGCTGCCCGACGCCGAGACGCCGCTGCTGGGCTGGGGGCTGGACCCCCTTCACCTGGGCGGAGCCCCCTTGGCCGCGGCCGAGCTCGACCAGGTGTCCGACGTCCGGCCCATCCACGTGATGCATGCCAACGCTCACCTCTGCGCCGTCAACAGTGCGACGATGCGTCGCTTCGGCATCGATTCCGGCACCGACGTCCCCGGCGTGATCACCGACGACCGCGGAGAGCCGACCGGTGTGCTCCAGGAGTTCGAGGCGATGGCGCTGGTCGGCGAGCTCCTCGAGGGGCGAGGGCCTCTGACCATCGATGCGACGGCGCTGCGCCGGTTCGGACAGGCCGCGGTCAACACCGGTACGACCACCCTCACCGACCTGGGCACCACACGGCTGATGGACGACGACGGGGTCGCGCTCTACCGCGACGTCGTCGACGAGAGCTACCCGGCCCGGCTCAGCGTCTTCCACTTCGGCGCCGGGGTGGGCGACCCCTCACGTCCGCTCCCGGAGGCGGCCGCCCGGCTGGGCGAACTGGCCGGCACGAACACCGACCGTCTCCGATTCGGCCATGCCAAGCTCATGCTCGACGGCTCCATCCAGAGCTTCACCGCTCGGCTCATGGAGCCCGGCTACTACGGCGACCAGCCCAACGGAATGTGGAACGTGACCGCCGAGGAGTACTACGAGGCGTTCGCGGCCTTCCACCGCGCAGGAGCACTCATCCACGTCCACTGCAACGGAGACGAGGCCACCGAGCTCTTCCTCGACACCCTCGAAGCCGTGCTGACAGAGCACCCGCGCCCCGACCACCGTCACACCTGCACGCACTCACAGATGACGACTCCCTCCCAGTACCGGCGGATGGCCGCGCTCGGTGCCTGTGCCAACGTCTTCGCGAACCACATCTGGGCCTGGGGCGACCAGCACCTCGACATCACCCTCGGCCCGGACCGGGCACGACGGATGAACGCGGCGGCGACCGCGATCGCCTCCGGGGTGCCGATCTCGCTGCACTCCGACAGCCCGGTCACCCCGCTGGGACCGTTGGCCACCGTGAAGCACGCGGCGACCCGACTGACCATGTCCGGCCGGGTGATGGGGCAGCGCGAGCGGATCAGCGTCCAGCAGGGACTCGAAGCGATGACGGTCGGTGCCGCACACATGCTGAAGATGGACCACGAGGTCGGGGCGATCCGACCGGGCATGTACGCCGACTTCGCAGTGCTGGAGCAGGACCCGCTCGATGTGCCTCCCGAGGACTTGGGCGATGTGCCGGTGAGGGGCACCGTGGTGGGTGGGGCCCACCACGCGGCCGCCGGCGACTCGCACCTCTGACGTCCCTCGGCCGACTGTCTCGGGCCCGGTCGACCTCTGCGGCGCCTTGACCGTCGCCACTAGACTGGAGGACGGACAGAATTCCGTGGGAGCCCGGGACGGCCGGGCTGAGAGGGCGAATCCGCCGACCACTCGGACTCGATGCGGCTAGGGCTGAGGACGCCCGAACCGTCGTGAGGAGGAAGCCATGCACGTCGCAGTCGTCGGCGCCGGCGTCATCGGCCTCCTCACCGCCTGGGAGCTCATCCGCAGCGACCACCGGGTCACCGTCGTCGCCCCCGAGATCGGACACGAGGCCTCCTACGCCGCCGCCGGGATGCTCGCACCCGTCAGCGAGGTCCAGTACGGGCAGGACCGACTCTGGGCCATCATGGCCGCCGCTCGGGCGGAGTACCCCGACCTCCTGGCCTCGCTCTCCGAAGCGACCGACGCACCCACCGGGTTCCACGAGAACGGCACCCTGCTGCTGGCCGCCGACCGCTCCGACCGCGACGCCGTCGCCCGACTCGTCGATGTGCAGCAGGCCCACGGCATGGACGTCGCCCCGCTGACCGGCACCGCGCTGCGCCGCCGGGAACCGAGCCTCGCCCCCGGCCTGGCCAAGGCCTGGGAGGTGCCCTCCGACCACCAGGTCGACCCGCGGATGCTCATGCGCTGCACCGTCGACGCCCTCACCGACGCCGGCGCCGAGTTCGTCACCGCACGGGTCACCGAGGTCGGCACCGTCGACGACGGGCTCCGGGTCTCCCTCGCCCCGGCCGACGCCGACGTCGCGCCCCTCGACCGCACCGGATCCGAGACCCTCACCGCAGACAAGGTCCTGCTGGCCCCCGGGCTCGGCTATGGAGACATCGCCGGACTCCCTGACAGCACACCTCTGGACCTCCGTCCCATACACGGCGACGTGCTCCGGCTCCGCGTGACCGAGGACCAGCTCATGTCCGGCGAGCAGCACATCGTGCACGCCACCGTGCGGGCGCTGGTCGCCGGCCGATCGGTGTACCTGGTGCCGCGCGCCGACGGCGGACTCGTGGTCGGAGCCTCCTCCCGCGAGGACGGCCTCACCGGGACCCGGACCGGCGCAGTCCAGGAGCTTCTCGACGACGCCGTCCGCGTCCTCCCCGCCGTCCGAGAGACCGAGCTCGTCGAGGTCACCACCCGCGCCCGTCCCGGCACCCCCGACGACATCCCCTACCTCGGCCGGCTGCCCGACCACGACGACGTCGTCGTCTCCACCGGCTACTCCCGCCACGGCATCCTGCTCGCCCCGCTCGCCGCCCGCCTCGGAGCCGCACTGCTCACCGGGGCCGCGCTCGACGAGGACGACCGCCGGATGCTCGACCACATGAGCCCCACCCGACGCACCCGCGGCTGACCGCCGCAGACCAGGAGCGCACGATGCCCACCATCACCCTCAACGACGAGACCGTCGACCTGCCCGCCGAGGCCACCGTGGCCGACGCGGTCACCCACACCACCGGACGCGAGCTCCACGACGACGGACGCCCGACCGACGGACGCCGCCTCGGCGTGGCCGTCGCCCTCGACGGCGCCGTCGTGCCCCGCAGCACATGGGCCACCACCGCCGTCGAGGACGGCCAGACCCTCGAGGTCGTCACCGCCGTGCAGGGCGGCTGAGCCCCGCGGCCGTGAGCCCTGCGCCCGAGTAACCCGCCGCCGAACCGTCCCCCTGGAGACCCCATCGATGACTGACATGACCCCGCCGCCGGTGCAGATCGGTGACTACACCCTCGAGAAGCGCCTGATCATGGGCACCGGCGGCATCACCGACCTCGACGCCCTCGAGACCGCGCTCATCGCCTCCGGCACCACCCTGACCACCGTGGCGATGCGCCGCTACAGCCCGGAGACCAAGACCTCCGTGTTCGCGATGCTGGAGCGCCTGGGCATCGACGTGCTGCCCAACACCGCCGGCTGCTACACGGTGCGGGACACCGTGCTCACCGCCGAGCTCGCCCGCGAAGCCCTGGAGACAGACCTCATCAAGGTCGAGGTCATCGCCGACGAGCACACCCTGCTCCCCGACGTGATCGAGACGCTCGAAGCCACCGAGCAGCTGGCCGACCGCGGCTTCACCCCGCTGGTCTACACCATCGACGACCCGGCCACCGCCCTGCGCCTCGAGCAGGCCGGCGCCGCGGCCGTCATGCCGCTGGGCTCCCCGATCGGTACGGGCCTGGGGATACTCAACCCGCACAACATCGAACTCATCGCCTCCCGCGCCTCCGTGCCGGTGGTCCTCGATGCGGGCATCGGCGCGGCCTCCGAAGCGGCCGAAGCCGTCGAGCTCGGCTGCGACGCCGTGCTCGTCGCCTCCGCCGTCACCCGGGCCGAGAAGCCCGCCGCCATGGCCCATGCCGTGCGCCTCGCCGTCGAAGCCGGGTACCACTCCGCCGCGGCCGGACGGATCCCGCGGCGCACCCACGCGGTGGCCTCCTCCGCGATGGAAGGGCGCATCGGCACCGTCGACGACCTCCCCGAGGACAGGACCTGAAGGACCCCATGACCACTCACCACAGGCTCGTCACCCCCACCCGCACCGTCGAGGACCTCTCGGCCTCCCAGCTCGAGCGCTTCCAGCGGCACCTCTCGCTGAACGGATTCGGCGTCGAGGCCCAGCTGAGCCTCCTGGACGCCCGGGTCCTCGTGATCGGCGTCGGCGGCCTCGGCGCCCCCATCCTCACCTACCTGGCCGCGGCAGGCGTCGGGACCATCGACGTGGTCGACCATGACGTCGTCGACCGCTCGAACCTCCACCGCCAGGTCATCCACTCCGAGCACGTCATCGGAGAGTCCAAGGCCTCCCACGCCGCCGAGGTGATGCGCGGGCTGCACCCGGAGATCGTGATCCACGAGCACCACGAGCCGATCAGCGCGGCGAACGCCCTGACACTCGTCGCCGACTGCGACGTCGTCGTCGACGGCTCCGACAACTTCGCCACCCGCTACGTCGTCTCCGACGCCTGCGAGATCGCCGAGAAGCCGCTCATCAGCGGATCCATCCTCCGCTTCGCCGGCCAGGTCAGCCTGTTCTGGTCACGCCCCCGGCTGCCCGGATGGGACGACGGACCCGGCCCCACCTACCGCGACCTCTACCCGGAGGCCCCCGACCCCGGGGAGGTTCCCACCTGCGCCGAAGCCGGGGTCCTCGGCGTGCTGCCCGGAGTGGTCGGCACCCTGATGGCCACGGAGACCATCAAGCTGATCGCCGGCATCGGGAGGACCCTGCTCGGCCGAGTCCTGGTCTACGACGCCCTGACCGCCACCTTCCGGGAGATGGCGCTGACCCGAGACCCGGACCGCGAACCGGTCACCACCATCGGCGCCGACGTCGCCGCCCCGGACGAGCCGCACGAGTCGGACGAGACCGACACCCAGGAGGACGCGATGCGCATCAACCCGTTCACCGGTGACCCCTTCGCCCACGACGAGGTCACCCCGCGAGAGGCCGCGACCGCCCTGCGCGACGGGCGCGCCTCCGGAGTGCTCGACGTCCGAGAAGGGTGGGAGCACTCGATGGGGCACCTCGACGGCGCACAGAACCTCCCGCTCAGCGAGATCCGCCGAGGCCTCCCCGAGATCCCCGGGCTGGCCGAGGCCACCGAGGAGAAGCCGCTGTATGTGCACTGCAAGGCCGGCGTGCGCTCGCGGGAGGCCGTGGACACCATCCTGCGCGCGCACCCGGAGGCTCCGCTGCGCAGCATCATCGGCCCCTACACCGAGGTCCAAGACGCCCTGTAGTCCCACCCCGCACATCGAGTCCCCGATCTCTGCAGCATCTGAGGCCGATTCCGGCCCGACACGCCGCTGAGATCGGGGACTCGATGTGGGTCAGGAGGGGATCACCAGGAGATCGCCCGCGGCTGCGCCACCGCCTTCAGGCCCTCCACGCCGAACTCCAGCCCGAACCCGGAGCTCTTCGCCCCACCGAAGGGCACGCGCGGATCGATCGCCCCGTGCTTGTTGATCCACACGGTCCCCGCCTGCAGCCGAGACGCCACCTCGCGGGCCCGGTCGATGTTCGGACTCCACACCGAGGCGCCGAGGCCCACCTCGACCCCGTTCGCCCGGGCGACGGCGTCGTCGAGGTCCGAATACCGCATGATCGGCAGCGCCGGACCGAACTGCTCCTCGGCCACCAGCGGGTTCTCGTCGTCGACGTCGGCGACCAGCGTCGTCGGGTAGAAGTTCCCGGCCTGGGACTCGTCCGGATCGCCGCCGAGCAGGATGCGGGCCCCGGAGCTCCGGGCGGCCTCCACCAGCCGGGCGACGATCTCGTACTGGGACCGGTTCTGCAGCGGGCCGAGCACGTTCTGCTCCTCCAGCCCCACCCCCATCGGCATCTGCCGGGCGATGTCCACCAGCGCCTCGCAGACCTGGTCGTACAGCGAGTCCGGCACGTAGAGCCGCTTCATCGCCGCACAGGTCTGTCCGGTGTTGATGAACGCCCCCCAGAAGAGCCCCTCGGCGATGGCGGCCGGGTCGGCGTCGTCGAGGACGATGCCGGCGTCGTTCCCGCCCAGCTCCAGTGTCAGGCGTGTGAGGTTGTCGGCGGCGGCACGCATGATCGCCTGTCCCGTGGACACCGATCCGGTGAAGGTGATCTTGTCGAACCCCTCGTGCGAGGTCAGTGCCGCGCCCAGCTCACCGTCGCCGGTCAGGACCTGCAGCACGCCCTCGGGGAGGACCTGGTTCATCACCGCCGCCAGCGCGAGCACCGAGAGCGGGGTGTGCTCGGAGGGCTTGAGCACCACCGTGTTCCCCATCCGCAGCGACGGGGCGATCTGCCAGATCGAGATCAGCATGGGCCAGTTCCACGGCCCGACGGCTCCGACGACGCCCAGCGGCATCCACTCCAGCTGGGCCGTGCCGGAGTCGTCGTCGACGAGGGTCTCCGGTTCGATGGGGAAGGCCGCGTTGGCGCGGGTCCAGGCCGCGCAGCCGCCCACCTCGAAGCGGGCGTTGGGTCCGTTCAGCGGCTTGCCCTGCTCGCGGGAGAGCAGCTCCGCCAGCGCCTCGGCGGAGGCCTCGATCGCATCGGCCGCCGCGTTCAGCGCAGCGCTGCGCTCCTCGTGGGTCTTCGCCGCCCACGCGGGCTGCACCTCGCGGGCCCGGACGACGGCGGCGTCGAGGTCGCCGACGGAGCGCTGCGGCACGCCGCCGATCACCTCACCGGTGGCGGGGTCCTTCGACTCCCAGCCGCTGTGCGCGTCGGTCACGGCCTCCAGCAGGCCCTGGTAGGTGGTGAGGTCGGGAGTCTGGGCGTTCATGGGTGTCCTTCCGTACTGTCGTTCCTGGGGTGGTCGACGCGGGCTCGGCGTGCCGGCTCGGAGCGGATTCTGTGACGGACATCGTGGCCTCCTGCGCAGGATGTCGGGCATGTGATCTGTGCCACATGGTCGTCACTGTAGACCCGGAGGGGAGTGCTTGTCACTGTTTCTCTCCCGATGGAGAAGAAAATTGTCCGCTCTGCTCCGCGGTCGTCAGCTCGTCGCGGCGGTCAGGAGTCTCAGCTGGAGCTGCAGCTGAGACTCCAGCTCCTCCGGGGAGTAGCGTTCGGGCTCCATCACGGCGGTGATCTGGGCTCCCAGCATCCACGTCAGCAGGGCGTCGGACACGATCTCGAGGTCGAGGCTTCCGAGCAGGGGTGAGTCCTCACGGGCCTCGCTCAGCCAGGAGATCAGCCAGCGACGCCACTGACCCATAGCCGCGTTGTTCGCCGCGGCCCTCTCCGGCCGGTGTGCGGCCTCCTGCCAGAACGGGATGACGACCCGGGCCTCGTCGAGCCGGGTGTCGTCGAGCGGGAGCACCTCGCGGACGAAGGCTTCGACCGCCTCCAGTCCGCTCAGGCCTGCGGTGCTGCGCCGGGCACGTTCGTTGGTGCGTTCGAAGACGTAGGTGTAGGTGGCCTCGATGAGGTCCGTCTTGGTCGGGAAGTAGGGCTTGAGCGCCCCGTTGGCGAAGCCGGCCTCGGTGGCGATCTGGCGCATCGTGGCTCGGTCCAGGCCGTGGCGGGCGATGATCCGCCAGGTGGTGCGCACCAGCTCCTCCCGCCGCGCCGCGTGGTCGACGATCTTCGGCATCCCGCGCCCCCTCTCTGGTGGGATCTCGGCCCATCCTGTCATCCGGGCGGGCAGGCATTGTGTTCTACACCCGTAGAGAATACTGTGAGCCAGACCACAGAGGCTTCATCGGAGGACGATCGGCATGCGCCCCACCCCCTACGCCCAGCAGACCCCGGAGGAGATCGGCCGCGTCCGCGAGCTGCTCACGGAGGACGGGCTCTTCGGCGACACCGTCCGCATGGCATACCTCGGCCTGCTCGACCCGCCGCGGGGTACGGCTCCCGACGCCGAGGTGCCCCGCCGCTTCCGAGTCTTCCTGCTCGACGTCGCCGGAGGGCGGCCCCGCGACGTCGTCGTCGACCTCACCGCCGAGACGATCGAATCGGCCACCGAGCTCGACACCACCGCCACCGGCGAGCTGCCCATCATGGAGGAGGAGTTCGAAGCCGTCGAGGAGATCCTCTCCACCGACCCGGACTGGCTGGCCGCCCTCGAGAGGCGCGGCCTCGACGTCGCCGCGGTGCGCGTCGCCCCCCTCTCGGCCGGGGTCTTCGAGTACCCCGAGGAGAGGGGCCGCCGGATCCTGCGCGGCCTCGCCTTCCTCCAGCACCACGAGGCCGACAGCGCCTGGGCCCACCCGATCGACGGGCTGGTCGCCTACGTCGACGTGACGAACCGGGCCGTCGACCAGGTCCTGGACCTCGGGATCATGCCGATCCCCGAGGAGCACGGCAACTACACCGAACCGGACCTCACCGGCCCGCTGCGCACCTCCCAGCGTCCCATCGAGATCACCCAGCCGGAGGGCCCCTCCTTCACCGTCACCGACGGCAACCACGTCGAGTGGGAGCGCTGGAGCCTCGACGTCGGATTCGACATGCGCGAAGGCCTCGTCCTGCACAACATCGCCTTCGACGACGGCGAGCGCCGTCGCCGCATCCTCGACCGGGCCGCGATCGCCGAGATGGTCGTCCCCTACGGCGACCCCTCACCGGTGCGGTCCTGGCAGAACTACTTCGACACCGGGGAGTACCTCGTCGGCCAGTGGGCCAACTCCCTCGAGCTGGGCTGCGACTGCCTCGGTGAGATCACCTACCTCTCGCCCTGGGTGGTCACCAACACCGGTGAGCCCCGTCAGATCCGCAACGGCATCTGCATGCACGAGGAGGACTGGTCGGTGCTGGCCAAGCACTCCGACCTGTGGTCCGGTGTGGCCTACACCCGGCGCAACCGCCGCCTGGTGATCAGCTTCTTCACCACAGTGGGCAACTACGACTACGGCTTCTACTGGTACCTGTACCTCGACGGCACCGTCGAGTTCGAAGCCAAGGCCACCGGGGTCGTCTTCACCTCCGCCGTGCCCGAGGGCTCCACGGACTTCGCCTCCGAGATGGCCCCCGGCCTCGGGGCCCCGTTCCACCAGCACCTGTTCTCCGCACGTCTGGACTTCTCCCTCGACGGCGGGCCGGGACGCGTCGAGGAGGAGGATGCGGTCCGGCTGCCGATCTCCGAGACGAACCCCCGCGGCAACGCCTTCACCCGCAGGCGGACCCTGCTCGCCAGCGAGCAGGAGGCGGTCCGCGACGCGGACCAGTCCGTCGGACGCACATGGGTGGTCACCAACCCCGAGTCCGCCAACCGACTCGGCGAACCGGTGGGCTACAAGCTGCACCCGGTGGGGCTGCCGACCCTGCTCGCCGCCGAGGGGTCCTCCATCCACCGCCGGGCCACCTTCGCCTCCAAGGCGCTGTGGGTCACCCAGCACCGTGAGGAGCAGCGGTACCCCACCGGCGACTTCCCCAACCAGCACTCCGGCGGCGCGGGACTGCCGGCCTGGATCGCCGAGGACCGCAGCCTCGACGGCGAGCAGCTCGTCCTGTGGCACAGCTTCGGGCTGACCCACTTCCCGCGGGTCGAGGACTGGCCGATCATGCCGGTGGACACCGTCGGGTTCAAGCTGCGGCCGGAGGGGTTCTTCGACCGATCCCCGGTCCTCGACGTGCCGCCGCCGGCCGCGCACACCCAGGGCGGATGCTGCGGCACCGAGGAGTCGGCCGGCTGCGGGTGCCACGGAGGAGCGGGCTGACTGCGCTGACTGAGAGGCCCGGCGGTTCGCCGGGCCCGTCGGGCGGCCCCGAACACGGCCGATCCTCCAGGCGTCGTCCAGGAGACATCCACCCTGTGCTTCTAGTCTGACGGTATGAACATCCCTGCGGCCCAGCCGTTCGTGCCGGTCCTCGTCGGCAACGACGTCGGCTCCTATTCGCTGGCCCGGGAGTTCCACGAAGCCTACGGGGTGAAGTCCGTCGTGGTGCCCACCGCCGGATGCGGCAACCTGCGGCACTCCTCCATCCTGAGGCTCTTCCGCTCCTCCCGTGAACCGCGCCGCGACGACGTCCTCGACAGGCTCGCCTCCGTCGCCGCCGAGCTCACCGACCACGGAGAGTCCCCTCGACCGCTGCTGCTCATGGTCGACGACGACGAGCTGGTGCGCACCGTGGTGGACCGACGGCAGGAGCTGGGCGTACTGGGCTACACCATCCCGTACCCGAATCCGCTCGTCCTCGACCAGATCGCCTCCGAGGACACCCTGGCCGCCGCCTGCGCCGACGTCGGACTCGCCCGCCCACGGGTGGTGACCTATGACCTCGCCGAACACACCGCACAGCGGGCACGAGGGTTCGCCCGCGACGAGCTGCCCGCGGCAGGGCTGAGCTTCCCCGTCGACCTGCGCCACGAGGGCCGGACGCAGCTGCGCGCCGCGGAGGATCCGGAGGCGCTCGTCGCCGCGCTCGAGGAGGCCGCAGGGAGCGGCGCATCGGGCAGGATGTTCGTCGTCGAACGCATCCCGGGCCCCGACTCGCTGCTGCGACTGGTGACCTGCTTCGCCGACCAGACGGGTGCTGTGCGGCTGAGCGCCCACGGCGAGGTCATCGTCGAACAGCGCACCCCGGGCCAGGAGGGCCGGACCCCGGCGGTGCTGGCCGCCCGCGACGAACACGTCGAAGGGCTGGCCGCGGCCCTGCTGCGACGGCTCGGGTGGCGCGGCTTCGCCGTGCTGACCCTGAAGGTCGACCCGCGGGACGACACCGCCAAGCTGATCGGCATCAGCCCCCGGCTCGGCCGCGACCACCACTACCTCACCGCCGCCGGCATCAATCCGGTGCGCTTCGCCGTCGAGGAGCACCTCAACGGCGGCCTCGCCGGCCTGGACACCGCCGCGACCTCCTACTCCGCCCTGTACACGACGCTTCCGCTGCCCCTGGTCCGCCGCTACGCCGACACCGACCAGCGCCGACGGATCGCACTGATGATCGACCGGGACGCCGTCGTCGACCCCTTCCGCTACGAGGCCGACTCCGGGCTGCGCCGCCGCCTGCGCCGCCGGATGGGGCGGGCGCGGGCGTACCGGGACTTCCGACGCTTCCCGCCGCCGACCGCCTGATCCCCGGCCGTGACGGACCTCCCTGCGGTACCTTGGACCCCGTGAGTGCTTACCTCGGAGTCATCGGAGAGTGCCTGGTCGACGTCGTCCACTCGGAGACCCAGGCACCCAAGGCGCACGTCGGCGGAAGCCCGCTCAACGTGGCCGTCGGTCTGGCCCGGCTCGAGCACGACGTGCTGTTCGCAGGCCGACGCGGTGACGACGAATACGGACGGATGATCGCCCGCAGTCTGCGCGCCCAGGGCGTGACCGCGCTGCTGGAGCCCGACGAGACGCCGACCTCGGTGGCCGAGGCCACGCTCGACCCCACCGGCCAGGCCAGCTACGAGTTCTCACTCGACTGGACCCTGCCTCCCTCCGACGAGCTGGACGAGCTGATCGACTCGGCCACGGCCCCCGTCGGGCTGGACCTGCTGCACGCCGGCTCCATCGGAGCGATGATGCGACCGGGCGAGGCCACCGTCCGCGATCTGCTGGCACGCCGCCGGGAGACCGCGACGATCAGCTACGACCCCAACTACCGCCCCTCGATCATCCCGAACCGGGAGGAGGCGCGACGACAGGTCGAAGAGTGCCTGGCGCTGGCCGACGTCGTCCAGGCCTCCTCCGACGACGTCGACCTGCTCTACCCGGAACGCAGCTACGAGGAGACCATGCGTGCCTGGGCCGAGCTGGGTCCGGCGCTGCTCATCCTCACCCGCGGAGGCTCCGGCGCGCTGGCCCTCGCCGCGTCCGGGACCGTCGAAGTGCCGGCCGTGGGGGTCGACGTCGCCGACACCGTCGGTGCCGGGGACTCCTTCATGGCCGCAGTGCTCTCCTCCCTGCGCGGACTGGGTCTGCTGGGCGCGTCCAACCGGCCCGCCCTGCGTGGGATCTCCTCCGAGGACGTGCACGGGGTCCTGACCGCCGCCGCGCAGGCCGCGGCCCTCACCTCCTCCCGGTTCGGCGCCCAGCCGCCCACGGCCGCCGAGCTCGGCGCCGCGCTGCGGGCCTCGGGCGCGCGCGAGGTCGGGGAGGTCGGCCCTGTCTGAGCAGCAGCGGACGTCGCTGACCGGCACCCGACTGGTCGCCAGCGACATCGACGGCACCATCCTCAGCTATGGGCTGACCGAGTCCGGTCGGATCACCGATCGGACGGTGGAGGCCTTCGCCCGGGTGCGGGACCTCGGACTGCAGGTGGTGCTGGTGACCGGACGGCCGGTGCGCTGGCTGCGCCCCGTGGCAGAGGCCCTGGGCGGGATCGGCCCGGTGATCTGCTCCAACGGTGCGGTGGTCTACGACTTCGAGGAGGGGCGGCTGCTGCACGAGGATCCGATGGTCACCGAGGTGCTGTTCGAGGCGGTGGAGCGCATCCGTCGACTCGACCCGCAGGTCACCTTCGCCGCAGAGACGCTGCGGAGGATCCACGCCGACCCGACGTTCATGCAGGGGTCGCTGTTCTTCCAGGAGGAGCGACGACGCGCCGCCGGGGTCACCGAGGACATGCTGCGGCTGGGTCCCGTCGAGGAGACCCTCGACGAGTCGTCCGACGACCGGGTGGTGAAGCTGCTGGCGAAGACCACCTCCGTCGACCCGGACGTCTTCCTCGGGCAGGTGCACGATTCGGTGGGCGACCTGCTGAAGGTGACCCACTCGGCCCCGGGGGTGAGCCTGCTGGAGCTCTCCGCCCGCGGGGTGGACAAGGCCTCGGCGCTGCGCCGCTTCGCCGACGGCCGCGCCATCGGCCGGGAGCAGGTCATCGCGTTCGGGGACATGCCCAACGACATCGAGATGCTGCAGTGGGCCGGACGGTCCTGGGCCGTGGGCTCGGCGCATCCCATGGCACGCTCCGCCGCCGACCACCTCACGCGGTCCTGCGAGGACGACGGCGTCGCCGCGGTGCTGGAGGACCTGCTCGCCGGGGGAGACGGGGTCATCGATGTCTGAGCACGACGACGGCGCGGACGCACAGTTCCGCCGGCACATCCCCTACCTGATGAACACCCATGAGGGGCCCCTGCACGGGCGACCCCTGGGGCTGGCCCACCGGGGCGCGGCGCGCGAGGTGCAGAACACCATGGCCGCGTTCTCCCGGGCGGTGGGGCTGGGCTTCCGGTACCTCGAGCTCGACGTCCGCACCGCGGCCTGCGGGACGCTCGTGGTCTTCCACGACGAACGCCTGGATCCCACCACCGACGCCGAAGGTCCGCTGGCCCACTGGACGTGGGAGCAGCTGCAGCAGGTGCGGCTCGGCGGGGAGCCGCTGGCCCTGTTCGAGGACGTCCTGCTCCGGTGGGACGATGTGCGGCTGAACGTCGACCTCAAGGACGAGGCCGCGGTGGACCCGTTCGTCCGGCTCGTCGAACGGCACGGAGCCCACGACCGCGTCCTGGTGGCGAGCTTCTCGGACGCCCGTCGCCGTCGTGCCCAGCGGCTGCTGTCCCGACCGACGGCCGGCTCGGGCGGTACGCGGTCCACCGCCCTGTGGGTGCTCCTCGGACCGGTCGCCGGGCTCCTCGCCCGGGTGACCGGGGACGCGGGGTCGCGCGCGCTGCGTCGGCTCTCGGGAGACGTCGACTGCCTGCAGGTGCCGCGTCGCCACGGGCGGATCACGGTGGTGACCGAGGAGTTCGTCCGCCGCTGCCACCGGGCCGGGCTTCAGGTGCACGTATGGACCGTGGACGACGCCGAGGAGATGCGCGAGCTGCTGGCGATGGGCGTCGACGGGATCATCACCGACGAAGCCGAGACCCTGGCCGCCGTCCTCACCGAGCACGACGCCTGGCCCCAGCGTCCGTCCGGTCCCTGATGCGCCGAGCCGCCTGCTGCCTCCGGGGAGTGTGGCGGGAGGGCCGGAGGGTAGAGTGTGGGCCGTGTCGGACCAGGCTGTCATCTCGTTCTGGGCTCTCAGCGCCCTCGCCGTCGTCTCCCTCGTCTGGGCGCTGATCGTGCTGCTCCGAGACCGGGACATGCCCCCGCTGCGCGGCGCGGTCTGGGCGGTCCTGATCTTCGCGATCCCCGTGCTGGTGCCGGTCGGCTTCCTCGTCTGGACCTATACGATCCGCGCACAGGACCGTCGACGGACCACCGGTCCGACGGCCACGGACCCATGAGCCGGACAGCAGAGGACCCGCCGATCGTGAGCGGACCCGCCGACATGTCGGCGGGAGGACTCACGATGGGCGGGTCCTGCGGATGAGGCGGGGAGCGGAGCTCAGTCCTCCTCGATGATGAGCGGGTACACCCCGTTGTCGTCGTGGACCTCACGGCCGGTGACCGGGGGGTTGAAGACGCACACCATGCGCATCTCCTCCTCGACCTCGACGCGGTGCTTCTCGTAGCCGTCCAGCAGGTAGAGGAAGCCGTCGGTGATCGGGTACTTCTCGCCGGTCTCCCGGTCGGTCAGCGTGCCCTTGCCGCCCACGCAGTAGACGGCCTCGACGTGGTTGGCGTACCAGAAGTCGTTGGAGGTGCCGGCGCGCAGCGTGGTCTCGTGCAGCGAGAAGCCGACCTTCTCCTTGGCGAGCACCATGCGGCGGGAGCGCCAGTTCGGCTCGTCGATGTCGCGGTCGGTGCCGTTGAGGTCATCGATGTGCAGGGTGTACATACGGGGTTCTCCTGTCAGACGGGGAGGTGGGGGACGCCCAGAGGCTGGGCGCGGATCAGTGCGGGGCGCGCAGGCGGCTCGGCTCACCGGAGTTCCCGGTGGCGGCCAGGGTCGACTCCTCGATGATCTGCAGGCCCTTCTGCAGGTCTTCGGAGCTGATGGTCAGCGGCGGCATGACCTTGATGACCTCGTCCTTCGGCCCGGAGGTCTCCAGCAGCATGTTGCGCTTGTAGCACTCGGCCGCCACCTTCCCGGCGGTGTCCGGGTCCGGATAGCAGATGCCGGTGAGGAACCCGCGGCCGCGGACGGTCGCACCCTTGACGTGGCCGGCGATCTGCTCCAGTCCGGTGTGCAGCTCGTCGATCTTCCCGGCCAGCTCCTCCTGGAAGGAGTCGTCCGACCAGAACAGCTCGAACGCTCGGGCGCCGGTGATGAACGCCATGTTGTTGCCGCGGAAGGTGCCGTTGTGCTCTCCGCCCTCCCAGACGTCCAGCTCCGGCTTGAACAGGGTCAGCGCCAGCGGCAGTCCGTAGCCGGAGATGGACTTCGACACGCAGACGATGTCCGGCACGATGCCGGCCTCCTCGAAGGAGAAGAACCGACCGGTGCGTCCGCAGCCGGCCTGGACGTCGTCGACGATGAGCAGGATGTTGTGACGCTTGAGCAGGTCGGCCAGACCCTTCAGCCAGTCCATGCGGGCCGCGTTGAGCCCGCCCTCGCCCTGGACGGTCTCGACGATGACGGCCGCCGGCTTGTCCACACCGGAGCCGGAGTCCTCGAGGACCTTCTCCAGCCAGATGAAGTCGGGGATGTCGCCGTCGAAGTAGTCGTCGTAGGGGATCTTCGAGGAGTTGGTCAGCGGGATCCCGGCGCCGCGGCGCTTCATGGAGTTTCCGGTGACCGAGAGCGCGCCGAGGGTCATGCCGTGGAAGGCGTTGGTGAAGGACAGGATGTGCTGACGGCCGGTGACCTTGCGGGCCAGCTTCAGCGCGGCCTCGACGGTGTTGGTGCCCGTGGGGCCGGGGAACATGACCTTGTAGTCGAGGTTCCGCGGCTTGAGGATGATGTCCTGGAAGGTCTGCAGGAACCGGCGCTTGGGCGGAGTGTTCATGTCCAGCGAGTGGGCGACACCGTCGTTGGCGACGTAGTCCACGACGAGATCCCGCAGCTCCGGGTGGTTGTGGCCGTAGTTCAGTGCGCCGGCCCCGGAGAAGAAGTCGAGGTAGCGGCTGCCGTCCTCGGTGGTCTGGTAGGCCCCGGACGCCTTCTCGAAGACGGCCGGCCAGTTCTTGGAGTAGCTGCGGACCTGGGACTCGCGGGTCTCGAAGATCTCTGTGGACATGTCTCGTTCCTCCGTGCCGCGACGGGGCGTCGCAGCGATGTCGATGGTGATGTCGATGGTGATGGTCGGATCAGGTCTGGGGGCGACGGCGACGGCGCCCGGCGGGATTCTGTGGGACGTCGACGACGTCGCGGCCGGATCGGCGGATCAGGTCTCGGCGTGCAGCGGCTCCACGGTGTAGAGGTCCTCGGCGGCGTGGGCCTCGCCCGACTCCTCTGCGGAGGGGAAGACCTCCTCGCCGAAGAGGTCGCTGCGGGTGATCTCGGCTCCGTGGTGGCGGGCCAGTGCGGTGAACAGGGCGATCGACGCCTCGTTGTCGGAGGTGATCGTGGTCTCCAGGCGGGAGGCGGCGGTGCGGTCGACGAGGCCGAAGAGCATCTTCTTGGCCAGGCCGCGCCCCCGGAAGTCGGAGTCGACGCCGACCTGCCAGACGAACAGGGTCCGCGGGTCCTCGGGGCGGACGTAGCCGGAGATGAACCCGGCCAGCTGTCCGTCGACCAGGGCGACCACCGAGGTCGCGGCGAAGTCGCGGGCCCACAGGATGTAGGCGTAGGGCGTGTTGAGGTCCAGCACCCCGGTCCCGCGGGCCAGGCGCCACATTCCGGCGCCGTCGTCGACGGTCGGGACGCGGATCTCGATCGTCTCGCCAGAGCCGTTCTGGGTCGGATCCGTCGGTGCGGCGGCAGGGTCGGTGTGCGACATCATGCTCAGCCTAATGGGCGGTGACGAGGAATCAACCCTCAGACCGGCGGGCGGACGGGGCTGAGAGGGGTGCTCGAGGCGGGTGCGGCGTTCTGCGCAGCATTTCGACCGCCTCAGCGGCTCTGCGATGCCGCGGATGCCGTCGGGTCGCCGGGAAACTCCCGAGAAAAGACCACACTGTTATTCTGCCGTGATGCCTATCAGGCTGACCGCATTGATCGGCCTGCGACCACCCTCACATCGAATCGTCCCACGGCGTCCTGCGGGGCCGCTGTGCGGCGCGGGACGCGGCTAGACTTGCCTGCGGTCGGGACACGCACCGCGACGGACACATCACTCACCCTGGGGGAACGCATGACCTCTGAGCGCAGGAGGATCCTGCCCGGCTTCGGCTGGGACGTATACGGCGACGGACGACGGATCCGCCCCGGCGACGTCGTCGCCCCCGACCAGCGCCTGAGCTGGGGCCGGACCACCGGCATCGGCCTGCAGCACGTGGTCGCCATGTTCGGCGCCACCTTCCTGGTCCCCCTGATCACCGACTTCCCACCCTCGACGACGCTGTTCTTCTCCGGCATCGGCACCCTGCTGTTCCTGGTGATCACCGCCGGGCGCGTGCCCTCCTACCTGGGGTCGTCCTTCGCGTTCATCGCCCCGGTGACCGCGGCCACCGCGATGCACGGCATGTCCGGAGCGCTCGGCGGGATCATCATGGCGGGGGCCGGGCTCTTCCTCGTCGGGCTGGCGGCCCACCTGGCCGGCACCCGATGGATCCAGGTGCTCATGCCTCCGGTGGTCACCGGCTCCATCGTCGCGCTGATCGGACTGAACCTCGCCCCGGCCGCATGGGACAACGTCGACGCCGCACCGGTGACCGCGACGGTCACCATCGTGGCGATGCTGCTCTCCGGTGTGCTCTTCCGCGGCCTGCTGGGCCGGCTGTCGATCCTGGTCGGGGTGGTGATCGGCTACGTCGTCGCGGTGCTGCTGGGCGAGGTCGACTTCTCCGACGTGGGCGACGCCGCCTGGTTCGGTCTGCCGGAGATGACGGCGCCGACCTTCCACCTCTCGGTGGTGGGGCTCTTCGTCCCCGTGGTGCTGGTCCTGGTGGCAGAGAACGTCGGCCACGTGAAGTCGGTGGCGCTGATGACCCGCCGAGACCTGGACCCGGTGGCCGGCCGCGCGCTGATGGCCGACGGCGTGGCCACGATGCTCGCCGGATCCGGCGGCGGCTCGGGCACCACCACCTACGCCGAGAACATCGGAGTGATGGCCTCCTCGCGGGTGTACTCCACCGCCGCCTACTGGGTGGCCGGGACCTTCGCGATCCTGCTGGGGCTGATGCCCAAGGTCGGCGCCGTGGTGGCCACCGTCCCGGCGGGCGTGCTCGGCGGCGCGGGCACCGTGCTCTACGGGATGATCGGCATCCTCGGGGTGCGGATCTGGGTGCAGAACCGGGTCGACTTCGCCAACCCCATCAATCTGGCGGTCGCCGGCGTGCCGCTGATCATCGCGATCGCCAACTTCACCATGGTCTTCGGGGACGTGGTCTTCGAGGGCATCGCGCTGGGCAGCTTCGCCGCCCTGGCCATCCACCACGGGATGAGCTGGGTGGCGCGGCTGCGCGGCACCGACCCCGGCACCGAGGTCAGCGAGGAGGACGACCCGCGGGAGGTCTACGCGACCCCGGTCAACGCCGACGATCTCGAACAGGACCGTGACGCCCCCGCCCCCTGATATCGACCGGACTCGGAGACGAAGCCGGGCACAGGGGTGTGCAACAGCGCCGGGTGTGGTTAGGGTGATGGTGTCCGAACGATGCTCCGGACCTCCGAGGAGGGACGGAGCATCGGCTGAGCTGACGAAAGGAGTTCGTATGGGACTCGGAGATAAGTTCAACGACGCCAAGGACAGCGCCCAGGACAAGGCTGGCGACGCCAGCGACAAGCTGGGCGAGTTCGCGGGCAAGGACGACAAGGGCGGCGACAAGAAGGACGACAAGAAGTGATCGTCCCTCGATGACGTCGGCCGGTCCCTGACCGCCGAGACGGACGCCGGATCACAGGCCCTTCACGGGTCTGGGGTCCGGCGTTCTGTCGTCGTGGGACCAGGGCGGCCGGTGCGGCCGGTCCGGCCGGGAGCGGCGGCCTCAGGACCTCTCGGTCATGGTCGCCGCCACGGCGAGGAGCAGCTCCTCGGAGCCGCGGCGTCCGATCAGCTGCACCGACCAGCTCAGACCTTCGGCGTCGGTCAGCACCGGGACGCTGACGGCCGGCAGGCCCAGCACGTTGATCACCGAGGAGTACGGGGTGAACCGGCACTGGGCCTCGTAGTTCTCCGCCGGGTCCAGGGAGGTGAACCATCCGATCTCCGGCGGGGCCGTGGCCAGCATGGGGGTCATCAGGAGGTCTGCGTCGCCGAGGACCGACTCGGCGTCCCTGGCGGCGCGCTGCAGCCGCCCGACGGCCGCGGCCGTCTCCTCCGGAGGTCTCGACCGAGCGAGATCCAGGAAGTAGCGGGTCAGCGGCTCCAGCAGCTCCTCCTGGTCGGCGGTGAACGGCGAGGCGGCCAGCCCCGCGGTCCACAGGGCGCGGAAGCGGCGGTGGTAGTCCTCGGGCCACAGGCGGGACCGGTGACGACCCCGGGCGCGGTCGGCGTCGACGACCCGGTGGCCCAGACCGCGCAGCAGCTCGGCCCCGCGTCCGTAGGACCGTCGCGCCTCCTCGGCCAGCGGGACCTCCAGGTCCGGGGAGAACGGGGCGTCCACGGTGGTGCGCACCCGCAGCGCCGGCAGCCCCTCCGCCAGGGCCCGGCGCACTGCGGCCATGGACGGTCCTTCGGCCATGCCCTCGGCGGTGGGCCGGAACCGGGATCCGGCCATCACGTCGAACAGCAGTGCGGCGTCGGAGGCCGAGCGTGCGAGGGGACCTGACACCATCAGGTTCCGCACGTCGTCGCGGTGCGGGTCGTCGGGCATCCGTCTCCGGCCGGGCTTCAGCCCCACCAGACCGCAGGCCGCCGCCGGGATGCGCACCGAGCCGCCTCCGTCGGACCCGGGGGCGAAGGGGAGCATCCCCGACGCCACCGCCGCGGCGCCGCCGCCGGTGGAGCCCCCGGCGGTCCGGGCAGGGTCCAGCGGGTTCCTGGCGGGCGCACCGATCCGGTTCTCGGAGTAGCAGGGGAGCCCGAACTCGGGGACCTGGGTCTTCCCCACACTGATCGCCCCGCCGCGGTGGACCCTTCGGGGGAGAGGGTCGTCGGCGGCGGCCACCGGGTGGTCCAGCGCCGCTGTGCCGAAGGTCGTGGGCATGCCGGCGACCTTCACCAGGTCCTTGAACGCGGTGGGCAGCCCCAGCAGCGGGTGGGTGCCGGTCAGCTCCCGCAGTCCGCCGGTGCGGCGGAGCATCGCCCGAACCTCGTCGGTCTGCCGGGCCTCGACCGTCGCGGCCTCGGCGTCGACGGTCAGATAGGCCCCCAGCCGATCATCTGCGGCCGCAGAGGCGGCGGCGGAGACCATGTCCGTCGCCGAGACCTCCCCGGCGAAGAAGGCGGCCCGCAGTGCGGCCGCGGAGGAGCGGAGCAGGTCGAGGTCGGGCGCGGCGGGACTCATGGCCCCACCCTATGCGTCGGCGGCGATACAGTGCTGTGCAGAGCCGTGCAGTGCTGTGCAGAGTCCACTCGTCCAGGAGGTTGTCATGTCCGACTACGAGACCGTCCGAGCGGCCGACGTGCCCGCCGACGCCACGCTGCTCGACGTGCGGGAGGACTACGAGTTCGAGGCCGGTCACGCTCCCGGAGCGGTCCACATCCCGGTGGACCGGATCCCCGAACGCTTCGCCGAGGAGATCGACCCCGACGACGACGTCTACGTGACCTGCCGCACCGGCGGACGGGCGGTGCGCATCACCCAGTGGCTGACCGGGCAGGGCTACAGTGCGATCTTCGTGGCCGACGGGATGGGGGGCTGGCTCGAGGCCGGACGTCCCCTGGAGTCCTCCACCGGTGAGGACCCGGTGATCCGGTGACCCTGATGCGCTACGCCTATCTCGGTCCCTCCGGGACGTTCACCGAGGCCGCGCTGCTGCAGGTCCCCGGCGCCGACGTCGCCGAGCGGATCCCGGCCCCCTCGGTGCCGACGGCCCTGGCCATGGTCGAGCGCGGTGAGGCCGATGCCGCGATGGTCCCGATCGAGAACTCGGTCGAGGGCGGGGTCACCGCCACGCTCGACGCGGTCTCGGTCGCCCACCGGCTGCACATCGTCGGCGAGTCCCTGGTGCCGATCACCTTCGTCCTCGCCGCACGTCCCGGCACAGCGCTCTCCGAGGTCACGTCCGTGACCACCCACACCCACGCCTGGGCGCAGGTGCGCGGCTGGGTCGAGGAGCACATCGGCGACGTCGACCTCCTCCCGGCCTCCTCCACCGCAGCGGCCGCGGGCGAGGTGCTGGAGGGGCGGACCGAGGCCCGGGCCGCCGTCTGTTCCCCGCTGGTGGCCGAGCAGCTCGGACTGCAGGTGCTGGCCGAGGGCATCGAGGACGTCTCCGGGGCCGTCACCCGGTTCGTGCTGGTCTCTCGGCCGGGACCGGTGCCGGAGATGACGGGGGCCGACAAGACGACCCTGATGATCCCGCTGCCCCAGGACCGGGCCGGTGCGCTGATGGAGCTGCTCGAGCAGTTCTCCACCCGCGGGGTGAATCTGTGCCGCATCGAGTCCCGGCCGACCGGGGGAGGACTCGGACAGTATTTCTTCTCCCTGGACCTGGAGGGACACGTCCGCGAGGCCCGGGTGGCCCAGGCGCTCGCCGGAGTCCACCGCTGCGCGCCCGGCATCCGCTTCCTCGGCTCCTATCCGCGGGCGGACCGCAGGTCTCAGCACGTGACGGAGGACGTCAGCGACTCGGCCTTCGACGCCGCCGAGCGGTGGATCGGCTCGATCACCGAGGGGACGGTCCAGGACCGGGAGGTCAGGAACCCGTCGACGGAGGGCTGAGCACCTCGGCCAGGGTCTGCCGCCGGGCGGGCAGCCGCAGCACGCCGTTGACCTGCACCGCCCCCGCGCGCACGCCGGCCTCGACGCGGACGACCTCGCCGAGCGCGTCGCCGTCGATCTGGAAGGGCATCGGCTCCTGGCTCTCCAGCACCGCGGTGCGCCCCTGGCGGACCTGCATCACCGGAAGCTCCGCGGAGGACCGGGTCACCGTCTTCGCCACGATCCGTATCCAGTCCCAGAGGTGGCGCGGGGTGAACAGGACCGTGTCGAGGCGTCCGTCGTCGAACCGGGCCGAGGGCACCAGCACCATGCCGGCCTGCAGCGACCCGCAGTTGGCCAGCAGCACGGAGCGCACCTTGTGGGGGCGCGGCGGCTCGTGGTCCACCGAGAAGGTCACCGGATGGCGGTGGCCGATCAGATGCCGTGCACCCGCCTCCCCGTAGGCCAGCCAGCCGGCACGCTCCTTGAGCACGTCGCGGGTCCCTCCCATCACCTCGGCGTCCATCCCGGCGCCGGCGATCACCAGCGAATGCTCGTGCACGATGGCGCCGTCGAGGTGGGTGAGTGCGAGGTCGACGATGTCCACGGCGGACCCCGGCCCGTGGAGGGCCTCGTCGATGCAGGCTTCGAGGTCGTGGTACGGCAGGCCGATGTTGCGGGCGAAGAGGTTCCCCGTGCCCATGGGGATGACGCCCAGGCTCACCGGCCCGTCGGCGAGGGCGGCGGCCACCTTGCGCACGGTGCCGTCGCCCCCTGCGGCCAGCACCACGTCGGCCCCGTCGGCCACGGCCTCCCGGGCCATCGAGTAGCCGGGGTCCGAGGCGGTGGTCTCGTAGATCATCGGGGCGCCGATGCCGGCGCGGCTGCAGGCCCGGTGCACCTGGCGGGCGACCGTCGTCGCCTCCGCCTTGGTCGGATTCAGCACCAGCCCCACCCGGCGCCGGTCCTGGGCGGCCGCGGCGGCGCGCTCCTGGGCCTCCTGCTCCCGTAGATCCTGCAGCTGGGCCAGGGAGCTCCGGAGCCGCCGGTTCGAGATCAGCGCGCCGACCATCACGGCGACGGCGACGACGGCGAGCAGCGCGGCCACCCCGAGCAGCACCTGCAGTTCCTGGACACCCATTCGGCTCAGTCTAGCCCTCCGGTTCGGGCTAACCTGGTCCCATGATCGACATCAAGCACCTGATCGAGGAGCCGGAGCTGTACCGCGCGAGCCAGCGCGCCCGAGGGGCCGACGAGTCGCTGATCGAGCGGGCCGTCTCGGCCCACAGCGCCCGCAGCGCCTCGATCACCCGGTTCGAGTCCCTGCGCGCCGAGCAGAAGTCCTTCGGCCGGCGCGTGGCCCAGGCGGAGGGGGACGAGAAGCAGGCTCTGCTGGCCGAGGTGAAGGACCTCTCGGAGCAGGTGAAGGAGGCGGAGGCCTCCGCCAAGGCCGCGGAGGCTGAGCTCGCCGAGATGCAGCGCGCCGTCCCCAACCTCATCCACGACGGCGTCCCGCCCGGCGGCGAGGAGGACTCGGTGGTGCTGCGCCACGAGGGCGCGCCCCGCGACTTCGAGGCCGAGGGGGTCTCGGTCCGCGACCACCTGGACCTCGCCGAGGCGCTGGACGCCGTCGACATGGAGCGCGGGGCCAAGGTCTCCGGGGCCCGGTTCTACTTCCTCAAGGGAGTCGGCGCCCGACTGGAGCTGGCCATGATGCAGATGGGCCTCGACCAGGCGCTCGAGCACGGCTTCACCCCGATGATCACCCCGACCCTGGTGCGTCCGGAGACCATGCAGGGCACCGGCTTCGACGTCGAGCACGACGACGAGATCTACCGTCTGGAGCGCGACGACCTGTACCTGGTGGGCACCTCGGAGGTCTCCCTGGCCGGCTACCACGCCGACGAGATCCTGGAGCTGTCCCAGGCTCCGCTGCGATACGCCGGGTGGTCCACCTGCTATCGGCGCGAGGCCGGCTCGCACGGCAAGGACACCCGAGGGATCCTGCGCGTCCACCAGTTCAACAAGCTGGAGATGTTCGTCTACTGCTCCCAGGAGGAGTCGAAGGCCGAGCATGAGCGGATGCTGGCCTGGGAGGAGACGATGCTGCGGAAGATGGAGCTGCCCTACCGGGTGGTCGACATCGCCGCCGGCGACCTGGGCATGTCGGCGGCTCGGAAGTTCGACTGCGAGGCGTGGGTCCCCTCCCAGGGCACCTACCGCGAGCTGACGTCGACGTCGGACTGCACGACCTTCCAGGCGCGGCGGCTGAACATCCGGGAGCGCACGGTCAAGGACGACGGGTCCAAGGGCCCCACCCGTCCGGCAGCCATGCTCAACGGAACCCTGGCCACCACCCGCTGGCTGGTGGCGATCCTGGAGAACCACCAGCAGGCCGACGGCTCGGTCCGTGTGCCGGAGGCGCTGCGTCCCTACCTCGGCGGACTGGAGGTCCTCACCCCGGTGAGGTGAGGCTCATCAGGCTGTCGGCGCTTCTTCTGAATCGCTAAGATGTGGAGCGGCGGCAGGCAGCACCGCCTGGCGCCCCGCCTCACCGAAGGAGAGCGACCATGGCAGACCGCAACGCCGACTACACCGTCCCCGGCCTGGCGAAGGAGAACGGGCACGAGATCGCCGGGCTCCTCCAGCAGCGCCTCAACGCGCTCAACGACCTCCATCTGGCGCTGAAGCACGTGCACTGGAACGTCACGGGTCCGAACTTCATCGCCGTCCACGAGATGCTCGACCCGGAGATCGAGAAGGTCCGCGGCTTCGCCGACGAGGTCGCCGAACGCATCGCCACCCTCGGCGGCACGCCCTCGGGACGCAGCGGCCAGATGGTCGCCGAACGGTCCTGGGAGGACTACCCGCTGGGACGGGCCAGCACTCAGGAGCACCTCACGGAGGTCGACAAGGTCTACGACGGCGTCGTCTCGGACCACCGTCAGGTGATCGCCAAGGTCGCCGACACCGACCCGATCACCGAGGACCTGCTCATCGGTCAGACCAAGGACCTCGAACTGTTCCAGTGGTTCGTGCGCGCCCACCTCGAGCGCTCCTGAGCCGCCCTCCGTCCACCTGCCGTTCTTCCGCCGATGGGACCATCCGGCATAATGTCCTACTCCGGCGCCCTGCGCAGCACGGCGTCGGCGGACCAGACCGCAGACCCCGAACGGACGGCGCTCCTCTATGACCACCACGGACACGAACCAGACCGGCCGGATCTCCGTGCCCGCCGCGGGCGACGGGGGCAGCCACGTCCATCGTCGTGGTCGGGCCATGGTCTGCCTCGACGTCGACGGCACCCTGGTCGACCACGACGGTCACATGTCCGACGCCGTGCGCAGGACGGGTCGTGAGGTCGTCGCGGACGGGCACACGGTGGTCGTGTCCACCGGGCGCTCGCTGCCCGCGGTGCTCCCGGTGGTCGAGGCCCTGGGCGTGACCCAGGGGTACGCGGTCTGCTCCAACGGAGGGGTGACCGTACGCATCGACGCCTCGCTGCCCGACGGCTACGAGGTCATCTCCCGCCACGTCTTCGACCCCGCCCCGGCCCTGGAGGCGCTCGCCGACCGCCTGCCCAACGCCCGCTACGCGGTGGAGACCGCCGACGGCGGGTTCCTCTCCACCGAACGGTTCCAGGACATGTCCTTCGGCCTGATGGCCGAGGGGGTCACCTTCCAGGAGCTCACCCAGGTGGAGGCGGTGCGGCTGGTGGTCAACTCGCACACCGCGACCAGCGAGGAGTTCGCCGAGGCCGTCGGGGGCATCGGTCTGCAGGGCGTGACCTACTCGGTCGGATGGTCGGCCTGGCTCGACGTCGCAGCGGCGGGAGTGACGAAGGGATCCTCCCTCGAGGCGCTGCGCGAGCGCCTCGGGGTGCCGATCACCGACGTGGTCGCCGCAGGGGACGGGCGCAACGACATCGAGATGCTCGTCTGGGCCGGCCGCGGCGTGGCGATGGGCCAGGCGCCGGAGGAGGTCGTGCGGGCGGCCGACGAGCAGACCGACCACGTCGACGACGACGGCCTCGTGCCGGTGCTGCGCCGCGTGCTCGACGGTGACTACGGCTCGCGCGACGCCGTCGCCGACTGACCGCCGGCCCACCCGAAAGCACCTCAGCGTCCCCCAGCCACGCCCTCACCCCACCCCGAACCGTGCGTCTACCCCGAATGCACACGTCCCCCGCGAATCCGCGGGGGACGTGTGCATTCGGGGTAGACGCTTGCGGTGTGGAGGTGTGGACGGGTGTGAGGAGGTGGGGACGGGTGTGAGGAGGTGGGGTCGGTGAGGTGCGCGGCCGATCAGGCGTAGAGGTCGGCGAGGCGTCCTACGGCGTCTGCGCCCACCACGTCGCCCGGGAGCAGCGGCACGGTCTGCACCTCCATCTCCGGCAGGAGCTCACGCAGCGACTCCACATGCCGCAGCTCCTGCTCCCGACGACGGGCCAGGTACTCCCCGGCGTCGTCGGGGGACAGCCGGTTGACCACCAGCCCGCCCACGCGGACTCCGCTGCCCTGCAGGTCGGTGACCAGCTCCGCCGACTCCAGCACCGGCAGCCGCTCCGGAGTGAGCACGACGACGAAGGCGCACCGCCGCTCGTCGCGCAGGACGTCGCGCAGCTGTTCGAAGCGGGTGCGACGCCGGGTGAGCACCGCTCGGATCCGACGGTCGCGCTGGGTCGCCGGGTCGTCGTCGCGGTCCAGCGCACGCACTGCGGCGCCGAACCGTTCGGCCCGGTCCCGCCGCGCGAGCAGCCCCTCGGTCCACACGGTCATCGTCTCGGGCAGCGCCATCAGCCGGGCGGTGTGGCCCGAGGGCGCGGTGTCGAACACGATGAGGTCGTAGTCGTCCAGGGACTGCTCCACCAGCTCGGCGATCCGCTCCAGCAGCGCCGACTCATGCGTGCCCGGCGAATCCTCGGCCATGCGCAGATGCTCGTCGACCTGTCGGTGCAGATGCTCGGGCATCATCGACCGCAGCGTCTGGCCGACCTCCCGCACATGGGCGCGCACCGTGCGGCGCGGGTCCACCTCGACGGCGTCGAGCCGCCCGGCAGACGCGCCGTCCCCGTCGGCGTCCCGGAACAGGGTGACGACGTCGTCGCCGATCTCCCGCTCCCACAGGTGCCCGATGTTGTGGGCCGGGTCCGTGGAGACCAGCAGGACCCGGCCGCCGGCGCGTGCACGGTGCAGGGCCACGGCCGAGGCGGTGGAGGTCTTGCCGACCCCGCCCTTGCCGCCCAGGAACAGGACCTGGACCGAGCGGCTCAGTGCGTTCAGCAGCATGAGAGTCCTTCGATGGGCAGATCCTTCATCCCCTGGCGGATGTGCCAGTCGTGCATGCGGTCGAGCATCTCGGGCAGCAGCTCCAGGGTCGCCCCCGAGGCCGGGTTGGGGATGCCCAGCGCCTCGGAGAGGACCAGCATCATGAACAGGTCCTCCTCGTCGCGTCGGGCGCGGGCCATCGTCCGACGGTACGGCGCGACGTAGAACTCCTCGAGCCCGCGGGAGAGCCCGCGCAGCCCGTCCCGGAGGCGGGCCAGCCCTGACGCGGCCATCGGCTCAGCGCTCCCGGCTCGGCAGCTTCTCGGCCTCGGTCAGCAGCTCGTCGTCCTCGGGCTCCTTGGGCTCCTTGGCGACCCGACCCATGGCGATGGCCGACTCCACCAGGACCCAGGCGGCGGCGATGATGATGACGACGTCGATGCCCAGCAGCAGCCACTCGCCGTCGGCGTAGAAGGTGCCCAGCTGCACGAAGGCGGCCCAGGCGCTCACGATCAGGACGAACAGCGCCGGGATCAGCACCGGCAGGAACGGCCGTCCCTTGCGCATCAGCATGATCGTCACGATCATCAGCGTCAGCGCGGCCAGCAGCTGGTTGGTGGTGCCGAACAGCGGCCAGATGAGCATGCCGCCGGAGCCGTCCCCGCCCTGCGAGAAGGTCAGCGCCAGGGCGATGCCGACGGTGACGATCGTGGCCACCACGGTGTTCAGCCGGATGCCGGCCAGCTGACCGATCTCCTGCACCACGAACCGCTTCAGGCGGACCCCGGTGTCCATGGTCGTCGCGGCGAAGAGCACGGCCATGGTGGCGAGGATGGTGGCCGAGAGGCCCTCGGGGATCCCCAGACCGGCGTTCATGATCGCCCCGCCGCCCTCGACGAAGACCGGCACGCCGCCGGAGGAGAAGGACTCGTAGACCGACTCCCAGTCCTGCAGCGACTGGAACCCGGCCGTCGTCGCGATGATGGCGCCCAGGGCGAGCAGGCCCTCGCCGACGGCGCCGAAGTAGCCGACGAACCGGGCGTCGGTCTCCCGGTCGATCTGCTTGGACGAGGTGCCCGATGCCACGGTGCCGTGGAACCCGGAGATCGCCCCGCAGGCGATGGTGACGAACAGCAGCGGCACGATCGACGGGGTGTCGGCGGGGACGTTCTCGTTCCAGGCGGGGGCGACGAGCGTCGGCGTCGCGATCAGGACCGAGCCGTAGAGGATCCCCAGACCGATGAACAGCTGGATGCCGTTGATGTAGTCGCGCGGCTGCAGCAGGACCCACACCGGGAGGACTGAGGCGATCGCGGCATAGACGAACAGCAGCACGATCCAGACGCCCTCGGGGGCCAATCCCATGACCTGGTCCGGCAGCTCGACGGGGAAGCGGTCGCCCAGCAGGATGAGTCCGTAGAGGGCCACGACGCCGACGACGGACACCAGGGCCAGGTTCATCCGGAAGCGGTAGATCGCCTGTCCCACCAGCAGGGCCACGACGAGTGCGCCCCAGGTGGGGATGACGGCGCCGGGCTGGGCGACGAGCAGTCCGGAGATCACCACGGCGAAGGCGGCGACCACCATGAGCAGCAGCAGGAAGATGACCACCAGGAACAGGTTCCTGCCGCGGGCGCCGATGTAGCGGCCGGACAGGGTGCCGATGGACTGCCCCTTGTTGCGGGTGGAGGCCCACAGGGCCCCGAGGTCGTGCATGCCGGCCAGGAAGATCGTGCCGAAGACGACCCACAGGAAGGCCGGCAGCCATCCCCAGATGACTGCGACCGCGGGTCCCACGATGGGAGCCGCGCCGGCCACGGAGGTGAAGTGGTGTCCCCAGAGGATGTACTTGTTGGTGGGGACGAAGTCGACGCCGTCGTCGAACTCGTGGCTGGGGGTGCGGAACTCGGCGTTGAGCTTGTAGACCTTCTTGGACAGGAACTTCGAGTACAGGAAGTAGCCGGCCAGCATCATCGTCACGCCGATGACGGCCAGCACCAGTGAGTTGACGCCGTCCATAGTGACTCTCCCTCTGAGACGGACGGACACGCCGTCCTCCTCAGAGCGTCGGCCGTTCCCCGGCGACCGAACGGAGGGCGCTGTCCGGTGCGATATGTGTGATCGTCGTCATCGTACCGCGTCGAGGGGTGAGCATGCCGCCTGCGGCGGCCGTCGGATCACGGCCGCCGCAGGGGGTGGGTTCGCGGGCTCAGCGCCGCTGATCGGGTGCTATCGTGCTCAGCGCTCCCGGCTCGGCAGCTTCTCCGCCTCGGTGAGGGCCTCCTCGTCCTCGGGCTCCCTCGGCAGGTGGCGGGCCCGGCTCATCGCGATGACCGCCTCCACCAGCACCCAGGCGGCGGCGACGATGATCGCGACGTCGATGGAGAGCAGCAGCCACTCGCCGTCACGGAAGAAGGTGCCCAGCTGGACGAACGCGGCCCAGGCGCTCATCACCAGGACGAACAGTCCGGGGATGAGCACCGGCAGGAACGGCCGTCCCTTGCGCATCAGCATGATGGTGAGGATGACCAGGGTCAGCGCCGCCATCAGCTGGTTGGTGGTGCCGAACAGCGGCCAGATCAGCAGACCGCCGGAGCCGTCGCCGCCCTGGGAGAAGGTCAGCGCCAGTCCGAGGCCGGTGGCCAGCAGGGTGGAGACCACAGTTCCCAGCCGGATGCCGGCCAGCTGGCCGATCTCCTGGATGACGAACCGCTTCAGACGCATGCAGGTGTCCATGGTCGTCGCGGCGAAGAGCACGGCCATGGTCGCGAGGATGGTGGCCGAAAGTCCGGCCGGGATGCCCAGGCCGGCGTTCATGATCGCCCCGCCGCCCTCGACGAAGACCGGCACGCCGCCGGAGGAGAACGAGTCGTAGACAGCCTCCCAGTCCTGCAGCGACTGGAACCCGGCGGTGGTGGCCAGGATGGCGCCCAGGGCGAGCAGGCCCTCGCCGACGGCGCCGAAGTAGCCGACGAACCGGGCGTCGGACTCCCGGTCGAGCTGCTTGGAGGTGGTGCCGGAGGCGATGACCCCGTGGGCTCCGGAGATCGCCCCGCAGGCCACGGTGACGAACAGCAGCGGCACGATCGACGGGGTGTCGGCGGGGACGTTCTCGTTCCAGGCCGGCGCCACCACGGTGGGGGTGGCGATCATGACCGAGCCGTAGAGGATCCCCAGACCGATGAACAGCTGGATGCCGTTGATGTAGTCGCGCGGCTGCAGCAGCACCCAGACGGGCAGGATCGAGGCGACGGCCGCGTAGACGAACAGCAGCACGATCCAGAATCCCTGCGGGTTCATCCCCAGGACCGGGTCGGGCAGCTCGATCGGGTATCGGTCACCGATCACGATGAGCGCGTAGAGCGCGGCCACACCGACCAGGGAGACGACCATGAGGTTCATCCGGAACCGGTAGATCGCCTGGCCGACGCAGACGGCGACGATCAGCGCGCCCCAGGTGGGGATCACGGCGCCGGGCTGGGCGACGAGCAGTCCGGAGATCACCACGGCGAAGGCGGCGACCACCATGAGCAGCAGCAGGAAGATCACTGCGAGGAAGAGGTTGCGGCCCCGAGCGCCGATGTAGCGCCCGGACAGGGTGCCGATGGACTGGCCCTTGTTGCGGGCGGAGGCCCACAGGGCGCCCAGGTCGTGCATGCCGGCCAGGAAGACCGTGCCGAAGACGACCCAGATGAACGCCGGCAGCCATCCCCAGATCACGGCCACGGCCGGACCGATGATCGGCGCGGCGCCGGCCACTGAGGTGAAGTGGTGCCCCCAGAGGACGTACTTGTTGGTGGGCACGAAGTCGACGCCGTCGTTGAACTCGTGGCTCGGAGTGCGGAAGTCGACGTTGAGCCTGTAGACCTTCTTGGACAGGAACTTCGAGTAGAGGAAGTAGCCTGCCGCCATCATCGCGACGCCGATGACGGCGAGCACGAGGGAGTTGATGCCATCCATAGGGATCCCCTTCGGCAGTGGACGGACGCGGGTGGTCTCGGGGTAGGTCGACGGAATCGTGCGGCGGCCCCCGAGGACCGCATCATGGTGCGAGGTGTGACGCGGCTCATAGTACCGTGTTCGGCAGAGGCGTCCAGCTCGGTCGGGTGTGTGTCTTAGTGTGCGTCTGGAGGGAACGGACGACGAGCGGAGGCGGCATGGGCGGCGGCAGGATACGGGTGGACGATGCGCGGCAGCCGCTGGAGGAGATCTGGCCGCCCTTCGGGCTGCGGATCGAGTCTCCGCGGCTGGTGCTGCGCGTGGTCCGAGAGACCGACTTCCCCCAGTACGTCGCCGCGGCGACCTCCGGTGTGGTGCGCACGGATCGCAACCCCTTCGTCTCGCCCTGGAACGAGCAGTCCCCGGAGGAGCTGGTCCGCAGCTCGCTTCCGTGGCTGTGGTCGACCCGAGGGCGTATCGGGCCGGACGACTGGTACCTCATGTTCGGGGTGTTCCGGAAGATGGGACCTGAGGGGCCCGCATCTGAGGGTTCGGGCTCCGAGCGGCTGATCGGGATGCAGGACTGCTCCGCCTCCCACTGGCGGACGCTGCGGCAGATCAGCTCCGGCAGCTGGCTGCGTGCCGACGAGCAGGGGTGCGGCTACGGGCGCGAGATGCGGGCGGCCATGCTGCTGTGGGCCTTCGACCACTTCGACGCGCACTGCGCGGTCTCGGGGGCGTATCAGTGGAACGAAGCCTCCCAGCGGGTCTCCCGGGGCCTGGGGTACCGGGTCTCGGGCACCGGCCGCGTCGTCGACGCCCACGGGGGAGTGGAGATCGAGGACCGGTTCGAGCTGCTGTCCGCCGAGCTCATCCGACCCGACTGGGACGTGGAGGTCGCCGGGTCCCGGCGGCTGAGGAGCTTCTTCGAGGGCGAGGACATCGGCCAGGACGCCGACGACGCTGAGGACTCCGGCGGCGACGCCGATGATCCCCGGGTGGCCGATGCACACGGCTGAGGCGGTCCGCGCCGTCGTCGTCGCCGGTCAGGGGATCCCCGCGCGGCGGGCGACCGCCGCCGACGCGCCGTTCGGCGACGCCGCAGACGTGCTCCGACACGTCGGACTGGTGCAGCTGGATCCGCTCATGCGGGTCTCCACGGCGCAGCGGCTGACGTGTCTGACCCGACTGCCGCGTCGTCGCTCCGCGGAGGCCGTCGACACCGCACTGTGGCCGGCCGGCGTCAGGGGCGGTGAGCGAGTGGGCTTCGAGGCGTTCACCAAGGTCGCCTGCCTCTTCCCCGTGGAGGACTGGCCGCTGCTGCGGCTCTCCCGGGCCCGCCACCGCGACCACGCCGAGCGGGTGCTGTCCGCGAGCGAGCGGCGGGAGATCCTCGCCGTCGTCGCCGATCATCCGGGCGGCGCACCGATCGGTGCGATCGAGACCGGCGCCGGGCCCGGTGTGCGCACCGCCGGGTGGAACTGGTCGGAGGTCAAGAAGGCGGCCGAGCTGATGGTCCGCGCCGGGGAGCTGGTGATCACGGCCCGCGAGGGGACCACCCGACTGTTCGACCTGCCCGAGCGCGGGCTGCCGGCCGAGGTGCTCGAGGCCGACGGCCCCGGCCGTGACGGCGGTGCCGGCGGTGCCGGTGGTGGCGCCTCGGAGCCGGACGACGAGCTGCTGGCGGGACTGGCCCGCCGAGCCTTGGGGACCATGGTGGTGGCCACCGAGGCCGACGTCGCCCATCACTACCACCTGTCGCCGACACAGGCTGCGACCGGAGTCCGCGCGGCGGGCCTCGTGCCGGTGACGATCGCGGGCTGGCGTGCGCCGGGGTGGTGCACCGCAGAGGTCGCCGAGCAGCTGGGACGCACGGATCCGGGCGACGGCGAGGCGGTGGGTCCTGCGGGGGAGGCGCGGCTGATCGGCCCGTTCGACCCGCTGCTGCGGGACCGGCGTCGGGCCTCGCGGATCCTGGGCTTCGACTACCTTTTCGAGGCCTATGTGCCCGCGGCGAAGCGGGTGTACGGCCACTACGTGATGGGCGTGCTCTCCGGGTCGCGGATGGTGGCCCGGGCCGATGTGCAGCGGGTCGGCGACACTCTGCGCATCAACGGGATCTTCCCCGAGCGTGGGATCCGGCGCCGCTCGGCGGAGGCCCGGACCCGTGCGGCCGCGGAGACCCTCGCCGCCCAGCTCGGCGCCGCCGACGTCGCCCTCCCCGACGCCGTTCTGTAGTCTGGCTCCGCACCCCTCACGTGCCCCGACACCCGTTCTCGCAAGGAGGATCCGTGGCCCTGGTCCGCGACGTCACCATCGAAATCCCCACCGGCTCTCGCGTGAAGTACGAGATCGACCACGAGACCCACCGCATCCGCCTGGACCGGGTCCTGTTCACCCCGATGCAGTACCCGACCAACTACGGCTACTTCGACGACACCCTCGGCGAGGACGGCGACCCGCTCGACGCCCTGGTCTGGATCCCCGGGGTGGAGCTGCTGCCCGGCGTCGTGGTGGAGGCCCGGCCGATCGCCATGCTGAACATGACCGACGACGGCGGCGGCGACGCCAAGCTCATCTGCGTCCCCGACGACAGGCGCTTCGACCACATCACCGAGCTCGAGCACCTCGACGACTGGACCCGTGAGGAGATCGAGCACTTCTTCACCCGGTACAAGGACCTCGAGCCGGGCAAGTGGGTCCGCATCGAGGGCTGGACCGGACGTGAGGAGGCCGAGGCGGAGCTCCAGCGCTCCGTCGACCGCTTCGCCGGCTGAGCCCGCCCCACCCCTCCATCGAGTCCCCGATCCCTGCAGCACTTTCGGCCGTCTTCGGCCCGACACGCTGCAGGGATCGGGGACTCGATGCGTAGGGGGTCTCACCCGGGCCTCCGGGCAATGCTCAGACTCCTGTGATGGGATGTCTCACATGATGCGCACGGCTGAGCCGACCACCGAGGACACCACCGAGGAGGCCACCGAGGAGGCCGAGGGGCACACCGGCCTCACCGAGGAGCAGGCCGCTGACCTGCTGATCAACTGGGAGGTCGTGGAGCACGCCGCCCGCGCCCTCGTCCCGCCCGGACCGAAGCTCTCCGCCCGTGAGGCCGCCGTCGAGGTCGCCGCCCTGCGCGCGGCCGCGCTCGCCTCGGTCGACCACGTCCACCGGATCACCGGTATCCCCGCCGCCGCCGGCCTGGGCGCCGACCCGGAGGACACCCTCGTCGTCGACCGGCCCACCTGGTCGCGCGCCAACGCCCGGTCCTTCCGCCGCATCCTCGCCCCCTCGCTGAAGGCCGCGCTCGAGCGTCGGCCGGACATGCTCCGCGAAGGGTCGAGCTCCCAGGTCTTCGGCTCAGCCCTGACCGGCACGGAGATGGGAGGGATCCTCGCGTTCCTCTCCGCCAACGTCCTGGGTCAGTTCGATCCGTTCGCTCCGGGCGCCCGGGAGGGCGTCCGAGGTCAGCTCATGCTGGTCGCACCGAACATGGTCGAGGTCCGCCGCCAGCTGAACCTCGAGCCCGACGACTTCCGCCTGTGGGTGTGCCTGCACGAACAGACCCACCGTGTGCAGTTCGCCGCCGCCCCCTGGCTCCCCGAGCATCTGATGGGCCTGATGGAGACGGTCTCCACCACCACCCTCGGAGCCGGGGACGTCCTCGGCGAGCGGCTGCGCGAGGCGTTCTCCCAGCTCAAGGAGGAGATGCGGGACACCCGCGGGTCCTCCCGGTCCGAACGCAGGGCGCAGAAGAGGGCCGCCCGTGAGCAGCGCCGCGACGCCGACGGCGACGTCGTGCCCCCGCGCAACCGTGTGGTCGAGGTGATCGCCACCGACGAGGGACGGGAGGCGTTCTCCCGGGCCACTGCGGTGATGAGCCTCCTGGAGGGGCACGCCAACCATGTGATGGACCACGTGGACTCCTCCATCGTCTCCTCGGTGAAGACGATCCGCCGCCGGTTCGAGGCCCGGGCGAAGAACCGCGGCATCATGGAGCGTCTCGTCCGCCGCATGCTCCAGCTCGACGTCAAGGCCCGCCAGTACGTGGACGGGCAGCGGTTCGTCGACCACGTCGTCGCGCAGATCGGGATGGAGGGCTTCAACCGCATCTGGGAGTCCCCGGAGACGCTGCCCACCGAGCATGAGCTCCACAACCCCGATCGGTGGATCGCCCGGGTCGGAGTGACCCCCACGTCGGCGTGAGCCCGGCGCTGCCCCGGGCGGTGGCCGAAGCCCGCCGCGCGACCGCCGCCGTCCTCAGCCCGGACGGCCTCACCCTGGTCGCCTGCTCCGGCGGTGCAGACTCCCTGGCGCTCGCCGCCGCGGCGGCCCACCTCGTCCGACGGGGGGAGGCGCAGGTCGGCGCCGTCGTCGTCGACCACGGCCTGCACCCGGACAGCGCCGAGGTCACCGCGACGGCGGTGGATCAGCTGCGCGGACTGGGGCTCGATCCGGTGGTCGTCGAGACGGCCGAGGTCGATCCGGAGTCCGCCGAGGGGCCGGAGGGATCGGCGCGCACCGCCCGCTACCGCGCCTTCGCCCGCGCGATGGGAGAGACCGGGGCCCGACGGATCCTCCTCGCCCACACCCGCGACGACCAGGCCGAACAGGTGCTCCTCGGCCTCGCCCGCGGCTCCGGCACCCGCTCCGTGGCCGGCATCCCCCGCAGCCGCGGGCCGTTCCGCCGCCCCCTGCTGGACCTCACGCGCCGTGACACGGAGACGATCTGCGTCCACGCCGGCCTGACCCCGTGGTCGGACCCCTCCAACAGCGACCCCGCGCTGCTGCGGTCCCGCGTCCGCACGGAGATCCTCCCGCTGCTGGAGGAGCGCCTCTCGCCGACCATCCGCGGGGCCCTGGCTCGGACCGCCCACATCGCCGCCGACGACGCCGATCACCTCGACGCCGAGGCCCAGGGGCGCTTCGCGGACCTCGTAGAGGACCCCGACGCCCACGGCCGCGTGCGCCTCGACCTCGACCGGCTCGACGAGCTCTCTCCGGCGATCCGGCGCCGCGTCCTGGCGCTGGCGGTGATCGCCGTCGGAGGGGCTCGCCCCTCGATGGAGAGGATCGAGGCGGTCGACGGGCTGCGTGCCCGCACCGGCTCGGCGGGCCCCGTCGAGATGGAGGGCGGAGCGCGCGTGCACCGGGGGACCACCGGTTCGGCGGAGTATGGAAAACTGGTGCTCGTTCCGCCGGGTGCGCCCGGCCCGCCGTCAGGAGATGGAGATCATGGACGCCAAGGACGTCTCCGCAGATCTGAAGGAAGTCCTCTACACCAAGGAGGAGATCGACGAGCGGGTCCGCGAGATGGCGGCCCAGATCGATCGTGACTACGAGGGCCGCGAGGTGCTGCTGGTCGGCGTGCTCAAGGGCGCGTGCATGATCATGGCGGACCTCTCGCGCTCGATGCGCTCGCATCTGACCATGGACTGGATGGCCGTCTCCTCGTACGGCTCCGGCACCAAGTCCTCCGGGGTGGTGCGCATCCTGAAGGACCTCGACGCCGACCTGCTCAACCGGCACGTGCTCATCGCCGAGGACATCATCGACTCCGGTCTGACCCTGTCCTGGCTGAAGGCCAACCTGGAGTCCCGCGGCCCGGCCTCGGTGGAGATCTGCACGCTGTTCCGCAAGCCGGAGGCGGTGAAGGTCGACATCGACGTCAAGTACGTCGGCATGGACATCCCCAACGAGTTCGTGGTCGGCTACGGCCTCGACTTCGCGGAGAAGTACCGCAATCTGGACTCCGTCGGGATCCTCGCTCCGCACGTATACGAGTGACCGGGTGGGTCCTACCGGCCTCGGAGCCCTCATACACCTGGGACCCCGCGCCGACGGGCCTCCATCAGCCTCAGCCGGTCGCGAACGCGTGACGTCCGGGGGCACTGCTGTCAGGCACTGCCAGTAGGCTTAGGCGCCAGACACCCCCGAACGGTGTCTCCCTACGTGCCCACGGAGCTGGTTGACTTTGAAGAAGTTCTTCGCCGGACCGCTGTTCTGGATCCTGCTGGCGGTCGCCGCCCTGCTGCTCGTCGTGCCCATGCTGTTCAACGGCGGGGGCGGCAACAGGGTCGACACGAACGTGGGCATGGGGATGCTCCAGGACGGCGGCGTCACCGAGGCGCAGATCGACGACGCCGACAACCGGGTGGACCTGCAGCTCGAGGAGGCCTTCGAGCAGGACGGCCAGGACCTCGGGCGCAACGTGTACTTCTACTTCTCCGAGGCGCGGGCGGAGAACGTGGTCGCCGCCGTCGACGACGGCGGCCTGGAGGGCTACACCGACGAGCCGGAGCAGTCGAACTGGTTCCTGTCCATGCTCGGCTTCATGATCCCGTTCCTGCTCATCGCGCTGCTGTTCATCTGGCTGCTCACCCGCATGTCCGGGGGCAATTCGCGGGTCATGCAGTTCGGCAAGTCCAAGGCGAAGATGTTCGACAAGGACATGCCGCAGGTGACCTTCACCGATGTCGCAGGCGCCGAGGAGGCGGTCGAGGAGCTCGACGAGATCAGGGAGTTCCTCTCGGAGCCGGAGAAGTTCCAGCGACTCGGCGCGAAGATCCCCAAGGGAGTGCTGCTCTACGGCCCCCCGGGCACCGGTAAGACGCTGCTGGCGAAGGCGGTCGCCGGCGAGGCCGGGGGCGCCTTCTACTCCATCTCGGGATCCGACTTCGTGGAGATGTTCGTCGGCGTCGGCGCCTCCCGGGTGCGGGACCTGTTCAAGCAGGCCAAGGAGAACGCCCCGGCGATCATCTTCGTGGACGAGATCGACGCGGTGGGACGTCAGCGCGGCGCCGGCGTCGGCGGCGGCAACGACGAGCGCGAGCAGACCCTGAACCAGCTGCTCGTGGAGATGGACGGCTTCGAGGCCAACGCGAACATCATCGTCATCGCCGCCACGAACCGGCCCGACGTGCTGGACCCCGCGCTGCTGCGCCCCGGCCGCTTCGACCGTCAGATCCCCGTCGAGGCCCCGGACTTCGCGGGACGCCGAGCGATCCTCGGCGTCCACGCCAAGGGCAAGCCGATGGTGGAGGGTCTGGACCTCGCCGCCATCGCCCGCAAGACCCCCGGGTACACCGGTGCGGACCTGGCGAACGTGCTCAACGAGGCCGCCCTGCTCACCGCACGCTCCAACGCCGACCTCATCGACGACCGCGCGGTCGACGAGGCCATCGACCGCGTGATGGCCGGTCCGCAGAAGCGCACCCGGCTGATGAAGGACCATGAGCGCCGGGTCACCGCCTACCACGAGGGCGGCCACGCGCTGGTCGCCGCCGCCCTGAACTACTCGGCCCCGGTCACCAAGATCACCATCCTCCCGCGCGGCCGTGCGCTTGGGTACACGATGGTCGTCCCGGAGGACGACAAGTACTCCACGACGCGCAACGAGCTGCTCGACCAGATCGCCTATGCGATGGGCGGCCGGGTGGCCGAGGAGATCGTCTTCCACGACCCCTCCACCGGTGCCGCCAACGACATCCAGAAGGCCACGGAGTCGGCTCGTCGGATGGTCACCGAGTACGGGATGAGCTCCAAGGTCGGTTCGGTGAAGCTGGGGTCCGGGGACTCCAACCCGTTCCTCGGCAAGGAGATGGCCACCGGCCGCGACTACTCCGAGCAGATGGCCTCCGTGGTCGACTCGGAGGTGCGCGCCATCATCGAGGAGGCCCACGACGAGGCCTATCTGGCGCTCACCGAGAACCGCCACGTCCTCGACCGTCTGGCCGAGGAGCTGCTGCGCGTGGAGACGCTGAACGCCCACGAGGTGGCGGAGATCTTCCACGACGTGCGCAAGCGCCCGCACCGCCGGATCTGGGAGTCCTCGCCGGAGCGCCCGCTGATCGTCGACGGCGAGGTGGAGGGCCCGGCCCAGAGCGGCGTCGGCGTGCACGACGGTGCGCGCCGCGAAGGACGGGGTGAGGTGTGATGGGCGAGGTCGACCTGCCGCGCATCGAGGCCGCCGTCCGCGAGATCCTGCTCGCCGCCGGAGAGGATCCGGACCGCGAAGGCCTGCGTGAGACGCCGACCCGGGTCGCCAAGGCCTATGCCGACGCGTTCTCCGGGCTGCACCGGGACCCCGCGGAGCTGCTCTCCACCACCTTCGACATCGGCCACGAGGAGCTGGTCCTGGTCAGGGACATCGCCCTGTACTCGACGTGCGAGCACCACCTGGTCCCCTTCTACGGCGTCGCCCACGTCGGCTACATCCCCTCCGCGGAGGGTCATGTCACCGGGCTGTCCAAGCTGGCCCGCCTGGTGGACATCTACGCCAAGCGGCCGCAGGTGCAGGAGCAGCTGACCAGTCAGATCGTCGACGCCCTGATGCAGCACCTGGCGCCGCAGGGGGCCGTCGTCGTCGTGGAGTGCGAGCACCTGTGCATGTCGATGCGCGGGGTCGCGAAGCCCGGCGCCAAGACCATCACCTCGGCGGTGCGCGGCCAGCTGAGGGACCCGGCCACCCGCGCGGAGGCGATGAGCCTGATCATGCGCGGCTGAGCACGGCTGGGAAGACCGGGGACGCTTCGGAGATTCACAGGACAGGGAGGATGAGGATATGGACACGATGGGGGCGATGCCCGGGACCGGGCCGAACACCGGCGCGCTGCGGGTGGTGCGCAAGGCGCCGCCGGCCCACTTCGACCGGCTTCCGACGGACCGCACGCTGGTCATGGGCGTACTCAACATCACCCCTGACTCCTTCTCCGACGGCGGCCGCTTCGTCGAGGGCGGCCGGGTGAACCACGACCTCGCCGTGCAGGCGGGGCTCGGGCTGCACCGCGCCGGGGCGGACATCATCGACGTCGGCGGGGAGTCCACCCGTCCGGGGTCGACGCCGACGGACCCGGAGGACGAACGCCGTCGGATCCTCACCGCCGTGCAGGCGCTGTTCACCGCCGGGGCGCTGGTCTCGGTGGACACCCGCCGTCCTGCCACCGCGGAGGCCGCCGTCGCCGCGGCCCCCAACCCGGATGCGGTGATCGTCAACGACGTCTCCGGGCTGGTCACCGACCCGGCGATGCCCGAGCTCGTCGCCCGGACGGGGGTCCGGGTGATCGTCACCCACAATCGGGACGTCCCCGAGACCATGCAGGAACGCGCCGAGTACGACGACGTCGTCGCCGAGGTGCTGCAGGAGCTCGGACAGGTGCGTCGTCGCTACCTGGACGCCGGGGTGGCGGAGGACCGGATCATCATCGACCCGGGGATCGGGTTCGCCAAGACCGCCGAGCAGTCCTGGACGATGCTGCGGAACCTGCACCGGTTCACCGCCGACGCCGACCGGGTGCTGGTGGGCGTCTCCCGCAAGGGCTTCCTGGGCGACCTGCTCGCCGCCCCCTCCGGCAGACGTCCCGCAGAGGGCCGGGACGCGGCCACAGTCGCGCTCACCGCACTGGCCGCGCAGGCCGGCGTGTGGGCGGTGCGAGTGCACGACGTCGAGGCGAACCTCGACGCGGTGCGCGTCGTCGCCGAGGTCCACGGCGGTCCCGCCTCCTCCGATCAGCGGTCCGGGGACGCCTGAACCCATGGATCAGGGCCGGGCAGACGACGCACGGGGGTCGGACCGGATTCGGCTGACCGGACTCACCGCCTTCGGCCGCCACGGCGTCTTCGAGCACGAACGGCGCGACGGACAGACCTTCCGCGCCGACGTGGAGCTCGCCGTGGACCTGCGGACCGCAGGGGTCTCCGACGACCTCACCGACACGGTGAGCTACGCGGTGATCGCCGACCTCGTCGAGACCGCGATCACCGGAGAGCCCTACGACCTCATCGAAGCTCTGGCCGAGCGCATCGCCGTCGACGTGCTGCGCGCCGACCGGCGCATCCGCGCAGCCTCGGTCACCGTCCATAAGCCCAGGGCCCCGCTGACCCAGCGCTTCGACGACGTCGCCGTCACCGTCGTCCGCGACCGGGACGACCTTCAGGAATCCACCGCGGTGCGTGCGGTCCTCGCCCTGGGCTCCAACCTCGGCGACTCCGAGGACACCCTCCGCGGCGCCGTCGCCGCGCTCGCAGCGGCCGACGGCGTCCGCCTGCTGGGCACCTCGCCGCTCGCGGTCACAGCACCGGTCGGCGGTCCCGCCGGGCAGCCCGACTTCCTGAACCAGGTGGTCGAGGTCGAGACCACCCTGTCCCCGGACGCCCTGCTCGACCTGGGTCACGAGGTCGAATCGGCCCACCGTCGGAGGCGTGATGTCCGGTGGGGGCCGCGGACCCTGGACGTCGACATCATCACCTACGGCGCCGAGCGCATCGACACCGACCGACTCCAGGTGCCCCACCCGCGGGCGGCCGAACGGGCCTTCGTCCTCGCCCCCTGGTCCTGGATGGATCCGGAGGCGATGCTCGACGGCAGGCCGGTCCGCGAGCTCGCCGAGCAGGCCCCCGACGCCGACGGGGTCCGACGCGTTGATCGCGACCACGCCGAGGGGGACGGGGGCCGCCCCGGATGACTCGTCTGCGTCCCCTGTGGCTGCTGGCGCTCAGCGCCGGCGCGGTGGTGCTGGGGCTGGTCGCCGCCGTCGTGATGGCCGGTGCGGGCTACGGTGCGCCGGTGCTGCCGAACTCGGCGCTGGTCACCCTCATCGGCGTGGGGGCGGTGATCCTCACCCTCGGCATCGTCGTCCGGCGGGACATGGCGCGGCTGGAGGCCGCCGCGCGCCGGGAGCGTGAGCGGGAGGCCCGCCGGGACGCCGGCGGTGCGGAGGAGCCCCGAGGACCCCGGCCGGCGAGGCGGGTCTCCCCGCTGTTCGCCGTGCGTGTGGTCGCCGCCGCCCAGTCGGCGGCCTATGCCGGAACCATCATCCTCGGGTGGCACCTCGGGATCCTGGCGCACCTGGCCCCGCAGGTGGGGCTGGGCACCGCCAACGCGCAGTCGGCGGTGTATATGGCCGCAGGAGGACTAGGCTGGGTGATCGTCGGGTTCGTCGTCGAGCACCTGTGCCGACTGCCGCCCGACGACGGAGCCGGTGCGGCGAGTCGGCACTGTGAGCGGGGCCGACCGGACGCCGGACGACGAGGCGAGGAGGGGTATGCCCGCGGAACCGATTGACCCGGCAGGGATCACCTGGACCAGGGTCGATGCACGCTACATCACAGTCCGGATGATCGGGTCGTGCACCAGCTGGCTGATCACGCTGGCGGTCGTCTCGGTCCCGGTGGTGCTCACGCTCAGCGGCGTCATCGGGTTGCCGCTGTGGCTGTGCTTCTCCGTGCTCGGCGTGCTGCTCGCGTGGGCGGCCGTCGATCTGATCCTGGTGCCGCGGCGGGTCCGTGCCATCGGGTATCACGAGCGTCACGACGACCTGCTCATCCGCACCGGACTGCTGTTCCAGCGCGTGGTCGCCGTCCCGTACGGGCGGCTGCAGTACGTCGACATCCAGGCCGGGCCGATCATGCGGAAGTTCGGCCTCTGCGTGGTGGAGCTGAAGACGGCCTCGGCGGCCACCGATGCGTCGATCCCCGGGGTGGTGCGTGACGAGGGGGCGCGGCTGCGCGATGAGCTCTCCGCCCGCGGTCAGGCCCGCCTGGCGGGGCTGTGAGGGCGAGCCGATGACGACGCCGCCCGACCACGGACCGCAGCCGGAGGATCCCCGACAGGAGGATCGCCGACAGGAGGATGCGCCGGCCGAGGCTCCGGAGCATGACGAGGCCCGGCCGTCCTCGGAGAAGTGGTTCGACGAGTCCTGGACCAAGGTGCACCCGCTGAGCCCTCTGGTGCGCGGCTGGCTGACGCTGGTCGCGATCCCGGTCATCATCTTCGGATACAACTGGCAGACCTGGGCGGACCTGTGGGAGGTGCTGCGCACCGGACAGGCCGTCGACGAGTTCCAGCGGGACCCGACCCCGTTCCTCATCGGAGGAGGGGCGTTCCTGCTGCTCGTCGCCCTGATCTTCGGCGGATTCGTGCTGTCCTGGTGGTTCACCCGATACAAGATCACCGACGAACACGTGATGGTGAAGTCGGGGATCTTCGTCCGCCAGCACCGTCAGGCCCGGATCGACAGGGTCCAGGCGGTGGATCTGCGGCAACCGCTGCTGGCCCGGTTCACCGGGCTCGCCGAGCTGAAGTTCGAGGTCGCCGACGGCGAGGGCACCGCCGCCTCGCTCCAGTTCCTGAAGCGTTCCGAGGCCGAGGAGCTGCGGCAGGAGATCATGGACCGGGCTGCCGGGCGCGAGGCGGCTCAGAGGCAGGAGCAGGACCCCGCGGATCATCCGGAGTTCGGCGAGGCCGGAGAGGCCGGCGACGACGTCGCAGGCCCCGCGACGACTCCGGACCCGGAGCGGCTCATCGCCCGTGTGCCGCTGGGCCGACTCATCGGGTCGGTGGTGCTGGGGTGGGGAACCCTGGTGGTGCTGGCACTGCTGGTGATCGGCCTGCTGGGAGTCGGTGTGACCATGCTCGGGCTCGCACTGTTCCTGGACGAGCGGGAGTTCGGCGCCGAGCTCACCGCCGTCGGCGGAATCTCCGCCGGAGCCGCGCTGCCCGGCATGGTGCCCGCACTCGTCGGTCTGGCCTTCAGCTACTTCCAGCAGATCAACAAGGGCTTCCGGTTCACCGCCACCATGACCCGGGCCGGGCTGCGGATGCGCTACGGGCTGCTGGAGACCACCACGCAGACGGTGCCCCCGGGTCGCGTGCAGGCCCTGCAGATCACCCAGTCCCCGCTGTGGCGACCCTGCGGCTGGTACAGCGTGAGGGTCGTCGTCGCCGGCTACGGCGCCGGCGAATCCCGGTCGACCCTGCTCCCGGTCGGGAAGATCGAGGACGTCATGTCCGTCACCGCGGCGATGTTCCCCGACCTCCGTGTCGAGGACCCCGAGGATCTGTTCCTGGAGGGGCTGCGCGGGCGCTGGGACCGGGGGCGCTTCACCTGCGGTCCGAAGCGCGCCCGGGTGTTCGACCCGTGGGTGCGACGTCGCCGCGGCTTCGCCACCACGCCGTCGACCACGATGTTCCGGGACGGCCGGGTGGTGCCGCGGCTGACCATGATGGCCCACGAGCGGATCCAGTCGCTGAGCATCGAGGCGGGTCCGCTGGCCCGCCGACGTCGTCTGGCGCGGATCCACCTGCACGTGCCCACCGGACCCTTCCTGGTCACGGTGAAGAATCAGGACATCGACGCGGTCCGGGGGCTGTTCCAGTACGAGGCCGAGCATGCCGCCGTGGCCCGGCGCTTCAGCGACCGGAACCGGTGGATGCTGCCGGAGGAGCAGCAGCAGTTCGAGAAGCTGGTCACCGAGGACCGCGCCGCGGCCGCGGAGGAGCCCGTATGATCGCAGACCCGTACCCGTCCCCGCACGATCCGACCGCCCGGGAGGGCAGGCTCGGCGTCGGTGTGGTCTCCGCCGGCCGGGTCGGCGCCGTGCTGGGTGCGGCGCTGCGTGCGGCGGGCCATCAGGTGGTCGGCGTCCACGCGGTCTCCGAGGCCTCGCGGACCCGGGCCGAGGCGCTGCTCGACGGTGTGCCGATGCTCGAGGTGCCGGAGATCTTCCGCCGCTCGGAGCTGGTGCTGCTGGCGGTGCCCGACGACGTGTTGGCCGAGGTCGCCTCCGGTGCGGCCGAGGCCGGCTGCATCCGGGCGGGACAGCTGATCGTCCACACCTCGGGGCGGTTCGGCACCGAGGTGCTGGCTCCGGCGCGAGATCGCGGTGCGATCCCGTTGGCGATCCACCCGGCCATGACGTTCACGGGGCTGAGCATGGACCTCCAGCGGCTCTCGGCCTGCTCCTTCGCGGTGACGGCGGCCGCCCCCATGCTCCCGATCGCCCAGGCGCTCGTCGTGGAGATGGGCGGGGACCCCGTCGTCGTCGCGGAGTCCGACCGGGGGCTGTACCACGCGGCCCTGGCCCACGCCTCGAACCACCTGAACACGGTGGCCGGACAGTCGGCGGAGCTGCTGCAGTCGATCGGCATCGAGCAGGCCGACCGGGTCCTGGCGCCGCTGATGCAGGCCTCTCTGGACAACGCGCTCGCCTCCGGGGCGGGGGCGCTGACGGGTCCGGTGGCCCGCGGCGACGTCGGCACAGTGGCCCATCACGTGCGGGTGCTGGCCGAGGCGGAGGCCGCCGGGACGCTGCCCGCGGACCTGCGGTCGGCGTACACGGCGATGGCGCGGGCGACGGCGCAGCGGGCCGTGGACCGAGGGCTCATCAGCGAAGCGACGGCCGCCGAACTCCTCGACGCCCTCGCCGGCTGACCTCCCCTCCCCCCCCCCCCCCCCCGTCCTCTCTCCATCGGTTGGGCGCTCCGCGTCGCCCAGAACGCGATCTCGGCGATCTGAGCGACGCTCAGCGCCCAACCGATGAGGTGGGGGTGGGCGTGCTCGGGGTGCGGGACTCCCGTCGCAGCAGGGACTCCTTGATCGTCGTGCCGTAGCGGAAGCCGCCGAGACCGCCGTCGCTGCGCAGGATCCGGTGGCAGGGGACGAAGAGGGCCGCGGCGTTGTGCGCGCAGGCACCTGCCGCGGCGCGGACGGCCGCCGGGTTCCCCGTGCGCTCGGCGTAGTCGGAGTACGTCAGGGTATGACCCGGCTCCACCCCGCGCAGCACCTCCCAGGCGTGCTCACGGTACGGTCCGGAGCGCTGGCGCACCGGGAGGCGACCGGGGGCGGAGTGGTCGCCGGCGTAGTAGTCCTCCACGGCGGACCGTGCGAGTCCGAGGAGCTCGCCGTCGTCCTGCGATCCGGTGCCGGTGCACAGCTCGCGGTGGATCAGGGCGGTCAGCGACGCGGCGTCGTCGGTCCAGCCGGAGGCCAGCACGGCGCCGCCGCCGATGATGATCGTGAACGGTCCGTCCGGAGTGTTCAGCGTGGTCGTCTCAGCCATGGTCGGGTCCTTTCGGTGCGACATCGTGGGAGGCGGAATGGTCGGAGGCGGAATCGTGGGAGGCGGGGGAGGCGGCCACCTGCCACAGGTGCAGCGCCGCGTAGGAGCGCCAGGGCGACCACCGCCTCGCATGGTGCTCCAGCGCACGATGGGCCGCCGGTCGTGGGAGGTCGGGGTCGAGGGCTCCGGCCTTCGTCGCACCGGCGAGCAGGGCGACGTCGCCGGTCATCCAGTCGTCCGGGGCCCCCAGCACCCGCAGCGCCAGGTAGGCCGCCGTCCACCGTCCGATCCCGGGAAGCGCGGTCAGCCGCTCGCGGAGACTCTCCTGCGCGACCCCGGAGTGGACCTCCAGCTCCCCGGTGCTCAGGGCTTCGGCGGCCCGCCGCACAGTGCGCACCGACCGGGCCGGCAGCCGCAGCGGACGGTCCGGATCCGGGCTTCCGTCCGCAGCGGCCGAGTCCGCCGGGTCGGGGACGCCTCGGAGGATCTCCCTCGGCGTGGGGAACAGCGTCGTGAGTCCCTCGAAGGTGGAGGCCCACGGCGTCCCGAGCCGCTCGGTGAGTCGGCTGAGATGGGTCCGGGCGGCGGCCACTGAGATCTGCTGACCGATGATCGCACGGGTCACGTACTCCTGCGGATCGGCGGTTCCGGGAAGTCGGATCCCGGGTGCGGCCGCGACCAGCGGCGCCAGCTGCGCGTCCTCGCTCAGGGCGGCGTCGACGGCCTGCGGGTCCGCGTCGAGGTCGAAGAGCCGACGGGTCGCCCCCACTGCGGCGGGCACGTCGGCCAGCGAACTGAGCTCCGACCGCATGGTCAGTGTCCAATGCCCATGACGGTGATGGTCGGAAGCGGGGTCCCGCGGCTCGGCGACGACCTCCACCGCACCCGGACCGTGCGGCAGGCGCAGCGTGCGGGCGTACCGCAGCGTCCCGCCCCTCAGCTCGACGGACTCCACGCCCGCAACGGCGCGGGCGGCGAGGAACTCGAAGACGCCCGGGGCGTCGAAGGGCTCACGCATCGGCAGACGCAGAGGCAGGTGCAGGGTCTCGGATCCCTCAGAGGTCTGCGGCGTCTGCGAACGTCCCCTGATGCTGCCGGGCGTGGCGTCGAAGACCTCACGGATCGTGTCGTTGAACTGCCGCACAGATCCGAACCCCGCGGCGAAGGCGACGTCGGCGATCTTCAGCTCCGTGCCGCAGAGCAGGGTTCTGGCGATCTGCGCCCGATGGGCTCGAGCCAGTGCCGTCGGTCCGGCGCCGAGTTCGGCGACCATGGTCCGGTGCAGGTGCCGGGAGCTGTATCCGAGACGGGCGCTGAGTCCGTCGACGCCGTCGGCGTCCGCGGCGCCCTCACGGATCAGGCGCATCGCCCGGGCCGCCAGGTCGGTGCGCAGGTTCCACTCCGGGGTGCCCGGCACGGCCTCGGGCAGGCAGCGTCGGCAGGCGCGGTACCCGGCCTCGTGTGCGGCGGCCGAGGTCAGGAAGAAGTCCACGTTCTCCGGCTTGGGCGTCCGTGCCGGGCAGGAGGGGCGGCAGTATATCCCGGTGGAGGAGACGGCGGTGACGAACTGCCCGTCGAACCGGGCGTCGCGGGCCTGCACCGCCCGATACCGCTCCTGAAACTGCGCCGTGTCCTGCATGCAGTCCATCCCAGCCCATGGGCGGCACCACGTCTAGCGGAGATCGGACACGGCGATCGGACACGGCGATCGGACGCAGTGGCAGGGGCGGACAGCGGGTGGGCCCCCACCCGGGCGGGGCCGTCGACGGACCACCCCATAGACTGTCACGGATGACCCCGCCACGTGTGCTGACCACCGCTGCGCAGTTCCGCACCGCCCTGACCGAGACGGTGCTCGCCCTGCCCGCCCGTGAGGGCGGCCGCCCGCCCGTCGTCGGACTGGTCCCCACCATGGGCGCCCTGCACGAGGGTCACGCCGCGCTGCTCGACGCCGCCCACGCGACCGCCGACGTCGTCATCGCCTCCCTCTTCGTCAACCCGCTGCAGTTCGACGACCCGGAGGACCACCGCCTCTACCCGAGGGACATGGACGGGGACCTCGCCCTGCTCGCCGCCCACGGCGCGCAGCTGGTGTTCGCCCCCAGCACCGAGGAGATGTACCCCGGCCACCCCGACGGGCCGCTGGTCACCGTCACCGCCGGGGGCCTCGGCCGCCGCTACGAGGGCGCCCACCGTCCCGGTCACTTCGACGGCGTCGCCACCGTGGTCACCAAGCTCTTCAGCATCATGGCGCCGCCGGCGCCGGCCGCCCTCGAGGCCTGGTTCGGTCGCAAGGACGCCGAGCAGGTCGCCGTGATCGCACGCATGGTCGAGGACCTCTCGCTCCCCGTCCGCGTGCGCACCGTGCCGGTGGTGCGCGACGAGCACGGCCTGGCCATGTCCAGTCGGAACCGACGGCTCAGCGACGACGACCACACCTCCGCCCTCAGCCTCTCGCGGACGCTGACCGAGCTGCGGGGCCGTGCCGCCGCAGGTGAGCCCCTCGACGTGGACGGACTCAGCGCCGCGCTGCACGCCCGCGACGACGTCGACCTCGACTACCTCGTCGTCGCCGACCCCCGGACGCTGCGTCCCGCCGACCTGACCGACGAGGGCACGCTCACCGGCCCGGCGCTAGGGCTGATCGCCGCCCGTGTCGGTGGTGTGCGTCTCATCGATAACATGGACCTTGAGCCCCTGACGAGGAACGAGGAGCACCTGCCGTGAGTGAGCAGCACGAGTCGACCGCACAGACCAGCCGAACCTTCCCCTACGCCGACCACTCGGTCCGCCCGCAGGACGACCTGCAGGGCCACGTCAACGGGGAGTGGCTGAAGACCGCCGAGATCCCCGCCGACCTCGACTCCTACGGCGCCTTCATCGAGCTGCGGGACAGGTCCGAGGCCGATGTGCGCACCATCCTGGAGGAGGCCGCACAGGCCGTGGCCGACGGCGACGCCGACGAGGTCCAGTCCCGCATCGGACCCTTCTACACCGCGTTCATGGACGCCGACCGCGCCGAGCGGCGGAAGCTCGGACCCATCGAAGACATGCTCGCCGAGATCGACGCCGTCGACGGCCCCGCCGAACTCGTGCGCCTGTCCGCCTCCTGGCAGCGGCGCGGCGTCGACAGCTTCGTCGCCGCCGGCGCCATGCGCGACGCCGGAGACCCGCAGCGCATGCTCTGGCACATCATGCAGGACGGTCTCGGCCTGCCCGACGAGTCCTACTACCGCGACGGGGCCCACGCCGAGACCGTGGAGGCCTACCGCCACCACGTCGCGCGGATCCTCGCCGTCGTCGGCGTCCAGGACCCCCGATGGGCCGCCGACGCCGTCGTCGAGCTCGAGAAGAAGCTCGCGACCTACCACTGGGACGTGGTGAAGCTGCGCGATGCGCAGAAGCGGTACAACCTCATGGACGTCCAGGAGGTGCTCGAGGCGGCGCCGCTGCTGGCCGAGGCCATCGGCGGCTGGGGGCTCACCGACACCCAGTCCCAGGAGATCGTGGTCGGTCAGCCCGACTACCTGCCTCCGCTGGAGCGCCTGCTCACCGGCGAACGGCTGGAGGACTGGCAGCACTGGCTGCGGGTCCAGGTGCTGCGCGCCTACGCGCCGCTGCTGCACTCGGAGCTGGTCGAGGAGAACTTCGACTTCTACTCCCGCACCCTCTCCGGCGCCGAGGAGCTCAAGGACCGGTGGAAGCGCGGGGTCGCGCTGACCAACGCCCACCTGGGGGAGGACGTCGCACAGCCGTACGTCGCCCGGCACTACCCGCGGGAGGCCGAGGACGCGATGGCCGAGCTCATCGACTCGCTGCTCGAGGCCTACCGGAGCTCCATCGGCCGGCTCTCCTGGATGGGGGAGCAGACCCGGGAGAAGGCGCTGGAGAAGCTGGATACCTTCCGACCCATGGTCGGCTACCCGGCCAAGTGGATCGACTACTCCGACGTCGTGGTGGACCCGCAGGACCCGGTGGGCAACGTCCGCCGGGCCGCCGAGGCCGCCTGGGCCCGGGACGTGCGGAAGATCGACGACGGACCGGATCCCGACGAATGGCACATGACCCCGCAGACGGTCAACGCCTACTACCACCCGCTGGAGAACGTCATCTGCTTCCCCGCGGCGATCCTCCAGCCCCCGTTCTTCGACGCCGAGCGGGACATGGCGGCGAACTTCGGGGGGATCGGTGCGGTCATCGGACATGAGATCGGTCACGGCTTCGACGATCAGGGCTCCCGGTTCGGCGCCGACGGCTCCCTGACGGACTGGTGGACCGAGGAGGACCGGGCGGCCTTCGAGGCGCGGACCGAGGTGCTCGTCGACCAGTTCGGCTCGCTGTCCCCCTCGGCGGCCCCGCACCGCACCGTCAACGGTGAGCTCACCCTCGGAGAGAACATCGGAGACCTGGGCGGTCTGGGCATCGCGCACCAGGCCTACAGCCTGTGGCGCGACCGCACCGACGACGCCGGCGAGACCGTCGACGGACTGACCCCCGACCAGCGGTACTTCTTCTCCTGGGCACAGGTCTGGCGCTTCCTGGTGCGTCCCGAGCGGGCCGTCACCCTGCTGGCGGTGGACCCGCACTCTCCTGCGGAGATCCGCGCCAACCAGGTGGTGAAGAACCTCGACGCCTTCCACGAGGCGTTCGACACCCAGGAGGGCGACGGCATGTGGCTGGCGCCCCAGGAGCGCGTGACCATCTGGTGAGACGGCGGGCGGAGTGCCGTCCCCGGCCCGTAGAATGGCGTCCCGTGAGCTCCCAGAACACTGCCGCCCCGCACCCGTCCGCAGAGAACTCCGACGCGCTGGACACCAACGACCAGCGTGCAGTCCGCGCCTCCAAGCGTGACCGCCTCCTGCAGGGCGGTGTGCCGGCTTATCCGGTCGCCGTCGAGCGCACCCACAGCCTCGCCGAGGTCCGTGCGGCGCACGGCGACCTCGAGCCCGGCGCCTCCACCGGGGAGGTCGTCTCGGTGGCCGGGCGCGTGATGTTCGTCCGCAACACCGGCAAGCTGTGCTTCGCGACCCTCCAGGAGGGCGGGGCCGACGGCGGCGGGGTCCGGCTGCAGGCGATGCTGTCCCTGGCCGAGGTCGGGGAGGAGGCGCTCGCCGACTGGAAGTCCCTGGTGGACCTGGGCGACCACGTCCGCGTGACCGGGGAGGTCATCGCCTCCCGACGCGGCGAGCTCTCGGTGATGGCGCATTCCTTCGAGATCGCCTCCAAGGCGATCCGTCCGCTGCCGGTCCTCCATGCCGAGCTCAACGAGGAGACCCGGGTCCGGCAGCGCTACGCCGACCTCATCGTCCGCGACGAGGCCCGTGAGATGGTCTACCGCCGTGCGGCGATCACCCGCTCCATCCGTGAGACCCTGCACCGGCGCGGCTACGTGGAGGTCGAGACTCCCATGCTCAACCTGATCCACGGCGGGGCGCAGGCCCGCCCGTTCCACACCCACCTCAACGCGTTCGACCAGGACATGACTCTGCGCATCGCCACCGAGCTGTATCTCAAGCGCGCGGTGGTCGGCGGGATCGACAGGGTCTATGAGATGGGACGGGTCTTCCGCAACGAAGGGGTGGACTCCACCCACTCGCCCGAGTTCACCACCCTGGAGACCTACGAGGCCTGGGCGGACATGTACACGATGGCCGAGCGGATGCGGGAGATGATCCTCGACGCCGCCGACGCGGTCGGTGCGGGCCGACGGATTGAGACCGAGGCCGGCATGATCGACCTCGACGGCGAGTGGCGCTGGCTGGGCGTCTACCCGGGGCTCTCCGAGGCTGTGGGGCAGGAGATCACCCCGGACACCGATGCGGAGACGCTGCGCGGCGTCGCCGAGCGGTTCGAGGTCGCGACGGACCCGGCCTGGGACGAGCAGAAGCTCGTCATGGAGCTCTTCGGGGAGATCGTGGAGCCGACGCTGATCCAGCCGACGTTCGTCTGCGACTACCCCCCGGCGGCGCAGCCGCTGGCCCGCCCGCACCGCTCCGTCGACGGGGTGATCGAGGCCTGGGACCTCATCATCGGCGGCATGGAGCGCGGTACGGCGTTCTCGGAGCTGATCGACCCGGTCATCCAGCGCGAACGGCTGGTCGAGCAGTCCCGGAAGGCCGCAGGCGGTGACGACGAGGCCATGCAGTTCGACGAGGACTTCCTGCGTGCCCTCGAATACGGGGCTCCGCCGATGGGTGGGATCGGACTGGGGATCGACCGCCTGGTCATGCTGTTCACCGGTGCGGGCATCCGCGAGACCATCCTCTTCCCCCTGCTCAGGCCGGAGGTGGCCGAGGCCTCGGACGGACAGGAGTCGTGATGGAGGATTTCTGGACGTATTTCGAGGTGTTGGCGCCGTCCGTCGGCGTCGGTCTGGTCTTCTGGCTGGCGATCCGCGCCATCTTCCGCGCAGACCGTAGGGAGCGCGCCAGCGAGGCCGAGATGAGGGAGGAATTCGAGGCGGAACGGGAGCAGGCTCCCACGTCTCGGGCACCTGACGAGGAGTGATGCTCCTCGTTGAGAATTCGGCGCTTGTGCGTGCAGTGCATGATTCTCAGGAGCAACAGTGCCCGGCAGGTGCGCTGTGGAGTACTATGGGAATGCTTCACCGACGCCGTCGTGAACTCTGCGTGATGATGCAGTTCAGGTTTTCTCAAGGTTTTCCGGCTGGATGACACTTTGAGTTACATTCACTTGACTCTCAATCTCGCAGTTGTGAATATGTTCTATGACAGCCGCTCAACAGAAGTGTGCGAGAACGGAATCCCGGCATGTGGGGGCAGTGATCCGTGATCGGATCAGCCTCAGGGTGCGTCGGTGAAGTCGAAGCAGTGAGGAACAGAAGACATGGCTCAGAAGGTGGAGGTCGTCCTGGTGGATGACTTGGACGGATCAGAGGCGAAGGAGACCGTGACATTCGGTCTCGATTCACGTCATTACGAGATCGATCTCAGCGAGGAGCACGCCAAGGAGCTGCGTGATGCGCTGAAGCCCTACATCCGACGGGGACGCGCGGTGGCGCCGCCGTCGCCGCAGAACGAGGCGCGGAAGATCCGCGAGTGGGCCGTCAAGAACGGCTACCAGGTCTCCAGCCGCGGTCGTCTGCACCGTGACATCGTGGAGGCCTATCGCAACGCGAAGCGCCGCTGAGGCCGCACCCGTCGACGACGGGAGCCGACGCCCCTCATCGAGTCCCCGATCCCCGGCACAGTTCCGGGCCGAAACGGCCTGAACTGCTGCAGGGATCGGGGACTCGATGCGTCTGCCGGCCGGGAAGGGACCGCGGCGACGGTGAGAGGATGGTCGCCTGAGCAGCGGTGAGCCGATCGCAGAGCCGAGTGGGAGTCGAGCAGGAGTCGAGGCGGAGCATGGTGGATGCGGAACGAGGCGTGGGCGCCCTGGGCGAGCGGCGGAGTCTGCGTGCGCAGGTCGAGGAGCGGCTGCGGCTGGCCATGGTCGCCGGAGAGCTGGAGCCGGGCCGGATCTATTCGGCCCCGAAGCTCGCCGAGCAGCTGGGCGTCTCGCCCACTCCCGTGCGCGAAGCGATGATGGAGCTCGCCGGCGAGGGGTTCGTCGAACCTCTGCGACACCGGGGCTATCGGGTGGTCGAACTCGACGAAGCCACCCTGGCCGAGGTCACCGAAGTCCGCGCGCTGCTGGAGGTGCCCGCCCACGGGCGGGCCGCCGAACTCGCCGCCGGTCGCAGCCTGGACCGTCTGCGGAGTCTGGCCGAGGAGCTGATGGAGACCGCATCGGCGGGGGAGCTGGAGCGGTTCATCAGCGCCGACATGGAGTTCCACCTCGGCCTGCTGGAGATCCTCGACAACCGGGTCCTGCTCGAGGAGGTGCGGCGGCTGCGGCGTCGGACCCGTCTCTACGGCCTGCGAGCCATGGCTGAGGCGGGGACCCTGGCGGCCACGGCGCGGGAGCACCATGAGCTGCTCGACCACGTCGAAGCCGGTGATCGCGCGGCCGTCGAATCGCTGATGCGCCGTCATCTCGGCCACGTCCGCGGAGTCTGGGCGGGCCGCTCGGAGGACTGACGACGTCGACGTCGGGACTGCTCCCTGTTGTGCGGTACCACGTAAAATTGTACTGTGTGGTGATCATCCTGTGGTCCGCCTCACGTCTGCGTCGCCCGGCCGGCGGACCCACCGCACAGCAGAGGGGCCCCTTTGATCCGGAAACAGTCACGCATGGGCAGGCCCGCCACCAATCGGCGGGTGCTCATCGGAAGTCTCAGCGGCAGCGCCATCGAGTGGTTCGACTTCTTCCTCTACGCCACCGCCGCCGCCATCGTCTTCGACAGGTTCTTCTTCCCCACCCAGGATCCCCTGGTCAGCCTGATGCTGTCGTACCTGTCGCTGGCGCTGACCTTCTTCATCCGCCCCTTCGGCGGGGTCATCTTCTCCCACATCGGTGACCGCATCGGCCGGAAGCGGACCCTGGTCATCACGCTGACCATGATGGGCGTGGCCACCGTGGCCATCGGTCTGCTGCCCACGTATCAGCAGGTCGGCGTCCTCGCACCGATCCTGCTCATCCTCTGCCGCATCGTCCAGGGCCTCGCCATCGGAGGGGAGTGGGGCGGAGCCCTGCTGCTGGCCTTCGAGTACGCGCCGGAGAAGCGCCGCGGATTCTTCGGCTCGGTGCCGCAGATGGGCATCACCATCGGCATGCTGCTCTCCACCCTGGCGTTCTCCGCGGTCTCCCAGCTGCCCGACGAACAGTTCGACTCCTGGGGCTGGCGCCTGCCGTTCATCGCCTCGATCCTGCTGGTGGTCATCGGGCTGTGGATCCGCCACGGCCTCGACGAGACGCCGGCGTTCCGGGAGGCCAAGGAGACCGGCGACGTCGCCAAGCTGCCCATCGCCGACACCCTGCGGGACCACTGGCGCTCCGTGCTGGTGGCCATCGGCGCGAAGATCACCGAGACCGCACCGTTCTACATCTTCGCGACGTTCGTGGTCAGCTACGCCACCGGTGTGCTCACCTTCGAACAGTCCACCGTGCTCAACGCGGTCAGCCTCGGCGCGCTGGTCTCGACCATCATGATCCCGGTGATGGGCGCCCTGTCCGACCGCTTCGGCCGACGGCCGGTCTACCTGGTCGGCACGGCCTGCATCGGGCTCTACGCGGCCCGGTTCTTCATGCTGGTCGGCATCGAGATGGACTGGGCGGTCTTCGTCGCAGTGGTCCTCGGGCTGGGCATCATCTGGCCGCCGATCACCGCCACGCTGGGCACCATGACCTCCGAGGTCTTCACCACCCGGGTGCGGTACACCGGAGTCACCCTCGGCTACCAGATCGGTGCGGCCATCGCCGGGGGCACCGCCCCGCTGATCGCCACGTGGCTGCTGTCCCAGTTCGACAACGCCTGGTTCCCGATCGCGGTGTACCTGATGATCCTGGCGGCCATCTCGCTGGTCGCGGTGCTGGCCGCCGGCAGCGTGACGCGGCGGGAGACGGAGCTGATCCGTCAGCGCGGTGAGGTGCAGATCGTCGAGAGCTTCAGGAGCGAGTGATCCCCATGAGCATGTCATCCCAGGATTCGATGCCGTTCCTCACCGCGGAGGAGGTGCGTCGGCAGATCACCCCGGATCGGGCGCGGAGGCTGATCGAGCAGGCGCTGGTCGACGGCTTCGACCCGGCCGAGGACCCGGCCCGGCAGCACGTCTCCGCAGGGGCGGGGCACCTGCTGCTGATGCCCTCGGCGCTGAGCGGCCGGGTCGGGGTGAAGGTCGCCTCCGTCGCCCCGGATAACCCGTCGCGCGGGCTGCCCCGGATCCAGGCGATGTACCTGCTGATGGATGCCGAGACGCTGACCCCCCAGCTGTGCCTCGAAGGCTCCGTGCTCACCGCACTGCGCACCCCCGCGACGACCGCGGCGGCCTGCGACCGGCTCGCCCCCGCCGAGGTGCGACGCCTGGTGGTCTTCGGCAGCGGGCCGCAGGCCGTGGAGCACGTCATGGCGATTCGCGGGATCCGTCCGGTCGACGACGTCGTCCTCGTCGGGCGCACCCCGGCACGCGCGCAGACGGCGGTCGACGCCCTGGCCGCTCGAGGGGTCGAGGCTCGGGTGGGGCAGGCCGATGCGGTGGAGGCCGCCGACGTCGTGGTCTGCGCGACCTCGGCCGCCGCGCCGCTCTTCGACGCGGGTCTGATCCGCGACGGTGCCTGCGTGGCGGCGATCGGTTCGCACGAGCCCGATCGTCGGGAGCTGCCGGGCGAGCTGCTGCGTCGTGCGCTGGTGGTCGTGGAGGACGTGGAGACCTCGCTGCGAGAGGCGGGGGACATCGTGCTCGCCGAGCGCGAGGGAGCCCTGGACCGCGACGACCTGCACGGCTTGGCGGATCTGGTGCGCGGAGAGGTCGTGCGGCGCGAGGACCGGCCGAACGTGTTCAAGGGCACGGGCATGTCCTGGCAGGACCTCGCCGTCGCCTCAGGACTGGAGCTCCCCGCTCAGACCTCTCGTCGCCCGTAGCAGGACGCACCCCGAAAGTCATCGAGTCCCCGATCCCTGCAGCGGTTCGGGCCGTTTCGGCCCGGAACTGTGCCGGGGATCGGGGACTCGATGCGTGGGGGAGGGCCGCTCAGGCCTGAAGCTCCTCCGAGAGCGCGTGGAACGCCGGGCTCGGATTGCCGAAGCGGTGCAGCGTCATCGACACCGCCTGCTCCTTGGTCCAGAACCGCAGCTCCACCCGCCCGGAGGTGGTGACCTCGTCGTCGAGCAGCGCAACCTCGGGGCGGTCCACCAGCTGCTCCCGCAGCGTCGTGCTCGCCGAACCGACGATGCGCACCCGTCGTCCCACCCCGCGGTCCAGCTTTCCGGCGCGCAGGGCCGCGGCGAACCTCTTCTCCGCCGACTTGGACACGTCCAGCGGGGCCGTGCCCTTCAGCGCGGCGGACGCCCCCTTCAGCACCTTGTCCACGGCCTTGTCCGCCTTCGGATCCACCGAGACCTCCAGCGGCGTCCCGGCGCGCAGTCCCGCCAGCAGGGCACGGACGACGTCGGCGGGCCGGGCGTCGGCGGCCACACGCAGCAGCGTCTCCTCGGGGCGGTATCGAAAGATGTTGGCCTCGGCCTCGAGCCCGGTCCGGTCGATGCCGCGGCCGAACTCGGCGTCCCAGTGCCGCTCATCGTCGGCTGCGGCCAGGCGGAGTCGGCGCCGAGCGGTCTCGTCGAGGTGCCCGGCCAGGTCGCGGGAGTCCTCACAGGCCTCCAGCAGGGCGCTGACCCCGGGGTGGTCGACCGGCGCGACGGCCGGCGCGGAGTACTGCGGGTCGTCGCTCCACCCTCCGAAGAGCATGACGTAGTTCGGTCCGCCGGCCTTGGACCCCAGCCCCACGGAGGACTGCTTCCAGCCGCCGAAGGACTGGCGCTGGACGATCGCGCCGGTGATCCCGCGGTTGACGTAGGCGTTGCCCACCTCGACGCGGTCCACCCAGGTGCGGACCTCCTCCGGGTCCAGGGAGTGGATGCCCCCGGTGAGGCCGAAGTCCACCGCGTTCTGCAGCTCGATCGCCTCCTCGAGGTCCTTCGCGCTCATCAGGCCGAGGACGGGACCGAAGACCTCGGTCATGTGGAAGAAGGAGCCGGGCTTCACGCCCTCCTTGATCCCGGGGGACCAGAGCCGACCGGTGTCGTCGAGCTGACGCGGCTCCAGGAGCCAGGACTCACCCGGCTCCAAGGTGGTGAGAGCACGGTGCAGCTTGTCGCTGGGCAGCTCGGTCAGCGGACCCATCGAGGCCTTCAGGTCGGTCGGCCAGTCGACGACCAGCGAGGAGGCGGCGTCGATCAGCTGCCGACGGAAGCGCTCGGACCCGTAGACGCTGCCGACCATGATGCCCAGCGAGGCCGCCGAGCACTTCTGGCCCGCGTGGCCGAAGGCCGACTTCACCAGGTCGGCCACGGCGAGATCGCGGTCGGCCGCCGGGGTGACCACCAGGGCGTTCTTCCCGGAGGTCTCGGCATTGATCCGCAGGTCCGGCTTCCAGGAGCGGAACATGGCCGCCGTCTCCGAGGCGCCGGTCAGGATGACCCGGTCGACGCCGTCGTGGCTGACCAGCTTCTTCCCGACGTCCCGCTCGTCCGGGTAGATCCCGTGCAGGACGTCGCGGGGGACTCCCGCCTCCCAGAGGATCTCGAGCAGCGCCGTGGAGCAGCGCGGCGTGGGCTTCGACGGCTTGTGGATGACCGCCGCACCTGCGGCCAGCGCAGAGACGGTGGAGCCGAAGGGGATCGCCAGCGGGAAGTTCCACGGCGGGGTCACCAGCACCACTCGGTCCGGGGTGAACTCCGCGTGCTCGACGTCCTCCAGCGCCAGGGCCGAGTGGGCGTAGTAGCGGGCGAAGTCGATCGCTTCGGAGACCTCGGGGTCGGTCTGCTCCAGCGACTTGCCGGCCTCGGCGGCGGCCACGGTGAGCAGGTGGCCGCGTCGGGCGTTCATCAGGTCCGCGGCCCGGTACAGGATCTCGGCGCGCTCGGCGGTCGGGCGGGCCGCCCACCTCCGACCGGCGTCCCGGGCGACGGCGACGAGGTCGTCGACGTCGTCGTACTCCAGGTTCAGCGGGACCGGCTGGCGGCTCAGCCAGGCCGGATCGGCGGCCCGGGCGGCGATGTCGCGGGCCCACTGCTGGTTCGCCGGCAGGGAGACGTCGGTGTCCGGCTCGTTGACGAACTCCGGCACGCCGTGCGGGTAGGTGGGCAGCTCGACGGGCTCACCCTCGGGGTCCTCGGCCTCGGCCGGGCGGTCCTGACCGTGCTGGGGCGGCGGCGGGGTGTGGCCGTCGCGGCGCAGACGGTCCTCGAGGTCCTCCACGGAGGAGCGGAATCGGTCGGCCTCGCGCTCGAAGACCTCGGAGCCGGGTGCGAGGTCGAAGATGCCGGACATGAAGTTCTCGGAGGAGGCGTTCTCCTCCAGCCGACGCACCAGATAGGAGATGGCGACGTCGAACTCCTGCGGGCGCACCGCGGGGACGTAGAGCAGCAGCCGGCCGACGTCGCCGCTGACGGCCTCGGCCTGGTCGGCGGCCATGCCCTGGAGCATCTCGAACTCGAGCCGGTCGCCGACTCCGCGCTCGGCGCCGAGCAGGTGGGCGAAGGCGATGTCGAAGAGGTTGTGCCCGGCGACCCCCAGGCGTACGCCCTTCATCCGCTCGGCCTCCAGCAGCCAGTGCAGCACCAGCTTGTAGTTGGCGTCGGAGTGCTCCTTGGAGTCGCAGACCGCACGCGGCCATCCGGCGACCTCGGCGTGGGCGACCTCCAGGGCCAGGTTGGCGCCCTTGACCAGGCGGACCTTGATGCCCGCTCCGCCGGCGTCGACGCGATCGGCGGCGAACGCGGCGAGCCGCCGCATCGCACCGAGGGCGTCGGGGAGGTAGGCCTGCAGCACGATGCCGGCCTCGAGGTGCGTCAGCTCGGGGCGGGAGAGCAGCCGCTCGAAGACCGCGATGGTCAGGTGCAGGTCCCGGTACTCCTCCATGTCCAGGTTGATGAACTTGGTGCCGGCCGGAGCCTCGGCGGCCTCCTGGTACATGGGGATGAGGCGCTCGACCACGTAGTCGACGGTGTCCTCGAAGCCCCACATGGACAGCTGGGAGGCCACCGACGAGACCTTGATGGACACGTAGTCGACGTCCTCGCGGCGCAGCAGACGGCGGGCGTCCTCCAGGTGGTGGTCGGCCTCGTCGTCGCCGAGGACGGCCTCGCCGAGCAGGTTGATGTTGAGGTTGTGGCCGTGCTCGCGGATGGCGGCCACCGCCTTGCCGAACGGCCTGTCCCGGGCGTCGACGACCATGTGCCCGACCATCGAACGCATGCGGGAGCGCGCCGCGGGGACGACGACGTCGGGCAGCAGCGGGCCGAGCTTCGACCCGGCGGAGATCTGTGCCCGGTCGGCCGCGGAGAGGGTGTCCGGGGCGATGGAACCGAGCTCCTTCAGCGCCGTGGCGGCGGCGCGGGTGTCCTCGGTGCGGATGACGCGGTCGACGAAGCCGACCGTGAACTCCAGGCCGCGGGGATGGCTGAGCACGGCGGCCAGACGCTTGGCCGCGGCCGGAGGCCTGATCCCGGAGCGCCGGGTCTCTTCGAGCCACTCGGTGACCTTTTCGACGGCGGCCTCGGTGAGGCGCGACAGGTCGGTGTCGATGGGGGAGTCGACGGGGCCGCCGAAGGCGGGGCGTCGCGAAGTCATGGGTCCTCCTGCGGTGGGCGACGGTCCGGGGCGGACCGGGGCGTCAGGTCTCCAGTGTGGCGGGTCGGGCGGGCGGGGATGAAGGGCGGAGTCGATCATCGGAGGCTTCTGAGTCAGAATGACAGGATGAGTGCCACGGTGCGGCCGCGGGGCAGACCCCGGATCCAGGAGACGGCCGACGACGTCGTCGCCAGTGTGCTCGCCGCCGCCGGACCGCGGGCGGGCGCCTCGGCGTACTCCACCCGGGAGATCGCCGCGATGGTCGGTCTGAGCCAGTCGTTGGTGAGCCGGTCGGTGCGTCGGATCCGCGGCGGCGGCGTCGATCCGGGCCGCGCGCGGGACGCCGGGCAGGACGCCGGAGGGGAGGCCGGACGCGCGCGTCGGAGGCTGCGACTCGTCGCGGTGGAGGAGAGGCACGGCGTGATCCGGGTGGAGTTCGGCCCCGCGCCCGCCTCTGCCGGCGAAGGTCCCGGTCAGTCGAACATCCGGGTCCGACGCCGTGCGGCGGCGCTGATGGCGGGACTGTGGGTCGCCGGCGGTGCGCCGCAGCCTGCGGACCGTCCCCGGGACTCGGAGTCTCCTCGTGTCCCGATCCCGGTGGGCGGGGGTGCGGTGGTGGAGCTCCGGCCGACGGGCCCGGAGTGGGCGGCCGGACTCCGCGATGTCGCCGACGCGCTGGCGGACTGCGTCCCGCAGGAGGATGCGGTGCCGGGCCCGCTGCTGCGCGAGGTGGCCTCCCGGGCCCATCGGGGTCTGCGGGGACTGAGCTGGCACCGTGACGGTCGTCTCCCCGATCGCCGGGATTCTGACTCAGATCACCATGCGACCGAGGACCTCCCCCCGGGTGAGCGGCTGGCGACGGCGCTGCGCGGCGAGGTGGCCGACGCCGGGCTGCGACCAGGGGACCGCATCCCGCCCGGACGTCTGGGATCCCGCACCGGCATGGGCCCCGGCGCGGTGCGCGGTGCACTGACGCAGCTGGCGGCCCGGGGACTGGTGGAGCGGCGCAGCCCGGGGCACGCGGTGGCCGCCGTCCAGGGGGCCGACGTCATCGACGTCTACGCCGCCCGGCTGCAGCTGGGACAGGTGCTGCTGCGCGGGGCGGCGGCCCGTCCCCGGCACCGGCTGCTGCCGATGCGCGCCGCGCTGGATCGGCTGCGGGAGGCTCACGAGGTCGGCGTCGCCGTCGAGGTGGACCAGGCCGACCTGCGCTTCCAGCGGGCGATGGCGGAGGCCTCCGGGCTGCGGCAGTCGGCGGAGGCGTTCCACGAGCTCACCCTGCGGGTCCAGATGTTCATCGCCGTGCTGCAGCTGGACTACGGGCCGGCGGCGGACCGCATCCTCGCCGACGATCGTCGTCTCCTGGCCGCGGTGCTCGACGGCGGCGGCGACGACGCCGCGCGGATCTGGCGGGCCAAGCTCGACCACGCGGTGCGCCACATGTGCGCGATCGCCCCGGAGCGCTTCGACGCCGCCCTGTGGAACCGGCTCTCGGGACGGTGACCGGCTCCCGGACGGGCCCGACGTCGTCGGGGACTTCTCCCGCTGGCGAACACCGGCCCGCCGAGGCCCAGCGCCCCGTAGCATCAGAGGTGGATATCAACGCGAGGAGTGTCATTGGCGATGTTCGAGAGATTCACAGACCGCGCGCGCCGCGTGGTGGTGCTGGCCCAGGAAGAGGCCCGCATGCTCAACCACAACTACATCGGCACCGAGCACATCCTGCTCGGCCTCATCCATGAGGGTGAAGGTGTGGCGGCAAAGGCCCTGGAGTCCCTGGACATCTCCCTCGGCGGCGTCCGGGAGAAGGTGCAGGAGAAGATCGGGCCGGGCCAGAACGCGCCCAGCGGACACATCCCCTTCACCCCGCGCGCCAAGAAGGTCCTCGAGCTGTCCCTGCGCGAGGCGCTGCAGCTCGGACACAACTACATCGGCACCGAGCACATCCTGCTCGGCCTGCTCCGCGAGGGCGAGGGCGTGGCCGCGCAGGTCCTCGTCGAGCTCAACGCCGACCTCAACAAGGTCCGCCAGCAGGTCATCCAGCTGCTCTCCGGCTACCAGGGGGGCGGCCAGGAGAAGGCCGGAGCCGGAGTCGGACAGAGCTCGCAGGAGGGCGGCACGCCGTCGGGCTCGGTGGTGCTGGACCAGTTCGGCCGCAACCTGACCGCAGCCGCCCGCGAGGCGCAGCTGGACCCGGTGGTCGGCCGCGACTACGAGCGGGAGCGCGTGATGCAGGTGCTCTCCCGCCGCACCAAGAACAACCCGGTGCTCATCGGTGAGCCCGGTGTGGGCAAGACCGCCGTCGTCGAGGGTCTGGCGCAGGCCATCGTCAGCGGCGACGTCCCGGAGATCCTCCGGAACAAGCAGCTCTACACCCTGGACCTCGGCTCCCTGGTGGCCGGCTCCCGGTACCGCGGTGACTTCGAGGAGCGCCTGAAGAAGGTGCTCAAGGAGATCCGCACCCGGGGTGACATCATCCTCTTCATCGACGAGATCCACACCCTGGTCGGTGCCGGTGCCGCCGAGGGCGCGATCGACGCGGCCAACATCCTCAAGCCGATGCTGGCCCGCGGCGAGCTGCAGACCATCGGCGCGACCACCCTCGACGAGTACCGCAAGCACATCGAGAAGGACGCCGCCCTGGAGCGCCGCTTCCAGCCGATCCAGGTGGAGGAGCCCTCGGTGGAGACCACCGTGCAGATCCTGCGCGGGCTGCGCGACCGCTACGAGGCCCACCACAAGGTGTCCATCTCCGAGGACGCGCTGGAGGCCGCCGCCTCGCTGGCCAACCGGTACGTCAACGACCGCTACCTGCCGGACAAGGCCATCGACCTCCTCGACGAGGCCGGTGCCCGGCTGCGCATCCAGCGGATGACCGCTCCGCCGGAGCTCAAGGAGTTCGACGGGAGGATCGACGACGTCCGCCGTGAGAAGGAGGCCGCGATCGACGCCCAGGACTTCGAGGGTGCGGCCCGGCTGCGCGACGACGAGCAGAAGCTCGTCGAGCAGCGCCAGCAGAAGGAGGACGAGTGGAAGAACGGCTCGATGGACGAGATCGCGGAGGTCGACGCCGACCTGATCGCTGAGGTCCTGGCGTTCTCCACCGGCATCCCGGTGTTCAAGCTCACCGAGCAGGAGTCCGACCGCCTCAAGCGGATGGAGGACGAGCTCCACAAGCGGGTCATCGGCCAGGACGAGGCGGTGAAGTCGCTCTCGCGGGCGATCCGCCGCACCCGCGCCGGCCTGAAGGACCCGAACCGCCCGTCGGGCTCGTTCATCTTCGCCGGCCCGACCGGCGTCGGGAAGACCGAGCTGGCCAAGACGCTGGCGGAGTTCCTCTTCGGCGACGAGGAGGCCCTGATCACCCTGGACATGTCGGAGTTCTCGGAGAAGCACACCGTCTCCCGGCTCTTCGGCGCCCCTCCCGGCTACGTCGGGTACGAGGAGGGCGGTCAGCTCACCGAGAAGGTGCGCCGCAAGCCGTTCTCCGTCGTGCTCTTCGACGAGGTGGAGAAGGCCCACGCCGACCTGTTCAACTCGCTGCTGCAGATCCTCGAGGACGGTCGACTGACCGACTCGCAGGGTCGCGTGGTGGACTTCAAGAACACGGTCATCATCATGACCACCAACCTGGGGACGAAGGACATCTCCAAGGGCGTGATGACCGGCTTCCAGTCCTCGACGGACACGACCACCAACTACGAGCGGATGAAGGGCAAGGTCAACGAGGAGCTGCGTCAGCACTTCCGACCCGAGTTCCTCAACCGTGTGGACGACACCATCGTCTTCCCGCAGCTGGACCAGGACGAGATCGTGAAGATCGTGGACCTGTTTGTGAAGAAGCTGCGGGACCGGCTGGCGGAGCAGTCCATGACCATGGAGATCTCCCAGCCGGCGCGGCAGCTCCTCGCCGAGAAGGGCTACGACCCCTCGATGGGTGCTCGCCCGCTGCGTCGGACCATCCAGACGATGGTGGAGGACCAGCTCTCCGAGCGCATCCTCTTCGGCGAGATCCCGGAGGGCGCGGAGATCTCCATCGACGTCGAGGGTGAGGGCGACGAGCGCGAGCTCACCTTCGACTGGAGCGAGCCGAAGGAGCAGATCGAGCCCGCCGACCAGCCGGCGGCGCTCGAGAGCTGAGCGGCCGCTCCGCGTCATACGCACCGCAGGGCCCGGGGGATCCGTCCCCCGGGCCCTGCGTCGTCCTCGTCCCGCCCCAGGCGCGGTCTTCCAGCATGTTCTGCGGGATCCGACCCATTTTGTGCGGGGATCCTGCAGAAGCGGCCGGATGACTCGATGACGATGAGGAACGTCGCGGGTCCGGGTTCAGGCCGGCGGGACACCGGCGCGCAGGAGCCTCGCGACGAGCCGCTCGGGGTTCTGGAGATCCGACCACACCCAACGCACGACGGTCCAGCCCTGCGCCCGGAGCGCATCCTCCCGGAGCTTCTCGGCGACGACGACGTCGGCCGGCGGACGACTGTCCAGGATCCCGGAGTACTTCGTCAGACCGTCGAACTCTCCGAGGACTCCGGCCTCCACCCAGGCGAAGTCGGCGTAGGCCGTGCCGCCGCCCCGCAGCGTGATGGGATGCTGCAGGCTCGGCGTGGCCAGTCCGTGTCGGTGGAGGACCCATCGGGAGACCGACTCCCCGGGCGATCCGCTGCGGGCGTCGGCCAGTTCGGCGAGCTCATCGAACTGGGCCTCACGGCGACGTGGTCCCAACATCGGCCGCTGGGCGACGAACGCCTCCGTCTCCCAGGGAGGATCGTCGGAGGACCGACCTGCCAGCGCATCCATCACAGCCAGCGCCGCGCCCCCGGGCATGCGGGGGACGGTGTCGAACACGGTCAGAGACAGCGGGTCGACCCGAACCCTCAGGTCCTGGGGAGCGCGCGCCGTCGGCGGCAGGGCGACGCGGATCGAGTCGAGCCCTGTCCCCGCTCGGTGCTGCTCCCGGGCCGTGCGACGGCTCGTCCCGCGCGGCAGTGCCGGTTCGTGGCGGAAGAGCCGCGGAACTCCTGTGGTGAGGGTAGGGCCGTGGTCCCGACCGGCTCGTTCGGGGCGGGATGTGCGGATGTGGACATGCTTCGGCGTGCGGACCACCGGCAATCCGTGGATCAGCAGCGCCGTCTCGCGGCACAGCACCGCCTCCGGACTCCTTGCGGAGACGGCTGCGACAGTGAGGAGGTGGCGATCCCAGGGGGCGAGCTCCCGCCAGACCTCCGACGAGGTGAACATTCCTAGGGCGAGTCGGATCAGGTCCCCTCGTCGTGCAGAGCGCGCAAGGCGCTCAGCCTCAGAGGACGGGACCCACGCGGTGGACAGCAGCGGTGCGGGCGGACGCCCGGGGTCAGCGGTCAGCATGCCGCGATGATCCGACACCGTCGAGCTGCCGGCATCCGTGCCGGCCTTCCCTGTGGAGACCGGCCGGATCCGTCAGTGATCGGAGGGCCTCTGTGGAAGGGCCGGACTCAGCCCTCGGGGCTGATGTCGACGGGCGGTCCGACCTGCAGCAGGACCACGTAGGTGAGGATCACCAGTGCCGAGATACCGATGCCGAACTTCACGGGGTGGTGGAGCAGGGCACGCAGCAGGCGGTCGTGCCAGGTGTGGTCACGGGAGTGGTCGGTCGGCTCGTGCCGCCAGTCGCCCTCCAGACGGCCGGAGCGGCTCAGCCAGAAGTGGGTGGGCACGGTGGCGTAGGGGATCACTGCGGAGACGATCGCCACGGCCGCCGGGACCGGTCCCCAGCGCTGGTTCTTCGCCACGATGACGGCGGTGGCCCCGTAGGCCAGGAACACGAACCCGTGGATCCCGCCGCCGACGGTCACCGCGACGTCGAGGTCGTGGGTGGCGCGCAGGATCATCCCGCCGATCAGCAGGGTCCAGGACACGGCCTCGGCGAAGGCCATGACGCGGAAGAGGTCTTTGGGGGCGCGGAACACAGGACTCCTCAGGAGTGACGACGACGGAGCGGACCGACCCCCCATTCTACGAGGCGTAGAACAGTCGGGGCGACTCACTCTCCGCCGAGCACCAGTGCCATGGCCTCCTGCAGGGAGCCGACCTCCCGGACCCGCATCCCCTCCGGCACCACATCCTGCTGACCCCCGCCCGAGGCCCGCGGGATGATGGCGTGGGTGAAGCCCAGCCGATGGGCCTCCTGCAGGCGCTGTCGGAGTCCCGGCACCTGTCGCACCTCACCGGCCAGCCCCACTTCGCCGAAGGCGACGAACCGGTTCGGGAGCGGCTTCTCCAGCGCGGCGGACCCGACCGCCAGGGCGATGGAGAGGTCGGCGGCCGGCTCGGCGATGCGCACCCCGCCGACGGTGGCCACGTAGGTCTCGGACTTCATCAGCGTGGCCAGCTTCGCCCGCCGCTGCAGCACGGCCAGCAGCATCGACACCCGGGCGGAGTCCAGCCCGCTCACCGCCCGCCGCGGCTGCGAGGCCTGCGATTCGGCCACCAGCGCCTGCACCTCGGCGGTCAGCGGCCGCCGCCCCTCCAGGGTGATGGTGATGCAGGTGCCCGGGACCCGCTCGGTGAGCGCGGAGACGAACAGCCCCGACGGGTCGGCCAGCGACTCCAGCCCGTCCTCGGTGAGGTCGAAGCAGCCGACGTCGTCGGTGGGGCCGTAGCGGTTCTTCACCGCGCGGAGCAGACGGAGCCGCGAGTGGCGGTCTCCCTCGAACTGGCACACCACGTCCACCAGATGCTCGAGCATCCGAGGTCCGGCGATCGACCCGTCCTTGGTGACGTGCCCGACCAGGATCGTGGTCATGTTCCGCCGCTTCGCCGCCTCGATCATCGACGCGGTCACCTCACGGATCTGCGTCACGCCTCCCGCGGCGCCGTCGACCTCCGACGAGGACAGCGTCTGCACCGAGTCCATGATGGTCAGCTGCGGGCCCACCGTCTCGATCTGTCCCAGCGCCTGGCCCAGGTCGGTCTCCGAGGCCAGGTAGAGGGAGTCGGCGACGGCGTCGATCCGTTCGGCGCGCTTCTTCACCTGCGAGGCCGACTCCTCACCGGTGAGGTACAGGACCGGCTCGGCGGGACGGGTCTTCGCCGCCGCGGCCGCCACCTGCAGCAGCAGCGTCGACTTGCCCACACCCGGCTCACCGGCCATGAGGATCACCGCACCGGGCACCAGGCCGCCGCCGAGCACCCGGTCGAGCTCACCGACCGAGGTGGCGCGGAACTCCGCCTGGGAGGCGTCGACCTCGGCGATCACCTGTGCGGGGGTGGTCAGCGAGGAGGCGGCCGTGGTGCGGGCCACCGCCTGGCCCTTCTCCTCCACGGTGCCCCAGGACTGGCACTCCGGGCATCGGCCGACCCACTTCACCGTCTGCCAGCCGCACTCGCCGCACTCGAAGGTGGGCTTCGACTTCGCACGGGATCCGGAGCGCGAGGAGGTACGTGTGGCCATGCCCCCAGGTTATCCGCGCCCTCTGACACCGTGCCCCACCACCCATCGGTTGGGCGTTCGGCGTCGCTCAGACGGCGTGTTTCGGGCGTGTCGGCGACGCGGAGCGCCCAACCGATGGGAAGGGGGAGGGGAAGAGCACGGGGAGGGGCCGGTCAGAGGGTGCCGGGCAGGCCGATCCGCTCCTGTGCGGACCCGGGCTCTCCGCCGCGGGCGGCGAGGCCGTCGGCGACCAGCGAGTCCAGGCAGCGGCGCCGCTGCTCGGCGGAGGCCTCCGGCAGGTCCAGCCCGTCCAGCAGCACGGTCGCCGGCACAGTCGCCGGCACGGTCGCCGGCACGGTCCCCGGTTCCGCCCCGGCGTCGGCCGCCCCGTCCCGCAGCGCCGCCATGATCGCGCCGCGCACCTGCCGGTCCGTGCCCTTCCAGGACTGCCCGCGCGTGCGCTGGGACTCCGTGGGCGGGGGCGAGCCGGCGGCGCGCCAGGCGCACAGGTCCGCCGCCGGACAGACGGCGCACTGCGGGGAGCGTGCCGTGCAGATCAGGGCTCCGAGCTCCATGGTCGCCGCGTTCCAGGCGCAGGCCAGGGCACCGCCGTCGTGGTCGGCCGCGGGCATCAGGTCGTGGGCGAGCCGCCGCTGGGCGGCCGTGTACGTGGGTCCGGGCAGGGCCGCGCCGGAGAACACCCGCGTGTGGACGCGACGGATGTTCGTGTCGACCACGGTCTCGGGCCGGCCGAAGGCGAAGCAGGCGACGGCTGCGGCGGTGTACTCGCCGATCCCCGGAAGCGCGCGCAGCTCGTCGGCGGTCTCGGGGACGACGCCGGCGTGCTCGTCGACGATCGCCCGGGCGGCGGACTGCAGACGCAGGGCGCGCCGCGGGTAGCCGAGGCGGTCCCAGACGGTGAGGATCTCGGCGGGGTCGGCACGGGCGCAGTCGGTCGGGGTCGGCCACCGCTGCATCCACACCTCCCAGCGGGGCAGCACCCGTGCCACAGGTGTCTGCTGGAGCATGATCTCGGAGACCAGCACGCCCCACGGTGTGCACTCCGGTCGTCGCCAGGGCAGATCGCGGGCGGCCTCCCCGAACCAGTCGACCACACGTCGGTGGACCCGCTCGGGCGAGGGTGGGGCGACGTCGGCGCCGGCCCGGAGGACGGCGCGGCGATCGGCGTCGGAGCCTGTGTCGGACCCCGTGTCGGAGCCTGGGTCGGCGTCTGTGTCGGAGAGGCGCGGTGCGGTCATCCCGACCAGTCTATGGAGGGACCGGCGCATGTCACCGGCAGACGTCCCCGCCCACCGATATCCTGGATGTCATGTCTGAAGGTCGTCCTCCGCGCGAGTCCGCCGCGGTCTACCGCCGTCGCCGCATCGTGGCCGGGGTGCTGGCGTTCCTGGTGCTGGTCGGGGTGGCCTGGGGCATCTCCGCCCTGGTCACGTGGATCATGGGCGGTGAGGACGAGACCGTCGCCGAGGAGGGGCAGGACGTCGAGGACGACGTCACCGCAGGCGGAGGCGCCGACGACGCCGATACCGGCACGGAGACCGAGGACGCCGAGGACACCTCGGTGGACGGCACCGGCGACGAGGACGCCGTCGAGGGCAGCTGCGACCCGGCCGACATCTCGGTCACCGCCTCCACCGGCTCGGACGGCTATGCCGCGGACGAGGCCCCGCTGCTGGTGATGTCCATCGAGAACACCGGATCCGACGGCTGCTCCGTCGACGTCGGCACCGGGCAGCAGGAGTTCGCGGTGAGCCACCAGGGCCGTGAGGTATTCACCACGGCCCAGTGCTCCGAGGACGACGCCAGCATGGAGATCGACCTGGAGCCCGGGCAGCTGGAGCGTGCCCAGGTGAACTGGCCGCGTTCGGACTCCTCGGTGGACTGCTCGGAGCCGGCGGAGCTGGAGTCGGGGACCTATGAGCTCACCGTCAGGCTCAGCGGCATCACCTCCGAGCCGCATGAGTTCCGTCTCGGCTGAGCGACCACGTCGGACGATCTCGTCCGGACCCTCGCCGGGACCCTCGCCCGGATGTTCGCGCGGACCCTCGGGCGCCGGGGAATAGACTCGGAGGGTGAGCTCCCAGACCCCCGGCCCGGACCCACACGAGCCCACCACGGACACCACGGCCCTGCGCACCCCGAACGAGGCGCAGCTGCGGGCCTCGGCGCAGGACGCACAGGGCGCCCGCGGTGGGCGGGGCACGCTGCACCGCCTTCGGCGCGGCACCGGTGACGCCGCCCGGGCCCTGGCCGCCCGCAGCCGGTCCGGCGCCGTGCGGTCCCGGTACTCGATCGTCCCCGCCCTGCAGATGACGTTGGCCGGGGTCGGCGCCTACACCATCGCTGAACAGGTCCTCGGCCATGAGGCGCCGCTGTTCGCCGCCATCGCCGCGCTCATCGCCCTGGGGTTCTCGCGGGAGCCGCGGCTGCGCAAGGTGCTGGAGGTCGGCATCGGCTGCACCCTGGGCATCCTCATCGGGGACATGGTCCTGCACGTGCTCGGCCGCAATCTGGTCACCGCGAGCCTGGTGCTGTTCGTGGCGATCATGCTGGCGCGCTTCCTGGACCGCAGCCCGCTGCTGGCGATGCAGATGGGGCTGCAGTCCCTGCTGGTCGTCCTGATCCCGGCCCCGGAGTCGGGGATCTTCGGTCCGTTCTCCCGGAGCATGGACGCAGTGGTGGGGGGAGTGGTGGCCATGCTCATCGCGCTGCTCACCCCGCGCGACCCCCGACGTGAGCCGATCCGTGAGCTGGGGCGGCTGGTGGAGGAGCTGACCGGGTGCCTCAGGGAGCTCGCGACCGGGATCCGCACCTCGGAGTCCCGGGACGCCTGGCATGCGCTGATCCGGTCGCGGGCCATGCAGCAGCAGCTCGACGAGGCCTCCGACGCCGTCGCCTCCGCCAAGGAGCTGACCCTGTACTCCCCGGCCTATCGGCGGCACCGCCACTACGTCCGGCGGATGGACCGGGTGGCCGATCAGATGGACCTGGCCGTGCGCAGCCTGCGAGTCGTCGCCCGTCGGGCGGTGGGCGTCATCGACCATGCCGCCCTCTCCGATGAGGGCTCGCAGGGGCTCGCCGCCGTGCTCGACGACCTCGGGGACGCCTCCGCACTGATGGCCGAGGCGGTCCAGGACCCCGGCCGCGGGTACCGGCGAAGGACCGCGGCGGCGCAGGAGCGGCTGGCGGCGATCGCCGAGGATCTGCACCCCGAGCGCCTGTCGATCAGCACTCTGGAGGGCGAGGCGATGGTGATGCTGCTGCGTCCGATGGTGGTGGACCTGCTGGTCGCGGTGGGGATGCCCCATGAGGAGGCGGTGGAGCACCTGCCCCACCTGTGAGGCGGACCTCAGAGGTCGATGATCATGCGGGTGTTGCCCAGCGTGTTCGGCTTCACCCGGGCGAGGTCGAGGAACTCGGCGACGCCCTCGTCCTGGGACCGCAGCAGCTCGGAGTAGACCTCCGGGTCGACCTGCTCCTGGTTCTCCATGATCCGGAAGCCGTGGCGGGTGAAGAACTCCACCTCGAAGGTCAGGCAGAACACCCGTGAGACGCCCAGCTCCCGGGCGTCGTCGAGGAGCCGGTGCAGCAGGGCGCCCCCGACGCCCGTGCCCAGCCAGTCCTCGGCGGCGGCCAGGGTGCGCACCTCGGCGAGGTCCTCCCACATGACGTGCAGCGCCCCGAAGCCGACGACGTCGCCGCCGTCCGACTCGGCCACATGGAACTCCTGCAGCGACTCGTAGTAGGACACGGCCTCCTTGGCCACCAGCACCCGCCGCTCCACCAGCGGGCGTGCGAGGTCGAGGATCCTACGCACGTCCGGGGTGCGGGCCCGGCGCAGGACGAACCGGGGACGTGAGGATTCGGCCGTGCTCCGGTCTGCGGGCGGCTCGGAGAGGTGAGTCTCGGGCTGAGGTGCGGCTGGGGGCGTCATCACGGCAAGTCTACGGTCTGCGACGAGGCCGGCTCGGTTCACCCAGAGTTCACCTCCGAGCGAGGAGCAGGTCATCTTCTGAGCCTTTCCTGGACACCTGCCCTACCTAACGTAGGAGCCGCTCGCCGACAGTCGTGTCCTCATGGGCCGACGGGGGAGCACGCACATCTGCATGATCTCTGCGCCCGATCGGGCTTCAGACACCTCAGAGAGGGACAACTGTGAAGGTTACTCACTTCGGCCGCGCTGCGGCTCTCCTGTCCGTGACCGCCCTGGCGCTGACTGCCTGCAACGGCAACGGCGGCGACGAAGAGAACGGCGAGAACGGCGAGGAGGTCTCGGCCGAGGAGGTCGAGGGCACGCTCAGCGGCGGCGGCGCCTCGTCGCAGGAGTCCGCCATGACCGAGTGGACCCAGCAGTTCATGGAGGTCGCTCCCAACGCCCAGGTCGACTACGCCTCCGTCGGCTCCGGCGGCGGTCGCGACGGCCTGCTCGGCGGCGAGTACGACTTCGCCGGCTCCGACGCGGCGATGGACGACGACGAGTGGGAGGACTCCAAGGAGGTCTGCGGCGACGAGGGCGCGTTCCACATCCCGTCCTACATCTCCCCGATCGCCGTGGCCTACAACATCGAGGGCGTCGAGGACGGCCTGCAGCTGGACGCCGACACCATCGCTGAGATCTTCGCCGGCGAGATCACCTCCTGGGACGACGAGGCGATCGCGGAGCAGAACGAGGACGCCGACCTGCCGAGCACCTCGATCACCGTGGTCCACCGCGCCGACGACTCGGGCACCACCGAGAACTTCACCGAGTACCTCGAGGCCGCCGCCCCGGACTCCTGGCCCGAAGAGGCCTCCGGCGACTGGCCCTCGGACCTGTCCGCCGAGTCGGCGCAGCAGACCTCCGGCGTGGTCAACCTGACCTCCGAGACCGACGGCGCGATCACCTACGCCGACGCCGGTCAGATCGGTGAGCTGAACTCCGTGGACGTCCGCGTCGGCGGAGACTACGTCGAGTACTCCCCGGAGGCGGCCGCCCAGGCCGTCGAGATGTCCCCGCAGGCTGAGGGCCAGGCCGAGAACGACATGGCCTTCGACCTCGAGCGCGACACCACCGAGGAGGGCACCTACCCGATCGTGATGGTGGCCTACAACATCTTCTGCAACGAGTACGACAGCCAGGAGACCGTGGACCTCGTCAAGGCCTTCGGCGAGTACACCGTCTCCGAGGACGGCCAGAACGCCGCCGCCGACGCCGCCGGCTCCGCTCCGATGTCGGAGGAGCTGCGCAGCGAGGCGGAGGACGCCTTCTCGCAGGTCTCCGCCGCAGAGTGATCACGGGCTGAGGCTCGCTGCGGGCCGCACGACGGTCCACGGAGTTCGACGACCCCCCGGGTGAGAGCTCCGTGGACCGTCCCGTCGGTCCACAGTGGTCCCGTCCCATCGGACGTCTTCATCGAACATCAAGGAGAGCCCGGTGCCCAGCACTGAAGAACCGCAGTCCTCCGCTGCGACGAAGAACCCCCGGAGGCGGAACGGTTCGGCGGACCGGTCCAACCCGCTGGTGTCCGGAGACAAGGGTGGAGTGGCCGGGGACAAGGTGTTCAACGGCCTCGCCCTGGCCGCCGGAGTCACCATCCTGCTGGTCCTGGCCTTCGTCGCCATCTTCCTGACCTTCAACTCGGTCGGTGCGGTCTACACCGAAGAGGAGGGGCTGAACCTCGGCGCCTTCTTCTCGTACGCGTACCCGCTGCTGCTGGGCTCGCTGATGGCCTCGGCCATCGCCCTGATGATCGCCACCCCCGTCGCCGTCGGTGTGGCCCTGTACCTCTCCCACTACGCCCCGCCGAAGCTCAGCCGGACCATCGGCTACGTCATCGACCTGCTCGCCGCGATCCCCTCGGTGGTCTACGGCGCCTGGGGCATGACGTTCCTCGCCCCGGCCCTGGTGCCGCTCTACGACGTCGCCCACGAGTACCTGGACTTCATCCCGTTCTTCGCCGGGACACCCTCGCAGACGGGGCGCACCGTGCTGACCGGTGGGATCGTGCTCAGCGTGATGATCATCGCGATCATCACCGCCGTCTCCCGCGAGATCTTCATGCAGACCCCCAAGCTGCACGAGGAGGCTGCGCTGGCCCTGGGCGCCACCAAGTGGGAGATGATCCGCACCGCAGTCTTCCCGTTCGCCCGCGCAGGCATCATCTCCGGGGTGATGCTCGGACTGGGACGGGCGCTCGGAGAGACGATGGCCGTCGCCCTGGTCCTCTCCGTCGGGCCGCTGACCTTCTCGCTGATCTCCTCGGGCAACTCGACCATCCCGGCCGAGATCGCACTGAACTTCCCGGAGGCGCCTCCGGGCTCTGAGCGGCAGGCCCAGCTGATCGCGATCGGTCTGGTGCTGTTCCTCATCACCCTGGTGGTCAACATGATCGCCCGCTGGATCGTGAGCCGCCACAAGGAATTCTCGGGAGCCAACTGATGACGTCGTCGACACGGACCGCCGAGCGTCCCTCCAACCCGTCGCAGGAGCCGCAGGGCTCCCGCCGCAACAAGCTCGCCCAGCGCCCCCTGCCCCCGTGGACCTGGGTCGTGGTGCTGGTCGCCTCCGCCGTGGTCGCCGCGGCCCTGGCCGCACTGTTCACCGACTTCCACCTCGGCTTCGTCTTCGTCACCACCCTCGTGCTCTTCCTGGTCACCAGCTACGTGGTCACCCGGAGCCGGGCCGGCAGGCGCAAGGCCAACGACGAACTGTGCCGGAACCTGGTCTACACCGCCTTCATCCTGGCGCTGATCCCGCTGGTCTCCCTGCTGTGGTCGGTGACCTCGGTGGGTATGCGCGGACTCACGGAGCCGGGATTCCTCACCTCCGACATGATGGGGGTCTCCGGGACCACCGACGCCGAGTCGGTGCAGGAGGGCACCTCGGTGCAGGGCGGAATCGTGCACGCGCTGGTCGGCTCGCTGATGATCACTCTGGCCGCGGCGGCGATCTCGGTGCCGATCGGTCTGCTCACCTCCATCTACCTGGTCGAGTACTCCCGCGGCGGCCCTCTGGCCCGGGCGATCACCTTCTTCGTCGACGTGATGACCGGCATCCCGTCCATCGTCGCCGGTCTGTTCGGCGTCGCGGCGATGTCCTGGTTCCTCGGGGTCCTGAACCAGGCGGGGCTGATCTCCTCGTCGCGTTCGACGATGGGCATCACCGCGGCCATCGCACTGTCGGTGCTGATGATCCCCATCGTGGTGCGCACCACCGAGGAGATGCTGCGCGTGGTGCCCAACGAGCTGCGCGAGGCCTCCTACGCGATGGGCGTGCGCAAGTGGCGGACCATCACGAAGGTGGTGCTCCCCACCGCGATCTCCGGCATCGCCTCCGGCGTGACCCTGGCCCTGGCCCGGGTCTTCGGAGAGACCGCGCCGATCCTCGTCACCGCTGGCTTCGTGGTCAACGTCAACTGGAACCTCTTCCAGGGCTGGATGACCGCCCTGCCGGTGTACATCTATCGTCAGTTCCAGAACCCGATCAACCCGAGCCTCTCGGAACCGTCCTACCAGCGGGCATGGGCGGCCGCCCTGGTGCTGATCTTCGTGGTGATGATGCTCAACCTCATCGCCCGCATCATCGCGAAGGTCTTCGCGCCCAAGACCGGCGGCCGCTGAGCCGACGTCAGAGACGACAGCCCGCCTGTCGAGAAAGTGTGAGTGAGAACGAGATGTCAAAGAGCATCCAGGCGATCGACATGAACATCTACTACGGCAGCTTCCGCGCCGTCGAGGGTGTCAGCATCGACATCGATTCCCGATCGGTGACCGCCCTCATCGGTCCCTCCGGCTGCGGCAAGACCACGTTCCTGCGGTCGATCAACCGCATGCACGAGGTGCTGCCCTACGCCAGCGTGGAGGGACAGCTGCTCCTCGACGGCGACGACATCTACGGCTCCGGGGTGGACCCGGTCACCGTGCGCACCATGATCGGCATGGTCTTCCAGAAGCCGAACCCGTTCCCCACCATGTCGATCCGGGAGAACGTGCTGGCCGGCTACAAGCTCAACGGCACCCGGCTGAGCAGGTCCGACGCCGACAGCATCGTCGAGAGGTCGCTGTCCTCGGCCAACCTCTGGAACGAGGTCAAGGACCGCCTGGACAAGCCCGGATCGGGTCTCTCCGGCGGTCAGCAGCAGCGTCTCTGCATCGCTCGCACCATCGCGGTGAAGCCGGACGTGATCCTGATGGACGAGCCCTGCTCGGCGCTGGACCCCATCTCGACCCTGGCGGTCGAGGACCTGATCTCCGAGCTGAAGGAGGAGTACACCGTCGTCATCGTCACCCACAACATGCAGCAGGCTGCGCGGGTGTCGGAGCGGACGGCGTTCTTCAACATCGCCGGCACGGGCAAGCCGGGGAAGCTCATCGAGTACGCGGAGACCTCCACGATCTTCAACAACCCGTCCGAGAAGTCGACCGAGGACTACGTCTCCGGCCGCTTCGGGTGATCGTCGCCGCGCTCCGGGGCTCGCGGCCGCAGAGCCGCCCTCAGCTGTAGAGCGGGGACAGCGCGAGCACCAGCAGGCAGGACGTCACCCCGGTCACCACCGGCGTGGCGATCCAGAAGCGGACCATCTTCAGCGCCGGTGACCAGAACACGGTGGCGAACCGCTGGTTGGACCCTGCCCCGGCGATCGCCGAGCCGGCGGTCAGCGAGGTCGACAGCGGAAGCGCCCAGGCGAGGCTGCCGAAGAGCAGCAGCCCGGAGGTCGTGACCCCGGCGACCATCCCGCGCATCGGGTCCAGCACCACCAGACGGTGTCCCAGGAAGTGGCCGATCCGCCATCCGCCGGTCAGGGCGCCGGCCCCGACCGCGACGACGCAGACGAGGAACACCGCGGTGCTCCAGGTGTGGGGATGGTCGGGGACCGCGGCCGCGAAGGCGAGCATGAGCAGGAACATCAGACGCTGCCCCTGCTGCAGACCGATGCCGAAGCTGGTCACCCCGGCCGTGGCGGCCTGGATCACCCTGCTGCGCTCGTTGACGGTGTCCGGGTCGGCGGTGCGGGCGAGCCGGGCACACAGGAACACCAGCACGTAGGCCGCACCGAAGGCCACCAGCGGGGAGATCAGCAGCGTCAGGGCCGGTGCCGCCCAGGGCAGGGCGCGGGTGTCGTCGCCGTCGGTCAGTCCCAGGGCCGAGAGCGCGAAGATCCCACCCAGCAGGGCGGCGAGCATCCCGTGGGTGCTCGAGGTGGGCATTCCGCGCAGGTAGGTGTAGAGGTTCCAGCCGAACACGGTGACCAGGGCCATCAGCAGCACGGTGAGGATCCCGCCGGCCTCGGCGTCGGGCATGTCGAACCAGGCGAAGACCGAGAGCCCCAGCGGCAGCACCGTCAGCGCTCCGAGCACATGGGCGGCGGCGGCGAGCCGTGCGGCGGCCGTGGCGGAGAGTGCGCGCGTGCGCACCGGTACGGCGATGGCGTTCGAGACGTCGTGCAGGCCGTTGAGGAATGCGGTGGGCACCAGGCACAGGCACACCAGGACGAGCAGCGCGATCTCCACCGGGCGGCCTCAGGACTCGCGCACGATGATCGACCCGGTGACGTCGGAGACGTCCCGCATGGACTCGACGGCGTGCATCATCACTGTGGCGATCTGCTCCTGCTGCATGGCGATGTTCGGCTGGAAGGCCCCGTCGGTGGAGGTCAGCCAGCGTCGGAAGGTGCGTTGGGCCTGCTTCGTGAGCCGATTGATCTGGATGGTGTAGTCCTCCAGATGGGACAGATCCTCGAGTCGGGCGAGGGCCGAGACGGTCAGGTCGGCCTGCATGCCGAGGGTCTCCAGCAGGTCGGCGCTGTGCCGGGGCAGGGAGAGGCGGTCGCGGGCGACGATGAGGTCCCCGGCGGCGACCACGTGCTCGAGGGTGCGGTTCAGCCGCTGGGACAGCGAGTGGAGGTCCTCCCGCGGCAGCGGGGTGAGGAAGACCGTGCGGATGTTGGTCAGCAGGTGGAAGTGGAGGTCCAGGGCCGATCCCTCGAGCTGGTTGAGCTGGTCGTGGATCTGCCGCCTCTGCCCGGTCGGGGTGCCCAGCAGCTGGCCGAGCAGGTCGACGCCGCTGCGGAGCTCCTGGGCGATGCTGGTGAGCAGCTGCACGGTCTCCGAGCGGCGGGCGCTGAGACGGGGGATCATGGACCTTCCTCAGGGCTGTCCGGTCACAGATGGCTGATGAACACGGGATGACATCTCGGCTGAGAGTGTATAGCCCGGAGGTTAACGCAGTCGGCGGCCGGTCTGGGGACCGGCCGCCGAACCGCGGGAAGTCTTGAGGTTGGGGTGTGCCGGGCTGGGAACGCCTCACGGCGCGTGGCCGCTCGAAGCGGCTTCAAGTTGGAGCCCGGGGGTTACCTGCAGCCCGGCACATCTCCAGTGTCCTCCGCCGAGCGGTGTGCGGTCAACCGCCGGACCCCAGTCCGCCGAAGAGCAGGCTGATGGTCATGGCGAGGATCACCGTGTTGAAGCCGAAGGACAGCATCGTGTGTCGCCGTTGGACCTTCCAGCCGCGGCTGCTGCGGAACTGGACGTCGTGGCCCAGCAGGGTGGAGGTGAGCACGGAGAGCGTCATGTAGTCGGAGAAGACGGGCTCCTCGTGGAGGGGGAAGTCCATCGGCTCGCCTGCGGCGTGCATGCGCATGTACTGCAGGGCGAAGGAGGTCACCATCAGCCCCCAGGCGCAGGCCACGGTGAGCAGACCCAGGACGATCAGCGGGGCCGAGTTGCGGAACTGGCCCGACTGGGCGATGAGGATGGCGAACATCGCCGCCGCGCCGGCTGCGGCGACGGTGAGCTGCTCGGCGGTCAGGACTCCCTTGAGCTGATCGCCCAGACTGAGCTTCCGGCGATGCTGACGGGCGCCCACGGCGTGGAGCTCTCCGGCGGAGAGCCGGTGGAACGCCGTGTGGGTGAGCAGCAGGTACAGTCCGGCGAACGCGATCCATGCCACCATCAGCACCGCGGCCTCGGCGGCGCGCAGGAAGTCCTCCCAGCCGGCGGGCGGCCCGTCCGGTCCGGTCGCCGTGCCGGGGAGCAGATCCACGGTCCACAGGGGCACGATGAGGGTGGCGGCCACGCACGAGGCGATGAGGGAGCGCAGCACCTCCGACTGCAGGCGGGCGCGCATCGTGGTGCGTCTGCCGGGAGATCTGCGCCCCATGGTGCCTCGGTCCTCCGTTCCTCGCCGCCGGACGTCGTCCCGGCTCACTCTATTCCAGGGCCCAGCCCGCCCAGCACTCCGGGGCATCGTCACCTGTCAGAACGGTGTCGGCTCAGTACGCTGGTGGTATGACCGCTGCTGAGATCCTGCTGTCCTCGGCCGGCCACGGAGGTCCGTGGGGCTTCTGGGGCTGGGCCTTCGGCACGGTCACGGTGGGTCTCATCGTGGCGGCCCTGATGGTGCTGGTGCAGACCTCGGACCACAGTCTGCGGCAGGGCCTGGCGTGGATCGCGGCGATCTTCTTCCTCCCCATCCTCGGAGCCACCGCCTACCTGATCTGGGAGACGGTGCGGTACCACCGCGGTCGATCCCACGGAACCCGCTGACTGTGAGATCACCCGACGACGGTGCGGTGTGTGATGTCACTTTCGGCGGGTCGGTGGGATGATGGGAACCATCGTCCGGTCGACGTCGTCGGAGGTCGTCAGATGGTCCGGAGCCAGACAGCATCAGAGCCTCGCATCGCCGTGCTCGGCGCCGGGGTCATCGGTCAGGTGCTGGCGGCCCGGCTCCACGCCGGCGGCGTGGACGTCGCACTGGTCGCGCGGGGTCGGACCCGGCGACGGCTCGCCGAACGGGGGGGGGTCCGGCTGCGGCAGGACGGCGACGATGCGGTGCATCGCGTACCCGTCGTCGATGCGGAGGAGCCCGGCACGTACGATCTGGTGATCGTCTGCCTGCGCGCCGAGGATCTGCCCGGCGCCCTGCCGGTCATCGACGCGATGGGCGCCCCGACCGTCGTACCGATGATGCACCTGGCGGATCAGCTCGATCTGCTCACCGCGCACGTCGGGTCTCAGCGCCTCGTCCGTGCGTTCCCCGGCCTCGGGGGTCGCCTCACCGACGACGGCGCCGTCGAATGGCTGGCGGTGGGGAAGGCCCAGCCGACCACCGTCGACGGCCGGGCGCCGCGCGCCGATGAGGTGATGGACGTGCTGCGCCGCGGAGGTCCGGAGGTCGTGACCACCGAGGACATGGACTCCTGGACCGCCACCCATGAGGTGTTCATCGCCGCACTGGGGGCGGCCGTGGTGCGCGCCGGCGGGGATCCGGCGGCGCTGGCTCGGGACCGGAGTCTATTGGTCGCATGCGTGGAGGCGGTGCGTTCGGGGCTTCGCGTGCTGCGCGCCTCGGGGGCGGCTGTGGAGCCCGCGCCGGTGCGGATCCTCTTCCTGCGCATGCCCAGGTGGTTCGCGGTCGCCTATTGGCGAAGGGCGTTTCCCGGGCCGATCGGGCGGGTGACGATCGCACCGCACGTCTGGCGCAGCCGGGACGATGAGATGCCGGTGCTGTGGCGGCGGGCCCTCGAGCTCACCGACTGGGATCCGCCGATGGCCGCACTTCTGGAGCCGCTCGGCCTCGAGTGATGTCAGCGGCGGCGCAGCACGACGACGACGTCGTCGAGGGTGGCGCGCTCGCCGTCGGGACCGACCGCCTCCCGGGAGCGGACCTCGGCGATCACCGTCTCCCACGGCTGGGACGGGGCGCCGAGGACGGCGAGCTCGGTCTCCGGAGTCGCCATCGGCCCGTCGTGGTGGTCATGGTCGTCGAGGTCATGGTCGTGGTGGGCGTGCCCATCGTCGTGCTCCTCGGCATGCCGAGACCAGGGCGGGGCCGAGGCGTGGGAGACGACCACCAGATGCCCTCTCGGCCGGACCCGGTCGCCCGCCCGACGGAGCACGTCCTCGCGGGCGAACTCGACCGGTGACAGCAGGAAGGACGCGGTGACCAGGTCGAAGTCCCCGAGAGCGGCCCACTGTGCTTCGTCCCAGGCGGTGAGGTCCCCGGTGCGGAAGTCCGTCGACCCCGCCACCCCGCGCGAGACCGCCGCCCGACGGGCACGGTCCACGGCCACGGCGGAGATGTCGATCCCGACGGTGTCCCATCCTTCGCGGGCCAGCCAGATCGCGTCACCGCCCTCGCCGCAGCCGATGTCGAGGGCTCGGCGGGGCCCCACCGGGCCGGCGGAGAGACCCATGACGACGTCGGCCGTCGCCCGGTTCACCTCCCCGGACCAGACCCGCTCCCGTTCGGAGTACAGCTCGTCCCAGAACGCATCGGCGGGCTGGGCGGTCGGCTGCGCGGCCGGGTCGGCGGACGGCTGCTCATCGGCATCAGGTGTGGGGTCGTCGCAGTGCGGGGACATGGTGCGATCCTTCCACGCCGCCCGGCCTCCGTCCGCCCCCGCGCCTGCACACTCACTCCCGCGCACTCACTCCCGCGCCGTCACCGGCTGCCGCAGGATGGTGCGGCGTCGCTGAGGGGCCGTCCGACGGAAGTCGCTGAGGTAGATCTCATGGTGTCGTCCGGTCATCCGCAGCCCGTGTGAGGGGATGAACCCATGGTGCATGGTCTGCAGCGCCGCGGCTTCGTCGTCGAAGGTGCCGATGTGCAGGGTCTGCACGCAGCGCCCTTCGGCCAGCACCTCCACCCGCAGGTCCGCCAGCCGCGGCGGCTCCTTGGGCGCGACAGCCTCCAGGGCGGCGGCGATCACGTCGTCGTCGAGCCAGTCGGGCACCATGAGCATCAGGGTCCAGCGCCACTGCGACTTGTCCCGGTCGGCGGTGAAGGCGTCCATGTCATCGGCCCACCACAGGCCCTCCAGGGGAGGGACCACGAAGTCGAGGTCTGTGCGCTCCCTTCCGATGAACTTCAGCGCATAGGCGGTGGGATACAGGGTGCGGACGGCCTGCTCGAAGGACGAGGACGTGTTCGGGTCCCCGGCGCCGTCGATCATCAGATAGCGGGTCTCCGGGACGTCGAGCAGACGGAACTCACCCTGTCGGGCGCGGTAGCCGTCCAGGGTCCGTCGGAGGTCTACCTTCTCCATCTCGCGTGCTCCTCACCAGGCCCGGCGCCTCCGCCGGGATGGCCACATCGTAGTCAGGGATGCGGGGCCGCGGGCAGTTCCGCCGGCCGCGGAACTGTGCTCACATGGAGTGGGGGGACGGCGACCGAGGAGCGCGATCATGCCGAAGTACCTTCTGCTCAAGCACTACCGGGGAGCCCCGGCATCGACGAACGACGTCCCCTTCGACCGCTGGACCCAGGAGGAGTTCGACGTCCATGTGCGGTTCATGGGCGACCTGGCCGACCGGCTGCGGGCCTCCGGCGAGTTCCTGGGGGAGCAGGCGCTGGCCCCGGAGGGGACGTTCGTCCGGTACGACGGCGCCGACCGGCCGCCTGCGGTGGACGCGGGACCGCTGGCGTCGAAGGACCTGATCGCCGGGTGGATGGCGATCGACGTGTCGAGCTTCGAGCGGGCGGTGGAGATCGCCGGGGAGCTCTCCGCGGCGCCCGGTGCGGGCGGGGAGCCGGTGGGTGAGTGGTTGGAGGTCCGCCCGTTCCTCTCCGAGGCGCCCGAGCTGGGCTGAGCGCCGTCGTCGTGGGTCGACCGGGACGACCGGGCCGCACCGTTCCGACCCGCCGAAAGTGAGCCGACACGGCGAACTGTCGCCGGGTGATGTCACCGTCGGCGGGTCGGACGCGGAGTGGGTGGGCCCTGCGGGGATCGAACCCGCGACCAGCGGATTAAAAGTCCGATGCTCTGCCAGCTGAGCTAAGGGCCCGGTGGTCCTGAGCAGACCGTCCTCCATCGTAGACCACGTGCGGCCTCGATCTCCTGGCGCGGACTCGGGGCTATCATTGGGTGAAGCGAAGGAGGAGCTGTGAACGAGATCCCGCGACATCGCCGTCCGCAGATGAAGGACTCGGACTTCTTCGATGCCCGCGAAGGCGGTGCAGATCCGGCGTTCATCTCTCAGGCCGCCCAGGACTCCGCCCACGCGCTGGTCGACCGGGGCCGTCAGTCCGACGACCCGGAGATCACCGAGCGCTTCGTCCGGCTGGCAGAGACCGAGGGCATCGAAGCGATCGCCGAACTCTGGCAGGACTCGCCCCCGCGCTCGCTGGCCGGCAGCCTCTGGCGGATCTTCGCCGTGCGGTCCGCAGTCCAGAAGGACCCGGAACGGATGGCCGAGTACTTCCGGCTGGGACGCGGCAACACGACGACGGCGGCGATCGCCGGGGTGCCGGAGCCGCCCGACTCCGACGAGATGCTCCACCTGGCCGACCGGGTCCTGGCAGGCATGTACGTCGGGGAGATCGACGTCGCCTTCGACAGGGCGGCGGCGTTCTGCCGGGTGATCGCCCGTGGTCAGACCCTGGCCAACGGGACGGACTCCACGGACCTGATCACCGCGGCCACCGACCTGGAGGCCTCCGCCCAGGCCTACCGGGCCGGCCGCCTGGACTGAGGCTGAGAGTCGGTCCGTGAGCGCACGGTCCGGACTGATACCGATCTGCAACCTTTCCCCACAGACCCCTGCGCTATCATGCGCTTGGAGCTGCTCGCCGGTGGTGTGACGGCGGCCGATCCGCCCGCTTATCAGGGCAGGAGGCCGTCGCGTCGACCGGCCGGTTCCTCAGCCGGAATCTCGGGCGCGCCGAGCGCTCGCAGGATCATAGGGGGAAGACGTGTCAGACAACGGCAGCGGGGGCGGATACCCGAAGGGACCCGGGGACCCGGACGGCACCTACGGTCAGCCGGACCAGAGTCACCAGGGCTACGGGCAGCAGGGCTACGGCCAGCACGGCTATGGCCAGCAGAACTATGACCCGCAGGCCGGCGGACCTGCATACCAGGGGTACGGCGCGCAGGACCACGGTCAGCAGGGATACGGCGCACAGGGTTATGGTTCGCAGGGGTACGACTCGTCCGGCTACGGTCAGGACGGCGCCGGGTACCAGCAGGGCTACGGCGCCCCCGGAGGCCCGGCAGGTCCGGGCGGACCGAGCGGTCCCGGCGGCTCCGATGAGGGTGGGGGCGGCGGCAAGGGTCTGATCATCGCCGTCGTCGTCGGGATCGTGCTCGTGCTCGGCGGTGTCGTCACCGCGCTCGTTCTGCTGCTGGGCGGAGGCGACTCCGACGCCGGCGACGACCAGGACTCCGACCAGGGTGAGGACGGCGGCGACGAGGACGGGGGCGAGGAAGGAGACGGCGGAGACGACGGGAACGGCGGGGACGACGACGGCGACTCGGACGCCTCCAGCCCGCAGGCCGCCGTCGAGGGCTACCTCAACGCCCTTGCCGACGGCGATGCGGAGGAGGCGCTCTCCTACCTGTCGAACAGCCCGTCGGACACCACGCTGTTGACCGACGAGGCCCTCAGCGTGTCGAACGAGGAGGCGCCGATCTCCGACATCCAGGTGGACGAGCCGGCCACCGAGTCCGACATCTACGGTGATGTGGACGCGGAGTTCACCGCCGGGGACGAGAGCGTCTCCTACACGTTCTACGTGATGAGCAGCGACGACGGTGACACCTGGTCGGTCGACAACGGCACCGTGGACATCAGCAGTCTGCCCTCCGTCGGAGACGCGACCCTGACGGTCAACGACACCGAGGTCGACGGCGACTCGGTGACCGCGTTCATCGGCAGCGCCCTGACGTTCGGACTGGAGAGCGAGAACTTCTCCCTCGGCGAGGACAGCACAGTGGTGGTGACCGAGGCCTACGTGGACACCGCCGGCCTGAACCTGACCCTCACCGAGGACGCCGAGGAGCGGTGGCGCGAGGCCATCCAGGACGAGATCGACGAGTGCCTGTCGTCCAACGACCGTGAGGCCGGCTGCGGCCTCGACCTCCCCGACCAGGTGCAGGGGACAGGGGTCGAAGAGGGCACGGTGGAACGATCGATCGACAGCTCCGCCGAGCAGAGCATCGAGCAGATGAGCCCGAGCCTCGACTACGACAACCCGAACCTGGTCTCCCCGGAGTCGCTGTACGTCAGCGTGTACGTGCAGTTCGAGGGCAGCGACGGCTCGACCTACGAGCTCTTCGGAGACGGGACCAGTCTGGACACGCCTGTGGTCGATATGGATCAGGAGGAGCTGGAGGTCACGTGGGAGTGACCCACCGGTAGGGGTCGACTGACCTCGGAGGATGCTGTGCGGAGCGCCCGGAGCCCGATCTCCGGGCGCTCCGTCGTCTTCACGGCATGCTGTGATGTCAGTCACCGCTGGGATAATCTGCTGTCGAGGGGCCGTGCGGACGGTCCTCATCGCATCACTCAGGCGCTTCGGCTGCAGGGGCAGAAGCGTGCAACCTCGGGGGTCACACGGTGTCAGACAACAGCAGCGGCGGTCCGCAGTCCGGTCAGGGCGGCGAGCACGGGCAGTACGGTCATGGTGGTCAGCACGACCCGCACGGCCAGTACGGTCAGTACGGCGAGCACGGCCAGTACGGCCAGTACGACCCGCACGGCCATGGTGGTCAGTACGGCCACGGCGGCCAGCCGAACGTCGGCGATCAGGGGCAGTACGGCTACGGTCCGGCGGGCTATGGGCAGCAGGGGTACGACCACCAGTCGTACGACCAGAACGCCTACGCCGCCGGCGGGTACGGACAGCCTCCGGGCGGCGGCGACGGCGGACCGGGCGGACCTGCCGCCGAGGGCTCAGGCTCCAACCGAGGGATGATCATCGGAGTGGTCGTGGCCCTGGTGGTGGTGTTGGGCGGCATCGCCACCGCGGCGATCCTCCTGGTCACCGGCGGCGACGACGATGACGACACCGGCACCGCCACCGGCACGACGGGGCAGAACGGCGACGAAGACGACGAAGACGACGACTCCGACGGTGACGGCGGGGACGACGGAGGCGACGACGATGGAGGCGACGACGATGGAGGCGGCGGCGACGTCGAGGTCGACAGTCCCGAAGCAGCCGTCGAGGCCTACCTCGACGCCTTGGCGGACTCCGACGCCGACACCGCCTCGAGCCTCATCGACACCTACGGCAGCACCGAGCTGCTGACGGACGAGTACCTGGAGTACTCCAACGAGGAGGCGCCGATCTCCGACATCAGCGTCGAGGAGCCGAGCTCCGAGGACGAGTACACCGCAGACGTTCCGGTGACCTTCACCGTCGGCGAGGAGGAGATCGACACCGAGGTCACGGTCACCAACTACTCGGACAGCTGGGTGCTGCAGCAGGGAGCGATCTCCGTCTACTCGACCAGCACGGGCTCCATGGACACCTCGGTCAACGGGATCGACAACGGCACCGATGACATCGCCGTCTTCTGGGGGACCTACGTCGAGCTCGACGTGCTGGAGGACAACTACACCTACGGCGAGGACGCCGGGACGGTGGTCACGGACTCGCTGTCGCAGAACCTCGACGCCGAGCTGGCCCTGACCGAGGACGCGGAGGAGGAGTGGCGCGGCGTGATCGCAGATGAGGTCGAAGCCTGCCTCGACTCCGGGGAGATCGAACCCGGCTGCGGCCTGGACCTGCCCTCGGAGATCGACGGAGAATCGCTGGAGGAGGGGACCGTGGACCGATCCATCGACAGCTCCTCTCAGCAGTCCATCGACACGCTGGACCCGGAGCTCGACTTCACCAATCCCAACCTGGTCTCCACCTACGTCTTCGTCTCCGTGGAGACCGTCGCAGACTTCGCCGACGGCTACACGTACTCGGTGCACGGCGACGGTACGACGCTGGGGACCCCCGTGGTGGACATGACGGCGGACGAGCTCGAGGTCGTCTGGGAGTGAGCTGACGAACCTGCTCTACACTCAACTGCGTGACCCGACACACTCCGCCTCAGTCCGCCTCGCCCGCGTCCCACGCCTCCGGGGCGCCCACCGGTGAGGAGATCCTCCAGACCCTCCCCTGGAGGTGGGGTGCACAGGGCCGCATCTTCATCATCGGCGGCCTGGGGTTCATGTTCGACGCCTGGGACGTCGCGCTCAACGGGATCCTGATTCCGCTGCTGAGCGCGGAGTGGGACCTCGCTCCGTCCGACGCCGCGTGGATCGGCACCTCGAACCTCATCGGAATGGCCGTCGGTGCTGTGATGTGGGGGACGATCGCGGATCGGATCGGCCGGAAGAAGGCCTTCGCCTGGACGCTGCTGATCTTCTCGGTGTTCACCGTCGCCGGAGCGATGACCAACGACCTCACGTGGTTCGTGCTCTTCCGCTTCCTCGCCGGCGTCGGGCTCGGCGGCTGCGTGCCGGTGGACTACGCGCTGGTGGGAGAGTTCACCCCCGCCCGGCATAGGGGGCGGGTGCTCACCGCGATGGACGGCTGGTGGCCCATCGGGGCGGCCCTTGCCGGGTTCGTCTCGGCGTGGCTGGTGGGCACCTGGAACGACTGGCGGCTCCCGCTGCTGGTCATGGTGCTGCCGGCTCTGCTGATCTTCTTCGTCCGACTGTTCGTCCCGGAGTCGCCCCTGTACCTGATACGACAAGGCAGGCTGTCCGAGGCCCGTCGGGTGATCGACGACCTGGTGGAGCGCACCGGTGCGCCGCGGCGCGAGTACCGACTGGAGGCCACGGAACGTCCTGCCGGACTGACGCTGGGGTCGCTCGGGGAGCAGCTGAAGCTGGTGTGGGCCCACAGTTGGCGGATCACCACGGCCGCCTGGGTCATGTTCCTGGCGGTGATGACGGTCTACTACATCGCCCTGCAGTGGATGCCGCACTTCCTCATCGAGGCCGGCTATGAGCAGTCCCGGGCGTTCATCACCTCGGCCGGCATGGCGGCGGTGGGACTGATCGGGGTCCTGATCTCCACCGCGCTGGTTGAGCTGACCGGGCGGCGGGCCCTGCTGGCGGTGACCGCGCCGATCGCCACGGCGACGCTGGTCGGACTGGCGCTGGTGATGGATGTGCCGACGCTGGTGCTCGTCCTGGTGCTGACGTTCGGCCTGATCATCCAGATCAGCATCCCGGTGCTCTACACCTACGTGTCGGAGCTGTACCCCACGCACCTGCGAGGATCGGGCTTCGGCTGGGCGTCGACGGTGTCCCGGATCGGGGCCGGGATCGGACCCCTGCTGTTCGTCGCCTGGCTGGAGCCGACGCTGGGGCTGGCCGGGGCGTTCACCGTCTGCCTGGTGGGCGTGGTGATCGCGGTGGTGGTGATGGTGCGCCTGGCGCCGGACACCACCCGTGAGCATCTGACCTGACCGGGTGCCTGTGGGCCTGGGTGGCGGGATCCGCCGTCGCTCCGCTATGTGGGTGCGCCGGGCTTCGACATTTGGGA
>NZ_JAOEFD010000006.1 GCF_025420485.1 Nesterenkonia marinintestina | reverse complement strand
GGCCCGCGCGGCGACGCAGGAGTCCGCAACCACCGCATGAGCCCCTCCGCCCGGATGGGATCCGGTGGTAGATTCTGGACACCACCGGCGGGGCCACCGCACCGCCCGGGCGATGCCGCCGCGCCGCACTCGTGCCGAAGAGGAGCCCGCAGATATGAGCACCACCGAGCTGAAGGCCGAGTACTCAGGCGTCGGCGTCTGCCCAGGACGGGTCGTCGGACCGGTCCTGTCGATGCCGGACCCCGTCTCCCCACCCGGTGAGGCACGACGTGACGCCTCCGTCGGCGAGGAGCAGGCCGTCGAAGCGGTCACTCGGGCGACGGCGGCCGTCGCCGCCTCCCTGAAGGCCCGCGCGGCCGAGGCCGAGGGGGACGCCGCCGGCGTCCTCGAGGCCACCGCCATGATGGCCACCGACTCGATGCTGCTGAAGGCGGCTAAGAGGCGGATCGCCGACGGCGCCACCTCGGAGCGCGCCTTCTGGGACGCCGCCGAGGAGGTCACCGGGATGTTCGCCAAGCTCGGCGGAAAGATGGCCGAACGTCAGCGCGACGTCCGCGACGTCCGGGACCGGGTGGTGGCGGAGCTGCGAGGGGTCACTCCCCCGGGCATCCCGCACAGCGACCGACCCTTCGTCCTGCTGGCCGAGGACCTCGCTCCGGCAGACACGGCCACATTGGACCCTGCGAAGGTCGTCGCTCTCGTCACCTCCGAGGGCGGACCGCAGTCCCATACTGCGATCATCGCGCGGTCGCTGAGCCTGCCGGCCGTGGTCGCCGCCCGCGGGGTGTTGGAGGTCCCCGACGGCACCGAGGTCCACGTCGACGGCGGCGCCGGTGCGGTGCACACCCAGGTCACCGAGGAGCTGCGTGCCGAGGTCGAGGCCTTCGCCGCGCGCCGTGCGACGATCCAGGCCTTCGACGGCGACGGCCGGCTTGCGGACGGCACGGCCGTGCCGCTGCGCGCCAACGTGGGCAACGGCGCCGACGCCCGGGCGGCGGCCGAGCAGCTGGCCCAGGGGGTCGGACTGTTCCGCACCGAGTTCCTGTTCTTCGACCGCGACTCCGAACCCGGTCACGACGAGCAGGTCGCCGCCTACCGCGAGGTCTTCGAGGCGTTCTCCGGCCGTGAGGAGCCGGCCGGCGACGCTGAGGAGCAGGCCGGCGGTGAGGGGAGCGCCGCACCGAAGGTCGTGCTGCGCACCCTGGACGCCGGTGCTGACAAGCCGCTGCCCTTCCTCACCGACGCCGAGGAGCCCAACCCCGCCCTGGGGGTGCGCGGCTTCCGCACCGAACGCTCCGTACCCGGTGTGCTGGCCCGGCAGCTGGCCGCCGTCGCTGAGGCCGCCGCCGCGGTCCCCGACGTGGAGGTCTGGGTCATGGCCCCCATGATCGCCACCGCGGACGAGGCCGCCGAGTTTCGCCGCCTGACCGAGGAGGCGGGTCTGGAGACTCCGGGAGTCATGGTCGAGGTGCCGGCGGCCGCACTGTGCGCCGACCGGATCACCGCAGAGGTCGACTTCGTGTCCATCGGGACCAACGACCTCACGCAGTACACGATGGCCTCGGACCGGATGCTGGGCTCACTGGCCGAGCTCAACGACGCCTGGCAGCCCGCGGTGCTCAATCTGGTCGGTGCGACCGGTCAGGGCTCCTCCGGGCCGGTCGGAGTGTGCGGCGAGGCGGCCGGCGACCCTGTGCTCGCTCCGGTGCTCATCGGACTCGGCGTGACATCCTTGTCCATGAGTCCGGCCTCGTTGGCCGATGTGGCCGCCGTGCTGCGCACACTGACCGCCGAGCAGACCCGCGAGCTCGCCGCGGTCGCGACCGCAGCGCGCGGATCGGACGAGGCCCGGGCCGCCGTCGCCGAGCGCATCCCGGCCCTGACCGAGCTCGGGCTCGGCTGATCCGGAGGACCGGCGCGCGGGTGACCGCCGTCGGCTCCGGTCGGAACGTAGAATCACAGCACCACGACACCATCACGACTACATCAGCACGACGGCACCGTCGAGAAGGAGCATCACCATGGCAGAGAGGACCGCGACGATCGGTTCGAAGGCCGGCCTGCACGCACGGCCCGCAGCAGTCTTCGCCGAGGCCGCCGGCCAGCAGCCGGTGGAGGTCAGCATCGCCAAGGCCGACTCCCCGGAGGAGAAGTTCGAGGCCGGAAGCATCCTGGGCCTGATGGGCATCGGCGCCGAGCACGGCGAGAAGGTGGTGCTCACCGCCGAGGGCGACGGCGCGGAGGAGTCCCTCGACAAGCTCGTCGAGATCCTGGAGACCGAGCAGGACGACTGACCCGGACGGGCGGCGTCCCCCCTCAGTCCCAGAAGTCGGTGAGCCGCGCGTCGCGGCCGTCGAGCTCGGCCCACGGGCCGTCGACCTCGAACCGGGCCAGCCCGGAGGTCGGGAACGAGCCTGCCATCCGCAGGACCGGGTCCTCCTCCGACTCCGGTGCCGCCAGACGCATCGACAACTCCTGGACACCCGGCATGTGGGCGACCACCAGCAGCGTGCGCACCGTCTCCGGAGTCTCATTGATCACCGCGAGCATGGTCGCGGGATCGGCCAGGTAGAGCCGCGGGTCGAGGTAGGGGGTCGAGGCATCCTCCCCCAGTTCGTGACAGACCCACACGGCGGTCTGTCGGGTGCGCATGGCATCCGAGCAGATGATGTGGTCGGCATGGAAGCCCTCGTCGGCGAGCCTGCGACCGACCGTCCGGGCCTGGTCGGCCCCGCGGTCGGTCAGGGTGCGGGCGGCATCGTCGCCGTCGAAGGCGTGGCCGGCCTTCGCGTGGCGCAGGATCAGCAGCTGAGCGGGCGCAGTCATGCCTCCAGGCTACCGAGCGGATTCAGATGCTGTACTCGGGTGCGGCCCAGACGACGACCTCGGGGTGCTCGTAGAAGCGGTATCCCTGCCCTCGTACGGTGCGCACGGTGTTGGCCAGGCGTCCCAGCTTGGAGCGCAGGCGCCGGATGTGCACGTCGATGGTCCGCTCGTTGGGCATCTGGTCGGGGTCGGTGCTGCGCCACAGCGTGTGCAGCAGCTCCTCCCGGCCGACGGTGCGCGTACCGTTCTCGACCAGGAAGTTCAGCAGCTCGAACTCCTTAAAGGTGAGGTTCAGGGCCTCGCCGTCGAGCTTGACCTCCCGACGCGAGAGGTCGATGAGCACACCGACGTTGCTCGGCGTCTGCGGAGCGGCCACGGCGACCGGTTCGCCCACGCGGTGTGTGACCGTCGGATCTCCGAGCGCCTGGCGGACGACGTCGAGATCGCTGCCCTCGGCGGCCGCCGAGGCCATGGCCATCGCGATGTGGACCTGGGAGTCGGCGGACAGGGTCTCCACGTAGTCGCGCAGTTCGGAGGCGATCTTGTGCAGCGAGGTGCCGGCGGCCGAGGCCGAGTCCTCGTCGAGGCCGACGTAGACCACGAAGCCGCGCGCGACGACGTCCGACTGGACCATCTGGGGCCCTCCTCCGTTGTGGGCCATCACAGGAACCGGGGCGTCCGATCCACGGCGGCGGCCGCGGTCGGGCCCGCTGCGGACCCGGCGGGCGAGCTCAGCTCGGCGCGCGGCGTTGCGCACTGAGATGTGCACGTACCCGGGGCTGTTGACCTGTTCCTGGTGAGCGGACATATCACTCGGTTCTGTTCGACAGACGGCGTTCGTCCGGGACCTCCGCGGACGGGCGTCCCAGCACTGTGCCTCCCAGAGTCGCCGTCACATTCCAGATACGCAAGTAATATTGGAGCATCTGTCCCACATCCTGAGACGAACCCCGTGTTTGTGACGAGAGGCACACGCCGAGGCGCAGTCGGAGCGGCTCACCGCGCACTGAGGCGACGGGTCACTCCGTGAGGCCGTAGAGCCTGTCTCCGGCGTCGCCGAGCCCGGGGACGATGTAGGCGTTTTCGTCCAGACCCTCGTCGATCGCACCCAGGAAGAGTTCGACGTCGATGTCGCCGACCTCCCGCTCCAGCCGCTCGATGCCCTCCGGGGCGGCCAGCAGGCAGATGCAGCTCACCCGCGCGGCGTTGCGCTGGGTGAGGAATCGGATGGACTCGGCCAGGGTGCCGCCGGTGGCGAGCATGGGGTCGAGCACGAAGACGTGGCGTCCGGTGAGGTCGTCGGGCAGACGCTCGGCGTAGGTGATGATGTCGAGGGTCTCTTCGTTACGGGCCATCCCCAGGAACCCGACCTCGGCGGTGGGGATCATCGCGGTCATCCCCTCGAGCATGCCCAGTCCGGCCCGCAGGATGGGCACCACCAGCGGCGTGGGACCGGCCAGCTGTGTGCCCTGGGCCTCGGTCATCGGGGTGGTGATGGTGACCGGTTCGGTGGCGATGGTCGCGCTGGCCTCATAGGAGAGCAGGGTCACCAGCTCACCGGTCAGCTGCCGGAAGTGGTTGGAGCTCGTCTCCGCCCGGCGCATCTGGGTGAGCTTGTGGGCGATCAGCGGGTGTTCGACGACCTGTACGCGCATGGGACCAAAGTATCAGCACGGACACGCCGTCCCGTCCGGGAGGGATACCCTGGGCCTCGATGGACAGCTCCTCGCCCCGCCCCTGGGATCCCCGCGACCACGACGCACAGCGTCGCCTCCTGTCGCAGTGTCTGGAGCTGGCCGCGCAGGCCGCCGAGGCCGGCGACGTCCCCGTGGGAGCCGTCGTCGTGGACCCGGAGGGCACGGTGATCGGCGAGGGCTTCAACACGCGTGAGGCGCAGAACGATCCCGCCGGACATGCCGAGATCGTCGCCCTGCGGGAGGCCGCTCGGCGGACCGGGTCCTGGCGCCTGCTCGACTGCACCCTGGCGGTGACGTTGGAGCCGTGCCCGATGTGTGCCGGCGCGATCGTCCAGACCCGGGTGCGCACCGTGGTCTTCGGCGCCTGGGACGAGAAGGCCGGAGCGGCGGGATCGGTCTTCGACGTGCTGCGCGAACCACGGCTGAACCACTGGGTCGAGGTGCATCCCGGCGTGCTCGCGGATCGGTGCGCCGTGCAGCTCGGCGACTACTTCGCCGCCAGGCGCAGCTGAGCGCCCCGCCCCCGTCCTCCCCGCGTTCATCTGCACGTGAGAGCCTGATGACGGACCGATGCCGTTCCCATCTCTCACTCTCACGAGGAGGCCACCATGATGAAGGCTCTGCAGTACGTCGAAGTCGGCGGCGCGCCGGAGGTTCGCGAAGTGCCCGTCCCGGATCCCGGTCCCGGAGAGGTGCGTCTCCGGGTGACCGCCGCGGGTGCCTGTCACTCCGACTCCTTCGTCATGGGGCTCACGGAGGAGCAGTACGGGCAGTTCGGCTACCCGCTGCCGATGACGCTCGGGCACGAGGGCGTGGGGGTCGTCGACGCCCTCGGTGCCGGAGTCACGACGGTGACGGAGGGCGATGCGGTCGCCGTATACGGGCCGCAGGGCTGCGGACGGTGCTACTCCTGCACCTTGGGCCGTGAGAACTACTGCCCGCATGCGGCCGCACTGGGCATCACCCCGCCCGGGCTCGGGTCCGACGGCGCCATGGCCGAGTACATGGTCGTCCGTGACCCGAGGGTCCTGGTGCCGCTGGGAGACCTCGATCCGGTCGCCGCCGTCGGGCTCACCGACGCGGGACTGACGCCGTACCACGCGATCCGCGGCTCGCTGGATCGCCTCGGGCCGGGAAGCGTGACGGTGGTCATCGGCGTCGGCGGTCTCGGACATGTCGCCCTGCAGATGCTCCGCGCCCTGTCGTCGACGACGGTCGTCGCCCTGGACATCTCGGATGAGAAGCTCGAGTTCGCCCGGTCGAGCGGGGCCCACCACGCATTCCGATCCGACTCCGACGCCCCGGCGCTCGTGGCGGAGATCGCGGGGTCGCGACCGGTGGCCGCGATCTTCGACTTCGTCTCCAGCCAGCCGGTGGCGGACATGGCCTGGTCCATGGCCGGCTTCGAGACCGATGTGGTCCTGGTCGGCGCGGGCGCGGTCAGGTCCAGACTCGGGCTGCTCGGCCAACCCTGGGGGTCCCGTGCCCGCGCACCGTACTGGGGCACCCGACCCGAGCTCATGGAGGTCCTCGAGCTGGCCCGCACCGGGCAGGTGCACGTGGACACCACGGTGTTCAGCCTCGAGGACGGGCCGGAGGCGTACCGGCGCCTGCATGACGGTGAGCTCCGCGGCCGCGCCGTCATCGTGCCCTGACCTGCACCGGAGCCTGGTCGACGCGTCTGCCGTCGGGGCCCTTGTTAGAGTGAGCGCGTGCTCTCCGACGACCTGAACCGCGCCGAAGCCCAGATCGCCCGGTACCCCGACCACCCCGAACCGGGGGTGCTATTCCGTGACATCAGCCCGCTGCTGGCCGACGGCACCTCTCTGCGGGCCGTCACCGACGCGATGTACCAGCCGTTCGCCGGCGAATTCGACATCGTCGCCGGCGTGGAGGCCCGCGGTTTCCTCCTGGCCGGGACCATCGCCGCCCTTGCGGGCACCGGCGTGCTTCCGATCCGCAAGGCGGGCAAACTCCCGGAACCGGCCGCGTCGATCGAATACACCCTGGAGTACGGCTCAGCCCGCATCGAGGCGCCCGGGGTGCTGTACCCCGGAACCCGAGTCCTGGTGGTCGATGACGTCCTGGCCACCGGCGGGACGTTGACGGCGTCCCAGCGCCTGGTCCGAGAGCTCGGCGGTGAGCTGGTCGGCGCCACGGTGGTCCTCGAGCTCGAAGGACTGGGCGGCCGCGACGCGGTCGGCGACCACGTCCACTCCGTCTTCACCGCGGCGACGGCATGACCCGTCCCCCGGACGGCCGGATCCGTCCGGCGCAGCTCACCGATCACCCGGCGGTCTGCGCCGCGGAGCAGGCCGCGGGGAAGCTGTTCCTGGACTATGACCTCGTGCGCATCGCCGAGGACGAGCCGGTCGATGCGGCCTCGTTCCGCGCCCATGTGGAGGCCGGGTCGGCCTACGTGTGGGAGGTCGACGACGTCGTGGTGGGCTACCTGCTGCTGCGGACCGTCGACGACAGCGCCCACATCGAACAGGTCACCGTGCACCCGCAGTCCGCCCGACGCCGGATCGGCGCCGCACTCGTGGACTTCGCCGAGACGTGGGCCCGCCGACGGGGGCTGGCGGCGCTGACGCTGACCACGTTCACCGAGATCCCCTGGAACGGCCCCTACTACCGTCGGCTGGGGTTCACCGAGGTGGCTGCCGCGGACCAGGGGCCGGAGCTGGCCGCACAGGTCGAGCATGAGGCCTCGCTGGGGCTCACCGTCCGGCCCCGCGCAGCCATGCGCCGAGAGCTCGGGCTGCGCTGAACGCCCGTCAGCCATGAAGTCGGCCCCCGCCCGACCTGTTCATGCAGGTCGGACAGGGGCCTCAGCTGGCGGTGACGGTGGGATTTGAACCCACGGTACGGGGTTACCGTACACGACATTTCGAGTGTCGCACCTTCGGCCGCTCGGACACGTCACCTCAGACCAGACGATGTTACCGGAGGCGCGGTTTCGGCTCCAAACCGAGGCTCTCGGACCCCGAACCTGGGCGGAGGGAGGTGCGGTGGGGTAGATTCTCTCCATTACTCGCAGGCATCGACATCGGAGGGGAACCATGTCCGAGCCGCACACCGATCAGGAGCGCGCCGCCGACCACGGGGAGAGGACGAGACGTTCACCCTGGAGGTGGTACCTCGACGTCCCGCTGATCTGGAAGCTGGGCGTGGCACTGGTGGCCGGCGTCGTCGTCGGCCTGATCGTGGGTCCGCCGATCACGGTCATCGAACCGTTGGGGGAGATCTTCCTCCGCCTGCTGATGATGCTGGTGATGCCGCTGATCCTGCTGACGCTGATCTCCGGAGTCGCCTCCGTCTCCCCGAAGACGCTGGGCCGGGTCGGGGGCAAGATCTTCGGCTTCTACATCATCACCACGGCCTTCGCCATCTCTCTGGGCATCGGTCTCGCGCTGCTCATCTCCCCCGGTGCGGGCCTCTCCCTCACCGGTGACGAGGAGGCCGAGTCCGAGGAGGCGCCCGGCATCGCCGAGGTCTTCACCGACATCATCCCGGACAACATCTTCGCCGCACTGTCCGAGGGACAGATCCTGTCGGTGATGTTCTTCGCCATCATCGCCGGCATCGCGCTGGCCTACATGCAGGACAGCGACGACGACCGGCTCACCGAACTGGCCTCACTGATACGCCGCATCACCGACGGCGGCCTGGAGATCGTCTTCCTCCTCATACGCGGAGTCCTGCAGTACTCGCCGATCGGCGTGTTCGCCCTCATCGCCGTCGCCGTCGGGGAGACCGGCGCCGACGCACTGCTCCCGCTGGCCACGCTCACCGGAGTGATGTACGGCGGGATCCTCCTGCAGATCGCCGTGTACACGGTGATCCTGCTGCTGTTCCGCGCCCACATCGGCCGATTCTTCAAGGCCGCCAAGGAGCCGATGCTCACCGCATTCGTGACCCGTTCGTCCGGCGGCACGCTGCCGGTGACCACGCGGGCCGCCCAGCAGCTGGGGATCCGCAAGGGCGTCTACTCGTTCACCCTGCCGTTCGGCGCGACGGTCAACATGGACGGCACCGCCATCTACGTGGGCGCAGCCACCGTATTCGTCGCCAACGTCACCGGCACCGATCTCACCGTGATGCAGATCGTGACCATCGCCCTGGTCGGGGTGCTCGCCTCCGTCGGCACCGCAGGGGTGCCGGGCGCCGGCCTGATCATGCTGACGATGACGGTCACCTCCGCGGGGCTGCCGATGGCTCCGGTCGCCCTGGTCGCAGGGATCGACGCCATCCTCGACATGGGACGCACCATGTGCAACGTGACGGGCGACCTGGTCGGCACCCGGGTCGTGGCACAGACTGAGGAAGGCATGCTGGTCGACGGCACGACCTTCGACGAACCCGACGACCTGCCCTAGGGCCGACGATCAGGTGCCGACGGCCGCGCTGCGCTCCCGCGGAGTAGTCGTGAACGCGACGGTGATCCAGTGGTTCGGGTCGTCGTCGGACAGGCGTCGGCGGACGTCGGCACGGATGCGGTCCCAGTGCTCCAACGGTCGGGCCGGGCCGCCCGGCGCCGCGTGGAAGATCATCTCGACCTGTCGGGCCCGCCCCACCTGGGCGACATACACCCGGTGGTCGACGAACCCCTCCGCCTCGGCGACCTCCGCCGCCAGGTCCTCGGCCTCGGCCCGCAGCTCCGGCGGCGTGACCAGGGCCATCTCGGCGACGGCACGCCGAAGCACCGGAAGCGGCACCGGGATGAGCACCCCGGCGACCACCAGCAGCACTACAGGATCCACATAGGGCATCAGGTGCTCGGCGCCGGTGCCCTCGAGCAGCATGCCGATGAGGAAGGCGACGAGAAGGGCTCCGGTCACGCCGCCGGCCATCAGCCACCCCTTGACGTCCATGGCGACGAGGGCTGAGTCCAGGCGGCGGTTCGCCCGGTGCTCCGCATATCCGACGGCGGCGGTCAGCACCAGCACGATCGCCGCATAACCCACCGCGGGACCGAACTCGATCTCCCGACCTCCGGAGAGCAGGGCCGCCACGGCCTCGGCCATCGCGTAGACGGCCACGGAGATCATCAGCACGGCGTTGACCATGAGCAGCAGGGGCTCGAAGTGCCAGAAGCCCATGGTGAAGCGCCGGCGCGTGCGCTCTGAGAGTCGGTTCGTCGTCGAGCGGGCGATGAGCCCGGCCAAGGTGATGGCGAGGATCGACATGACCGCGTCGAGCAGCGAGAAGACGCCGTCGAAGATGATCGCCGCGGATCCGGAGAGCACGCCGAAGGTGATCCCCAGCGCCGAGAGGATCAGCACGGCGACCAGAGAGACCTTCAGCGCCTGCTGTTCGGTGCGCACCAGCACTCCTGAGACGTCGGGGGCGTCGCTCGTCAGGACACGGGCGACGGGGACCCCGGCACTCTACCAGCGGTGTCGCGGCCCGACGCGAGCGCGATCAGTGCGGGTGCTGGTCTCCGGATCCGTCCTGGCGCCCGCGGCTTCGGCCGGACATACGGATCACCCTGCGTGCCAGGCGGACGAGTCGGCGGATGAGAAATGCGTACTGCATGCCCCCATCGTAGGGCATCCGCGCCTCACCGCAGGTCAGAGACTTCTGCGCCGCCGGCGCGCCGCAGTCAGTCCTGCGGCTCGAAGGTCATGTAGACCTCGTCGTCGTCGACCGAATCGGCGGTCACCAGCACGTCGATCTCCTCACCGTCCACCGTGACGGTGCAGTCGGTGGTCTCGCCCTCCTCCGCGGCCAGTCCGCCGTCGCAGGAGGCGTCCGAGACCTCGACTCCGTAGGTGCTCTCCATCTCCGTGGTCATCGTGTCCTCGATGTCCGATGCCGGCACTTCCCCGCCGCAGCCCACCAGCAGCAGCGTAGCGGCGGCCAGCGGCGCGATGCGTGTCAGGCGCATAGATCGTCCTCCCCCTGGAACGGCGTTCGATGGGCCTCATCCTAATGCCCGACGGCTCGGAACGGGTATGAGTCCGGCCGCCGTGGGGTCTCAGCGCGAGGGGATGCCCGAGGGCGAGACGACGACGTCGACCCGCTGGAACGACTTCAGGTCCGAGTAACCTGTCGCCGCCATGGCGCGGCGCAGACCGCCCATCAGGTTCGAGGAGCCGTCGGTGCGCCGACTGGGTCCCCACAGCACCGATTCGAGGGGACCGACTGTGCCGACGGGGGTCCGGTGGCCGCGCGGAAAATCCGGGTGCACGGCCTCGAGTCCCCAGTGCCGACCGCGTCCCGGCGCCTCCTCGGCGCGGGCCAATGTCGTACCCAGCATCACGGCGTCGGCTCCCATGGCGAGCGCCTTGACGATGTCTCCCGAGGTGCCCAGTCCGCCGTCGGCGATGACGTGCACGTACCGACCGCCGGACTCGTCGAGGTAGTCGCGGCGTGCCGCGGCGATGTCGCTGATCGCGGTGGCCATCGGGACCCTGATGCCCATCGAGCGGCTCGTGGTGGTCGCGGACCCTCCGCCGAATCCGACCAGCACTCCGGCCGCACCGGTGCGCATCAGGTGCAGCGCCGGGGTGTACCCGGCCGCACCGCCGACGATCACCGGCACGTCGAGCTCGTAGATGAACTCCTTGAGGTTCAGCGGGTCGCCCTCCTGGGCCACATGCTCGGCAGAGACGGTGCTGCCGCGGATGACGAACATGTCGACCCCGGCCTCGACCACGGTCCGGTAGAACTCCTGGGTCCGCTGCGGAGTCAGCGACCCGGAGACGACGACGCCGGCCTCACGGATCTCGGCGAGCCGGCGGGAGATCAGCTCGGCGCGGATGGGCTCGGCGTACAGCTCCTGGAGCCGACGGGTGTTCGCCGGGGAGATCTGCTCGTCGGCCAGCGCCGCGATCTCCTCGAACACCGGTTCGGGGTCCTCGTACCTGGTCCACAGGCCTTCGAGGTTGAGCACCCCGAGTCCTCCCATACGGCCCAGCGCGATGGCCGTCTGCGGAGACATCACCGAGTCCATCGGGGCCCCGATCACCGGCGCTCCGAAGGTGTAGGCATCGATCTGCCAGTCCAGGCTGACGTCCTGCGGGGATCGGGTCCGTCGGTTGGGCACGATGTTGACGTCGTCCAGGGCCCAGGCCCGACGTCCGTTCTTGGCCAGACCGATCGGGATCTCGTTGGTCACCTGTGCTGCTCCTCTCGGCCGCGCGGGCCGCGGCTCCAGTCCTCCATGGCGTGTGCGGCGGCCCAGAAGTGCCCCTCGTAGGCGCAGCCGCGTTCGAACGCGGCCAGCATCCGACTGCGGAGCGACTCGTCGGCCGCCTCGTAGAGCTCGTCGAAGATGCCGATCGCCTCTTCGACGGCGCGGTCGAACTCCGGGTCCGCGTAGACCTCCACCCACGTCCGGTACGGGTGGTCCTCCATGCCGTCCCCGATGGTGGCCACCAGGTGCCGTCCGACCTCCGCGTAGACCCAGAAGCAGGGCAGCACCGCGGCGACGGCGACCTCGTAGTCGTCCACCGCGGCCTCCGCGATGAGCCACGAGGTGTAGCCGAGGGTGGTGGGCGAGGGGGACGGCTCACCGTCCACGGTCATCGTCCGGGCGAGGGAGGAGAACTCCTCGGAGCTCATCAGCTGGGACTGCATGGTCTGCTCCTCGGCGATCGTGTCCGAGGTCGCCCGGGCCCAGAACCGCAGCTGCCCGGCGGTCCGGGCGCGGGCGGCCAACAGCGTCATCGCCCGTCCGTAGCCGGCCAGATAGGCCGAGTCCTGCAGGATGTAGTGGACGAAGGCCTCGCTCGACAGCGTCCCTGCGGCGAGCTCGTGCAGGAACGGCAGCGCGGCGATCTCCTCCAGGGCCTGCTCTGCGTGCCGCCACGCGGTGAGGCCGTGGGCTCCGGCGCGCAGGGCCGGGTCTCTCACGTACTGCGGTGTGGGGGGTGAAGTGGCCATGGTGCGTCGTATGCCTTCCGTCGGGGGCGCGGGATCGGCTCAGCGGCGGTAGTTCGGGGCTTCGACGGTCATCATGATGTCGTGCGGGTGGGACTCCTTGAGCCCGGCGGAGGTGATGCGGACGAACCGCCCCTTCTCCTTGAGGTCGGAGACCGTGTGCGCACCGACGTAGAACATGGTCTGGCGCAGACCGCCGACCAGCTGGTGCAGCACCGCGCCCAGCGGTCCGCGGTAGGGCACCTGCCCCTCGATGCCCTCGGGGATGAGCTTCTCGTCGTCGGGGACGTCGGCCTGGAAGTAGCGGTCCTTCGAGTAGGAGGTGTTCTTCCCGCGGGTCTGCATCGCGCCCAGGGACCCCATCCCCCGGTATGCCTTGAACTGCTTGCCGTTGTAGAACACCAGGTCGCCCGGGGACTCGGCCGCGCCGGCGAGCAGGGAGCCGAGCATCACCGAGTCCGCTCCGGCCACCAGTGCCTTGCCGATCTCCCCGGAGTGCTGCAGTCCGCCGTCGGCGATGAGCGGCACGCCGGCGGGGATCGCCGCCTTCGAGGATTCGTAGATGGCGGTGATCTGGGGGACTCCCACCCCGGCGACCACACGGGTCGTGCAGATGGATCCCGGTCCGACCCCCACCTTGATCGCGTCGGCTCCGGCGTCGACCAGAGCCTGCGCCCCTTCGCGGGTGGCGGCCTGTCCCCCGATGACGTCCACGTCGGCGGCGTGCGGCTCGGCCTTGAGCTTGGCGATCATGTCCAGCACGCCCCGGGTGTGCCCGTTGGCGGTGTCCACCACCAGGGCGTCGGCGCCGGCGTCGATGAGCGTCATCGCCCGCTCGAAGCCCTCACCGAAGAAGCCGACGGCGGCGCCGACCCGCAGCCGGCCCTCGTCGTCCTTGGTGGCGTCGGGGTACTGGTCCGCCTTGTCGAAGTCCTTGATCGTGATCAGACCGGTGAGCCGGCCCTCGTCGTCGACCAGGGGGAGCTTCTCCACCCGGTGCTCGGAGAACAGCCGGATGACCTCCTCGCGGGAGATGCCGACCTTCGCGGTGATCAGCGGCTGGGGGGTCATCTTCTCGTAGACCCGGGTGGTCAGGAAGTCCTCGTAGGGGACGAAGCGGATGTCCCGGTTGGTGATGATGCCCAGCAGCCGTCGGTCCTCGTCGACCACCGGCAGGCCGGAGACCCGATAGTGGGCGCAGATGTCGTCGAGGTCCTTCAGGGTGGCGTCCGGGGTGATGGTCACCGGGTCCGAGATCATCCCCGACTCGGAGCGCTTGACCTTGTCCACGTGGCGGGCCTGCTCGTCGATGGAGAGGTTGCGGTGCAGGATCCCGATCCCGCCCTGCCGGGCCATGGCGATGGCCATGGGGGCCTCGGTCACGGTGTCCATCGCGGCCGAGGCGACCGGGGCGTTGATCGTGATGCGCCGGGTCAGCCGTGTGGAGGTGTCGGCGTCGGAGGGGATGACGTCGGTGGCGCCGGGCAGCAGGAGCACATCGTCATAGGTGAGGCCGAAGAACCCGAAGGGGTCGTGGTGGTCTGCGGGGGCATCGGTCACAGCAGCGGCCTTTCGGTGGTGCGTCTGATCTCGGCGGATCTGCGGGCGGCCCGACCGGAGGCCCGGCCGGAGACCAGTCTACTGGCCCGGCGCGCGCCCCCGCTCGCGAGGCGTCCGCCCTGGGCTGAACGAACTCTTAGCACTCTGCTTGACCGAGTGCTAAGGCGGTCATAAAGTGAGGACCGACGCCCGAAGTCACCGGGCGTGCCTGCGGCTCCGGGCCCGTCAGCCCAGGGCCGTGAGCCTGACGGAGAGCCATCCGGCACCGCGACGACGGTTGGCCATCCCGAGGCGCACGGCATCAGTCGCCCGAGCCAGGCGTCGGACTCCGACGTCGTCGGGCCTGTGCATCGTACCGATCCGCTGATACGCAAAGGAGAGAACAGCAGTGTCTGTCTCCATCAAGCCCCTCGAGGACCGCATCGTCGTCCGCCCGCTCGAAGCCGAGCAGACCACCGCCTCCGGCCTGGTCATCCCCGACACCGCCAAGGAGAAGCCCCAGGAGGGCCAGGTCGTGGCCGTGGGCCCCGGCCGCTTCGACGACAAGGGCGACCGCCTGCCCGTCGACGTCTCCGAGGGCGACGTGGTCATCTACTCCAAGTTCGGCGGCACCGAGGTCAAGGTCGGCGGCGACGAGCTGCTGGTCCTCAACGCCCGCGACGTGCTGGCCGTCGTCGAGAAGTGATCCTGCGCCGGCCCCAGTGCCGGCGGATCCACCACACATCTCGTCTCATCAAGGAGAACGCATAGCTATGGCAAAGCAGCTTGAGTTCGACGATGCCGCACGCAAGGCCCTCGAGGCCGGCATCGACAAGCTCGCCGACACCGTGAAGGTGACCCTCGGCCCGAAGGGCCGCAACGTCGTCCTGGACAAGTCCTGGGGCGCACCGACCATCACCAATGACGGGGTGACCATCGCCCGCGAGGTGGAGCTCGAGGACTCCTACGAGAACCTCGGCGCCCAGCTCGCCAAGGAGGTCGCCACCAAGACCAACGACGTCGCCGGCGACGGCACCACCACCGCGACCGTGCTCGCACAGGCCCTGGTCAAGGAGGGTCTGCGCAACGTGGCCGCCGGTGCCGCACCGGGCGACATCAAGCGCGGCATCGAGACCACGGTCGCCGCGGTGACCCGCCGTCTGCACGAGATCGCCCGTGACGTGGAGGGCAGCCAGGTCGCCCACGTGGCCGCGATCTCGGCGCAGAACGACGAGGTGGGCGAGCTGATCGCCCGCGCGTTCGACGCCGTGGGCACCGAGGGCGTCATCACCATCGAGGAGTCCTCGACGACGTCGACCGAGCTCGACATCACCGAGGGCATGCAGTTCGACAAGGGCTACCTGTCCCCGCACTTCGTCACCGATGCGGACCGCCAGGAGGCCGTCCTCGAGGACGCGTACGTCCTGATCCACTCGGGCAAGATCTCCAACATGCAGGAGTTCCTGCCGCTGCTGGAGAAGGTCCTGCAGGCCAAGAAGCCGCTGTTCATCATCGCCGAGGACGTCGAGGGCGAGGCCCTGTCCACCCTCGTGGTGAACAAGATCCGCGGCACGCTGTCCGCAGTGGCCGTGAAGGCTCCGGGCTTCGGCGACCGCCGCAAGGCCATGCTGGAGGACATCGCCACGCTGACCGGCGGTCAGGTGGTGTCCCCGGACCTGGGCCTGAAGCTGGACCAGGTGGGCACGGAGGTGCTCGGCACCGCCCGCCGGGTCACCGTGACCAAGGACGCGACGACCATCGTCGACGGCGCCGGATCCTCCGAGGACGTCGAGGCTCGTGCCGCCCAGATCAAGGGGCAGATCGAGCAGACCGACTCCGAGTGGGACCGGGAGAAGCTGCAGGAGCGGCTGGCCAAGCTGGCCGGCGGCATCGGCGTCATCAAGGTCGGCGCGGCCACCGAGGTGGAGCTCAAGGAGCGTAAGCACCGCATCGAGGACGCCGTGTCCTCGACCCGTGCCGCGCTCGAGGAGGGCATCGTCGCCGGCGGCGGCACCTCGCTGATCAATGCGCTGGCCGTGCTGGACGAGGACGAGTCCGTCAGGGCGCTCTCCGGCGACGCCGCGGCCGCGGTGGGCATCGTCCGCCGCGCCCTGGTGCAGCCGCTGCGCTGGATCGCCCAGAACGCCGGCGAGGACGGCTTCGTCGTCGCCTCCAAGGTCGCGGAGCTGGAGCCGAACCACGGCTTCAACGCCAAGACCGGCGAGTACGGCGACCTGATCGCCGACGGCGTCATCGACCCGGTCAAGGTCACCCGGTCGGCCCTCCAGAACGCGGCCTCCATCGCCGCACTGGTGCTGACCACCGAGACCCTGGTCGTGGAGAAGAAGGACGACGAGGAGGAGTGACCGCTCCCCCGACGTCGGGAGCCTGACTCCCCGGCGGCAGGACGGAGGCCCCGCATAGGACGCATGAGTCCGGTGCGGGGCCTCCGTCGTGCGCGCCGATCCCCTGCCGCCCTCTCCCCCGCCGCATCAGCCGTCGGGGGAGCGAATCTGGTCACGACTCGCCGACTCGGGGCACGAGGTTCTCTCCCTCGACGGGTAGGGGGAGGCGGCCGTGTCTCAGGTGTAGGTGTTGACGATGTGCACGTCGCACTGGGCGTTGTGGGCCACGGAGGAGGCCACGCTGCCGAGCACTCGGGCCATGCCGCGCATGCGCTGGTTCCCGACCACGATCATCTGCGCCCCCTCGGACTCGGCCAAGGCCGCCAGGGCCTCAGAGGGACGACCGCGCGCGGCGCTGGGACGGATCTCGACGTCGTCCCGACGCAGCCGCCGGGCCACCTGCTCAGCGACGTCGTGGGCCGTCCCCGACTCGGAGACGCGGTACTCGTCGGAGCCGACGACCACCGTCTGCGTACGTTCCTCGCTGTGGGCGGTGACCACCAGCAGCGACACCTGCAGGGCGGCCGCGAGGTCCCTGGCACGTTCTGCGGCCCTGAGCGCCGTGTCGGAGCCGTCGACTCCGACGATGACCGGTCCGGTGGTCTGAGATGTCATATCTTCCTTCCCTCCTGGGCTGAGCCGTCGACGTCGTCGTCGTGGCCTCCGTCGACACCACAGTGTTCCAGATCACTCCACAGAGCGGAAACCGACCCACCGCCCCGCGGAACGGCCCCTCGCCTCTGCCCCCTGAACACGAACGTCTCCCCCGGATGCTCGTGTCTCCCGTGCTTCCACGGGGGACACGAGCATCCGGGGGAGACGCACGGTCGGTGACCCGGAACGGGTCACCGGATCATCGGATCACCGGTCCGAGCCGACGCGACGGTCGGAGTCCAGCGGCTCCGGGTCGTCCATGAGGCGGCCGGCGCGGCGGTCGGCGAGGTACTGCTTCATCTCCTCCTTGACCTTCGGCGCGAGGATCACCAGACCGATCACGTTGATGAAGATGCACATGAACAGTGCGGAGTCGGCGAAGTCGATGATGTTGCTGAAGGTCATCATGCAGCCGACGACCACGAAGAAGCAGATCAGCAGACGGAAGATCATGTCACCGACCTTCGACTTGCCGAACAGGTGCCTCCAGGCCTGCATGCCGTAGTAGGCCCAGGTGATCAGGGTGGAGAAGGCGAACAGGAAGACCGCCATCGCCAGGACACCCGGGAACCACGGCAGCACCGTGGCGAAGGCGTCGGAGGTGATGGCGACGTCGCCCATGTCCTCACCGTCCAGAGCCTCCTGGTAGGAGGCCGGGTTGGCGATGATGATGATCAGGGCGGTCATCATGCAGATGACGACGGTGTCGATGAACGGCTCGAGCAGCGCGTTGAAGCCCTCCGAGACGGGGCGCTTGGTGCGCACCGCCGAGTGGGCGATCGGCGCCGAACCGATGCCGGCCTCGTTCGAGAACGCCGCACGCTGGACACCGATGAGGATCACACCGAGCACACCGCCTGCGATGCCCTCCGGGTTGAAGGCGCCCTCGATGATCGCGCCGAAGGCGGCCGGCACGTTCTGGAAGTTGATGGCGATGATCAGCAGACCGGCGGCGACGTAGACCAGAGCCATCGCGGGGACCAGCTTCGAGGTCACAGAACCGATGGACTTGATGCCGCCGATGATGACCAGGGCCACCAGGAGGGCGAAACCGATGCCGAAGAGGAACGCGGCCATGTCGCTGCCGAAGATGCCGTCCTCGCCGCCGGTGACCGCGCGGACCTGGGAGAAGGCCTGGTTGGCCTGGAACATGCCGCCTCCGGCCACTCCGAAGAGGATGATGGCGATGGCGAAGAGGCCGGTGATGATGGCGACCGGGATCCGACCGAGCTTCTTGAACGCGACCGGCAGGTACTTGAACGGACCGCCGTGGACGGTGCCGTCCTCATCGATGGTCCGGTACTTCACACCAAGGGTGCACTCGACGAACTTGGTGCACATGCCGAAGAAGCCGGCGATCATCATCCAGAACGCCGCTCCGGGACCGCCGAGTGTGACCGCGACGGCCACACCGGCGATGTTCCCGAGGCCGACGGTGGCCGAGAGCGCCGAGGTCAGCGCCTGGAAGTGGCTGACCTCACCGGGGTCGGTCGGCTTGGACCACTTGCCCCTGACCACCTCGAGGGCGACCTTGGGCGAGCGGAACTGGACGAAGCCGAAGTAGATGGTGAATCCGATGGCCGCGAGGATGGACCAGAGGACGACGACCGGGGCGTCGTGACCACCGATCGGGATGGTGCCGAAGATGATACCGGCGAACCATTCGGTGATACCGGCGAACCAACCGTCGATCGTGTCGGCGATGCCCTGTGCGCCGGTTTCGACCTCCTCCTCGCCCACGGCGAGGATGAGTGACTCTTGTGTACTCATTCAGTTTTCCCCTCAAGGATTGCGCGGTGACCGTGTGCTGGAGATCACACGATGCCATGATGCTAGGAGAGTACCCCCTAGACGAGTGACAATCTACTCACGACGCGTTTCAGAGAGATTTCGCCGATGCGGATTCATCTGGTCGTCATTCCAGACAGCCGGCGTCCGGGCCGGGACTCCTCCCGTTCCGGACTGCAGGAGTCACCACCGCTGAAGGTCGCCGTCCTCCCCACCGTTCCTCACCGAGCCGTGCTGCGGATATCGCGCCACGTCAGCGAGGAGTACCGTATGCAGAATGACGACGACCGACTCCTCCGTGCGGCTGCCGACCAGTCGCCGGTTCTTCGTGTGGGAGGTCGCCGTCGTGCTGGCCCTGTCGCTGGGGCGCAGCGCGGTCTACTCGGTGGTGGCGCTGGCCGAGCGACTCACCGAAGGGGCGCTCGGCGAGCAGCAGGCGACACTGCACAGCGCTCGGTCGGAGCTCGCCGTCTTCGACGTCGTCTACCAGCTCCTGGACATCCTGTTCGCCCTGGTGCCCGTGGTCCTGGTGCTCTACATCGTCTGGCTGCACGGACAGAATCCGTTCCGACGGTTCGGCTTCGATCTGCGCCGACCCGTGAGCGACACGCTGCTGGGCATAGGGCTGTTCGTGCTCATCGGGGCCGGCACCCTCGTGGTCTACGGGGCGGGACGCAGCGCGGGCATCACCGCGGAGCTCATCCCCGCGGACCTCGGCGACGAGTGGTGGAACGTGCCGCTGCTGCTGCTCTCCGCCGCGCGGCACGGCCTGATCGAGGAGATCGTGCTGATCGCCTACGTCTTCGACCGCTTCCGTCGGATCTGGCCCCGCACATCGATGTGGGTGATCATCGTGGCCGCGGCCGTGCTGCGCGGCTGCTACCACCTGTACCAGGGCATCGGCCCCGGCATCGGCAACCTGCTCATGGGGATCATCTTCGGGTGGATCTACACACGATACGGCCGGGTCATGCCGCTGGTGATCGCCCACTTCCTGCTCGACGCCGTCGCGTTCCTCGCATTCCCCCTGGTGATGGGAGCGGTCGGGGTCCGCTAGCGCTGCGTCACCTCAGCCCCGGACGGCCCGGACCAGCGCCTCGATGGGGCCGCGCAGCTGCTCGAAGGACTCGTCGTAGGCGCCCTCCCCCATCATGTACGGATCCAGGATGTCGTCGTCGGACCCTCCGGACCGGGCCGAGGCACGGAGGTCGTCGAGCCGCTGCGTCAGGAACGCCAGGCGCTCGGGAGGGCGGGCCTCGGGGCCGACCGACTGCTCGAGGTCGTCTTCACCCAGACCGTCGAGCAGCCGCGCCGCCTCACGCAGGGTGAAGATCCGGGCGCCCGCGTCGGGGGCGTGGCGCAGCAGCTCGCGACGGTGGTCCCGCGTGGCGGTGAGGATCAGATCGGACTCGCCGATCAGAGCGGCGTCGACCTGATCCCCCGCCGTACCCTCGGCGTCGGCCCCGTAGGCCTCCACCCGGCGCCGCATCGGCTCCTTCATCTCCTCTCCGACGTGGGCGAAGACCCCGGCGCCGAGGACGCGCACCGCGTCGTCGGCGAAGTGGTGTGCGAGGAGGCGCTCCATGGCGGGCGAGCGGCAGATGTTGCCGGTGCAGATGGTCAGGATCGTGAACTGGTCAGCCATGGTCCCATCCCATCACAGGCTCAGGACCCGCTCCGCCGCGTGAAGGGTCGCACCGCGGTATGCCGTCCCGAACAGCGCCCGGTGGGCGGCGAGGCAGAACAGCTGGTGCATCGGGATCCTGTCCCGCCACCCCTGGCGGAGCGGAACCTCGGACTCATAGCCGACCATGGCGTCGTCGAGCCCCGGCAGCCCGAACAGGTGGAGGAATCCGATGTCGGTCTCCCGATGGCCCAGGTGGGCGGCCGGGTCGATGAGCACGGCTTCGACGTGCGTCGGCCCGCCCTCGCCCAAGCTCTCCCCCTCACCCTCGTCCTGGGCGCGCCACAGGACGTTGCCCGCCCAGAGGTCGCCGTGGATCAGCGCCGGCGGTTCGTCGTCGTCGAGCTCTCCGGAGGCGATCCGGCCCCTCGCGGCCCGCAGGAGGCGCAGCTCGTCGGGGTCGCCGGATCCGTGCAGCAGCTCGATGAGCGGATCCAGCCGCTGGGAGGCGTGGAAGGCGCCCCAGCCGGGGGCCGTCGACGCACCCATGGGCAGAGGATGGTCGGCGGGGCCGAACAGCGGTGCGGCGCCGGTCGGATGTTCGGGAGGGAGCATGCCGAACTCCAGGTCCGCATCGTGGGCCAGCGAGCGGTGGGTCCGGGCCAGACGCCGACCGAAGTCATGGGCGGCCGCCTCGTCCGGGACGGCGGGCTCGATCCGTTCGAGGGTGAGTCGACCCGGCCGCACCGCCTGCACCTGTGCGACGGCGACTCCGTCCACCGACCGCGCGGCCTCGTCCAGCCAGCGCAGCCCGGCGGCCTCGATCAGGGCCGCCTCCGGGTGCCCGGCGGGCGTCTCCTTCTCGAACACGGTCATCCCTCGATGCCGAGCTTGGCGAGTACGATCTCGCGCACCTTCCCGGCGTCGGCCTGCCCCTTGGTCTCCTTCATCACCGGGCCGATGAGCGCCCCGATCGCCTTGAGCTTGCCGCCGGCGACCTTCTCGACGACGTCGGGGTTCTCCGCCATGGCCTTCTCCACCGCGGCGGTGAGGGCGCCGTCGTCGGAGACCACCTCGAGGCCTCGGTCTTCGACGATCTGCGTCGGCGCGCCCTCGCCGTCGACGTGCAGCTCCAGCACCTGGCGCGCGATCTTGTCGTTGATGCGCTCCTCGCGGATGAGCCCGTCGAGTTCGATGATGGTCGCCGGCTCCACCCCGAGCGCGGCAGGCTCGAGGTCCCGCTGGTTGGCCAGACGGGAGATCTCTCCCATCCACCACTTGCGGGCGGCGGCCGGCGAGGCCCCAGAGTCCACCGTCTCCTCGATCTGGTCGAGCAGACCGGCGGCGACGACGTCGCGGAACTCCTGATCCGAGTATCCCCAGGCCTCACGCAGCCGACGACGGCGCTCGGCGGGCGGCTCCGGAAGCGTGGCGCGCAGGCGCTCGATCCAGGCGGCGTCGGTCACCACGGGCACCAGGTCCGGCTCCGGGAAGTAGCGGTAGTCGTCGGCGTCGGACTTCGGCCGACCGGAGGTGGTGGTGCGCGTGTCCTCGTGCCAGTGGCGGGTCTCCTGCGTGATGGATCCTCCGGCCGAGAGCACCCCGGCGTGCCGACGCATCTCGTAGGTCACCGCGTGCTCGACCGCGCGCATGGAGTTCACGTTCTTCGTCTCGGTCCGGGTGCCGAACGTCGAGGCGCCCTTCGGCATCAGCGAGACGTTCGCATCGCAGCGGACGTTGCCGCGCTCCATACGCGCATCCGAGATGTCCAGAGCCCGGACCAGGTCGCGGATCGCTGAGACGTAGGCCCGAGCCAGCTCCGGGGCGCGCTCCCCGGCACCCACGATGGGCTTGGTCACGATCTCGATCAGCGGCACCCCGGCACGGTTGTAGTCCACCAGGGAGCTCTCGGCGCCCTGGATGCGCCCCGAGGATCCCTGGTGAGTCAGCTTGCCGGCGTCCTCCTCCATGTGGGCCCGCTCGATCTCCACCCGGAAGACCTCACCGTCGTCGAGCTCGACGTCGATCCAACCGTCGGAGGCGATCGGCTCGTCGTACTGGGAGGTCTGGAAGTTCTTCGGGGTGTCCGGGTAGAAGTACTGCTTCCTGGCGAATCGGCAGTGCTCGGCGATGGTGCAGTTCAGCGCCAGGCCGAGCCGGATCGCCGACTCGACGGCGGTCCGGTTGGCCACCGGCAGCACGCCGGGCAGACCCAGGTCCACCTCGTTGACGTTGGTGTTGGGCTCATCGCCGAAGGCGTTCGGCGCCGAGGAGAACATCTTGGTTGCCGTGTTCAGCTCGACGTGGACCTCGAAGCCGAGGACCGGGTCGAAGGTCTCCAGCGTCTCCTCGAAGGACAGCGGCCGGGCCTCTGCGGTGGTGTCAGTCATCTGCGGTCCTCACTCTCCGGAGGTCGGGGTCGCGGCGGCGGTCGGCTCGGGCACCTGGGCCCACAGCGGACCGTCCTGGCCCTGCATGAGCCGTTCGATCACCGCGCCGACGTGGTAGGTCCGGGCATCCTCGCGCACCGGCGCCAGCACCTGCGCACCCACGGGCAGGCCCTCGGCCAGGCCGATCGGGACCGAGATCCCCGGGACGCCGGCCAGGTTGGCCGGGATGGTGGCGACGTCGTTGAGGTACATGGCCAGCGGGTCGTCGAGCTTCTCGCCGAAGCGGAAGGCCGTCACCGGCGACGTCGGGGTGACCAGCACGTGGACGTCGTCGAAGGCGGCCTCGAAGTCCCGCTGGATCAGCGTGCGGACCTTCTGCGCGGAGCCGTAGTAGGCGTCGTAGTAGCCGGCTGAGAGGGCGTAGGTGCCCAGGATGATGCGGCGCTTGACCTCGTCGCCGAATCCGGCCGCGCGGGTGGCACCCATGACCCGTTCGATGGTGACCGGTCCGTCCTCCGGGAGCTCCCGGGTGCCGTATCGGACGCCGTCGAACTTGGCGAGGTTCGAGGAGGCCTCGGAAGCCATGATCAGGTAGTAGGCGCCCAGGGCGTAGTCGAAGCTGGGGCAGTCGACCTCCACGACCTCCGCCCCGGCCTCCCGCAGCGCGTCCAGGGTGTCCTCGAAGCGGGCGGCCACCCCGTCGGAGTTGCCCTCCCCGCGCAGCTGCTTCACCACTCCGATCCGCAGGCCGGCGACGTCGTCGCGGCGGGCGGCGTCGGCGAAGGGGGCGACCTCGTCGGGCAGGGAGGTGGCGTCCTTGGGGTCGTGGCCGGCGATCAGCTCGTGCAGCAGCGCCGCGTCCTCCGCGGTGCGGGCGCACGGGCCGATCTGGTCCAGAGAGGAGGCCATGGCGATGGCTCCGTAGCGGGAGACGGAGCCGTAGGTGGGCTTGGTGCCGACGGTGCCGGTCAGCGCCCCGGGCTGACGGATCGAGCCGCCGGTGTCCGTGCCCAGCGCCAGGGGCGTCTCGAAGGCGGCGACGGCCGCGGCCGACCCGCCGCCGGAGCCCCCGGGCGTCCGCTCCAGGTCCCAGGGGTTGCGGGTCGCGCCGTAGGCGGAGTGCTCGGAGGAGGACCCCATGGCGAACTCGTCGAGGTTGGTCTTTCCGAGGATGGGCATCCCGGCCTCACGGATCCTGGTCACCACGGTGGCGTCGTACGGACTCATCCAACCGTCGAGCATCTTCGACGCCGCAGTGGTGGGCTGCCCGACGGTGACGATCAGGTCCTTGACCGCGATCGGCACACCGGCCAGGGGGTGCAGGGCCTCGGCCGCGGCTCCGCCGGAGGCGCGGACCGCGTCCACCTCGGCGGCGGTGGCCAGGGCCTCCTCGGCGGAGACGTGGAGGAAGGCGTGGACGCCGTGGTCCCCGCCGTCGACGGCGGCGATCCGGTCCAGGTGGGCCCGTGTCAGCTCCACGGAGGTGATCTCGCCGGTCCGGAGCTTCTGGGCCATCCGGGCTGCGGTGAGGCAGATCAGGTCGTCGCCGGAGTCGGTGCTGCTGTGCTCGCTCATGTCTGGGATCACTCCTCGTCCAGGATGGCCGGGACCCGGAAGCGCCCGTCCTCGGAGTCCGGGGCGTTGTGCAGGGCCTGCTCGGCGGTGAAGGTGTGACCGACGACGTCGTCGCGGAGCACGTTGGTCAGCGGCAGGGGGTGGCTGGTGGCGGGCACGTCGTCGGAGACGGCCTCGGAGACCGTCTTCACGGAGTCGACGATGACCCCCAGTTCGGAGGCCATGCGGTCCAGCTCCTCCTCGGTCAGACTCAGATGCGCCAGCTTCGCCAGATGCTCGACGTCGGCGCGCGAGATCTCAGACATCCATCTCCTCGATCGGCTGTTTCGGCGGGTGCGTCGCGGGCTCGGCGTCGCGCCGGTGCGGCGGACGCGGCGGGCCGCGGTGTCAGTCGGCCAGTCTAGTCGCTCCCGCGCCCTGCGGCTCCGGCCGCCGCCGGCCGCAGCAGGTGCACGAAGGTCGGGAATCGACCGATCCCGTCGATGACCAGGTCACGGTCGGGGCGTCGGACGAACCCCTCGGCGATGTAGAGCGCGTGGGCGGCGACCATGGTGTCCATCGAGCAGATGACCATGGCCTCGGCTCCGTCCTCGGCGGCGAGTCTGAGCAGGTGCCGCACCAGGGCGCGTCCCACTCCCCTGCCCTGGAAGGCCGGGTCCACGGCCAGGACGCGGAACTCGAGCTCCCCGGGGCGCGCCAGTTCGGCGAAGTCACCCTCGGCCCGCGCCAGGACCACGGATCCGGCGACGGCGCCGTCGACCTCGGCGACGAAGAGCTCCCCGCCGCGCATCCGCGCCTCGGCATCCGAGATGACGGTGAGGTAGCGGGAGTCCTGCACGAGGTGCCCGCCGTCGAGGTAGGCGGCGCGCGAGATCTCGGAGATGCGCGGCAGGTCCGTCTCTCGGGCGCGCCGGACGTGGACGTGTGTCGTCGTCATCGGCGTCCCAGCGGCGCGGGGTCGAGCCGATCGCCCGGGGCGCCGAGGTCTCCGGCGATGAGCCAGTCGGGCCGTTCGTCCGAGTTCGGGTGCTGCGGGCGGCGCACCGCCGCACCGGCCTCTTCCACGATGAGCGCCCCGGCCGCCCAGTCGTGCTCCCAGGTGCCGTACTCGGCGTAGGCCTCCACGGCGCCGTCGGCGACCAGGCACAGGTCGATCGCGGCGGAGCCGAGGCGGCGCAGGTTGCCGAAGCCGTCGAGGAGCTCGGCGACGGTCTCGGCCTGGCGACGTCGTCGGCCCGGATCGTAGCCGAAGCCGGTGGACAGCAGTCCCGACCCCGTCGCCCCTGAGGGCCCGGTCAGCCGCACCGGTTCGGGGAGGTGTTCGTCGGCGCCCTGCGTACGGGCGGTCCACGCACCGCCACCCCGGAGGGCCCACCATGTCCTTCCCAGTGCGGGTGCGTGGACCACGCCGGCCAGCCAGTCGCCTTCAGGTCCGACGACGGCGACGGAGGTGGCGTAGTAGACGATGCCCCGGACGAAGTTCGTGGTGCCGTCCAACGGGTCGATGGACCAGCGGAAGCCGCTGGGATCCTCAGGGCTGGTGGTCCCGTACTCCTCGCCGGTGACCGCGTCCCGGGGGCGCCGGGTGGTCAGCACCGTGCGCACCGCCTCCTCAGCCCGCCGGTCGAAGTCGGTCACCAGATCGGCCTCGGAGGACTTGGTGTCCTGCCCGATCTCGGCCGCCGCCAGCGGCAGTCCGGCCGGCGACACCTCGGAGCGTGCGGCCAGCACGGCGGCTCCGGCGGCCGCGGCCTCCCGGGCGATCCCGAGCAGCTGCTCGGCAGTGGTCATCCGTCCTCCCCCTCCTCCTGCACGTCCTCATCCTGCACGGCGCTCGGGCCGTGCTCCAGCAGGGCCGTGAAGCCGTCCTCGTCCAGCACGGGGACGCCCAGGGACTCCGCCTTCTCCAGCTTGGATCCTGCGTTGGCCCCGGCGACGACGAAGTCCGTCCGCTTCGACACCGATCCGGCGGCCCGGCCTCCGCGGGCGATGATCGCCTCCTTGGACTCGTCCCGGGAGTATCCCTCCAGACCACCGGTGACGACCACGGTGAGGCCCTCCAGGGTGCGGGGGGTCTCCGCGTCGACGTCGTCGACCATCCGCACCCCGGCCTCGGCCCACCGGTCGACCAGGCGGCGATGCCAGTCCACCGAGAACCACTCCGTCACGGCGGCGGCGATGGTGGGGCCCACCCCGTCGACGCCGGCGAGGTCCTGCTCGTCGGCCTGCCGGATCCTCTCCATCGACCCGTAGGCCGCGGCCAGCGCCCGGGACGCCGTGGGGCCGACGTGACGGACGGACAGCGCGACCAGCACCCGCCACAGCGGCTGGGACTTCGCCTTCTCCAGCTCGTCGATCAGCCGCAGGGTGTTCGCCGTCGGCGCGGAGCCGTCCTTGGTCCAGAAGTACGGGACCAGCTCCGTCTCACCCTCGCCCGCGCCCCGCCCGCGCTTCCGGCGGCGGATCCGGACCTCACGGAGGTCCTCGGGGGTGAGTGTGAACAGGTCGCCCTCGTCGGTCAGGGGTCCGGGCACCGGCACCTCCGGACGGGTCAGCGCCCGGGCCGCCTCCTCGCCGAGCGCCTCGATGTCGAGGGCGCCGCGGGAGGCGACGTGGAAGACCCGCTCCGAAAGCTGGGCCGGGCAGCTGCGGGCGTTGGGGCACCGGACGTCGACGTCGCCGTCCTTCGCCGGCCGAAGCGCGGTCCCGCAGGAGGGACAGTCGTCAGGGAAGACGAACTCACGCAGCTCATCCTCGCGGCCCTCACGGGCCGGCATCACCGGGCCGAGGATCTCCGGGATCACGTCTCCGGCCTTGCGCACGAACACGTCGTCGCCGATCAGCACTCCCTTGGCCTTCACCACGTCCTGATTGTGGAGCGTGGCCAGTGAGACCTCGGAGCCCGCCACGCGGACAGGCTCGAGGACGGCGAAGGGCGTGACGCGGCCGGTGCGTCCGACGTTGACCTCGATGTCCCGCAGGCGGGTGGTGACCTCTTCGGGCGGATACTTGTACGCGGCCGCCCAGCGCGGCGTGCGGGAGGTGTGGCCCAGGGCCCGCTGCAGAGCGAAGTCGTCGACCTTGATCACCGCGCCGTCGATCTCGTGGATCAGGCTGTGGCGTCGCGCCTCGTAGCCGTCGAGGTAGGCCTCGATCTCGGCGAAGCCGCTCAGCAGCTCGGTGTAGGGACTCACCGGCAGCCCCCATCCGGAGAGCAGATCGTAGACCGCGTGCTGGGAGTCGGCCTCGAGCCCCTCGCGGGCGCCGAGGCCGTGGACGAACATCGACAGGGGCCGCTGGGCTGTCTTCGTCGGGTCCTTCTGACGCAGCGAGCCGGCCGCGGCGTTGCGCGGATTGGCCAGCGGGGCATGGCCGGCGGCGACCAGCTGTTCGTTGTAGGCCTCGAAGTCCGCCCCGGGCATGAAGACCTCTCCCCGGACCTCCATCTCACGCGGATGCCCGGTCCCGGAGAGTCTGCGTGGGACGTCCCCGATGGTCAGCACATTGTGGGTGACGTCCTCACCGGTCGCTCCGTCGCCGCGGGTCGCCGCGCGCACCAGCACGCCGTCGCGGTAGAGCAGGCTGACCGCCAGGCCGTCGATCTTGACCTCGGCCAGCCACTTCGACCCGGCCCCGGGGCTCAGCCGCTCCAGCGAGGCCACGGTGCGGTCGTACCACGTGCGCAGCTCCTCGCGGGAGAAGAGGTCCTCCAGGGAGTACATGCGCTGAAGGTGCTGCACCGGCGAGAAGGCCTCGGACACCTCGCCGCCGACCTCCTGGGTCGGGGAGTCGGTGGAGACGATCTCCGGGTGCTCCGCCTCGATGCGCTCCAGGCGGCCGAACATCTCGTCGAACTCGGCGTCGGAGATGAGCGGGGCGTCGTCCTGGTAGTAGGCGACGCGGTGGCGGCGCACCTCATCGATCAGCTGCTCGTACTCCTCGCGGAGCTCGAGCGGGGGCGCAGGCGGGGACTTCTCGGTCACTCAGCTGAGTCTAGTGGGTGCCGCTCCGAGGAGGGGCGGGGTCAGCCGCGGCGGACGTCGACGACGACGACGGTCACGTTGTCCCGGCCGCCGGCGCGCAGCGCGGCATGGATGAGCCAGTCCACGGTGTCCTGCGGCGACCGCCCGGCACCGAGGATGTCGGAGATCGCATCGGCCTCCAGTTCGCCGGAGAGGCCGTCGGAGCAGATCAGCAGACGCTGGCCGGCCCGGACCGGCACGACGACGACGTCGGCGCCCGCGGCGTCGCCGGCGCCGACCGCGCGCGTGACCACGTTGCGCTGCGGGTGGTGCTGCCGCTCCTCGGCGGTGATCATCCCGGACTCGTAGAGCTCCTGGACCTGAGAGTGGTCGACGGTGACCTGTTCGAGCACTCCCTCGTGATGGACGTAGGTGCGGGAGTCGCCGATGTTGAAGACCAGCCAGTCGAGGCCGTCGTCGGAGTCTCCGCCCGCACGCCGGGAGACCACCGCGCCGGTCAGGGTGGTGCCGGCACGGCCGGAGGTCTGACTGCGGATGCGGGCGTCCGCGTCCGCGACGATCCGCGGGACGTCGTCGGCGGTGAGCCCGTCCTCGGCGTCCTGCCAGGCCTCCGCGAGGACCTGCACCGCCAGGGAGGAGGCGACCTCGCCGGCCTCATGCCCGCCCATCCCGTCGGCCACGGCGAACAGCGAGTCGGTCACCACCGAAGAGTCCTCGTTGAGCTCACGGCGCAGACCGACGTGGGATCCGTATCCGTAGTCCAGATACAGACCCTGCGTCTGTTCGATCTGATCGCTGCTCATGGATGTGCTCTCCCTGCGGGACGGTCGGCACCGCGTGGGTGCCGGTTCGGGCGCTGGACCGCACGGCGGAGCGGGGCGGCCCGCCCCACGGCCGTTGCTGGATCAATCTTCGCACGGGGATCCGGGGATCTCCATGCTCCGACCGACCCCCGGTCACGTGTCGAGGCGGATCCCGTCGCCGCCGGCGCGCAGCAGCATGTGCGGCTGGACCTCGCCGAAGCCGCGCACCATCCGCGGAGGCTGCGGGACCAGCATGTAGTCATCCTCGTCGAGAGTCTCAGCCGTGACCGTGTCCACCAGGACCGAACCGGGGTCCGCGAGCGCGGTGAGCCGTGCGGCGAGGTTCACCGTGGGTCCGTAGATGTCGCCCATGCGCGAGAGCACCCGTCCCCACACCACGGCGCCGCGCGCCTGCGGGAGGACCTCGTCTGCGGCGATGGTCTCGGCCAGCGCCAGTGCGATGTCGGCCCCGGCCTCGGGCGTCTCGGCGTTGAAGAGGACCTCGTCCCCCACGGTCTTGACCAGCCGCCCGCCGCCGATGGAGATGATCTCCGCACACACCGATTCGAAGCGCTGGACGGTCTCGGCCAGGGTGCGTTCGTTCATGGTCCGGGACAGCGAGGTGTACGAGACCAGGTCGACGAACCCCACGGCGCGGGCCAGCGGCAGCGGGGCGTCGTCCTCGGAGCCGTCGCGCCCGGCCGCGCTGGCCGCCAGCCCGGACTCGACCCGCACGGTGAGCCGCTGCAGGGCCGCCGAGAGCTGGCGACGCCAGGCGTAGGCCGTCAGCTGCTGCAGCGGGTCGATGAGGCTGGGCAGCGTCTCGATGACCTGGCTGCGCGCGGTGGCGTCGGGGAGGCGCTGCTGGGTCATCCGGTCCTCGACCAGCGCCTCGATCTGCCACACCACCATCCGGTCGGTCATCTGGCCCACCGAGCGGGTCAGCGAGATGGCCGTCTGTTCGTTCAGGTGGCCGGCGCGGACGAGCTCGATCATCGCCGCCAGCGCCTCGACGTCGGCGTAGGTGAAGGCCTTGACGTCGTCGTCGAGGTTGGGGAAGCCCAGGGCCCGCCACAGTTTGCGGGCCGAGACGGTGGAGACGCCGAGCTCCTTGGCCATCTCCCGGTAGGTCAGGCTGCGTTCGGCGCCGAGCAGCCGATGCTCCAGGTCGCGGATCCGCCGGTGCCAGTCATGCTGCTCGATCTGCTCCATCCGGGGGATGGGGATCGCCGCGGTCAGCGGGGTGCGCTCATCGGCGTAGTGCTCATGGTCCTCCCCCGTCTCCGGGTAGGGCCTGCCGCCGGGACGCCGCACGGACGGCTCGGGCGCCTCCGCACGGCGGGCGCGCGGAGAGTCCGGGTCGATGGGGGTCGCCGCCGACGGGGCACCTTCGGCGGTGCCCGGCACCGGCGGCGCGGCGCGCGAGGCGGTGGGAGAGGGGAAGTCGCTCCAGTCGCGGCGGGCCGCGTCGAGGTCCTCGCGGCTGTAGTCGCGCCCGTCGCCGAGGACCTGCGGGTCGACGTCGTCGTCGCCGAGCACATCAGGGGTCACCGGCACGATGCCGACCGTGCGCTCCTCGGCGCCGAAGCCGCGGCTGCGCTCCTGCTCCCACGCCGCACGACCGGTGTCCGCGCGGGATCCGGGAGGACCGGAGCCGACGGCGCCGCGGGACGGGTCATCCATCCCTCACCCCGGGGTCGTGGGCGTAGGGGCGGCTGTCCCCCGGGCCGCTGCGGCCGCCGTACCCTCCGTGGCCTGCGTACCCACCGTGGTTCCCGTATCCGCCGGGAGCCGCGTAGCCGGCCGGACCGAGGCGTGAGGCCTGCTGCTCGGCCGCCCGACGGCGGTACTCCCCCAGCTCCTCGGCGGCCACGGTGTGGAAGTGTGCGGCGTCGGGCATGTCCGCCAGGACAGTACGCTGCTGCTGCCCGTAGGCCCCGGAGAGCACGATGAGGTCTCCGGCCCCTGAGACCGACTGTATGCGTCGGGTCCGCAGCTGCACCTCTGAGATGAGCCCCAGCGGTGCGACGATCGGCTCAGGCGGGCCGACGAGGTTCTTCTGCACGATGCGCAGGTTGGTCAGGAACGTGAGGCGGTTCAGCCACTGCAGGAAGGGGCGGACCGTCCCGAAGAACAGGGTCAGCGCCCCCAGCGACCACACGACGAAGAGCCCGAGCCCGCTGAACTGGCGGACGAACTCCGGCTGGGACCCGCGGGAGAGGTACCCCAGCAGGAAGCTGACCACCGCGGCGGCGATCAGGAGGTTGACCAGGGCGGGGATCAGCGTGCGTCGGTGCGCGCGGGTGCGGACGACGACCTGTTCCCCGTCGACGAGCTTCAGCCTTCCCACATGCACCCCTCACGTTCTGGGACCGTTCCTGCCACCGCGGCGCCACCGCACCACGGATGTGGACCACGTCTCAGTCTACCCGGCGGTACGCACGAGGGGTCGAGGGGGCCGAGGATCACGACTCCGGACGCAGATGGACCACGTCGACGGCGGAGAAGCTCTGCCTGACCGGGTCGACCCGGGTCCACGCCCCATCGGCGCGGTCACGCTCTTCGGCGACCTCGACGATGATCGCCCCGTCGTCACCGAGGCCGACGGCGTCGCCGCGTCGGGCCCGTCCGTCGGGAAGCTCCACCCGCACCCGTCGGCCGACGGTGTCCATCATCGCCAGCAGGCGGCGGCCCAGGGCCGTGCGGGGCAGCGGGGTCCCCGATGCGGAGGCGCTGAGGCGGTCGACCTCTCCGAGATGCTCGGCGAGGCGCCCCAGCACGCCGATGAGCAGCTCGGTCCGCAGGTCCTCGGGACCGGCCGAGCCCAGGCGCCGCAGCTCCAGCAGCACCGAGGTGGAGGTCTCGGTCGGCAGCCGATCCTGCTCCAGCAGCGCATTGACCCCCATCCCCAGGACCACTGCGAACCTTCCCGCCGCACCGGGGACCGCGAGAGCCAGGATGCCGCTGATCTTCCGGTCGGCGACGTGGACGTCGTTCGGCCACTTCACCCGGGCGGGGATCCCGTACTCCTCGTCCAGAACCTCGGCGAGGCTGAGAGCGGCCAGCAGGGAGGCCCACCGCAGGTGATCGGGGTCCCAGTCGGGCCGCAGCACCACCGAGGTCGACAGCGCGGTCCCGGCCGGCGAGGTCCACGTCCGGTCCACGCGGCCCCTGCCGGCCGTCTGCTCCTCGGCCGTCAGCACGGACAGATGCGGCCATTCGCGTGCGAAGGCGTCGGGATCTGCCCCCGCACGCTGCAGGAACAGATTCGTGGAGTCCACACTGTCGAGCCGTTCGACGCGGGAGAACGGCCCACCGTCGACGAGGCTGCACCGCAGCCTCGCCTCATCCAGCCGTCGCGGCCGCTCCGCCGGTCCGAGGTCTTCGGTCATACGATCCCTGTCCGCCCCTTCTGCCCGTCCGCCCCGTCTAGAGGAAGATGTCCGGCGTGAGCCGCTGTGCAGGATCCACAGCGTACCCGCTGAGGTCCTCCAGACCCGCGTGGGCCAGCACCTGCTCGTCGGTGAGGAACTCGCCGCGGTGGACCCCGGCGGCGCCGGTCAGCAGCGCCAGCGCGGCGTCGGCCATGATCTGCGGGGACCGGGCGGTCTGCGCCAGGGCCTCGCCGTCGGGCATCGCTCGGATCGCCGCGGTGTCGATGAGCGTGGCCGGCCAGAGCGAGTTGACCTCGGCGCCGACGTCGGCGAGCGTCCGGGCGAATCCGAGGGTGGTCATCGTCATCCCGTACTTGGCCATCGTGTAGCCCAGGTGGCGGCCGAACCACTCGGGGTCCAGGTTCAGCGGAGGCGCCAGCGTGAGGACCTTCGGCGCCCATCGGTCTCCCCCGCCCTCTTCTTTGGCCGCTCGGCCGGCCGAGGTCCGCAGGTGCGGCACGGCGGCCTGGGTCAGCCGGTAGGTGCCGCGGACGTTGATGTCGTGCATCAGGTCGTACCGCTTCATGGGCAGATCGGGCGCCGGAGTCAGGTCGATCGCCGACGCGTTGTTGATCAGCACGTCGATCCCGCCGAAGGTCTGCACGGTCTCAGCCACGGCACGGTCGACGTCCTCGTCGCTGCGGACGTCGCCCACCACCGCCAGCCCGCGTCCCCCGGCGGCCTCGACGTCGGCGACGGCGGTGTGGACGGTGCCCTCGAGGCTCGGGTGGGGCTGGTCGGTCTTGGCCAGCAGGGCGATGTGGGCTCCCCGGGCCGCCAGTGCGACGGCGATCGCATGCCCGATCCCTCGGCTGCCTCCGGAGATGAGTACGGTGCGGCCCGCCAGAGACTGCGGGCCCTGGAGCTGATGAGCTGACGTGTTCTGGGTCATACCCGCAGTCTACTCACCGGTAACAGGACCGCCCGCCCGCGGTTCGGAGATCGGTGGGACCGACGGCACCCATGTTGTAGGTTTCCTACAGCTGGACCACCCCTGTGCCCGGTTAGACTGATCGCTGATTTGTAGGAACCCCACCGACACCTGTGAGGAAAGGTTCGCCCGCAGAACCATGACGAACTCGCCGCAGCACGACGCCGACGCCTCGCCGGGATCCTCCCGCGACGCCTTCGACCTCACCACCACCGCCGGCCGGCTGGCCGAGTTCCGGCACCGCCGGGACCAGACCGACGCGCCCGCCGGCACGGCGTCGGTGGAGAAGCAGCATGCCCGCGGCAAGCACACCGCGCGCGAACGCATCGAGCTGCTGATGGACCCCGACTCCTTCGTCGAGTTCGACGCGCTGGCCGTCCACCGCTCCACCGCCTTCGGCATGGAGAGGAAGAAGCTGCTCGGCGACGGCCTGGTCTCCGGATACGGCACCGTCGACGGCCGGATGGTCGCGGTGTACTCCCAGGACTTCACGGTGTTCGGCGGCTCCCTGTCCAACGTCAACGGCGAGAAGATCGTCAAGGTCCAGGAGTTCGCCGCGCGCAACGGCTGCCCGGTGATCGCCATCAACGACGGCGGCGGCGCCCGCATCCAGGAGGGCGTGGCCTCGTTGGCCATGTTCGCCGACATCTTCCGGAACAACGTCCACTCCTCCGGGGTGATCCCCCAGATCACCCTGATCATGGGACCCGCCGCCGGAGGTGCGGCCTACTCGCCGGCGCTCAACGACTTCGTCATCATGGTCGACGAGTCCTCACACATGTTCATCACCGGTCCCGACGTCATCAGGTCGGTCACCGGTGAGGACGTGGACATGGAGACCCTCGGCGGAGCGAAGGTCCACAACCAGCACACCGGCACCGCCGCCTACCTGGCCAAGGACGAGACCGACGCGCTGGAGTTCGTCAAGGACCTCCTCGAGTTCCTCCCGCTGAACAACCTCGCCGAGGCGCCCATGGAGCCGTTCGAGGACCGGGCCAAGATCGAGATCGAGGACGAGGCGCTCAACACCCTGATCCCGGACTCGGCCAATCAGCCCTACGACATGCGCACCGTGGTCGAGCAGATCCTCGACGAGGGATACTTCCTGGAGCTGCAGGCCCTCTACGCGCCGAACGTGGTCATCGGCCTGGGACGCATCGAGGGCCGCAGCATCGGCGTGGTCGCCAATCAGCCCTCCCAGCTCGCCGGCACCCTGGACATCGCCGCCAGCGAGAAGGCCGCCCGCTTCGTGCGCTTCTGCGACGCCTTCAACATCCCCATCGTCACCCTCGTCGACGTGCCGGGCTTCCTGCCGGGCACCGATCAGGAGTTCAACGGCATCATCCGCCGCGGGGCCAAGCTCCTCTACGCCTATGCCGAGGCCACCGTCCCGAAGATCACCGTCATCACCCGCAAGGCCTTCGGAGGCGCCTACATCGTCATGGGGTCGAAGAAGCTCGGCGCGGACATCAACCTCGCCTGGCCCACCGCCCAGATCGGCGTCATGGGGGCCCAGGGTGCGGTGAACATCCTCTACCGCCGGGACCTCGCCGCAGTGGAGAAGTCCGGAGGCGACGTCGAGGCCCGGCGCAAGGAGCTCATCGACGACTACGAGGCCGAGCTGCTCAACCCCTACCAGGCCGCGGAGCTGGGCTACATCGATGCGGTCATCGAGCCGGCCGAGACGCGGTGGCAGGTGTCCAAGGCGCTGCGCGCCACGTACCACAAGCGCGAGACCCTGCCGGCGAAGAAGCACGGCAACATCCCGCTGTGAGCGAGGCACCCATGACGGAACGGACCGACGAGAGCACAGAGGCGGAGGCCCCCGACCACACCGAGGGCGAGGGACCCGTGGACATGCACCTGGGCGGCACGCGGCTGTCCGACGACGAACTGGCCGCCGTGCTGGCCGTCCTCGGCCGACTCGCCGGCTCCGACCCCGTCAACGACCGCGGCCAGGGCACTGCGGGGCCCACCAACCGCGCCCGCTACCGACGCCGTCGGCTGGGCCTCCATGAGCGCCACGGAGCCGACGCCTGGCAGTTCGCGGCGGGGGTGCGATGACCACGCCCTCCCACCCCACCGAGCACGCTGAGGACCCCGTCAGGCACTCGGCCCGGTCCTCTGCGGATCGGGTCCCGCTGATCCTGGCCTCGGCCTCCCCCGGCCGCGCCCAGGTCCTCGAGGGTGCCGGCCTGGACTTCTCCGTCGAGGTCTCCTCCGTGGACGAGGACGAGGTGCTCTCGGCCGCCCGCGCGCTGGCCGACGCCGAGGACGTCCCGGCCGAGGAGGTCGCTCTGCTGCTGGCCCGCGCCAAGGCTGAGGACGTGGCCGCACGTCCGCCGGGACGCGGTGCGCTCGTGCTGGGATGCGACTCGGTCTTCGAACTCGACGGTCAGACCTACGGCAAGCCCTACGAGCCGGAGATCGCCGTGCAGAGATGGCTGGAGATGCGGGGGCGCACCGGAACCCTGCACTCCGGCCACTGGCTGATCGGGCCCGACGGGGACGCCGTCGGGCGCACCGTCTCCACCCGGGTGAGCTTCGCCGAACCCGCTGAGGAGGAGATCCGCGCCTACGCAGAGTCGGGCGAGCCCATGCACTGCGCCGGAGCGTTCACGATCGACGGACGAGGGGCCGCCTTCGTCACGGGAGTCGAAGGTGATCACCTCTCGGTGATCGGAGTCTCCCCGCACGTCCTGGCCCGGCTGCTCGCCGAGCTCGGCCGTGGGATCACCGACCACTGGCGCGGGGCCGCCAGCTTGCCGAACCAGAACCGAGAGCAGGAGCCGAGGGAACGATGAACGACTTCAGCAAGGTGCTGATCGCCAACCGCGGTGAGATCGCCGTACGGGTGATCCGGGCGGCCAACGACGAGGGGCTCACCGCCGTGGCCGTCTACGCCGACCCCGACCGGGACGCGATGCATGTGCGGATGGCCGACGAGGCCTACTGCCTGGGCGGCAGCACCGCCGCCGACAGCTACCTGCTCTCCGAGAAGATCCTGGAGGCCGCGCAGGCCACCGGTGCCGACGCCGTCCATCCCGGATACGGGTTCCTCTCCGAGAACGCCGACTTCGCCCGGGAGGTCATCGCCGCGGGACTGACGTGGATCGGTCCCTCACCCGAGGCCATCGAGCGTCTCGGGGACAAGGTGTCGGCCCGCCAGCTGGCGGAGAAGGTCGGCGCCCCGCTGGCCCCCGGCACCAAGGAGCCGGTGAAGTCCGCCAAGGAGGTCGTGCGGTTCGCGGAGAAGCAGGGGCTGCCCATCGCGATCAAGGCGGCCTTCGGCGGGGGCGGGCGCGGCATCAAGGTGGTCCGCGACTCCGAGGAGATCGTCGAGCTCTACGAGTCGGCGGTGCGTGAGGCGACCGCCGCCTTCGGCCGGGGCGAGTGCTTCATCGAGAAGTTCCTCGACGCCCCCCGCCACGTGGAGACCCAGTGCCTGGCCGACGCCCACGGCGGAGTCGTCGTGGTCTCCACCCGCGACTGCTCGCTTCAGCGCCGGAACCAGAAGCTCGTCGAGGAGGCTCCGGCACCCTTCCTCACCCGGAACCAGCAGCGTCAGCTGTACCGGTCCTCGAAGGCGCTGCTCCGTGAGGCCGGATACACCGGTGCGGGGACCTGTGAGTTCCTCATCGGCGCCGACGGGACGATCAGCTTCCTCGAGGTCAACACCCGGCTGCAGGTCGAGCACCCCGTCAGCGAGGAGGTCACCGGGGTCGACCTGGTCCGCGAGCAGTTCCGCATCGCCCGCGGCGAGCGTCTCGGCTATGAGGATCCCGAGGTCCGCGGCCACAGCTTCGAGTTCCGCATCAACGGGGAGGACGCCGGACGCAGCTTCCTGCCCTCCCCGGGGACGCTGGAGCGCTTCGACCTGCCCACCGGTCCCGGCGTGCGCGTGGACTCCGGGGTGGCGGCCGGCGAGACCATCTCGGGCTCCTTCGACTCGATGATCGCCAAGCTCGTCGTCACCGGTTCGGACAGAGAACAGGCCCTGCGCCGCGCCCGACGCGCGCTGGCGGAGATGACCGTCGAAGGCATGCCCACCGTCATCCCGTTCCACCGCACCGTCGTGGAGGACCCGGCCTTCGCCCCGGAGCTGGCCGAGGACCAGGTCTCGGACGACGGGCGACGGCGCCCTTCGCGGTCCGCCCGCACCCGGCGGGAGCCGCAGCCCTTCTCCGTGCACACCCGGTGGATCGAGACCGAGTTCCGCAACACCATCCCTCCCTACAACGCGCTGTCCGCCCACGCCGCACCCGAGCAGGCCGAGCAGCGCGAGGACGTGGTCATGGAGGTGAACGGCAAGCGGATCACCGTCTCGCTGCCGACGTCGCTGGCGGCCGGGAAGCTGGCGACCAGTCAGCAGCGCTCCAAGCGGCGGCGCAAGCGCACGGCCGCAGTCTCTGCAGTCTCGGGCGATCAGCTGGCCTCGCCGATGACGGGCACGATCGTCAAGGCCCATGCCAAGAATGGGGACAAGGTCGCCGAGGGCGATCTGATCCTGGTGCTGGAGGCCATGAAGATGGAGCAGCCGCTGACCGCGCACAAGTCGGGGAAGGTCAAGGGCCTCAAGGCGGAGCCGGGCACCACGGTGACCGCCGGTGAGGTGCTCGCAACCATCGAGTGATCCGGCCGGCGCCCGTGGTCCGGGCTGTTCGCCGAACGTTAACCTGATCCGGGCAGTGTGGACTCTCGATGGCTCAGCACACTCCACCCGATGACGGGCACGACGCCGCGTCGTCCGGGGACGACGACCGCCGCGGCGGCGTGCTCGAAGTGTTCCTCGTCTTCCTCCGGCTGGGGCTGACCTCGTTCGGCGGCCCGGTGGCCCATCTGGGCTACTTCCGCGAAGCGTTCGTCGAGAGACGCCGGTGGCTCACCGAGCGGGCCTACGGAGACCTGGTGGCTCTGTGCCAGTTCCTCCCCGGGCCGGCCTCCAGCCAGGTGGGCATGGCATTGGGGATGCGCCGCGCCGGGACCGGAGGGCTCTTGGCCGCATGGGTCGCCTTCACCCTGCCCTCGGCGGTGCTCATGGGCGCCTTCGCCTATGGGATCTCCGAGGCCGGGGACCTCGCCGACGCCGGCTGGGTGCTCGGGCTGAAGGCCGCCGCCGTCGCCGTCGTCGCCCACGCGGTCCTCGGGATGGGGCGCACGCTGACTCCGGACCTGCCGCGGCTGCTCGTCGCCGCGGCAGTCCTGACCGCGGTGCTGCTGGTCCCCCACCCCTCCGCCCAGGTCCTGGTCCTCGCCCTGGCGGGTCTGGTGGGACTGCTGGTGCTGCGCCCCGACCCGCCCGACGCAGAGGAGCTCGACTCCCTCGGCGGCGGGATCTCACGGCGCACCGGGGCCGTGCTGCTCGGCACCTTCGCCCTTCTGCTGGCGCTGCTCCCCCTGGCCGCCGCCTTCCTCGACGACCCGTCCCTGCGGCTCGCCGACGTCTTCTACCGAGCCGGATCGCTGGTCTTCGGCGGCGGACATGTGGTGCTGCCGCTGCTGGAGGCCGAGACCGTGCAGACCGGGATGCTGGGACAGGACGAGTTCCTCGCCGGCTACGGTGCCGCCCAGGCCCTGCCCGGCCCGCTGTTCACCCTGGCCACGTTCCTCGGCGCCGCCGCCGAGGGAGGCGGCCTGCTCGGGGCCGTCGTCGCCACCGTGGCGATCTTCCTGCCGGCCGGACTGCTGACGGCCGGTGCGCTGCCGTTCTGGGAGCGGCTGCGCACGAGCCTGCGGGCACGCCGCGCGCTGGACGGCCTGAACGCGGGGGTGGTGGGCATCCTCACCGCGGCGCTGATCACCCCGGTGTTCACCGCCGGCGTGCTGGAGACCGGATGGATCGCCGCCGGCATCGCCGCCGCCGGATTCCTCGCCCTGCAGTTCGGGAAGGTGCCCGCCTGGGCGGTGGTGCTCGCGGCGGCCGGCATCGGCTGGGCGGTGCTGTGACCGGGCGCCGTCGGCCCTGATCCGCGAGCCTGAACCGTCGGCCGATCCGCCGGCCCAGCGCCCCGGTAGGCTGAGCCCGATGACCGACCCCTCCCCACCCTCTCCCCTCCGCCCCGTCCTGACACCGGAGGGGTGGGAGATGCTGAACAGCCTGCCGCCGTACGACGCCGAGCAGTCGCTGACGCTCAATCAGCGGCTGCGACGCCAGGGCCATCCGCCCGACACCGTCTCGGCGGCGCTGACCCAGTCCCGGCTGCGGGCCGCTGCCGAGGCCAAGTTCGGCGACTTCGCGTCCCGGATGCTGTTCACCGAGGACGGTCTGCAGCAGGCGACCCGCCTGTCGGTGGCGGCCCGGCACGCCGAACGGTTCCGCGACGCCGGAGTCGCCGTGGTCGCCGACCTGGGCTGCGGCCTCGGCGGCGACGCCCTGGCGGCCGCGGCGCTGGGGATGCAGGTGATCGCTGTGGAGGCGGACGAGACCACCGCCGCCGCGGCCACGGTCAACCTCTCCCCCTTCCCCGAGGCACGGGTCCGACACACCACGGCCGAAGAGTTCATCGAGACCCAGCCCACCGAGGAGGCGCAGCGGACCGGCCTGTGGTTGGACCCGGCCCGCCGGGATCCCCACGGCGCGCGGACCGCCGAGGGCTCGGCACTCCGCCTGACCGACCCCGAGAGCTTCTCCCCGCCGCTGAGCCTGGCGGTGGACCTGGCCGCCGCGGGGCGGGCGGTCGGGGTGAAGCTCGGACCCGGGATCGCCCACGGACTCGTCCCGGAGGGGTGCGAGGCGGAATGGGTGAGCGTCGACGGCGACGTCGTCGAGGTCGCCCTGTGGTTCGGATCCCTCGCCCGCCCGGGCGTCCGGCGGGCGGCGACCGTGCTGCGCCGGGACGCGCCGCCGGTCCAGCTCACCGACGAGGACGACTTCGGCGCCGAGCCGGCGCACCGGCCCACCGGCGTCGAGGGCCTGACCGGCATCATCTGGGAGCCCGACGGCGCGGTGATCCGTGCAGGACTGGTGGCCGAATGCGCCGAACTCTGCGGCGGCCGGATCCTCGATGAGCACATCGCCTACTTCTGCGCGCCCGAAGGGGCACCGGTGCCGGAGGAGGCCGTGGGCCTGGCCCGCGGCTACCGGATCCTGGAGCGCCTGCCGTTCTCGGTGAAGCGGCTGAAACGCTGGGCCGCGGAACACGGGGTGTCGCGGCTGGAGATCAAGAAGCGCGGGGTCGACGTCGCACCGGAGCAGCTGCGCACCCAGATCCTGGGCTCCGCCCGGCGACGGCCGGCGGAGGGCGTCTCCCGCACCCTGATCCTCACCCGGCTGGGCGAGGAGCGCGTCGCCGTCGTGGCTGAGCCGCTGAACGGCTGAACCGCTGAGCCGACGGTCCGCGACGACGGCTCAGGGCGGTGCCTGCAGCAGTGCCTGCAGCGGTGACTGCAGCGGTGACTGCAGCGGTGCCTGTATACGAGTGCGGCGGGGCCTCGCACCGGGCCCCGCCGCTTCCCGTATTCACTTATCGCACCCAAGAGCGGCACAGATCGCTGTGCCTGGTCCCCCGACCGCGTTCGCACCCGTCGGTCGGAGGATCTGCCGGCGACGAGGAGGATGAGGGGGTCGGTCCATCGACCGACGCCCACCTTCAGGTCGACCTGATGCAATTAAACAACATCGCTGTTCGCTAATCAACTGCGGGTGACGGACATCACCTCAGCGGCATCGGGAGAACCCCGAGGCATACCCGCCCGCCGGCGTCGGCAGCGCACCCGGAGCGACGCCGCCCTCGAGCACGTCGACCAGCACCTCGAAGGACTCCTCCGTGCGCCCGTAGAGCGCGATCTGCGTCTCGGCGTCCGAATCCGCCAGCGCCTCCGGTCGGTCGAGGGCGACGGCGACGTCCCCTCCGGGTTCGCCGCGGGAACCGCCGAGGAGCCGGACCACCGTGCCCGAGTCTCCGACGTCGACCCCGGCGTCCTCAGCGGCGGCGCTGAGGCGGGACCTGTCCGTCTCATCTCCTCCGACGATCTGTATGCCGTCGTCGACGAGCTCCGCCTCGCACTCCCCCTCGACCAGGGTGACCGCATCACCGCTGATCCGGCGGCTGAGATCCTCCGGAGGATCGGTCGCCTCCTCGGCGTCCGCATCGACCCCGGTTCCCGGACCGGCGGCGAGCTCGCCGGCGGCCAGGTCCCGCTGCCAGAGCATCATCGCGACGACGCGCTCGGCGGCCTGATCGAGGCGCTCCTCCTCCAGCTCCCCGGAGTCGACGGCCGCGACGATCGACTCGTGGGCCCCACGGACGTCGGAGGGCATGAGCAGCAGATCCGCCCCCGCGGCGAGAGCCTGCACCGGCGCCCCGTCGGCACCGTGCTGCTGCACGACGGCCCCCATATTGAGCGCATCGGTGACCACGACGCCGTCGAAGCCGAGACCGCGCAGCTGCGAATAGGTGGCCGAGGACAGCGACGACGGCACGCCGTCTTCGAGCGCGGGGACCTCCAGGTGACCGACCATCACCATCGGAGCCCCCTCCTCGGCCGCCTCACGGAACGGCACCCAGTCCTCGTCCCACAGCTGATCCAGGGTCTTCTCCTGGATCGGCAGCGTGTCGTGCGAATCCTCGTCGACGGATCCGTGCCCCGGGAAGTGCTTCATCGACCCTGCGACGCCGGCCTCCGCCAGTCCGCGCAGTCCGGCCATGCTCAGCTCGGTGACGGAGTCGGCGTCGGAGCCGAAGGAGCGGGTGCCGATCGTGGGGTCCTCGACTCCGACGGTGACGTCGCCGTTCGGGGCGAAGTCCACAGTGAATCCGAGCTCGGCGAGGTCCGCGCCCATCGCCGCATGTCCCGCGCGCGTCTGTTCCTCACCCGCGTCCTCCGAGGAGCCTTGGGCTCCGGCCCCGTAGGCCATCGGCGTGGGCCACTCGGTGAGCGGCTGGCCTATGCGGGTCACCAGTCCGCCCTCCTGGTCGACCGAGACGACCGCGGGGTAGCCCCGGTCCGAGGCGGCCTCCTGCATCGCGTCGATCTCCGCGGCGAGCGCGTCGAGGTCGGCCTGCCCGTCCCGGGTGGGGACGTTCTCGCCCATGACGATGGCTCCGCCGAGGTGCAGGTCCTCGATGAGCTGCGCCATCTGTGAGGCGTCCGTGCCGGAGTACTCGCCGACGATCACCTGTCCGGCCTTCTCCCGCAGCGACATCTCCGCGACCAGATCCTCCGCCTCGTCGCGGTGGTCCTGCGAGGGGCCGGCGAGCGCGGCGGCCGCCTCGGCCTCCCGCTGGGCATCGTCACCGCCGCCGTCGTCCTCGCCGTCGTCCTCGCCGTCACCGTCGCCCTCGTCGTTCTGCCCCTCGCCCTGGTCGGCGCCGTCCTGCTGGTCGGAACCGTCGTCGTCATCGCCGGCGCCGCCGGTGCCGCAGGCGGTGAGCAGGAGCACGGAGGCGGCGGCGAGCAGCCGGAGACGGAGCGGCCGCGAAGTCTGGGGAGTCGTCGACATGCGGTACAGACTAGCCCCCGCATGAGGGGAAGAGGCTGACCTCGCAGTATCCTGAACTCTCCGACGTCGACGTTCCGACGACGCGCAGCGCCACCGCACCGACACCGCACCGACACCGCAGCGAGACTGCTCACCGTCCTCCCGAGGAGACCCTATGGATCTTCCCTTCGCCCGATCGGGTCGCTCCACACTCGGCCTCGAGTGGGAGCTGGCGCTGGTCGACGCCCACACCGGCGACCTCCGCTCCGTGGCCGACCGCGTCCTCGAGGCCTGCCGAGAGGCCGAGCCCTCCTGCGGACCCGAGGATGAGCACCCCTTCGTGAAGCAGGAGCTGCTGACCAACACGGTCGAGGTCATCACCGATGTGTGCCGCAGCGTGGGCGAGGGGGTCGACCAGCTGCGCGAGGTCTCACGACTGGTCCTGGAGACCTGCCGACCGCTGGAGGTGGACCTGTACTCCCAGGGCTCGCACCCGTTCGCACCCCCGCGCGAGCAGCCGGTCACCGACAAGGAGCGGTACGCGGAGCTGATCCGACGCACCCAGTGGTGGGGCCGCCAGATGGTGATCTACGGCGTGCACGTCCATGTGGGGCTCGAACGGCGTGAGTACGCGGTGCCGGCGATGCACGCCCTGACCGTCTATCACCCGCATTTCCAGGCGCTGACGGCCTCCTCCCCGTTCTGGTCCGGGGAGGACACCGGCTACGCCTCGCAGCGGGCCCTGATGTTCCAGCAGCTGCCGACGGCGGGCCTGCCGTTCGGGATCTCCGACTGGGCGGGCTTCGAGACCTACGTGCGCGACATGCTGCGCACCGGTGTGATCGACGACGTCACCGAGGTGCGCTGGGACGTGCGCCCGGTCCCGCGGCTGGGCACGGTGGAGATGCGGATCGCCGACGGCCTGGCCACCGTCGAGGAGATCGGGGCGGTCGCCGCACTGACCCAGTGCCTGGTCCACCGCACCGTCGAGGACCTCGAGGCCGGCCGCGAGACCCCGCGGATGCCGCAGTGGTACGCCCAGGAGAACAAGTGGCGGGCCGCCCGCTACGGGATGGACGCGATCATCATCCTCAACGCCGACGGCGACGAGATGCTGGTGACCGACCACCTGGACCAGCTCCTCGAGGAGCTGGCGCCGACCGCCGAACGGCTGGGCTGCGAGGCCGAGCTGGCCTCCGTGCGGGACATGATGGGCGGCGAGGTCGGGTATCAGCGGCAGCGCCGGGTCGCTGAGGCGCACGACGGGGATCTGCGCGAGGTGGTGCTCGACTCCACCGAGCGGACCCGTCGATCGATCCTCGGGGAGCTGGTCGGACCCCCTGCCGGTGACTTCCGGCTCAGGCCGTGATCCGCTCCACCGGCTGGGAGGAGTCGGCCGGGACGTCCGGCGACGACGGCGCGGCTCCGGCGACGACCAGCTGAGCACCGAGGGCGGCCACCATGGCGCCGTTGTCGGTGCACAGGCTCACCGGCGGGATGCGCAGGTCGATCCCGGCCTCGGCGCAGCGTTCGGCCAGGAGGGCGCGCAGGCGTCGGTTGGCCGCCACTCCTCCGCCCAGCAGCAGGGTGTTCAGCCCGTGCTCTCGGGCGGCTCTGACCGCCTTGGAGGTGAGCACGTCCACCACGGCCTCCTGGAAGCTCGCGGCGATGTCGGCCCGGGGCACCGGTTCTCCGGCACGTTCGAACTGCTTCACCGCCCGGGACACGGCGGTCTTCAGCCCGGAGAACGACCAGTCGTGCCGGTGCCTGCCCGGCTCCTCGGCCGATCCCACGAACTTCGGCAGCGTCAGCCCCCGCGGGAAGCGGAAGGCCCGCGGGTCCCCGTCGGCGGCGAGCGCGTCGACCTTCGGCCCGCCGGGGTACCCGAGGTCCAGGAGGCGGGCGACCTTGTCGTAGGCCTCCCCGGCGGCGTCGTCGATGGTCGAGCCGAGCAGTTCGACGTCGTCGGTCAGCGAGCCGACGCGCAGGATCTCGGTGTGCCCTCCGGAGACCAGCAGCGCGCCGGTGTGCTCGGGCAGGCCGGTGGGCTCCCCGTCGTCGACCCGGAGCAGCGCCGCCCCGATGTGGGCGACCAGGTGGTTGACGCCGTAGAGCGGCTTCCCCGCGGCCAGCGCCAGGCCCTTGGCCGCCGACAGGCCGACCATCAGAGCACCGGCGAGCCCCGGACCGGAGGTCACCGCGACGGCGTCGAGCTCTTCGACGGTCACCCCGGCGGTCTGCAGGGCTTCGCGCAGCGTGGGGACGAAGGCCTCGAGGTGGGCCCGGGCGGCGATCTCAGGGATGACCCCGCCGAATCGGGCGTGCTGCTCCATGGAGGAGGAGACGGTGTTCGCCAGCAGATCGGTGCCGCGGACGATGCCGATGCCGGTCTCGTCGCAGGAGGTCTCGATGCCCAGGACGAGGGGGCCGCGGGCTCCGGCGGGGCTCGCCGTCGGGGTGCTCATGCGTCTGGGCTCCTCAGTCGGCTCGCGCTGGTGGGGGCCTCGAGGTCGGCCAGCGGCAGACGCATGATCAGCGCGTCGCAGCCGTCGCGGTAGTAGCCCCGGCGGGTGTGGATCACGGAGAACCCCTCCCCTCGGTAGAGGTGCTGGGCACCGTGGTTGTCGATGCGGACCTCGAGGAGCACCTGCTCGGCGCCGCGGTCACGTCCCTCCTCGATCAGTGTGCGCAGCAGGAGTCGCCCCAGACCGCGGCGCCGGCCGGCCCGGGCCACGGCGAGGGTCTGGACGTCGGCGAAGGGAGGCACGCACATCAGGCCCACGTAGCCGAGCAGCTGCGCGGCGCCGTCGTGAGGGGTGCCTTCTTGCACGGCGCCTTCTTGCACGGCGCCTTCTTGCACGGCGCTTTCTTGCACGGCGCCCTCGGCGACCCAGTACCGGCGGGTCCCGGTCTGGGAGAGCTCCTGGCGGAAGAAGCGCTCGGGCCAGGCGTCGACGGGGAACAGCACCTGCTCCAGGGCGGCCACCGCAGGCACGTCCTCCTCGGTCATCTCCCGCACGGTGACCGCGCTCCCGTCCGCGGCGCAGACCCCCTCATCCCGGGCCGCCTCGCCGCCGCTCACGGCTGTGCCCGCTTCCGGGGAGCGGGGACCTTCGCGTCGGAGTCCCGCAGATAGAGGGGGCGGGGGTCGAGTCGGTGGACCGGATGGGCGGCGAGCCGACCGAGCTCCACGGCGTCGGCGGTCCAGGTCTCGGTGCCGGGGACCGGGGTCAGGCTGTCGGGGTAGAGCTCGGCGCCCACACCGATCACCGCCAGGTCGGGGAGCTCGTGGGCGGGGCCGACCTGCGGCGCACCGAGCCGTACGACGCCGGAGCTCCCGGGATCCTCGGAGTCGTCGCCCGCGCGATATCGGGCGGAGTAGACCTCGCGGCGACGGGCGTCCACCGCCACCTGGAAGTCACGGTCCGTGTCGACGAGTGCCTGTTCCACGGCGCGGAGGGCCAGGCCGTCCAGGCCGGAGACTCCGTGCAGCGGCAGCGACCAGACCTCCGCCAGGGCGTGGGCGAGGACCAGTCCCACCCGCAGCCCGGTGAACGGTCCCGGGCCGACGCCGACGACGACGGCCTCCAGACCCTGACCGGTCCGCCCGGCGGGTCGCTGCGGGGCCGTGGGCTCGAGCTCGGCCTGCGCGAGGACCTCCTGCACGCCGGTGGCCAGCACCTCGGCGTGGGTGGTCGTCGCGTCGGTGCGCCAGGACCCGACGGCCGTCCCGGCATCCAGGACAGCGGCGGAGGCGCCGGCGGAGGAGTCGATCGCGAGGAGCACCCCTCCATGGTAGTGGTCCGCCGCGCATCGAATCCCCGATCCCAGCTGCAGTTCACCCCGATTCCGACCCGACACGCCGCAGGAATCGGGGATTCGATGAGGGGTGAGGGTCAGGAGACGGATGAGTGGGCGGTCCTGCCCGACTCACCGTCGGGGCAGGCTGATCCGGGGCGCCACGGACCACCGAGGGCCGAATCCTCTCAGTACCGCCCGACGAGCGGTGCCGAGGTCGTCATCCTCCGACTCGGAGAAGTCGGTCACCAACTCGCCCTCGACACCGACCTGGGCACCCTCAGGATGCAGCTCGAGGTCGAGCCAGGAGCCGGAGGCGCCGGTCAGCGCCGCTTCGGCCAGTCCGCGTCCCCATTCGACCACGGTGACGGCGTCGGCGGAGGAGCCCAGAAGGTCCAGGTCCTCGAGACCGGCGGCGTCGGTGCGGTAGGCGTCCACGTGGATCAGATCCGGCCCGCCGGACCCCCGATGGACCCGCGAGATCACGAAGGTGGGAGAACTGACCCTGCCCTGCACCCCGAGCGCTTCGGCCAGCGCCTGGGTGAAGGTCGTCTTCCCGGCGCCGAGATCCCCGGTGAGGATCAGCAGGTCACCGCCTCGCAGCCGAGCGGCCAGGTCCCGGGCCAGACGCGCGGTGTCCTCGAGATCCTCGAGCGCCATCGTGACCGACCAGTGCGGCACCTCGTGGAGCTCGGGGCTCATGCCGTGGTCCCGGCGACGACGTCAGCCGGACCGGCCTCGGCCGCCTCTGGTCGGACCTCGGCATCGGAGTCCCTCACCAGGCGCGGGACACGGGGGCCGATCCGGGTGATGATCTCGTAGTTGATGGTCTGGGCGGCCGCGCCCCAGTCGGCGGCGGAGACCCCGGAGTCCCCGCCGAACAGGACCACCTCGTCACCGACCCGGACCGACGTCTCGGGGTCTTCGAGGTCGACGACGAACTGATCCATTGCCACACGACCCACTGATCGGTAGATCCTGTCACCGATGCGGACCGGGGCATGCACGGCGATGCGCGGCACACCGTCCCCGTAGCCCATCGGGATCAGCCCCAGGGCGGTGGGGCGGTCGACCCGGTGGGTCAGCCCGTAGCTGATGCCCTGCCCCTCGGGGACCACCTTCACATGGGCGACCCGGGTGCGGACCTCCATGGCCGGACGCAGTCCCAGGTCCTCGGCGGTGCGGTCGGCGAAGGGGCTCTGCCCGTAGACGCCCACGCCGACCCGGACCATGTCGAAGTGGGCGTCGGGGCGGGACAGCGCCGCGGGCGTGTTCGCCGCGTGACGCAGCGAGGGGTGCACTCCGACCGACTCGGCGACCTCGAGCGCCCACCGGTAGGTGGCCAGCTGTTCGTCGGTCTCCCGCCGGTCCGGCTCGTCGGCGACGGCGAAATGGGTGAAGATGCCCACCACGGAGATGAGGCCCCGGTCCTGGAGTTCGGCCGCCCGGGCCATGAGCGCGGGCCAGGCCTCTGCCGTGCAGCCGTTGCGACCCAGACCGGTGTCGATCTTCAGGTGCACGTGCGCCGGGGTCTGCAGCCCCTCGGCGGCCTCGGCCACCGGGTCCAGCTCCCAGCCGGAGATACCGATGTCCACGGAGCGCCGCACGGCCTCGGCGAAGTCGCTGTCGGGGGTGTGCAGCCAGGCCAGCATCGGCGCCTCGACGCCGGCGTCGCGCAGGGCGAAGGCCTCGGTCAGGTGGGCGACGCCGATCCAGTCGGCCCCGGCCTCCCATGCCGCCTGCGCCGCGGTGACCGCACCGTGCCCGTAGCCGTCGGCCTTCACCGCGACCATCATCTTGGCCGGCCGGACGTACCCGGCGATGGTGGAGACGTTGTGGCGGACGGCCGCCGGATCGATGACGGCGACGCGCTCGAGTTCCTCCGCTGTGGTCATGGGCGCAGTCTATCGACCGGCGGAGACCTCGCCGGCGGGTCCCAGGGCTCCGATCAGCGACGACGCTCCGAAGCGTCCGCGGCCCTCCGGATCCAGCCGATGGGCGGCCTGTGCGTGCCGGTGCACCGCCGAGGCGGCCAGGCGCGCCGTCGTCACCCGGGCCGGCGCGGTGGCCGCCGAGGCGGCGAGGATCCCGGTGAGCACGTCCCCGCTGCCGGCCGTGGCCAGCCCGGGCGCCGAAGTCCGGTGGATCAGCGTCTCAGCGGCGGGTGCGGCGATGATCGTACTCGGGCCCTTGAGCAGCAGCGTGCAGCCCAGATGGCAGGCCAGCGACTCCACGGCGGTCACCGGGTCAGACTCCAGCGAGTCGAGCAGATCGGTCCGGCCCGCGGCCCGCAGCAGGGCGCGCATCTCTCCCAGGTGCGGGGTGAGCAGCGTGCCGACCGGCAGGGGAGGCGCCGCGACACGGTCCCGGAGCAGTCCGAGGGCGGAGGCGTCGAGGATCAGCCGCCCCCCGGTGCGTTCGGCCCAGTCCAGGCAGCGGTGCAGGGCGGCGACCTGACCGGGGTCGTCGCCGATCCCGGGACCGACCGCCGCGGCCCGCACGCGCTCCGAGATGTCGTGATCGGCGCCGACGACCTCGGGGTGTCGGGCGATCGTCCGGTCCAGGATCGGACCGGAGGCGTGCAGCGCCACCATGCCGCAGCCGGTCCGGACCGCCGCGCCGACGGTCAGCGCGGCGGCTCCGGGGTAGCGCGGCGATCCGGCCACCACCTGCGCAGTCCCGCGGGAGTACTTGTGGTCGCGGGCATCAGGGCCGCCGGGCATCGGGTCCGCGACGACGAGCATGCGTCGGCGCGCGGACCGTTCCGCGACCTCGGCGAGATGGTCCCCCAGCCCGATGTCCACGGGCACCACCGTGCCGCAGAGCTGGGCCCCCTCGCCGACGGCGAGCCCGAGCTTCGTCCCTCCGAAGGTGACGGTGACGTCGGCCCGGACGGCCTCCCCCGCCACGGCCCCGGTGTCGGGGGCGACGCCGGAGGGCACGTCGCAGGCGATCACCGCGGTGGAGGTGCGGCTCAGGGCCTCGGCGAGGCCGCGGACCTCGGGCAGGGAGAAGCCGCCGGAGGTGCCGGTGCCGATGATCGCATCGACGACGACGTCGGCGACCCGGACGACGGTCTCGTCGATCCGACCCCCGGCGGCCCGGAAGGCGGCCAGGCCCTCGGCGTGCGCCCGATCGCGCAGCAGCACAGCTCGCGCGTCGACCCCGCGTCGGCGCAGGGCGGCGAGCGCGAAGAGGCCGTCGCCGCCGTTGTTCCCCGGGCCGATCAGACCGGTCACCGTCGTCCCGTAGACCCGGCCGGTCCGTTCCCGCAGGGTGCGGAGCACCGTGAGCGCCAGACCGTGGGCGGCGCGGGACATCAGGCCGGGACCATGTCCGGCGTCCAGCAGGGGTGCCTCAGCGTCCCGGACCTGACGGCCGGTGTGCAGCGGGATCAGCGCGTCCGAGGTCACTGCGGCGAAGTCAGGCCTTCTCGGCCACGACCATGGCGGTCGCGATGTCGCCGTCGTGGCTCAGGGAGAGGTGCCAGCGGACCGCTCCGCGCCGTTCGGCCACCTGCGCGACGGTCCCCACCACCTCGATCTGGGGCGCACCGTCGGCGTCGGGGACGACCCGGCAGTCCTGCCAGTTCATGCCGGCCGGAGCACCCAGCGCCTTGGCCACGGCCTCCTTGGCTGCGAATCGGGCCGCCAGGGATCGGGTGCTGAGCTCCCGCTCCGCGGGCGCGAACAGACGCTCGCGCAGGGCCGGCGCCCGGCGCAGCTGTTCGCCGAAGCGCACCACGTCGACCACGTCGACTCCGATTCCGGCGATCATGGGCTCACTCCACGGTGACCGATTTGGCCAGGTTGCGCGGCTGGTCCACGTCGTAGCCCTTCTCCGAGGCCAGGGAGCAGGCGAAGATCTGCAGCGGCACGGTGGTCAGCAGCGGCATCAGCAGCGGCTGGGTCTCCGGGACGTGGAACACCGACTCGGAGAACCTCTCGACCGCGTCGTCGCCGCGCTCGGCCACGGAGATGGTCTTCGCCCCGCGGGCGCGCACCTCCTGGATGTTGGAGACGACCTTCGCGTGCAGCGAGTCGCGGCCGTGGGGCGAGGGCACGACGACGAAGACCGGCTGGCCGTCCTCGATCAGCGCGATGGGCCCGTGCTTGAGCTCACCGGCGGCGAAGCCCTCGGCGTGGATGTAGGCGAGCTCCTTGAGCTTCAGCGCCCCCTCCATGGCGACCGGGTAGCCGATGTGGCGGCCGAGGAAGAGCACCGAGGGGGTGTCCTTCATCTCGGCGGCCAGCTGCTTGACCCGATCGGCGTCGTCCAGGATCTCCTGGATCTTGCCGGGGATCTTGTGCAGGTCGGCGAGGATGTCCCGGATCTGTCCGGTGAAGAGCTGGCCGCGCAGCTGACCGAGGTACAGGCCCAGCAGGTAGGCGGCGGTGATCATCGCCAGGAACGCCTTGGTGGAGGCCACCGCGATCTCCGGTCCGGCGTGCAGGTAGAGCACCGCGTCGGACTCGCGGGGGATCGTGGAGCCGTTGGTGTTGCAGATGGACAGCGTGCGGGCCCCCTGCTCCTTGGCGTAGCGGACCGCCATCAGGGTGTCCATGGTCTCGCCCGACTGCGAGATCGACACGATCAGAGTGGACTCGTCGATGATGGGGTCGCGGTATCGGAACTCGTGGGCCAGCTCCACCTCGACGGGGATGCGGCACCAGTGCTCGATGGCGTACTTGGCCACGGTGCCGGCGTAGGCGGCGGTGCCGCAGGCCAGCACGATGATCTTGGAGGTGCTCTTCAGCTCCTCCGGGTCGATCCGCAGCTCGTCGAGGGCGAGGCGGCCCTCGGCGTCGGTGCGTCCGAGCAGGGTGTCCTCCACGGCCTTGGGCTGCTCGTGGATCTCCTTCTCCATGAAGGTGTCGTAGCCGCCCTTCTCGGCGGCCGCGGCGTCCCAGTCGACGCGGAAGCGGCGCCCCTGCGCCTCGGAGCCGTCGAAGGAGATGATGCGGAAGTCGTCGGTGGTGATGGTGACGATCTGGTCCTGCTCCAGCTCGACGGCGTCGCGGGTGAAGTCGATGAAGCCGGAGACGTCGGAGCCCAGGAAGTTCTCCCCCTCGCCCAGACCGATGACCAGCGGAGAGTTGCGGCGGGAGGCGACCACACGGTCGGGCTGGTCCGCGTGGACGGCGAGGATGGTGAAGGCGCCTTCGAGCTGGTTGCTGGCCAGGCGCACGGCCTCAGTGAGGTCGCCCTGCGCGTCGCCGGCGAAGAGCCGGCCGATGAGCTTGGCGGCGACCTCGGTGTCGGTCTCGGAGTCGAAGGTCTCGCCGTCGGCGAGCAGCATCTCCTTCAGCTCGGCGAAGTTCTCGATGATGCCGTTGTGGATGATGGCCAGACCGCCGTCGTCGCCCAGGTGCGGGTGGGCGTTCTGGTCGGTGGGGCCGCCGTGGGTGGCCCAGCGCGTGTGCCCGATGCCCAACGACGCCGGCGCCATGGCCTCGGCCTCGATCTCTCCGATCAGGTTGGCCAGCTTGCCCGACTTCTTCCGGGTCTCGACGACGCCGTCGGCGACGGTCGCCACTCCGGCGGAGTCATAGCCGCGGTACTCGAGTCGACGCAGCCCCTCCAGGAGGACGTCGAGGGCCTGATGGTCGCTGCTCTTCTCAGGACGACCGATGTATCCGACGATTCCACACATGGGATATAGCGTATCGTGTCTGTGTGTCCTCGCCTTGCCCTGATCTGCCGCGGCGCCCCGACGCCTCCGAGGCGGCCGGTCGGGAGCCGGTCCACCGGGAGCCGCATCCCTCGGGCCCCGTCCCCGCGGCTGTGGCCGAGACCGCTCCCTGGGCAGGTTCCCCGACGGTGGAGGACCACGGCCACTACTCCCCCTTCGTGGAGCTCGACCGGCGTGCCTGGGCCCGGCTCGCCGACACGATCGAGCAGCCGCTGAACCAGGACGACGTCGACCGGCTGCGCGGCATCGGCGAGCACCTCTCCCTCGGTGAGGTCGAGCAGATCTATCTGCCGCTCTCCCGCCTGCTGTCCATCTATGTGGAGGCCTCGGCGCACCTGCGCAGCGCCACCAACGACTTCCTCGGCGGGACCACGCGCCGCACCCCGTTCGTCATCGGCGTCGCCGGGTCCGTGGCCGTCGGGAAGTCCACCACCGCACGCGTGCTGCAGGAGATGCTGCGCCGCTGGCCCTCCACCCCCCGGGTGGAGCTGGTGACCACCGACGGCTTCCTCCACCCCAACGCGGAGCTGCGGCGGCGCGGCCTGATGGAGCGCAAGGGCTTCCCCGAGGCCTACGACCGGCGGGCCCTGCTGCGGATGGTCGCAGAGGTCAAGTCCGGCAAGCCCGAGGTGCGGGCCCCGAAGTACTCCCACCTGTACTACGACATCGTCCCGGACGAGGAGATCTCCGTGCGTCGCCCCGACGTGCTCATCGTCGAGGGGCTCAACGTGCTGCAGCCCGCGCGTGTGCGGGCGGACGGGACCACGGGACTCGCACTGAGCGACTTCTTCGACTTCTCGATCTATGTGGATGCCAAGCCGGCGCACATCGAGCAGTGGTACGTGGACCGCTTCATGAGGTGGCGACACGGCGCCTTCGCCGACCCGGAGAGCTACTTCCACCAGTATTCGTTCCTCTCCGACGACGAGGCGGTCGAGCAGGCCACCGACATCTGGCGTCGCATCAACGGCCCCAACCTGCGCCGGAACATCCAGCCGACCCGCTCCCGGGCGCGGCTGGTGATGAGCAAGGACCAGGACCATTCGGTCTCTCGGGTCCTGCTGCGCAAGGTCTGAGGCGCACCGCGCGAGGGCTCGACGGATGTGACGTCGAGGCGTACGGGACCGCACCGCTCGGGAAACGGTTGCTGAACGCAAGGGACGCCTCCGCGGCGGGCATCCGACGAGACGGAGATCATACTGCGACACGACTCACTTCTTCGTGGGGCATGGTGCCGTCATACTCACCGGAGGGTCTATGATGTGGCCTATGCTTAAAGGTTTCAAAGAGTTCATCATGCAGGGCAACGTCATCGACCTGGCGGTCGCCGTCGTCATCGGTGCGGCCTTCGCCGGCGTCGTGAACGCCCTCGTCGAGAACGTCCTCATGCCGATGATCTCCGGTCTGGTCGGGTTCCCCGACTTCGACAACTTCGCGGTGGTCATGCTCAACGGCAACGCCATCCAGTTCGGCGTCCTGCTCACCCAGGTCGTGAACTTCCTGCTCATCGCCGCGGCCATCTACTTCGTCGTGGTCATGCCGATGAACAAGATGATCGAGGCCCGCAACCGCCGCCTCGGCATCACCGACGAGGAGGAGGTCGAGGCAGACGTCCAGCTGCTGACCGAGATCCGCGACATCATGAAGGCTCAGAACACCGGCGGCGCCGCACCGAACGCCGGCGGTCAGGCTCCACAGGTCTGACCCGGAAGACCCCAGGGACTAAGGCGCCCCACCCGCGGAGACGCGGGTGGGGCGCCTCCGTCGTGTCGCTGCCGATTCAGCCGTCGCGGGGTTCCACCTGGACATCCGCGGGCTCGTCCTCCGCGGGCGGACCCGCCGTCATGGACTCCTCATCCATCACGTCGAGCAGCCGCTGGTGCCGGTCCCCGACGATCTCCTCGGTCAGTCCGGTCTCGGCGGGCAGTCCGTGGTCGAGGAGTTCGGTGAGCGGTCGGATGCCGCGGTGCTCCCCCACACGGTCCACGGTGACCGGCGTCCAGCTCAGGTCCGTCACCCGGACCTGGACCTCGTCGCCGGTCCCGTCGCCGGTCCCGTCGTAGTCACGGGCCTCGACGTCGGCGCGCACCATCGTCCCGGTCGCGGTCTCCGGGACGCAGCAGTGTTCGTCCTGGTTCGACAGGAAGTTCCCCATCGACCAGGCGACCCACATCCCCTCGTCGTCGGGGCCGCCGTCGAGCCGCTCGGTGGGCAGCGGCGTGTGGGAGTGGTTGCCGTAGACGAGGTCGACCTCCCCGCCTTCGGCCAGGGACGCGGCGTACTGCTGCTCCTGCTCTCCCGGTTCGTGGACGTACTCCTCACCCCAGTGGACCGAGGCCACCACGAGGTCGGCGCCGTCGGCACGCGCGTCGGCCGCCATCACGGTGAGTTCGTCGGCGTCGACGTCGGTGACGCGCCACCGGTCGTCGGGCGGCGGGATGTTGTGCAGCAGGGTCGTCGACAGGTGCGCCACGGAGATCTCCCGACCGTCCCGTTCGAGCCGATACATCTGCGGCTGTCCGCCCTCCTCGGGAGTGCGGGCCGTCCCCACATGGCCCATACCGGCGTCGTCGAACAGGTCCAGGGTCCGCTCCAGCCCGTCGATGCCGCTGTCGACGGAGTGGTTCGTCGCGGTGTTGCAGCCGTCGAATCCGAGCGCTCCCAGGTCCTCCACCAGCTGGTCCGGAGCGCCGAATACGGGGTATCCGGTGGGGTCCTCCCCCTCGACGTGCACCGGAACCTCCATGCTGCACAGTGAGAGGTCCGCTCCGGCGACCCACGGCTCGACCGGCTCCATCAGGGACAGGAAGTCGAGGTCGCCGTCGTCCTGCCGCGCCCCGTCGACCACGGGCATATGCGGCAGCACGTCCCCTGCGGAGAGGATCGTGAACTCGGTCCGCTCAGGCTCCTCTGTCTGCTCAGGCTCAGACTCCGGCGTCCCCGGCGCAGGGCTCCCCTGAGGCTGTCCGTCCGAGTCCTCACCGGACGGCTGATCCTCAGGGGAGGCGCAGGCTGCGGTCGGAGCGCCTCCGACCGTCGCGAGGACGAGGACTGCGAGCACAGTGCGGGAAATCCGCGTCCGTGCCCGCAGCTCGTCGCCCATCGCTACAGGGCCAACTCCCGTCGGACGACCTCGGCGAGGTGCTGGGCCTCGTCCCGCGCGTCGTCGGCGCTGCGGGCCTCGACCATCACGCGGACCACGGGTTCGGTGCCCGAGGGGCGCAGCAGCACCCGTCCGGCCTCACCCAGCCGCTCCTCGACGGCGGCGACGGCTCGCTGAACCTCCTCGTGGGACTTCGCGCGCGCCTTGTCCACTCCGTCCACGTTGATCAGCACCTGCGGCAGCCGCTCCATCGCGGCGGCGGTCAGCTCACGCAGCGGAGTGCCGGTGGCGGCGACGCGGGAGGCCAGCTGCAGGCCGGTGAGCAGCCCGTCGCCGGTGGTCGCGTAGTCGGCGAGGATCAGGTGCCCCGACTGCTCTCCGCCGAGGGAGTAGTCCCCGGCGCGCATCCCCTCGAGGACGTACCGGTCCCCCACCGCGGTCTCGACGATCTCGATGCCCGCGGCCCGCATACCCAGCTTCAGGCCCAGATTGCTCATCACGGTGACCACCAGGGTGTCCTCGCGCAGCTCGCCGCGCTCCTTCAGCGCCAGGGCGAGTACGGCCATGATCTGATCGCCGTCGACGACGTCTCCGGTGTGGTCCACGGCCAGACAGCGGTCGGCGTCGCCGTCGTGGGCGATGCCGAGATCTGCCCGGTGCTCGCACACGGCCTCCCGGAGGCGCTCGAGGTGTGTGGAGCCGTACCCGTCGTTGATGTTCAGCCCGTCCGGATCCGCCCCGATCACCACGACCTCGGCTCCCGCGTCGGTGAAGGCCTGCGGAGAGCATCCGGAGGCCGCACCGTGGGCGCAGTCGAGGACGACCTTGACTCCGCGCAGCGTGCTCTCGCCGAGCGACTTCAGCAGGTGGACCACATAGCGGTCCTCGGCGTCGGAGAAGCGTCGGATGCGGCCGACGTCGGCACCGACCGGGCGGGCCGGCTCCTGAGACATCTCCGTCTCGATCTCGTCCTCGACGGCGTCGTCCAGCTTGTGCCCGCCGCGGCCCAGGAACTTGATCCCGTTGTCCGGGGCCGCATTGTGCGAGGCCGAGATCATCACACCGAAGTCCGCTCCGGAGTCTGCGACGAGGAACGCCGCGGCCGGGGTGGGGAGCACACCGGCGTCATGGACGTCGATCCCGGCGCTGGCGAGTCCCGCCTCGACGGCGGCGGCGATGAACTCACCGCTCACCCGCGGGTCGCGGGCGACGACGGCGACCGGACGACGGCCTGGCTCCGCCCGGCGATGGCCGAGCACGACGGCTGCGGCCTGGGAGAGGCTGAGTGCGAGCTCTGCGGTGATGAGGCCGTTGGCCACCCCGCGAACTCCGTCGGTTCCGAAGAGTCTAGACATGATCCGTCCAGTCTAAGCAGTGGCTCCGCCGAACCCCGGCAGAGACGCTCCTCAGCGGGTATTCGGGAACGCGGAGCCCAGGTTCTCACCGTTCTCCGAGAGGTCCGCGGCGGGTCCGCAGATCAGCGGGTCGGGAGTGTGGGCGACCGCAGGATCCCGATCCGGATACGGCACCTGGTCGAGCACGTGCCGCATCGCCTCCAGCCGGGCGCGCTTCTTGTCGTTGGACTTGACCACCGTCCATGGCGCCGCCGCGGTGTCGGTGTAGAAGAACATGGCCTCCTTGGCCGCCGTGTAGTCCTCCCACTTGTCGAGCGAGGCCATGTCCGTGGGTGAGAGCTTCCACCGACGCACCGGATCGGTCTGGCGGGAGGCGAAGCGGGCCAGCTGTTCGCTGCGCGAGACCGAGAACCAGAACTTGAACAGACGGACCCCGGAGTTGACGAGCATGCGCTCCAGCTCGGGGGCCTCCCGCATGAACTCCAGGTACTGCTTCGGTGTGCAGTAGCCCATGACCCGCTCGACGCCGGCGCGGTTGTACCAGGAGCGGTCCATCATCACGATCTCCCCGCCGGAGGGCAGGTGCTCGATGTATCGCTGGAAGTACCACTGGGTGCGCTCGGTGTCGGTGGGCTTGTCCAGCGCCACGATGCGCGCACCTCGGGGGTTGAGGTGCTCGTGGAACCGCTTGATCGCACCGCCCTTGCCGGCGGCGTCGCGACCCTCGAAGATGATGAGGACCTTCTCACCGGAGTCCTTCACCCAGCGCTGCATCTTCAGCAGCTCGATCTGCAGGGCACGCTTGCGCTTCTCGTAGGTCGGCCGCCGCAGCTTGGTCTGATACGGGTACCCCTCCCGCCAGGCGTCCTTGTCCGGCGCGGGGAGGGGCGAACCCTCGTAGTAGGCCAGGTGCTCGTCGTCGAGTCCGGCTGCTTCCATGGAACCCCCTGGTGAGGACGGTCGTCGAGGTGCGATCCCAGTATACGGCCGCACGAGCTCGCCGTCGGACGAAGGGAGGGGGAACCGGTGCCGCGGACGACGGAACCCCGCCGCTCTGCTGCGAGCGACGGGGTTCCGTGGGCGGTGCCTCGGCGGGCCTGACGGTCCGGTCCGAGATCAGCGCTTCGAGTACTGCGGGGCCTTGCGGGCCTTCTTGAGACCGGCCTTCTTCCGCTCCACCGCGCGGTCGTCACGGGTGAGGAAGCCGGCCTTCTTCAGGGCCGGGCGGTTGTGGTCGCGGTCGATCTCGTTCAGCGCGCGGGCGATGCCCAGGCGCACGGCGCCGGACTGGCCCGAGGGGCCGCCGCCGTCGATGCGGGCGACGACGTCGTAGGCGCCTTCGAGGCCCAGCAGGGTGAATGGGTCGTTGACCTCCTGCTGGTGCAGCTTGTTGGGGAAGTAGTCCTCGAGGCTGCGGCCGTTGATGGTCCAGCCGCCGGAGCCCGGGATCAGGCGGACGCGGGCGCGGGCCTTCTTCCGACGACCGACGGCGGCGCCGCCGACGGTCAGCGGGGCACGCTCGGTGCCCTCAGCGGTCTCCGCGGGGGCGCCTGCGGACTCCGAGGTGTAGCTGGACAGGCCCTCGGTCTCGGTGAGCTCTTCGGTGTTCTGAGCCACGGTTCTCCTTGGAAATCTTCGTCGTGTCGGGCGGCTCAGGACTGCTGAGCGACCTGGGTGATCTCGTACGGCTTCGGCTGCTGGCCCGCGTGCGGGTGCTCCGGGCCGGCATAGACGCGCAGCTTCGTCAACTGTGCGGCGCCGAGCCTGTTGTGCGGCAGCATGCCCTTCACCGCCTGGTACACGGCGCGGGTCGGGTGACGCTCGATCATCTCGTCGAAGGTCAGGGAGCGGATGCCTCCGGGGAAGCCCGAGTGGCGCCAGTAGCGCTTCTTGGCACCCTTGTCGCCGGTGACGGCGACCTTCTCGGCGTTGATGATGATGACGTGGTCGCCCATGTCCATGTGGGGGGCGAACGTCGGCTTGTGCTTGCCGCGCAGCAGGGCGGCGCTCTGGCTGGCGAGACGGCCGAGCACGACGTCGGTGGCGTCGATGATGTGCCACTGAGCGTCGGCGTCGCCAGACTTCGGGGTGTACGTACGCACGGTGTTGATGCCTTCGGTCGGTGTTCTACGGTCGGTCTCATCGGGCCGAGGACGTGTGAGGGCGCCCCTGTTCCGACGAAGATCCGCTTCTTCGCAAGTGTGCCGTCCGGCTTCCCAGGTGAGGGCTGGGAAGATGCCGGGCCCTTAGGCTCCGGGGCCCCGTGGAGGCTTGACGGCCATGCAACGAGCCGCCTCGACACAGGTGCGCCCGAGAGTGGACACGCACAACAGAGATCTACTATACCGCTGGGAGCGGATCCGGGCAACGCGACCCCCGGACGGTCACTCCGTGCGGGCCGCCTCGACGCGACGGAGGACCTGCCCGTGGAGCGGGTGCTCGGGCCTCAGACCGGTGACCTCGGCGACGAACGCCTGGGGCGGCAGGTCTCTGAGGAGCCGCCCCAGCTCGACCGCCTGCTCGTCCTCGGAGCGGAAGACCAGCGTCGCGGCGACGACGTCCATCAGCCCCTCCGTGGCGAGCCCGCGCTCGGCCGCCTCCCCAGAGGGCCCGATGAGGCGCTCGTGGCGGGAGAGCTTGCGCAGCGGCTGGCGTCCGACCCGAAGGACGGTGTCGGGAAGTTCGGGGTTGCGGAAGCGGTCCAGGATCGTCGCCCGATAGTCCGCCAGGTCCTCATCGGCGAAGCCGTGCTTCGCCACGAGCAGCGCCGAGGTCTCCTCCAGGGCGGCGGCGACGCCGGCGGCCACCTGCGGATCGGCCAGCGCCTCGGCGATGGTCTCCGCCCCGGCCCGGGCCCCCAGATAGGCCGTCGCCGCATGACCGGTGTTCACGGTGAAGAGCTTCCGCTCGATGTAGGGGCCGAGGTCGTCGACGAAGTGTGCACCGGGGATGTGCGGGGGACTCCCGCCGAAGGGACCGCGCTCCACGGCCCACTCGTAGAAGGGCTCGACCTCGACGTCGATGTCTCCGACGGCGCCTTTGCCGCCGGCTCCGCCGCCGCCGGGCACGATCCGGTCGACCGCCGTGTTCGCGAACACCGCCCGAGCCTCGAGCTCCGACCACCGCCCTCCCGCGGCCTCAGCCATATGTCCGCGCAGCTGGTCGGTCCCCCCGATGGCGTTCTCGCAGGCCATGACCTGCAGCGGGGCGGCCTCCGGGGCGCGGCGGCGGAGCCCCTCGACGATGTGCGGGGCGATGAATCGCAGCACGGTCGGGCCCACGGCAGTGGTGACCACCTCGGCGGTGGCCACCTCCTCGGCGAGGCGCTCAGGCTCCTCGGCGGAGTTCACGGCGCGGAAGCCGGTGATCACGTGGGCCCCGCCGCCGTCGCCCACCTCGTGGACGGTGTAGGACTCGGCGGCCTGCAGCGCCTCCACCAGGGGGCCGGCGACGTCGGAGAAGACGATCTCATACCCGCCCTGATGGAGCAGCTGCCCCACGAATCCGCGGCCGATGTTCCCGGCACCGAAGTGCACTGCCTTCATACCTGCGCCTCGTCTCAGTCGTTGACGGCGTGGAGCATCTCGAGCAGCTCCTCCTCGGTGGCCGCGGCCTTCAGCCGCTCCACCGCCTCCTTGTTCGAGAAGAGCCGCGCGATCTTCGACAGAATCGCCAGGTGCTCCTTCCCCACCCCGGCGATGCCGACGACGAAGACGGCCTGCTTGCCGCCCCAGTCGACGCCGCCGTCGTAGCGGGAGACCGACAGCGCCGAGGCGAGCACGGCCTCCTTCGCATCGTTGGTCCCGTGCGGGATCGCGAGCTCGTTGCCCATGAAGGTGGACACGGTCTCCTCGCGGCGACGCATGGCCTCGAGGTAGTCCGAGGTCACGGCCCCGGCGTCCTCGAGCATGCGTGCCGCCTCGGCGAGCGCCTCCTCCTGCGTGGCCGAGCCGGAGTGGATGCGGACCCGGTCCAGCGTCAGGACGTCGTCTCCGCCGGAGGCCTCGTCGTCGTCGGTGGCGGACGTCGCAGCTCCGGACGCCGCAGCACCGGACGCCGCGGCGCCGGAGGCCGGAGCACCCGAAGCGGCGGCCCCTGGTGCGGCGCGCGAACCGTCCGGCTCGTCGGCCGCCGACTCCTCCCGGGACTCCTGGACGAGGCGGACGACGTCGTCGTACTCGGGGGCGTCCATGAAGCTGTCCACCGAGACGTGCACGGCGTCGGCCTCACGGCTGCGGGCACGGTCGGTGAGCTGTTGCTGGGTGACGACCAGATCGGTGTCCCCCGGCAGCGAGGGGATGGCCCTGTTGGTCACGGAGACGTCTGTGATGCCCTCGTCCTTGAGCTTGCGCCTCAGCACCGAGGCACCCATCGCCGAGGATCCCATGCCGGCGTCGCAGGCGAAGATGATGGTCTCGATGCGTCGGGGCGGGGCGATGGTCCCCAGGGCGGCCGCCCCGGATCCCGCCGCGGCACCGCCGGCCAGACCGGAGAGGGCGTCGGAGGACTTGCCCTTGTTGGCCTGCGTCCTGGCCACGGCGTCGGAGAACTGGTCCTCTCCGGCCGCCAGGTCCCTCTTCCGGGAGGCGAGCAGGATGGGTGCGGCCACGGCGAAGCTGACGCCGGCCGAGACGACCACGGACAGCGCCACACCCAGGTGGTCCCCCTGGGCGGTCTGCGCCATCACGGCCAGGATCGACCCCGGCGAGGCCGGGCCCCGCAGACCGGTGTCGAAGGCGACGTTGACCGCTACTCCGGAGGCGCCGCCCGCCACGACCGCCAGCAGCAGGGCGGGCTTCATGAGCACGTAGGGGAAGTAGACCTCGTGGATGCCTCCGACGAACTGGATCAGCGCCGCACCGGGGGCCGTCGCCTTGGCCGCGCCGACGCCGAATATCGTGTATGCGATCAGCACGCCCACGCCGGGCCCCGGGTTGGCTTCGAGCAGGAACAGGACGGACTTCCCGGCCTCGGCCGCCTCATCGATGCCCAACGGAGTCAGGACACCGTGGTTGATGGCGTTGTTGAGGAAGAAGACCTTCGCCGGCTCGATGATCAGCGAGGTCAGCGGCAGCAGTCCGGTGTCGACCAGCCATTCGACCGCGCGGCCCAGCACGGCCATGAGCCAGTTGACCACGGGAGCCAGGAGGTAGAACCCTGCCACGGCGAGGAAGAAGCCGGCCAGACCGGCGGAGAACATGTTCACCAGCATCTCGAAGCCGGTGCGGATCTTCCCCTCCCACAGCCCGTCGAGCTTCTTCATCACCCAGGCGGCGAGCGGACCCATGATCATCGCGCCGATGAACATATGGATCTGGCCCAGGTCCTCGCCGAGCTGCTCGCTCTGCTGGGCGATCAGCCAGTCGGAGCCGGCGATCACGCCGAATGTGGCGATGCCGGCGACCACGACGCCGCGCGCCTCGTAGATCATCCGGCCGCCCTGCATGGCGATCATCAGCGGCAGCAGATAGTGGATCATCGGACCGACGATCGTCGCCAGGGCCTCGTTGGGGGTGAAGCCGTCGGGGATGACGAAGGCGGTGAGGATCCCCCAGGCGATCAGCGCGGGGATATTGGGCATGATCATGCCCGAGAGGAACGAGCCGAACCGCTGGATGAGGACGCGAGCGCCCCCCTTGGATCCGGTCTCCGAGGCTGCCGTGGTCATAGCGCGGCCTTTCTTGCCTGGTCGTGGCCCTCGAGCAGGACCACTGGGGTGCGGTGAGTCATCATCGTAGACCCCGACGGGCACGGCCACCAGCATCCGACCGCGCGGCACGCGGAGCGGATGCCGCGCTGGTCAGTCGCCGCGCCTGCTGAAGGCCGAATCGGACATGTCCTCGAGCTCGCGCCCCTTGGTCTCCGGCACCCACAGCAGCACGAACACCAGGGAGAGCAGCGCGGAGACCGCATAGAAGCCGTAGGCGAAGACCAGTGAGAATCCGGCCATCGCGGGGAAGATCGTCGAGATCAGGAAGTTCGCCGCCCAGTTCGCCGCCGCGGAGACGCCGACGGCCATCGCGCGGATGCGGTTGGGGAACATCTCCCCGAGAAGGAGCCACATGAAGGGACCCCAGGTGGCCCCGAAGAACAGGACGAAGAGGTTGGCCGAGACCAGGGCGATGATGCCCCACGGCTCGGGAAGGGTGACCGTGGCGTCTCCGGCGCCGGCGTCGCCGGCCACCTGGGCCTGGGAGAAGGCCACCGCCATCATGCCCAGGGTGACCGCCATCCCCGCGGAGCCCACGATCAGCGGGATCCGGCGGCCGACCTTGTCCACGATGAGGATGCCCACCACCGTGGCCAGGATGTTCACCGTGGCGGTGATGACCTGGATGAGGAAGGACTGGTCCTCGGGGATGCCGACCGACTGCCACAGCGTCGAGGAGTAGTAGAAGATCACGTTGATGCCGACGAACTGCTGGAAGACCGCCAGACCGAGCCCTACCCACACGATGGGCATGAGCTTCCCGCCGACGATCAGGTCCTTCACCCGCTGACGGGACTCGACGTTGATCGTCCGAGCGATCTCGGCGATCTTGGCCTGGATCGCGGACTCCCCGCGCAGCCCGACCACGTCGTGGAGGACCTCCGCGGCGCGGTCCTCCTCGCCGCGGGAGACCAGGTACCTGGGCGACTCCGGGATGGAGGTGGCCAGCAGCCCGTAGATCAGAGCCGGGAAGGCCTCCATGATGAACATCCAGCGCCAGGCGTCGAGCCCGAACCAGAGCGTCTCCCCCGCTCCGCCGGCGATGTTCAGCAGCAGCGCGTTGGACAGGGCGGCGCCGAAGATCCCGACGACGATCGCCATCTGCCACATGGAGCCGAGCCGACCGCGCAGGTTCGCCGGGGCCACCTCGGCGATGTAGGAGGGTGCGATCACCGAGGCCATGCCGACGCCGACGCCGCCGATCACGCGCCAGGCGATGAGGTCGTACTCGGTGACGGCCAGACCGGAGCCGACGGCGGAGACGAAGAACAGGGCCGCGGCGATGAGCATGGCTCGCACACGTCCCAGCCGGTCGGCCAGCGAGCCCCCGGCCCAGGCGCCGAGCATGCAGCCCAGCAGCGCGGAGGCCACGGTGAACCCGAGCATCACGTCGCTGAGCCCGAAGACCTCCTGGATGGGTCCGACCGCTCCGTTGATGACGGCGGTGTCGAAGCCGAAGAGGAAGCCGCCGAACGCGGCGACCATGACGACCCAGAGCACGGCGCCCACAGCGCCGGATCCTGCACCGTTCCCGGTGTTCACTGAGTGGCTCATCGGCTCTTCGACCTCCTGCTCGGACCGATGACGAGACGTGTGCGGAGACACACTAGCGCAGAACAGACCGGCTCAGCGACGCACCGCGCGCGTCCTGGCGGCACGGTCGGCGAGCTCCGCCTCCTCCGGGTAGTCCACCCCGGACAGGGTGAGTCCCTGCGGCGGGGCCAGTCGCACCTTCTCGTCCCAGCTGGGCGCGGCCAGACGCTCGGCCGCCCAGCCCGGCTCCCGACGCCCCTCTCCGACGTCGATGAGAGCACCGATCAGCGCTCGGACCATATGGTGGCAGAACGCGTCGGCGGTCAGGCGTGCGACGAGGACTCCGGCCTCATCGCGCGAGACGGTGAACTCCTGGAGCTCTCGGATCGTGGTCCCGTGCGGCCGAGGCCGGCAGAAGCTGCCGAAGTCGTGCAGGCCCAGCACGGCCGCGGCCTCGGCGTGCATGAGCACGTCGTCCAGGGGGCCGCGGTGCCAGGCGGTGTCGGTCCGGCGCAGGGGTGATCGGGTGCTGATGCGGTCGGAGAGCCGATACGTGTAGCGCCGTCGCAGCGCGGAGAACCTCGCGTCGAAGTCCTCGCTCACCCGTCGGGCGTGGTGGACGACGACGGCGCCGCGCTGCGCCGCCATCACTCCCCCGAGCCTGCGCACGAGCACGGTGCCGGGATCCTCGTCGCTGCGTCGCGGGATCGCCTCCCATTCGGCGCGGGTGAGGTCCAGGTGGACGGTCTGTCCCGTCGCGTGGACCCCGGCGTCGGTCCTGCCGGCCACCGTCAGCCGGACCTCCCGGCGGACGAGGGTGGCCAGCGCGTCGGCGAGGACGCCCTCGACGGTGAGCAGGCCGGGCTGCGCGGCCCACCCGTGGAAGGCGCCGCCGTCGTAGGCGAGATCCAGTCGGACCCGGACCTGGGGATCGTCGGCGCCGGAGGTCATGCGCTCCAGCCTATCCGTCGGGGATCCCTGGGATCGTGAGGGATCCCGCCGTATGTTCCCAGTGAACGCTCACAGTCCCAGGGATCTCCGAGACCGGGGCCGACGGCCGGGTGGGCGGCGGGTGAGCGGCGGACGAGCCGCCAAGGCCCGGTGGGACGACGCGCGAGGGCGCCCCGGTCCTCTGCGGACCGGGGCGCCCTCATCGCTGAAGCTGTCGGCGTCGGATCACTCCGACGGCAGGATCACTTCTCGTCCTGCTCCTCGGCCGGCGCCTCCTCGGCGGTCTCCTGCTCGGGAGCCTCCTGCTCGGCGGTCTCCTGCTCGGGAGCCTCCTCGACGACCTCCTCGGCGGCGGGCTGGGCGGCGGCGGTCTGCTCCGCCTCCTTCACCACGGCCTGCTTCGGCGACACCGGCTCCATGACGAGCTCGATGACGGCCATCGGAGCGTTGTCGCCCTTACGGTTCCCGATCTTGGTGATGCGGGTGTATCCGCCGTGACGCTCGGCCATGGCCGGGGCGATCGAGGTGAACAGGTCGTGGACGATCGCCTGGTTGGTGGCGTTCTGCGCGCTGATCTTGCCGACCACGCGACGCCGCGCGGCCAGGTCGCCCTTCTTGGCCTCGGTGATCAGGCGCTCGGCGTAGGGCCGCAGACGCTTGGCCTTGGTCACGGTGGTGGTGATCGAACGGTGCTCGAACAGGCTGGCGGCGAGGTTCGCCAGCATCATCTTCTCGTGCGACGGGCTTCCGCCCAGGCGCGGTCCCTTGCTGGGGGTAGGCATGGTCTCGTTCTCCTTGGATGATGCGCCGCAGGCCCGCCATCAGGCGAGGGCGCGTGTCGTGTCGTGTGCCGCAGCCGCTGCGGGCCGGAGCCTCAGTACTGCTGGTCGCTGTCGGCGTACTCCTCGTCGCCGGCCTCCTGGAAGCGGGCGACGCTGGGGTCGAATCCGGCCGGCGAGTCCTTCAGGGACAGGCCCAGCTCGGTCAGCTTGTCCTTGACCTCGTCGATGGACTTCGCACCGAAGTTGCGGATGTCCATCAGGTCGGCCTCGGAGCGGGCCACCAGCTCGCCGACGGTGTGGATGCCCTCGCGCTTGAGGCAGTTGTAGGACCGCACGGTCAGCTCGAGGTCCTCGATCGGCAGCGCCATGTCCGCGGCGAGCGCGGCGTCGGTCGGCGACGGACCGATCTCGATGCCCTCGGCGGCCACGTTGAGCTCACGGGCCAGCGAGAACAGCTCCACCAGGGTGGTGCCGGCGGAGGCCAGCGAGTCGCGCGGCGTGACGGCAGGCTTGGTCTCGACGTCGACGATCAGCTTGTCGAAGTCGGTGCGCTGCTCGACGCGGGTGGCCTCGACCTTGAAGGAGACCTTCAGGACCGGGGAGTAGATCGAGTCGACCGGGATCCGACCGATCTCCGCGTCGAGGGACTTGTTCTGGGCGGCGGAGACGTAGCCGCGTCCGCGCTCGACGGTCAGCTCGATGTCGAGCTTGCCGTCGTCGTTGAGCGTGGCCAGGTGCAGCTCGGGGTTGTGGATCTCCACACCGGCCGGCGCAGTGATGTCCGCGGCGGTGACCTCGCCCGGGCCCTCCTTGCGGAGGTAGGCGACGACGGGCTCGTCGTGCTCCGAGGAGACGGAGAGCTTCTTCACGTTCAGGACGAGCTCGGTGACGTCCTCCTTGGTGCCGGGCACCGTGGTGAACTCGTGGAGCACGCCGTCGATCCGGATGCTGGTCACGGCCGCCCCCGGGATGGAGGACAGCAGGGTGCGACGCAGCGAGTTGCCCATGGTGTAGCCGAAGCCCGGCTCCAGGGGCTCGATGACGAAGCGCGAACGGGTCTCAGAGACGACTTCTTCGGTCAGCGTGGGGCGCTGTGCAATGAGCACTGATGGTTCCTTTCAGAGTGCATCCGCTATATGACGCAGTCTTGAGCGATGGTGAGGCTTCCCCGCCGACGAGGACGACGGCGGGGAGCCCGTGCTGGGAGAAGGTCGTTCAGACGCGACGACGCTTGGGCGGGCGGCAGCCGTTGTGGGCGCTCGGGGTGACGTCCTGGATGGAGCCGACCTCGAGGCCTGCGGCCTGCAGGGAGCGGATCGCGGTCTCACGTCCCGAGCCGGGGCCCTTGACGAAGACGTCGACCTTCTTCATCCCGTGCTCCTGAGCGCGCTTGGCGGCGTTCTCGGCGGCCATCTGCGCGGCGTAGGGGGTCGACTTGCGCGAACCCTTGAAGCCGACCTCGCCGGAGGAGGCCCAGGAGACCACGGCACCGGTGGTGTCGGTGATGGAGACGATGGTGTTGTTGAAGGTCGACTTGATGTGCGCCTGACCCTGAGTGATGTTCTTGCTTGCCTTGCGGCGCGGCTTGCGGGCCGCAGCACGTGTCTTGGGGGGCATGGATACTCCGTGTTCCGAGTTGGTCTGGTCGGCTGGGGGCCTCGACGACGACCCCGATCAGCGCTGACTACTTCTTCTTGCCTGCGACGGTCTTCTTCGGGCCCTTGCGGGTGCGGGCGTTGGTCTTGGTGCGCTGGGCACGGACCGGGAGGCCGCGACGGTGCCGCAGGCCCTCGTAGGAACCGATCTCGACCTTGCGGCGGATGTTCGCGGTCACCTCACGGCGGAGGTCGCCCTCCACCTCGAAGTTGCCCTCGATGTAGTCGCGCAGGGCGACCAGCTCATCGTCCGTCAGATCCTTCACACGGGTGTTCGGCGATACGCCGGTGGCCTCGACGGCCAGCTCTGCACGGGTCCTGCCGACGCCGTAGATGTAAGTGAGTGCGATCACCGTGCGCTTCTCGCGCGGGATGTCGACACCTGCCAGACGTGCCATCGTGGCAGTCCTCCTCTTTCTCTCCACCGAAGGTCTTCAGCAGCACGGCCCCTCGCGGACGTCGGAGGTGACGTCGCCCTGTCGGGTCCCCGGCCTTCGGTCACCAGGGGTGTGTCCGTCCAGCTCCTGACGGACTGTGCTGCTGTCAGCGTTGTTGAGCTGTGTTCGATGCGCGTCGAGCGCCTCACCCGTGCTGCGGGACCGTGCGGTCCGTACGCGGGATGAGGTCAGCCCTGGCGCTGCTTGTGGCGCGGGTTCTTGCAGATCACGCGGACCACGCCGCGGCGACGGATCAGCTTGCAGTCGCTGCAGATCTTCTTCGCGCTCGGGTGAACCTTCATGGCTTTCCTCTTATCACTTGTAGCGGTAGACGATGCGTCCACGGTTGAGGTCATAGGGGCTCATCTCCACCACGACCCGGTCCTCCGGGAGGATCCGGATGTAGTGCTGGCGCATCTTGCCCGAAATGGTCGCGAGCACCACGTGATCGTTCTCCAGGCGCACGCGGAACATCGCGTTCGGGAGGGCCTCGGTCACCTGACCCTCGACCTCGATCACACCTTCTTTTTTACCCATATGCTCCACACCGTTCGCGATCCTCCGTCCGATGCGGAGTCCGTCGGCGGCCGCCCATCGGAGTCCCCGCCGACCCGGCGGCGGGTCGCACCGCGCAGAGCGGTGGGGCTGTGTGATGATGGCGTCGCCGCCGCGTCCGCGACGGGAGGATCTGGTTCAGTTCCTGTCTGAGGTCTCCGCACACCTGCGCCTGGGCACAGACGAGCGCAGAGACAACCAGCAGTCAACTCTACCCGAGTCCGCACACCCCGGCAATTCCGACCGGGTCAGGAGCCGGGGATCGGCACCGGGGTCACACCGAGCGGCTCGAGCTCGGAGGCTCCGCCGTCGTGGGCGGTGAGGACCCAGACGCCGTCGGCGTGTCGGGCCACGGAGTGCTCCCACTGGCTGGCGCGCCCTCCGTCGGCGGTGACCACGGTCCAGTCATCATCGAGGACCGTCGTCCCGATCCCGCCCCGCACGAGCATCGGCTCGATGGCGACGGCGGTGCCCGGACGGATCCGCGCGCCCCGGTGTCCGGTGGAGTAGTTGAAGACGTCCGGGGGCATGTGCATGGCTGACCCGATGCCGTGGCCGATGTAGTCCTCCAGGATCCCCAGCCGGGGCCCGGGCCGGGAGGTCACGTAGTCCTCGACGGCCTCGCCGACCTCACCGATGTGCGTGGCTCGGGCGAAGGCGGCGATCCCCCGCCACATCGCCGCACGGGTGACCTCTGAGAGCCGCTCGTCGGCGGGGTCTGCGGTGCCGGCCTCGGAGTCGCCGAGGATCACGGTGCGGGCGGAGTCCGAGTGCCATCCGGAGATGATGCACCCGGCGTCGACCTTCAGCACGTCGCCGGACTCCAGCACCCGATCCCCCGGGATCCCGTGGACCACCTCCTCGTTGACCGAGGCGCAGATGTGCCGCGGGAAGCCGTGGTAGCCCAGGAAGTTCGGCGTCGCCCCGCGCTCGGCGATGAAGGCGGCGAAGACGTCGTCCAGCTGCGCGGTGGTCACCCCGGGGGCCGCGGCGTCGACGACGGCGTCCAGCGCCGAGGCCAGGATGCCGCCCGCGGCGTCCATGTGACGCAGCTGCTCGGCAGACTTCAGCTCGATGCGGTTCCGCGAGAACATCAGGCTGCGCTCAGCCCTTCAGCGCGTCCATGATGCGGGCGTTGACCTCGTCGACCTCTCCCAGTCCGTCCACCCGACGCAGCAGTCCTCGGGACTCGTACTCGGCGATCATCGGGGCAGTCTCCGACTCGAAGAGCTCCAGACGACGACGGATCGCCGACTCGTCGGCATCGTCGTCGCGCCCCTCGATCTCGGCACGCCGCTTCAGCCGCTGGGTGAGCTCCTCGCGGTCGGCGGTCAGCTCCAGGACGACGTCGAGCTCCACGCCGAGACGTCCCAGCATCTCGTCCAGGGCGACGACCTGCGTGCGGTTGCGCGGATATCCGTCCAGCAGGAAGCCCCCGCGGGCGTCCTCCCAGGACAGACGGTCCTCGACCATCCGGTTGGTCACCGAGTCCGGCACCAGGTCTCCGGCGTCGACGTAGGTCTTGGCCTCTCGGCCCAGCTCCGTCTCCCCCCTGATGTTGGCCCGGAAGATGTCGCCGGTGGAGATGGCGACGATGCCCAGGTCCTCGGCGATCCTCTTCGACTGGGTCCCCTTGCCGGATCCGGCGGGACCGACGATCAGCATGCGTGTCATCGCAGCAGCCCTTCGTAGTTCCTCTGTTCCATCTGTGCGTTGATCTGCTTCACCGTGGTCAGCCCCACACCCACCATGATGAGGATGGAGGTGCCGCCGAACGGGAAGTTCTGGCTCGCCCCGATGAGCACGAAGGCGATCAGCGGGATGAGCGCCACCAGGCCCAGGTACAGCGAGCCGGGGAAGGTGATGCGGGAGATCACGTAGGCCAGGTAGTTCTCGGTCGGACGTCCCGCCCGGACGCCCGGGATGAAGCCGCCGAACTTGCGCATGTTCTCGGCGACCTCGTTCGGGTTGAACGTGATCGTCACGTAGAAGTACGTGAAGAAGATCGTCAGCAGGAAGAAGGTGATCATGTAGACCGGGTGCGCCCCGGACTGGAAGTAGGTCTGGATCAGCTGGACCAGCCGCCCGGGCTCCTCCCCGGGAGCGGGCTGGTTGAACTGGCTGATGACCTGCGGGAGCATCAGCACCGAGGAGGAGAAGATGACGGGGATGACCCCGGCCATGTTCACCTTGATCGGGATGTAGGTCGAGGTCCCGCCCACGGTGCGCCGGCCGATCTGGCGCTTGGCGTACTGCACCGGCACCCGACGCTGGGACTGCTCGACGAAGACGACCGCGGCGATGGTGACCAGCCCGATCAGCATCACGATCGAGAAGGTGCGCCAGCCCTGCGTGGTCCAGATCTCCCCCATGGCCGAGGGGAAGCCTGCGGCGATGGAGACGAAGATGAGGATCGACATCCCGTTGCCGACCCCGCGCTCGGTGATCTGCTCGCCGAGCCACATGATCAGGGCCACACCGCAGGTGAGCACGAGGATCATCAGGAGGATGACCCAGAGGGACTCGTCGGGGATGATCGGGATGTCGCACTGCAGCAGCGCGCCGGAGCGCGCCATGGTGACCAGCGTCGTCGCGTTCAGCGTGGCCAGACCCAGCGTCAGGTATCGGGTGTACTGGGTCAGCTTGGCCTGGCCCTGGGGCCCTTCGCGCTGGAGGTTCTCGAAGCGCGGGATGACCACCCGCAGCAGCTGCACGATGATCGCCGCGGTGATGTACGGCATGATCCCCAGCGCGAAGACCGAGACCTGCAGCATGGCCCCGCCGGAGAACATGTTGACGAAGGAGTAGAGGCCGCCCTCAGTGGTGCCCATCGCCAGGCACTGCTGCACTGCGGAGTAGTCCACCCCCGGAGCCGGGATGAAGGCACCGATCCGATAGATCGTGATGATGCCGATGGTGAACCAGATCTTCCGGCGCAGGTCGGGCGTCCGGAACACCCTGGCGATTGCGCTGAACAAGCGGCCTCCTTCAGAGGTGATACGACGTCGGCGGGAGCCTCCTCGGCCCTCCGCACAGACACAGCCATCCTAGCGTCCGGACCGGACTCGGGAGCGACCTGTGCCTGACCGGACCGCGCGACGACCCGGCCCGGATGCGGTGCGGCCCCCGCCCTGCCCCGCCGTGAGAGTCCCGGGGGACTCGGCGGCGGGGTCGGACGGGGGCCGTCACACGATGGGTCCCCCGGGCTCAGCCCTGGGTCTGAGCCGGCGTGAGGCTCAGCTGCTCGGCGGATCCGCCGGCGGCGGTGATCTTCTGCTCCGCCGAGGCCGAGAAGGCGTGGGCCTTCACGTTCACGGCGGCGGAGATCTCACCGGTGCCGAGGATCTTCACCGGGCGACCCTTCTTGGCCACACCGCGGGAGACCAGCGCCTCCACGGTGACGTCGCCGCCCTGGGGGAACAGCTCCGCCAGGGTCGCGATGTTCACCGGGGAGTACTCCACGCGGAACGGGTTCTTGAAGCCGCGCAGCTTCGGAAGGCGCATGTGCAGCGGCAGCTGCCCACCCTCGAAGCCGGCGCGCACCTGGTAGCGAGCCTTGGTGCCCTTGGTGCCTCGGCCTGCGGTCTTGCCCTTGGATGCCTCACCGCGGCCCACACGGGTGCGGGCCTTCCGGGAGCCGGGGGCCGAACGCAGGTCGTGGACCTTCAGGACCTCGGACTCGGCGTCGTTCTGTGCCATCACTTGGCCTCCTCAACCTGCACGAGGTGCTTCACCGTGTTGAGCATGCCCACCGTCACGGCGTCGGCGTCACGGACCACGGTGTGGCCGATGCGCTTCAGACCGAGCGACCGCACGGTCTCACGGTGGTTCGGTGGTGCACCGATGGTGGACTTGACCTGGGTGATCTCCAGCTTGGCGTCGGAGGGCACCAGGTTCTTCGGAGTCGTCTGACGGACGGTGGTCATCATGCACCTGCCTTCTGCGCACGGGCCGCCCGCTCGTCCTCCATGGTGCGGAGCATGGCGGCCGGCGCGACCTCGTCGAGGGCCTTGCCGCGGCGCGCGGCCACGGCCTGAGGCTCCTCGAGCTGCCTGAGCGCGTCGACGGTGCCGTGGACGATGTTGATCGCGTTGACCGATCCCATCGACTTGGTCAGCACGTCGTGGATTCCGGCGCACTCGAGCACGGCGCGGACCGGACCGCCGGCGATCACTCCGGTACCCGGGGAGGCCGGACGCAGCAGGACCACGCCTGCGGCGTCCTCGCCCTTGACCAGGTGCGGAATGGTGGAGCCGACGCGCGGGACGCGGAAGAACGACTTCTTCGCCTCCTCGACGCCCTTCTGGATGGCGGCGGGGACCTCCTTGGCCTTGCCGTAGCCGACGCCGACCATGCCGTCGCCGTCGCCGACGACGACCAGCGCGGTGAAGCTGAAGCGCCGACCGCCCTTGACGACCTTGGAGACGCGGTTGATGGTCACGACGCGCTCGAGGAACTTGTCCTTGTCGTCGTCGCGTCCGCCGCGGCCTCCACGGCCGCCGCCGCGGCCCTCGCCGCGGCCTACGCGACCGCCGCGTCCGCCGCGGTCCTCGCGGCCGGCGTCGCCGGCCTGCTGGGTCTCGCCGGCGCCCTGCGCCTGCTCGGCGGATGCGGCGGCGTTCTCGTTGGCCTCAGTCACAGAGACGTCCTTCGCAGTGTTGTTCTCAGTGGTGTTGACGTTCTCGCTCACAGGTTCAGCCCACCTTCCCGGGCGCCGTCGGCGACGGCGGCCACGCGGCCGTGGTACTTGTTGCCTCCGCGGTCGAAGACGACGGCGTCGATGCCGGCGGCCTTGGCGCGCTCGGCGATCAGCTCACCGACACGCTTCGACTTGGCGGTCTTGTCGCCGTCGTGGCTGCGCAACTCGGGCTCCATCGTGGTGGCGGAGACCAGCGTGCGACCGACGGTGTCGTCGACCAGCTGGGCCACCATGTGACGGGACGAGCGGTTGACCACCAGGCGCGGACGCTGAGCCGAGCCGGCGATCTTCTTGCGCAGGCGCAGGTGACGGCGGCTGCGGGAGGCGGTCTTCGACTTGCCCTGGATTCCGATAGCCATGATCACTTACCTGCCTTTCCGGCCTTGCGGCGAAGCTGCTCGCCCTCGTAGCGCACGCCCTTGCCCTTGTAGGGGTCGGGGCGGCGCAGCTTGCGGATGTTGGCCGCGACCTCACCGACCTGCTGCTTGTCGATGCCGGTGACCGCCAGCTTGTTGGCACCCTCCACCTGGAAGGTGATGCCGTCCGGAGCGGGGACCTGGATCGGGTGCGAGTAGCCGAGGGCGAACTCGAGGTCGCTGCCCTTGGCCAGCACGCGGTATCCCGTGCCGATGATCTCCAGCTTCTTGGTGTAGCCGTCGGTCACACCGATGACCATGTTGTTGATCAGGGTGCGGGTCAGACCGTGGAGCGAGCGGGACTCGCGCTCGTCGTCGGGGCGGGTCACCGTGACGGTGCCGTCCTCGACGGCGACGGAGATGCCCTCGGGGAGCACCCGGGAGAGCTCGCCCTTCGGTCCCTTGACGCGGATGTCGCGGCCCTGGAGGTCGACCTCCACGCCGGCCGGCACGGTGATCGGAAGCTTACCGATGCGTGACATAGTGCTTCGTCTCCCTTCCGTCACCAGACGTAGGCGAGGACTTCCCCGCCGACGCCCTTCTTGGCTGCCTGCCGGTCGGTCAGCAGACCGGAGGATGTGGACAGGATCGCGATGCCGAGGCCGCCCAGCACGTGCGGGAGGTTGTCGGACTTCGCGTAGACGCGGAGTCCCGGCTTCGAGATGCGGCGCAGTCCGGCGATCGACCGCTCACGGTTCGGACCGAACTTGAGGTCGATGACCAGGGTCTTGCCGACCTCGGCCTCCTCCTCGCGCCACTCGGTGATGTAGCCCTCGGCCTTGAGGATGTCGGCCACCCGCACCTTCAGCTTGGAGCTGGGCATGGAGACCTGGTCGTGGTAGGCCGAGTTGGCGTTGCGCAGACGAGTCAGCATGTCTGCGACTGGATCAGTCATTGTCATGTGGGGCTGCTGCCCTTCCTCACCGTGGTTTCCGCGCTCCGAAGGAGACCTCTGGTGCGCGGACCTGCGGCGTAGTGCTTACTGGTCGGTCTTGAAGGGGAAGCCGATCGCCTTGAGCAGCGCCCGGCCCTCTTCGTCGGTCTTGGCGGTGGTCACCACGGTGATGTCCATACCGCGCGGACGGTCGATCCTGTCCTGGTCGATCTCGTGGAAGACCGACTGCTCGGTCAGGCCGAAGGTGTAGTTCCCGTTGCCGTCGAACTGCCTGCCCGAGAGTCCGCGGAAGTCGCGGATGCGCGGCAGCGCGAAGGTGACCAGGCGGTCCAGGAACTCCCACATGCGGTCGCCCCGCAGGGTGGTGTGTGCACCGATCGGCATGCCCTCCCGCAGCTTGAACTGCGCGATGGACTTCCGTGCGCGGGTGACCTTCGGCTTCTGGCCGGTGATCTGGGTGAGGTCGTTGACCGCACCGTCGATCAGCTTCGAGTCGCGGGCCGCCTCGCCGACGCCCATGTTGACCACGACCTTGACCAGGCCGGGGATCTCCATGACGTTGGCGTAGTCGAACTCGCTCTGCAGCGAGTCACGGATCTCGTCGCGGTACTTCGTCTTCAGTCGGGGGGTGATCTTTTCGCTCACGCTCTGCACCTCGGTCATCACAGGTCCTTTCCGGAGGCCTTGGCGTAGCGCACGCGCACCGTCTTGGTGCGGCCGTCACGCTCGACGGTCTCCTCCCGGTAGCCGACGCGGGTGGGCCTGCCGGACTCGGGGTCCACCACGGCGACGTTGGAGATGTGGATGGGGGCCTCGGACTCGACGATGCCGCCCTCGGTGTTGCCGAACTGGCCGGCGCGCAGGTGCCGCCTGATGCGGTTGACGCCCTCGACGACGACCCGCTCATCGGCGGTCCGCACCTCGAGGACCTTGCCCTGCTTGCCGCGGTCCTTGCCGCTGAGCACCTGGACGAGGTCGTCCTTCTTGATCTTTGCCATGGGTCAGAGCACCTCCGGCGCGAGCGAGACGATCTTCATGAACCTCTTGTCGCGCAGCTCGCGGCCCACCGGCCCGAAGATACGGGTTCCGCGGGGGTCCTGGCTGTCGCCCTTGAGGACCACGGCGGCGTTCTCATCGAAGCTGATGTAGGAGCCGTCGTGGCGACGTGTCTTCTTCTTGGAACGGACGACCACGGCCTTGACCACTTCGCCCTTCTTGACGTTTCCGCCGGGGATGGCGTCCTTGACGGTGGCGACGAAGACGTCGCCGATGCCTGCATAGCGGCGTCCCGATCCGCCGAGCACACGGATGACCAAGAGTTCCTTGGCACCGGTGTTGTCGGCGATCTTCAGCCGCGATTCCTGCTGAATCACTGGTGTATCTCCTGTCGTCTCGCCGGTTCTCGCCGATCTGTCCGACGAGCCTTGCGGAACTTCCTGATGAACGCTCCCCCGCCGCTTACCCCTGCGGTCGTCGTCCGGTGCGACCGGATCGATCTCTCACTGTCCGCAGGGCCGAGGCGGCCTGATGGGGGACGTGCGCTGTCCTGGGCCCCGCCGAGCCGTGTCGGTCAGTGCTCCCGACGATCGGCCCGTCGGGCCGACGCTCAGTGCGGGGTCCGCGGGATGGATGGTCCCGCGGAAAGGGCGCACAACCTCAATATCCTACAGCAGAGACGGCTCGGGACCCAACTCGCTGCTGCGAGCAGGGTCCCGAACCGTCGGAGTGAGCCTCACTGCGGCCCCCGTGCGGGGGCCGAGATCACTTGGCCTTCTCGATGATGCGCACCAGTCGCCACCGCTTGGTGGCCGAGAGCGGACGGGTCTCGGCGATGCGGACGGTGTCGCCCACGCCGGCCTCGCCGTGCTCGTCGTGCACCTTGAACTTGGAGTGCCGCTTCATGACCTTCCCGTACAGGGAGTGCTTCTTGCGGTCCTCCACCTCGACGACGATCGTCTTCTCCATCTTGTCGGAGACGACGACGCCGCGGAGGCTCTTTCGGTAGTTGCGCTCGGGCGCCTGCCGACCCTCGGCCGCAGCCTGGGTCTCGCTCTGGGTCTCGCTCATGCTCAGTCCTCAGCCTTCTCTTCGGATGCCGAGTCGGCCTGCGCCGACTCCTCGCCGCCGACGGTCTCGCGGATGCCGAGCTCACGCTCGCGCAGGACCGTGTAGATGCGCGCGATGTCGCGCTTGACGGCCTTCAGCCGGCTGGAGTTCTCCAGCTGACCGGTGGCGGACTGGAACCGGAGGTTGAAGAGCTCCTCCTTGGCGCTGCGCAGCTGCTCGGCGAGGGACTCCTCGTCCATCTCGGAGAGCCGATCCATCGTCAGATCCTTGGAACCGACTGCCATCGTCACTCACCACCCTCTCGGCTGATCACGCGTGCCTTCAGCGGCAGCTTGTGGATCGCCAGCCGGAGCGCCTCACGGGCGACCTCCTCGCTGACGCCGGACAGCTCGAACATCACGCGTCCGGGCTTCACGTTGGCCACCCACCATTCGGGCGAACCCTTGCCGGAGCCCATACGGACCTCGGCCGGCTTCTTGGTGATGGGCTGGTCCGGGTAGATGTTGATCCAGACCTTACCGCCACGCTTGATGTAGCGGGTCATGGCGATACGCGCCGACTCGATCTGTCGGTTGGTCACGTAGGCACGGCCCAGGGCCTGGATGCCGTACTCGCCGAAGACCAGCTCGGTGCCGCCCTTGGCGTTACCGCTGCGGTCCGGCTTGTGCGGCTTGCGGTACTTGACTCGCTTGGGCATCAGCATCAGCTCTGTCCTCCTTCTGCACCCTGCCCGGCGGCGGCGCCCTCGGACGCCGGCGCCTGCTGGTCGCGTCCGCGGCCGCCGCGACGACGGCGCTCGCCGCCGCGCCCACCGGCACCGCCGCGTCCGCCGCGGCCGGAGGGCTGGGAGGCCTGCTGAGCGGCCAGCTCCTTGTCGGTGAGGTCACCCTTGTAGACCCAGACCTTCACGCCGATGCGGCCGAAGGTGGTCTTGGCCTCGTGCTTGCCGAAGTCGATGTTCGCCCGCAGGGTGTGCAGCGGCACGCGGCCCTCGCGGTAGAACTCCGAGCGGGACATCTCAGCGCCGCCGAGACGGCCGGCGCACTGGATGCGGATGCCCTTGGCGCCCGAACGCATCGCCGAGGAGATGGCCTTCTTCATCGCGCGGCGGAACGCCACACGTGCGGCCAGCTGCTCGGCCACGCCCTGGGCGACCAGCTGGGCGTCGGTCTCGGGGTTCTTGACCTCGAGGATGTTCAGCTGGATCTGCTTGCTGGTGAGCTTCTCGAGCTTGCCGCGGATACGGTCGGCCTCGGCGCCGCGGCGACCGATGACGATGCCCGGACGTGCGGTGTGGATGTCCACCCGCACGCGGTCCCGGGTCCGCTCGATCTCGACCTTGGAGATGCCGGCGCGCTCGACCGAGCTGTTGAGCATCTCGCGGATCTTGACGTCTTCCTTCACGAAGTCCTTGTAGCGCTGACCCGCCTTGGAGGAGTCCGCGTACCAGTGGGAGACGTGGTCAGTGGTGACGCCCAGACGGAAACCGTTGGGATTGATCTTCTGACCCATTACTGATCCCCACCCTTCTCTTCGGTACCGACCACGACGGTCACGTGGCTGGTGCGCTTGTTGATTCGGTATGCGCGGCCCTGGGCGCGGGGACGGAACCGCTTCATGGTCGGTCCCTCGTCCACCCGTGCCTCGGTCACGAAGTACTCGTCCTCGTTGAAGGCGACGCCGGCGCGGTCGGCGTGCTGGCGTGCGTTCGCCATCGCCGAGGCCAGGACCTTGTAGACCGGCTCCGACGCACCCTGCGGGGCGAACTGCAGGATGGCCAGCGCCTCGTTGGCCTGCTTGCCGCGGACGAGGTCGACGACGCGCCGGGCCTTCATAGGCGTCACACGCAGGTAGCGCGCAATTGCCTTGGCTTCCATTGCTTTCCTTCTCTCGTGTCTCGATCGAAGTGCGAGCCTCCGCTGCTCCCTGTGAACCAGGGGAGTCAGCGGCGCTTGCCCTTCCTGTCGTCCTTCACATGGCCGCGGAACGTACGCGTGGGAGCGAACTCGCCGAGCTTGTGCCCGACCATCGACTCGGTGATGAAGACCGGGATGTGCTTGCGTCCGTCGTGCACCGCGATGGTGTGACCGAGCATGTCCGGGATGATCATCGAGCGGCGGGACCAGGTCTTGATGACGTTCTTGGTGCCCTTCTCGTTCTCAGCGTCCACCTTCAGGTAGAGGTGCTGATCGACGAAGGGACCCTTCTTCAGGCTGCGTGGCATTCTCGAAGGCTCCTATCGCTTGTTCTTCTTACGACGGCGGCGCACGATGAGCTTGTCGCTCTGCTTGTTCGGGCGACGCGTGCGGCCCTCGGGCTTGCCGTTGGGGTTGACCGGGTGACGACCGCCGGAGGTCTTACCCTCACCACCGCCGTGCGGGTGGTCGATCGGGTTCATGACCACACCGCGGACGGTCGGGCGGACGCCCTTCCAGCGGTTGCGGCCGGCCTTGCCCCAGCTGATGTTGGACTGCTCGGCGTTGCCCACCTGGCCGACGGTGGCGCGGCAGCGCACGTCGACGTTGCGGACCTCGCCGGAGGGCAGACGCAGCTGGGCGTACTTGCCCTCGCGGGCCACCAGCTGGATGGAGGCGCCGGCCGAGCGTCCCAGCTTGGCGCCGCCGCCGGGGCGGAGCTCCACCGCGTGGATGACGGTACCGAGCGGGATGTTGCGCAGCGGCAGGTTGTTGCCCGGCTTGATGTCGGCGTTGGGGCCGGACTCGATCGCCGCACCCTGGACCAGCTTCGCCGGTGCCAGGATGTAGCGCTTGGTGCCGTCGGCGTAGTGCAGCAGGGCGATGCGGGCGGTGCGGTTCGGGTCGTACTCGATGTGGGCGACCTTCGCCGGCACGCCGTCCTTGTCGTGACGACGGAAGTCGATCAGTCGGTACTGACGCTTGTGTCCGCCGCCCTTGTGACGGGTGGTGATCTTGCCCGAGCTGTTGCGGCCGCCGCTCTTGGACAGCGGACGCAGCAGGGACTTCTCCGGGGTGTCCCGGGTGATCTCTGCGAAGTCGGCCACGGACGCGCCGCGCTGGCCCGCAGTGGTCGGCTTGAGATTACGGATAGCCATGTTCTTCTTCCTCGATTAAGTGGTCTCCGCGCGCCGATCAGGCGAGCGGACCTCCGAAGATGTCGATGCTTCCCTCGCGGAGGGTCACGATCGCGCGCTTGGTCGCATTGCGCGAACCCCAGCCGAACCGGGTGCGGCGACGCTTGCCCGGACGGTTGGAGGTGTTCACCGAGTCGACCTTCACGGAGAAGATCTTCTCGACCGCGTACTTGATCTCGGACTTGTTCGCCTTCATGTCGACGAGGAAGGTGTACTTCCCCTCGTCGAGGTTCGCGTAGGACTTCTCCGAGACGACCGGGGCGATGATGACGTCCCGCGGGTCCTTGTTGGTCAGGACGCTCACTGGGTCTCCTCCTTCTTGGCGCCCGCCTGGTGGGCCAGGAAGGCGTCGTATCCGGCCTGGGTGAACACCACGTCGTCCGAGACGACGACGTCGTAGGTGTTCAGCTGGTCGGCGTACAGGGTGTGCACGTCGGGCAGGTTGCGCATCGACAGCGCGGCGACGTCGTCGCCGCGGTCGATGACCACCAGCCAGTTGCGGTCCTGTCCGCCCAGTCCGGCCAGCGCCTCGCGGGCGGCCTTGGTGGACGGTGCGTCGGCGACCAGCGCGTCGACCACGTGGATGCGGCCGGCGCGGGCACGGTCCGAGAGGATGCCCCGCAGCGCGGCGGCCTTCATCTTCTTGGGCGTGCGCTGGGCGTAGCTGCGCGGCACGGGGCCGTGCGCGACGCCGCCGCCGATCTGGTGCGGACCGATCATCGAACCCTGACGCGCCCGGCCGGTGCCCTTCTGGCGGAACGGCTTGGCGGTGGTGCCCGCCACCTCGGCGCGCGTCTTGGTCTTGTGGGTGCCCTGACGGGCGGCGGCCTGCTGCGCGACGACGACCTGGTGGATGAGCGTCACATTGGTCTTGGCGTCGAAGACCTCGGCGGGGAGGTCGACTGAAACCTTCTTGGCCATGAGGATCATGCTCCCTTCACTGCCGTGCGGACCAGGACGACCTGGCCGCGGGCGCCGGGGACGGCGCCCTTGATGAGCAGCAGGTTCTTCTCGGCGTCCACCGAGTGGACGGTGAGGTTGTGCGTGGTGTGACGGACGTTGCCCATCCGACCGGCCATGCGCACGCCCTTGAAGACGCGGCCCGGGGTGGCTGCGCCGCCGATGGCACCCGGCTTGCGGTGGTTCTTGTGCTGACCGTGGGAGGCGCCCACACCGGCGAAGCCGTGACGCTTCATGACGCCGGCGAAGCCCTTGCCCTTGGTCTTGCCGATCACGTCGACCAGCTGGCCGGCCTCGAAGGCCTCGACCTTCAGGTCCTGGCCGAGCTCGTAGTCCGAGGCGTCCGCGGTGCGGATCTCGACGACGTGGCGGCGGGGGGTGACCCCGGCCTTGGCGAAGTGCCCGGCCATCGGCTGGGTCACCTTGCGGGGGTCGATCTGTCCGTAGGCGATCTGGACCGCGGAGTACCCGTCGGTCTCATCGGTGCGGACCTGGCTGATGACGTTGGAGTCGGCCTGGACGACAGTGACCGGGATGAGGTTGTTGTCCTCGTCCCAGACCTGGGTCATGCCGAGCTTCGTGCCCAGCAGTCCCTTGATGTTCGTGTTCACACGGGAAATGTTGGTCATAGTTCTCTCAGCACCTCCCTGCTTCAGAGCTTGATCTCGATGTTGACGTCTGCAGGAAGGTCGAGACGCATCAGCGAGTCGACGGCCTTGGGCGTCGGGTCCACGATGTCGATCAGGCGCTTATGGGTGCGCATCTCGAAGTGCTCGCGGCTGTCCTTGTACTTGTGCGGCGAACGGATCACCGCGTACACGTTCTTCTCCGTCGGCAGCGGCACCGGGCCCACCACCGTGGCACCTGCGCGCGTGACCGTGTCGACGATCTTCCGGGCCGAGGAGTCGATGACCTCGTGGTCATAGGACTTCAGCCGGATGCGGATTTTCTGTCCCGCCATGGCGTCTGCCTCTCTTGTCAGTCCTTGAAGTGGTCCGTGCATCTGCTGCGGGCCTCGCGACGCCCTTCGGCGCCGACCGTCCCCGCACAGCCCGTGGTTCTGCCGGGACCTGCGCGGTCCCTCCAGAAAAGGCATCCGCCGTCCGGCGGTCCTGAAGCGGACCAGACGGCACTCCCCTTCTGCAGTTGTGGGCTGCGCATCGTCTCAGTGGTGAGGCACCTGATGCACACCCCGACAGGCGAACCCGCGAAACGGGCTGCTCGCTCTGCCGGACTCCGACCCCCGCGGTCGGGCGTGTCGCTTAGATGGGCAGACGAGGTCTGCGCACAGCGGAACACACCGCGTGGTCGGCGTAGTTCTGGAATGTCGGTCTGCTCATCGGACGGCGCACGGCGAGTCGCACACCTCTTCCTGAGCAACTTGTCTATCCTGACAGATTCGCCGAAGGCGCGCAACCCGTAGGGGCACCTCCCCGGACGTGCCGTCGCTCACGCTGCGGCCCCGCACGCGAAGGCCCCCCGAGGAACGGATCCTCGGGGGGCCTTCGGCACCTCAGGTCGAGTCTGCGACTCGGCGCTCAGGGGCGGAGGTCGATCACATCACTTGATGATCTTGGTGACGCGACCGGAGCCGACGGTGCGGCCACCCTCACGGATGGCGAAGCCGAGGCCGTCCTCCATAGCGATCGGCTGGATGAGCTCCACGGTCATCTCGGTGTTGTCACCGGGCATGACCATCTCGGTGCCCTCCGGCAGGTGGATCACACCGGTCACGTCCGTGGTCCGGAAGTAGAACTGCGGACGGTAGTTGGTGTAGAAGGGGTTGTGACGGCCGCCCTCGTCCTTGGAGAGGATGTAGACGTTCGCCTCGAAGTCGGTGTGCGGGGTGATCGAACCCGGAGCGGCGACGACCTGGCCGCGCTCGACGTCGTCACGCTTCAGACCACGCAGCAGCAGACCGCAGTTCTCGCCGGCCCATGCCTCGTCGAGCTGCTTGTGGAACATCTCGATCCCGGTCACGGTGGTCTTCTGCTTGTCGCGGATGCCCACGATCTCGATCTCGGAGTTGATCTTCAGGGTGCCGCGCTCGGCGCGACCGGTCACCACGGTGCCGCGGCCGGTGATGGTGAAGACGTCCTCGATCGGCATGAGGAACGGCTTGTCCTTGTCACGCTCCGGCTCCGGGATGAACTCGTCGACGGCCTCCATGAGCTCCTCGACGGTCTTGACCCACTCGGCGTCACCCTCGATGGCCTTCAGGCCGGAGGTGCGGACGACCGGGGCGTTGTCGCCGTCGAAGTCCTGGTCGGACAGCAGCTCGCGGACCTCCATCTCGACCAGGTCCAGCAGCTCCTCGTCGTCGACCATGTCGGCCTTGTTGAGGGCGACCAGCAGGGCCGGCACGCCGACCTGCTTGGCGAGCAGCACGTGCTCACGGGTCTGGGCCATCGGGCCGTCGGTGGCGGCGACCACGAGGATCGCACCGTCCATCTGAGCGGCACCGGTGATCATGTTCTTGACGTAGTCCGCGTGGCCCGGAGCGTCGACGTGCGCGTAGTGGCGCTTCTCGGTCTGGTACTCGACGTGGGACACGTTGATGGTGATGCCGCGCTCGCGCTCCTCGGGAGCGTTGTCGATCGAGGCGAAGTCACGCTGCTCGTTCAGGTCCGGGTACTTGTCGCCCAGCACCTTGGAGATGGCAGCCGTCAGCGTGGTCTTGCCGTGGTCGACGTGACCGATGGTACCGATGTTGAGGTGCGGCTTGTTCCGCTCGAACTTTGCCTTGGCCACAGGTTCCTCCTAAAGAACGTGTATCGGGTCAGAAGACTTACCTTCAGCCGCACGATTCCGGGCTGAAACTCTCGCAAGTCTACTGGGGCGCAGGGTTATAGGTGAAATTGTCCGGATGCTTGGCGGGAACGCTCCGGGGCTCCCCCGCCGCGACCGCTCCGTAGGGCCCCGCTACCGGATCCGGGGCCCGTCTCGGCCGTCGGCCGTCCCCCGGTCAGCTGACCGGGGACGACCGACGGCGGATCAGGTGCGGCCGCACGGTGAGTCGGTCACTCGCCGCGGGCCTTCTCGATGATCTCATCGGACACGGCCTTCGGAACCTCCGCGTAGGAGTCGAAGGACATGGTGAACACCGCGCGCCCCTGGGTGCGGGAGCGCAGCTCACCGATGTATCCGAACATCTCCGACAGCGGCACACCGGCCTTGACGACCTTCACACCGGCCGCGTCGTCCATGGACTGGATCTGACCGCGGCGGGAGTTCAGGTCACCGATGACGTCGCCCATGTACTCCTCGGGAGTACGGACCTCGACGGCCATCATCGGCTCGAGCAGGACCGGCTTCGCACGGCGGGCGCCCTCCTTGAAGGCCTGCGAACCCGCCAGCTTGAACGCCATCTCCGACGAGTCGACGTCGTGGTACTGACCGTCCAGCAGGGTCGCCTTGACGCCGACCATCGGGTAGCCGGCCAGCACGCCCAGGCTCATGGCGTCCTGGATGCCGGAGTCGACCGAGGGGATGTACTCGCGCGGGATGCGGCCGCCGGTGACGGCGTTGTCGAACTCGTACATCTCACCCTCGCTGGTGTCGAGGGGCTCGAAGTTGAGGATGACCTTCGCGAACTGACCGGAGCCGCCGGTCTGCTTCTTGTGGGTGTACTCGACCTTCTCCGCCAGCTGACGGATGGTCTCGCGGTATGCCACCTGCGGCTTGCCGACGTTGGCCTCGACCTTGAACTCGCGCTTCATGCGGTCGACCAGCACGTCCAGGTGCAGCTCGCCCATGCCGCCGATCTCGGTCTGGCCGGTCTCCTCGTTCAGGGTGACGGTGAAGGTGGGGTCCTCCGCGGCCAGCTTCTGGATCGCGGTGGAGAGCTTCTCCTGGTCGCCCTTGGACTTCGGCTCGATCGCCACCGAGATCACCGGCTCCGGGAAGCTCATGGACTCGAGGACGATCGGCGCGTCCGATGCGGAGAGGGTGTCCCCGGTGGTGGTGTCCTTCAGGCCGATCACCGCGTAGATGTGCCCGGCCACGACCTCCTCCACGGGGTTCTCCTTGTTGGAGTGCATCTGGAAGAGCTTCCCGATGCGCTCCTTCTTCCCCTTGGTGGTGTTCTGGATCTGCGCACCCGAGGTCAGCCGTCCGGAGTACACCCGGATGTAGGTCAGCTGCCCGAAGAACGGGTGGGCGGCGATCTTGAAGGCCAGCGCCGAGAACGGCTCGTCCTTGCTGGGCTTGCGGTAGAGGGTCTCCTCCTCGTCGTTGGGCGCGTGGCCCTCCATCGCAGAGATGTCCATCGGCGTGGGGAGGTAGTCCACCACGGCGTCGAGCATCGGCTGCACACCGCGGTTCTTGAACGCGGAGCCGCAGAGCACCGGGTAGGCGTCGCCGGCCACGGTCAGCTTGCGGATGCCGGCCTTGAGCTCGTCGATGGTGAGCTCTTCACCCTCGAAGTACTTCTCCATGAGCTCGTCGTCGGCCTCGGCGACCGCCTCGACCAGCTCGGCGCGGTACTGCTCGGCGCGCTCCTGGAGGTCCTCGGGGATCTCACGGGTCTCGTACTGCGCGCCCAGGGAGACGTCGCCCTTGGCGTCGCCCTCCCAGACCAGCGCCTTCATCGAGAGCAGGTCCACCACACCGGTGAAGTCGTTCTCAGCACCGATCGGCAGCTGCAGGACCAGGGGCTTGGCACCCAGGCGCTCGACGATGGTGTCCACCGTGAAGTAGAAGTCCGCACCCAGCTTGTCCATCTTGTTGACGAAGCAGATGCGCGGCACGTTGTACTTGTCCGCCTGACGCCAGACGGTCTCGGACTGGGGCTCGACGCCCTCCTTGCCGTCGAAGACCGCGACCGCACCGTCGAGCACGCGCAGCGCACGCTCCACCTCGACGGTGAAGTCCACGTGGCCGGGGGTGTCGATGATGTTGATCTGGTGGTCGTCCCAGAAGCAGGTCACCGCGGCGGAGGTGATCGTGATGCCGCGCTCCTTCTCCTGGGCCATCCAGTCGGTGGTCGAGGCGCCGTCGTGCGTCTCGCCCAGCTTGTGGTTGATGCCCGTGTAGAACAGGATGCGCTCGGTGGTGGTGGTCTTACCGGCATCGATGTGGGCCATGATGCCGATGTTGCGGACCTTCTTCAGGTCGGTGAGCACGTCTTGTGCCACGATTGATCCCCTTGATCTCTCAGGTCTCTCAGGAAAGGTGGGGGCGGAGGGTGCGGCGCACCGGCCCCGATCAGCCTACGCGGCCCGGCCGCGGCGGTGAAGCACGGAGCTGAGTCCGTCCTCACCGCCGGCCCGCGCCGCCGGCGCGAAGCCGCTCACCAGCGGTAGTGGGCGAACGCCTTGTTGGACTCGGCCATCTTGTGGGTGTCCTCACGACGCTTGACCGCGGCGCCGAGGCCGTTCGAGGCGTCGAGGATCTCGTTCATCAGGCGCTCGGTCATCGTCTTCTCGCGGCGGTCCTTGGCGTAGCCGACCAGCCAGCGCAGGGCCAGCGCCGTGGCACGGCCCGGCTTGACCTCGACGGGCACCTGGTAGGTGGCACCGCCGACGCGGCGGGAGCGGACCTCGAGGGCCGGACGGATGTTGTCCATGGCCTTCTTCAGGGTGGCGACCGAGTCCTCGCCGTTCTTCTTCGCGACCCCGTCGAGGGCGCCGTAGACGATGCGCTCGGCGGTGGACTTCTTGCCGTCGACCAGCACCTTGTTGATCAGCTGGGTCACCAGCGGCGACCCGTGGACCGGGTCCTGGACGAGGGGGCGCTTGGGAGCGGGTCCCTTACGAGGCATTACTTCTTCTCCTTCTTCGCACCGTAGCGGCTGCGGGCCTGGCCGCGGCCCTTGACACCCTGGGTGTCGAGGGCGCCGCGGACGATCTTGTAGCGCACGCCGGGGAGGTCCTTCACACGACCGCCGCGCACGAGCACGATGGAGTGCTCCTGCAGGTTGTGCCCCTCACCGGGGATGTAGGCGGTGACCTCGACGCCGCCGTTCAGACGCACACGGGCGACCTTCCGGAGGGCGGAGTTCGGCTTCTTCGGCGTCGTGGTGTACACACGGGTGCACACGCCGCGACGCATCGGGCTCCCCTGCAGGGCAGGGGTCTTGTTCTTGGCAGGCTTGACGGTGCGCCCCTTGCGCACCAGCTGCTGGATGGTAGGCACTATGCGTTCTCCATACGTGGTCGAGGCTTGACGCTCCACGTGGGGCGTCCGGCTCCTTGCCGTGGGGCCGTCTCGCCGCACCTCCTCGGAGGGCGGGCGGAATGGGATCCCACACGTGATCGTCAGCAGTGTTCTGCACGATCCCCGCGCGGCCGGCGTATCAGCCCCCAGGCGTGCAAAAATGTGGCATTTGCTGCGCAACGTGCCCGCAACCCGGACTGAGTCCTACTGCCACATAGAAACAATCGGATCTATGTTATCAGGCGGCCCAAGTCTTGGCGAACGCCTGCGGCGGTCGGCGGGAGCTCAGTCGGCCGCGCCGCCGCGAACCCGCCGGGTCCTGCGGCGCCGCAGCGACCGGCGCACCAGCAGGACGCACAGGGCGACGGGCGGGGCGAGCACGAGCAGGGCCGGCAGCATCGCCCCGGCGACGACGAGCAGCCAGTTCGCGCCCTCCGTCAGCCCCCTCCACCCGGACTCGAGTCCGCCCAGGAAGCCGCCGGCCTCGACTCCGCCCAGGGGTTCGCCGCTGATCTCGAGTTCGAGTGTGGACATCTCGATCCGATCGTCGAGCGCGCTCCGCTCGGCCTGGAGCGCCTCAAGCTCACTCTGACGCTCGCTCAGCGTGGTCTCCGCCTCGAGCAGGTCCTCACTGGTCTCGGCCTCCTCCATGATCTCGAGGAGGCGTTCCACCGAGGTCTCCGACGCTCCGATCCGCGCATCGAGATCCTCCGCAGCACCGGTGACGTCGCGGGAGGTCTCCGTACGCTCCACCACCTCGCCCACCTCGTCCAGCCCGTCGAGCAGATCGCCGAGGCTCTCCGCCGGGACCCTCAGCGTGAGAGCGGCGTCCCCCGCACCGCCGTCGTCCCCGGCGGACTCCCGGCGACTCTCCACGACCCCGTCGTAGGACTCGACCTGGGAGACCACCTCGTCCACGGCGTCGGCGGCGTCCGAGACCTCCATCGCCGCGCGCGCCGTGGTGATGATCGCCTGGTCCTCCGTCGGACCCTCTGCCGATTCCCCCTCCTGCTCGGCAGGGACCTCCCCGCCGACCGCCTGGTCCTCATCGGCGGCCGATCCGCATCCCGCCAGCAGCAGCACGCCGATCAGCAGGGCCACGATGCTCGTCCGTCCTCGTCCCATGCCACAGGACTTTACATTTGCAATTTGCGATCGTCAATCCTTGGTGGGCGGGAACGCGAGAGGGCCCGGCCCCCTCGGGGACCGGACCCTCTCATGTGCTCGCGGCTCGGCGACGCGGCCTCACCGTTCGGACCTCACCGCTCGGACCTCACCGTCAGGTGAGACCGATCACCGGAAGTCGAGCTCGGTGTTGTAGTCGTCCAGCGGGATGGCGTGGAACTCTCCGTCGCCCTCCATACCGGCGTAGTCGAAGCTCGTCCCGTAGAGGCTCGGGCCGGTGAACAGGTTCGCCTTGGCCTCCTCGGTCGGCTCCACGGTGGACTGCGTGTAGCGGTCCAGCCCGGTGCCGGCCGGGATGAGCTTTCCGATGATCACGTTCTCCTTCAGGCCCAGCAGCGGGTCGGACTTGCCCTCCATCGCCGCCTGGGTCAGCACGCGGGTGGTCTCCTGGAAGGAGGCCGCCGAGAGCCAGGAGTCGGTGGCCAGCGAGGCCTTGGTGATGCCCATCAGCTCGTCACGGCCCGACGCGGGCTGCTGCCCCTCGGCCACCGCCTTCCGGTTCTCCGCCTGGAAGCGGAACCGGTCGGCCAGCTCGCCGGGCAGCAGGTCGGTGCCGCCGGACTCGATGACGGTGATCCGACGCAGCATCTGCCGGACGATGACCTCCACGTGCTTGTCGTGGATGCCCACGCCCTGGGACTGATACACGTCCTGGACCTCGGAGACCAGGAACTTCTGAGCCGCCCGCGGGCCGAGGATGCGCAGCACCTGCTTGGGGTCCACCGCACCGGCCACCAGCTGCTGGCCGACCTCGACGTGATCGCCGTCGCCGACGAGCAGACGGGCACGACGCAGGACCGGGTAGGCCTTCTCCTCCGAGCCGTCGTCCGGGGTCAGCACCAGGCGCAGCTGCTTGTCCGACTCGTCGAGCCGCACACGACCGGCCGTCTCGGCGATCGGAGCCACACCCTTGGGGGTGCGGGCCTCGAAGAGCTCCTGGATTCGCGGCAGACCCTGGGTGATGTCGTCCGCCGAGGCGATCCCTCCGGTGTGGAAGGTCCGCATCGTCAGCTGCGTACCCGGCTCACCGATGGACTGCGCGGCGATGATGCCCACCGCCTCGCCGATGTCCACCGTCTTGCCGGTCGCCAGGGAGCGTCCGTAGCAGAACGAGCAGGTGCCCACCGGGGACTCACAGGTCAGCACGGAGCGGACCTTGACCTCGGTGATGCCGGCGTCGAACAGGCGCCGGATGAGCACGTCTCCGACGTCGGCTCCGGCCTCGCCCAGCACGGTGCCCTCGGAGTCGGCGACGTCGACCGCCAGCGTCCGGGCATAGGCCGAGTTCTCCACGGCGTCGTGCATGCGCAGTTCGCCGTTCTCATCGGCCACGGCGATCGGCACGGTCAGTCCGCGCGAGGTGCCGCAGTCATCCTCGCGGACGATGACGTCCTGCGACACGTCCACCAGACGACGGGTCAGGTAGCCCGAGTTCGCCGTCTTCAGCGCGGTGTCGGCCAGACCCTTACGGGCACCGTGGGTCGCGATGAAGTACTCCAGCACCGACAGGCCCTCGCGGTAGGACGACTTGATCGGACGCGGAATGATGTCACCGCGGGGGTTGGTCACCAGACCACGGATCCCGGCGATCTGCCGGACCTGCAGCCAGTTGCCTCGGGCCCCGGAGGTCACCATGCGGTTGATGGTGTTCAGCCGGTCCATCCCCGACTGCATCGCCGCGGCGACCTCCTCGGTGGCCTTCGACCAGATCTCCACCAGCTCCGCGTGGCGCTCGTCCTCACCGATCAGACCCATCTCGTACTGGGACTGGACCTTGGCGGCCTGGTCCTCGTAGGAGTCCATGATCGACTTCTTGTCCATGTCGGAGGTGATGTCCGAGATGGCCACGGTCACGCCCGAACGGGTGGACCAGTAGAAGCCGGCGTCCTTGAGGTTGTCCAGCGTGCGCGCCGTGGCCACGGTCGGGTACCGCTCGGCCAGATCGTTGATCAGCGCCGAGAGCTGGCCCTTGTCGGCCACCGAGTCCTGCCAGGGGTAGTCCTCGGGCAGCAGCTGGTTGAAGACGACCTTGCCCAGCGTGGTGGAGATCGTCGCCGGCTCACCGGCCTCCCAGCCCTCGGGCGCCGGCACCGCGTCGGAGGGCACGAAGCCCTCGACCCGGATCTTCGCCGGGGCGTTGAGGTGCAGCTCCCTGAGGTCGAAGGCCATCTGCGCCTCACCCACCGAGGAGAAGGCGCGACCGGCGCCCTGCTCGTCCTCACGGACCGTGGTCAGGTGGTGCAGACCGATGATCATGTCCTGCGAGGGCAGGGCGACCGGACGGCCGTCCGAGGGCTTCAGGATGTTGTTCGAGGACAGCATCAGGATGCGCGCCTCGGCCTGGGCCTCCGGGCTCAGCGGCAGGTGCACGGCCATCTGGTCGCCGTCGAAGTCGGCGTTGAACGCCGAGCAGACCAGCGGGTGCAGCTGCAGGGCCTTGCCCTCGACCAGCTGTGGCTCGAAGGCCTGGATGCCCAGACGGTGCAGGGTGGGGGCACGGTTCAGCAGGACCGGGTGCTCGGTGATGATCTCCTCGAGCACGTCCCAGACCTGCGGACGCTGGCGCTCCACCATGCGCTTGGCCGACTTGATGTTCTGCGCGTGGTTCAGGTCCACCAGGCGCTTCATGACGAACGGCTTGAACAGCTCCAGGGCCATCTGCTTCGGCAGACCGCACTCGTGCAGCTGCAGCTGCGGGCCGACGACGATGACCGAACGGCCCGAGTAGTCGACGCGCTTGCCGAGCAGGTTCTGACGGAAGCGACCCTGCTTGCCCTTGAGCATGTCGGACAGCGACTTCAGCGGACGGTTGCCCGGTCCGGTGACCGGGCGCCCGCGCCGGCCGTTGTCGAACAGGGAGTCCACCGACTCCTGCAGCATCCGCTTCTCGTTGTTGACGATGATCTCCGGGGCGCCCAGGTCGAGCAGACGCTTCAGGCGGTTGTTCCGGTTGATCACCCGGCGGTACAGGTCGTTGAGGTCCGAGGTGGCGAAGCGGCCGCCGTCGAGCTGGACCATCGGACGGATCTCCGGCGGGATCACCGGGACCGCGTCGAGGACCATGCCCTCCGGGGAGTTGCCGTTGGCCAGGAACGCGTTGAGGACCTTCAGCCGCTTCAGGGCCCGGGTCTTGCGCTGACCCTTGCCGTTGGCGATGGTCTCGCGCAGGGCCTCGGCCTCACCGTCCATGTCGAAGTTCGCCAGGCGCCGCTGGATCGCCTCGGCGCCCATGAAGCCCTCGAAGTACTGGCCGTAGCGTGCCCGCAGCTCACGGAACAGCGCCTCGTCGCCCTCCAGGTCGGAGACCTTGAGGCTCTTGAAGCGGTCCCAGACCTTCTCGAGCTGCTCGATCTCGGCGTCGGCGCGCTTTCGCACCTGAGCCATCTGCTTGTCGGCGGTGTCGCGGGCCTTCTTCTTCTCGGCGGCCTTCGCGCCCTCGCCCTCCAGACGCTCGAGGTCGTCCTCGAGGTCCTTGGCGACGGCGGCGATGTCGGAGTCGCGCTCGTCGGCGAGGTGCTTGGACTCCTGGTCGAACTCCGCCTGCAGGTTGGGCAGGTCGTCGTGACGACGCTCCTCGTCCACCGAGGTGATCATGTAGGCGGCGAAGTAGATGACCTTCTCCAGGTCCTTCGGCGCCAGGTCCAGCAGGTAGCCCAGACGCGACGGCACACCCTTGAAGTACCAGATGTGGGTCACCGGGGCGGCCAGCTGGATGTGGCCCATGCGCTCACGGCGCACCTTGGCACGGGTCACCTCGACGCCGCAGCGCTCACAGATGATGCCCTTGAAGCGCACCCGCTTGTACTTGCCGCAGTAGCACTCCCAGTCCCGGGAGGGACCGAAGATCTTCTCGCAGAAGAGCCCGTCCTTCTCCGGCTTCAGGGTCCGGTAGTTGATCGTCTCAGGCTTCTTGACCTCGCCGTAGGACCATCCGCGGATGTCGTCGCCGGTGGCCAGGCCGATGCGCATCGTGCCGAATGAGGATTCGTTGGACATAGTCCGGTATCTCTCTCTTCTCTAAAGATTCGTGACGTCGTGCGTGGAGTGTCCGGGAGGCTCAGACCTCTTCGACGGAGCTGGGCTCCGCCCGGGAGAGGTCGATGCCCAGCTCCTCAGCGGCGCTGAACCCGGTCTCCTCCGCATCACGCATCTCCACAGTGCTGCCGTCGGCGGAGAGGACCTCCACGTTCAGGCAGAGCGACTGCATCTCCTTGATCAGGACCTTGAACGACTCCGGAACCCCGGGCTCCGGGATGTTCTCGCCCTTGACGATGGCCTCGTAGACCTTGACGCGTCCGTGGATGTCGTCGGACTTGATGGTCAGCAGCTCCTGCAGGGTGTAGGCGGAGCCGTAGGCCTCAAGGGCCCACACCTCCATCTCACCGAAGCGCTGACCGCCGAACTGCGCCTTACCACCGAGCGGCTGCTGGGTGATCATCGAGTACGGGCCGGTCGAACGGGCGTGGATCTTGTCGTCGACCAGGTGGTGCAGCTTCAGGATGTACATGTAGCCGACCGACACCGGGTCCTCGAAGGGCTCGCCGGAACGACCGTCGAACAGACGGGCCTTGCCGTCGACGCCGACCAGGTGCTCCCCGTCGCGGGTCGGGTTCACCGACTCGAGGATGCCGGTCAGCTCGGTGGCCTCGGCGCCGTCGAACACCGGTGTGGCGACCTTGCAGGGGCCGGTCTCGCGCGGCAGGTTCGGCAGATCCCCCAGCCACTCGGGCTCGCCCTCGATGGTCCAGCCCTGCGAGGCGGCCCACCCGAGGTGGAGCTCCATGACCTGGCCGATGTTCATACGGCCGGGCACACCCATCGGGTTGAGGATGATGTCCATCGGGGTGCCGTCGGCCATGAAGGGCATGTCCTCCTCCGGCAGCACCTTGGCGATCACGCCCTTGTTGCCGTGGCGGCCGGCGAGCTTGTCGCCGTCGGTGATCTTGCGCTTCTGCGCGACGTAGACGCGCACCAGCTGGTTCACGCCCGGGGGCAGCTCGTCGCCCTCCTCGGCGTCGAAGATGCGCACACCGATCACCGTGCCGGACTCACCGTGGGGCACCTTCAGGGAGGTGTCGCGGACCTCGCGGGACTTCTCGCCGAAGATGGCGCGCAGCAGGCGCTCCTCCGGGGTCAGCTCGGTCTCACCCTTGGGCGTGACGCGGCCGACCAGGATGTCCCCGGCCTCGACCTCGGCACCGATGTGGATGATGCCGCGCTCGTCGAGCTGGGCGAGCATCTCGTCGGAGACGTTCGGGATGTCCCGGGTGATCTCCTCGGCACCGAGCTTGGTGTCACGGGCGTCGACCTCGTGCTCCTCGATGTGGATCGAGGTCAGGACGTCGTCCTGCACCAGGCGCTGGGAGAGGATGATCGCGTCCTCGAAGTTGTGACCCTCCCAGGACATGAAGGCGACCAGCAGGTTCTTGCCCAGGGCGAGCTCGCCGGCCTCCGTGGACGGGCCGTCGGCGATGACCGCCTGGCGCTCGACGCGGTCACCCTCGGAGACCCGGACACGCTGGTTGTAGGCGTTGCCCTGGTTCGAGCGCTCGAACTTCATGATCCGGTAGTGGGTCTGGGTGCCGTCGTCGTTGAGCGTGGTGACCATGTCGGCCGCCACGGAGGTCACGACACCGGGCTTCTCAGCGGTGATCGAGTCGCCGGCGTCGACCGCGGCGTACTTCTCCATACCGGTGCCCACCAGCGGGGACTCCGACTCCAGCAGCGGCACGGCCTGACGCTGCATGTTCGCACCCATGAGCGCGCGGTTGGCGTCGTCGTGCTCGAGGAACGGGATCAGCGCGGTCGCCACCGACACCATCTGGCGCGGGGAGACGTCCATGTAGTCGATGTCGTCGGAGGTGGCCAGCACCGGCTCACCGGCGCCGCCGCGCTGACGGCAGAGGACCTGCTCCTCGGTGAAGGTGCCGTCCTCGTTCAGCGGGGCGTTGGCCTGGGCGATCTGGGCGACCAGCTCGTCGTCGGCGGTGAGGTAGTCGATCTGATCGGTGACCCGGCCGTCCACGACGCGGCGGTACGGGGTCTCGATGAAGCCGAAGGAGTTGATCCGGCCGTAGGTCGCCAGCGAACCGATCAGCCCGATGTTCGGGCCTTCGGGGGTCTCGATCGGGCACATGCGGCCGTAGTGCGATGGGTGGACGTCACGGACCTCCATGCCGGCGCGGTCGCGGGAGAGACCGCCCGGACCCAGCGCGGAGAGACGCCGCTTGTGCGTCAGACCGGCCAGCGGGTTGTTCTGGTCCATGAACTGCGACAGCTGCGAGGTGCCGAAGAACTCCTTGATGGAGGCGACGACCGGGCGGATGTTGATCAGGGTCTGCGGCGTGATCGCCTCGACGTCCTGGGTGGTCATCCGCTCACGGACCACACGCTCCATGCGGGAGAGTCCGGTGCGGACTTGGTTCTCGATCAGCTCGCCCACCGCACGGATGCGGCGGTTGCCGAAGTGGTCGATGTCGTCGACGTTGACGTGGATCTCCGTCGGCTCACCCTCGCGGGCGCCGCGGATGGTGGGCTGACCGGCGTGCAGCGCGCAGAGGTAGTGGATCATCGCAACGATGTCCTCCTCGGTGAGCACCGAGGCGTCCGGGTCGGCGAAGTCCTTGTCGACGCCCAGCTTACGGTTGAGCTTGTAGCGGCCCACCTTCGCGAGGTCGTAGCGCTTCGGGGTGAAGTACAGGCCGCGCAGCAGGCCCTCGGCGGCCTCCACCGTGGGCGGCTCTCCCGGACGCAGCTTGCGGTAGATGTCCAGCAGGGCGTCGTCCTGGGACTCGAACGTGTCCTTCTCCAGGGTGGCGCGCACGGAGTCGTAGTCGCCGAACTCCTCGAGGATGCGGGACTCGGTCCAGCCCAGCGCCTTGAGCAGGGCGGTCACCGGCTGCTTGCGCTTGCGGTCCAGACGCACGCCGACCTGGTCGCGCTTGTCGATCTCCAGCTCGAACCAGGCGCCGCGGGAGGGGATCACCTTGGCGGTGAAGATGTCCTTGTCCGAGGTCTTGTCCGGGCTGCGCTCGAAGTAGGCGCCCGGGGAGCGGACCAGCTGCGAGACGACGACGCGCTCGGTGCCGTTGATGATGAACGTGCCGCGGTCCGTCATCAGGGGGAAGTCGCCCATGAACACCGTCTGCTGCTTGATCTCGCCGGTGTTGTTGTTCATGAACTCGGCCTTGACGTACAGCGGAGCGGCGTAGGTGGTGTCACGCTCCTTGCACTCGTCGACCGGCATCTTCGGGTCGGCGAACTCCGGCTCCGAGAAGCTCAGGGACATGGTGCCCTGGAAGTCCTCGATCGGGGACATCTCCTCGAAGATGTCGGCGAGGCCGGAGGTGTCGGAGACGCCCCGGACACCCTTCTCACGGGCCTCCTCCACACGAGCGGCCCAGCGCTCGTTGCCGACCAGTCGGTCGAAGGACTCGATCTGCAGCGCGAGCAGCTCGGGGACGTCCAGGGGCTCTGAGATCTTTGCGAATGAGAGTCGGCCGGCGTATTCAGACGTGCGGGCCGAGCTAGCGGTTTGAATCGATGAGGTGCTCGAGGCGACCAAGAGGAATCCTTCCACAGACCTTCGTAGCTTCCTTGGAGTCTGCGCACATCAAGGGTGCCCACCGCTATTTGAAGGCACGATCAGAGGGGAATGGCGCAAAAGTACAGCATAGAACATCTGCACAGGAGAGCGCAACGCCGACGACCGCGCCTCGCCCGGAGCGGTCCGCCCGTGGTGTATGGACCGAGCCTGCGCGCCTCGACGACCCGCGGTCCCGGCCGGTCGGCCCGACTCTAGCAGAGCGCCGTCCGTGTCAGACGATGCGGCGCTGCTCGGCCCACCGGGTGAGCTCGTAGCGCGAGGAGAGCTGGAGCTTCCGCAGCACCCTCGAGACATGGGTCTCCACCGTCTTGACGGAGAGGTACAGCTCGCCGGCGAGCTCACGATACGTGTACCCCCGCGCGATCAGGCGCATGACCTCCACCTCGCGTGCGGAGAGCCGATCGAGCTCCTCGTCACGGACCTCCTCCGCCGCGGCCGACGTGCCGAAGGCATCGAGCACGAAACCGGCCAGGCGCGGTGAGAACACCGCGTCGCCCCCGTGGACCGCACCCACGGCGGCGACGAGCTCGTCGGGACTGATCGTCTTGGTCACGTACCCGCGTGCTCCGGCGCGGATCACCGAGACGACGTCCTCGGCCTGGTCCGAGACGCTGATCGCGAGGAAGCGGGTGCCCTCCAGCAGGTCCCGGCAGCTGAGCACCACCTCGGCTCCCCCGCCTCCGGTGCCGCCGGGCAGGTGGACGTCGAGGAGCACGACGTCGGGGCGCTGCGCCCGCACCACCTCCGCCGCGGCGTCGACGTCGGCCGCCTCGCCGACCACCTGGAGCCGGTCGCCGATCTCATGGCGGAGGCCGGCCCGGAAGATGGCGTGATCGTCCACGATCACCACACGGATCTGCGCACTCATGCCGTCTCCTCGTCGCGTCCGCCCTCGGTGCCCGACTCCGTACCGGGTTCGGCCTCCGCCTCGACCGGCATCTGCAGCCGGACCTCGGTGCCGGACCCGGGGAAGCGGATCACGGCCTCACCTCCGGCCCGGCGCATCCGCCCGACGATGGACTCTCGGATCCCGAGCCGGTCGGCGTCGACCGCCCGGGGATCGAAACCGGGTCCGCGGTCCCTGACGTAGACGGCATCACCGGTCTCATCGGATTCGATGTAGACCGACGCCGGGCCCGCGTGCCGGACCGCGTTGAGCATCGCCTCCCGCGCGGCCGCCACGAGGACCCGGTGGTCGTGGCGGCCGGAGGAGCCGACGGCGACGACGTCGACGGCGACGCCGTGCTGCTCCTCGAGCTCCGCGGCGACCGCGAGGAGCTGATCCTTCAGGGTCCCCGGCTCGGCCCCATCCCGCCGGTAGAGCCAGCCGCGGAGCTGTCTCTCCTGGAGTCGGGCCAGTGTGCCGACCGCCTCAGGGTCGTGACGTTGCTTCTGGATCATCGCGAGGGTCTGGAGCACGGAGTCGTGCAGGTGGGCGGCGATGTCGGCGCGCTCCGCCTCGGCCGCGGCCCGAGCCCGCTGCGTGGTCGCCGTCCGGTAGAGCCGGATCAGCCACGGGGCGGCCACCAGGCCGAGCCCCGCCACCAGCATCGTGGCGATCACCAGACCCATGACGAGTTCGGCCAGGGGCACCAGCCCGGCGACCAGCAGCACCAGCGCCAGGACGACGAGGCCGGAGCCGACGGCGACCTGGCGGAGGGGGCCGGGCCGATCCCCCGCGCCCCGCGCGGAGTCGGGCCTGTCGACCTGGGGCCAGGCCACCAGCACGCCCAGGGTGAGCACCGCCGGCGGTGCGATGACCCACCAGTTCAGATCCGCACCGAGCAGAGCCGTGAGCATCAGCAGGGCACCGCCGAGCAGCAGCCCGCCGAGCAGCACCTCCGGGGAACCGGTGAGCGCGTCGGCCAGCCGCCGCAGCCGGACTCCGAAGTCGTCCCGGCCGGCGTCGACCACGCTCCGATCCGTCCCACCCGCGGGCGCCGCGCCCGAGGACGCGCCGTCGGCGGCCGGTCCGCTGAGCCCCCGCACGGCGGCCTCACCGGTCTCCTCATCGTCGGCGGGCACGAAGATCCACAGCCAGCAGTAGAGGACCACCCCGATCCCACCGGCCACGGCCAGGCCGATCATCGCGGCCCGGACCGTCGGCACGGAGACCTCGAGGTGCCGGGCCAGACCGAAGCACACCCCGGCCAGCGGGGTGTCGGCGGCGCGGCGCAGCTCGGGGCGCGGGCGCACCTCGGTGGGCGACTCCGGCATAGCTCCATCCTGCCACGGCGTCCCGGACGCCGATCCGTCTCCGCCCCCTCTCGGGGGTCCGACGGGGTCAGGTTCAGGGTCGCATCAGGGTGGACCCCCATAGCGGAGGAGCGGAGCCTGCGAGGAGACTGGGAGCATGGCTCAGCACCCTCCCCAGCACACCTCTCAGCCGGCCGAGGACGACACCGGCGACCCGCACGCCGGGCACCGCTTCTTCGACCGGATCCGACGCACGGGCCTGGTGCGCGCGAACTCGGGCTGGTTCGGCGGCGTCGCCGCCATGGTCGCCGCCCGGGTCCGCTGGGACGCCACCCTGGTCCGCGGGATCCTGGTCATCCTGACCCTGCTCTTCTTCCCGCCGATCTCGCTGACCTACGGTCTGCTCTGGCTGCTGCTGCCCGACTCGTCCGGGCGGATCCACCTGCAGCGGGCCGTCGCCGGCGAGCACGGCGGCGGACTCATCGGGGGCGGGCTCCTCGCCGCCGTGGGCGCGCTGACGCTGCTGAGCCCGTTCAGCCTCACCGGCGCCGTCGGCGTCGTGCTCAACGTCCTGGTGCTCGCGGGCCTGGTCTGGCTGATGACCGCGTCGGTGCGCCGCGGCCGCAGGTCGCCCGCGGAGGCCTCTCAGGGATCCTCCGGGTACGCCGAGGAGGACTCCACGCGACCCATGCCGCGGCGCACCGACGGCCGCCCGGCCTGGTATCCCACCACCGCCGCTCCTGAGCCCCCTGAGCGGTACGGCCCTCCCGAACCGAGCCCGAGACGGGACCCGGCGACTCGGCGGGGCCGCGGCGACGGGAGGCCGCGGACGAGGTCGACGACCTCGGCGGACGTCGAGACCCCCGGTGCCACCGCAGCGGAGCGTGAACGTCGCAGCCGTCGACGGCTGCTGACCTTCGGCACGCTGCTGCTGGCGGTCCCCACCCTGCTCGGCCTGATGGCCGTCGGCGGCGTGGTGGGGATCTCTCCCCTGACCGCCGTCCTGAGCTGCCTGATCGTCGTCGTGCTCCTGATGTCCTCGGCCCACATCGTCTCCGCGGTCCGCGGTCGACGCGGCCGCGGATTCCTGCTGGTCACCGCTGCTGCGGCGATGGTGCTGGTGTTCACCCTCGCCCACGGACAGGGCTTCCGCGGCGACGGCCTGCACGCCTTCGGCACCGACACCACCGACGCCGCCACCATGAGGTCGGCGTTCTCCGCCACCACGATGGACCTGCGGCACCTGGACCCCGCCGAGGCCGAGACCGTCGACGGCGTCGAGGTCCACTACGCGGACGTCAGCACCGCCTTCTCGTCCCTGGAGCTGCTCGTCCCCGACGACGTCGAGGTCGTGGTGGACGCGAACCAGGCCTTCGGCGGAATGAGCGCCCACACGGTCGGGGGGGAGCACGAGGGCGGCGGCCTGAGCAGCCGCGGATTCACCGTCGGCCCGGCCGATGCCGAGCGTCGTCTGCACGTCTCGATCAATGCGGCGTTCAACAGCATCGAGCTCTACGACGCCACCACCTACGCGCAGGAGACCGGTTCGTCCGCGGGCTCCGGAGAGGGACGATGATGACCCGACGGGACCACCACCCCGACCGTCCGCACGAGATCGACTCGCTGCTGGCCGAATCGCTGCAGACCACGACCGCGGAGGACTTCGACTGGAAGGAACCCGAGCGGGGCCCCCGATGGTGGGAGCGAGCGGAGGCGGAGGGCCGGCTCGTCGGAGCCTCCTCCGAACGCACCGCCGACCGCCCGGGATCCGACTCCGAGGAGCCCTCAGGGATGCGTCCCGGTCAGCTCGTCGTGGGCACGGTCTGCTTCCTGCTCGCCCTGTGGTGCCTGCTCGGCGTCGTCCTCGGGGTGATGGTGGACCCGCTGCTGGTCGGACTCGGAATCTGCACCCTCGCGGGGCTGATCCTCATCGCCGCGGGACTGCGGCCCCGCCGCCGGAGACGCCTCTGATCGGAACGGCGCACTACGGGGCAGGCCCGAGCAGGAGGAGCCGGGCCGGCCTCAGCCCTGGGCGAAGCGACGGTGGGAGCGCACTCGGGGGTCGGCGACGTCCGCGACGGCCATCAGCGGACCCTCGGCGTGGTGCATCACACCGTTCGAGGTCGATCCGAGGATCATCCCGGCGAATCCGCCGCGGCCTCGGGTGCCGACCACCGTCAGCCCGGCGGTCCGGGATTCGTCGACCATGACCTTCACGGAGCTGCCCACGGCGGCGACGGTCTCGATCTCGACGCCGGGCGCCTGCTCCCGCAGCCATGCCCGGTCCTCGTCCAGCCGGGCCAGGACACCGTCGTGCTGGTCCTTGCGCTGCCGCTTCTTGGGCGTCCAGGACGTGTCCTCGACGTGGTCGGTGTAGGCGGAGACCAGACGCAGCGGCACCCGGCGGGTCCGGGCCTCCTCCGCGGCTTCGAGGGCCGCCACGAGGCTGTGGCTGGAGCCGTCCACTCCCACCGAGACCGGAGCGGCGGAGACGTCGCGGTGCTCATGCTCGTCCTGGGAGGTGAACCGCTTGGGCACGATGATCACCGGGCAGCGGGACTTCCACGGCAGACCGGAGGACACCGATCCCAGCATGCGGCCGGCGAACCCGCCGCGGCCGCGGCTTCCGACCACGAGCAGGTCGGCGCGTTTGGAGAACTTCAGCAGGACGTCGGCGGCGTCGCCGTACTTGACGTATCCGCGCAGCCGTCCCGAGAAGTGGCCGAGGTGCTCCCGCGCCTCGAGCAGCACGTTCTTGCACCCGTCGCGCAGGACGGAGTCGTCGGCGAAGTAGTCGCCCGCGGCGCGCGCGGAGTCGGAGTACGGCGACAGCGAGTAGGCGATGACCATGGTCAGCGGCAGGCCCCGTCGGTCGGCCTCGTCGGCGGCCAGACGGAGGGCCCCCATGGAGTGGTCCGAACCGTCGATGCCCACGACGACGCCGAAGCCTGACTGCGGCTGCTCGCCTGCGGCCTGCTCCTCCCGGGCCTGCTCGCCCTGGGGCTGCTCCGGTGCGGCGTCTGTCTGTGCCGGGTCGGTCATGTCGGCGCTCCTGTTCAGTGCTCGGTCGGCCGACGGTCATCGGCCGACGTTCCTCATCCGTGCTCGGACGACGCCCTCAACGCCGCCCTGGGAGGGCGCTTCCTCCCTCCTCCATCCTAGCCGCACCTCGGCCGCGCACACCCGCCCCCGGGCCGGAGGTCCGCACACCCGCCGGACGCACGGATCCCCCGCCCCGGAGGTCCGGGGCGGGGGATCCGATGAGCGTCCTCGTCCCCCCTGCGGGGGCGAGGCGATGATGCTCAGCCGAGTCGGGCCGAGCTCAGGCTCACTTGAGGGTGACGGTGGCGCCGGCGCCCTCCAGGGTCTCCTTCGCCTTCTCGGCGGCGTCCTTGTCGACGCCCTCGAGGACCGGCTTCGGAGCGCCGTCGACCAGCTCCTTGGCCTCCTTCAGGCCGAGGGAGGTCAGACCGCGCACCTCCTTGATGACGCCGATCTTCTTGTCGCCGGCGGACTCCAGCACGACGTCGAACTCGGTCTGCTCCTCAGCAGCCTCGCCCTCGCCGCCGCCGGCGGCCGGTGCGGCACCGGCCACGGCCACCGGAGCGGCGGCCTCGACGTCGAAGGTCTCCTCGAAGAGCTTCACGAACTCCGAGAGCTCGATGAGGGACATCTCCTTGAACTGGTCGATCAGCTCGTCGTTGGTCATCTTCGCCATGTCAGGCGCTCCTTCTCATGTCTGTCATGTCTGAGTCTGCGACTCTCGCAGACCGCGACACCTGCGGATCTTCCTACGTGGTGGGCGGGTCTGCCCCGCCCCGGGGGCCTTCCGGGACCGTCATACCGGTCCGATCGGGCCCATCGAGCTCGGCTCAGGCCGCTTCCTGCTGCTCCCGCAGCGCCTCGACCGTGCGCACGGCCTTGGTCAGCGGAGCCTGGAGGACGGCGGCGGCCTTCGACTGGACGCCGATGAAGGCGCCGGCCATCTTGCCGAGCAGAACCTCGCGGGATTCGAGATCCGCAAGCTTCTTGATCCCGTCCTCGTCCAGCGCGGCTCCGTCCATGTAGCCGGCCTTGATGACGAGTGCGGGGTTGCTCTTGGCGAAGTCACGCAGGGCCTTGGCCACGTCGACGGCGTCGCCGTGGACGAAGGCGATGGCGGAGGGGCCCTCCATCTTGCCCTCGAAGGCATCGATACCGGATTCGCGCGCGGCGATCTCGGTCAGCGTGTTCTTCACCACGGCGTAGTGCGCGTTCTCCCGCACGGACTTGCGCAGCTCCTGCAGCTGTCCGACGGAGAGGCCGCGGTATTCCGTGAGCACTGCGGCGGTCGACGAGCTGAACAGTTCCTTCAGCTCGTCCACGGCGGCAGCCTTCTCAGGATTCGCCATGGCACTCCTTCCGATCTTTCGGTGCCGGCCGAGGTCCCTGCACTAGCGATGATCGGGGGCATGAAAAAAGCCCCGGTGCGCAGATGCACGGGGCGACTCAGATCGTCGGCGCCTCGTCCTGGACGGCAGGATCGGCACCTGATCGGGAGCGGCTGGTTCGTGTCACCTGCGCAGGTCGCCCGCGAGGGGTCTTTACAGCTGAGTCGCACTCCGGGCGGAGCCCGGCGACCGCGGAGCACAATGCCACTGTCCTCCGCACGACTTCAGCGACCGGCGGTCTCTGGTCGCGAACGATCCTACACGTCCCGAGGGCCGCTCCGCCACTCGGCGTCGGCCGACCGGTCACCGCCCCGGGAGGCGGCGGCCGGCGCAGCCCTCAGCGGTCGACGTCGACGTCCTCGGCGCGGGGACGACGCATGTGGAACAGGCGGTCGCTCCCGATCCGGAAGTAGTCGCTCGGCCCTCCGGCACGCAGGACCGGGTCCCCGGCCGCGGTGTCGTAGATGCCGTCGACCAGCAGTGATTCGTCGATGTGCACACCGACGACTTCGCCGAGCGTCAGCCAGGTGTCCACCTCGGTGCCGTGGGAGTCGGTGAGCCGCACGATCTGGGTGCGGCGGCACTCGAAGACCACGCGCGCCTCGGCCGCATGGGGCACCTCGACCACCTGCGACCGCCGCGGGGTCAGGCCGGCGGCCGCGAACTCGTCGACCTCCGGAGGCAGGGAGGCCGAGGTCAGGTTCATCCGTGCGGCGAGCCCATGGTCGGCCAGATGCCAGCAGAACTCACCGGAGGCCTCGATGTTGGCGACCGAGTCCTTCCAGCCGTTCGAGGCGAAGCCGATGATCGGCGGCGCGGCCGTGAAGGCATTGAAGAAGCTGTACGGCGCCAGGTTCAGCACACCTTCGGCCGAGCGGCTGGAGACCCAGCCGACGGGTCTGGGCGCGATGATCGCCTTGAACGGGTCGTGCGGCAGACGGTGTCCCCGGCGGGGCTCATAGAAGTGTCGGGATCCCACAGCCGTGAACGTAGCACGACTCGCCCCGGTCGAGCCGCTCCCGGCCCACCGACCTGCAGACATGACGAGGCCCCGGCGACCTCTCCGTCGGAGGGTCGCCGGGGCCTCATCCGCCGTGCGGCGGACTCATGCTCAGGCCTGCGGCACCACGCGGGTGACGTTCGGGTCCACAGGGATGCCCGGGCCGAAGGTGGTCGTCATGGTGGCGCGCTGGATGTAGCGGCCCTTCGACGCCGAGGGCTTCAGACGCAGGATCTCGTCCAGTGCGGCGGCGTAGTTCTCCGCCAGCTGGTCGGCGTCGAAGCTGGTCCGGCCGATGATGAAGTGCAGGTTGGAGTGCTTGTCGACGCGGAAGTCGATCTTTCCGCCCTTGATGTCGGCCACGGCCTTGGCGACGTCCGGAGTCACAGTGCCGGTCTTCGGGTTCGGCATCAGGTTGCGGGGCCCCAGCACCTTGCCGAGACGTCCGACCTTACCCATCATGTCCGGGGACGCCACGGCGGCGTCGAAGTCGGTCCAACCGTCGGCGACCTTGGCGATCAGCTCGTCGGAGCCGACGACGTCGGCGCCGGCCTCCTCAGCCTTCACCGCGTTGTCGCCCTGGGCGAAGACCACCACGCGGGCCGTCTTGCCGGTGCCGTGCGGCAGGTTCACCGTGCCGCGGACCATCTGGTCGGCCTTGCGCGGGTCGACCGACAGGCGGAAGACGACCTCCACGGTCGCGTCCTTCGAGGACGGGTTGGCCTCCTTGGCCAGGCTCACGGCCTCGGCCGGGGAGTAGAGGTGGTCCGCGTCGATCTTCTCGGCGGCCGCCCGATATGCTTTGCTGCGCTGTGCCATCTGCTTGTTCTCTCCTTCGCAGGTGTGGTGTGCGGGCCGCGCTCGGCCCTTCCCACAGGGGTTCTTACGGATGTCGGCTCAGGGCCGGGGTGTCAGGCCTGGACCTCGATGCCCATCGACCGGGCGGTGCCGGCGATGATCTTGGAGGCGGACTCGACGTCGTGGGCGTTGAGGTCCTCCATCTTGGTCTGGGCGATCTCCTCGACCTGCGCCTGGGTGAGCTTGCCGACCTTGTCGGTGTGCGGCACGCCCGATCCCTTGGCGACGCCAGCGGCCTTCTTGATCAGCTCGGCGGCCGGCGGGGTCTTGGTGATGAAGGTGAAGGAGCGGTCCTCGTAGACCGTGATCTCCACGGGCACCACATTGCCGCGCTGCGACTCGGTCGCGGCGTTGTAGGCCTTGCAGAACTCCATGATGTTGACGCCGTGCTGACCGAGCGCAGGGCCGATCGGCGGTGCCGGGTTGGCGGCACCCGCCTGGATCTGCAGCTTGATCAGGCCGGCGACCTTCTTCTTCGGGGCCATAGTTGAAAGCGTCCTTCGTACTTGCGGTTTCCCTCCGCCACAGGAGTGTGGTCAGAGGCGGTGGTCATCATGGCGGCGATGACCGGTCCGGTGCGACGGACCAAAGCCATCCGTCGCACCGAGAGTCTGTGTCTCAGTAGACCTTGTCCACCTGGTTGAAGTTCAGCGTCACCGGGGTCTCGCGCTCGAAGATCGAGACGAGTACCACCAGCTGGCGGCTGTCCGGCTGGATCTCCGAGATCGTCGCCGGAAGGGTTGCGAACGGACCGTCGTTGACGGTGACGGACTCGCCGACCTCGAAGTCGACCGTGACGGCCTCTCCGGGGGTCGGGCCGAGCGGGGCTGCGTCGCCGCCGGTCTCGACGACCTTCGGAGCGTCGGGCTTGCCGAGGCGGTGCTCGACCAGCATGTCGTAGACCTCGTCGATGCCGAGCGGGTGCGGATCGTGGGCGTTGCCCACGAAGCCGGTGACCCCCGGGGTGTGGCGGACCACACCCCAGGCCGCATCGGTCATCTCCATGCGCACCAGCACATAGCTGGGGATGCGCACCCGGTTGACGACCTTGCGCTGGGTGCCCTTGATCTCCACGACCTCCTCCATGGGGACGTCGATCTCGAAGATCGAGTCCTCCATGTCCTGGGTCTGGATGCGGGTTTCCAGGTTGGAGCGCACACGCTTCTCGTACCCGGCGTAGGTGTGCACCACGTACCAGTCGCCGAGGCCCCTTCGCAGCTCACGACGCAGCTCGTCGGCCCGCTGGTCGTAGGTCTTCTCCTCAGGCTCCTCAGACTGTTCGGCCTGGTCGGCCGGCTCGGCGGACTCCGCCTGCTCGGGGGCCTCGGAGTCCGTGGGCTCGGCGTCAGAGTCGGCCGAAGCCTCGACAGCGTCCTCGACGGCGTCGCCGTCGGTCACGGCGGCCGTCTCCTGGGCCTCATCGGCCTCGGTGTGCTGCGAAAGTTCCTGTTCCGACACTGTCTCTCCTGCTCTTCGTGGTCTGGGCCGGTCGGGCCGCGGATGCTGGGCCCGGGGCGGTGCGACGAGTCGCTGCTACGAGTCGTCGCCCTGACCCTGCTCGGCGTCGTCAGCCGGTGCGTCGCCGTCGGGGGCGTCCTCCGGCGCCTGCTCCATCGGAGCTTCGGCCGGTGCTTCCGCGGCACCGTCGCCGAACACCCATTCGGCGGCGGTGCTGAACACCCGGTCGAGCCCGGTGACCAGCAGGATCACGATCACGACGAACACCAGCACGACCAGCGTGTAGTTCGTCAGCTCGCGCCGGGTGGGGACGACGACCTTCTTCAGCTCGTCGACGACCTGCCGGAGGAACAGCCACACCTTGCCGAACGGTCCCCGCGGTGACCCGCCGTCCGGGGACCTGCCCTGGTCTTCCTGGGAAGGAGTCTGGGACACGGAGGCTCCATGGGGTCGGCGGACAAGGTGTGAGCCGCGTCGACCGGAGGTCCGGACACCGCGCCGCTCAGCGCAGGGCAGACAGGACTCGAACCTGCAACCTACGGTTTTGGAGACCGTTGCGCTACCAATTGCGCCACTGCCCTAGGGTCTGGGACCGTTCTCTGGAGGGCACGACCCATCAGAGGTGCCCAGACACCGATGAACGAGTCTACATCGTGGCCACATCGGCGACAAAAACTCCGTCTCAGGATCCGTCCCGCAGGACGCACCGCGTGCCCGCAGGCCGGTCCCGCGCCGGACATCACGCCGGACATCGCGACAGGGGAGCCAGGGGGAGCATGGGACGGCTGCGACGGTCCGCGCTGGCCGGGACGATCATCTTCGGCGGACTCCACGCCGCATCCAGCCTCTGGTGGGGGCTGGGCGGACGGGCCCTGCTCGGGACCGTCGGCGAGGGCGCGGTGGAGCTTCGGGAGCAGGCCCCCTGGTGGGTGTTCGCCGGCCTGCTGATCATCGGCCTGCTCAAGCTCGCCGCCGTGGCCGTCCCGATACTCCATCTTCGCGGAGCCCTCCCCCGTCCCCGGCTCTGGCGGGTGCTGTGCTGGTGCGGCGCCGTCGGACTGATCGTCTACGGCGGGGTGCACACGGTCCTCGCCCTGACCGCCCTGGCGGGGGCCTTCGGCCCGGTGCACGATCCCGAGGGCCTGATGGGACATGCGTTCCTGTGGGACCCCCTGTTCACCCTGTGGGGCGTGTGCCTGGCCGTCGCCCTGAGGCGCGCACCTCTGATCGGGCCGTCCGGGCGCTGAGGCGGTTCACCTGGTCAGTCCCTGCCGATAGTGTGGGAGGCATCCGCAGGCCGTCGCCGTCGGCGGCCCGGGAACCCAGCACAGCACGACGATGAGGACGACATCATGACAGCCCCCTCCGCCCGCGTCTCTGAGCGCATCGGGTCGATCGCCGAGTCCGCCACCCTGGCGGTGGACGCCAAGGCCAAGGCCCTCAAGGCCGAGGGCGAGGACGTCATCGGCTTCGGCGCCGGCGAGCCCGACTTCCCCACGCCGGAGAACATCGTCGACGCAGCCGTCGAGGCCGCCCGCGACCCCAGGTTCCACCGATACTCCCCCGCCGCCGGCCTGCCCGCGCTGCGCGAGGCGATCGCCGAGAAGACCTCCCGCGACTCCGGGTTCGCAGTGGAGGCCGCGAACGTGCTGGTCACCAACGGCGGCAAGCAGGCGGTGTTCAACACCTTCGCCGCGCTGCTGGACCCGGGCGACGAGGTGCTGCTGCCGGCCCCCTACTGGACCACCTACCCCGAGTCCGTGAAGCTGGCGGGCGGAGTGCCCGTCGACGTCTTCGCCGGACCCGAGCAGGGCTACAGGGTGACCGTCGACCAGCTCGAGGAGGCCGTCACCGAACGGACCAAGGTGCTGGTGTTCGTGTCCCCCTCGAACCCCACGGGAGCGGTCCACAGCCCTGAGCAGGTCGCAGAGATCGGCCGATGGGCCGCTCAGAAGGGACTCTGGGTCGTCACCGACGAGATCTACGAGCAGCTCACCTACGACGGCGTCCCGTTCACCTCCGTCGCCTCGCTCACCGAGCTCGCCGACCAGGTGGTCGTGCTCTCCGGCGTGGCGAAGACCTACGCGATGACCGGCTGGCGGGTCGGCTGGATGGTCGGCCCCCAGGACCTGATCAAGGCCGCTTCGAACCTGCAGTCCCACGCGACCTCCAACGTGGCCAACGTCTCCCAGATGGCGGCGCTGGAGGCCCTCACCGGGCCTCAGGACGCCGTGGCCCGGATGCGCGAGGCCTTCGACCGGCGCCGTCGCGCGATGGTCGAGGGGCTCGACGCGGTGGCCGGCTTCAGCTGCCCGACCCCGGAGGGCGCCTTCTACGCCTACGTGGACGTCCGTGGGGCCCTGGGCCGCGAGGTCGGGGGCACGACCCCGCAGACCTCCGCCGAGCTCGCCGAGGTCATCCTCGAGCAGGCGAAGGTCGCCGTCGTGCCCGGCGAGGCGTTCGGCCCCAGCGGCTACCTGCGCCTGTCCTACGCACTCGGCGACGACGACCTGCACCGCGGCCTCGACCGCATCGCCGACCTGCTCGGGCGCGGCTGAACACCGCAGCACCCGTCCCAAGACCCCGTCCCAGACCCCTCTCAGACCCGTCCAGAAAGGCTCAGGGCCTCCACCATGCGCATCGGCCTGCTCACCTCCGGCGGCGACTGCCCCGGACTCAACGCCGTGATCCGTTCGGCGGTCCTCCACGGCATCAAGAGCTACGGCGACGAGTTCGTGGGCATCCGCGACGGGTGGCGGGGCCTCATCGAGGGCGACCACGTCGAACTCGCGCGCCAGGACGTCCGAGGACTCGCCAGACAGGGCGGCACCATCCTCGGCACCTCCCGCACCCACCCCTACAACCACCCCGACGGCGGTCCGGAGAACATCCGCGCCCAGATGCGCCGCGACGGCCTCGACGCCGTCATCGCCATCGGCGGTGAGGGGACGCTGGCGGGAGCGAAGCGGCTCGCCGACGACGGCCTCCCCATCGTGGGTGTGCCCAAGACCATCGACAACGACCTCAGGGCCACCGACTACACCTTCGGCTTCGACACGGCGGTCTCCATCGCCACCGACGCGATGGACCGCCTACGCACCACCGGGGAGTCCCACAGCCGGTGCATGGTCGCCGAGGTCATGGGCCGCCACGTCGGTTGGATCGCCCTGCATTCGGGCATGGCCGCCGGGGCGCACGCCATCCTGATCCCCGAGCAGCGGGTGGCCATGGAGCAGGTGTCCGAGTGGGTGCAGCAGGTCCACGCGCGCGGACGATCCGCGCTGGTCGTCGTCGCCGAGGGATATGTCCCGGAGGGCTCCGACGAGGCCTTTGCGGACAAGGGCCGTGAGGCCGACGGGCGCCCCCGCCTCGGCGGGATCGGTGAACGGCTGACCCATCAGATCGAGCAGAGCACCGGGATCGAGACGAGGAACACCACCCTGGGCCACATCCAGAGGGGCGGGAACCCGACCGGCTTCGACCGGGTGCTGGCCACGCGGTTCGGCATCAAGGCCCTCGACCTGGTCCACGAGGGCGCCTGGGGCCATATGGCCGCGCTGCGGGGCACCGAGATCGAGACGGTGGACCTCGCCGAGGCCCTCGACGGGCTCAAGGAGGTCCCGCCGGAGCGCTACGAGGAGGCGCAGATCCTCTTCGGCCGCTGACCCCGCCGACCTCACCTCACCCGCGGGGCGGCAGCCCCTTCGACGAGAGGCCCTGCACCGGCCATGACGCTGACCGAACAGACCCGACAGATCATCGGCTTCACCTGGGCCCGGATGCTCGGCCTGGGGGACGACGCCTTCGACTCCGACCGCGAGCGGCTCGGAGTGGTCGACGACGACGCCTCCGCGGTGACCGTGGTCCGGCTCTTCGGGCGCACGGCGGTGACCGGCCCGGAGAGTGCACTGGACGCCCTGCGCGGCACCTCGGACGAGGACCTGGTCTCGGAGCGTCGACTGCTGGAGCTGATGCTTCCGGAGCACCCCGGAGCTCGGGCGCTCGGCGCATCGCGGCTCCTCTACTGCGAAGAGCCTGCTCCGCCGACGCTCCAGGAGCCGGCGACGGTCTCCTTCGACCCCGCCGACGTCAGGGCGGTCACGTCCCGGTGCCCGGCCGACGACGTCGCCGTCTCAGGCGTCGCGGAGGCCGAATGGACCGCCACGCTGATGCTGGATCCGCAGTCGTCGGACGGCCCCGACGCAGCGGCGGCCTCGTGCCGGCAGATCTGGCACCACACCTTGGCGCACCTGGGGGTGCTCACCCGACCGGACCGCCGAGGCCGCGGTCTGGGCGGCCGGGTCGCGGCGATCGCCGCGGAGGAGGCCTTCGTCGAGGGCCTGGTGCCGCAGTGGCGAGTCGCATTCGAGAACGAGGCCTCGCTGCGGATCGCGCAGCATCTCGGATTCAGCGCGGCCGGGACCCAGACCACGGTGATCCTCGCCTGAGCGGAGCCGCGCTCAGCGGCGACCGCGCCGGACGAAGTCGCCCTGCGGACGGCCCACCGTCATCCCCGCGTCCGGCCGGACCACCATCTCCTGGGACGCCGCCCAGAACGACGGGTGGTCCTCGACCGTGTCGCGCACGACGAGCTGCTGCTCGGGATCGGCGCGCCGCTTCAGCACGGCCAGGGCGATCGGGCCCATCTCATGGTGCAGGGCCACAGAGGTCACCACGCCCACGGCGCGCTCCGAGGCCAGCGCCTCGGCATCGGCCTGCGGGTCCTTCGGCGCCAGCACCTCGGCACCCGGCCGGGGGTGGGCGTGCTCGGACCCGTCGAGGTGCAGGAACGTCAGCCGACGCGGCGGGTGTCCGAGGTTGTGGACCCGGGCGACGGTCTCCTGACCCTTGTAGCAGCCCTTGGAGAGGTGGACCGCGGTCCGGATGAGGTCCAGCTCATGCGGGATCGTCTTGGCGTCCACCTCACGGGCGAGGCGCGGACGGCGGGCCGCCACACGCAGGGCCTCGGCGGCCCACGTGCCGGCCAGGCCGAGCCCGGCCTCAGCCAGCTTCTCGGTCAGGACCTCGAGTCCGGCGCGCGGCACCAGGGTCAGGTGCCATGACCAGTCCAGCCCCGGGTGGTCGTCCTCGTCGAAGGCCGCATAGCTGGCCGCGCCGGGGCCGAGCCGGGGCCACGGGTCCTCCCACCGGACGGTGTCGTCGAGGTCTGCGGCGCTCAGAGCCGCCTCCGGCAGGGGCTCCGTGGAGCCGAGGACCGCGATGTCCGCCGAGCGGTCGGCCACTTCGACCCGCATGGCGAAGCGCATCGAGTCCAGCCAGCCGGTCAGCCCAGCCGCCCAGGACCCTTCCGTGATCAGCCAGGCGGTCTCACCGTCGTCGACGATGCCGGCCCACTGCTCGATGCGCCCGGAGATGTCCAGCATCAGCAGCTCGCGGGACTCCCCGGGCGTCAGGTCGGTGAGCTGCTGGGAGGAGAGCGTGGTGAGCCACGAGAGACGATCGGCACCGGTGACGGTGACCACGCCCCGGTGGGACAGGTCGACGACCGCACGGCCGGCATCGAGAGCACGCTGCTCGGGGACGGGAGAGCCGTAGTGCGCGGCCGCACCGGCGTCCTCGCCGATTCCGGGCACCGCACCGGGGCGGTCGAGCATCGGGGAGCCCCCGGACGTCGCAGCGTCGGCGGCGGGGGCGTCGGTCGGCGTCTCGGACGCGGTCATCGGGGATCTCCTCCAGGTCGGCGCCGGGGAGGTCTCAGGCCTCCCGGGATGAGGCGACGCGGTTCAGGATCGCTGAGGCGTGTGGGGCCATCTCGCCGTCCGGGCCCTGGACGTCCCAGCGCCAGAACAGCTTGTCCTCCACCAGTCCGAACATCCGGGTGGCCGCCGGGTATTCCGCGGCGTGCTCACCGCGCATGACCGCATCGGTGGTGATCTGCAGCTGCGGGCCCCGGATGCGACCGTAGTAGAGCTCGGTCAGCGAACCGGGGTGGGTGATGGTCGCGGTCAGCGGGAAGGAACCGTCCTCGGCGGCCAGACCCTGCACATCCTCGGCGCTGCGGTAGGCGGGGACGACGTCGCCGGGGTTGAGCCCGGGGCCGACGTCGGCGTCCGCCCGAGGCCGGTCGAGCGCCCAGAACCCGGACTCCACCGACAGCGGGCGCAGCGGAGTCCCGTCCTCATCGGTCAGGCGGGTCTCGGCGCGGTACTCCACGAACTCCATCCCGGAGTCGCGGAAGGTCACCCGCTGGGTGAACGCGGGGTCGCCGTCCTCCCCCGTGCCCAGACGACCCTGACCCTCCCAGGCGCCGAGGAGCCAGTACAGCGGCACCAGCTCAGGTGTGAGATCGGTGGGCAGCTCCATAGGAGCCATGGATCAGCGCTGACCCTTGAAGAGGCGGCTGACCACGGTCAGGGAGATCCCGCCGATGGCGAGGACCGAGAGGACGAGCAGGCCGATGAAGAAGATCTCCAGGGCCAGGACTGAGACGTTCTGCAGACCGAATTCCATGCGGACAGTCTAGCGGCTCGGCGAGGCTCCCGCGGTCCGACGTCGGGCTCAGCCGATGAGCAGCCGCTCGGCGAAGTAGATGACGGCTCCCAACGCGGCGACCGGAGCCGCCCCCACGGCGGTCCGTGCGCGGACCCCAGCGGGGGCGCCCTGCAGGATGAGGAACCGACGGAACGCCCCCACGAGCACTCCGGCGCCGGCGCCGAGGATGGCGCAGAACAGGATGGTCGCCTGCCCCCAGACGAAGCCTGCGGCGACACCGGCGACGACGCCGCCGACGATGACCAGCGGGAAGACGACCCGGTCGCGGGCCGGCAGGGACGCGATGAGCACCACCACGAGCAGCAGCAGCGCACCCAGCCCGATGATGCTCAGCGTCTCGCCCTGCCCCGAGACGCCGAGGAAGCCGTCGCCCTCCGTCGGCAGCAGCCCCCGGACGGTGATCACGCGGGTGTCGTCCTCGTCGTCCTCCACCCCAGTCAGCTCCAGCGGGTACCGGTACCCGGCGACCCACCCGGCGGCGGTCGTCGAGATCACCACCCCGGTGGAGGCCCCGAGCGTGGATTCGAGGCGCTGCGGGCGCCCGGTCCCACGCAGCACCTGGATGACGAAGACCACCATGACGCCGAAGGCCAGAGCCACGGTGGACCAGAAGAACAGCGCCGAGGCCCGCTCCACCAGCGACGCACCCAGCACCGCGACCACCCCTGCGATGAGGATGACGACCGACAGAGAGGTCCGCGCGGTGACCCCCATCAGCTGCGGCCAGCCCCATGCGATGAGCACGCACACCCCGCACGCCACCAGGGCGACGGCCGCGGTGCCGAGCAGCGAGGCCAGCAGCAGTGCGGCGGAGCTGAGCAGGGCGGAGCCGACCAGGGGCAGGTACTTCATCACACTCCGCCATCTTGCCAGAGGACCGACCGATATACTCGACCGGACCGGGCAGGCCGAGAACACGCGCGAGGGGGTCAGATGGCCACGGTGCTCGTGCTCTCCGACGCACAGGACGACGCCCTGCCCGCCCTCGACCTGCTGGGCCACCGCGTCCGCACCATGGCCGCACAGGCCTCCTCCCTGGTGCATGCGCCCGACTGCGACGTCGTCTTCGTCGACGCCCGCACCGGACTCGCGCACGCCCGCTCCCTGTGCGCCCTGGCCCACGAGACCCTGGGTGCGGCCGTCGTCGCCGTCATGGCCGAGTCCGGACTGGCGGCGCTGAACGAGGGCTGGGGCATCGACGACTTCGTCCTGACCCACATCGCCCCGGCCGAGCTCGAGGCCCGCATCCGCCTGGGGGCGTCCCACGCCGAGCCGGAGGCCTCCGAGACCGAGATCCGCGCAGGCGGCATCGTCATCGACGAGTCCACCTACATGGCCGCGATCCGCGGACGGATGCTGAACCTCACCTATAAGGAGTTCGAGCTGCTCAAGCACCTGGCGCTGCACCCGGGCCAGGTGTTCACCCGCGAGCAGCTCCTCCAGGACGTCTGGGGGTACGACTACTTCGGGGGAACTCGCACCGTCGACGTCCACATCCGGCGTCTGCGGGCCAAGCTGGGATCCGACCACGAGTCCCTCATCGGCACGGTGCGCAACGTCGGCTACCGGCTTGTCGCCCACGCTCCCGGGGCGGAGTCCCAGAGCCCCTGAGCGCCGAGCCCCTCGGATACAGTGGTGGCATGAGCGCCGCACCGCCCACTGCCGAGGACTCCCCCGAGACGGACGTCGAGATCCTGCGCGGAGCACCCACCGGCGAGCAGCTCGACGCGCTGGCCGACCTCGCACGCTCGGCCGAGCAGGCCGACGGGAATCCGCCGTTCTCCGAGCAGACTCTGGTGGAGATGCACCAGGCCGCGGAGACCGGCGCCGGGGAGGACGCCCCCCTGCACATCGCCTACGCCTGGACCCGCGACGGGGAGCGCCTGCTGGTCGGCGCCGGCGTCGTGGTGCGCGGCGACGGCGGCCACTCGGAGGACGCCACCCCCGACGTCATGGAGCTCGTGGTCCGGCCCTCCTTCCGACAGCACGGCATCGGCACCCAGCTCGCCGGCGCGCTGGTCGGCGGCCCGCTGTCCCCCGAGACGGGACGGCTGCGACGGGCGTGGGCGCACGGTGAACACGATGCGGCCCAGCCGCTCAGCACCCGCTTCGGCTGGTCGCCGGTGCGCGCGCTGTGGCGCATGCGCCTGACCTCGCCCGAGGACGTCCCCGAGGCCCGCCTGCCGGAGACGGTGACGATCCGCGCCTTCGAGCCGGGACGCGACGACGAGGACTGGCTGATGGCCAACGCCGCCGCCTTCGCCGACCACCCGGAGCAGGGCCACCTCACCATGGAGGACCTGCACAGCCGCATGTCCGAGGACTGGTTCGACCCGGCCGGCTTCCTGCTGGCCGAGGAGGCCGGCGAACTCCTCGGCTTCCACTGGACAAAGGTCCACCCCCGCGACCCGTCCGAGGGTCGCGACGAGGCCCTCGGCGAGGTGTACGTCGTCGGCGTGGTGCCCGAGGCCCAGGGACGCGGGCTCGGCAAGGCCCTGACGCTGGCCGGCATCGAGCACCTGCACCGGCAGGGTCTGCGGGCGGTCATGCTCTACGTCGACGCGGACAACACCTCCGCCGTCGAGCTCTACCGTCGCCTGGGCTTCACCCGGTGGGACGTGGACATCATGTACGCACCGGAATCGGACGCCTGAGCCGGATGCCTGAGCCGGACGCCACGGAACCCTCCGCGACGACCCAGGAGCCCCTGTGACGACGACGCCCCACCGAAGGACCGCGCGCCACACCGACGCGCCCCCGACCTCGCAGGTCCTGGCCGCCGGCGCCCTGTGCTGGAGGACCGCGCGCGGCCGGCTCGAGGTGCTGCTCATCCACCGTCCCCGCTACGACGACTGGTCCTTCCCGAAGGGCAAGCTGGACCCCGGGGAGACCCTGCCCGAATGCGCCGTCCGCGAAGTCCGCGAGGAGATCGGGCTGACGGTCCGGCTGGGCGTGCCCCTGCCGGTCACCCGCTACACGGTGGCCAACGGGCGCGGCGGCCGCTCCAAGGAGGTCTGGTACTGGGCGGCGGAGGCCGTCTCCGGACGCGCCGAGCCCGACGGCTCCGAGACCGACGAGGTGCGCTGGGTCACCGTCGAGGAGGCGCGGAAGATGCTCAGCAACCGCTCCGACGTGGAGCCCCTCGACGAGCTCGCACGTCTGGCGGAGTCCGCGCGGCTTCGCACCTCGCCGTTCATCGTGCTGCGGCACGCCAAGGCCAAGCCCCGGACCTCGTGGTCGCGGGCCGAGGCGGAGCGGCCCCTCGCCGCGACCGGCAAGCGCCAGGCCAAGGCCGTGGGCGCCCTGCTGACGGCCTGGCGGCCGCGCCTGGTCGACACCAGCCCCTGGCGACGCTGCGTGGAGACGGTCGCCCCCTACTCCAAGAAGCACGGGCATCGGCTCAAGCACCGGAAGTCCCTGACCGAGAAGCGCGCCGCGGAACGGCCGAAGAAGGCCGCCTCGAGGACCCGGAAGTCGTTGGAGACCCTGCTGCCCACCGTGCTGTGCACGCACCGGCCCGTGCTGCCGGTGGTGCTGGCCGAGCTCGGCTCCTGGACGCCTCAGTCCGCAGTCCGCGAAGCGCTGCCGACGTCGGACCCGTATCTGCGCCCCGGCGCCGTCGTCGTCGCCCAGCAGGCGCTCGACCGCAGCGGCGAGGTCGTGTCCCTCGAGGTCTACGAGCCCTTCGACGACTGAGCCGGAGACGGTAGTCTCGGCGTATGGACCATCAGGCACAGGCCTCCGGCGGAGGCGCGCGGCAGAATGTGCACCCTCACGCTGAGATGCGCATCGACGAGGACAGGCGACGCGTCGAGCTGTGGGACGACGTCGACGGCGCCGAGACGTTCATCGGATTCATCGGCTACTCCGAGGACACCATCGGCGGCGACCCGGTGATGCGGCTGCAGCACACGGTCATCAGCCCCCGGTTCGGCCGTCGGGGCTACGCCCGCTGCCTGGTGACGCTGCTGCTGGAGAAGCTCGAAGCCGACGGGACGTCCTTCACCTCGGAGTGCTCGTACATCGACGACTACCTCCGCCGGTACCCCGAGCACCGCAGGAACCTGGTCGCTGCCGGATGACCAGCGACGACCTTCCGCGCACGGCCACCGACTCCGCCGTGCCCACGCCGTACGAGGATCTGCTCGCCGAGGTCATGCGGCAGGGGACCGCCAAGTCCGACCGCACCGGCACCGGCACGCGCAGCGTCTTCGGCCGGCAGATGCGGTTCGATCTGCGCGAGTCCTTCCCCCTGATCACCACCAAGCGGGTCCACTTCCGCTCCGTCGCGCTCGAGCTGCTGTGGTTCCTGCGGGGAGACTCCAACGTCCGGTGGCTGCAGGAGCGGGGGGTGCGGATCTGGAACGAGTGGGCCGACGACGACGGCGACCTCGGTCCGGTCTACGGCGTGCAGTGGCGCTCCTGGCCCACCCCCGACGGCGGGTCGGTGGACCAGATCGCCGGCGTCGTGGACTCCCTCCGGCACAACCCGGACTCACGACGACACATCGTCACCGCGTGGAACCCGGCCGAGGTGGACCGGATGGCGCTGCCGCCGTGCCACACCATGTTCCAGTTCTACGCGGCCGACGGCGAACTGTCCTGTCAGCTCTACCAGCGGTCGGCCGACCTCTTCCTGGGTGTCCCCTTCAACATCGCCTCCTACGCGCTGCTCACCGCGATGGTGGCCGAACAGACGGGGCTCCGACCGGCAGAGTTCGTGTGGACCGGCGGGGACTGCCACATCTACGACAACCACCACGAGCAGGTCCGCGAGCAGCTGGGCCGGGAGCCGTACCCGTACCCCCGGCTGCGCTTCGGACGCACCCCCGCGTCGATCTTCGACTACGAGTTCGAGGACATCGAGGTGCTCGACTACCAGCATCATCCGACCATCTCGGCCCCGGTGGCCGTATGACCGACCACCGTGCCCGGGCGCCGCGGATCGGCATGATCTGGGCGCAGACGGTGGACCGCGTCATCGGTGCCGAGGGCGGCATGCCCTGGCACCTGCCCGAGGATCTGCGCCACTTCCGCAGGACCACCGCCGGCGCACCGCTGATCATGGGGCGCCGCACCTGGGAGTCGCTGCCGGCCAGGTTCCGTCCGCTCCCGGGTCGCCGCAACGTGGTGGTCACCTCCTCCTCGGACTACGCGGCGACGATCGTCGAGGCGGGGGCGGAGACGGCCTCGTCCCTCGACGCCGCCCTCGACCTGCTCTCCGAGACCCCCCGCTCCGAGACGGGCGAAGCCGACGTCTGGATCATGGGAGGCGGCGCGATCTACGCGGAGGCGGTGGCCGAGGCGCTCGCAGAGCTGGCCGTGGTGACCGTCATCGACCTCACCGAACCCGGCGACACTCTGGCCCCCGAGCTTCCGGAGGACCGGTGGTACCTGGCCTCCTCCGATCCGTCCTCCGGGTGGCACACCGCTGAGAGCGGCGTCCGCTACCGGATCGAGCATCACCACCTCGGCGGACGCAGGCACGTCGACTGAGTCATAGGGGTTCGGCGCACGGTTCGCTAATCTGGTGCCATGACTACTTCGACATCCCCTGACGCACACGCTCTGTCCTCCGGGGCCGGTGAGAGCCCGTCCGTGGGCATCGTCGGCTGGCGCGGCATGGTGGGCTCGGTGCTCATCCGCCGCATGCTCGACGAGGGGGACTTCGGCCACATCAGCCCGGTGTTCTTCTCCACCTCGAACGCCGGGGGCGAGGCGCCGAGCTTCGACGGCGTGGAGTTCGAGGAGAAGACGCTCTACGACGCCTTCGACGTGGAGACCCTGCAGAAGCTGCCGATCATCGTCACCGCCCAGGGCGGGGACTACACCAAGGAGGTCTACCCGAAGCTGCGGGAGGCCGGCTGGGACGGCATCTGGATCGACGCCGCCTCGACCCTGCGGATGGAGGACTCCTCCATCATCACCCTGGACCCGATCAACCGGGACGTCATCGACGCCGGCCTCGCCGCCGGGGTCCGGGAGTTCATCGGCGGCAACTGCACCGTCTCCTGCATGCTCATGGGGCTCGGCGGCCTGTTCCGGGAGGGCCTGGTCGAGTGGGGCACCGCGATGACCTACCAGGCCGCCTCCGGCGGAGGCGCCAAGCACATGCGCGAGCTGCTGACGCAGTTCGGCGCCATCCACGACGCCGTCGCCGGAGAGCTGGCCGACCCGTCGGCGGCGATCCTCGACATCGACCGCAAGGTGCTCGACACCCAGCGCGACGGGCTCGACGCCTCCCAGTTCGGCGTGCCGCTGGCCGGATCGCTGATCCCCTGGATCGACGCGGACCTCGGCGGCGGACTCGCCAAGGAGGAGTGGAAGGGCGGCGCCGAGACCAACAAGATCCTGGGACGGGGCGACAGCCTCGCCCCAGGGGTGGAGCGCCGCGGCGACGCGATCCCCTTCGAGTCCCTGTGCGTGCGTGTCGGGGCCCTGCGCTCCCACTCGCAGGCCCTGACCCTGAAGCTGCGTGAGGACCTGCCGGTCGATGAGATCGAGTCGATCATCGCCGCCGGGTCGGACTGGGCGAAGGTCGTGCCCAACGAGAAGGAGCCCACGATGGAGCAGCTGACCCCGGTGGCGGCCACCGGTGAGCTGACCATCCCGGTCGGGCGGATCCGGAAGCTGGAGATGGGGCCGGAGTACATCTCCGCGTTCACCATCGGAGACCAGCTGCTGTGGGGCGCGGCCGAGCCGCTGCGCCGCATGCTGCAGATCGCCGTCGGTCGGCTGTAGGCCGAGCCGGCCCCTGACCACGGATCGGGGTCCCTGTTTCAGCCGCAGGAGTCCCCGAACCGCCTCCGTGGGTCGCATCCGGTGACTGGAAGGCGGACGTCGATGCCCTGCCTGTGGAGAACGTCTGCGAGGAGGCTCTGATTCGACTGGGATGGGGCCATGTCATCCCATCACATCATCGGTCGTCGTCGCGCGGAGCTGCTGGAGTCGGGGATCGACGATGCGGGGCTGCGACGGGCCGTGCGGCGCGGCGAGACCACGAGGCTGGCCCGAGGGATCTACGCCCCGAGCACGGGAGCGGCCCCCACCGCCTCCGCGCGGGCCACGGGCATCCTCGAGGCCGTGACCGCAGACGGATCCCATGCCGCGTCCCATCGCACCGCCGCCGAACTCCTGCAGCTGCCGCTGAGCTCCGAATCGGCCCGTCTGCTGAACATGTCTCCCCGATCGCTCGAGATCAGCGAGCCGCTCGAAGTGGCCACCACCGACGGCCGGAAGGCCATCCGTCGTCCGGGGATCCTCCTCGGCCATCGGGCGCAGATCGCACAGGAGCGACTGACGCGCGTCGGCGAGATCGTCACCACCGACCATTCCAGGACGTGGGCAGACCTCGCGGCCCTGCTCACCGTCGAGGAGCTGGTCGTCCTGGCCGATCAGCTCATCCGCATCCCGCGCCCTCGGTTCGAGACTCGTCGTGAACCGCTGTGCACCCCGGAGCAGTTGGCCGCAGCGATCGAGGAGCGCAGTCCCGGTCGGGGTGTTGCTCGGGCACGCCGCGCCTGGAAGCTCAGCCGCATCGGAGCGGACTCTCCCCCGGAGACCCATCTGCGCCTGGCCCTGGGGCGTGCCCAGCTTCCCGAGCCGGAGGTCAACAGCTGGATCTGTGATGCGGACGGCCGTCCGCTGCTGCAGCCCGACCTGCTGTTCCGACAGTGGCGAGTGGCCGTGCAGTACGAAGGACAGAACCACTCGGACCCGCGGCAGGTCGAGTCGGATGTGGCACGCGCCGAACTGATGGAGCTGCTGGGATGGGACGAAGTGCGGCTCACACGACGCCATATGGTGGACGGGTGGGCACCGGGGATCGACAAGGTTCGACGCGCGCTGCTGCAGAACGGATGGCGGCCCTGATCCGAACCGCCGAGGATCGAGGGGCCTCTTTCAGTCGCAGATGAGGGTCCGGACACCCCGCCGAGCCGGTCTTGTGACTGCAGGGCGGACGCCGATGTGCGCCCCTCTGGCCTTATAGGGAGGTGCCGATGAGCACCGGCTCCGGATGCAGGGCGACGCCGAAGCGGTCGGACACGGCATCGCGGACCGCCCGGGCGACGGTGATCAGGTCCTCGGCGGAGGCCGACCCGCGGTTGGTCAGCGCCAGGGTGTGTTTGGTGGACAGGCTGGCCCGCCCCTCGGTCAGCTCGGCGCCGAATCCCTTGCCGCAGCCGGAGCGGTCGATCAGCCACGCGGCCGAGAGCTTCACCAGGTCGGCCCCGTCCGCATCGGGCCCGACGGCGAACCGCGGGGCCCCCTCGGGGAGTTCAGGGAGCTGATCGGCGCGCAGGATCGGGTTGGTGAAGAAGGACCCGGTGGACCAGGTGTCGTGATCGGCGGGATCCAGCACCATCCCCTTGCCCGCACGCAGGGCCAGGACCTTGTCCCGGACGTCCTGCAGCGGAGCACGACGCTGGTCGAGGGCGGCGTCGACGTCGAGCCCCAGGGAGCGAGCCAGCTCGGCGTAGCGCACGGGCGCCGAGGGCGTCCGGTCGCCGCGGTGAGCCAGTCGGAACCGCACCGAGAGCACCACATAGCGCGGGGAGCCGTGGATCGTGGTGCGCTTGAGCACCGAATCCCGGTAGCCGAATCCGAGCTCCTCACCGGTCATCACCACGACCTCGCCCCGCCCGCGGTCCCAGACGCGCACGTCGACGATGGTCTGGGAGACCTCGGCCCCATAGGCGCCCACGTTCTGCACCGGCGTGGCTCCCGCGGCTCCTGGGATCCCGGAGAGCGCCTCCAGGCCGGCGTACCGACGCTCCACGGTCCGGGCGACGACGTCGTCCCAGTCGTGCCCGGCGGCCACCGTGACCACGACGTCCCCCGAACCGTCCTCGGCGTGCGCCTCCTCGATGCCGTCGAAGGCGAGCTGCAGCACGGTGCCGGAGAAGCCGGCGTCGGCGACGAGCAGGTTCGACCCCCCGCCGAGGATCAGCAGGGTGTCCTCACCCGCCTCCCGGCGGTCCGCCTCGGGCAGCGGGTGCCGTGCCAGCACGTCGAGGGCGGTCGCCTCGGTGTCGGCGACGATCCACTCCCCCGCCGCCCCGCCGACCCGCACCGTCGTGTGGTCAGAGAATCGGGGCATCAGTCCTCCAGATCGACTTGTGTGGGGTTCAGGACTCGGCGCAGGAAGTCACGGGTCCGAGGCTGCTGCGGGTCGGCGATCACCTGGGCCGCGGGACCCTCCTCCATGACGCGCCCGCGGTCGAGGAACACGACGCGGTCCGCGACCTCACGGGCGAAACCCATCTCATGGGTGACCACGATCATGGTCATCCCGCCTCCGGCGAGGTCACGCATGATGGCCAGCACGTCGCCCACCGTCTCGGGGTCCAGGGCCGAGGTCGGTTCGTCGAAGAGCATCAGCTTCGGCCGCATCGTCAGCGCCCTTGCGATGGCCACGCGCTGCTGCTGACCGCCGGAGAGCTGGTCCGGCCGACGCTGGGCCAACTCCTCGAGCCCGACCCGGCGAAGCTGCGTCATCGCCTCCTGCTCGGCGGCGGACCTCGACTGCCGCAGCACCCGTCGCGGGGTGATGGTGCAGTTGTCGAGCACGCTCAGATGCGGGAAGAGGTTGAACTGCTGGAACACCATGCCGATCTCCCGGCGCATCGCGTCCAGGTCGACGTCGGCGTGGGTGGCCTCATGGGTCCCCACGGTGATCGTGCCGCGGTTGGGATCCTCGAGCCGGTTCACACATCGCAGCAGGGTGGACTTCCCGGAGCCGGAGGCGCCGATGAGGCAGACGACCTCGCCGGGCTCGACCGTCATGTCGATGCCCTTGAGGACCTCGTTGTCGCCGTAGGCCTTGTGGAGGTCTTCGATGACGACGCCGGCGGGGGCGCGGTCGGTGGTCTCGCGGGTGGGGGTCACGTCAGGCACTCACTTCTTCGCCGGGGTGCGCCGCTCCATGCGGCGGGCCAGCAGGGACAGCGGGACGGTGATGATGAGATAGCAGGCTCCGGCGGCGACCAGCGGGGTCAGCCCTGCCTGGTACATGTTGATGCCGTCGCGGCCGAACTTGGTCAGCTCGCCGGCCCCGGCGGTCAGGCCCACCACGAAGATCAGCGAGGAGTCCTTGGTGAGCAGGATCGCCTCGTTGGTCAGCGGCGGCATCACGATGCGCAGCGCCTGCGGGATCTGGATGGTCACCATGGCACGCCATGCGGGCATGCCCAGGGCGCGCGCCGCCTCCATCTGCCCCTTGGGGACGGCCTGGAGGCCGGCGCGCAGCGTCTCGGCGATGTAGGCGCTGGCCACCAGGCCCAGGGCGGATCCGGCGATCTGCAGGGACGTGAGGTTCCAGCCGAAGGCGATGGCGACGCCGAAGCCGAGCGCGAGGAACACCAGGATCGCCGGGATGCCCCGGAAGAACTCGATGTAGACGGTCGCGAGCCAGCGGTACACCGGGAAGCTCGAGAGCTTCATCAGCGCCAGCACCATGCCGCCGGCCAGCCCGAGGGCGAAGCCGACGGCGGTGTAGCTCAGGGTGTTGACCAGACCGACGGTGAGGATCTCCGGGAACATCGGCGCCACGGCGGCGACGTCGAAGAAGCTCAGTCGGATCGCTTCCCAGTCGATGACCACGATGAGCGCGATCACCACGACGGCGAACACGCCGGCCTGGATGCCGAGACTCAGCCGCGCTCGGTCACGGGTCGTCAGGGCCATAGGATCAGCTGTCGTCCTCGTCCTCAGCCTCGTCGCCCTCAGCCTCATCACCCTCGGCGTCGTCCTCGGCTGCGGCGTCCTCGCCCTCCTCGGGGGTCTCGCCGTCGCCGAACCACTGCTCCTCGATGTCGTCCATGTAGCCGGAGGAGTCCATCTCGGCGAGGATCTCGTCCACCGCGTCGATCAGGTCCTGGTTGTCCGACTGGGCGGCCACACCGAGCTGCTCACCGGTGTCGATCTCCTCGTCGAACCCGAAGTCCGGGTTCTCGCCGGCCTGGTATCCGAGGATGGAGATGTTGCCGATCGCCGCGTCGACCTGGCCCGACTCGAGGCCCTGCAGCAGCAGACCCGAGTCCGGGTACTCGCGGACGTCGAAGCCCTCCCCCTCGGCGTAGTCGGCGCCGGTGGTGTCGGACTGCACGCCCACGGTCTGGCCGTCCAGGGCGTCGAGGCCGTCGATGTCGCCCTCCACCGGGGACAGCAGCGCCAGATTGTCGTCGAGGTAGGGCTCGGAGAAGAGCATGTTGCCGGCCCGCTCCTCGGTGATGGTCATCCCGGAGATCGCCAGGTCGCAGGACTCAGAGTTCAGGGCCACACCGGACTGGATGCCTTCGAAGCCGGTCTGCACGACCTCCAGCTCGACCTCGAGCACATCGGCGATGCCCTGGGCGATGTCGATGTCGAAGCCGACGACGTCGCCGTTGTCGTCGAAGTACTCGAACGGCGGGTAGGGCACGTCGGAGCAGACCTTCAGGGTGCCGTCCTCGATGAGCTGGAGGTCGTCGGACTCGACGTCGACGTCGAGGTCAGCCTCCACCTGGGCCTCAGCCTCCGCCTCACCCTCGGCGGGCTGGTCACCGTCGTCCCCGCCGCCGTCGTCGCCGCCGCATGCGGTCAGCGCCAGGGCCGAGATGGACGCGAGGCCGAGGACCTTGGCCCAGGGCGAGACGGTCAGATCATCTGCGTGAAGCTTCATGGGGTGTCCCCTCATCCGTGATCGAGTGCTGCGACGGCCCACGACGAGGCCGCAGGGACGCGCCCCGCGCGGCGCGAGGGGTCATATCCGTGAGGTGAGTATACGACGGCCTCCGAGACCGCGCCGGGACATCCCGGCGCGACATTCAGAGACGGACGACCGCCTGTGACTTGGCGAGGACCTTGGTCTCACCCAGCGTCACCGTGAGGTCCGCTCTGACTGTGCCGGCCTCGACGTCGACGGCGCCGACCCTGCCGGACACCGTGAGCGTGACGGTCGGTGCGTCCGGAGCACCGTCCTCGGCGTCGGGCACCGGCACCGGGCGGGTGAACCGCGCCTGATAGTCGACCACAGCGGCCGGATCGCCGGCCCATTCGGAGACCAGGTCCACGGTCAGCCCCATGGTCAGCATGCCGTGGGCGATGACCCCGTCGAGGCCGACCTCACGGGCGAACCGCTCGTTCCAGTGGATGGGGTTGTGGTCTCCGGAGGCGGCGGCGTAGCGGATGAGGTCGGCCCGCGAGAGGGCGACCTCGCGGGAGCCGATCTCGGTGCCCTTCTCCAGCGTGCTGATGTCGATGCTCATGCCCGGCCTCCCCCGGTCTCGTCGTCCTCCTCGTCGGCCCGCACCAGCAGTGACGACAGCACGGTGCAGCGAGAGGCGCCGTCCTGGTCGGCGATCTCGGTGCGCGTGGTGACCATCGCCCCGGCGCCCATGACTCGGATGCGGTCCAGGGTGGTCGCGGCGGTGAGGGTGTCTCCGGCCAGGATCGGGCTGTGGTGGGTGAACCGCTCGTCGGCGTGGACGACGCGGGAGAAGTCGATGCCGACCTCCGGGTCCTGCACGACCGCGGCCTCGGCGCGCTGGGCGACGACCACGGCGAAGGAGGGCGGTGCCACCAGGTCACGGTGACCGAGCTCCCGAGCGGCGTCGACGTCATGGTGGACCGGGTGCTGGGACTTCACAGCGGTCGCGAACTCGCGGATCGCCTCCCGGCTGACCTGGTACGGATGTGCCGGTGGGTACTGGTGACCCTCCCGCGCCGTGGAGATGCTCACGATGTGCCGCCCTTCCGGTGTTCGATGTTGGTCTTCGCGTCGCGCATGCGCAGTCCGATGCTGATCAGGTGCAGCAGCAGACCAGCACCCAGCACGACGTACACCGCTCCCGAGATCGGGCCGTCGCCGACCAGGGTGCCTACGATCAGCATGATGACGGCCAGGAGCGTCAGCCCCATGCCCAGCAGCAGCGTCGTCCGATAGGCCTTCGACCCGTGGGTCCACGGGTCGAGCGGCGGTGTGCTCATCGGGCGGGCTCCTCTGCGGAGGCGGGTCGGGGCCGGTGCGGCGCCGCAGCGCCGGGTGAGGTCACCACGGTATCGCAGGTGCGGCGCCGGGCGGCGGGTCTGCGCTCAGGCCTCCTCCACCAGTGTGTAGACCTGGGCGGCGACGACTTCGCCGGCCACCGTCACCTCCGCCGTCGCCCGTCGATAGCCGGGCCCCTCGAACGCGTCCAGCCGATGCCAGTGGCGGGACAGCTCGGGCGAGGTCAGCACGTGGACCTCGCCCTCGGGGCCGTGGTCGTCGAGGACGATGCCGGGGTAGCCGCTGGCCGCACCCCAACCCTGGGCGAAGAGATGTCCCCGGACCGTCCCGCGGGTCCAGGTGCCCTCGACGCCGGCGAGCTCGGCCTCGTTGGATCGACCGGGCGCCAGGGTGCCGTAGACGGCGAGCCGATGCTCGGCGTCCATGGACCCGACGGCCTCCGCGTGCGGGTCATCGCCTGTGGGGTCGTCAGTCATGGCGACAGTCTAGGATCCGGGACGCCTGCCCTCGGGGCGCGGGTCAGTCACAGCGGAGGTCCTCCCATTCGAAGCACCGCATCTCCGGCCGCGAGGGAAGCATGAGCAGGATCAGCAGCCCGAGCCCGCCGACGAGGGGTATGAGTCCGACCAGCATCGCCGCGGCACTGATGCCGGCGTCATGGAGCCGCCGGGACATCAGACTGAGTGTGATGACCAGGTATGCGGCCCACGCCAGGGCGCTGATCAGTCCGAGCGGGGTGATCAGGGCGAGCAGGCCGGTGTCGGTGAGGAACGGGGTCGAGGCGAACGAGCCTTCTGTGGACCGGCGCAGCAGGGAGTGGGCACCGACCAGCAGCGTCCCCGCCGCGGAGAGCACCAGGCCCGCCCACAGGAACTCGCTGCGGGAGGCGTACCCGCTGAACCGGCCGGCCTTCAGGACCATCCGGGAGGCCGCCTGCAGCGGATCGGCGCCGTAGAGCGGCCGACTGAGCGGCGGACGGTCGTATGATTCGACACCGAGATCCGCCGCGCCGATGCTGAAGTGCTGCGCCATGGTCGACCTCCCGCCAAGTGCTTCGCTATCGCAAATCACACTAGCAAATGAGTCTGGGGGCGGCAACAGGCGGAGGCGGCGGAGTCACACACGCGCTTCAGCACGACCATGTCGTTCAGCTACGTGGGTGGTTCGGGCTTCCTCTCTGTCGAAGCCCGAACCGTATTCATAGGCGAAGCCCCCGAAACTCTCGTCATGCTCGAGACTCCGGACATGGGAGGACCCCCGGGCGGTGTGCCCGGGGGTCCTCCCATATTCTGCATTTCTGTAGCGGTGGCGGGGCTCGATCCCGCGACCTCACGATTATGAGTCGTGCGCTCTAACCAGCTGAGCTACACCGCCCCGGAATGAGGAATGCCCGCGCCGGCAGGCGCATCTGCGACGATGCTCTGCGCTGCGCGGGCCCTCAGTCCAGAGCCCCAACCGGGAATCGATCCCGGGACCTTCACCTTACCAAGATGACGCTCTACCACTGAGCTATTGGGGCAACGAGCAGATACTCTACCAGCCGCCTCCACAGGCAGAGAAATCAGCCTGCGGAGACCTCGGTCACGCCCGTCCCGGCGGCGATCCGGGCCTGTTCGCGCCGGTCAGCGACCGAACCGGTCCGACCCTCGGCGCGGGCCCCGCCCCTTGTCGGAGTCGAACTTCGAACCTCCGCGCCGGCCGTCCTGCTGACGACTCCCGCGGTGCCCCTTGGGGCGATCACCCCGACCTCCGCGGTCCCCGCCGGAGCGTCGTCCGCCGGTGCCGTGCGGGCCGGTGTCACGCTCGAGCCGGATCAGCTCTCCGCCGATGCGCGTCTTGGCCAGCGCGTCCCACTGCTCGCCGCTCAGGTGCTCGGGCAGCTCCACCAGCGAATGGGTGTTGCGGATGTCGATGCTCCCGATCTGCTTCGCCGAGAGTCCCGCCTCGTTGGCGATCGCCCCGACGATGTGACCGGGATTGACCCGGTCACGGCGGCCGAGGGCGATCTTGTACATGGCGTTGCCCTCGCCCGCCTCACGCACCGGCGACGCTCCTCCGCGCTCCCCGAACTGGCCGCGCCCGCCGGAACGTCCCTCGGAGCCTCCTCGACGGTCGCCTCGGTCCTCCTCGAGGGACCGCTCGGCCTGTCGGACGAGGTCGTCGGGGCCGGAGTCGTCGAGCAGGAGGGGGCGGCCGTCGTGGATCATCGACACCAGGGCGGCGGCGACCTCCTCCGCCGGGACGTCGTGCTCGGTGACGTAGGAGGACACCAGGTCCCGATAGTCCTCGAGATCCTCGGCGGCGAGGGTCTGGGTGATCCGCTCGGCGAACCGCTGCAGCCGGGAGACGTTGACGTCGGAGAGCGTGGGCATCGACATCTGCTCCACCTTCTGCCGGGTCGCCTTCTCGATGGCGCGGAGCAGCCGCTTCTCGCGAGGCGTCACGAACAGCACAGCTTCGCCCGAGCGGCCGGCCCGCCCGGTCCGACCGATCCGGTGGACGTAGGACTCGGTGTCCACCGGGATGTCGTAGTTGAACACGTGGCTGATGCGCTCGACGTCGAGGCCGCGGGCGGCCACGTCGGTGGCCACCAGCACGTCGACCCGGCCCTCCCGCAGGTTCTCCACGGTCTTCTCGCGCAGGTTCTGCGGGATGTCACCGTTGATCGCCGCGGCGCGGAACCCGCGGGCCGAGAGCCGATTGGCGACCTCCTCGGTGGCGGCGCGGGTGCGCACGAAGACGATGGCGGCGTCGTGGGCCTCGGTCTCCATGATCCGGGTCAGCGCCTCGAGCTTCGAGGAGTGACGGACCTGCACGCACCGCTGACGGATGGTGGACGACGTGGTGGTCCTGGCCTTGACCGACACCTCGACCGGGTCGTTGAGGTACTGCGCAGAGATCCGGCGGATCGCCTGCGGCATCGTGGCCGAGAACAGCGCGACCTGCTTGCGGTCCGGGGTCTGCTGGAGGATCTGGTCGACCTCCTCCGCGAAGCCCATGCGCAGCATCTCGTCGGCCTCGTCGAGCACCAGATGACGCACCGCGGAGAGGTCGAGGGACCCGCGGGAGAGGTGGTCGATGACTCGCCCCGGGGTGCCGACCACGACGTGGGCGCCGCGGCGGAGCCCGGCCAGCTGGGGACCGTAGGGGGCTCCTCCGTAGATCGGCAGCACCGAGAGGCCGTCGACGTCGGCGGCGTAGGTGGTGAACGCCTCGGCCACCTGCAGCGCCAGTTCGCGGGTCGGCGCCAGCACCAGGGTCTGCGGAGCGTCGTCGAGCTCCCCGGCGTCGGCGGCGCGCGCCAGGTGGGTCAGGGCGGGCAGCGCGAAGGCGGCCGTCTTGCCGGTGCCGGTCTGGGCCAGGCCGACGACGTCGCGGCCGGCGGACAGCAGGGGGATGGTCTGCGCCTGGATCGGCGACGGGGACTCGTAGCCGAGCCGCTCGACGACGGCGAGGATCCGCGCGTCGAGGTCCAGCTCCGCGAAGCGGGGGCCCTGCTCCTCGTGCTGCCCCTGCTGCTCCTGCTCGGTGGAGCTCTGAGCGGCGGCGGACTCGGTCTCGGCGGCCTCCTGCGGGGAGGCGTGTTCTGCGACGGTCATGGGTGACTCCTTCTGTCGTCTCACGCGACCGCGTTCCCCGGACCCGCCCTGTGCACCGGCGCGTCGACCACCTCAGTCCGATCACGCCCGGGACGGGCGCGGACATGGACAGGGCAGGGTGCACCGGCTCTGGGCTGGGCGGGACGTCCGCACGCTGGTGCGTCGCGGACGGTACGGGGACTCTCGGTCGCTGTCGTTTCCGGAGTCGACCCGAAGGGACACACAACACGTCTCGACAGGATCTGCGGAACCGCTGTGGGGCGCTCCGCTTCCACCTGGAGTCAGCAGGAGAAGTCGGGATCATCCGGAGGATGCCGGAACAGTCTACGGCATGACGTCTCCGTACGCACTGTTAGAGACCGGGATCACGTGCCGGCACGAGGCTCACGCACCGTCCGGACTACCCGAACCGTCGGCTCAGGACTTCCGGCGATGGGCCCAGTAGAGCGGCAGACCGACCAGCAGTGCCCCGCCGATGAGGTTGCCGATCAGAACGGGTATCTGGTTCCACAGCCACCAGTCCCCGACACCGATCGGCGCGCCCAGCATCATCGAAGTCGGCAGCACGAAGAGGTTGACGACGCTGTGCTCCAGCTCCATGGCGTAGAAGGCGACGATGGGCGGCCAGATGGCCAGGATCTTCCCACCGGTGCTTGAGCTGGTCTGAGCGAGGACGACTCCGAGGGCGACGAGGAAGTTGCAGAGCATCCCGCTGAGCAGGGCCAGGGCGGGTCCGCCGACGACGCCGAGCTCCTGATAGTCCAGCGTCTGTCCGACCGCGGTGTCGATCAGCTCTCGGGCCACGGCCGTGGACTCGTCCGACCACAGGCGAGAGATCACCGCGGCCGCGAGGACGCCGGCGAGCAGCCCGCCGATCACGTGGCCCACCAGCGCCCAGCCGAAGTTCCGGAGCATCAGCCCGGTGGTGGTGCGCCCGTCCAGGATGGCCGGGGGGATGAGGGCGAAGGCTCCTGTGACGAGCTCCATGCCCAGCAGCAGCACGATGGTCAGACCGAGGGGGAAGACCAGGGCGCCGACGAACCCGTATCCGGTCTCCACGGTGACCGTGGTGGCCAGCATCGTGGCGGCTCCGAGGAGGAAGACGGCGACGCCGGCGCGCAGCATCAGCTGCCCCGCACCCATTCTGCTCTTCGAGTCGCCGGCGTCGAGGACGGCTTCGACGACGTCGGGCGGGGAGACGTAGGACATGGAGACCTCCGGCGGCGCGGCCGGCGCTGCCTCCGGCCGCTGTTCAGCGGTGCGAGCGGACGAGCCTCGGACTCATCGATGAGGCCCGACGAACTCAGACTACTCGAATCGCCCCAGGTCAGCGGCCTGTCAGCGCACTCTCGATCGTGCGGCGCCTCCCACGGTCGGACCGGTCCCCTCCGCGACGGAGATGATCTCGACCCGGTCTCCGGTCGACACCTCACCGGGTGTGACCACCTTCAGGTAGGCCCCCGGCCGTCCCGCCTCCAGGAAGCGGCGGACCCACCCGGCCCGCCCCATCCACCGGCCGAAGGTCGCGCAGGGGATCCTCGGTCCGGTGACCTCGAGGATCAGCGTCTCGCCGACCCGCCATCGTTCACCGGCGACGGCGCCGGTCACATCGAGCCCGTCCAGACGCAGATTCTCTCCGAACCGACCAGGCGGCACGTCTTCGTCGAGCCGGTCGGCCCACCAGGCGGCGTCGGAGTCGGCGTAGGCGTAGACGGCCTTGTCCTCACCGCCGTGATGCTGTCGGTCCGCCTGGACGTCGCCGTGGAGTCCGAATCGCCGCACCATGACGGGACCGTCGACCGGCCGCTTGTCGATGGCGGAGACGCCGACTCTGCCCTCAGGGTCGTCGACGAGTCGTCGGACGACGCACACCGCCCGGACGGTTCCGCTCAGGCCCCACCGCTGCGCGGCGGCGAGGTGACATGCCGGTGAGGTCTCCGACATCGGGCCCGCCCCTCCGCTTCAGAGTCCTGCGAGCGCTGCGTCGAGGTCGTCGATGAGGTCGCGGACGTCCTCGATCCCGACGGAGAGGCGCAGCAGGTTCACGGGCACGGCCAGGTCGGTGCCGCGCACCGAGGCGTGGGTCATCTCGTGGGGGAAGTTCATCAGCGATTCGATCCCGCCCAGCGACTCGGCCAGCTGGAAGAGCTTCGTCCCCTCGGCCACCTTGCGCGCGGCCGGCTCCCCACCGGCGAGCTGGACAGAGACCATGCCTCCGAAGCCGCTCATCTGCCGCTTCGCCATTTCGTGGCCGGGGTGGTCCGCGAGGCCCGGATACAGCACCCGCTCCACGGCGGGATGGCCGACCAGGTGCGCGGCCACGGCCTCGGCGTTGGAGCAGTGCCGGTCCATGCGCACTCCCAGCGTCTTCAGCCCCCGGGTGGTCAGATAGGCGTCCAGCGGTCCGGAGACCGCACCCACGGCGAACTGCTGGAAACCGATCTTCTCCGCCAGGTCGGCGTCGTCGACCACCGCCGCACCTCCGACGACGTCGGAGTGGCCGCCGATGTACTTCGTCGTGGAATGCACGACGACGTCGGCGCCGAGTGCCAGCGGCTGCTGCAGGTAGGGGGTGGCGAAGGTGTTGTCGACCACGAGCAGCGCCTCGGAGCTCCGGGCGATCTTGGCCAGCGCCTCGATGTCGGTGATCGCCATCAGCGGGTTCGACGGAGTCTCCACCCAGAGGACGGTCGCCTCGGGGGCGCTCAGCGCTTCGGCGACCTGGTTCAGGTCGGCCAGGTCCATCGGTCGGGTGACGACGCCCCATTCGCCGTGGACCCGGCTGATGAGGCGGAAGGTCCCCCCGTAGGCGTCGTTCCCCATCACCACCTGCTGGCCCGGACGCATGACGGCTCGGAGCACGGCGTCCTCTGCGGCCAGACCGGAGGCGAAGGAGAAGGCGTACGATCCGCCCTCCGCGGCGGCGAGCTGGGTCTGCAGCGAGGTCCGCGTCGGGTTGGCGGCCCGGCCGTATTCGTACCCGCCGCGCAGCCCTCCGATCCCGTCCTGGGCGTAGGTCGAGGAGAGGTGGATCGGGGGCACCACGGCACCGGTGGTGGGATCGAACTCCTGTCCCGCGTGCACGGCGGCGGTGGCGAATCCGCGGGGCCGACGGCCGGCGGACTCCAGGTGTGGGGGCGTGTTCTCGGTCATCGTGGGGTCAGGACTCCTTCGTGGAGAGGTGGGCCAGGAGGTCGTTGCGGGTCAGGACGCCGATGATCTCGCCCTCGAGGGCCACCAGCAGCGTCGGGCGGCGCCGCAGCGCCTGCAGCACCTCGGAGACGGGTTCGGTCGCACCGATGAGCGGCAGAGCGTCGTCCAGGTGCTGGGCGACGGTGTCCGAGACCGACGCCTCCCCGGAGATCAGCTGCTCCGAGAGGCGGGCGAGGTCGACCACCCCATGCACCTCGCCGATGCGCGTCCCGATCCCGGACCGGTCGATGATCGGCACGATGTCGACCCCGTAGCGGTTCATGACGGAGACGGCCTCGCTCAGGACGGTGGTGCGTGAGACCGAGATGACGTCGGGCAGCACGGAGCCCAGCAGGTCGCGCTTGGCGGCGAGCAGGTCGGCCGCGGTGGGCTCCGCGGACTCGCCGGAGTCCGTCCCCGCGTCCCGGTCCGCGGCGATGCGCCCGCCCGTCACGGCGCGGGTGACCTCCTCGGAGCTCGACACGGTGACCTCCGACCCGGAGGCGACGCCGGCGGCCGCCCCGAATCCGTGGTCGGCCATCCACCGGTCGTTGAAGATCTTGCCCAGGTAGCCCCGCCCAGAATCGGGCAGGATCGCGACGACGACGTCGTCCTCCCCCAGCCCTTCGGCGACCCGCAGCGCGGCCACCACGGCCGTGCCCGAGGAGCCGCCGACGAGCAGACCCTCCTCGGTGGCCAGGCGTCGGGCCATGGCGAAGGACTCGGCATCGGTGACGCGTTCGTGCGCGTCGGGGACCTCAGGGTCATAGTTGTCGACCATGATGTCCTCCCCGACGCCCTCGACGAAGTAGGGGCGCGCCTCTCCCCCGGAGAAGATCGAGCCGTCGGGGTCGGCGACGACGACGCGGACGGGTCCCCCCTCGCGACCGCGGGAGACCTCCTGCAGGTAGCGTCCCGTCCCGGTCACGGTGCCGCCGGTCCCGGCTCCGACGACGAGGTGGGTGATCCGACCCTCGGTGTCCTCCCAGATCTCGGGACCGGTCGACTCATAGTGGGAGGCCGGGGCCGCGGGATTCGAGAACTGGTCCGGCTTGTAGCCGCCCTCGATCTCGGCGGCCAGCTGGTCGGAGACCCCGTAGTAGGACATCGGGGACTCCGGGGGGACCCCGGTCGGTCCGACCACGACGTCGGCCCCGTAGGCCCGGAGCACGTCGCGCTTCTCGCGGGCCACCTTGGGAACGGTCACGAAGACCGACCGGTACCCCTTCTGCTGGGCGACCATCGCCAGTCCCACCCCGGTGTTGCCCGACGTCGGCTCGACGACGGTCCCGCCCGGGCGCAGCTCGCCGCTGCGCTCGGCCTCCTCGATCATCCGCAGGGCGATGCGGTCCTTGATGGAGCCCCCCGGGTTCAGATACTCGAGCTTGACCAGCACGGTGGCCGCGATCCCCTCGGAGACGCGGTTGAGCCGGACGAGAGGGGTGTGGCCGATCAGGTCGACGACGGAGGAGGCGTAGCGCATGGATACAGCCTATCCAGCACCGGTGACATGACCACCTGTGCCCGCTCCGACGCCGACGCGCGACGCAATCTGCGTCCGGGGGCCCTCCCAGATCGTCGACGTCATGTCATCGGTGGGTGGTTGGATGGTCACGTGACCACATCGGCAGGCCTCCGCGCCGCACCCTCGGCACCGGCGCCGCGATCTGCGCCGGCGACGGAGTGCGCCGAGACCGTCGTCGAGCTCGACGGCCCCCTCGACCTCGGGCTGACCCTCGGTCCGCTGCAGCGCGGACGAGGAGATCCGGCGGTCCGGATCGACGCCTCGGGCAGCGGAGCCTGGCTGTGCCGTCGGCCGTCCGCCTCCTCCTGCGTCCCAGACGGTGCCGCAGACCGTTCCTCGGACCGTGCCGCACGCTCCGGTCCGCGTGCGGCGGCCACGGTGCGTCTGGATCTGATCACGGTGGACCGGGTGCGGGTCCGGGCCTGGGCGGCGGACCCGCTGACGCTCGAGGCGGCGCTGCGGGAGGCTCCCGCGCTGGTGGGCGACCGCGACGACTGGCGGGAGTTCGAGGACCTGCTGCGCGGCGCGGACGATCCGTGCTCCCGGGCTCTGCTCAGCGTGCGGCGGCGCCATCCGGGTCTGCGTCTGCCCGCTGCGGGACAGCTGACCGCACAGCTGGTGACCGTGATCCTGGAGCAGAAGGTCACCCATGATCAGGCGCGCAGCTGCTGGCGGCAGCTCCTGCGCGGATTCGGGGAGCCTCCGCCCGGCCCGGCGCCGGAGGGGATGCGGGTTCCGCCGTCAGCCTCGGTGCTGCACGGAGTCCCGGCCTGGCGGTGGCACCGGATGTGGGTGCAGCCGCAGCTGGCCCGGACCGTGCGGCTCACCGTGGAGCGTGACGCCGCACTGCGACGCCTGGAGCGCACCGAGACGGGCCTCACCTCGACCGCACAGCTGGCCGAGACGCTGACTCGACTGCCCGGCATCGGCGCCTGGACGGCTGCGGAGACGCTGCAGCGCACCCACGGTGCCGCAGATCTCGTCAGCGTCGGGGACTGTCATCTCGCCCAGAGAGTCGGGGAGGCGCTCACCGGACGGCGCACCGACGACGCCGGCATGCTCCGCCTGCTCAGTCCGTGGTCCGGCCACCGGCAGCGGGTCGTCCGGCTCATCGGTCTCAGCGGGCTGCGACCGCAGCGGTACGGGCCGAAGCTGGCGCCGGCGGACCACCGAGGGCGCTGAAGGCGGCCCCGTTCGGCCGCGGCGGTCCGCACCACCGGCCCGCGGGTCGTCACTGCCGGGCGTCGCCCTCCGCCTGCTGGGAGTCGTCCTCAGCCTGCTGCTCGGCGACCTCGGCGTGGACCTCGGTCATGTCGAGTCCCTTCACCGCGGTGACGACCTCTTCGAGCTGCTGGGCGTTGAGTGCCCCGGGCTGTGAGAACACCAGGACCTTCTCGCGGAACGCCATCAGAGTGGGGATGGACGTGATGTTCGCGGCGGCGGCGAGCTCCTGCTCGGACTCCGTGTCCACCTTGCCGAAGGTCACGTCGTCGTGCTGAGCGGAGACCTGCTCGTAGACGGGAGCGAAGCTCTTGCAGGGACCGCACCAGTCGGCCCAGAAGTCCACGAACAGGATGTCGTTGTCCTCGAGGGCCTGCTGGAAGCCTTCGGCCGTCAGATCGATAGTTGAGGCGCTGCGCAGGTCGTTAGTAGCCATGCGCGCCACCCTACGCCAGCACCCCGGGCGGTCGACAAGCGGTGAGAGACGGATCTGGGCCCGGAACCGATTGCGGTTCCGGGCCCAGATCGTGCGGTGGCAGATGAGGGATTCGAACCCCCGTAGGCTATGCCAGCTGATTTACAGTCAGCCCCCTTTGGCCGCTCGGGTAATCTGCCGCGGTCCATCGTCGGGGCCTGTGACGACCGACGGTCGCACCGCCCCGATGAGGCACCAGCCAACTTTACCCGAACCGTGGGGACTTGTTCCAATCCGCCGTCCGCCTGCCGCGAATATCCCAGGAAGCGTCGAGACTGACGCCATAGGATGGGACTCAGGACCTGAACACATCTGCGACGACCCGCCCGAACGACCGAGATCAGACCCGGTCGCCGCGTCGTCGCCCGACCTCCCGAGGAGGATCCCCATGGCCAAGGACTCAACCTTCGACATCGTCTCCACAGTGGACAAGCAGGAGGTCTCCAACGCGCTGAACCAGGCTCAGAAGGAGATCGCCCAGCGCTACGACTTCAAGGGCACCGGAGCCGAGATCGACTTCTCCGGGGAGAAGATCCTCATGCGGGCCAACTCCGAGGAGCGGGTGAAGGCCGTGGAGGACGTCTTCGGCTCCAAGCTGGTCAAGCGCGGCATCTCACTGAAGTCCTTCGACTCCGGCGAGCCCTACGCCTCCGGCAAGGAGCACCGGATCGAGGGCCTGATCAAGGAGGGCATCGACCAGCCCACCGCCAAGAAGATCTCGAAGATCATCCGTGATGAGGGACCGAAGTCGGTGAAGGCCACCATCCAGGGCGACGAGCTGCGTGTGAGCTCGAAGTCCCGCGACGACCTCCAGTCGGTGATCGCCCTGCTCAAGGACTTCGACGACGCGGACCTGCAGTTCGTCAACATGCGATGAGGAACCCCACACGATGAATCACCACAACGGCAGGCTCCGCACCGTCGGCCTGCTCTCCGTGCTCTTCGGACTGCTGCTCGCGGTCGGCGCGATCCTCGCCTACTCCTCGGGCAACTCGTTCTTCCTGATCCTGTTCGCCGGCATCGGCCTGGTCTCGGTGGCCTACAGCTACTGGAACTCGGACAAGATCGCCCTGCGCGCGATGAAGGCCTACCCGGTCTCCCGCGAACAGGCGCCGGCGCTCCACGGAATGGTGGAGGAGCTCGCGCAGCGGGCTCAGCAGCCCGTGCCGCGGATCTACATCGCTCCCTCGCCGACGCCGAACGCCTTCGCCACCGGACGCAACCCGGAGAACGGGGTGGTGTGCTTCACCGAAGGCATCCTCAACCTGCTCGACGAGCGGGAGCTGCGCGGAGTCACCGGCCACGAGCTGATGCACGTGTACAACCGAGACATCCTGATCTCCTCGGTGGCCGCCGCCGTCGCCGGGATCCTGACCACGGTCAGCCAGTTCTTCCTGCTCTTCGGCATGGGCCGGGGCGGGAACAGCGGCGGCGGGAATCCGCTGGCGCTCATCGGTTCGCTGGTGGCCGTGCTCCTGATGCCGCTGGCCGCGGGACTGATCCAGATGGCGATCAGCCGGACCCGCGAGTACGACGCGGACTCCGACGGCGCGCAGCTCACCGGTGACCCGTTGGCGCTGGCCTCGGCGCTGCACAAGCTCGCCGGGGGCATCGAGCGTCAGCCGATGAAGGAGGACCCGAAGCATGATGCGCATGCGCACATGATGATCGCCAACCCCTTCGGCGGCCGCGCCAAGCAGCTGTTCTCGACCCACCCTCCGATGCCCGAGCGCATACGACGCCTGGAGGATCTGGCCGGCTACCGAGGCTCCGGGCCCCAGGGCTGAGCCGCTCTCCCCAGACACACAGATCGAGTCCCCGATCACCGCCGCATCTCAGGGCCGTTCAGGCTCGACACGCCGCGGAGATCGGGGACTCGATCTGTGTCCGGTGGGCCATACAGCGGCCCAGAAGCTGGATGACCCGGAGATGAATCCGCGCATCCCTCAGTGGTAGGGGGATGTCACCGTGCAACACGACAGCGCGACCCACCCTCTACCTCGGCGTATCTGACGCCATGCTGGGAATCAGCCTGACGTAGACTGAAATCGCAGATCAGGCCGCTCAAGGACTCCGTGTCACAGCGACAGTTCTCGGGACAGGTCATCTTCTCACCACGTGCACAACAGAGGGATGTATTCATGACGGACCAGCATCACGCGCACCCTTCCGATCAGTCCTCTACCTACCCTCCCGAGCGGGTCGGGCTGGGCATCGCCGCGATGGTCACCGGGATCGTCGCCATCGCCATCGGCTGGATTCCAGGACTCGGGATGTTCGCTCTGTTGCTCGGACCGACTGCAGTGGTTCTCGGCATCATCTCCTTCCTCAAGCGGAGGGGTCGGGAGCAGGGGCTGGCCGGAGCGATCACAGGTGGGATCGGGACGATCATGGCGACGATACTCCTGGTCCTCTTCGGCGCAATCGTCTCCGAGATCGAGCAGACTTTCGGCAGCGCTCCATCCATAGGCCAGGGTGACGACCTCTTCGACGAGGGCGACGAGCCTGTCGCCGAGGAGGACGAACGTCCTGATTCCGAGGACGGCATCGCTCCGGAACCGAGCCAGGAGACGGAACCGGAAGGCGGCGTCACCCCATTAGGCGAGCCCGTCGCACTCACGGACTGGTGGTCGGGAAGTGAGATCGGCACGATGACCGTGGAGTCGATCACTCCGGATTTTCAATGCACTCAGGGCAGTGACGTGTGGCAGCCCGAGTCCGGCGCCTTCTTAGGAGTCGACCTCACCGTGGAGGCCTCCTCCGAAGCCGAAGACTCCATCCACATCGAGGGTTACGACTTCTACGTGCTCGATGATGATGATCAGGTGACTGACGCAGGACTCGGGAGTCCGGCCGAGTACGACTGCGTCCCGAGCGGAGATCTGCTCGACGCTGCACGTCCGGGGACGAGCAGCTCTGGGCTCCTTCTCCTTGATCTCGATCAGGACAGCGGAACTCTGGTCTATGAAGGCGGAGACGACGAAGTTCGCTGGGAGTTCTGAGGCTCCCCGGTGAGGGGTACCGAATCATCCTCGAACTCACTGACGCGGGGGCTGTTCCGTTGACCATCGCATCACATGGAAGTGATGCGGCAGGTCGGAGTACAGAACTAGTTCGTGCCTCAGACATCGAGTCCCCGATCTCCGCTGCATCTCAGGGCCGTTCAGGCCCGACACGCCGCGGAGATCGGGGACTCGATGTGATGAGGGAGGGGACTCAGCCGAGGTCGCGGTCGAGCTGGCGGGAGATGCGGACCATCTCTTCCCGCGGGACGACCTTCACGCGTTCCCGCTCGACGGGGCCCTGCGACGTCGCCTCGGATCCGAGGCCGACCTCATGCTGATCCAGCTGCAGCCAGCCCTCCCAGGTGGTGTACTGCACCCCCCGTGAGACGAGCAGATCGATCACGGACTGCTCCTCCGGCTCCTGGGCCGACGGCAGCTGGTGGATGTCCTCGAGCAGGCAGCCCACGGTCTCCAGGGCATCACCCTTGGTGTGCCCGATCAGTCCGACGGGCCCGCGCTTGATCCACCCGGTCGCATAGGTCCCCGGCACGTGGGCGCCGTCCTCGCCGATGACCCTGCCGGCCTCGTTGATAATGACGCCGCGGCGGGAGTCGAACGGCAGCCCGGCGACCTGTGAGCCGAAGTACCCGATGGCCCGGTAGACGGCCTGGCACTCGTAGTCGACGTGCTCACCGGTGCCGGTGACGCCGCCGTCGCCGTCGAGCTCCATCCGCTCGAAGCGGATCCCGGCGACCTTGCCGGCACGCTCGCCCACGCCCTCGAGGATCTCCACCGGCTGATGCAGGAAGTGCAGGTGGAGCCTCCGGGAGGACTCCTCGGTGCGCTCCTCCTGCTCGACGAGCCAGTTCGTCAGCGTGTTCACCATGGTCTTGACCTGGTTGTTGGTCCGGATCGACTCGTCCGAGGCCTCGTCGAACTCGAAGTCCTCCTCGTACAGGACGATGTCGACGTCCTCGGCATGGGCCAGCTCGCGCAGCTCCAACGGGGTGAACTTCACCTGAGCCGGTCCGCGGCGGCCGAAGACGTGCACGTCGGCCACCGGCGAGGCCGCCAACCCCTCGTAGACGTTGTCCGGTATCTCGGTGGTGAGCATCGACTCGGCATGCTTGGCCAGCACGCGCGCCACGTCGAGGGCCACGTTGCCGTTGCCGATCACAGCGACCTGCTCGGCCTCCAACGGCCAGTCGCGGGAGTAGTCCGGGTGGCCGTCGTACCAGGAGACGAAGTCGGCCGCGCCGAAGGAGCCCTCCAGCCCGATGCCGGGGATGTCCAGTTCTGCGTCCCTGATGGCGCCGGTGGCATAGATGACGGCGTCGTAGTGCCGACGCAGATCCTCCAGGGTGATGTCCGAGCCGACGTCCACGTTGCCCAGCAGGCGTATGTCTCCGCGGTCCATCACCTTGTGCAGGGCTCTGACGATGCCCTTGATGCGGGGGTGATCCGGCGCCACGCCGTAGCGGATCAGACCGAACGGGGCCGGGTAGCGGTCGAAGAGATCGATGCTGAACGTGTGCTCGCTCTTGTCCTGGGACTTAGCCAGGATGTCCGCCGCATAGACTCCGGCCGGCCCTGCGCCGATGATCGCGACACGGAGAGGCCGGGGATGGGCGTTGTCAGACACGTCGAGGATCGTCCTTTCACCGGTGGTGCGCACAGAGCGAATTGCCACAGAACAGTATGCCGTATTGGTCAACGTCGCCCCGACCCGCAGTGTTCCTCAGGTTGCCGACATCACACCCGATGCGCCGCGACCCCAGCACCCCGACGACTCCTAGAATGGCTCCCATGGCCGAGATGTTCCTCGAGAAGTTCCAGCAGCTGGTGACCACCCACCTCGACGACCACTGGTCGCCCCAGGACGGGCTGACCCGGGAGGAGCTCGACGCCCGGCTCACCGCATCACCGCTCCCCGACGGATTCGAGCTGCCTCTGGTCCTCGATGAGTTCCATCGCGCGCTGGGCCGGTGCGAGGAGATCCTCGAGGCCCATCACTTCTTCTTCGACGCCGACGAGCTGGAGATCGAGGACGGCCACCTGATCTTCCTCGAGGACGAGGAGGAGACCTGGGTGTGGGGCGTGCCGGTGGAGGACCTCGACGTGCCGGACCCGCTGATCAGGCGCCGCAGCACGGCCGACGGCAGGTGGACCCCCGAGGACGCCACGGTCAGCGAGTTCGTCTTCGACCTGCTCGACTTCTCCTTCGAGGAGGACTGATGGCCCACCGCGGAACGGCCGCAGGATCTGTGAACCCCAGCTACCGGGAGGCGATGCTCGACGCCGACGGGGCTCCGCTCTGGCGCTCCCACGAACCGCCGGACTACAGCTGCCCGTTCTGCAGCCTCGCCGCCGGTGACGTCTCGCACCCGTCGAACCGGTGCGAGCTCACGGATCTGGTCCACCGGGACGAGGATCTGCTGGTCTTCATCGCCGCCGACGGCTTCGGCCCCCATCCCGGCCACGCGATGATCACACCGACGGCCCACCGGGAGTCGCTCTATGACCTCGACGACGACCTGGCGGCGAAGATCGGCATCATGTCGCGCGACGTCGCCCTGGCCATCCGTCTGGCCTGGGATCCGGAGGGCACCTCGGTGCGGCAGCACAACGAGCCGGCCGGGAACCAGCACGTCTGGCACTACCACCTGCACGTGTTCCCGCGGTACCGCGACGACATGCTCTACCGGCATCTCAGGGAGCCGATGGCCCCTGAGGAGCGGGCCCGGTGGGCGGAGCAGCTGCGACCCGCCCTGCAGGAGGTGCTGCGGCGGAAGGCCTGAGCCGCTCCGGGCGGCACCCGGCGCTCCGAGCCCGCGGCGGACTGCGGCGGACTCAGGCCCGGCGGTCGACGACGGCGTCGGCGAAGGAGATGAGCGCGCTCTTCACGGTGGACTCCGGAAGCCCCACCACGGCCTGCTTCGCCTGCTCGGCCCAGGCGTGGGCGACCTCCCAGGACCGGCGTGCGACCGGATGGGCGACGACGGCGGCCACGGCCTCGGCCAGGGCCTCGTCGGTGCTGAGGTCGCCGTCGACCAGGGCGAGGATCTCCACGGCCTCCCGATCGCCGGCGTCCGCGGCCTCGCGCAGAAGCAGCACCGGCAGCGTGGGCACCCCCTCGCGCAGGTCGGTGCCGGGCGTCTTGCCGGAGACCCGGGAGTCGGCGGTGATGTCGATGACGTCGTCGGCGAGCTGGAACGCCACACCGACGGCCTCCCCATAGGCCTCCACCTGTTCCACGGTCGACTCCGGACAGCCGCCGAAGTGTGCGCCCAGGCGCGCGGCCGCGGCCAGCAGCGACCCGGTCTTGTCGGCGATGACCTGCAGATAGTGGTCCTTCGCGTCCTCGCCCTCCTGAGGGCCGACGGTCTCGTGGAGCTGGCCGAGGACGAGGCGTTCGAAGGTCTCCGCCTGCACCCGGGTGCCTTCGAGGCCCAGGGTCGACATCTGCTGGGAGGCACGGGCGAGGATCATGTCCCCGGTCAGGATGGCCACCGAGTTGCCCCACACCTCGTGGGCGGCGGGCGCGCCGCGGCGCACGGGGGCGGAGTCCATCACGTCGTCGTGGTACAGGGTGGCCAGGTGCGTCATCTCCATGACGGCGGCGGCCTGCCGGACGTTCGCGTCCGGACCGTCGCCCAGAAGGGAGGTCAGCACGGTCAGCAGCGGGCGCACGCGCTTGCCGCCGGCCTCGGCCAGGTGGCGGGCGGCGGAGTGGGTGAGTTCGTCGGCGCTGGAGAGTCCTGCGAGGAGGCGCTCCTCGACGTCGGCGAGCGCCCGGACCACGGTGGGGGCGATCTCGGCGTCGTCGGCGAGGACGTCGAATCCTGGAGGCAGGCTCAGCGACGGCGTGCGGGCTGCGGCGTCAGTCATCGTGTCCCAGCCTATCGAGCTTCGGCTCCGGTCGGCTTCACGGCGTGGTGGATCGCGACGATGCCGCCGGAGAGGTTGCGGTAGCGGATCTGCTCGAAGCCGGCGGCGGCGATGTCGGCGGCCAGCCCCTCCTGGTCCGGCCAGGCGCGGATGGACTCCGCCAGGTAGACGTAGGCCTCCGGGTTGGAGGACACCGCGCGGGCCGCCGGAGGCAGGGCACGCATCAGGTACTCGTTGTAGACGACGCTGAACGGGCCGAACGTCGGGTCGGAGAACTCCATCACAGCCAGGCGTCCTCCGGGCCGGGTGACGCGGAGCATCTCGGCGAGTCCCCGGCGGTGGTCGACGATGTTGCGCAGGCCGAAGGAGATGGTGACGGCGTCGAAGGAGTCGTCCTCGAACGGCAGGTCGGTGGCGTTTCCCTCGACGAAGGTCATGTCAGGGCGGCGGCGTCGTCCGACCTCGAGCATGCCGTCGGAGAAGTCGCAGGCCACGGCCTCGACTCCGGCGTCGTGGAACGGTTCGGTGGAGGTGCCGGTGCCGGCGGCGAGGTCGAGCAGCCGTTCGCCGGGGCGCATGTCGAGGGCCTCGATGAGACGGCGGCGCCACCGCCGGGTCTGACCCAGGGACAGGACGTCGTTGGTGAGGTCGTAGCGCTCGGCGACCTCGTCGAACATGGAGGCCACCTCCTGCGGGTCCTTGTCCAACTGGGCGCGCCGTCCGGAGCGGCTGTCATCTCGAGTCACCTGGGTATTGTCCCAGATCGGGGGAGCGTGCGGAGCGCCGGTCGCCCGGAGCCCCGTCTGGGGGCCGGAGCGCGACGGGGATAGACTGTCCTGCGCCATGGACACCCCGAGGGACGCCCCGCCGCTGCACGCCGTCACCTGCGAGATCTCCCTCGCCGACGGCGTCGGACTCCCCGATCTGCTGCCCCGTCTGGACCCGGTCGGCGTCTGGCTGCGAGAGGGTCAGGGCATCGTCGGGCTCGGCACGGCGGCCTCCACCGAATCCTCAGGTTCTCAGCGCTTCGGAGACCTGGCGCACTGGTGGGAGCGGTGCCGACGGCGGATCCGCGGCGCCGAACCGCCCCCTCCGCTGGTCGGAGTGCCGGGATGCGGTCCCACGGTCTTCACCTCGGTGACCTTCTCGTCACGATCGTCCGCGTCGTCGCTGCTGACGCTCCCGGAGGTGATGGTCGGCGACGTCGGCGGACACCGATGGGTGACCGTGGTCGGCGCTCAGGAGCCCGTCGACCTCACCGAGACCCTGCGGCGTCACGGACTGCACCTGGACGGCGGGCGCCTCAGCCTCGCCGCCGATCCGCACCCGTCCGCGGGCCCGAGTCCTGAGACCGTCCTGCGCGAGGGCACCCGCTCCCCGGCCCACTACCTGGAGGCCGTCGCCGCCGGCGTCGAGTCCATCGCCGAGCGGAGGCTCGAGAAGCTCGTGCTCGCACGCGACGTCGTCGTCTCCGCGGACGAACCTCTCCACGCAGGGACGGTGCTCGCCCACCTGGCGCGCAGCTACGCCGGATGCTGGACCTACCGGGCCCAGGACGTCCTCGGCACGACCCCGGAGATGCTGGTCACCGTGCGGCAGGAGAAGCTCGCCGCACGCGTGCTCGCCGGCACCGTCGACCGGTCGGTGGGGCCCGACAGAGCACGGACCCTGCTGCTCGAGGACCCCAAGCAGCGCACCGAGCATGAGATCGCGGTGCAGTCGCTGCTGAGCCAGCTCGCCCCGGTGGTCGAGGTCATCAGCGCCCAGAACCCGCCGAGCGTCCTGGAGCTGCCCAACGTCTTCCACCTCTCCACCGATGTGACCGGCCGACTGGCACGGACCTCGGACGGCCGGGGTGCGGAGGCGCTTCCCGCCGCGCTGCTGGTGGCCGAGCGGGCCCACCCCACCGCAGCGGTGTGCGGCACGCCGACGGCGACGGCGGCGGACCTCATCCCCACCCTCGAGGAGCTGGACCGCGGACCGTTCGCCGGCCCGGTGGGGTGGATCGACGCCGCCGGCAACGCCGACTTCGGGATCGCGCTGCGCGGCGGGGTGCTGGAGGACTCCGACCGCAGCATCCGACTGTTCGCCGGGTGCGGGATCGTCGAAGGGTCGCGCCCCGAGGAGGAGCTGGCGGAGACCTGGGCCAAGATGCGCCCCATGCTCACCGCCCTGGGCCTCGAGGCGCCCGCGGACGCCCGCACGGATGACCCCGGGCCGGGTGAAGATCATTCCGCAGGATGACTGAGGTTCATCCTCCGGCCTGACGCCGCCGGACCCGCCGCCGACGACGATGATGTCGTGACCACACTGCGCTCATCCGACTCCGCGGCCGACTCTCCGACCGACGGCACAGACTCCCCCCTCCGGTCCCACCGGCTGCCCGCCCTCGACGTGCTCCGCGGACTGGCGATCCTCGGCACGCTGCTGACCAACATATGGATCTTCTCCTCGGCCACCGGAACCATCGGCGCCGCCGCCCTGGGCTCCGTCGGCACGGAGGCCCACGGCGAGAGGGTCGAGTCCTCCGGGCCCCTCGAGGTGTTCGTCGATTCGACCATCCAGATAGTCACCGACGGCAAGTGGATCGGGCTGCTGACGATCATGTTCGGCATCGGATTGGAGATCCAGCGGCAGTCGGCGCTGCGCCGCGGCGAGACCTGGCCGGGGACCTATCCCTGGCGCGCACTGGTGCTCATCCTCGAGGGCACCCTCAACTACATCTTCATCTTCGAGTTCGACGTGCTGATGGGGTACGGGCTCACCGCCCTCGTCGTCTGCGCCGTGCTGGCCACCAACCCGCGCGCACAGAAGATCTGGCTGACCGTGGGGCTGAGCCTGCACCTGCTGGTGATCCTGAGCGGCTCGGTGCTGCAGACCCAGTGGTTCTTCGAACTGGTCACCGGTGAGTCCATGGCGGAGGACCTCTCCGCCGCCGAGCGGGAGTGGGAGGCCTCGCCGGAGCGCTCCGAGGGCGGATCGATGATGCCCACAGACAGCTACTGGGCACAGGTGGCGTTCCGTCTGACGAACTTCCTCGGCGGACGCAGCGAGATCCCGATCATGCTGATCATGGGCCTGGGGCTCTTCATCGTCGGCGCGATGCTCTTCCGCCGCGGGCTCTTCCTCCCCGAAGGCCGACGCCTTCGTCTGTGGGTGGCGACGATCGGCTTCGGCCTCGGCATCCCCCTCGATCTGCTGATGCGGCTGATCCTGACCGACGTCGGTCAGATGGCCGCCCGCTACGGAACTTCGACCCTGGTCGCGTTCGGCGTGCTCAGCCTGGTCGCCTCCTGGTACGCCGGCGGGCGGACGCCCGGACCGGTCGGCATCGGCCTGTCCTGGGTCGGACGGATGGCCATGACCTGCTACGTGCTGCAGAACCTGATCTGCGCGGTGATCTTCTACGACTGGGGCTTCGGGCTCGCCGAGGCGATGCCGGCCCGATGGGCGCTGTGGGGCACCCTCGGCGTCTACGCGGGAGTCTCCGCGGTGCTCATCCTGGGGTCGGGGCTGTGGCTGCGCCTCTTCCCGCGCGGTCCTTTCGAAGCGCTGATGCATCACGGCCACGACGTGCTCGTCGACCGGGTGCACCGTCCCCTCGCAGCCCGTCGGACGGCTCGTCGGGCGGCTCGTCGGAACACCCCTGCGGAGGATCAGGATCCGCAGTCGGATCCGGTCAGCCCGAGGACGCCCTCCGAGCGGTGAGGTCCAGCACGTGGAGGACGGAGTCGTGCCGGCTGCCGTCGCCCGGGTCGACGTAGCGGGGTAGCCGGCCGTACTCGCGGAAGCCCTCCGAGAGGTACAGCCGCTCGGCGACGGTGTTGTCACCGCGGAAGTCGAGGGTCAGCTGTTCGACGCCGGCCCGTCGAGCCTCTGCGACGAGCCGTCTCAGGAGCAGCCTCCCGACCCCTCGTCCGGCATGGGCCGGAGACACCGCGCCCTTCTCGATGTCCGCATGACGCCGATAGGTCGGGCGCCGACAGCGCCGCCAGTACCCGAACCCGACGAGCTCACCGGCGACGTCGGCGAAGACTCCGCAGGCGTCGGCCGGCGAGTCGGCCCGCAGTTCCCGCAGCAGCGCGGCGATCTCATTCGCACTCGGAGGATCGGTCCACCCCAGGGCGACCCCGTCCCGGACCAGCTCCGCCATCAGGGCGGTGACGCCCTCGGTCCGGGCCAGAGGCTCGGGGTCGTCGGCGACGGTGGTGAGGGCGACGTCGTGCGGTGTGGTCGGCGACGACGCCCGGTGCTCGCTCATGCTCGTCATCCTACGCAGTCGATCCACCGCCGGCACAGGATCGTCCGCCTCTGAGGACCTGCCCCGGAAGCACCGCTGCTAGCATCTGGGCATGCACCGCGGCCCCTCGCCCACGCTCCGACGTCCGACTCCGAGCCCGGCCGCGATCATCCCGGCCGGGGGTCGAGCGCGACGCCTCGGCGGCGCGGCGAAGCCGCTGCTGCAGGACGGCTCCGGCACACCCCTGATCTCCCGTCTGCTCGACGACCTGCTCGGGTTCGGGCTTCGCGCCGAGGACATCGTCGTCGTCGGTCCGGCCGCACAGCTGGACCCCGTGTGGGACATCTCCGCCCCACGGTTCGACCGCATCCGGCGCGCGCAGGAGGACCCACCGTTCGGCGGTCCGGCCGCAGCGGCGAACGCCGGCCTCGAGACCCTGCTCAGCACGGCCCCGGCCCCGGAGTTCGTGCTCCTGCTCGGCGCCGACATGCCGCAGCTGGCACGCGGACTGCCCGTGCTGCTCGACGCTGCGGTCCGCTCGCCCGCATCCGAGGCATGGATCGGTCGCACCGGCCCGGACCCGGGGCGCACGGAGCACCTCTTCGCCCTCCATCGGACCGGATCCCTGCGCCGCAGACTCTCCGAGCTCAATCCGGACGGCCTGCCGCTGCGCCGCCTCACCGAGGGGCTCATCACGACCCCGGTCCCGCTGCCCGAGGGGGCCGCCGCCGACGTCGACACCTGGGCCGCGGCCGCCGGGTTCGGGCTCAGCGCCCCGCCGGATCACTCCCCCGGCGGCTGACTCGGCACCTCTCCCACCGGGCGGTCGGAGGCGAACAGCTCGCGGATGTCTTCGGCCGTCACCGAGGCGCTGAAGGCGGCGTCGCCGTCGGTGAGCGAGGAGAACAGCTCCGCCTTGCGCCGCTGGAGGGCCAGCACCCGCTCCTCGATGGTCCCCTCGGCCACCATCCGGTACACCATCACCCGCGCGTCCTGCCCGATCCGGTGGGCACGGTCGACGGCCTGCGCCTCGGCCGCCGGATTCCACCAGGGATCCAGCAGGAAGACGTAGTCCGCCTCGGTCAGCGTCAGTCCGAACCCGCCGGCCTTGAGGCTGATGAGGAACACCGGGACCTCACCGGCGCGGAATCCGGCCACGACCTCGTCGCGCCTCCGGGTGGAGCCGTCCAGGCGGGCATGACCGATGCCGAGCTCGTCGAGCCGCACGGCCACCCGGTCCAGGAACGAGGTGAACTGGCTGAAGATCAGGACGCTGTGCCCCTCCTCGACGATCTCCTCCAGGTCCGGGAGCAGAGCCTCCAGCTTCGACGACGGCGCGGTGTGGGCCTCGTCGACGATCCGCGGATCGAGCGCCAGCATCCGCAGCAGCGTCAGGGAGCGGAAGACGATGAACCGGTTCCTGTCCATGTCCTCGAGCAGGCCGAGGACCTTCTGACGCTCCCGCTGCAGGACCTTCTCGTAGAGGGTCCGGTGCCCCGGCCGCAGCGGCACCCGCACCACCTGCTCGTGCTTCTCGGGCAGCTCCGCGGCCACCAGGGCCTTCGAACGGCGCAGCATGAACGGTCGGATGCGTCGCCTCAGCCGCCCCATCCGCTCGGCGGCCCGTCGGGCACCGTCGTCGGAGTCGTCGGGCCTCTCGATCGGTCGGACGTACTCGTCCCGGAAACCTCGCAGCGGGGGCATGAGTCCGGGGGTGACGAGGTCGAGGATCGCCCACAGGTCCGTCAGCGAGTTCTCCATCGGGGTGCCGGTGACCGCCAGTCGGAACGGTGCCCGGACCTTCTTCAGCACCTGGTGGGCCTTCGCCGTCCGGTTCTTCACGAACTGCGCCTCGTCGAGCACCAGCCCCGCCCACTGTCGGCCGGTGAACCCGTCGGCGTCGAGCCGCAGGATCGGATACGAGGTGACCACGACGTCGGCTCCCTCGGCCCGCTCGGCCACCGAGGTTCGGGTCTTCGCGGTGGTTGCGTCCAGTACGCGGACGTCGAGCCGCGGGGTGCGGCGGGCCGCCTCGTCGCGCCAGACGGACACGACCGAGGACGGTGCGACGACCAGGAACGGCGGGCGATCCGCGGCGTCGCCGTCGGGTGCGTCGCGGCCCGTCGGAGGCGTGGGCTCCTGCTCCCGGGCTCGGGCGATCATCGCCAGGGCCTGGACGGTCTTCCCCAGACCCATGTCGTCGGCGAGGATCCCGCCGAGCCGCAGGTCGTACAGGAAGGACAGCCAGGCGTAGCCCTCCTCCTGGTAGGGCCGCAGGTCCGTCTCGAGCCCGGTGGGAGGCTCCGGGATCGGGATCTCCGGCGACTCGGGCAGCACCTGCTTCAGCCGCGACGCCTCCCGGCGCCAGGTCTCTGCCTCGACGACCTCCTGGGCGAGGGTCTCCAGGTCGTCCCAGAAGCTGACCTGGTAGCGGCTGATCTTCGGGGACTCAGGCTCCCACTCCCCCATGGCCGCGGCCTCGTCGATGAGGTCCTTGAGCTCGAGCAGGTGCGGATGGTCCAGACGCAGATGGGTCCTGTCGGGGAGCAGGATGCGGGCCCTTCCCCTGGACAGGGCCTCGAACACGTCCTTGAACGGCACGACGCGGCCGGCGACGGTGATCTGGAAGCCGAGCTCGAACCAGTCGCGGCTCCGGCCGTCCTCGTCCGGCGACCGGGTCACGCGCAGCTGCGGCACCTCGGTCAGCTCCCGGTACTGCGGGCGGTCGCCGAACTCCTCGACGACGACGTGCTCCTGCCGCTCCAGACGGGGCAGGGCCCGCTCCACGAACAGCGCGGTCTCGAGGCCGGTGAGGTGCTGGGCGGGTCGGGTCGCGGCCTCGGGGAAGTGGGCGCGGGCGGCCTCGACCACCTCGTCCTCGTGGGCCCGGAGCCGCTCGGCGGCGTGTTCGTCCTGCTGTTGCGCGCCGCGGACCGGGACGAGCCGCGAGGGGCCGGAGTAGCGCCAGATCCATTCGAGGTTCATGGCGTCCCCGCCGAGGTGGTGGACGGTGAGATGCAGCTGAGGGGCGGGGATCTCCGGGAAGTCCACGGACCCGTCGGCCGAGGCGACCTCCACCCGCCGCCGCAGTGCGGGGACGGCCTCGTGCAGGAACTCCTCGACCTCGTGCGGCGGGATCCGCAGCGAGGCAGGCTCGGCGGCGAGCGCCAGCAGCTCCGGCGGTGCGGTGCCGTCGGTGGGGATGATCCGCAGGGCGATGGCGTCGGGCGAGTCCTCGGGTTCGCCGCGCAGCGCGGCGAACCCGGCGCCCAGCGGCCGCAGCGGACCGGTCCCGACGTCGACGCCCGAGAGCCGGGCACGCACCTCCAGCCCGTCGGCCTCGGAGCCCCGGGGCGCCGCCCGCACGTCCAGCGTCAGCTCGGACGGATCCGTCAGCTCGACGTGGGTCAGGGCGCCCTGCGGCACCAGCCGGACCCCCAGACGCACGCACCGGGCCATCAGCTGGAGGATCGCCGGACCGCGGAAGCTCTCCAGCGGCATCGCATCGGCCACGAAGGAACCGCCGACGTCCTGCGCCAGGCGGGTCCGGCAGATGTCGCCGAAGAGTTCCGCATGGTCACGGCGGAAGGCGATCGAGGGGGTGCCGTACTGGAACCGCTTCCAGGTCAGACCGCCTCGGATCCACTCGCCCCGGGCCCCCGGGCACAGCGGACGGATGGTCACGGAGAGCTCGGCCGACGGGTCGTCGAGGTCCGCGCATCGGGCCGGACGCCGGCGGGGCGGCCCGAACTCGAAGGGGCGCTCCACACGCGCCAGTTCGACCCCGAGTGCCAGGGACACCTCGCCGCCCGCGGCGGATGCGGACGATGGACCCAGCAGGGACCGCCAGTCGGCCGTCCGCGCTCGAGCCTGTCCTCGGGCCGCCGGCCGCGGTGGCTCGTCCTCGCGGCCCTCGGCGGTGCTGTGGTCCGGCGGCTGCGCGGCGAACAGCACGGCGGCGACGTGCTTGCAGTCGAACCCGACCGGGCAGCTGCAGATCGCTTCGGTGATCTCCCACCACGAGACCCGGCCGCCGGTGATGTAAGTCGGCAGCAGGAAGATCGTCGTGGTGTACGGCTCAGGACCGGTGCCCGCGACCTGGGCGTCGACGGTCATCACCGTGTGGTCCCCGGTCAGCGGCCCGTCGGGATGGCCCGGGGCCGGCGGGGCGCCGGCCTGCCTGATCTCGCCGACGTGGCCGGCTTCGGCGTACCGCAGCCCCCGCAGGGCGGACGCTGCTCCCACACGCTCGAGGATCTGCTCCCGAGTGCAGGACGGGCGCACAGGTGCGTCGGACATCGTTCCCCGTTCAGGCCTCACGGGCGCGGGCGGCGATCCGGGCATGGAGGTCCCTCAGCCGGGACCGGTCGGTGCGCACTTCGACGATCCGCAGCCCGAGCCGGTCGTCGGGGTGGGCCAGCGCGTCGGCGAGCTCGGTCGGCGTGGTCGGCCGTCGGTGCTCCACGCCGAATCCTGCGGCGATCTTCTCCAGGTCCACCGCCTGCGGGGTGCCGAAGAGCCGTTCCACGACCTCGGCCCGGCCCGGGCGACGACCGATCTCACCGTGCTCCAGCTGATCGAAGATCGCACCGCCGGCATCGTTGATCACCACGACGTCCACGCTGGGCGGGGCCTCGGTGCTCGGTATCAGCAGGGCGTTGAGGTCGTGGAGGAATGTGAGGTCGCCGAGGACGGCGGTGACCCGTCGGCCGGAGGCGAGGGTCATCCCGGAGGCTGCGGAGAGGTTGCCGTCGATGCCGGACAGACCGCGCAGCGCCGTGAGCCGCTGAGGGTCGGGCCCGTTCAGGTCGACGGAGAGGTCGACGTCTCGGATCACCGAGGACGAGCCGAGCAGCACCGGTGTGCGGGCCGTGTCGACGACGGTCTTCGCCGCGGCGACCGAGAGCATCATCGACCCCGGGCCTCGGGCCGCAGCGGCCTGCGACTCGGCGGCCAGCTCGTCGTCGACGACCCTCCGCAGCCGCTCACCGGCCTCCTGCCACCGTCTGCGCCACTCCGACGGGGCGACGCCGGCGAACTCCGCGAGCGCGCGCCCGTCCCTGAAGACCTCGCGCGGCAGACGCCGATCGGCCCACGGCAGCGGGTCCGGCGCGAACTGCCGGACCTCCACGTCGTCCCGTGCGATCAGTCGCGCCACCGGGCGGGACAGTGTGGGCCGGCCGGCGACCACCACCCGTTCGATCTGGTCGGACAGGGCCGCGTCGGAGGTCAGCAGCAGCCGGTAGGCGGGGACGCTGTGCTCCCGCGCTCCGGAGGTCGGTTCGGCCAGGATCGGGTGCCCCAGGGCGAGTGCCGTCCGAGCCGCGTCGGCGGGGGCCCGGTCGCCCAGCACGAAGACGGTGCGACGCGGGGTGACCTGTGATTCGGCGATGAGGCGGGCGCGGATCTGGTCCTGCGCGGTCCGCCGTTCGGCGTCGTCGATCCAGGCGGGCTCGTCGGTCGATGCGAGCAGCTCAGCGGCACGCAGGTGCTCCGAGGGTGAGGCGTCGTAGAGGGCCCGACGGCGCTCGGCGGGGATCACCGGCTTGCGGGCCCAGCGCTGTCCGTCGAGGTCCGCGACCGGAGTCAGCGGGTCCCGGAAGCCGATGTTCAGGTGCACCGGCCCCGATCCGCGGCCGCGGGAGTCGGTGGCCTGGCGCATGAGCAGGGCGACCTGGGTCTCGGCGGAGAGGATGTCGTCGCGGGACGCCGGCTCCAGACGGGTCTCCCCCTGCTCCAGGTGGATCTCGTCGCGGACCCTCCCCTCGAACATGCCCTGCTGCCAGACGGTCTGATTGGCCCCGGTGCCGTGCATATCCTCCGGGCGGTCGGCGGTGATGACCACCAGGGGCACTCCGGACATATCCGCCTCCATCACCGCCGGCAGGAGGTTCCCCGCCGCGGTCCCCGAGGTGGTCACCACACCGGCGGGCTCGCCGTCGGCCAGAGCGATCCCCAGGGCGGTGTACGCGGCCGAGCGCTCGTCGATCCGCGTGTGGAGGGTCAGCGCGCCGAGCTGCTCGGCCTCATGGAGGGCGTAGGCCATCGGTGCCGACCGCGAACCCGGTGCGAGCACCACGTGGCGCATGCTCAGGCAGAGCCCGCGCACCGCCCGGCGGGCCAGGCGGAGGGACTCGGCGTCCTGGGAGTCGTCGAACTCACGGAACGGGCCGCCGGGTGTGCGCATACCGACGATTCTAGGTCCGATGCTCACCCGTCCCGTGCCGACCGGTCGAGGCTCCGAACCGCCAGGGCCGCATGGGCGGCGCGGAGCCGGTCCTCCCAGCGGCGACGCCGCTCCTCGGGGACGCGGTGCCGTCGCAGCAGCTCAGGGTCCGGTGACGGGGACGCGGCGAGGCCGTCCTCGTCGGTCGGCACAGTCAGCATCCCACGCTCGGGGACCAGCGGGGCGGAGACCACGTCCTCGGCGAACAGACTCGCCGTCCCCAGGCCGCAGGCGTAGGGCAGCGCGTCGAGCCGTCCGGCCAGGGCGAGGCCGGCCGCCAGCCCCACCGAGGTGTCCAGGGCTGAGGAGACGACCGCATTCAGCCCCGAGGCCCGGACCACCTGTTCGGCCGCACGGACCCCGCCGAGCGGCGGGACCTTGACCACGATCAGGTCGGCCGCGCCGAGGCGGGCGACCCGCAGCGGGTCCTCGACCCTGCGCACCGCTTCGTCGGCGGCGATCCGCACCGTCACCCCTCGGCGGTGGAGGGACTCCCGGAGCCGGGCCAGTCCCTCCACTCCGGGGACGGGCTGTTCGACGTACTCCAGGCGGTCTCCGAACTCATCGGCGAGGGCTGAGACCGCCTCCAGCGCCTCCGGATGCGACCACCCGGCGTTGGCGTCGGCGCGCAGCCGCGCCCGAGGCATCAGACGCGCGGCTTCGCGGAACCGGACGAGATCGTCGTGGAGGGTCTGCCCCGGTTCGGCGACCTTGATCTTCACCGCGGGCACGGCGTCGAGATCGCCGAAGCGGCGCAGGACCTCCTCCACCCGCTCCGGGGGCACCGCCGGGAGGGTCGCGTTGATGGGGATCTCGGTCCGGACCGGTCGCCCGAGCCCGACCCATGCCGCCTCCAGGGCGGCCGCCAACCAGTGGGCGGCCTCGGGGGCCCCGTACTCGGGGAACGGGGCGAACTCCGCCCACCCGGCCGGGCCCCGGAGCAGCATGGCCTCCCGGGCGGTCTGCCCGCGGAATCGGGTGCGCATGGGCAGGCTGACGACCACAGCCTCAGCGAGGATCTCTCCGATCGGAGGCAGGTCGGCGGGGACGTCCGAGGTCGGCACCATGTCCACGAGTCTATGAGCCGGCTGCCGAGTCCACGCGTTCCGCTTCGCCGCCGCATCCTGTCCTTCATCTATGTGGGTGGTTCGGGCTTCCTCTATGCCGAAGCCCGAACCACCCACATAGGGGAGCACACGCACCACCGACCGCAGCGGGTCCACTCCGGGGCCTGCCGATCCCCTCGGCACCTGCGATACTGAGGATCATGTCGGCCGCCTACGCTCCTCGCACACGCCCGCCCGCACGGCGCACCTGGCTGTGGGTCGTCGGCATCCTCTTCTGCGCCGCCGGACTGGTGGTCACTCACGAGTTCTTCATCACCGCCGATCGCGGGCAGTGGCTGGAGCACGCCACCCTGGAGTCGCGCTACGAGTACATCACTCAGGGGCCGATGCAGAACGACGTGCTCCGCCGGGTCCTCAGCACGATCCCGCTGGCCACGGCGGTCATCGCCGGCATCATCTTTCTGGCGAACATGTTCATGCGCCAACGGTTCCTCGCCGCCGGGATCGCGCTGGCGAGCTTCCTCGGTGCGAACATCACCACACAGTTCCTCAAGCAGCTGTGGGTGCACCGCCCGGATCCGCAGATGCCGATGTCGGATCCGAACATGGCGGTGTGGTGGTGGTCGGTGGACTCCTTCCCCTCGGGCCATGCGACGGTGGCCGCCGGTGCGGCAGTCGCCGTGTTCCTGATCTGCAGGCCGCGGCAGCGCCCGTTCGTGGGCGTGTTCACCGCCTTGCTGGCGATGCTGGCCGGGCTCTCCATCTTCCTCACCGGGCACTTCGCCTCGGACATCATCGCGGCGTACCTCGTGGTCGCCTGCTGGGGGCTGGTCGGCGGCTGGCTGATCATGCGCTCCGGCGAACGGTGGAACTCCGTCTCCGTGGAGTCGCCGATGACCACGGCGGCCGGGGCCGGACTCGCCTGGGTGCTGGGCATCGTGTTCACCGCACTGACCGTCGGCCTGTTCGTCTGGGCCGGCGGGTGGTCCGCCGTGGCGAATGCGGCCTCCGACCCGTCGCCCTGGCACTGGGTGGCCGGGGCGCTGCTGCCGGTGGGGCCCGGGTTCCTGCTCTGCGGCATGGGGATCAGCTTCTTCAGCACGGAGACCGGTCGCCACCGCCCCGGCGAGCCGGTGCGTCCGCAGCCGTCCCAGCACCCGGTCCCGCCGCAGTTCGCGCATCTGTACGAGGTGTGAGGGTCACGACCCAGCGACGCTCCGAGCAGCTCCGGAGCGGTGCCGCACGTTCAGGCAATGCCCGAGAAAACGTGATATAGCCCTCATCCGGGGTACGATCTCGGCATGGACTCACTCGTCGAAGCCATTGAGACATTCGAGGGACTGGCCTGGGACTTCTTCGGTGTCTGGCTCATCATCATCATCGCCGTCTACCTGTCGATCCGCACCGGGGTCGTGCAAATCCGACGCTTCCCGGCCATGCTCACCTCCATCACGGAGAAGACCCAGCGCGACGACGAGGGGCGATCCAAGTCCCTCTCCGCGTTCCAGGCGTTCACCATCTCCGCCGCGGCCCGCGTGGGCACCGGAAACGTGGCCGGCGTCGCCGGCGCGATCGCACTCGGAGGACCGGGTGCGATCTTCTGGATGTGGACGATGTCGATCTTCGTGGCCGCCGCCTCGTTCATCGAGTCCACCCTGGGTCAGCTGTACAAGACGCCGCGCTTCGACACCTTCAAGGGCGGTCCCGCGTACTACATCCAGCGCGGTCTGGGCTCCCGTTCGCTCGGCATCCTCTTCGCGATCATCTTCATCTTCTGCTTCGCCCTGAGCTTCACCTCGCTGCAGGCCAACACCATCGTGGACTCGGTCACGGCGGCCGCTGAGACCGCCGGCGCGGAGGACACCGGCTGGATGACCTGGGTGCTCGGCATCGTGCTGGCGCTCATGACCGCGGCCATCGTGCTGGGCGGTCTGCGTCGGGTCGCCACCGTCGCGCAGAACCTGGTGCCGCTGATGGCGGCGATCTACCTGGTGCTCGGCCTGGTCGTGGTCGCCGTGAACATCGAGGAGGTCCCCCGCGTGTTCGGGCAGATCCTCGGTGAGGCCTTCACCGCGCAGTCCGTCATCGGAGGCGGCTTCGGCACCATGCTGATGGCCGGCATCCAGCGCGGCATGTTCTCCAACGAGGCCGGCATGGGTTCGGTCCCGAACGTCTCCGCCACTGCGGACGTCTCACACCCGGTCAAGCAGGGCCTGACCCAGACCCTCGGCGTCTACGTCGACACGCTGATCATCTGCTCCATCACCGCATTCATCATCCTGTTCACCTTCGACGACCCGGTGGCATTCGCCGACGCCAACGTCGGCGCCGAGCTCACCCAGTCGGCGCTGGCGGAGAACTTCGGCACGTTCGGCCCGATCGCCCTGGCGGTCATCATCTTCCTGCTGGCCTTCACCTCGGTGCTCGGCAACTACTCCTACGGTGAGGCCAACGTCCTGTTCATCAACAGCAGCGAGAAGGTGCGCAAGGGCTACGCCCTGGTCCTGACCGTCGTGGTCTTCATCGGTTCGGTCATCGCCGTGGACCTCGCCTGGGCCATCGCCGGGGTGACGATGCTGATCATCGCCACGTTCAACCTCATCGTCATCACCATCCTCGGCGGAAAGGCCGTGAAGCTGCTCAAGCACTACGACGCCGAACGGCGACAAGGCCTCGACCCGGTGTTCATCTCGGACGACATGCCGGAGCTGAAGAACGTCGAGTGCTGGCACCGCGAGGACGTCGAGGGCTACCTCAGCAACCGTGAGCGTCGCGGCATGGGTCGCGGCGACGCCGGGTCCAGCTCCCTCGAGGATCCCGCGCGCTGAGCTCCGAACCCTGAGGCTGGGCACGCAGTGTGATGGGATGGGACCCATGGCAGACCATCCCACCCCACCTCAGGCCAAGAAGGTCCCGGTCACCCGCACCCACCACGGCGACACGATCACCGACGACTACGAGTGGCTGCGCGAGAAGGACTCGCCCGAGGTGCTGGAGCACCTGCAGGCCGAGAACGCCTACACCGACGCGGTCACCGCCGATCAGCAGCCGCTGCGCGAGGCCATCTTCTCCGAGATCCGCGGCCGCACCGTGGAGACCGACCTCAGCGTCCCGTCCCGTCGCGGCCGGCACTGGTACTTCACCCGGACCATCGAGGGCGAGCAGCACCCGGTGTACTGCCGGGTGCCGGTCGCCGACGACGCCGACTGGACGCCGCCGCAGGTCGAGCCGGGAGTCGCACTCGCCGGTGAGGAGACCTACTTCGACACCAACGCCGAAGCGGCGAAGCATGCCTTCTACCAGCTCGGCGGACTGGACGTCGACGACGCGGGGACCCTGCTCGCGTACTGCGAGGACACCTCCGGCGACGAGCGGCACACCCTCCGGCTGCGCGACCTCACCACCGGGGAGACCCACGAGGAGTCGGTCGAGGACGTCCACGGGCCGGCCGTGCTCGAGCCCACGGGCCGTCGGGCCTACTACATGGTCGCCGACGCCACGTGGCGCCCGTCCCAGCTGTACATGCACACCGTCGGCACCCCCTCCGACGAGGACCGTCTGCTGCTGGAGATCTCCGACGAGCAGCTCTGGACCGGGATCCAGCTCTCGGCCGATCGGCGCGAGCTCGTCATCATCTCCGGCAACTCCGAGTACACAGAGTCCCGTCTGCTCGACGTCACCGACCCGGAGGCCGAGCCGCGGATGATCATCCCCGCCTCCCACCGGATCCTCCATGAGGTCGACCCGATCGAGCTCGACGGTGTGCGGCACCTGCTGGTCACCCATGACCAGGACGCGCCGAACTGCATGCTCACCCTGACCAGCGAGGAGGCGCTCGTCGGTCAGCAGAGCCCGGCCGACGCCGCCGCGCCGCTGGACCTCGGCGACGCCGTGCTGACCCACGAGCACGAGGTGAAGCTCGAAGGCATCCGGATCACCGCCGCCCAGATCCTCGTCACCGCACGACGCAGCACCGTGGAGTCGGTGCAGCTGCTGAGCCTGGACACCGTGCGCGGCGTCCGCGACGGCGGCGATCCGGCGGCGACGTCGTCGCTGCCCGGCCCCACCTTCGACGAGGAGATCTTCACCTGCGCGCTGATCGCCGCCGAGTACGAGGCCCCCGTATTCCGGGTGCTGTTCACCTCCTGGCTGATCCCCCCGCGCATCTACGACGTCGCCCACCCGGGTGCCGCCGAGCAGACCACCGGCCGCGGCCCGGGCGAGCCGGTGCTGCGCCGTGAGACCCCGGTGGAGAACGTCGACCTGGACGACTACCGCGCCGTGCGGCTGTGGGTGCCCACCGTCGACTCCGGACCCGACGGATCGCCGGTCCGGATCCCGGTCACCGTGCTGCACCATCGCAGCGTCACCCCCGACGGCACCAACCCGACGCTGGTGTACGGCTACGGGTCCTACGAGATGAGCCAGGACCCCTTCTTCGGCATCCCCCGGCTGTCGCTGCTCGACCGCGGCATCGTCTTCGCCGTCGCCCACGTCCGCGGCGGCGGCGAGCTGGGCCGCTGGTGGTACGAGGACGGCAAGAAGCTGACGAAGGTCAACTCCTTCACCGACTTCATCGCCGCCACGGACCACCTGGTGGAGACCGGTTGGGCCGACCCGGACCGCATCAGCGCGCTCGGCGGTTCGGCCGGCGGGCTGCTGATGGGTGCGGTCGCGAACATGGCCCCGGAGAGGTACCGGGCGATCGTCGCGCAGGTCCCGTTCGTGGACCCGCTGACCTCGATCCTCGACCCCGAGCTGCCCCTCTCGGCCCTCGAGTGGGAGGAGTGGGGCAACCCCATCACCGACGCCGAGGTCTACGAGTACATGAAGGGCTACTCCCCGTATGAGAACGTCCGGGACCTCGAGTACCCGGCTATCGCCGCAGTGACCAGCCTGCATGACACCCGCGTGCTCTACGTGGAGCCGGCGAAGTGGGTGCCCAAGCTGCGGGAGCACCAGAAGGGCTCGGCGCCGATCGTGTTCAAGATCGAGATGGACGGCGGGCACGGGGGCGCCTCGGGCCGGTATGAGACCTGGCGGGAGAAGGCGTGGGACTACGCGTTCCTGACCCACCACATCGGGGCGGCGGAGGTCCTGCGATGAGATTCCGACCGAACCGACACGTCTACCGCGGCATCGTGCTGGTGGGACTGGCGACGATGGCGGCGTTCCGGATGCGCCTGTCGAGCAGCGGCGAGGAGAGTCTCCCGCAGGAGGAGGTGCGCGGCTGGACCCGCACCGTGGCCCCCGGCCGCGGGGCGGTCCTCGCAGTCACACACTTCGGCTACCTGGACTTCGCCTTCGCCCAGAGGGTCATCTGGCACCGCATCAAGGCCCACCCCCGGTTCATGGTGACCAAGAAGCACGCCTCCAAGCCCCTCTACGGGGCGGTGTGCGACCTCTGCGACCATGTCGTCGTCGACCGCGCCAACGGAGCCCCGGCGCTCGAGGCCTCGGTGGAGAAGCTCCGGGCCGGCGAGTACATCTGCGTGTTCCCGGAGGGCGGGGTCTCGGTGAGCTGGACGGTGCGGAAGCTCAAGACCGGGGCGGTCCGCATGGCCCAGCAGGCGCAGGTCCCGGTGATCCCGGTCTCGGTCTGGGGCGGGCACCGTGGTCTGACCCGCGGGCGCGGCGGCCTGAAGCTGCGGAACCTGTGGGGGCTGCGGGTCCACGTCCACGTGGGCGAGCCGCTGGACGTGGGACCCGACGAGGACGTCGCCGAGGCCACCGAGGAGCTGCGGCGCCGACTGCAGGCGGGCATCGACCACGGCATCGAGGCCGACGAGACCCCGGCCGAGTCCGGGGTCTGGTGGCTGCCGGCGCATCGGGGCGGCGGCGCGGTGACCGAAGCGGAGCAGGAGCGCCTGTACGAGGCCGAACGCGAGCGCTACCGCGTCACGGGGTGAGGCGGGCGGAGCGGCACCTCGCCGTGCTCAGTCCGCCGACCGCGGAGCCCCCTGACCGGGGTCGATCCGAACCGGACCGTCGGCGGACGGTCTGACGTCGAAGTCGAAGATCTCCGTCGGGATGTAGACCGTCGCACAGGAGTTGGGCACGTCGACCACACCGGAGAACCGGCCCTCGATCGGAGCCGCACCGAGCAGCAGGTACGCCTGCTCCGGGGTGTAGCCGAAGGTGGTCAGGTAGTCGATCGCGTGCAGGCACGCCCGCTGATAGGCCAGCTGGGAGTCGAGGTAGCGCTGCTCGCCCTCCAGGGTGACCGAGGTGCCGGAGAACGCCAGCCACTCCGAGTACTGCGGATCGGTGCGGCCGGGCATGAAGATCGCGTTCTCGCTCACCCCGTAGGTGTCCATCCCGCCCTTGATGACGTCGACGTGGAGGTCGATGAAGCCTCCCATCTCGATCGCACCGCAGAAGGTGATCTCGCCGTCTCCCTGGGAGAAGTGCAGGTCTCCGACCGACAGGTTCGCCCCGGAGACGAACACCGGGTAGAAGATGCGGCTCCCCTTGGTGAGGTTCTTGATGTCCTGGTTTCCGCCGTTCTCGCGGGGCGGGGCGGTCCGCGCGGCTTCCGACGCGACCCGGTCGAAGTCGCCCGCGTCCACACCTCCGAGCACGGCGTCCTGCGGCTCCGGCGGGAGGGCGAGCGGCGGCACCCGCTGCGGGTCGGTGGCGATCAGGTCACCTTCGCGACGGTTCCATCGGGCGAGCAGCTCGGCCGAGGGCGCGGTGCCCATCAGCCCGGGGTGCACGATGCCGACGAACTCCACCCCGGGGATGTGCCGGGAGGTCGCCTTCTGCCCGGAGAAGTCCCAGACGGCCTTGTACGCGTCGGGGAACTGTTCGGTGAGGAACCCGCCGCCGTTGCTGCGGGAGAAGATCCCGGTGTAGCCCCAGCCCTGTCCGGCCAGCGGGCCGGTCTCCTGCGGGATGGGTCCGACGTCGAGGATGTCGACGACGAGCAGATCGCCCGGCTCAGCTCCTCTGACCTGGAACGGGCCTGACAGGGTGTGCACCGAGTTCAGCGGAGCGTGCCGGACGTCGTCGGCGGAGTCGTCGTTCCTGATGGCCCCGTCGAACCACTCGCGACACTCCACCCGGAAGCTGTCTCCGGGCGAGACGGATGCGACGGGAGGGATGTCGGGATGCCACCGATTGTGACCGAGCTTCTCCTGCTCGGTGAACGGCTTGTCGGAGTCCAGGGGGAACAGCACCTCGGGCATGGGATCTCTCCTCGTGTCTCGCAGTCAGGGTCTGGGCAGGCGTCTGTGTCTCGGGTCGGTGGTGACCGGGGCGCTCCGGGGCCGTCCGGGGGCACCGGTGACGACCGGCGGCTCGGAGGCGGTGCGGGCGGCGGCGTCGATGGTCCGGGCGGCCGGGGAGCCCGCGCGGGAGAGTCCGACGGCGCTGATCACGCGCGGAGAGTCCTGGGCGCACGTCGGGCAGTCGAGGGCGTCGGGGACGGAGGACATGGGGCGGCTCGCGTCGAATCGGCCGCATCGGCGGCAGCTGAACTCGTAGATCGGCATCCGCAGGCCTCCTCACCGTCGGTCGACGATGACCTCAGCCTAGATCGGATGAGACGCGGCGCACAGGGGTGGTGTCCGATCAGGCGCACCGGGAGCCGGTGCGCCCGTCAGGAGATGATGCCGTGGCGGGCGTTCCACCGCTGCGCGGTGCGGTAGGCGTGCCAGATGCAGTAGGCCCAGAAGGGCAGCCCGACGACGAGGCCGATGAGCCAGCCGATCAGCGGAAGACCGGCGAGGGTGGCGATCGTGGCGAGCATCAGCAGCAGCACCAGGCCGAAGAGGATCCGTCCGGCCAGCAGCGTCCCCAGGCCGGGCACGATCAGCGAGGCCAGGGCGTAGAGTCCCGGGGTCTTCGCGTGGACCCGCGGTGCGCCGTACTGAGAGGACATGGTTCCAGCCTATCCCCCGGTCCGGGGTCCGCGCGGCGGTGGGTAGACTCGACGGCGATGACTGACGACGCAGCGCAGAGCCCCTCCTCCACCTCCGACGTCGAGCTTCCGACCCAGGTCTCGGACGTCTTCGATCCCCTCCAGTGGCGGGAGGTCGAGGGCTTCGACCTGAAGGACCTGACCTATCACCGGCGCGTGGAGCGCGACGCCTCCGGCCGCATACTCCGCGACCTTCCGGCGGTGCGCATCGCCTTCGACCGCCCCGAGGTGCGCAACGCCTTCCGCCCGGGCACCGTCGACGAGCTGTTCCGCACGTTGGACCACGCACGCATGACCCCCGACGTCGGCGCCGTGCTGCTCACCGGCAACGGCCCCTCCCCCAAGGACGGCGGCCACAGCTTCTGCTCCGGCGGCGATCAGCGCATCCGGGGCCGGGACGGCTACCGCTACGCAGAGGGGGAGACCGCCGAGACGATCGACCCCGCCCAGGCCGGACGCCTGCACATCCTCGAGGTCCAGCGGCTGATGCGCACCATGCCGAAGGTCGTCATCGCCGTGGTCAACGGGTGGGCCGCAGGCGGCGGCCACTCCCTGCACGTCGTCGCGGATCTGACCATCGCCTCGCGGGAGCACGGGCGGTTCAAGCAGACCGACGCCACGGTTGGCTCCTTCGACGCCGGCTACGGTTCGGCGCTGCTGGCCCGCCAGGTGGGCCAGAAGAAGGCCCGCGAGATCTTCTTCCTCGCCCGCGAGCACTCGGCCGAGGACATGGTCGCCGCCGGGGCGGTCAATGAGGCGGTGGACCACGCGCACCTCGAGGAGGTCGCCCTGGAGTACTGCACGGACATCGCCGGCCAGTCCCCGCAGGCGGTCCGGATGCTGAAGTTCGCCTTCAACGCCGTCGACGACGGGCTGGCCGGCCAGCAGGTCTTCGCCGGTGAGGCGACCCGCATGGGCTACATGACCGACGAGGCCGTCGAGGGGCGCGACGCATTCCTCGGCAAGCGTGACCCCGACTGGTCCGACTTCCCCCACTACTTCTGAGTCCGCAGCCGGTGGAGGATCTCCTCAGCGCTCTCGCCGCCGCGACGGGCCGGACGACGTCGGCGCCGATCGAACTGCTCCCGGGCTCCACGGCGGAACCGCCGCGATGGATCGCGCGCACCGACCTCTCCGAGCGGGCCGCCCGGCTGGGGCGGGAGCACGGCGAGCACGTCGCCGCCGTGGTGCGCACCTCCGGCTCGACCGGGACGCCGAAGGAGACTCTGCTCTCCGCCGAAGCTCTGGAGGCCTCCGCCCGGGCCACGGCGGAGCACCTCGGTGGGCACGGACAGTGGCTGCTGACCCTGCAGCCCAGCTACGTGGCCGGGCTGGCGGTGCTCAGCCGCAGCCTGATCGCCGGGACGGTCCCGGTGCCGCTCCTGGAGGGCTCCGCCGATCCTCGGGTCTTCGCCGAGGCCGCGGCCGCGATGACCGCCGAACGGCGCTACGTCTCCCTGGTCCCCACGCAGCTCGTCCGCCTCCTGGAGGGCGAGGAACCCGGAGCAGTCGAGGCGCTGCGCCGCTTCGACGCGATCCTCCTCGGCGGGGGCGCCTCCTCGCCCCGACTGCTGGACCGTGCCGCTCACCTGGGGCTGCACGTGGTGCGGACCTACGGGATGGCGGAGACCTGCGGGGGATGCGTATACGATGGCCGGCCCCTCCCCGGGATCTCGATCGCCGCGGACTCCCCCGACGACGGACCCGGCACGATCAGCCTCTCCGGTCCGACGGTGGCCCTGGGCTACAGCGATCCCCGCCTCACCGCAGACCGATTCGACCGTGACGAGCACGGGCGTCGACGATTCCGCACCGACGACCTCGGCCTGCTGGAGACCGAGGGGATCGACGGTCCCCGCCTGCGTGTGACGGGCCGCTCCGACGATGTGATCATCAGCGGCGGGGTGAAGATCTCCGCGGAGGCGGTGCGCCAGGCGCTGCTGGCCGACGACGCGGTGGTGGACGCCTTCGTCGGACCGGCGCCGGACCCGCAGTGGGGACAGCGGGTCTGCGCGGCCGTGACGCTCCGTGCGGGGCTGACGGAGCTCCCCCGGTCAGCCTCCGACCGGCTCCGTGCCGACCTCGGCGCCGCGGCTGCGCCCCGCAGCGTCCACGTGCTCGAGTCCGTCCCTCTGCTGAGCACGGGGAAGCCGGACCGTCGGCGCCTGCTGGCCCTGTTCGCCGAGGCGGAATCCTGAATGCCGGCCCGTCATCTATGGGGGTGGGGGGGGGGGGGGCGGGGGGGGGG
>NZ_JAOEFD010000005.1 GCF_025420485.1 Nesterenkonia marinintestina | reverse complement strand
GGGAGGGGGAGAATGGGAGGCATGAGGAGCACGGGAAGCATGAGGAGCATGGGAGGGCGACAGGGAGCCGCCGCCGTCGCACGTGTGCCGGGGCCGCCGGGAGGGCCGCTCTGGGCGCGCACCGCCCTGCTGCTGGTGCCCGGCATCTGGCTCGGCCTGCTCATCGGGATCTCGCTGATCGAGGCGCCCCTGAAGTTCACCGCCCCCGGAATCACCGTCCCGCTCGGCCTGGGCATCGGCCAGCGGGTGTTCCTGGCGATGAACATCGTCGAGGTGGTGCTGGCCCTCGTCCCGCTCCTCGCGGTGCTGAAGGTCCTCGGGACCGCGCTGCGCCATCGGGTCTGGATCCTCAGCCTGAGCGTGCTGGGCGTGCTCGCGATCAAGACCCTGATCATCCGCCCCGTGCTCCATCAGCGCACCGCGGCCGTGCTCGCCGGTGAGTACGAGGGCGGTTCGCCGGCCCATTGGGCCTACATCGCCGCCGACGGCGCCCTTCTGGTGCTGCTGAGCCTGCTCGTGCTCGCCGCGGCCAGGACCCTGCTCGCCCCGGCGGCACCGCGACGCACCCCCGAGGATGCTCCATGATGCCGCACCGCCCCCTGCCGATCATCGCCGCCCCGATGGCCGGCGGCCCCTCCACGCCCGAGCTGGTGGCGGCCGTCGGCGACGCCGGTGGGATGGGCCTGCTGGCCGGCGGCTACCTGACTCCGCAGCGGCTGGCCGAGCAGATCGCCGAGACCCGGGACCGCACCGTCGCCCCCTTCGGGGTCAACCTCTTCGTCCCGGAGGAGGAGCGCCCGGACCCGGAGACCCTGGAGGCCTATTCACGGGCGCTCGCCCGGCCCGCATCCCGGCTGGGCGTCGAACCGCCGACGGTCGGGGAGTACGACGATGACGCCTACCCGGCCAAGCTCGAGATGCTCCTGGAGGATCCCGTCGCCGTCGTGTCCTTCACCTTCGGGTTGCCCGGCGCTGAGACGGTGCGCCGACTCCGGCGCCTGGGCACCGCAGTGGTGCTCACCGTGGCCGACGCCGAGGACGCCCGCTGTGCCGCGGCGCTGTCCCCGGACGCGCTCGCCGTGCAGGGGACCGAAGCTGGAGGCCACCGGGCCACCCTGGCGATGACGAACGAGCCGAACAGCCTGGGTCTCGACGAGCTGCTCACTCAGGTGCGGGAGGTGACCGATCTGCCGCTGATCGCGGCCGGCGGGATCTCCACTCCCCACCGCGCGGCCGAGGTCCTGCGCACCGGTGCGCACGCGGTGCAGATCGGCACCGCGTATCTGACCACGCGGGAGGCCGGCACCAAGGCCCCGCATCGCCGTGCCCTGCTCGAGGCGGCGGCCCACGGCGGCCCCGGCGCGCCGACCCTCGTCACCCGGGCGTTCTCCGGCCGCCCGGCCCGCGCCCTGGCGAACAGCTTCACCGAGGAGCACGACGCCGAGTCCCCGGCCGGCTACCCGCACGTCCACCACATGACCGCACCGCTGCGCGCCGCGGCGGCCCGGGCCGACGACGCCCAGCACCTGAACCTGTGGGCCGGCACCGGGCACGCGGACTGCCACGAGGAGTCGGCGGGGGAGCTCACCCGACGTCTGGCCGCCCCTGTGCTCGGAGGAATCTGAGCTCAGCGGCCGGAGGACTCAGGGGCTCCAGGCGTACTTCCCCAGACGGATCTCCGATCACCTCCGCACACGGGACTCCATGCGTCGTCCTCGTGGTTCGTCGCGCGTTCAGTCCTCGTCGATGACCAGCAGCAGGTCCCCGCCGTTGACCTGCTGCACCCCGTCGAGCACGGTGCGCCGCACGGTCCCGCCGACCGGGGTGGTGATGGAGGCCTCCATCTTCATCGCCTCGATGGTCGCGATCGACTGGCCCGCCTCCACGGTCTCGCCCTCCTCGACGGTCACCGAGACGGCCCCGGCGAACGGCGCGGCGATCTCCCCCTTCTTGGAGGTGTCGGCCTTCTCGGCGGCGTGCACGGTGGCCTCGACGGACTCGTCTCGGACCACCAGCGGCCGTGCCTGCCCGTTGAGGGTGCAGACCACGGTCCGCATCCCCTTCTCGTCGGGCTCGGAGATCGACTGCAGGGTCACCAGCAGGCGCACCCCCTTGCCCAGGGAGATCACGTGCTCGTGGTCCTTCATCAGGCCGTAGAGGAAGTCCCGGGAATGCAGGACCATCACATCGCCGTAGTGCTCCCGGGCGGACTCGTAGTCCCGCGTCGGACCGGGGAACAGCAGTCGGTTCAGCACCGCCTGACGCTCCGGACCGGACCCTTCGGTGAGCACCCTGCTGTCCTCGTCGTCGAGGGTCTCGTCCAGGGGCTTGACCGTGCGGCCCTCCAGGGCCCGGGTGCGGAACGGCTCGGGCCATCCCGCGGGCGGGTCTCCGAGCTGACCGGCCAGGAACTGGATCACCGAGTCCGGCAGGTCGAAGTCCTGCGGGTTCTGCTCGAACTCCTGCGGGTCCACGTCCATGCCGACCAGCTGCAGCGCCAGATCGCCGACGACCTTCGACGACGGCGTCACCTTCACCAGGCGTCCGAGCATCTTGTCCGCGGCGTAGTACATGTCCTCGATCGCCTCGAAGCGTTCTCCCAGCCCCAGGGCGATCGCCTGCTGGCGCAGGTTCGAGAGCTGACCGCCGGGGATCTCGTGGCGGTAGACCCGTCCGGTCGGGCTCGGCAGCCCGGACTCGAACGGGGTGTAGATCCCCCGCACCGCCTCCCAGTAGGGCTCCATCGAGGCCACCGCCTCGAGCCCGAGCCCGGTGTCGCGGTCGGTATGCTCCAGCGCGGCGACCAGCGCGGACGCCGGGACCTGGGAGGTGGTCGAGGCCATCGAGGAGGTCGCGACGTCGACGGCGTCGACCCCGGCCTCGGCGGCGGCGATCAGCGTGGCCAGCTGTCCGCCGGCGGTGTCGTGGGTGTGCAGGTGCACCGGCACGTCGAACCGCTCACGCAGCGCGGTGACCAGGATCTTCGCGGCCTGCGGACGCAGCAGTCCGGCCATGTCCTTGATCGCGAGGATGTGTGCCCCGGCGTCGACCATCTTCTGCGCCAGCTCGAGGTAGTACTCGAGGGTGTAGATGTCCTCGTCCGGGTCCGTGAGGTTCCCGGTGTAGCACAGCGCGGCCTCGGCCACCGCGGTGCCGGTCTTGCGGACCGCCTCGATGGCCGGGGTGATCTGTGAGACGTCGTTCAGCGCGTCGAAGATCCGGAAGATGTCCACACCGGTGGCCGCGGCCTCGGCGACGAACGCGTCGGTCACCTCCAGCGGGTAGGGGGTGTAGCCGACGGTGTTCCGGCCGCGCAGCAGCATCTGGATCGGCACGTTGGGCATCTCGGCGCGCAGCAGCGCCAGCCGCTGCCACGGGTCCTCGGAGAGGAAGCGCAGCGCGACGTCGTAGGTCGCTCCGCCCCAGGCCTCCACGGAGAACAGCCCCGGGGTGACGTGGGAGATCGCCGGTGCGGCGGCGAGCAGGTCGCGGGTGCGCACCCGGGTGGCCAGCAGCGACTGGTGGGCGTCGCGGAAGGTGGTGTCGGTGACGGCCAGGGCCTGCTGGTCGCGCAGGCGCTGTGCGAAGGCCTCCGGTCCCTGCTCCAGCAGCAGGTCCCGCCATCCGGCCGGCTTGGCGGCCCGCGAGGGCCCGTCGAAGGGGCTGCGGTCGGGTTCGTCGCGCTTGTCGCCGGGGAAGTGGGGGAGCTTGTCGCGGGGGTCGATCCCGTCGACCCGCGGTCCGTGCGGCTGATTGACGGTCACATCGGCCAGGTACTGCAGGGCCTTGGAGCCGCGGTCCTTGGACCGGTTGACCTTCGCCAGCTCGGGGTGCTTGTCGATGAAGTCGGTGGCCAGGTCCCCGTCGAGGAACTGCTGCTCGTCCAGGACGTTCATCAGGAACGGGATGTTGGTGGCCACCCCGCGGATGCGGAACTCGGCCAGGGCCCGTCGGGCCCGGGCGATCGCGGTGCGCCGGTCGCGTCCGCGGGAGGTCAGCTTCACCAGCATCGAGTCGAAGTGGGGGCTGATCTCGGCGCCGGTGTAGACGGTGCCGCCGTCCAGGCGGATGCCCGAGCCGCCGGCCGAGCGGTAGACGGTGACGGTCCCGACGTCGGGGCGGAACTCGTTGGCCGGGTCCTCGGTGGTGATGCGGCACTGCATCGCCGAGCCGCGCACCGAGAGCTCGTCCTGTCGGATGCCGAGGTCCTCGAGGGTCTCGCCGGCGGCGATGCGCATCTGCGCGGAGACCAGGTCGATGTCGGTGATCTCCTCGGTCACGGTGTGCTCGACCTGGATGCGGGGGTTCATCTCGATGAACACGTGCTGGCCCTCCCGCTCGCCGGCGGTGTCCACCAGGAACTCGACGGTGCCGGCGTTGCGGTAGTCCATGGCCTTCGCGAAGGCGACGGCGTCGCGGTAGAGGGCCTGACGGATGTCCTCGTCGAGGTTCGGGGCAGGGGCGATCTCCACGACCTTCTGGTGGCGGCGCTGGATCGAGCAGTCCCGCTCGAAGAGGTGGACGACGTCCCCCGCACCGTCGGCGAGGATCTGGACCTCGATGTGCCGGGGACGGACCACCGCCTGCTCGAGGAAGACCGTGGGGTTGCCGAATGCGGTGTCGGCCTCGCGCATCGCCGCGTCGAGCGCGTCGGGGAGGTCCTCGCGGCGCTCGACGCGGCGCATGCCGCGTCCGCCGCCGCCGGCCACGGCCTTGACGAAGATGGGGAAGCCGATGCGGTCGGCCTCGCCGAGCAGCTGGTCGCGGTCGTCGGAGGGGTCCGAGCTCTCCAGCACCGGCACTCCGGCGGCCTTCGCCGCACGCAGCGCGCGGACCTTGTCTCCGGTGGACTCCAGCACGTCGGCGGGCGGGCCCACGAAGGCGATCCCGGCCTCCTCGGCCGCGCGCGCCAGCCCCGCGTTCTCGGAGAGGAAGCCGTAGCCGGGGTAGATCGCGTCGACCTCGGCCTCCACGGCCACCCGGATGATCTCGTCGACGTCCAGGTAGGCCCGGACGGGGTGCCCCTCCTCGCCGATCCGGTAGGCCTCGTCGGCCTTCTGCCGGTGGAAGGAGTTCCGATCCTCATGCGGGTAGACGGCGACCGTCTTGGCCCCCAGCTCGACGCCGGCGCGGAGCGCCCGGATCGCGATCTCGCCGCGATTGGCGACCAGGATCTTCGAGAACATGCGGGAACGTCCTTCCTCCACTGATCAGGTGGACGGGTCAGGGGATGTCGCTGAGCTGCTCGTCGCGCCAGAATACCCCGCAGCCCACCGGAGCGAGTGCACCGGACCACATACTGAGCATCATACTGAGCATCGTCGTGAGCACCCGCAGAGGGGGAGAATCGCCGAGAATCGGCGGAATCTCAGGGATTCCGGCAGAACTGCGTGGTAGGTTGCCGTTCGAAAGCCCCAGATCACGGGGACTGATACCGATCGACGTCCAGGAGGACATCACCATGGCCATGAACCGCAGCGAACTCGTCGCCGCCGTCGCCGAGAAGTCGGGCAACTCCCAGGCCGCCGTCAACGGCGTGCTGGACGCCGTCTTCCAGGTCTTCACCGAGGAGGTCTCCCGCGGCGAGAAGGTCACCATCCCGGGCTGGCTGGCCGTGGAGCGCACCGAGCGTGCCGCCCGCACCGGTCGCAACCCGCAGACCGGCGAGACCATCCAGATCCCGGCCGGCCACTCGGTCAAGCTGACTGCTGGTTCCAAGCTGAAGAGCGCCGCCACCGGCAAGTGAGCCGACGCCTCCTGCTGAGTCAGGCCCCCGATCCGGACCGCGGGTCGGGGGCCTGACCCGTCTCAGGGGCGTCTCAGGGCTGTGTCAGGGCTCGTGTGAGGTGCGGGTGGGATGATGGAGGCATGAACGACGACGGCCGCTCCCACGGTCACTCCCACGGCCCCTCGCCGGCCGAGGCGGCCGCGGCGCCCGAGCTGCGGCGGCGGTTGGCGATCGCCTGCGGCCTCGTCCTGGGGATCGTGGTGCTGCAGGGCGTCGGCGCGGTGGTCACCGGAAGCCTGGCGCTGCTGGTGGACGTGGTGCATTCGCTCACCGACTCCATCGGACTCTTCGTGGCCCTGATCGCCGCGGTGCTCATGTCCCGCCCGGCGGGGGCGCGCAGCACCTGGGGCTTCCGACGGATCGAAGTCCTGGCGGCCCTCGGCCAGGCGCTGCTGCTGATGGGCATCAGCGTCTACGCGCTGCTGGAGGCCTACAGCCGGTGGGCCGATCCGCCCGAGGTGGCCTCGCTGGAGCTGCTGTTCGTGGCCTCGGCGGCGCTGCTGCTCAACGGTGCGGCGGTGTGGGTGCTCGCCGCGCGCCGCGGGGCGAACCTGAACATGCGGGCCGCCTTCCTGGAGGTGCTGCTGGACGCGTTGGGCACCCTGGCGGTGATCGTCTCGGCGGTGGTGATGATGACCACCGGATACCAGCGAGCCGACGTGCTGGCCGCGGTGGTCATCGCCCTGATGATCGTGCCGCGTGCGGCCCTGCTGATCTCGGAGACCGTGCGGGTGCTCATGGAGTTCGCACCCAGGGGGCTCGACGTGGAGGAGGTCCGCCGCCACCTGCTGGCCCAGGAGCACGTGGTCGACGTGCACGACCTCCACGCCTCCACGGTGGCCACCGGGCTGCCGGTGCTCTCGGCCCACGTGGTGCTCGAGGACGAGTGCTTCCACGACGGCCATGCCATGGAGATCCTGGAGGACGTCCGCCGGTGCACCGCCGAGCACTTCGACGTCGGCGTCGAGCACACCACCTTCCAGCTGGAGAACCGCACTGTGAGTGCGGGAGAGCCGCACCACGTCTCACACCCGTGACGGGACTCCGTGCCGCCCCGCCGACATCCGGGATCCCCGCGCTTCTACGCGGCGTAGAATCGGGGGCGGTCCCCGTACACCGACCAGGAGGTCCCATGCCGCATCCGATCGCCGTTCCGACGTCCGCCCCCGCTCCTTCGGCCCTGCGCCGACTGGCCGCGGCCACCGCCGTCGGGACCCTCACCCTCGGTGCCGGCATGCTCACGGCCTCGCCCGCCTGGGCCCATGACACGCTCATCAGCTCCACCCCCGAGGACGGGGCGGAGGTGACCGAGCCCCTGGATGAGGTCACCCTCGAGTTCTCCGGCGACGGGCTGACCACCGGCGAGGGGATCACCAACGAGATCCGGGTGACCGACGAGGACGGCGACGACCTGGCGACCGAGACCGAGGTGGACGGCGCCACCATGTCCACCACCTTCGACGAGCCTCTGCCCGACGGCGAGTACGACGTCGTCTACCGGGTCGTGTACTCCGACGGCCACGATGAGGAGGGCGAGCTCTCCTTCGCCGTGGACGCCGGCATCGAGGACGGGGCCGACGCCGAGGGCGAGGACGCCGAGGCTGACGAGGCCACTGACGACGACGCGGCTGACGACGACGCGGCGGCCGACGAGGAGGAGGCCGGCGCTGAGGCTGAGGCCGACGAGCTGCAGGACCCCGTCTCCGAGGAGGGCGACGCCTCCGGCTGGATGGTCATCCTGCTCGGGATCGGCGGAGTGCTCATCGTGCTGCTGGCCGTGATCATGATGCGCCGCAAGGTCAACCAGGTGGAGGAGTGGAAGCAGGGCCGCCGGGAGCCGGGAGGCTCGGGCGGACCCGCCGACGGTCGGGACTCCGGTGCGACCGATCCGGATGACCCCGAGGGCCCGGACCGCACCCCGTGACGCAGACCCGCCGAGCCTCCGCCCCCCTGCTGTGGACGGCCGCCGCCCTGGCGGCGGGGCTCGTCGCGCTGGTGGTCGCCGGACTCCTGTCCGGACTCGGCTCCGCGGACCAGATCTCCGACCCCGGCCCCGCCACCCGGTGGGGCCTGCCCGTCGCCCGGTTCCTCCACCACCTGGCGATGGCCACGGCCGTCTCGGCCGCACTGCTCGCCGCCGTGGCGATGCCCCACCGTCGCGGCCCGCGGCGCCGGGTCCGTCGACGCGACGCCGCTGAGGCCGCACCGGAGCCGGAGCACCCCCTCTACACGCAGGCCCTGCGGATCGCCGGCGCGGCCGCGGTGGTCTGGACGCTGGCCGCCCTGGCCGTGCTGGTCCTCACCTACTCGGCGGTGGCCGGACAGCCGATCACCGGGGACGAGGGGTTCACCCAGGGCCTCATCAGCTTCATCGCGTCCATCCCGACCGGTCAGGCCTGGACGGCGATGGTGATCATCTCCGCGGTCTTCGCCACCCTGATCGTCGCCGTGCGCGCACCCGGCGGGGTGTTCGTCCTCACCCTCCTCGGTCTGACCGGGATCATCCCGATGGCGCTGGTCGGACATTCGGCCTCCGGGGACGACCACACCGCCGCGGTCAACTCCCTCGGACTCCACCTGCTCGGCGTCATCGTCTGGGTGGGCGGGCTCATCGTGCTGGCCCTGCTCTTCGGCGAGATCCGACGACGCACCCCCGAGGAGCCGCACCTGGTCGGTACGGTCCTCAGCCGGTACTCCACCCTCGCCGGCATCGCCGTCGTCGTGGTGGCCGGGTCCGGGACGGTGAACGCGGCGCTGCGCATCGAGGCCTGGTCCCAGCTGGTCACCACCGCCTACGGCACCCTGATCCTGCTCAAGGGCTTCGCGATCGTGGCGCTGGGCCTGATCGGGTGGATGCACCGCAGCCTGATCATCCCGCAGCTCACCGCCGAGGAGCCGCCCCCCGGCCGCGACCGCGTCATCGGGCTGCTGCGGCGCCTGGTGCTGGTGGAGGTCGCGATCATGTCCGCTGTGGTCGCACTGTCGGCGATCCTGGGCCGCACCTCGCCGCCGGCCTCGGAGGACCTGCCCCCCGATGCGACCCCGGCGCGCATCCTCACCGGCTACGACCTCCCGCCGGCGCCGGACCTGGCGAACTACTTCGTGCTCTGGCGCCCTGACTGGCTGTGGGTGACGCTCTGCGTGTTCCTTGCGGTCTGGTACGTCCTCGCCGTGGCGCGGGTCAGGCGTCGGGGGATCCGGTGGCCGATCATGCGCGCGGTCAGCTGGCTGTTCGGACTCGCCGGACTCTTCTGGGTGACCTCCGGCGGGCCGGCGATCTACGGGATGGTCCTGTTCTCCGGGCACATGGTCCAGCACATGACCCTGACCATGGTGGTGCCGATCTTCCTGGTGATGGGCTCCCCGGTCACCCTGGCGCTGCGCGCCCTGCCGGTGCGCACCGACGCCAGCCGGGGACCGCGCGAGTGGATCCTGTGGCTGGTGCACTCGCTCTGGTCGAAGATCGTGACCCACCCGCTGGTCGCCGCGGCGAACTTCGCCGGCTCCATCCTGCTGTTCTACTTCACCCCGATCTTCGGGCTCGCCCTGGAGTTCCACATCGGGCACGAGCTGATGATGGTGCACTTCCTGCTCACCGGCTACATCTTCGCGCTGGTGCTCATCGGCGACGACCCGCTGCCGCAGCGGCCCGCCTACCCGATCCGGCTGCTGATGCTGCTGGCGACGATGGCCTTCCACGCCTTCATCGCCATCGCGCTGACGAACATGGAGATCCTCATCGAGGCCTCCTGGTTCGGGAACATGGGCCACGACTACGGATTCACCGCACTGGAGGACCAGCGCTCCGGCGCGGAGATGATGTGGGGGCTCGGTGAGATCCCTGCGATGCTGATGGCCGTGATCGCGGCGATCCAGTGGTCCCGCGACGACACCCGCGAGATGCGGCGCACCGACCGTGAGGCCGACCGGACCGGGGACGCCGAGCTGCAGGACTACAACGAGATGTTCGCCCAGATGGCTGAGAGGGACTCCCGACGATGACCCACCCCCACCGCTCCCGCCCCTCCGCGGTCGGCACCTCTGCGGTCAGCCCCGTGCTCGCTGCCGGCGCCGTCCTCGCTCTGGTGCTGACCTCCTGCGGGGCCTCCGACGAGGACACCGCGCAGAGCGAGCGGGCCGGCGGCGACCGGCTGGTGACCTCGGCGGAGGCCGGGATGGAGCGGGCCTCGAGCTTCGGCTTCGACTCGGCCGGGTTCTTCACCGAGGACGCGGTCCAGGAGTTCCGCACCCAGATGGAGGACTCCATGGCCGAGGGCGCCGACGACGCCGAGGTGGACCCGGCCGAATGCGCCGAGCCGCTGGCCGCCGTGGACTGGGCCCCGCTGCTGCTGGGCACGGACGCGGCCCGGGTGGACTTCGGCTCCGAGACCTTCACCGGCACCGGCTCCATCGAAGTCGCCTCGGTCTCCGACGGGGAGGACTCTGAGCGGGTGGACGAGCACTTCGACCACGTCCGCACCCTGGTGGAGTCCTGTCCGGAGCTCGAGTTCTCCCGGCACGGCTCGGACTACGACCTCGAGGTCTCCGAGGTGGAGCTCGACCAGCTTGAGGCCGCCGAGTCCGGCCATCAGGGCACCATCGCGTACTCCTGGGAGCGCGGGTTCGAGGGCGAGGACCAGGACGGCGACGAGGACGGCGACCAGGACGGGGAGGAGACCGAGGTTCCCGAGGGCGCTCCCGACGACGAGGCGCACCGCGGCGGGGGCGGAACAATCGTGGCCCAGATCCTGTTCACGCGGATGGACGACGACGTGGTCATGGTCTCCTTCATCGGGGAGACCGCGGCCGGGTCGTCGGAGTTCACCGAGATGGCCGAGTCCATCACCGACCACACCCTGGACTCTCTGGAGGAGACCCGATGACGGAGACGATCCGCCGCACCGACAGGATCCGCGCCTCGGAGCTGGTCGGCCGCGGGTGGCTGAACACCGGTGGCCGGGAGGTCACCCTGGAGGACCTGCGCGGCAAGGTCGTCATCCTCGACTTCTGGACCTTCTGCTGCATCAACTGCCTGCACGTGCTCGACGAGCTCCGCCCGCTGGAGGAGCGGTTCGACGACGTGGTGGTCACCGTGGGCGTCCACTCGCCGAAGTTCGAGCACGAGGCGGACCCGGAGGCGCTCGCCGCCGCGGTGGAGCGCTACGAGATCGCCCACCCGGTCCTGGACGACCCCCATCTGACCACCTGGCAGGCCTACTCGGCCCGCGCCTGGCCGACGCTGGTCGTGATCGATCCGGAGGGGTACATCGCCGCCCACCTCTCCGGGGAGGGCCACGTGGCCGGACTGACCTCCCTGGTGGAGGAGCTGGTGGCCGAGCATGAGGCCAAGGGCACCCTGCACCGCGGGGACGGGCCCTACGTCCCGCCGGAGCCGGTGTCCCGGACGCTTCGCTTCCCCGGAAAGGCCGTGCCGATCACCCGCCCGCTCGGCGGGGACGAGTCCTCGGTGGGCCGGTTCCTGGTGGCCGACACCGGTCACCACCGGATCGTGGAGCTGGACCAGGACCTCGAGACCGTCGTGCGCACCTACGGCGGGGGAGCGGCGGAGACCCCGGAGAAGGGCCACCGCGACGGCGACGCCGAGGCCGCCCGCTTCACCGAGCCGCAGGGGCTGGCCGTGATGCCCGCCGAGGTCGCCGAGCAGGTGGGCTTCGACGTCGTCGTCGCCGACACCGTGAACCACCGCCTGCGGGGGATCGACGCCGCCTCCGGGCAGGTCACCACCCTGGCGGGCAACGGCGTGCAGCGCCTCATCGACTCCGAGCGGGTGACCCGGGGGCAGGACGGCCCGGCAACCGGCTCGCTGGGCACCGACCCGCTGGAGGTGTCCCTGTCCTCGCCGTGGGACGTCGTCTGGTCCGAGGCCGCCGACCGTCTGGTCGTCGCCATGGCCGGCACCCACCAGATCTTCACCTTCGACCCGCGGACCTCGGAGCTGGCCGTGTGGGCCGGCACCGGCCTGGAGGGCCTCACCGACGGCGACGCCGAGGAGTCGTGGTTCGCCCAGACCTCGGGGCTCTCCGTCGACGCCGCCGGGGACGTCTGGATCGCCGATTCGGAGACCTCCTCGCTGCGCGTGCTGCGCGTGGCCCAGAACCCGCAGGCCCCGCGTGTGGAGACGATCGTCGGCGAGGGGCTCTACGACTTCGGATTCCGCGACGGCGCTCCGGAGCAGTCCCGCCTGCAGCACCCGCTGGGGGTGGCCGCGCTGCCCGACGGTTCGGTGCTGGTGGCCGACACCTACAACGGTGCGGTGCGGCGCTACCACGGGGAGCACCTGGCCGCAGACGGCACCACGGTCGCCGCGGAGGTCTCCACGGTGGCGCGCGGGCTGAAGGAGCCGGCCGACGTGCTGCTGGACTCCGACGGCGCCACCCTGCTGGTGGTGGAGTCCAACGCGCACCAGCTGGTGCGCATCGCCGTGCCGGAGCAGTACCTCACCGTGGACGAGGGGGCCCTGCAGACCCAGCGGCCCACCACCGCGGTGGCCGCGGGCGACTTCGACCTCACCGTCGGCTTCGCCGCCCCGACCGGGCAGAAGCTCGACGACCGGTGGGGCGACCCGACCCAGCTGAAGGTCTCGGCCTCGCCGGAGGAGCTGATCCTCGACGGCGCCGGCTCCTCGGAGGGACTGCACCGCACCGTGCGGCTGAACCCCGAGGTCGGCGAGGGCGTCCTGCACATCACCGCGCGCGCAGCGGCCTGCGACGGCGCGCCGGGGGAGGAGATCCCGATGCACGCCGCCTGCCACCTCTACCAGCAGGACTGGGGCATCCCGGTCACGGTGGAGTCCGGCGGAGACACCGGCCTGCAGCTGGATCTGCGCGGAGTGAAGTAGGGGCCCGCGGGGTGAAGTGGACGCCCGCCGGGTGAAGTAGGCTCGTGACCAGCAGTCATGTCGCATCGAAAGGCGGAGGACCTATGACCACGATGGTCGTTGTGGCGAGCACCCATGGCTCGACGACGGAGATCGGCGAGCGCATCGCCGCCACGCTCAGCTCACGCGGCGTCCGCGCCCACACCAAGGACGTGTCCGAGGCGGGCCGATGGCTCCACGACGCCTCGAACGTCGTCATCGGCATGCCGGTGTACAAGCAGAAGCTGCTGGCCGACGGCCCCATGTTCCTGGAGTCCCACCGCACCGAGCTGCAGGGCAAGCCGCTGTTCGCCTTCGCCGTCGGCGGCGCCCCACGCCTGGACGGGGAGCTGGCCTCGCAGCTGCGGCGGTACGGCCCCCGCGAGATCGCCTACTTCCGGGGCGCGATCGACTCCGAGAAGCTCGGCTTCGTCGAGAAGCTGATGCTCCGCATCTCCAAGTCCCCGCTCGACGCCGACTGGCGCGACTGGCCCGCCGTCGAGGACTGGGCCCGCGAGCTGGTCTCCTACGGGGTCAGCTGAGCCACTCCTGAAGCCGGTCGACCAGCTCGGGTGCGTCCGGGGCGGTCGTCGGGCCGAAGCGGCGGAACCGGCCGTCGGGGGCTATGAGGAACTTCTCGAAGTTCCACCGGATCCGCCCGCTGCGACCGTCGACGTCCTCGGCGTCTGTGAGCGTGCGGTAGAGCGGGTGCGCCCGCCGGCCGTTGACCCGCACCTTCTCCGTCATCGGGAAGGTCACGCCCCACCGGGACGCGCAGGTCTGCGCGATCGACTCCTCCGAGCCCATCTCCTGGAGGAACTGGTTCGAGGGCAGGCCCAGCACGGTGAACGAGTGGTCCCGGTAGGTGCGCTGGAGCTCCTCGAGCTGTTCGTACTGCGGGGTGAACCCGCAGCGCGAGGCCACGTTGACCACCAGTACCGCCCCGTCTCCTGTGAGGTCTCCGAAGGTGGTGTCCTCACCGGAGAGGGTGCGCAGCGGGACCTTGCGGAGCCTGTCGACGTCGAGCATGGACGCTCCCCTCACATCAGCTTCCGCAGCAGTCCGCGCTTGATCCGGCCCAGCGGCGGCATCGCGAAGGCCAGGGTGTCCGGGGTGTAGGGCTTCTCCACCACCGGCTTGTAGTGGCTGAACCGCCGGAACGACGCCTCGCCGTGGTACGCACCCATCCCGGACTCTCCGACGCCGCCGAAGGGGATGGTCACCGCGCCGGCCTGGATGAGTCCGGCGTCGTGGACCACACCGCCCGAGGAGGTCTCCTCCTCGAAGAGCTCCCGGGTCTCGTCCGAGTCCGAGTACACGTACAGCGCCAGCGGCTTCTCCCCGGACCGGATGAGCTCGACGGCGTCCTCCGGCGACTCGACCGGGACGATGGGCAGCACGGGTCCGAAGATCTCCTGACACATCAGGGCGTCGTCGCCGCGCGGACCGGCGGTCAGGTCCAGTCCCTGCGGTCCGCGGCGCGGGGCGGGGGAGTGGACCACGGTCGGGGCGAAGTACCGCTGCTCCCGATCGTGGTGTCCGCCGAAGGCCACGGCGGCCCCGGCTCCGGCGCGGTTGGGCGCGGTGTGCTCCTCCAGGGCCGCGGAGAGGCGGTCGAAGTGCTTCTCGTCGACGATCCGCCCGTAGTCCGCGCTGGCCTGCGGGTCACGTCCGTACATCTGCCGGCAGGCCTTCTCCAGGGCGTCGGTCAGCGGCTGCACCCGGTCGTGGGTGGTGAGCACGTAGTCCGGAGCCACACAGGTCTGTCCGGCGTTGGTGAACTTGGTCCACGCGATCCGACGGGCGGCGGCCTCGAGGTTCTCGTCGTCGTCGAACCAGGTCGGAGTCTTGCCGCCAAGCTCCAGGGTCACCGGGGTCAGATGCTCGGCGGCGGCGCGCATCACGATCCGACCCACATGGCCGTTTCCGGTGTAGATGATGTGGTCGAAGCGCTGCTCGAGCAGCTCCGTAGTCTCCTCGACCCCGCCCTCCACCACCTGGACGGCGTCCGGGGAGGTGTGGCGGGGCAGCAGCTCGGCCAGCGCCTCGGAGGTGTGCGGAGCGACCTCGCTGGGCTTGACCACCGCGGTGTTGCCGGCGGCCAGGGCACCCACCAGCGGGGACAGGCACAGCTGCACGGGGTAGTTCCAGGGCGAGATGATCAGGACCACGCCGAGCGGCTGGGGCCGAAGCCTGGCCTTGGCCGGACGCAGGAACGTCGGGACCCCGAGCCGCTTCGGAGCCGCCCAGGACTCCAGGTGCTTGAGCATATGGTCGATCTCTGAGACGACCACGCCCATCTCGGTCAGCTGGGACTGCGCCGGGGACTTGCCGAGGTCGGCCTCCAGGGCCTCGGTCAGCCGGTCGGCGTCCTCGGTGAGCATCTCGCGGATCCCGGTGAGCTGCCGGCGACGCCAGTCCAGGCGTCGGGGTTCTCCGGTCTGGGCGAGGCGACGGGCTGCGGTGACGGCTGCTGCGCTCATGGGCACAACATAGCAGTGAGCACCTGTGCAGAGGCACCATCACCCCTGGCCACGCGCCTCCAGGGCGTCTCCGACGTCGTCGGCGTAGTGCAGGGCGAGCACCAGCACCGGCACCACCCACGACCACGGCGGCAGCCGCACTCCGCGGCTGCGCTGGGCGTCGCGGACCTGGGCCACGAAGACGCTGAGCTGCCCGATCGCCGTGAGCACCAGACCCATCGCCAGCCCCACCCGTTCGGGCCGGACGCCGAACCGCCGCAGCGGTCCCAGGAACCGTTCGGCCGTCTCGACCATCGCCGCGATCGGTGTGGTGCGGGTGACGCACTGGGCGAGCAGCACGATCGACACGATGCGCGCGGTGTTCGTCGCCGCGGTCAGCGGATCCAGGAAGATCAGCTGCACCAGGGTGACCGCCAGGAACAGCACCAGCAGCTGCCGGATGTCGGCCAGCACGGTCGAGGGACGCAGCCGGGCGAGGGCGACGACCGCGGCCGGGGCGGCCAGCGCGGCGATGATCGTCCACACCGAGGCCGGCGCGACCGAGAGCGCGAGGGCGACCACAGCAAGCAGTCCCACCTTCGACGCGGGCGGTGCTCGGTGCACCACCGAGGTGCCGGGCACATAGAGGGAGATCACCGCAGCGACATCCGGTACGTCTCGATGACCTCGTCCGGAACGCCGTGGCCGGCCACGCGCCCCTCGGCGATGAGGACGGCCTCGTCGCAGCGGGAGGCCAGCTCCAGATCATGGGTGACCAGTACGACCTGCTCGGCCGCCGGGGCCAGCAGCCGGGAGGCGAGGATCTCCCGGTGCCTCAGGTCCATCAGGCTGGTGGGCTCGTCGGCCAGCACGACCGATGGGCCGCCGACGAGCACCGAGCACAGCGCCAGGCGTTGGGCCTGGCCGGAGGAGAGCGAGGCGCAGGGACGTTCGGCGAGCTCGGTGAGGTGGTGCTCGGCCAGGGCCGCATCCACCCGCGCGGCGATCTCCCGTCGGTTCAGCCCGCGCCCCCGCAGGGTCAGCGCCACATCCTCGCGCACCGTGGGCATGATCGCCTGGGCGCCGGGGTGGGAGAAGACGAATCCGAGGCGTCGGCGCAGCGACTTCACATCCTCGACCGTGTCGAGCCCGTCGACGAGGACGCGGCCGGCGGCGGGGCGGACCAGCCCGGCCACCGCACGCGCCAGGGTGGACTTCCCGGACCCGTTCTCTCCGATGACCGCGGTGCGTGGGGCGTCCAGGCGCAGGGTGACGTCGTCGAGGAGCACTGCGGTGCCCTCAGGCCCGGAGGCCTCCACCCGCAGGGCGTCGATGCTGATGGACATGAGGCTTCCTCAGGCTTCCCAGGCAGACTTCTCAGGCGCGGAAGGCCCGCGGGTAGGCCTTCCAGAGCTGCATGGTGATCACCGCGGCCAGCACACCCTTGATCAGGTCTCCGGGGACGAAGGTCAGGGTCGTGATCATCGCCTCGCGGGCTCCCAGCCCCAGGATCAGAGCCATCACGGGGACGCCGACCGCGTACATGGTCACCATGCCCGCGACCACCGTGGCCAGCAGCGTCCGAGGCCAGGTGGGGAGGACGTCCCGACGGCGCAGCCCTCCGTGGACGATGAGTCCGACGACGAAGGCGGTGAGGACCCAGGACACCAGGAACCCGACCGTGGGCCCGGCGAACACGCCGAGCCCGCCTCGGAACCCGGACAGCAGCGGGAGCCCGAGGGCGACCAGGCCCAGGAACAGGGTCACCGAGGCCGCGCCGCGCAGCGGTCCCAGGACGGCCCCGGCCAGCAGCACGCCGAGGGTCTGCAGCACCACGGCCACCGGCCCGCCCAGCGGGATGCCGGGAATCATGCCGAAGGCGGCGATGACGGCGGCGAACACGGCGATCTGCGCCAGCGTCCGCGCCGACGAGCCCCGGCCCGATGAGCTCCGGCCTGAAGAGCTCCGGCCTGATGAGCGGGGCGCCGGGGCGCGGTGGACGGTCTGCTGGTCCATGGGGTCCTCCCGAAGACGGCGGGGAAACACCTGAACGGCGTTCAGGTGAGCGCTGTGGATATCGTAGACCCATGTCTGCGCACATGCCGAATCCCGGCTCCCCGCAGCCGACGGCGTCGTCGCCGCATGCGCGGAACAGCTACGGCGACGTCGTCGCCGCCGCGCTGGCGATCCTCGACGAGTACGGCCTGGCGGACCTGTCGATGCGCCGGGTCGCGGCCTCCCTCGAGGTGCGGCCCAGCGCCCTGTACTGGCACGTGCCGAACAAGCAGCGGCTGCTCGCCGCGGTGGCCGATCAGATCCTCGACGGCACCGATCGGGTGCCCCTGACCGGAGACCTCCGGCATGACGTGGGCACCCGGGCGGCCGCGCTGCACGAGGCCATGCTGGCCCACCGCGACGGGGCCGAGGTGGTCGCCTCCACGGTGGCCCTCGGCGTCGGCGGGCGCCGGCTCGCCGATTCGATCCGTGAGGCTGCGGCCCAGACCGACGACGGTGCGGCCGACCCCGTCCTCGTCGAATCGGTGTGCTCCCTGCTGCTCGGCGCCACCACGGTGATCCAGCAGCGGCGCCAGGCCGCCGCCCTCGGTGTGGAGCTCGGTGAGGAACCGGCCGTGACCGGCGGCGGCGTCGAGTTCGGGCAGATGCTGGAGATGCTCCTGAGCCGGTCATAGACTGAGCCCGCAGGCTCCAGAGCGGAGGTGCCGCCATGCCGTTCCGATTCGGGACACTGCTTCTCGTCACGCTGGGATTCGTCGCGCTGCTGGTCTTCGGACTCCACCAGGTCGGCACCGTCAACGACGCCGGCCGCAACTATCTGCTCGCCGCCATGGCGCTGATCGCCCTGGGGTACGGGGTGCTGCGCGTGCTGCAGTCCGTCAGCGAGAGGGACTGAGCGGCGCAGCTCCGGCGACCCGCCGTCCCGTCGGCCCGTGGCCCGCTAGAGTGGGCGGCGATGACCGACGTGCTGGTGACGATCGCGCCCCTGACGGCGATGATCGTCCTGGGCTTCGCCGCCGGATGGTCCTCCCGGCTGGCCGCCGCCGAGTCCGGTCTCAACGTCTTCGTCCTGCACATCGCGCTGCCGGCCTTCCTGTTCAGCGCCGTGGCCGGGGCCTCCCTCGAGGGCGGGCTTCCCGTCCCGTTCCTGCTGATCGCGCTGCTGGTGCCCACCGCCGTCTCCGGCGCGGTGCTGGTGGTCGCCCGGGCCGTGCCGGGGCTGCGGGAGCGCCGGCTGGCCGGACCGCTGGCGCTGACCGGCGGCTACGGCAACGTCGGCTACCTCGGGGTGCCTCTGGGGATCAGCCTGCTCGGCGCGGAGGCCGCGCTCGCGGTCGGCATCGGGCAGCTGCTGCACAACCTGGTGTTCATGATCGGATACCCGCTGCTGGCCGAGGCCGGCACGAGCCTCCGGCGCACCCTGGTCTCAGCCCTGCTGCTGAACCCGGTGGCGCTGAGCATCTTCGCCGGTCTCGCGGTCGCCGCCGTGCCGCGGTCCCTCCCGGGGCCCGTCGACGAAGCCGTGGAGCTGCTGGCCGGGGCGGCGGTGCCGGTGGCGCTGTTCGCCGTGGGTCTGGCTCTTCACCAGGCGCTGACGGGTCTGCGCTCCGGGCAGGTGCCGCTGGGCGCTCTGACGGCGGCCACCGCGGTGAAGATGCTGCTGCTGCCCGCGGCGACCTGGGGCGCGGCGATGCTGGTGGGGCTGGAGGCGCAGCCGACCGCCGTGCTGGTCCTGTTGGCGATCATGCCGACCTCGACGACGGCGTACCTCTTCGCCCACGCCTATGACGGTCACGGCCCCTTCGGCGCGGCGACGATCTTCGTGACCACCGTGCTGTCCGTGGGCCTGATCCCGCTGGCTTTCGTGCTGGTGCAGACCTGACGCGCTGACGTGCCCATGGGCCTGACCGTGGGGTCCGGTGCTCGTCAGCGACCAGGTGGGCTGAGGTCGATGGTCGTCGAGTGATCCGATTCCCCGAGCAGCTCGATCATGTCCTCCTGACGTGGCTGTCCCAACGTCATCCGGTAATGGGTGAGGAGGTCGCGCAGGTGTTCGTATCGTGGGACCTCGCGGCTGTGCGGGTAGGCCATGAGGACCCGCTGGATGCGTGCGGGGCCCGGGTAGATCCACCACGGGGAGAAGGCGCCATGCGTGGTCGGAGACCTCTCGGCCTCCTCGAAGGCGGAGTACCAGGGGTTCGTCGGGGACGAGGTGTCGCGCACGAGTGCCTCCGCGCCGTGATGATGCGCGACGTTCTTGCGGACTGCATGACCTCCGAACCGATTGACCCGTCCTTCGCGCTGTTCGAAGTCGACGGGGTTCCACGGGAGGTTCCAATGCACGACGCGGTGACACCACCAGTGGAAATCGATCCCTTCCTGGCCCACCGACGTGCTGGCCAGCACGAACGGCGCGAACGGCGAGTTGAACGAGCTGCGGACCTCGGCGAGGCGGTGGGCCGCACTGTCCGACGTCTCGCTCTGCTGGTGGGAGCCGTATCGCAGCGCGTACCGGACGGAGAAGGGAACCTTGGGGTCCTCTGCGGTGTAGTCGTGCCCCTCGTAGATGGCAGGGCGCAGGCTCATTCCGGTGACGGCGCGCTCAGCCAGGTCGATGACCTGGTCCGCCGCAGTTCCGGTCGGACCTCGGTCGCAGGCGAGTTGGAAGAGGTACTCGTCCAGCACGGATTCCAGGCCGCCGTCTGCGCAGTAGTCCGCCACCTGACGCCAGTACGGGCGCGATGGGTCGGGGGCCCCGTAGAGCGCGGAGAGGATCCGCGCCGTCTCGGGTCGGTTGAAGAGGTTCCGCAGGCCCAAACTGAGCGTCCAGGCGGCTCGTTGGACGACCGTCCCGTCCGTATCGTCGGAAGCCACGCGCGACATGCATCGACGAGCGATGCTGCCGGGGGAGAAGGCGGCGAGCACAGGCAGGTCGTCGTGCCATCCGAGCTGCGAGGTGTCCTCGGCCGCTCGTGCGAGATGTCGCTCCCAGTTCTGACTCGTCTCCCGACCCTGCCGGCCCGCGTCCCTCAGCCAGACCGTGCGTGCTTCGGCCGCTGCGGTCTTCGACGCTCCCAGGAAGGCCTCCCAGGGCTGAGCGACACGGTCGGGCATCGGGTCCAGAAGCTGGTGCAGACGTCGTGTGGTGTAGGCGAGATGCTCGTCGACGCTCGGCTGTGCCCCGGCATGTTCGCGGACCGTCGACAACGGGTCTCCGGCACGGGCGAGCTGGGGTTCGGGCCAGAACAGTGCCAGAGTGTTCATCGCGGAGGGTGAGCCGTCCGGTCGGACTGCCCATCCCAACCGCGAGGTGAAGGCGGTCCCTTCGCCGCGCGACCCGTCGCTGCGCCGGAGTTCGGCGACCGCGCGGCGGTGTGCTTCGTAGCTGAGGAGGCAGGCCACCGCGGTGGGGACGGACCGCCAGGCGGAGAATATGAGGCGCTTCGTGGGGGCCTGCTCGGAGAGGTCGGAGTAGACGCACCCCGGCCGCAAGTAGGGCATCGACGGCGGCAGCCAGAGCATCTTCCACCAGCCGAGGTCCACCGTCTGGTCCACCATGCGTCGCAGGTAGCCGTGACCGAGGTCCACTTCGCCGAAGCTGTCGACCTGTCGACGGGTGATGCGTCTGGAACGTCGGAGGAGGTCGCGCAGCTGCGGCTCTCCGTCGGCGATCCGATCGCGGACTCGGTCACCGAAGGCATACCCCTCCATGAACGTGGGGAAGTGGGGTACCGACTTCCAGTAGTCCGCCGTGATGTGGGTTCCGACGATGTCGCCCAGGCGTCGCAGGACGATCCAATCGTGGAAGTCGGCCGCGTGCGGGGCCTCAGCTTCCTGCCACAGGACCTCGACCATATCCGTCTGTTCGGTCAGAGGCGGACGTTCGGAGCGGGAGATGATGGGAAGCAGTGCCTCCCTGACCTGCTGCGCCGCCTCTCCAGGGTCGGCGTCTGTCGTGGGATCGATCAGCGCACGCCGGAATCGCTCGAGCGTCTGCGTCAGCTCCCGTCGTGGTGCAGGCTGATGCCGATTCAGGAAGTCGATGGTCCGGAGGAAGTCCGACTGGTGGGAATCGTCTCCTCCCGAACGGGTGAACGGCGTGTAGGGCGTCGCCGAGAGCAGCAGGATCTTCGCATGGGGGTGGTTGAACAGTGTGTGGGCGAGCTCCAGGTCTTCACCGCTTCCCGGTTCGTCCTCCGCGGCGAGGAGGTCCCGGAAGCGTTGGAACTCGTCGAGCACGATCAGATCAGGCTCCAGAACCTTCGCCCCGGCGCGGGCGAGCTCTCGACGGAGGTGCGCGATCAGGTTCCACAGTGCGTGCCACGCCTCGGGGCTTGGGTCCCGTGCTCCGGAGCGCAGCACATCCGTACGCATGCGGACGAAGTCGCTCTGCAGCCCGGAGGCGCGGACGGCCTCGGCGAACTCGTCGATGATCCGCCGGTCCAACGGTTTGTCACGTGTGCTCTGCCGCATGTGCTCGACCTCGCGGGAGAAACTCTCCTCGCCGGCTGCCCCGCGCAGCAGGGTGAGACCGGCCCGACGTTCCGTCTCGTCTGCATCGGTCAGTCGCTCGAGGATCACGGCGAGCAGAGCACGCTCCTCCTTCCGGCCGCTGCGCCAGGCTCCCTTCGTCGGTTGGAGTGATGTGGCAGGAGTCAGGGGGATGAGGTTGAGAGAGGCGGAACCCACTGCGACGCCGCCGTCCAGGAGATCACCCTGAGTGGCGAGCATCGAGAGCCTGGTGTTCAGCTCGGCCTGCGGCTCACCGGTGATGTTGAGGCGTCTGATGTTCTGCTGGGCCAAGTCCCGATTGCTGCACACGTAGAGGACGGTGATCCGTCGGCGGCCGGCGGCCTCCAGATGCTCGACGGTTCGGGCGATCACCCCGCGGGCCACGATGCTCTTGCCCAGTCCGGTCTCATCTGCGACGAGGAACCGGCCGCTGCGTCCGCTGCCGTCCTGGTCCCCGTAGAACCGATCGAAGACATGGTGCACCGTGCGCAGCTGGAACTCCTTGAGACCACGGAGATGCGGTGCGGCTCGGAACGTCACGTGGTCTCCTCCGATTCGGAGTGCTGCCGGTGGGCCTGCCACGCGGCTTCCCAGAGGGCCAGGAAGTTCGGAGGAAGGTGCGGAGGCTCGTCGTCGGCCATGACATACTCCACGAGCTTCTTGGCTTCGTCGAGGCCCTCAGCATCGGCGGCCAACGCCTGCAGCAGGGTCTCGAGGAGACCCGGGAACGTCGGTGCTGCCGAGGCCGGACCCTGCGCGCCGGTGCTGCCGAGGGGGCCTGCGGGCAGAAGTCCTGCAGTGTTGATGTCGAGCAGGACCATCAGCAGTTCGATGAGCTTCGAGGGGTCCCGGAGCTGCCGCGCGACGACGGCATGGCGTCGGCCGGGTGGATCGCCCATGAGGTCGGCCATGAGGACCGTCGACCGTCGTTCTCCTTCGGGAGACTCCACAGTCAGTCGGACGAAGGCTGTGATGTCGGTGAGTTCGACGCCGTCGAACACTGTGGCGTCGTCGCCGTCGCCGGGAAGCTGATCAGCCCCCAGGTCCTCTGCTGAGCAGGTGCCAGGTGAGCTTTCCGATCTCCGGTGTCGATGCCACCGGGGGATCGTCCCGGGTGACCGTCAGGCGGTACGGCCCCTCGCCGGTGATCGCGATGCCGAAGGGGACTGCTGCGAGTCTGTGGAGTCGGTGTTCGAGAGCGCTGAGCCCATCCTCCTCTACCTCCGGGGTCGGTTCCTCCGACAATGGGTATTCCACCAGCATGGAAGCCAGGGATCGGCGGATGGCATCGGGTCCCAGCTCGTGGCGGCGCCCCTCGAGCTCGACCATGACTTCGACGTTCCGGTTCCAGGCCGCCTCGGTGGCGTTGGCAGATCCGATGAACAGACGTGCTCGATGGTCGAAGGCGCACGAGATGACCTTGGCGTGAAGGCCCGTCAGTGTGACCTCGTCGGACTCGGCTTCGCCGTCGTCGTCGGCCTGGCCGTCCATGACCCATGAGCGGAATGCGGACCGGCGCAGAGACGACGTGGTCGAGAGCCCGTCCAGCGTCGTGGTCCGGGAGATCAGGTCCACCTGATGCGTTCGGTCGGTGATGGTCCGCAGCCCCTGTTCGGTCACGAAGGGCGACGCGACCAGAGTGTGCGTCGCCGTGAAGTCCGGTGTCGTCGAACCGGGGAGGCCCAGCACGTGGAACGTCAGGTCGAAGTGTTGGTCGACGTCCCAGACGGTGTGACGGAGTCTGGTCGCGAAGTCGAGGAGGTGCCGTCTGCGCCCCTCGGGCAGTCCGGGGCGGGAGCGCCCGATCATGTACTCCACCAGCTCGGCGAGGGGATCGGCGATCCGCTGGTCCGCCGGCTCCACGCCGGAGGCGGGAGCTCCGTCGATGCTGATGAGAGTGTCCCAGCTGTGATCGAAGGTCAGGTTCCGACTCGAGGAGATCATCCGGTACCGATGTGCCTCTCCATCGGTGAATTCCATGAGCCAGATCTTGGGGTGGAAGATCCCTCGGATGGGGTTGACCGGGTGGAGGGCGGGTTCGAGGAGCGTGACCAGGTCTGTGGGCCCGGTGAGGCTCCACGCCCCGGACTGGGCGAAGATGTCGATCCTCTCGCTCACGCCCATGAGAGCACCGATGATGCCGGCCTTCTCGGGTTCCTCCTCGAGCCCCGCCGCGGTGAAGGCCATGGGGATCGACAGCGCGGCCGTCAGGTCGAGCGTGAACGAGGTTCCGACAGCGCGGGAGAGGCGGAATCCTCTGGGCGGCGTGAGTTCGTCGGCGAGGAGGATGCGGGATGTCGGGTCAAGCACCGTCGTCCACCCCGTCCCAGATGTCGCCGATGATCGTGCGCACCGTGTTCCAGCGCATGACCATGCGCGCGCTGCCGGAGGCGCCGGACCACTGAGACAGCAGCCGTCTGTTCTCAAGCCGAGACTGTGGTCCTTTCAGGAGCTGCTCGCGCGCGGCGACGAGTCGACGGGCGTCGGATGAGGTGGCGACTCCATGAGGTCCGTCGATCGCCAGATGCCGCGACCATCGATGGACGAATCGCCTCACTCCAGGAGGCAGCCCACGACGCCGACGGGATTCGACCAGGTGGAACAGCTCCTCGACGTCCCAGGCAGGAGCCTGCTCAGCCTCGTCGGCCCATCGGTGGATCCTCTCCCGATAGTCGAGAATCAGGTCATCGGTGCCCGTCTCCGGCTCTGGGCCGTTCTTCTCCTCAGTGAGCCGACGATGGGTCTCGGCGAGCAGCAGGTTATAGAGCAGCTGCGCTCCATGGATGAACAGGCTGAACGCTTCTGCGATCCGCATGTGGTCTCGGGCGATCTGAGGCATGGACACCACCGAGGGATCCTCCCACGGAGCCCGGCTCGTCAGATCGGGACGACGCCTCAGGAGGTGCGCCAGGACGCTGTGCGGTTCGGCCATCTGGAGCGTGTCCTGCAGCCAGCGGGCCTGATCGGCGTCCAGGGAGAATCCGCCGGGGACATTCCGGGGGAAGCCCTCGGGCGCCGCGGGAAGCCCTCGGGCCATGAGCAGCGGTGGAAGACTGTCCGCGTCTGCTTCCGCGAGGATTCGCCGGGCAGTAGGGCTCTGTGGCGGGATGACGATTCGATGGACCGTCAGCATGCGCCAGTAGAGGCTCGAGGGGAGGCTCTTGACCTGTGCCCCGGCCTGCGCCCCGATCAGGCCCATCCGATCGGAGTCCTGAGGGAAGTGCCGGATGAGCTCGCGCTCCAGTCTCCGGGCCGTGTCGTGCAGAGCATCGGGGGAGGCTCGCTGCATGGCGATCTGGTAGCACCAGGGGACGAACAGCAGGTACTTCGCTCGGGTGTGCAGAGTCGACGTGCCGGGGAACAGGATGTCGGCGAGGTCGTCGCGCAACGATGCGAGACCCAGCTCCTCCCGCGATTCGCGCTCGCTGAACAGAGCGGCGATCTCCCGCATGCGACGCTGCTGCTCCGGTGAGGAGTCGGCCCATGCGATCTTCACACCCATAGGACCACCCTAGCGAGGACCGGACACAGACCGGCGCGGCATCGCCGCGCCGCGGACATGGGAACATCGTGTCCATGGACGCATCACAGAACAGCACCCCGGAGCCGGTCAGGGGCCCCACCGAGATCTCGTCCCATCGCGTCGACATGACCCGCGTCGGACCGCACCACTACCGTGCGCGCAATGCGGCCGGCGCGGAGCTGGACTTCGGGCGGGGGGAGGGACTCCTGACCCCCGTGGAGCTGCTGCTCGCCGCCATCGCCGGATGCTCCTCGGTCGATGTGGACACGGTCGTGTCACGCCGCAGCGAGTTCACCGGCTACGACGTCTCGGCCGAGGGGACGAAGGTCCAGGAGGACGGTGCCTCCAGGCTGACCGGCATCCGGCTGCACTTCGATCTGAGCTTCCCCGACGACGAGTCGGGACGCCGGGCCGCGGGCATGGTGGACCGCGTGGTCCAGCTCTCCCACGACAAGAACTGCACCGTCTCGCGCACCGTCGAGCTGGGTGAGCCGGTCGCGTTCACCACCGACGTCACCCTTGACACCGCCGACGACACCACCGACGACGGCACCGACGACTGAGTCCATGGGAGTCCCAGGCTCGGCGGAGGAGGCCAGGGGCGAACTCGTGTTCGCAGCCCTGGTCCTCGCGCTGCTCGTCGGAGTGGTGATCGTGCTGGCGAACGTGTTCACCAGTGACGAGGGTCGGAAGCCCCATGAGCTGCGCGCCAATTCGCAGGAGCGATGGGTCCGCAGCCTGCCTGCGTGGCAGGCCTCGGACGCAGAGCACGGCCAGGCGGCGTCGACGATCAGCCGGTCCGCGATGACCTGTGACTCTCTGGCGGACTACGGCGGCGGTGTGCGCGACTACGCCACCGGCACCGGAGCTGCGGAGGAGCCCGAGGACTTCGTGCTCATGCAGGTGGGCATCTACATCCACTGTCCTGAGCATGTGGACGAGCTCGAGGACTGGGTCAGCTCCCAGCGGCGGGAGACGCCGTACTGGGTGACGAATCCTCGGACCAACCTCGCGGACTGACCACTCGTCGCTCCGTGCTGGTGCACCTCAGTCGGCCGGGCACTTCGCCACGATCCGACGCACCGTGTTCCACGTGCGGGTGGTGATGTCCCGGCCGAAGTGACGTTCCAACCAGCGCATGTGATCGAGGGTCTCGGTCCCGGTGGTGTCGACGACGCTGAGCAGGGCCCCGGCCTCGTCGTCCCACCCGAGGAGTTCGACGGCCGAGGACTCCGGGACGGGAAGCGGATCCGGCATCTCCGCCGGAGGCTCCTTGAGGAACGTGACGGTCAGGTAGGTGGCCTTCCCATGCTCCCGGTCCCCGAAGGGCCTGCGTGCGGCGAGACCGGACAGGGCCTCCCGCGTCCGCAGCACGGTACCACCGCCGATGCCCAGCTGATCGTGCAGCGCGGCCTGGATCCGCGCCTCCTGCTCTGCGGCCGAGGCAGTGCCCTCGGCGCGGAACACGACGTTCCCGCTGCCGAGAACGGTCGCCACGTCGGAGAATCCGAGGTCGACGAAGACCCCGCGCAGCCGCTCACCGCGCATCGCCGGATTGCTCGGGGTGATGCCCCGCAGCAGCGCACACCAGACCGTCATCGCGCGGTGCCCGGATCAGCCCGCGAAGCGGGAGGGGATGGTCGCCGACCAGGCCTGGCGGACCTCGTCGATGCCGAGGGTGAAGCCCGAGCCCTCCACCGGCCCCGAGACCTCGATCGCACCGGACTGCGCGTCGACGACGCCCAGGCGGATCGCTGGGAACCGGCGGGCCGTGGTCATGTCGGTGAACCGCACCTCCTCCGAGCGCGGCAGGGCCACCAGGGCGCGGGCCTGCGACTCGCTGAACAGCGCGGTGAACATGTCGACGCCGTCGCGTTCACACACCCCGTCCAGCGCGGTCCGCGACCCGACGCCGAAGCGCAGGCTCATCTCGACCAGCGCCGCCGCCAGGCCCCCTTCGGAGAGGTCGTGGGCGGCGTCGATCATCCCGTCGCGGGAGGCGTTGATCAGGATTTCGCCGAGGGTCTTCTCCGCCGCGAGGTCCACCTGCGGCGGCACCCCGCCGAGGTGTCCGCGCCCACGGGCGAACTCAGAACCGTCCAGCTCGTCACCGGTGACGCCCAGCAGGTAGACCGCCTGCCCGTCGGCCCAGCGCTCGAACCCGGAGGGCGTCCGGCGGCCGACGTCGTCGAACGCGCCCAGCACGCCCACCACCGGGGTGGGGTGGATGGCCCGGCCCGCGGTCTGGTTGTACAGGGAGACGTTGCCGCCGGTGACGGGGATGCCCAGCTGCTGACACCCGTCGGCCAGGCCGCGCACCGCCTCGGCGAACTGCCACATGATCTCGGGATCCTCGGGGGAACCGAAGTTCAGACAGTCGGAGACGGCCTTCGGGACAGCACCGGAGGTCGCGACGTTCCTGTAGGCCTCGGCCAGGGCCAGCTGTGCGCCGGCGTAGGGGTCCAGGTAGGCGTAGCGGTCGTTGCAGTCGGTCGCCAGCCCCACGCCGAGCCCGGTGGACTCGTCGACTCGGATCACCCCGGCGTCGTCGGGCTGGGACAGCGCGGTGTTCCCTCCGACGAAGCGGTCGTACTGGTCGGTGATCCAGGAGACGTCGGCCATGTTCGGGGAGGCCATCAGCTCGACGACGGCGGCGCCCAGCTCCTCCCCGGTCGCCGGCAGGCTCTGCGCGGCCGGCGAGGCGCGGAACGTGTCGGCCTGCAGCTCGTCCTGCCCGGCGGGCCGGTGGTGGGGCCGCTCATAGACGGGACCGTCGTGGGCGACGGTGCGCGGGTCGACGTCGACGATGGTCTCGCCGTCCCAGTCGATGATCAGCCGGCCGGTGTCGGTGACCTCGCCCAGCCAGGAGAACTCGACGCCCCACTTCTGCAGCACCTCTTCGAAGCGCGCCGCATCCTCCGGGGTGACCACCGCCATCATGCGTTCCTGCGACTCGGACATCAGGATCTCACCCGGGGTGAGCGACGGGTCGCGCAGCAGCACGTCGGTCAGCTCCACGTGCATCCCGCCCTCCCCGTTGGAGGCCAGCTCGGAGGTCGCACAGGAGATCCCCGCCGCACCCAGGTCCTGGATGCCCTCGACCAGTTCGGCGTGGAACAGCTCGAGGCAGCATTCGATGAGCACCTTCTCGGAGAACGGGTCCCCGACCTGCACGGCCGGGCGCTTCGACGGCTTGGTGTCGTCGAAGGACTCGGAGGCCAGCACGGAGGCGCCGCCGATCCCGTCGCCGCCGGTGCGCGCACCGAAGAGCACCACCCGGTTGCCCACGCCGGAGGCGTTGGCCAGGCGGAGGTCCTCATGGCGCATCACACCCACGGCGAGCGCGTTGACCAGCGGATTCTGCTGGTAGACGGAGTCGAAGACGACCTCGCCGCCGATGTTCGGCAGGCCCAGCGAGTTGCCGTAGCCGCCGATGCCGGACACCACTCCGGGCAGCACCCGGGCGGTGTCGGGGTGGTCGATGTCGCCGAAGCGCAGCGGGTCCATGACCGCGACCGGCCGGGCCCCCATGGAGATGATGTCCCGGACGATGCCGCCGATCCCGGTGGCCGCACCCTGGTAGGGCTCCACGTAGGACGGGTGGTTGTGGGACTCGATCTTGAAGGTCACCGCCCACCCGTCGCCGAGGTCGGTGACCCCGGCGTTCTCACCGATGCCGACCATCAGGTCCTTCTCCATCTCCTCGGTGACCTTCTCGCCGAACTGACGCAGATGGACCTTGGAGGACTTGTAGGAGCAGTGCTCGGACCACATGACCGAGTACATGGCCAGTTCGGCGGCGGTGGGCCGGCGACCCAGGATCTCGACGATCCGGTCGAACTCGTCGGTCTTCAGGCCCAGCTCGGCCCAGGGCAGCTCGGTGTCCGGGGTGTCCGAGGCGTGGGAGACGGTGTCGAGGTTGAACGCAGTGCTGGTCTCATGGGTGCTCACAGGGCGGCTCCGGACGAGGTCAGGGAGGAGATCACGGAGGTGAAGACGGTCAGTCCGTCGGTGCCGGCGCGCATGCCGACGGCGTCGTCGGGACCATAGCCGGCCTCGACGGCGTGCTCGGGGTGCGGCATCAGACCGACGATGTTGCCGGCGGCGTTGGTGATGCCGGCGATGTCGTTCCGTGAGCCGTTCGGGTTGGAGCCGACGTAGCGGAAGACCACGCGGCCCTCCTCCTCGAGCCTAGTCAGGGTCTCCTCGTCGGCGACGTACCGGCCGTCCTGGTTCTTCAGCACCACGGTGATGAGCTCGTCGTCGGTGTACTGGGAGGTCCAGGCCGTGGAGGTGTTCTCCACGCGCAGCACCTGGTCGGCGCAGCGGAACTTCAGGTGGTCGTTCCGGATCATGGAGCCGGGCAGCAGGTGGGCCTCGGTGAGGATCTGGAAGCCGTTGCAGATGCCCAGCACCGGCAGCGTGCCGGTCTGCGCCTCACGGGCGATCGAGGTCATCATCGGGGCGAACCGGGAGATCGCACCGGCGCGCAGGTAGTCGCCGTAGGAGAAGCCGCCGGGGACGATGACGGCGTCGACGTCGCCGAGGTCGTCGTCGGCGTGCCAGAGGGCGACGGCGGTGCCGCCGGCCAGACGCACCGCGCGGGCGGCGTCGCGGTCGTCGAGGGTCCCGGGGAACGTGACCACGCCGATGCGAGCACCGGTCAGTGCGGCGGAGCTCTCGGCGTAGTCGCCGATCAGCGGAGTCTCTGCGGGTGTCGGGGGAGTCTGTGGGGACATGGTCAGGCGTCACCCTCGACGCGCACGTCGACGACGTCCTCGATCACAGGGTTGGAGAGCAGGTCCTCGGCCGCGCGGCGGGCCTGCTCCAGGATCCCCTCGGTGACCTCACCCTCGACGGTGAGCTCGAAGCGGCGTCCCTGCCGGACACCGGAGAACCCGTCGAATCCGAGGTGGGGGAGGGCCGAGGCGATGGCCTTGCCCTGCGGGTCGAGGATCTCTGGCTTGGGCATGACCTCGACGACGATGCGCGGCATGGGGACTCCTGTGCTGTTCTGCTGGTGCCTGACTGCACGGGGAGCGGCGGCGCGCGCGATGGGTGCCGTCTCACGCCGGTGCCCGGCGCTCCGCGTGCTTGCGCGGTTCAGTCTAGCCGTCAGGGGCTGAGGCGTCCGCATCGTGAAACTCCCCACGATCGGTTGGGTGCGTACGCGCGCGATGACATACTCAACTCCCGTGGAGATGACTGCGTACCTGAGCTTCCTGCTGATCGCCGCCGTGGTGGTGATCACCCCCGGTTCGGACACCGCCGTGGTGCTGAAGAACTCGCTGATGTCCGGACGCCGCGGAGGGGTGGCCACGGCATTCGGCGTCACCTCGGCGGCCGCCGTGCAGGGTGTGCTCACCGCCGCGGGTCTTGGGATCCTGATCGCCCAGTCCCAGCCCGTGCTGCAGACGATCCGCTGGATCGGCGTGGCCTACCTGACGTTCCTGGCGCTGCAGGCGCTGCGCTCGGCCTGGAAGGGCGAGTACACCGCCCAGCTGCGCAGCACGAAGGCCGGGGCGCGCGGCTTCCGGCAGGGCTTCATCACCAACATCACCAACCCCGCGGTGCTGATGTTCTATCTCGCCCTCTTCCCGCAGTTCATGACCCCGACCATGCCCTTCTGGGCCCTCGGCCTCCTCGCTCTGACGCTGCCGGTCCTGGGCCTGGCCCAGCAGACGCTGCTCGCCCTGCTGGTCGACAGCGCCTCGAAGTGGCTGCAGCGACGGCGGGTCCGCCGCTTCCTCGACACCTTCACCGGAGTCGCCCTGGGCGGGCTGAGCCTGCGCGTCGCCCTGCAGTGATCCCGCGACCCTGACCCGGCGGGAACAAATCCCCTCGGAGGCCTGTTGTTTCAAAATTGAAAGGACTAGGCAGCAGCAGGACCGCAGGAGGGACCGATGGACTTCACCACAGGACACGACGGCGAGCAGAGCCGCACCGGTCGGGGACTGACGATCGGGGTGCTCGGCGCCGGACGCGTGGGCACCGCCGTGGCGCGCCAGGCGGTGCGCGCGGGGCACAGCGTGACGATCGCCACGGCCCGGCCGGCGGCTGAGATCCGCCTGCTCACCGAGGTCATCGTGCCCGGCGCCCGCGCGGTGGACAGCCACGAGCTGCGCGGAGCCGATCTCATCGTGCTCGCCGCCCCGCTGCACCGGTACCGGAGCTTCGACGTCGAGACGCTCCGCGGCCACATCGTGGTCGACGTGAGCAACTACTGGAGTGAGGTCGACGGCCGTCTCGACGAGTTCGAGGGTGCCCTGTCGACCTCTGAGGTGCTGGCGGACTTCCTCGGCGACGAGGTCACGCTGGTCAAGACCCTGAACCACATCGGCTACGGGTTCATCGAGACGGATGCTCGTCCCGCGGGAGCCGACGGTCGCCGGGCTCTGGCCATGGCCGGCGACGACGCCGACGCCAAGGCGGCGGTCGCGGACTTCGTCGACAGCCTTGGCTTCGACGTCGTCGACGCCGGACCGCTGGCGGCCGGACGGGCGTTCGAGAACGGCACCCCCATCTTCGACGACGAGTTCACCGCACCTGAGATCGAACGGCTCCTGCACGAGGCGCGCCTGCCCGCAGGCGTCTGAGCCTCACGGTCAGTCTCACGGACCAGCATCACGGATCAGCATCATGAGGCACGGCGGGATCGACGATCGTGCGGCGGTACGGCCCAGATCAGATCGACCGCTCCATGACGCCGGCCGGGCAGCATCGACCGAGGTGGGTGCTGCGATGACGACGATTCTGGAGTCGGTTCGTCCGGGGGCGGTGCCGGATCCGGCGGTGTGAGGTAGCCGTGGGACTTCATCCGGTGGTGCCGCCGGCACAGTGCCCAGAGATTGTGGGCTGCGGTGGGACCCTCGGGATGGGGGATCTGGTGGTCGAGGTCGCATCGCTCCGCCGTGACGCCGCAGCCGGGGGCTCGGCAGGTCCCGTCTCAGAAGATCAGGGCGTCCCTGACGCGCTTCGAGGGCGCCCGTCCGGTGGAGACCACGGAGAGCAGATCCACCTCCGTCCCCGTCGGGCCGAGGCCGTCGGACGCCGGCCCGGACACGGTGCGCGGGCGGCATCGCGCTTCGTACCAGTCGTGACCCCCGGTGAGACCCCGCAGGGCCAGTCGGCGAGCGTCCTCCGCCGGGACGGTGAACGAGCCGTCGGCGGCGATGCCGGGTGCCTGCGAATCGCCGATCAGCGTGGCCTCCGGGATCATCACGGCGATCTTCGCGTCCACCTCGACCCCGTCGATCCGTCCCGACAGCAGCCAGGCGCCGAGCAGGTCCGCCTCCCTCTGATCCAGAGTGCGCGGGTCACCGTCGGCACGGGTCTCGGGCACGTCGGCCGGGTCCTGCGCCCCGTCGAGGGCGCGACCGCGTTCGTCCTGATGGGGCACAGGGGAGTCCGCCGACCGGGCCACCGCCGAGAGTCGGCGCGCGATGGCCGCGGCGGTCAGAGTGGGCAGACGCGCCTCGAGGAGGCTCATCCCGTCGTCGTCATGGGTCACCCTGACCCACCTGTCGGCCCGTGACCGGCGCGCCCGACGATCGGCGGCCTCCGGGGCCGCCCGGGCGATGTACCGCCTCATCCAGGGGCCGAGACGGCTCAGCGGCATCCGGGCCGCAGCGGCCGAGGCCTCGGCGTCGAAGGCGGCGAGGACCTCGAGGTCCGTCACGCCCGCGTCCGCGGTCAGCAGCGCGGCGGCCTCGGCGATCCGGGTGACGGCGATACGCTCCACCAGGCCGCGGCGGAAGGCGCACCAGGTGTCCGGGAGGTCACGGCGCACCTGCCGAGCGGTGGAGAGGGTCGATGCGGCGAACCTCTCCGAACAGTTCAGGACCCGGGCGACGTCACCGGCCACGGTGGACCGGGCGACCGCCAAGGCCGGGCCCGTGAGACCGTCGGCGGCGAAGCGGCGCTCCTGTGCGTCCTGGTGGGCGACCATCGCCGACCAGCTGCGTGCCTCGGCCCGACGAGCTTCGACGGCCGCCGCACGCAGCGCGTCGAGGTGAGGTGCGTTCCGGTCCGGCAGGCCCGCCCGCCGGTCCTCCGACTGTGCCATGGGTTCCGCACCCCCTCGTCGCGTCCGAGCTGATCGTCTCCTCCGATCACCCACCACGCTACGAGGGACCTATGACATGTCCGCGCCGAGGTCCTTCAGACCCGCCGACTCGACGGAATCCGCCAGCTCCTCAATCAGGTCCAGCTGCGCCAGGATCCTGCCGCGCAGCACCTGCGCCTCCTCCGAGAAGCCCATCTGCGCGCGGACGTACTCGGCCCGCCCGGCGGGCTCCTCGATCCGCACGGGTTCGTAGCCCCAGTCGGCGAGGTCGTACGGGGAGGCGCGCATGTCCAGCACGCGGATGCGCCAGGCCAGGTCGAAGCAGTCCATCAGCAGGTCCGAGCCCACGCCCGGCACGAGCTTGTACGCCCACTTGTACAGGTCCATATTGGCGTGAAGGCACCCCGGCTGCTCCATCTCCGCCTGGTCCTCCCGGGTCGGCCGCAGCGAGTTCAGCGGGCGTGCCGAGGGTGTGTAGAAGCGGTAGGCGTCGAAGTGTGTGCAGCGGATGTCGAGGGACTCCACGACCTCGTCGGTGCCGTCGGCGCCCAGGCGCAGGGGCACCTGATCGTGCCGCTGCCCATGCTGCTCCGACCGGTACACCATCGCCCACTCATGCAGACCGAAGCACCCGAGCGCGGCAGGCCGTGCCGCCGTCGAGGACAGCAGCCGCCGTGCGAAGCCGATCATCGACCCGCGTTCGGCCACGAACTCCTCGACGTCGACCGTCGCTCCGCCGGCCGCGGTGCCGTCGTCGACCGTGGTGTAGAACCGGCGGCGCACGGGCTCCTCGTCCCCGGCGCCGGCGAGCACGACGCCGGCGCCCGGATGCCACCGGGCCAGCTGGCCGGGGGAGTGGGAGTAGTAGGTGAACAGGAAGTCCTCCACCGGGTGCTTCCGCCCCTGGTGTCGTCGGGCGAGGAAGTCCTCGGTGTATCTGTTCACCCGCTGGTGGTGTGCGGTACGCCGAATGTCATGCTCGCGCTCAGACAACACCGCGAAACCGTGGGCTTCCTGAAATCCACCTGAGATCTGGGTTACACTCATCACGTATCTCGCACCGTACGCACAGGCGGCAGGACCTCTGATCAGTCAGAGAACCTGCCGCCTGTGTGTATGTCGTGGCCTCGTCAGCGGCCGGAGCCGGCGTAGACGGTGGCCTCCTCGTCGCTGTCCAGACCGAAGGCGGTGTGCAGCGCCTCCACGGCACGGTCCATGTCCTCGATCTTGGTGATCACCGAGACGCGGATCTCCGAGGTGGAGATCAGGGTGATGTTGATGCCGGCGTCGCGCAGCGCGGAGAAGAACTTCGCCGAGACGCCCGGGTGATGGCGCATGCCGCCGCCGACCAGCGAGACCTTGCCCACCTCGGGGGTGTAGACCAGGTCCTCGAACCCGATGGAGTCCCGCTGGGCCTCCAGGGCGTCCGACGTCTTCTTCCCGTCAGCACCGGGGAGGGTGAAGGAGATGTTGGTCATCTTCGTCTCGTCGGAGACGTCCTGGACGATCATGTCGATGTTGGTGCCGACCTCGGCCACCACGTTGAAGATCGCGGCAGCCCGTCCCGGCTCGTCCGGGATGCCGGTGATGGTCATCCGCGCCTCCGCGGCGTGGGCAAGTCCGGTGATGATGGGCTGTTCCAAGGGTTCGCCTTCCTGGATGGTGATCTTGTCTTCGGGGTCCGGGATGACCCAGGTTCCCTCCTTGTCGCTGAAGGAGGAGCGGACGTGCAGCTTCACGCCGAAGCGGCGGGCGTACTCCACCGAGCGCAGGTGCAGGACCTTCGAGCCGTTGGCCGCCATCTCGAGCATGTCCTCGCTGCTGGCGACGTCGATCTTCCGTGCGCGCTTGACCACCCGCGGATCGGCGGTGAAGACGCCGTCCACGTCGGTGTAGATCTCGCAGACGTCGGCGTTCATCGCCGCGGCGAGGGCCACCGCGGTGGTGTCCGAGCCGCCCCGGCCCATGGTGGTGATGTCCCGGGACTCGCGGCTCATGCCCTGGAAGCCGGCGACGATGCCGATGTGGCCGGTGTCCAGGGACTCGTGGACGCGGTTCGGATTGACCTCGATGAGGCGGGCCTTGCCGTGGATGGCGTCGGTGATCATCCCGGCCTGGGACCCGGTGAAGGACTGTGCGGTCTCGCCCAGCTCGTTGATCGCCATGGCGAGCAGCGCCATGGACATGCGCTCGCCGGAGGACAGCAGGATGTCCATCTCACGGTCCTGCGGACGGTCGGTGATGTCGGCGGCCAGGTCGAGGAGGTCGTCGGTGGTGTCACCCATGGCGGAGACGACGACGACGACCTGGTTGCCCTCCCGCTTGGTCTCGACCACGCGTCGGGCCACCCGCTTGATGCTCTCGGCATCGGCCACGGAGGACCCGCCGTATTTCTGGACGATGAGGCTCATCGGCTCTGACTCACTCCTGTGATGGTTGGTGTGCGGTCCAAGTCTATGCGTCCGTGCCGCGGCGGTCACCGTCGTCCGAGCCAGGCCCATGCCGCGGCGGTCATGGCGGTGACTCCGGTGCGAAGGCTGACCTCGGGCACAGGGGCGAAGGCAGGGGAATGGTTGTCGGGGAACTCGCCGTGGGGATCCTCCGAGGCGAGCCAGGACTCCCGGTCGAAGGCGCCGAAGTTCCAGTAGGCGTAGGGGGTCCCGAAGGCGTCGGGGAGCACGGAGAAGTCCTCGGAGCCTGAGGCCCGAGGCATCTCGGCGACGCGGTCCTCGCCGAGCGCCTCACGGAGGGCCCCTCGCACCGTGTCCACGACGCCGGGGTCGTTGTCGGTGACCGGCAGCCGGTCGAAGAACCTGACCTCGGGCTCCGGGGCTCCGTGGGCGTCGGCCTCGGCGTGGGCCATCCGGACGATGAGCTCACAGCACCGGCGGCTGACCTCGGGGTCGAAGCTGCGGACGGTGCCCTCGACCACCGCATGCTCGGGGATGATGTTGTTCTTCGTGCCGCCCTCGATCCGTCCCACGCTGAGCACTGCCGCGTCCTCCGGGTCGGTGTGGCGGGAGACCACGGTCTGCAGGCGCATCACGAGCGAGGCGGCCATCACCACCGGGTCGAGCCCGAGGTGCGGTGATGCGCCGTGTGCGCCCCGGCCGCGCAGGGTGATGCGGAAGTCGTCGCAGGCGGCCATGATCGGGCCGGCGGCGATCTCCACCGCGTCGGCCGGCCCCGGCATCACATGCTGGCCCAGGGCCACGTCCGCCGTGGGGATCCGCCCGACGAGTCCGTCGGCGACCATCTTCTCGGCGCCGTTGTGCTGCTCCTCGGCCGGCTGGAACACCGCGACCACCGTGCCCGACCAGCCGTCCCGCGCGTCCAGCAGGAGGCGCAGGCTCCCCAACAGGGACGCGACGTGGGTGTCATGGCCGCATGCGTGCATGACCGGGACCGGCCCGTCTCCGTCGTAGGTGATGCCGGTGTCGACGGAGGCCCACTCCAGTCCGGTCTCCTCCCGCACCGGCAGGCCGTCCATGTCGGCCCGCAGCAGGACCGTGGGTCCGTCGCCGCCTCGCAGCACGGCGATCACCCCGGTGCCCCCGACGCCCTCGATGATCTCGAATCCGCCGGACGGGTGGTCGACGGCTCCGACGGCCGCCTCCATGGCCCGCAGCTCCTCCACCACGCGCCCGGCGGTGCGGTGCTCACGCAGCGAGAGCTCCGGGTGGCGGTGGAGGTCCCGGTACGTGTCGAGGACCCACGGCAGGTGCTCGTCGAGGGTGCTCAGGGCGTGGGGGAGCGTGGTCATGGGCGGGTGTCCTTGTCGTGGGAAGAACGGGGTCGAGGATCAGGATCCGGGCCAGATCCACAGGTGTGCGGCCAGCACGAAGCCGAGGGCGATGACGGCGTGCACGAGGATCAGCGGCCAGATGAAGCGCGCCCAGGTGAACCAGGAGATCTTCGCCAGGGCCAGGGCTGCGAGCAGCAGCCCGTTCGTCGGGGTGAGTATGTTGGTGAGCCCGTCGCCGAGCTGGAACGCCAGCACCGCGGTCTGCCGGTCGACTCCGACGAGGTCCGCCAGAGGGGTCATGATGGGCATGGTCAGCGCGGCCTGTCCCGATCCGGAGGGGATGACGATGTTCATCAGCGCCTGGACCCCCAGCATGCCGCCCGCGGCGACCGCCGCGCCGGCGCCGGCGACCCACGAGGAGACGCCGTGCAGGATGGTGTCGATCACGGCGGCGTCGGAGAGGACCTGGAGCACGGCGTAGGCGAAGCCGACCACCAGGGCTCCGACGACCATCTCGCGGCACCCCTCGCCGAACGCCTCGACCGTGCCGTTGAGGCCGAGGCCCCCGATGAGTCCGCAGGCCAGGCCGAAGGCCACGAACAGCGCGGCGATCTCCGTCATGAACCAGCCCTGTGCGAGGACTCCCCACACCATCACCACCAGGCTCAGGCCCAGGAGCAGCAGCACCGCGGCCTGGCGCATGCTCAGCCGCGGGTCCTCCTCGTCGACTCCGGCCTCCTCATCGGCTCGGACGGCGCGCGCGTCGGCCGCGCGGGTCAGGCTCCGGGCCGGGTCCCGCCGGACGCGCGAGGCGTAGACCATGACGAAGGCGATGGAGACGGCCATCATTGTCACCCACATCACCGCGCGCAGCTCGATGCCCGAGAACAGGGGGACCTCGGCGATCCCCTGGGCGACGCCGACGGTGAAGGGGTTGGTCATCGCGGCCATGAACCCGGTGGCCACGCCGACCAGCACGACGGCTGTCCCCGTCATGGAGTCGTAGCCCAGTCGGACGGCGATCGGCGCCAGGAGGAGGACGAAGGGCAGAGCCTCCTCGAACATGCCGAAGGAGGCGCCGGCGATGCCGAAGACGAGCATCAGGATGGGGATGATGAGGATCTGGGAGCGGCGCATCCGTCCGGCGAGGGCGGTGATGCCGACCTCCACCGCCTGGGTGCGGCGCATGACGCCGAACGCCCCGCCGACGACGAAGATGAAGAAGATGATGGCCGCCGCCTCGACCATCCCGAGGTGGATCGAGGTGAAGACGTCGGTCAGGCCGGCCGGTGCCTCGTCGACCGCCTGGTAGGACCCCTCGACGACGACCTCCTGGCCGTCGACCTCCTCCCTGTCGAATGCACCGGCGGGGATGAGCCAGGTGCTGATCGCGGCCACGACGATGACCGCGCCGAGTACGAGGAACGGGTGGATCCCGGTGGTCGGCGCTTCGGCGTCGGGCTCGTCGTGGGTGGTGCGCTCTGAGGGCTCGGACATCCGGGATCGCCTCAGTTGTCGCCGAGCACGGCCGAGAGGAACGACTTGGTGCGCTCGTGGTCCGGGTCGGTGAAGATCTTCTCGGGGGGACCGGACTCCACGACGTGGCCGCCGTCGAACATCATGACCTTGTGCGAGACGTCGCGGGCGAAGCCCATCTCATGGGTGACGATCAGCATGGTCACGTTCGTCGTCTCGGCCACGGTGCGCAGGATGTTCAGCACCTCCCCGACGACCTCCGGGTCGAGGGCCGAGGTGACCTCGTCGAGCAGGAGGATCTCCGGGTCCATGGCCAGTGCGCGGGCGATCGCCACACGCTGCTGCTGTCCGCCGGAGAGCGAGGTCGGATGGGCGTCGGCCTTGTCGGAGAGCCCCACCTGGCCCAGCAGGTCGTGCGCCTTGGCGACGGCCTCCTTCTTCGGCCGGCCCAGCACATGGACCGGCGCTTCGATGATGTTCTCCAGCACGGTCATGTTCGGGAACAGATTGAACTGCTGAAACACCATGCCGATGCGGGTGCGCAGCCGCTTCTGCTCCTTCTTCGAGACCGGGACCCGTCTGCCGTCCTTCTCGCGGTGGGTCAGCGGCTCGCCGTCGATGTAGATGTAGCCGCCGGTCAGCTCCTCCAGGGTCATCACCAGCCGCAGGATGGTCGTCTTCCCGGACCCGGAGGGGCCGACCAGGGTGACGCGCTCGCCGCGCTCGACGGTGAAGTTCAGGTTCTTCAGCACGACGTTGTCGCCGAATCGCTTCTCCACGTCGACGAACTCGATCACCGGGGCGCCGCTTGTCTCCTCGGTGTCGGGTGCCGGGGCGGACGCCGGCTCAGTGGGCGTAGGCAAGGCGCTTCTCCAATCGGTTGATCAGCACGGCTGTGGGGTAGCTCGCGGCGAGGAAGATCAGACCCGCGATGGTGATCGGCTCGTTGTAGCGGAACGTCTGGGCCCCGATGGTCTGGGCGACGGTGACCATCTCCGCGACCGAGATGACGAACAGGAAGGGCGTGTCCTTGAACATCGAGATCGCGTAGTTCCCGAGCGACGGGACCGTGGAGCGCAGGGCCTGGGGGATGACGACGCGGCGCCAGGTGCGCATCGCCGACATCGACAGGGCGGTGGTCGCCTCCCACTGGCCCTTGGGCACGGATTCGATCCCGGCGCGGTACACCTCGGACATGTAGGTCGCGTAGTGGACCCCGAACACGATGATGCCGATGGTCATCGGATCCATCCACAGGAACGTCCAGAACAGGAAGATCAGCTGGACCACGATCGGCGTCATGCGGATGAAGTTCGCCGCCCAGCGGACGATCCACGCCAGCGGACCGGGCAGCACCATGATCAGGATCGCGATGACCAGGCCCAGCACCGCGGCGATGAGCGTGCCCACCAGAGTCACCACGAGGGTGACCTGGAGGAACGCCATGAGCATGTCGGGGAGGATGTCGACGGCGAAGCCCCAGTCGAAGATGGGGCCGGAGTCGTCGATGATGGTCGGCTCGTCGACCTCCTGCGCCAGCACGGCGGCTGTGCTCAGCGTGCTCATCGCTCCTCACCTCCTGCGCGTGCTCCGGCCTTCGGCTCGACCGTCTCGTCCTCGCCCATCGCCGACCCTCCGGCGCCGTCGGGGCTGACCGGACGCAGCCGCAGCGAGAACACCTCGCGCAGACCGGGGCCGCGGCCCAGCCGGTACTTCGCCCGGGCCTCGAGGGCCTGCATGACGAACAGCAGGACCAGGGCCAGCAGGAAGTAGGTGATCAGTCCGACCAGGGCGTGGGAGAACCAGATGTCGGTGGGACGACGCAGATTGTTCAGCTCGAAGGTCAGGTCGTTGACCCGCGGCAGGATGTAGACGATGGCGCTGCCCTTGAGCAGGTGGATCCACAGGTTCGCCAGCGAGGGGATCATCAGCGCCCAGGCCTGGGGGAAGATGATCCGTCGCATCCTGTGCTGCCAGGACATCGACAGTGCGGTGGTCGCCTCCCACTGGCCCTTGGGGACGGTGGTCAGCGAGGCGCGCACGGCCTCGGCGGCGTAGGCGCCGTAGTTGATCCCCAGCGCCGCCACACCGACGGCGAAGGTGTGGTCCTGCGGTCCGGGGATGGGGATGTCGTAGCGGATGATGAAGATCGGAAGCACGTAGACGAGCCAGAACAGCAGCACCAGCAGCGAGATGCCGCGGAAGAATTCGATGAGGACGCGGGCCGGGCCGCGCAGCCAGAGGCTCGGGCTGCCGGCCATCAGTCCCAGCACGACGGCGACGAGGAAGGCGACCGCACCGCCGAGCACGGTGAGCTGGACCGTGGTCACCAGACCGTCGATCAGTCGCTCCGAGAAGTTGCTCAGGACCTGGAAGTTGTCCCTCTGCGTGTCCAGCCAGTCCATAGTCTGCGAACGGTCCCCTCATCAGTCGGATCCGGCCGATGCCGCGGCCGGTCCGCCATGGGCGGACCGACCACCGCATCGACCGGTGTGGCCGCGGCTCAGGAGCCGATCACTCGTCCTCGAGGTACTCCTCGTTGAGCGCTTCGATGTCGCCCTCGCAGAGCTCGTCGGCAGTCATCTCCGCCGGGGGCACCTCAGCCTCGGTGAAGCCGAAGGGCTCGATCAGATCCAGCAGCTCCTCGTCCTCCTTGAGCTCGGCGAGGTGCTCGTTGTACTCGTCGAGCATCTCGGTGTCGCCCTGCGGGAACACGGTGGAGCCGGCGCCGACCTCGTGGACGAAGGCGTCGGTGACCTCGACGCCCTCCATCTCGTCGGTCATGGCGTTCAGGGAGATGGCGGTCAGTGCGAAGACGTCGGCACGGCCGCCCTCGACGAACTCGACGCCGTCCTCGGCGCTGCCCACACCCTCGTAGTCGACGCCGATGTCGTCGGAGAACCCGGCCTCGACGCCGGCGGTCAGGGTCACCACGGAGATGTCCTCGCCGTCGTCCTGGGCCTCCTTGACGTCGTCGAGGGTCTCCACGTCGTACGGGTTGCCCTCTTCGACCAGCAGAGCGGTGGTGTACATGATCTCCGGCTCGGAGAAGTCGGCCTGCTCGCAGCGCTCCGGGGTGATGGACATACCGGCCGAGACCACGTCCCAGTTGTCGGCGTTGAGGCCCGGGATCAGCGAGTCCCAGTCGGTGAGCTCAGCCTCGACCTCGTAGCCCATCCGCTCCCCGAGGATCTCCTCGGCGATGGCGATGGTCGCACCCTCCGGCTCACCCTCGTCGTTGAGGTACGAGTAGGGCTCCTCGCCGGCGATCGCGACGGTGATGGTCTCTCCGTCGCCCCCGGCCTCGCCGTTGTCCTCGTCGCCGTTGCCGTTCCCGTCTCCGTTGCCGCAGGCGGTCAGCGCCAGCAGCCCGACCGCCGTGACCGCGGTCAGCGGCATGGCCTTGGACGTCCTCCGGATGCGCATGATGTCTGTCCCCTCACGTCGTGGTGCGAATGATCCTGATGCATCAGGTGTGCACCGCTGTCGGGACGCGGCGAGTGGTCGCGAACACAACGGTGCTGTACGCCACAGTAATGAGTGGAACCCGGCAATGACAGTCTGTCCGGTCTCCCGCTGCGCCCGGGGCGTACGGAAAGCGGGAAAAGTGGCCCCTTCATCACGGACCTTCGTAATCCACGGTGAACCGTGATTCTCCATGCAGATCGCGGTGAGACCACGGACTTAGCCGGGGGAGCGGATTCGTGAAAATCACCTGAAATACCATCACGTATGAATGGGATCACATTATGATAAAGATATTGCGCGGGGTCATGACTCCGAGGTCATCGACCGGCGGCCCTCGAAGGCCCGGCCCAGGGTGACGTCGTCGGCGTACTCCAGGTCGCCGCCCACCGGCAGCCCTGACGCGAGGCGGGTGAGCCGGACCCCGACTGAGCCGAGCATCCGGACCAGATAGGTGGCCGTGGCCTCGCCCTCCAGGTTCGGGTCCGTGGCCACGATGACCTCCTGGACGACGTCGTCGGAGAGGCGTGTGAGCAGCTCGCGGATATGCAGCTGCTCCGGGCCCACGCCGGCGATCGGATTGATGGACCCTCCGAGCACGTGGTACCTGCCCCGGAACGAGCGGGTGCGCTCGATGGCCATCACGTCCTTGGACTCCTCGACGACGCATATCACCGAGGGGTCGCGCCGCTCATCGAGGCAGATCTGGCACCGGGCGCCCTCCGAGACGTTGAAGCAGATCTCGCAGAACTTCACCCGCTCCTTGACGGTCACGATCGCATCGGCCAGGCGCCGCATGTCCTCGGTGTCCGCCTCGAGGATGTGGAAGGCCACGCGCTGGGCGGACTTCGGGCCGATGCCCGGCAGCCGTCCCAGCTCGTCGATGAGGTCCTGGACTGCGCCTTCGTACACGGTGTGGGGAGACCTTTCTGAGCAGGTGCGAGGTCAGAGCGGCTCGCCGGTCAGCGAACGCTCCTCGACGAGGGTACCCCCGAGGAGCCGCTCGACGGCCCGACGCCCGAAGACCGCGGAGTCCTCCACCGCGATGTCGTCGTCGCTGGGGACCTCGTCCTCGGGAGGGGGCGGCTCGGCGGGGTCCGGAGGAGGGGGAGGCGGCTCCGAGGGGGCCTCCGGCTCCTGGCGGCGCGCCATCCGTTCCCGGATCGCGGCGATCTTCGAGGAGGCGGGCGATGAGTCGGGCGATGAGTCGGGCGATGAGGACGACGGCGCCGGGGTGCCTGCATGGTCTGCCGAGTCTGACGGGCCTGCCGGGCCTGGGGCGCGGGGGGAGTCCTGCGTCGGGGTGGGAGCCGCCTGACTGGGCCGGGCGAACGCCGGAACCTGTGGTGCGGAGGTGCGGCGATAGGCGTCGGCCGGCCCGTCCGGGTGGTCGGGCTCCTCGGCCTCCTTGGACTCCCCAGGCTCCTCAGGCTCGTCGGCGGGGTCCGTCCAGGGCTCCTCCGCCTGCGCCGGGTGAGGAGAGGGCGGCAGATCGTGGGGGTCCTCCGGCGGGGGCTCGTCGTCCGGGGGCGGCTGCTCCTCGGGGGATTCCTCGCGCACCCAGGCCGGGGCGGCGTCATCCTCAGCCGGCGTCGACCGGCTAGGGCCTTTTGGGTCCTGATCAGCCGCCGGCGGAGCGCCTCCTGTGATCAGATCGAACCCGACCTCCATGCCCAGGACCTGGTGGATCGCCGCACCCAGGGCGCGCTCCCCGTTCCTGTTGGCGAAGGTGCCGCGGGCGCCGTCGTTGGCGAAGGACAGGGTCAGGGTCCGGCCGTCGAAGCCGGCGACCGAGGTGTTGTCCTTCACCAGCATCCACACCAGACGGGACTGCGAGGCCAGGGCATGGACGACGTCGGGCCATGCGCGCTGCATCATCTCCGCGCGCGAGGACTCACCGGAGGGCGCCGCAGGCTGCGAGGACTCCGGGTGCTCCGGGTGCTCGGCCTCGGGCCGCTCCGGCTGCGGGGGCTCCGGACGCTCGGCCTCGGCCTCTGACTCCGACGCGGCCTCGCGGGCCTGAGTGGTGGTGGTCGCCGGGGCCGGAACCGGCTCGGGGCTCGGAGCGGGCTGCGGTGCGCCGCCGCCGGAGAGGAACTCCAGACGACGCTCCATCTGGTCCAACCGTGCGGCCAGGCTGGAGGTGCCCTCGTCGGCGTGGGGCAGCAGGAGCCGGGCCATCAGCAGCTCCAGGTGCAGACGCGGGGAGGTCGCCCCCACCATGTCCGTCAGCGCCTGGGCGGTGACGTCGGCCGAGCGTGAGAGTTCGCCGGAGCCGACCGTGCCGGCCTGCTCCTGCATCTTCGCGATCTGGTCCGCCGCGACGCCGCGGAGGATGGCCTCCGGGTTCTCCGGGACCGACTTCACGATGATCAGATCCCGCATCCGCTCCAGCAGGTCCTCGACGAACCGCCGCGGATCCTGCCCGGACTGGACCACCCGGTCCACCACGTCGAAGGCCTGGGCGCCGTCGCGGGAGGCCAGGGAGTCGACGACGTCGTCGAGCAGCGCAGAGTGGGTGAACCCGAGCAGCGCGACCGCCCGGTCGTAGGCGATGCCCTCGGCCGAGGACCCGGCGATGAGCTGGTCCAGCACCGAGAGCGTGTCACGCACCGACCCGCCGCCGGCGCGCAGCACCAGGGGCAGCACTCCCGGTGCGACCGAGACGCCCTCCTCCCCGGAGAGCCGATCCAGGTAGTCCAGCAGCGGCTCCGGAGGGACCAGGCGGAAGGGGTAGTGGTGCGTGCGGGAGCGGATGGTGCCGATGACCTTGTCCGGCTCCGTGGTGGCGAAGATGAACTTGATGTGCTCCGGCGGCTCCTCCACGATCTTCAGCAGCGCGTTGAAGCCTGCCGCCGTGACCATATGGGCCTCGTCGATGATGAAGATCTTGTACCGGTCCCGCACCGGGGCGAAGGTGGCGCGCTCGCGCAGATCACGGGCGTCGTCGACGCCGCCGTGGCTGGCCGCGTCGATCTCGATCACGTCCAGGGAGCCCGGGCCGCCGGTGGCCAGATCCGCGCAGGAGTCACAGGTGCCGCAGGGCGTCGGCGTCGGACCCTCGGCGCAGTTCAGGCAGCGCGCCAGGATGCGGGCGGAGGTGGTCTTCCCGCAGCCGCGCGGACCGGAGAAGAGGTAGGCGTGGGAGACCGCGTCCTTGTCCAGGGCGGTCATCAGCGGGGCGGTGACGTGCTCCTGCCCGATGACGTCGGCGAAGGTGTCCGGACGATAGCGGCGGTACAGGGCGGTGCTCACCCCAGAAACCCTACCGCCTGCCGCTGACGGGTGCATCGGGGCCTGTGGAGGGGTTCCCCCGGCGCCACCGGGCCGGGGTCCACCGCCGGGGGAACTGATACAGCCAGGGCGTCCGCGGGCGCAGAAGCACCATCCCCACGGTGAGCCCCAGGCCCAACAGCGTGGTCACCGTGACGTGGACCAGCGGGTCGGCGTCGAGGCTGTCCATCGTGCGGTGGACGACCACCAGGATCGGGAAGTGGGCGACGTAGACGACCAGGGAGTGGCGTCCCATCCACTCCAGGAACCGCGTGTGCGCGTTCGAGGGGATCTTGGGGGCGAACCACATCACCAGCGCCAGGCACACCATGGATATCGCCGCGGCCTGCCAGTTCCCTCCGCGCAGCGAGCCGTCCTGGACCGCCAGGTGCGAGAGGACGGCGGCCGGGACGAGAAGCAGCAGCGGGACCGCCCGAGGCAGCCGCGACCAGGCGAGCACCCACCGGCCCAGCCAGGCGCCGAGGAAGAAGAACGTGCCGTAGTAGAGGATCCGGTCCGGCAGGATCGTCAGAGAGACCACGCTGGTCACGGTGATCATCACCGCGGCGGTGACCCCCGGATGGACGGCCCGAGTGATCAGGGCGATCACGTAGCAGCCGAGCAGGGCCAGCAGGAACCACAGGTAGTCCCCGGTGGCCCAGTAGGCGGCGTCGAAGGGACCGTTCCGGAACACCAGGACCCCGTAGAGCACCATCCACACCAGAGCCGGCCATCCCACGGCGGCGAACTTTCCCCACAGGTACTCGCCCGACGACTTCTTCAGGGCCCGGGGCAGCAGCATGCCGGAGAGGAACATCAGCAGCGGCATGCGCACCGGTTCGAGGTACTGGTTGACCACGACCCACTCGCGGAACCCCGAGTCGGTGGACAGGGGGATCGTCGCTCCGTGCATGATGACCACGAGCACGACGGCGAGCCCGCGCAGCAGGTCCATCCAGCGCATGCGGCGCGACGGATCGGACGGCGGGACGGCAGGGGTGTCCGAGGGGTGCGAGTGCGGGGTGGACATCGACTCCGAGTGTACGCGCGGACGCGCACGCGCGGGACGAGCTCCGTCCCCCACGCATCGAGTCCCCGATCTCCGACGCACTTCAGGCCGTTCTCGGCCCGACACGCCGCGGGGATCGGGGACTCGATGGAGGGTGGGGTCAGCTCACTCGGACCGGAGCGAGAACTCCCAGGCCTGCTGGTCCAGGGTCTCGTCGGTGCCCAGGATCTCGGTCTCCGGGCGGACGACCCCGAGGTTGTACTCATCGGCCTGGTCGTCGACGACGAAGGCCACCCAGCCCGGCTGGTCGTCGTCGACGTAGCCGTCGTACGGGGTCAGCCCGGCGGCCTCCATCTCCGAGTCCATCAGCAGCGAGTTCCGCTGCTCCTGCCCGATCGGGCCGAGGAAGAAGAGCTTGTTGATCGAGGTGTACCGTTCGCCGCCGACGTCGGGCTCGACGTAGAGGAGGATGGCCTCGCCGCCGTTCTGCAGCCGCCACGCGTTGCTGGGGGAGGGGAAGTTCCGGATCACCTTGGTGACCTTCACGGAGTTGTCCATCTCCGCGTCGTAGATCTCGACGCCGGAGACCTCACCCTCCTCGAAATCCCCCTCGTCCAGGGCGTCCTGGACCGACTGGCGGAAGTCCGCCGAGCTGGTGCCGGAGCTTCCGGAGAGGGGGTCCGGCGCATCGGTCTCGTAGTCCTCGGCCTGGTCCGAGGACCCGCCGTCGCCGTCCTCGGATCCGCCGAAGGAGTCCGACTCGGTGGAGCTTTCGAACGTGTCCGAGCCGGAGGCCTCGGACGTCTCGTCGCCCGTCGCCTCATCAGTGGGATCGTCGGTCGGCTCGTCGGTCGACTCTTCGGCGGGCTCGTCCTCCGAGTCCTCGGTCGCCTCATCAGTCGCCTCATCAGTCGCTCCGTCGGCCGACTCGTCGGAGTCCTCCTCCGAGGACTCGTCCTCGCCGGTGTCGTCGGCAGTGTCCTCGCCGGCGTCGTCCTCGGGTTCGCTGGTCTGCTGGTCGTCGTCGTCAGCGCCGTCGCCTCCGTCGAGCAGGTCGCACGCCGACAGGGAGAAGGCCAGCAGCCCGATGGTGAGGGCCCCGGCCGCACGCCGGACGATCCGTGGGGAGCGTTCGGCCGCGGCCTCGACGCCGAACAGCTCGGCCTCGGTCGGTCCGACTGTGGTCTGTGAGATGGGGTTCGACTGTCGCATGATCCGTTCCGTCCTGTGATGCTCGGCGCCGTCGGAGCGCCTGTGGGCTGTGACGGATTCAGTCGAGCACGCAGACTGAGATGATTGCAATCTTTGCAGTCGAGAATTAAGCGAATCGTGACCTGATCGTGATCTATCGCCGGGTCACTCGGCGCGCAGGGAGAACTCCCAGACCTTCTTGTCGAGCATCTCGTCGGAGTCCGGCACGTCGATCTCCGGGCGAACGATGCCGAGCTCGTACTCGTCGGCGCGCTCCTCCACCACGAATGCGATCCACCCGGCGCTGGGATCCTCGCTGGAGCCGTCGTAGGGCACCAGGTCGGCGCGCTCCATCTCCGAGTCCAGCAGCAGGGTGTTGCGTCGCTCCTCGCCCTCGGGGCCGAGGAAGAACAGCTTGTGCATCATCGGGTAGCGGTCCGAATCACGGGTCGGCTCCACGAAGAGCAGGACGATCTCGCCTCCGTAGGACAGCAGGCCGGACTTCCGCGGCGACGGGAAGTCGCGGATCACGCGGGTGATCTCGACGCCGTTGTCCATCTCCTCGTCCTCGACGGAGACCCCGCTGACCGTGCCGCGCTGGAACTCCCCGCGCTCGCGAGCTTCGTAGACGGAGTCCCGGAACTCGGCCGAGCTGGAGCCTGCGGTGTCTGCGGCGGGGTCCGGGGCGTCGGTCGCGTAGGTGTCGGCCTCGGGGCCGGTCACACCGCCCTCTTCGACGCCCTCGAACGACATCGGCCCGGGGCTGCTCTCGAACACCTCGAGCTGCGTGGGGTCGTCCGCGGCCTCGGTGTCCTCCTCCTCAGGGTCCTCGACGTCCTGGTCCTCGATCGGCTCGTCGCCGCCGGCGGCCTCCTCGGCGTCCTGCTCGTCCTCCTGCTCCTCGTCCTGGGCGCTCTCGGTCTCCTCCGACTGCTGGTCCTCCTGGTCCTCATCGGAGTCCTCGGGGCGTTCGCAGGCGGTCAGCGTGAAGGCGAGCAGTCCGGCGGTCAGGGCGCCGACGGTGCGGCGGACTGCCGGGTGCGGGGCGGCCTCGGGGGCGGCCTCAGGAGCGGTCTCGGCGGAGCAGGTCGTCTCGGGCATCAGGCCGTATCCGTCCTCTTCGGGGCGTCGTGGAGGACGCCGATGGTCTCTGTCTGTGATCTGCGCGTTCGGAGAGTCGAGCATAGCCGACCGTCTGCGGAGGACGACGATGCCCCGCCGCCGAAGAACGGCGACGGGGCATCGATGTCGGCGGAGGATGGGGGATTTGAACCCCCGAGGGCGTGAACCCAACACGCGTTCCAAGCGTGCGCCATAGGCCGCTAGGCGAATCCTCCCGGCTGTCCCCGGTGACGCGGCGCAGCGCCCCGCGTCATCAGAACGCATATCATCCTAGCCGAGGATCCCGGGGGAACGCACATCGGCGGGCATGGGCCGCGGCACGGAGCGCGGCCGGGGCCGGTTGGCGTCAGCTCAGACTCGGGCACTACGATGGAGGGCGGCCCCACGTGTGGTGCCATCCTGCTGAACTCCCCCAGGACCGGAAGGTAGCAAGGGTAGGTGGGCTCTGGCAGGTGCACGTGGGGCTCTTACGTACCCAGAGGCGGCGTGCAACGGAGAGGTCCTGTATGACTGACACCGCATCGCAGCTCGACGGCGCCCCCAGGATCGACAGCGTCCGCGCACTGGTCCGCAGGATCGCCCGTTCTCCCCGCGCGACGGGGGCGGCGGTCGGCCTGCTCAACGGAGCTGCGGTCCTCGTTCCGATGCGCCGATGGCCGCGCCCGCTGCGGGAGGGTGTGCTGTGGGGCCTCCCCATACTGGTGGGCCTCGGCGCCGCGTCCGTCGTCCTGCGCGAGTCCGCAGGTCGCCGCGAACGACCCTCCGCCGGCGGGGTGTTCGCCGTCTCCGCCGGACCGGCGGCCGTGGTGTTCGCAGTAGGGCACCTCTCGTTCCGGCTCGACCATGCCGCAGAGGCCGGAATGCGCCGCCTCGGCGTCCCAGCTCCGCGCCTGGCCCTCGCGGTGCTCGCCGGAGCGGTGACCGGACTCCAGGCCGCCTCCGATGCGCGGCGCGGCACTCCGTCTCCCGCGCCGGATCGGACCCCGCAGCAGATCTGGGGCTGAGTCCACAGGATCCGGCGGACGCGGCATGCCCGTCACAGGGCCCGGCTACACTCATGGACATGTCCAGTCAGCAGTTCGGTCGTTTCGCCCGCCGGGGAGCCCGCAGCATCGCCCGACAGGGGATGCGCCGTACGCGCCGACGCGGCAGCGGCGGCGGCACGAGTCGGTCGGGACGCACGGACGGGCGCCGGGAGCCCATCCGTGCCGGACGGCGCGGCCCCCGCGGCGCCAACCGAGCGGTGCTGCCGTGGATCGCCCTGCTCATCGGCATCGTGCTGCTGATCGGTCTGCTGATCGAGGTCTTCGGCCTCAGCGACGACGCGGACGGCGCCGAGGGGAGCGTCGAGGGTGAGCACGCCGTCGTCGAGAGGGTCGTCGACGGAGACACCATCGTCGTCACCTACGAGGGTGACCAGGAGCGGGTCCGGCTGCTCAACATCGACACTCCGGAGACCGTGCACCCCGAGCGTCCCACCGAATGCCTCGGCCCCGAGGCCTCCGAACGGATGGAGGAGCTGCTGGCCCCCGGTGATGAGGTGCGGCTCGCGTTCGACCAGGAGCGCACCGACAGGTATGACCGCCTGCTCGCCGGGGTGTACCTCGAGGACACCCTCATCAACGCCCAGATGGCTCGCGACGGGTACGGAGCTCCGGTGCACTTCCCACCAAACGACCGGTTCCTCGCCGAGGTCGAGGAGGCCTGGGAGCAGGCCGAGGCCGACGGCGTCGGAATGTTCGCCGAGGATCTGCACTGCACCCCGGCGATCCCCTGAGCCCGGCGCCCGAGCGACGCCCTAGAATCGACGCATGACCGACGAATCCCGTGCGCCGCTGCGCCGTCGGATCCTCGTCGGGCTCGGTTCGGGGGCGGCCCTAGCGGCCGTCACGGCCCTCAGCTGGCTGATGATCGACGGGACCCTCGAGGTCGACATCTTCTCCCAGGACATCCCCGCCGGAGAGGACTGTCCCACCGTGACCCTCTCCCCGGTCACCACCGACCGGGTCACCGTGGACGTCTACAACGTGACCAACCGCCCGGGGCTCGCCGGGGGCGTCGCCGAGGACCTCTCCGACCGCGGCTACCGGGTCGGCCAGGTCGACAGCGACTACGCCGGGGACACCGGCTTCGATGTGATCATCCGCGCCGGAGACCGGGGGCTGCGCCAGGCCTACACCCTCCAGCAGGAGTACTCGCGGACCTACCTCGACGTCGACGACCGCGACGGCTTCACCGTCGACCTCGTCATCGGTGACGAGTACGAGGGCATGGTGCCCACCGAGGACGTGGTCCTCGAGCAGGGCCGCCTGCAGTGCCGCTGACTCCGATCACGTCGTGATGCTGAACAGGCCCAGCGCCATGCCGGCCAGCAGCATCAGAAGCGAGAAGCCCCACACGATGAAGAACGAGTAGCGCAGGTGCGTGCCGAGGTTCGCCCCGGAGAGGCCGAGCGCGAGCCACAGGGCCGGTGAGAACGGGCTGACGAATGTGCCGATGATGTTGCCGATCAGCATCGCGTGCGCGGTCTCAGCCGTACCCACGCCGAACTGGGAGGAGGTGGCCTCCACCAGCGGCAGCACGGAGAAGTAGTAGGCGTCGGTGGAGGTCAGCAGGTCCATCGGCACGCCGAAGGACGCCATCACCAGATGCAGGTTCGGTCCGAGCCCCTCGGGTACGACCGTCAGGGCGGAGAGGGCGACCGACTCCAGCATCCCGGACTCGTTGAGCACGCCGAGGAAGACCGCCGCGCCGAGGATCACCGCGCCCATCATCAGCGCGTTGGGCGCGTGGGCGCGGACCCTCTCCATCTGGAGGTCGGCGCCGCGGAAGTTCAGCGGCAGGGCGATCGCGACGCCGATGAGGAACGCCATCGCCGGAGGCAGGATGTCGGCGAGCATGACGGCGATGACGCTCAGCGCCAACACGACGTTGGCCCAGTAGACCAGGCGCGAGCTGTTCATCTTCGCGGCGATCTCGGTGCGCTGTTCCACCTGGCGGGAGGCGAAGTCGTCGGCGAACCGACGCACGTCGACGTCGGCCGAGGCCTCGACCTCACCGGCCGCGACCTTCTTCGCGATCCGGGACTTCTCCCGCAGGCCCAGCAGCACCGCCAGGGTCACGATCAGCACGATGCCCACGACCTGCAGCGGGATCAGCGGCCGGTACAGCTCGCCCGGGTCGATGCCGGTGACGCTGGCCGCACGGCCCAGCGGCCCGCCCCAGGGGACCATGTTGATGATTCCGGCGGAGAGCGCGAGCAGCAGCAGGAGCAGGTACCTGCTCATGTTCAGCGCCTGATAGAGCGGGAGCAGCGCCGGAATGGTGAGGAGGAACGTGGTCGCGCCGGCACCGTCGATGTGGGCCACCACGCCCATCAGCGCGGTGCCGACGGCGACGAGGACGACCTTCCCCCGCGTGAGCAGGATCAGCCCCCGCACCACCGGGTCGAAGAGCCCGGCGTCGGAGAGTATTCCGAAGAAGAGGATCGCGAAGATGAACATCACCACGACGCTCATCACCTGCTCCACGCCGGAGTCGAAGAACTCCACGAGCTGGCCCGGGCCGAAGCCGACCAGCAGGGCGCCCAGCAGCGGGACCAGGGCCATCACCACGATGGGCGAGAACCTGTTCCACATCAGCAGGCCGACGGTGACCGCGATGATCGCGAGCCCTCCGAGGGTCAGTAGGGTCGAAGGCTCGTCCATCGTGTGCTCCCTCATGCGTGGTGCGAGTTCGGTGCTCCGCATCATAGCCGGGGCCCGACCCGCCGCATGGGACCTCCGTCCCGGCGCGAGAGGCCCGACGTCAGCGGCCTCTGCGGCGTGTCCTCATGAGCGGATCGTCCGAAATCCCCGAGGGATTCTTCGCCGCAGCCCGCGAGAATCGGAGCGGGTCGGCGACGGTCCGACCAGCGACGCCATCACGTCGATGTCGAGTGGGAACAGCCGTGATCCGCCCCATGGCGAGGTGCGGTCCCGATGCTCAGTTCGTAGCACGACTGTCATCCGATCTATCACATTTCGCTAATTTCATTCGATGTCATCTTTCCTGAGTTTCCTGGTCAGGCTTGCTACTCTGATAGCGGAACGACCGATTTCCTCCTCGTGTGACGCGGCCGACCCCTTCGACGATCGGGTGTGGAGGCCGCCGAGGCGTCGTCGTCCAATATGTTCTCCCGCACGGTCTCCATGTCCACTCCGAGGAAGGTCCCCAGGTGAGCCCAGACGGCGATGCGCCGACGCTGAGCGTCCAACACGTGTTCAAGGCCTTCGGGCGCAGGCCTCAGGAGATCGTGCGCCGGGTGAGGTCCGGTGAGGACCGCGCCGACCTGAAGGCGCTGGGCACCGCCGCGGTCATCGACGCCACCTTCGACGTGCACCCCGGTGAGATCTTCGTCGTCATGGGTCTCTCCGGATCCGGGAAGTCGACCCTGATCCGCACGCTCAACGGTCTGCAGCCGGCCACCGAGGGCGTAGTGGAGGTCAAGGGCCGCGACATCAGCACGCTGTCGAAGAAGCGCCTGCGGCGGCTCCGTGCCGAGGATATGGCGATGGTGTTCCAGCACTTCGCCCTGTTCCCGCACCGCACGGTCCTGGAGAACGCGGCCTACGGCCTGGAGATCCAGGGGGTCGAGACAAGGTCGCGGAGGGAACGTGCGCTGGAGGTCCTCGACCGCGTCGGCCTCGACGGGTGGCACGACCACTATCCGGGGGAGCTCTCCGGCGGCATGCAGCAGCGTGTGGGACTCGCCCGCGCGCTGGCCTCCGAGACCGACATCCTCCTGATGGACGAGGCCTTCAGCGCCCTGGACCCGCTCATCCGTCGGGAGATGCAGCAGCAGCTGATCGCCCTGCAGCGGGAGCTCGGCAAGACCATCGTCTTCATCACCCACGACCTCAACGAGGCCATGTACATCGGCGACCGCATCGCCGTGATGAAGGACGGACGGATCGTACAGATCGGCACTCCGCAGGACATCCTCACCCGCCCGGCCGACGACTACGTCGCCCAGTTCATCGCCGACGTCGACCGCGGCCGTGTGCTCACCGCCGGCTCGGTGATGGTCGGCCCCGACGGGCTCAGCGCGGAGGAGCAGAGCCGACTCTCCGCCGAGGCCGTCGTCTCCGAAGGGGCCACGCTCCAGGAGATCGTGCCTGCGGCCTCCCGTGCGGACGGGCCGCTGACCGTCACCGCCGACGGCACGGACGGGGAGCCGCTGGGATACGTGAGGGTCGCGGATCTGCTGGCCTCACTGAACACCCCGGAGGAGTACGCGGCGCCGGTGCCCGGCGACCACCAGGAGGGAGGACGCTGATGGACGACTTCCGCATCCCCCTCGGACGCTGGGGCGAGCAGGTCCTGTCATGGATGCTCGACGTCTTCGGCGGACTCTTCGGTCTGCTCCGCACCATCATGCTGGAGGCCAACGACGCGCTCATCTGGCTCCTGAGCACTCCGCCGTGGTGGGCGATAGCCCTCGCCTTCGCAGCTCTGGCCTGGTGGGTCCGCACGTGGAAGCTCGCCGTCGGCACCCTGCTCGGATTCCTGCTCATCTTCGGCATGAACCAGTGGGACAACGCGATGGCCACCCTCTCCCTGGTCGTGGTGGCCACCCTCATCGCCGTGATCATCTCCGTCCCGCTGGGGATCCTCGCGGCCTCGTCCCGCACGTTCTCGACCCTGATCCGCCCGGTGCTGGACTTCCTCCAGACCATGCCGCCCATGGTCTATCTCATCCCGGCGCTGGCCATCTTCCGCGTGGGCGTGGTCCCGGGGATGGTCGCCACCATCCTCTTCGCCCTGGCGCCCGGAGTGCGGTTCACCGAGTTGGGCATTCGTCGAGTGGACCACGAGGTGGTCGAGGCCGGCGAAGCCTTCGGCGCCTCCCGCTGGCGGATCCTCCGCCAGATCCAGCTGCCCCTGGCGCTGCCCACCATCATGGCCGGCATCAACCAGGTCATCATGCTGGCGCTGTCCATGGTGGTCATCGCCGGCATGGTCGGGGCGGGCGGCCTCGGCGGCGATGTCGTGGCCGCACTCAACCGACTCGACCTCGCCCTCGGTTTCGAGGCCGGAGTCTCAGTGGTGATCCTGGCGATCTTCCTCGACCGGCTCACCAGCTTCGCCGGCAAGGCGCGGACCACCTGACTCCGGCCCCCACACACGTTCCCGGCCGGTCCCGCACCGCCGGGCCACAACCGAAGACGCGTCATCTAAGAAGGGAATCACTCATGCGCACCACATCGACGTTCATGAAGTCAGCCGCAGTCCTGTCAGCGGCCGGTCTGGCCCTGACGGCCTGCGGAGACGGGGACGAGGCGGGCACCGACGCCGTGGAGGAGCACTGCTCCGGCGACGGCGACCAGGGCGAAGTCACCATCGGCGTCTTCTCCGGCTGGGAGGAGGGCATCGCCGTCTCCGAGCTGTGGAACTGCGTGCTGACGGTGGAGGGCTACGACGTCACCCTCGAGGAGGCGGAGGCCGGTCCCGTCTTCTCCGGCCTGGCCAGCGGTGACTACGACCTCAACCTCGACGTGTGGCAGCCGGTCACCCACGAGAGCTACATCGAGGACTACGGGGACACCCTGGAGGACTACGGACCCTGGTACGACGAGGCCCAGCTGACCATCGCAGTCAACGAGGACGCCCCGATCGACTCCCTGGAGGAGCTGGCCGACAGCGCCGACGAGTTCGGCGACACCATCGTCGGCATCGAGTCCGGCGCCGGCCTGACCGGTGTGACGGAGGACGAGGTCATCCCGACCTACGGCCTCGAGGACATGGAGTTCAACACCTCCTCCACCCCGGCGATGCTCTCCGAGCTGGAGACGGCCACCGACAACGACGAGAACATCGTCGTCACCCTCTGGCACCCGCACTGGGCCTACGAGGCCTACCCGATCAAGGACCTCGAGGACCCGGAGGGCACCCTCGGCGATGCTGAGACCATCAGCGCCTTCGGCCGTGAGGGCTTCTCCGACGACAACCCTGACGTCGCCGGGTGGATGGAGGACTTCGAGATGGAGCCCGACCTGCTCTACGACCTGGAGAACGACATGTTCAACGAGGCCGAGGAGGACGCCGACTATGAGGAGATCGTCGCCGAGTGGATCGACGAGAACCAGGACTACGTCGACGGTCTGACCGACGGCGGAGGCGACGGCGAGGACGACGAGGAAGAGGACGACGCCTGATCGGCTGACGCCCGTCCCGCAGCTCTCCCCGCCCCGGAGCATCGGCCTCCGGCGGCGGGGAGAGCTGTGTCGGAGGGTGTCTCAGTCCTCACGGGGGCGCCGCGGTGTGCCCTGGCGGACGTCGAAGCGCCCGTGCAGCAGCCAGTACAGGCCGGAGGCGAGGAGCACCACCGCGGTGCAGACCCCGAACATCTCCCGGTATCCGAAGGCCTCGACCAGGGCTCCCAGCAGCAGCGGGGCCACGCCGAATCCGAGGTCCAGGAGGATGAAGAACGTCGAGACGGCGATGCTGACCTGGCCCCGGCCGGCCTGGGTGGCCACCACCGCCTGCAGGACCGGCAGCAGCGAACCGAAGCCGAATCCGGTCAGCACTCCCGCGGCGATGATCGCCGCCGGATGCGGCGACCAGGTCAGCAGACCCATGCCGATCAGGTAGAGCACCAGGCAGGGGTACATCGCCGCGTTGTCCCCGAAGCGGTCCTGGATCCGTCCGGTGAGGATGCGGGCGATGAGCATGGCCACCGCGTAGACCAGGAAGAAGGCCGAAGCCGCCTCGAGCATGCCCTCCGCACGCCCGAAACCGTGGAGGAAGGCGATCACCGAGGCGAAGGCCATACCCAGCAGCATCATGACCAGGGCGATCGGGAAGGCCCGCGGGTAGAGGATCTCGCGGGGGCGCAGCACCAGGCGCTGCCGCCACGTCATCGGCGTGGGCGCACCCTCCGGCGGGCGCAGGAACAGGGCCCCCAGCAGCGCCAGGCCCGAGAACACGGTGGCCGCGACGAACATGGCCCAGAAGCCCACGGCCGCGGAGAGTTGGATCGCGATGGCCGGGCCGATCGCCGGCGCCAGGGCGATCGGCATGGTGTAGTACCCCGAGCCCTCACCGCGGCGGGAGGCCGGGATCATTGCAAACACGGCGGCGGTCAGCGCAGTCTGCCCGAAGCCGAAGGCCGCACCGTGGACGATGCGCAGCGCGACCAGCAGGCCGTAGGAGTCGGCGACCATGTACAGGGCGGAGGCGGCGGTGAAGACCACCAGGCAGATCAGGATCGAGCGCCGTCGCCCGACGTGCTCGGAGTACTTCCCCGAGAGGATGCGCCCGATGAGCGCGCCCACCACGAAGGCCGAGGCGGCGAATCCGGCGGCGGTGTCTCCGGCGCCGAACTGCTCGGCCGCGTAGACGGCCATCCCGGTGATCAGCATGTAGAACACCAGGGCGAAGCCGAAGTTCACCGCCGTGGCGAGGACGAACCGACCCGTCAGCAGGGGAGGACGCGCGGGGGAGGGGTCGTCGTGGGGGTCGGTCACGCCGTCGATTCTTCCACGGACTCCGCCGTTCCCCATCGACCCGAGATTGTTGAACAATCACAGATGGTGAGGCATGATGGGGCTCACACTCCACGACAGCCGAGACGACGCAGGACGGAGCCGCACCATGGCACGGATCGACATGAACTCCGACGTCGGAGAGTCCTTCGGGAACTGGAGGATGGGCGACGACGCCGCCATCCTGAGCACCGTGTCCTCGGCGAACATCGCCTGCGGCTTCCACGCCGGCGACCCCGGCACGATCCGTGAGACCTCGCGCCTCGCCGTGGAGAACGACGTCGCCGTCGGCGCCCACATCGGCTACCGGGATCTCGCCGGCTTCGGCCGACGCTTCCTCGACTGCTCCTACGACGAGCTCGCCGCCGACGTCCTCTACCAGCTGGGCGCCCTCCAGGCGATGGCCGGATCGGTCGGCGGTCGGATCAGCTACGTCAAGCCCCACGGGGCGCTGTATCACTCCATGATCCGGCACGAGGACCACGCCCGCGCCGTGGTGGACACCGTCACCGCCTACGACGACTCGCTGCCGATGCTCCTGCTCCCGGGATCTGTGGCCCTCGAGATCTCCGCGGAGAACGGGCTGCGCGGGGTCGCCGAGGCCTTCGCGGATCGGAACTACGATCCGGACGGCACCCTGGTCTCGCGCCGCGAGCCCGATGCGGTGCTCCACGACGTCGACGTCGTGGTGGAGAACATGCGGCGTCTGGCCCAGGACCGGGAGATCATCGCCCGCGACGGCACCCGCATCCCCATGGAGGCCGAGTCGATCTGCGTCCACGGCGACACCGAAGGCTCGGTGGACATGGCCGCCGCCGTGCGGAGGGCCCTCGAGGCGGACGGCGTCGAGATCCGCAGCTTCGTCGAGGGACCGGCCTGAGCCGGGGCCCGACGTCCATGACCCTGGAACCCCCCCCGGCGGGCCCCACCGATCTGCGGCTCGCCGGCCCGCGCGCCCTGCTGGTCGAGTTCGACGCGCTCTCCGACGTCGTCGCGCATCACCAGCACCTGGTCGAACACCCCCTCGACGGTCAGATCGACGTGGTCGCCGCTGCCCGCACCCTGCTGCTGCGGTTCGACTCCCGCTCCGCCGCCCGCGCGGCGGAATCGGCCCTGGACGGGCTCAGCGTCGGCGCCTTCTCCGCCGGCGACGCCCGGACCGTGGAGATCGAGGTCGTCTACGACGGGGAGGACCTCGACGACGTCGCCGAGCACCTGGGGCTGAGTGCCGAGGCGCTGATCGACCGACACACCTCACGTGACTGGATCGGCGCGTTCGGCGGCTTCGCCCCCGGCTTCACCTACTGCGTGCCGGACCGGGACCCGGACCAGGTGCCCCGCCGCAGCAGCCCCCGCACCCAGGTGCCGGCCGGCTCGGTGGCGCTGGCCGGCGAGTTCTCGGCCGTGTACCCGCGGGAGTCCCCGGGCGGCTGGCAGCTCATCGGCCGCACCGGTGCCGCACTGTGGGACGTCTCCCGCGACTCTCCCGCGCTGGTCCGGCCCGGAGACACGGTCCGCTACCGCGCGGTGAGCGCCGAGGCGCTGACCTCCTCCCACACGGCTGAGGCGCCGGACGCGCCTCAGGAACCCGACCGTCCGGACGAGCAGGGAGAGCGGGACGCACCGGACGACCGCGCCGTGCTGGAGGTCGTGGCCCCCGGGATGCGCACGCTGATCCAGGACTTCGGCCGCGCCGGCCTGTCCGACCTCGGGGTCTCCCGCGCCGGGGTCGCCGACGAGGCGGCCATGCGGCAGGCCAACCGGCTCGTCGGCAACGCGCCCGGAGCGCCCGTGCTCGAGGTCCTCCACGGCGGTCTGACCCTGCAGGCCCGCGGCACGGCCGTGGTCGCCGTGGCCGGGGCCGAGTCGCCCCTGACCGTGACCGCGGAGGACGGCTCCGTGAGGCGACCGCGGCTGCGGTCCCCGTTCACGCTCACCGTCGGAGATCGGCTCGAACTCGGCGCCCCCACCGCCGGACTGCGCTCCGTGCTCGCCCTGCGCGGCGGACTCTCCGCAGAGGCCGTCCTCGGGAGCACCTCGACCGACACCATGTCCGGACTCGGACCCGCACCCCTGGACGCCGGGGACCTCCTGCGGCCTGCGGCGACGGCCCCGCACCCGGTCGGGACCGGGGAGCCGAGCACCCTGGCCGCCCGCGACGACGACGGCGCCGTGGTCCTGCGCTTCACGCTCGGACCCCGCGACGACTGGTTCGGCGAGGACGAGGTCCGCAGACTCTCCGACCAGCGCTGGGAGGCCACCCAGGAGTCCGACCGCATCGGCATCCGCCTCACCCCCGCGGACGAGGACGGAGGCCCTCTGGAACGGTCCCGCGACGGCGAGCTGCCCTCCGAGGGGGTGGTCCGCGGCGCGCTGCAGATGCCGCCGGCCGGCACCCCCGTCCTGTTCCTCAACGACCACCCCGTGACCGGCGGGTATCCGGTGATCGGCGTCGTCGTGGCCGAAGACATGCACCACGCCGCCCAGCTGGCGCCCGGGGACCTCATCCGACTGGCCCCCGTCGACCCGGACACCCTCCGCCCCACTTCAAGTTCCAGCACCCGGACCGCCGAGGACCGCCCATGAAGAGACTGCTCATCGCCAACCGCTCCGAGATCGCGGTCCGCGTCATCCGCACCGCACGAGAACTCGGGATCGAGACCGTCGCCGTCTACGCCGACCAGGACGCCGCATCCATGCACGTGGAGCTCGCCGACGTCGCCGTCGCGCTGCACGGCACCGGGCCCGACGAGACCTACCTCGACGTCGAGAAGATCCTGGCCGCGGCCCGGGAGACCGAAGCCGACGCCGTGCACCCCGGATACGGTTTCCTCTCCGAGAACGCCGACTTCGCGCAGGCCGTCGTCGATGCCGGACTCCTCTGGGTGGGCCCCCGCCCGGAGACCATCGAATCGCTGGGCAACAAGGTCTCCGCCCGGGAGATCGCCGTCGCCGTGGGCGCCCCGCTCGCTCCGGGCACCGACGGGCCCGTCACCGAGGCCGAGGAGGTGCGCGCCTTCGCCGAGGAGCACGGGCTGCCGGTGGCCGTGAAGGCCGCCTACGGGGGAGGCGGCCGCGGAATGCGGGTCATCCGCGAGGCCTCCGAGATCGACGAGGGCTTCACCTCCGCGGTCCGGGAGGCCGAGGCCGCGTTCGGCCGGGGCGAGTGCTTCGTCGAACGCTACCTGGACCGGCCCCGCCACGTGGAGGCCCAGGTCCTCGCCGACACCCACGGGAATGTGATCGTGGTCGGGCTGCGCGACTGCTCGCTGCAGCGGCGCAACCAGAAGCTCGTCGAAGAGGCCCCGGCCCCGTTCCTGACCGAGGAGCAGGACCGCGCCGTGCGGGACTCCGCCCGCGCGATCTGCGCCGAAGCCGGCTACGTGGGCGCGGGCACCGTCGAGTACCTCCTCAGCCCAGACGGAGTGCTGAGCTTCCTGGAGGTCAACACCCGCCTGCAGGTGGAGCACCCGGTCACCGAGGAGACCTCCGGGACCGACTTGGTCGCCGAGCAGCTGCGCATCGCAGACGGCCACCGGCTGACTCTGACCGAGGACCCCGCACCGGCCGGGCACAGCATCGAATTCCGGCTCAATGCCGAGGACCCCTCCCAGGGGTTCCTGCCCACACCCGGCCCCATCGAGGTGTTCCAGCCGCCCACCGGCCCCGGGGTCCGCATCGACACCGGGGTGCGCACCGGAGACGAGGTCGCCGGTGCCTTCGACTCCATGATCGCCAAGCTCATCGTCACCGCCCCCGACCGCCCCACCGCCCTGCGTCGAGCACGCACCGCGCTGGCCGAGGTCCGCATCGAGGGACTGCCCACCGTCGTCCCGTTCCACCGGGCGGTGCTCGAGGCTGAGGACTTCCTCGCCGCCGACGGCCCCGAGTCCTTCCGGGTCCACACCCGTTGGATCGAGTCCGATTTCGACGCCGAGCTCGCCGAATCCGAGCACTTGGCCGCGGCCGCACGGCACCAGGAGCGGGACATGCGCCGCTCCGTCGTGGAGATCGACGGTCGCGCGGTCAGCCTCGGACTGCCGGCCCAACTGCTGAGCCTCTTCGGAGGCGCAACAGACGGGGGCGCCGACCCGACGACCTCCGACGACGACGGCGCAGTGGTCTCGCCGGTGGCCGGATCCCTGGTCTCCTGGGAGGCTGAGGACGGGGCTGAGGTGTCGGCCGGGGATGCGCTCGCCGTCGTCGAGGCGATGAAGATGGAGACGACCGTCCGGGCCGAAGCCGCGGGGACCTTCCGGCGCGAGGGCCTCTCGCCCGGAGACGCACTCACCGCCAGGCAGACACTCGGTAGTATCATGTGACGGCTGACCGATCTGAAGGAGCCGGATGACCGCGGAGCGCACAGTGGGCGAGACGCCCTCCGTCGGCGTCTCCGGTCCTCTGGGCAGCTCCGCCCCGACCGAGCATGTGCCTGAGCGGACCGCGTCGGTCCTGCGCGCACGCATCGCCGAGGGCGACCTCGCCCCCGGCGCCAAGCTCACCGAGGCGCGACTCACCGCTGAGTTCGGCGTGTCCCGCCACTCGCTGCGCGCGGCCTTCCAGCTCCTCGCCGCAGAGGGCCTGGTCGACCGTCGTCCGCACCGCGGGGTCGTCGTCCATTCGCCCACGGGGGAGGACGTGCGGGAGATCTACCGGACCCGTCGGGTCCTGGAACTCGGCACGGTCAGCGTCACCGACTACGACGAGGGGGCGCTGGCGCAGCTGGATGACATCGTCGAATCCGCTCGCCGCGCAGCACGCATCGGCGACGCGCCCGAGATGGCCCAGGCCAATCAGGACTTCCATCGGCGGATCACCGCGGAGGCGCACAGCGCCGTGGTCACCCGGGCGATGGAGGAGATGCTCGCCCGGATGCGGCTGCTGTTCCACACGATGCGGGACATCAGCACCTTCCACGTGGACTATGTGGAACCCAATGCGCGCACCGTCGAGCTGCTGCGCGCCGGGCACCGGCCTGCGGTGGTCGAGCACATGAGTGCATACTTCGACGGAGCCGAACGTCGGCTGCTCGACCATCTGGAGGATCGGGGACGATGAGCGAGACCGGGCCGCGCCGCTACACCCGACCCGCCGCCTACCGGTCTCCGGCAGGGGGTGCCCTCGACGTCGACACCGGCCGGTACGACGCCATCGCCTCCGCCGAGCGGACTCCGCGGTCGATGCTGACCGTCCCGGTGCGCTCCGGTGCGGCCTGGGAGGCGCCGGCCGGTTCGATCGTGCGGATCAGCTCCGTCGAGGGCCCGCAGGTCGGGGACCTGAACCTGTGGAACCTGCACGATCCGCGTGAGCGGTTCTGGGCCGCACGGACCCGTCAGCTCCAGCGCTCCTCCATGACGACCTACGACCGGTTCTGGTCCACGCTGCCGTTCCTGCGCCCGATGGCCACCGTCGTCACCGACACCTTGGCCGGTCACCGGGACGCCGAGGTCATCCATGACCTGTTGGGCACCCGCTGCGACCCCTACGTGAATCGGATGCTCACCGGCGAGGACTTCGACCGGCACTGCCACTCCAACCTGGTGCGGGCCGTGCGCGAGTACGGGCTCACCGAATACGACGTCCACGACGTGCTCAACGTCTTCCAGCTGGCCGGGCTCAACGAGGACCGCCAGTACTTCATGGACTCCTGTCCGGCGCGGCCGGGGGACTGCTTCGAGTTCTTCGCCGAGATCGACCTGCTCTGTGCACTGTCGACCTGCCCCGGAGGCGACCTGTCCCTGCACATGTGGGGACCGGAGGCCGCGAGCGAGGCCGAGCAGCTGGAGCACTGCCACCCGCTGCAGGTGGAAGTCTTCGACGTCGACGCCGAGACGCTGACCTCAGTGGGCTGGGACCGGCCGACACGGGCGCAGTACCGAGGTGCCGCAGGGCTCCACGGCCTTCAGCAATTGCAGTGAGTCGGTGAGGCCAAGTGGGCCCAATCCCCGCTGCGGTGAACCCATTTCGACCTCCCGTGTACGTGAGGAAGCCATTCTTAGGCCGGAGGGTCGCCTCTGGGGCATATGCTGCTCACGCTGTAGCGGACGCGCAGCAATTTCCGTCAGGATCGTCCATCTATCAGATAATGATTCTCTTCGGTCGCGACAAAGACCCCGGTGATCTGCAGCACGAAGTGCCTGAGTATGTTGTAGGGTCAATTGTATATAGTTTTACGAGATGAATCGGGAGCATCGGGGATGACTGAAGTGTGGCGTCAGGCGAGACTGATTCCAACACCGAGTACGAAGAACACGACCGACCAAGAGATTCACGCAACATCGGCACTCCTTTCGATTCTCACAGTCGTGCCGAGCTTCGCGCATGCCGTGCTGAAGCCCTGTGGTGCGCCGCTCGGTCGAGTCAGGGCGAACGTCGAGTCCTTTGTTGAGGTTGCCTTCGAGGACAAGCTGAAGAAGCAGACATCTCGACCGGATGGACTGATTCGCGTCAAGCGGGGAAACAAGACGTGGATTGCGCTCGTGGAGGTGAAGACTCAGTCCAATAAGCTCGAAGCGGACCAGGTCGAGCGGTACATGGACATCGCTCGCGACGAGGGCTACGACGCGGTGATCACGATCTCGAATGAGATTCCACCAGTGCTCGGAGCGCACCCGTTGAAACTCAACGCGCGCAAACTGCGTTCGACGCCGGTTGTGCACTTCTCATGGACGCGTATCATCTCCTTGGCGATCATGGAACGTGACGTCCACGGAGTCGAAGATCCGGAGCAGGCATGGATTCTGAGTGAGTTGATTCGGTACCTGGAGCACGATAACTCCGGCACCCTCGAGTTCTCAGATATGGGGTCCGCATGGTCCGAGGTCCGCAGCTCCATCAGGAACGGCATCGTCAGGAAGACTGATGATGCCGTGGCTGAGACGGCGCTCAAGTTCGACGGTTTGGTTCGTTTCACTTGTTTCACACTGAGTCAGCGACTGGGCGCCGACGTGACACCGAAGCTGCCCCGTCGCCAGAGAGACGATCCTCAGGAGAGGGCGGCCGCGCTCGCGGCTGAGATCGAACGGGACAGCTCGATGTCCGCCACGATCAGCGTGCCCGACACGGTGGCTGATCTCGAGGTGCGCTGTGACCTCCGAGGACGACAGATCCACACCTTTGCGACGATCCCCGCCTCGGGGCAGGTGAGAAACCAATCCCGGGTGAACTGGCTCCTGCGGCCCATCCCTGATGAGAGGCAGGAGCTGGTCATCGAGGCAAAGGGCAATCGGAGAACGCACGCGGCGACCATCGCTGACTTCCGTGGGGAACTCAAACACGTACTGCCTTCGGACTTCCCCCAGATCACGAGTTTCACAGTCACTCAGGTCCAGCCGATGGGATCGGCGCAGACGACGCGGGCGAAAGATTCGTTCATCACGTCGTTCATCGAAGCCGTCAGTGACTTCTACATCGGTGTCCTCCAGCCGCAGCGGGTCTGGTCCGCCCCAGCTCCGAAGTACAAGAAGTCGGCACCGGAGATCGCGGAGGAGGAGACCTACTCATCGCAGGAGATCGGCTCTGGCGAACCCTTGCAGGACGAGAGCACTGACGAGCCGGATGACACGTGACCGGTGGCGCGGTCCGGGTCTGGGGTCTTACGGCACCTGGAGTTCGAGGTCCGGCTGATCGGTGATGAGCATGTGACCGGGGGAGTGGCTGATCGCCAGGTCCGGGCGTGACTCCATCACGGCGGCCTGGGGAGTCACACCGCAGGCCCAGAACACCGGGATCCACCCCTCGGGTACGTCGACGGCGTCGCCGAAGTCCGGGGCGTCGAGGTCTGTGATGCCCAGCTGCTCAGGAGGACCGATGTGGACCGGGGCCCCGTGCACTCCCGGATACCTGGAGGTGATCCGCACCGCATCGGCGACCCTGTCGGCAGGGATAGGTCGCATCGAGACCACCAGCGGACCGGAGAGCGAGCCGGCAGAAGCACAGCGACGGGACGTCCGATACATCGGCACGTTGCGTCCGAGCTCGATGTGTCGGACCGGGACTCCGGCGGCCAGCAGCGGAGCCTCGAAGGTGAAGCTGCAGCCCAGCAGGAACGTCACCAGGTCCTCCCGCCACACGTCGACGACGTCGTCGGGCTCGCCCACCAGTTCGCCGTGGCGATAGACCCGGTAGGCGGGCACATCGGTACGGATGTCCCCGCCCTCCATCAGCTCCGAGCTGAGCTGCTCCGGCTCGAGGACCCCCAGCACCGGACAGGGCTTCGGGTTCCGTTGGGCGAAGAGCAGCATGTCGAAGGCCAGCTCCCGGGGCAGCGCCAGGACATTGGCCTGGGCGAATCCGGCGCTGTACCCACTGGTGGGCACCCGCAGGCCGGAGCGGAACGCCGCCCGGGCCTCGGCCGGAGAACGGTCGGCCGGTGAGTCGGCCGTCATCCGGTCTGCCACAGCTCGGCGATGCCGGTCAGCGACTCCGCGCCCATGTACAGGGTCAGTCCCCAGGCCAGGACGCCGATGATCAGCAGCCACTTCGGATAGCGGTATCCGCCGAGCAGGTCCTTCCGGAACGCCGCGGCGATGAGGATCACGGTGAAGCCGATCGGCAGGACCGCGCCGTTGATCGCGCCGGCCAGGATCAGCAGGGTTTGCGGGGCCTGACCCAGCGAGAGGAAGATGCCGCCGGTGACCACCAGGAATGCGGCGAGCATCCATGCGCGGACCCGCGGCGAAGTGTTCCGTGTGGTCAGGAAGGACACCGTGGTGAACGTGCAGCCGAGGATCGAGGTGATGGCCGCGACCCAGAACACCAGGCCGAACACGCGCAGGCCGAACTCGCCCAGCGCGGCCTCGAAGGCCTCCGCGGCGACGTTGTCCGCCGCCAGGGAGACGCCGGTGGTCACCACGCCCAGGATCGCCAGGAACAGCAGGAAGCGGATCACCGAGGCGACGATGATCCCCATCACCGACGTCTGGCTGATCTGCTTGACGTGATCGACGCCGGTGTGGCCGGAGGCGATGAGCCGATGCGCACCGGCGTAGGTGATGTACCCGCCCACGGTGCCGCCGATCAGCGTGGTGATGACGAAGAAGTCGATCTCCGAGGGGAGCACGGTCTCCCGCATGGCCTCGCCCACCGGGGGAGCGGTGGTGACGGCCATGTAGAGCATCAGCAGGATCAGCAGGGCGCCGCAGCCCACGACGATGCGGTCCAGAGCGACGCCGGCCTTCTTGGACAGGAAGATCAGCAGCGCGATCACCACGGAGAGGCCGCCGCCGAGGGCGGCGTCCATGCCGGTGAGCGCGTTGAGACCGATGCCGGCGCCGGCGATGTTCCCGACGTTGAAGACGATCCCCCCGAAGAAGACCAGGACGGCGAGGGCCCAACCGAGGCCCGGGAGGATGCGGTTGCCCAGCTCCTGGGCGTACATCCCGGAGACGCCGATGACGCGCCAGACGTTGAGCTGGACGGCGATGTCCACGATGACAGAGATCAGGATGGCGAACGCGAACGCCGCACCGAGCTGATAGGTGAAGGCGGAGGTCTGCGTGATGAACCCGGGTCCCACGGCCGAGGTGGCCATGAGGAACATGGCACCGAAGAACGCTGTGCGACGAGTGGCCGCCATCGTCGGTCCCTTGGGCCGGGCCTCGTCCTTCGTCTCGGACGGTTCGTGGGTCTCGGACATAGCAAAGCTCCCGGGAGTGCGGCAGTGACGGTGTGACGCATGCCATGCGTCTCAGCTCACACTAATAGTTGTTCCACAATCTGCGCAACAGGGGGTCAGTCCATCTCCTTGGCCTCTTCCACCGACGGGTCGGTCCATCGGCCCGACCTCACGCCGCGGTGATAGATGATGCCGCCGGTCAGCGCCAGCACGAACAGGACCGCCATCGGAATCAGCACGATGTACACGTTGCCCACCGCGACCATTACCGGGATCGAGATCGCAGTGATCAGCCCGCCGCCGAAGATCGGCTCGAAGGCCAGCTGCTTGTATCCGAAGGCCTCCAGTGCCGGGGACTCGTCGTTCGGGTCGGCCACACGCAGCAGTGCGAGCCCGGTCGCTGTGACTCCCATCGACTGACCGAAGTCGGCGATACCGCGCTCCAGCCAGAACTGCGGGATGATCCGTGGGGTGAAATACAGCAGCATCACGGTGCAGAAGACGATGCCGGCCGCCGACAGGAAGACGAACGCCTGCCAGAACTCGGCGACCACCGCCAGTGAGATGGTCGACAGCGCGGCGACGATGAGGATGTCCAGCGCCAGGCCCTGGATGCGCTGCATCAGCTCGGCATCGAGCAGCTTGTCGTTGCCGGTGCGGTCCAGGAAGAGCTGGATGACGACGCCGCCGAGCATGGCCAGCGGGAACAGCGGCACGTAGCCCAGCAGGGTCATACCCTCTTCGCCCTCGCCGACCCACGCCGAGTCCGGCTGGCCCCAGAGCGCGTCCTCGACGAGCACGAGTCCTTCGAGCATCAGCCATCCGATGATGATCGCCAACCCGATCACGGCCACGTGGAGGGTCAGCGGTTCGATCGAACCCGGCCGCGCGGTCATGCGACCGGCGTAGACGGTCTCGTCGTCGGAGTACAGTCCGCGCAGCTCCGAGGCTGACTGGTCCTCGATCTTCTCCAGCACCTCGGTCCGGCCGGTGCGGACTCCCCAGTTGATCACGGCCACGCCGATGATGATCCCCGAGACCAGGCCCACCGTGGCCATCGCCAGGGCGAGGTCGGTGGCTTCGGGGATGCCCATGTCGTCGAAGGCCGGCGCCATGCCGGCGGCGGTGCCGTGGCCGCCCTCGAATGCGATCTCCAACAGCCCGCCGTAGAACGGCTCCAGACCGAAGAACGGCGAGAGGATCAGCAGTCCGATCAGAATTCCGATCACATACTGGCCGGACCCGTAGGCGATGCCGATGGACAGCTGCGGTCCGGCGAGCTTGGCGACGCGCTTGGGTGAGGGAATCCTGGATCCCAGGAAGAGCGTCGCGAACACGACGGAGATCAGCAGGCCCGGCAGGGCGCTCCAGATCTCGACGATGTCCTCGGTGAAGAACCCACCGTCGGAGAGCCACTCCACACCCAGGGCGGAGCCCATCCGCCCGGTGATCTCGGGGCCCAGGAGCAGGCCGACGAACCCCGCGACGATGGAGCTGGGCAGCAGGAGCTTCTGGATGAAGGGCACCTTCACCCGGAGGAACTTGCCGATCAGCATCACTGTGGCGAGAAGGACTATGGCGAAGCCTACGGAATCCGGACTCATGGACCCATTCCCCTCATATCTCGTGCTGTGCGGTGCCCGCGTAGAATGTCCCGGCGATGTCCCTCCGCCGCGGCAACGGCGGTGTGAGAATTCTAGACCCTGGAGGTCACCCCCGCCATGCCTGACGTCGAAGTCGGCCCCGACGCTCCGCCCGCCCATCGCCGCACGTCAGTCCTGGGCAATGCGCTTCGCGGAGCGCTCATCGGCGTGGTCGAGACGGTGCCCGGAGTCTCCGGCGGGACCGTCGCCCTCGTGGTGGGCATCTACCACCAGATCATCGACTCCGCCTCCCACGTCGTGTCCGCGTTGAAGCGGCTGCTGGCCGGACCGGAGCGTGCGGCCGGTCTCCGCGAGGAGCTGGCCCAGGTGCACTGGAAGGTCGTCGTCCCGGTGGCGATCGGAATGGTCCTTGCGGTGTTCACCGCCGCCGGACCCGTCGCCGACGCGTTCGAGGCCCACCCGACGGTGATGCGCGGACTCTTCTTCGGCATGGTGCTCGCCTCGGTCGCCGTGCCGGTGCGGATGGTTCTGCACGACCTGCGCAGCCGCCGCTCACTGGCTCGAGCGGGAGGTCGAGACGCCTCTCACCTGCGGCTGCGACCCCAACACCTGATCGCCGGAGTCCTCGCCGCCGCCGCGACCTTCCTCCTGGTGTCGCTGCCCCCGGCCGACGTGGAGGCTCACCCGGCGGTGCTGATCCCCGCCGCCGCGGTCGCCGTCTCCGCCCTCGTGCTGCCCGGGCTCTCCGGCTCCTTCCTGCTGCTCACCTTCGGCCTCTACGAGCCCACGCTGCGCGCAGTGGACCAGCGTGACCTGGCCTACCTGGCGATCTTCTCCCTGGGCATGGTCCTGGGACTGGTGGTCGTGGTGAAGGTGCTGAAGTGGCTGTTGGAGCACCGGCACACCATCACCATGGTGGTGCTCACCGGTGTGATGATCGGGGGACTGCGATCCCTGTGGCCCTGGCAGGACGAGCAGCGCCGGATCTTCGCCCCGGAGGGTGACGTCGGCCTCGTCTTCGGGCTCATGGCCGTCGGTCTGATCGTCGTCGCGGCCCTGGTCTGGCTGGATTCGCGCATGGTGGCCGCCCAGCAGCGTCGGCCGCAGACCCGCTGAGGTTGTCGGACCCGTCCCTTCCGGCCATGCGGTCGACCCCGTGGCCCCGACCACACCCGTGTGGCAGAATGGCCACCAACTGAATACGTCTGCCATGTCCCCTGCGTGGGAGAGCCCGGCCGCCGAACCCGGCGGGTCGGCGCCGAAGGAGCAATACTCCTCCCCAGGAACCTCTCAGGCACCCGTACCGTGCAGGGGTGGCGACTCTGGAAAGCGGTCCGCCGCGCGCGGACCCACCGACGGTGCAAGCCCCCCGACGACGGAGGGTCAATCTCTCAGGTCCACCACAGAGCGGGGAGGATGCACACCCCCGGCATCCGCCATGCGCCCCAGGAGGCACCTGACATGACCGACACCATCGACGCCCGCACCGAGGACCGTCGCACCGCGTCCGAGGATCCCGCGCACTCCGACCACTCCGTGCCCGAGGGCTTCGCCGCCCGGCACATCGGGATCGGCTCCGAGGGTGCCGAGCAGATGCTGAAGACCCTGGGCTACGACTCGCTCGCCGCGCTCGTCGACGACGCCGTCCCGGCCTCCATCCGCCAGCAGAGCGCCCTCGACCTGCCCGACGCGCTCTCCGAGGCCGAGACCCTCGAGACGCTGCGCGGCTTCGCCTCCCGCAACCGGGTGATGACCCAGATGATCGGACAGGGCTTCTACGGCACCCACACTCCGCAGGTGATCCTGCGCAACGTGCTGGAGAACCCCGCCTGGTACACCGCCTACACCCCCTACCAGCCGGAGATCTCCCAGGGCCGGCTGGAGGCGCTGCTGAACTTCCAGACCATGGTCGCCGACCTCACCGGGCTCGACATCGCCAACGCCTCCCTGCTGGACGAGTCCTCAGCCGTGGCCGAGGCCATCCTGCTGATGCGCCGGGCCAACAAGAAGAAGGCCGCCGGACGCATCGTCGTCGACGCCGACACCTTCCCGCAGACCCTCGACGTCGTCCGGGGCCGTGTGGAGCCGCTGGGCCTGGAGATCGACGTCGTCGACCTCGCCGCCGACGGGCTGCCCGAGGGCGACATCTGCGGCCTGGTGCTGCAGCAGCCCGGGAACTCCGGCGCGCTGACCGACCACTCCGCCCTGATCGCCGAGGCCAAGGAGCGCGGCGCCATGGTCACGGTCGCCGCCGACCTGCTCGCACTCACCCTCATCACCCCTCCCGGTGAGCAGGGCGCCGACATCGCCGTGGGAAGCTCCCAGCGCTTCGGCGTCCCGCTGTTCTTCGGCGGCCCCCACGCCGCCTACATGGCCGTGCGCTCCGGGATGCAGCGCCAGCTGCCCGGACGTCTCGTCGGCGTCTCCGTCGACGCCGAGGGCCGCCCCGGTTACCGGCTGTCCCTGCAGACCCGCGAACAGCACATCCGCCGCGAGAAGGCCACCTCCAACATCTGCACCGCCCAGGCGCTGCTGGCGGTCGCCGCGTCCATGTACGGGGTCTACCACGGACCCGAAGGGCTGACCCGGATCGCCCGGACCGTCCACGCCGGCGCCCGCGCCCTGGGCGAGGCCCTGCGCGGCTCCGGGCTGGAGACCGTGGCCTCGGAGTACTTCGACACCGTGCAGGTGCGACTGGACTCCGAGCAGGCCGCCGCCGAGGTGGTCGCCGCCGCCGCCGAGAAGGGCATCAACCTGCGCCGGACGGACGCGACCACGGTCGGAGCTTCCGTGGACGAGACCACCACCGCGGAGACCCTGAACCTGGTGCTCGGCGCATTCGGCGTCGAGTCCGAGCTGAGCGTCGACGCCGAGGCCGACGGGACCTCCGGGATCCCCGAGGCGCTGCACCGCACCAGCGAGTTCATGACCCACCCGAACTTCCGCGAGATCCGTTCCGAGACCCAGATGATGCGCTACCTGCGCCGCCTGGCCGACCGCGACCTCGCGCTCGACCGGACCATGATCCCGCTGGGCTCCTGCACCATGAAGCTCAACGCGGCCACCGAGATGGAGGCCATCTCCTGGCCCGAGTTCGCCTCGATCCACCCCTACGCCCCGGAGGACCAGACCGCCGGCTGGCGGGCCCTGATCGCCGACCTCGAGGACCGGCTGACCACCGTCACCGGCTACTCGCAGGTCTCCATCCAGCCCAACGCCGGCTCGCAGGGCGAGTACGCCGGGCTGCTGGCCATCCGCGACTACCACCGCTCCAACGGTGAGTCCGACCGCGACATCTGCCTGATCCCCGCCTCCGCGCACGGCACCAACGCCGCCTCCGCCGTCCTGGCCGGGCTGCAGGTGGCCGTGGTCGCCACCGCCGAGGACGGCACCATCGACGAGGGCGACCTCGACGCCAAGATCGAGCAGTTCCCCGACCGGGTCGCCGCGATCATGCTCACCTACCCCTCCACCCATGGGGTGTACGAGGAGAATGTGCGCCAGGTGTGCGGCAAGGTCCACGACGCCGGCGGCCAGGTCTACGTCGACGGGGCGAACCTCAACGCCCTGGTCGGCCTCGCCCAGCCCGGTGAGTTCGGCGGCGACGTCTCCCACCTGAACCTGCACAAGACGTTCTGCATCCCCCACGGCGGCGGCGGACCCGGGGTGGGCCCGGTCGCCGTCGGCGAGCACCTGCGGCCGTTCCTGCCCACCACCTCGGTGGGGCTGTGGGCGCACGACGCGGAGGCCGACGAAGCCTCCGACGCCGTCGCCGACGGCGCCCCGGTCACCGCCACCCCCTACGGCTCGGCCGGCGTCCTGCCGATCTCCTGGGCCTACCTGGCGATGATGGGCGGGGACGGACTCACCTCCGCCACCGCGCACGCCCTGCTGAGCGCGAACTACATCTCGCGTCGGCTGGCCGACCACTACCCGACCCTGTACACCGGGGACACCGGACTGGTGGCGCACGAGTGCATCATCGACCTCCGCGAGCTGAACAAGGCCTCCGGAGTCACCGCCGAGGACGTCTGCAAGCGCCTCATCGACTACGGCTTCCACGCGCCCACGCTGGCGTTCCCCGTGGCCGGGACGCTGATGGTCGAGCCCACCGAGTCCGAGGACATCGACGAGATCGAGCGGTTCGTCGAGGCCATGGTCGGCATCCGGGCGGAGATCCAGGAGATCATCGACGAGAAGATCGCCCTGGAGGACTCCGCGCTGCGGATGGCCCCGCACCCGGCCGCCGTCGTCGGCGCCGACACCTGGGAGCGGTCCTACACCCGCGAGCAGGGTGCGTTCCCGGTGCCGCGGCTGCGCCAGGACAAGTACTTCCCGCCGGTCTCGAGGATCGACGGGGCGCACGGGGACCGGAACCTCGTGTGCTCCTGCCCGCCGCCCGAGGCCTTCGAGATCGACTGAGACTTCGAGATCGACTGAGCCTCCGGCATCGACCGAGCCTCCGACGCCCGCCCTCGGACGGCTCCCCACACCATCGACGACGATCGGACCCCACACATGAGCACTGAGCAGACCACCACCGCCGACGGCGGACCGAAGCACACCGCCCTCTACGCCGAGCACGAGGCGCTGGGCGCCTCCTTCACCGACTTCGGCGGCTGGGCCATGCCCCTGAAGTACACCTCGGAGCTCGACGAGCACCGAGCCGTCCGAGAGTCCGCCGGGCTCTTCGACCTGTCCCACATGGGAGAGGTGCGCGTGGTCGGCCCCGACGCCGCGGTGTTCCTGAACACCGCGCTGGTCGGCAACCTTGCGAAGGTGGCCGTGGGCAGGGCCAAGTACTCGATGATGTGCACCGAGACCGGCGGCATCGTCGACGACCTCATCAGCTACCGCATCGAGGAGAACGAATTCCTGGTGGTGCCCAACGCGGGCAACCGGGAGCGTGTGGTGGCCGAGTTCGAGGCGCGGGCTGAGGGCTTCGACGTCGAGATCTGGGACGAGACCGAGGGCGTCGCCCTCGTCGCGGTGCAGGGACCGAACTCCCAGGCGATCATCTCCTCGCTCGTCCGCCAGGACGAGGTCACCATCGTGGAGAACACGCCCTACTATGCGGCCGACACCGTGACCATCGGCGGCGACCAGGTCCTGCTGGCCCGCACCGGCTACACCGGGGAGGACGGCTTCGAGCTCTACATCCCCGAGGACCGCGCCGGCGCCCTATGGCGCGCCCTGGTGGCCGGCGGGGCCGACCACGGCCTGACCCCCTGCGGGCTGGCCTGCCGGGACTCGCTGCGCCTGGAGGCGGGCATGCCGCTCTACGGCAACGAGCTCACCGAGCAGACCACCCCGTTCGAGGCCGCCATCCCGCTGGTCGCACTCTCCAAGGAGGAGGACTTCGTGGGCCGGGCCGCCCTGGAGCAGGCCAAGGCCGACGGGCTGGGGAAGACCTCGGGACGTCGGCTGGTGGGCCTGAAGGGCCTGGGCCGGCGTGCGGGGCGCGCCGGGTACCCGGTGATGCTCGACGGCGCCGAGGTCGGCGTGGTCACCTCCGGGCAGCCGAGCCCGACGCTGGGCCACCCCATCGCGATGGCCTACGTCGACGTCGCCCACACCGAGCCGGGCACCGCACTGGACATCGATCTGCGGGGCAAGCCGCAGCCCTTCGAGGTCGTGGCGCTGCCGTTCTACCGCCGGGAGAAGTGAGCCGACCATGGCGATCAGCATCTTCGACCTCTTCAGCGTCGGCATCGGCCCCTCGTCCTCCCACACCGTCGGACCCATGCGGGCCGCGGTGCGGTTCGTGGACGAGGAGCTCGGCGACGTCGAGTTCGACGGTCTGCGGGTGGACCTCTACGGCTCGCTCTCGGCCACCGGGCAGGGACACGGCACCTTCGAGGCCGTGCTGCTCGGACTGGAGGGCTGGGACCCGGAGACGGTGAAGCCCGAGGACGTCGACGGACGCACCGAGGCCATGCGGGAGACGGGCATCGTGCAGGTCGGCGCCCAGCTGGGCCGCCGCACCGACGTGGAGCTGCGCGTCGGGGACTTCGTGCAGCGACCCCTGACGTTCCTGCCCCAGCACTCCAACGGGATGACCCTGACCGCGATGCGCGGCCGGGAGGAGGTCGCCTCCCAGACGTACTTCTCGGTGGGGGGCGGCTTCGTCGTCACGGAGAAGGAGGCCGAGGCCGAATCTCTGGGTGCGGTCGTGGAGACCACCGCGGACGCGGTGCCCTACCCCTTCACCACCTCCGAGGAGCTGTTCAAGCACTGTCAGCGCACCGGCCTGCCGGTCTCGGAGATCATGCTCGCCAACGAGCTGACCAATCGGACCGAGGAGCAGGTCCGTGCCGGGGTGCAGCACATCTGGGACGTCATGGAGGAGTGCAAGGACTCCGCGCTCCGGCGCACCGGTCAGCTTCCCGGGGGACTCAAGGTCAACCGACGCGCTCCGGGGTGGCACGAGCGGCTCTGGGAGCAGGATCCGGACCGCAGCCACGCCTACTGGCAGGAGTGGGTGAACCTGGTGGCCCTGGCGGTCAACGAGGAGAACGCCTCCGGCGGCCGTGTGGTGACCGCCCCCACCAACGGGGCCGCGGGCATCATCCCCGCAGTCGGGTTCTACGCCACCCACTACGGACCCGGGGCCACGTTCACCAGCCCGGAGGACAAGGAGAGCAACGTCTTCCGCTACCTGATGACCGCCGCGGCGATCGGGGTGCTCTACAAGGAGCAGGCCTCGATCTCCGGTGCGGAGGTCGGCTGCCAGGGAGAGGTCGGCTCGGCGGCGTCGATGGCCGCCGGCGGTCTGTGCGAGGTGCTCGGGGGGACTCCGCAGCAGGTGGAGAACGCCGCCGAGATCGCCATGGAGCACAACCTGGGTCTGACCTGCGACCCCATCGCCGGGCTGGTGCAGGTGCCCTGCATCGAGCGCAACGCAATCGGCGCGACCAAGGCGGTCAACGCCGCACGCATGGCGCTGATGGGCGACGGGGAGCACCGGGTCTCGCTGGACGAGGTCATCGTCACCATGCGCGAGACCGGCAGGGACATGTCCTCGAAGTACAAGGAGACCGCCCAGGGCGGACTCGCTGTGAACGTCGTGGAGTGCTGAGCGCCCCTCCCACGTGATCGAGTCCCCGATTCCTGCGGCGTGTTCGGCCGTCTCCGGCCCGACACGCCGCAGGAATCGGGGACTCGATGCGTTCAGGAGCCGGCGACGGCGTCGCGGGCGGCGACGAACGCGTCCACGCAGCGCTCGATGTCGTCCTCGGTGTGCACCGCCGACATCTGCAGGCGGATGCGCGCCTGGTCCTTCGGCACCACCGGATAGCTGAACGCGGTCACGTAGATGCCGTGGTCGAGCATGTGGGCCGCGACCTGCGCGGTCACCGCCGCGTCGCCGAACATCACCGGGATGATCGGGTGCTCGCCGTCGAGCAGCTCGAAGCCCTCCTCGGTGAGCCGGCGGCGCAGCAGCTCGGAGTTGGCGAACAGCCGCTCACGCAGCTCGGCCGACTCGGCCAGCAGGTCCAGCGCGGTCAGCGTGGCGGCGACGATGGGCGGGGCCACCGAGTTCGAGAACAGGTACGGCCGGGCCCTCTGGCGCAGCAGGTCGATGATCTCCGTCCGACCGGAGACGTAGCCGCCCGATGCGCCGCCCAGCGCCTTGCCGAACGTCCCGGTGTAGATGTCCACACGGTCCGAGACCCCGAAGTGCTCGGGCACTCCGGCCCCGGTCTCGCCCATGAAGCCGACGGCGTGGGAGTCGTCCACCATCACCAGGGCGCCGAACTCCTCGGCCAGGTCGCAGATCTGCGGCAGCGGCGCCAGGTAGCCGTCCATGGAGAACACCCCGTCGGTGACGATGAGGGTCCGCCGCGCCCCGGCGCCGTCGTTCATCTGCGCGGTCTCCTCGAGCTTGGCGCGCAGATCGGCCATGTCCCGGTTGGCGTAGCGGAACCGTCCGGCCTTGCACAGCCGGATCCCGTCGATGATGGAGGCGTGGTTCAGTGCGTCGGAGATCACCGCGTCCTCGGGGCCCAGCAGGGTCTCGAAGGTGCCGCCGTTGGCGTCGAAGCAGGAGGGGAACAGGATCGTGGCGTCGGTGCCGAGGAGGCCGCTGACCCGTCGCTCCAGCTCCAGGTGCATGTCCTGGGTGCCGCAGATGAACCGCACAGAGGACATGCCGAATCCGCGGTCGTCCAGCGCGCCCTTGGCGGCCTCGATCAGGCGCGGGTCGTCGGAGAGGCCCAGATAGTTGTTCGCGCAGAAGTTCACGACCTCCTGGGCGGCGTCGGCGGTGGTGACCCGCGCGGACTGCGGAGAGGTCAGGGGGCGCTCACGCTTGAGGAGGCCGGCGGACTCGATGCCGTCGAGCTCCTCGATCAGCTGCTCGCGGATGGTGTACATGGGTGCGGCTCCGTCCTGTGTCGGCGGGCGGTGGTCATGGGTCTCGGGAGCGCGGGGCTCAGAAGGTGGTCCAGTCGATGACGACCTTGCCCGCCGAGCGGGAGGCCGCCGTCGCGAAGGCCTCCTCCCACTGCTGCGCGGGGAAGGTGTGGGTGACGATGCCGCTGATCTGCTCACGGAACCGGGCGTCGGTCTGGAGCATCGCGCTCATCGCGTACCAGGTCTCGTACATCTCACGGCCGTAGATGCCCTTCAGCGTGAGCATGCGCGTCACCACGTGCCCCCAGGAGAACTCGGCCGCGGTGCTCGGCAGGCCCAGCAGGGCGACGGCCCCGCCGTGGTTCATATTGTCGACCATCTCCGACAGCGCCGCCGGGTGGCCGCTCATCTCCATGCCGATGTCGAAGCCCTCGTCCATGCCCAGCTCCGCCTGGGCGTCGGCGATGCGGGTGCTGGAGACGTCGACGAGCAGGTCGATCTCCAGGCCCTCGGCCAGCTTCAGCCGCTCCGGGACGACGTCGGTGACCACGATCTTCCGGGCCCCGGCGTGACGGGCGACGGCGGCGGCCATCAGGCCGATGGGTCCGGCGCCGGTGATCAGGACGTCCTCACCGACCAGCGGGAACGACAGCGCGGTGTGCACCGCGTTGCCGAAGGGGTCGAAGAGGGCCCCGAGCTGCGGGGTGATCCGGTCGTCGCGGTGGACCCAGACGTTCGTCTCGGGGATGACCACGTACTCGGCGAACGCGCCGTCGCGCTGGACTCCGACCGAGCGGGTGCGGATGCACATCTGACGTCGGCCGGCCCGGCAGTTGCGGCACATCCCGCAGATGATGTGGCCTTCGCCGGAGACCCGGTCGCCGACCTCGACGTGGAGGGCGAGCTCGCCGACCTCCACGACCTCGCCGTAGAACTCGTGCCCGGGGATCAGCGGCGTCTCCACCATGTCCTGGGCGCTGGTGTCGAAGTCGAGGATGTGCAGGTCGGTGCCGCAGATGCCGGTGGTCATCACACGGATCAGCACGTCGTGCGGGCCGCACTCGGGCATCGGAGCGTCGATCAGCTCCAGCCCGGGGTGGGGGCCGGACTTGTACAGGGCTTTCATGGGGTGGGATGTCCTCTCCGTCGGCCGACAGTCTAGGTGATCGGACTCACGGACCCCAGCGGCGGCAGGCTCAGGCGAAGGCGGAGAACCCGGTCAGGTCCCGCCCCACGATGAGGCTCTGCACCGACTCGGTGCCCTCATAGGTGTGGATCGCCTCGATGTCGGCCATGTGACGGATGACCTTATTCTGCAGCAGGATGCCGTTGCCCCCGAGCATGTCACGACCGACCTGAGCGATCGCCCTGGCCTTCCGGGTGTTGTGGTACTTGGTGAGGGAGGCCTGCGGTCCGGAGAGGCGGCCGGCGGTGTCGAGCTCGGTCGCGCGGCGGGCGTGCAGCTGCATGGAGGTCAGCTCGGACACCATCCACGTCAGCCGCTCCTGGACCTGTTGGAACTGTCCCAGCCGCTTGGAGAACTGCTCGCGCCGGCGTGCGTAGTTCAGGGCGGTCTCGGTGATCGCGGCGGCGTGGCCGACGGCGGACCATGCCACGCCGAGGCGGGTGGCGAAGAGGACCTCGGAGGCGGAGGCGAAGGAGGTCGAGCCCGGCAGCACGGCGGCGGCGGGGACCTCGACGTCGTCGTAGGAGATCAGCGCCTGGTCGATGGCGCGCAGCGAGGCCTTGCCGCGGATGGCCTCGGCGGAGTAGCCCGGGGTGGACTGGTCGATCATGAAGCAGCGGACCTTGCCGTCGAACTCGCCGCCGGAGATCCGGGCCCAGGTGAACGTCAGCCCGCCGGAGGCGCCGTTGCCGATCCACTTCTTCGCACCGTTGATCACGTAGCGGCCGTCGTCCTCGGTGCCGATCAAGGTGGCCGTGGTCTCCAGGGAGACGGAGTCGGAGCCGTGGGTGGGCTCGGTCAGGGCGAAGGCGCCGAAGGTGCGGCCGGTGGCCAGGTCGGCCAGGTGCTCGGCCTTCTGCTCCTCGGAGCCGAAGAGGGCGAGGGTGCGCAGGGCGAGTCCGCCCTGGACGCCGAGCATGGTGCCCACGGAGCCGTCGAGCCGGGAGAGTTCCATGTTCACCATGGCCGCTGCGAGCGGAGAGAGGGTCGTCAGGGACTCGTCGAGGCCGTCGACGTCGACGCCGTCGGTCAGCAGTCCGCGGCGCCCCAGCTCGCCGATCAGGTCGGTGGGGTATTCGCCGCGCTCCCAGTGTCCTGCCATGCGCTCATCGAGGCCCGAGGTGAACTCACGGGTCCTCCGGCGCCATTCGAGGGCGTCCTCGGGCAGGTCGGCCAGGACGTCGTAGTAGTCCAGGTCCAGGGGGGCGGTGATGTCGTAGACGGGATCGATGTCCTCGAGCATGGGTCCTCCTGAGGCGGGGCGTGCAGGCCGTGATGCCAGTCATATTACTCGCCGGTCACCTCTGAGGGGAATCGTGACGAGGATCCGGCTGGTCCGTTCCGGACCCCGAGGTGCGCGGATCATCGCCCCACCCGTGCGTCTACCCCGAACGCCCACCCCACCTCATGCGTCTACCTCGAATGCACACGTCCCCCGAAGAGGCACGGGGGACGTGTGCAAACGGGGTAGACGCGAGGGTGTGGGTGGGGTGCTGGGGCGGGGTCAGTGGGCGACGACGTCGGGCGTCCCTCCACAGCCCTCCGGCGCCGGATGAGAGCGGCACATCCTCTCCACAGGTCCGGGAGGATCGCTGACCGGCCGCCGTCGTCGGGCGCACGGTGGACGGATGACGAGCTTCGAGACGTGCCCCCGATCCCACACGGACAGCCGACTGATCCTCTACTCGGACGGTGTGCCGAGCAGCACGGTGTTCTCCCGTGCGGTGCGTCGTGGAGACCTCCTCCGAGTTCGGACCGGCGTCTACGTCGAGAGCGGGGTGTGGGGCCGGCTTCCGCCGTGGGAGCGCTACCGGCTCGCGGTCCTCGCCGACGCCGCCTCGGACGACGACGCCGTGATGTGCCGGGAGGCGGCCCTCCTGGTGCGGGATCTGCCGCTGATCAGCGTGCCGCCGTTCGTGTGCACTCGGGCGCGTCGGAGGAAGGAGGTCGGACGGCAGCGTGCGACCACCGTCACCGCCGGCGTGCCGAGGACCCGCCGCATCGAGGCGGCGCTGCGGCGGGGGATCACCCGAGAAGAGCTGCGGACGGCTCTGCACTCCGGCGGAGCGGCGCTGCCGGCCGAAGCGGTGCACCTCACGTGCGCGGACGGAGGGCAGGCGAGGACCTGGGCCGACCCCCTGATGCTGAACCTCATCGACACGGTGCCGAGGATGTCGCGCGACGCCGGCGTCGTCGTGCTGGATGCGGCCATGCGCCGATGGCGGCAGGAGGGACAGGTCATCGATCAGGGACTGTGGGCCGAGTGGGCGGACCACCTGCGACCGCGTCGACACGAGGCGCTGTGGCGGGACCGGTGGCGCCTGGCGGACCCGGGGGCCGACTCACCGGGGGAGTCGATCTCCCGCATGCGTCTGAGGGCATGGGGATTCCCGGAACCCACGCTGCAGAAGCGCTTCGTGGTCGACGGGCGGGAGATCTATGTGGACTTCTAGTGGGCGGAGTTCGGTGTGATCGGAGAGTTCGACGGGCGCGCCAAGTATCGTTCCGAGGAGATGCGCGGCGGACTCGACGCCGTCGGCGTCGTCGTCGAGGAGAAGGAGCGGGAGGACCTGCTGCGGAGCACCGGCGCGCGAGTCGGCCGGTGGGGGTGGCACGATCTGGGGCGCTTCGACGGAGTTGCGGCTCGCCTGACGAGGCTGGGTCTGCCGCGGCTCGGCAGCCACGGAGGATGAGTGCGCGGCTCAGAGGCTCCCGACGGGGCTCTCCCAGCTCACACGTCTCCCCCGAATGCACAGGTCCCCCGTTCGTTCACGGGGGACCTGTGCATTCGGGGGAGATGCACGGGGTGTGGTGTGCATTCGGGGGAGACGCGGGGCAGGGGGTCGGGCGCGGCGTCCCCGGAGGGTCTCAGCTGCGGCGCAGGCCTCCCTGCCACAGGGCGTCGAACGGGGTCGCACCCTCCACCCGCTGCCGGATGCCCTCGGTCACGAACTCCTTCGCCCGGCGGGCCGCCTCCAGGGCGGTCGCACCCTTGGCGAGCTCTGACGTCACCGCGGCGGCCAGCGAGCAGCCGGCGCCGGAGACGGCGTGCTCCCCGATCTTCGGGGCGGAGAGGATCTCGGTGGTCTCCGCATCGACGAACACGTCCACAGCCTCGGACCCTGCCAGGCGCACTCCGCCCTTGGCCAGCACGGCCGCTCCCGAGTGCCGGTGGATCTCCTGGGCCGCGGCGGTCAGGTCCTCGACCGACTCCACCGTCATGCCGGAGAGCTGCTCGGTCTCGAAGTGGTTCGGCGTCACGAAGGTCGCCAGGGGCAGCAGCTCGGCCTTCAGGGCGTTGTCGGTGTTCAGCGCGTGGCCGGGCTCCTGACCCTTGCAGATGAGCACCGGGTCCAGGACCACCTGCCGGGTCCGGCGGGCCTTCAGCGCCGAGGCGACGGTCTCGATGGTCTCGGGGGAGCCCATCATGCCCAGCTTCAGGGTGTCGAGCTGCTCCGGGGCGTAGTCGCCGAAGATCGCTTCGATCTGGTCGGCGATGACCTGCTGCTCCACCGGTACGAAGCGGTGACCCCAGTCGTCCTTGGGGTCGAAGGAGACGATGCACGTCAGGGCGACCATCCCGAAGGTGCCCAGCTCCTGGAAGGTCTTCAGGTCGGCCTGGGCACCGGCGCCTCCGGTGGCCTCGGAGCCGGCGATGGTCAGCGTCATCGCGGGACGGGCGGCTGTCTCAGTCATGGGGGAGTCCTTCCGGTGGAGGGTCAGCGGGCCGCGTCGGCGGCCCGGGAGTCGTCGAAGTTGCCGGTCGGGGCGTCCTCGGGCTGCACATCATCGTGCTGCAGTTCATCGGGCTGCAGGTCATCGGGGTGCGCGTCGGGCGCCCGGGTCGACGCCTCGGCCTCCGCGCAGGGATCCTCCACGCGGACCAGCGGCTGGGCGATCCAGCGGCCCACACCCAGCAGCACGCCCGCGGGGAAGCCGATCATCGGGATGAGCATGGGCATCAGCCCGCCGGTGCCGGCCAGCAGCACCACCGGACCGTAGAGCAGCCCGACGAGCACGTAACCCAGCACGTGGACCACCGGGGAGAGGTGGTGGCGGTAGAGCCGGGTGACCAGCAGCGTGCCGGGGATCCCGATGACGACGGCGGCGCCGCCGATCAGCGGGATCAGGGGTGTGAGGAAGCCGTCGTCGTCGAGGCCGGGGACGAAGCTCAGCCCCAGCAGCACCGCACCGGTGAGCGCAGTCGGGACCAGCCAGGACACCGCCCACGCGGTCAGACCCATCCTCAGGCGTGGCCGCGGCCGGTCCGGCGACGCGGTGCGGCGCCTCCGGCGGCGCACCGACTTCTCGGGGGCGGGTGTGGTCATCGAGACCTCTCACGAGATGCTTGGCGTGCAGTTCTGCCGCGGGGGCAGGGGTCCATCCTACCGACCTCGGCTCAGCCGACCTGACCCAGGTGGGCCAGCGCCTGGCGGATCAGCTTGTCCCGCCCACCGACGAACTCCTCCTGGATCTCCGGGCTCAGCGCCTGGTCCGGGGTCATCCAGGACAGCTCCAGAGCGTCCTGCCGCGGTTCGCACTCCCCGGTCACCGGGACGATGTAGGCCAGGGAGACCGCATGCTGACGGTCGTCCACCAGGCCTGTCTCCGACGGGTACGGGAAGTACTCGGCCACGGTGAACGGCACCGGCGACGCCGGCAGCTGCGGCAGAGCCAGCGATCCCAGGTCCTTCTCGATGTGACGCAGCAGGGCCGCCCGGATCGTCTCCCGATAGAGCACGCGCCCGGAGACCACGCTGCGGCAGAACTGTCCGCCGTCGTCGGCGGTGTAGAGCAGGCCGATCTCGGTGACGTACCCGAGGGCGTCGAGTCGGACCGGGACCGCCTCCACGTACACCATGGGCAGCCTTCGGCGGGCCTCATACAGGTCCGCCTCATTGAGCCACCCGGGATTGGGGTCGGGGGTTCGGACGCTCATGCGCTCCTCCTTCGATGCGTCGGGCCGCCGGCTGCGGAGTGCGGATGTCCGGCGGCCGGACCTCAGATGATGTCGTCGACCGGTCGGCCCATCGCCGCGCGACGTTCGGCGTAGTTGATCCGGTGCCGCCGCGACTGCGTGGCCAGGATGATGATGAAGGCCCCCATGGCCGCGACGATCGCGACCGTCACCGACTGCAGGTCCGAGAGCAGGCGGGGGAACACCAGCCAGAACATGCCCCAGCCCAGGCCCAGGGCGATGGTGATGCGGCCCCGCTCGGTCATCGAGTACAGGGAGCCGAGCCAGATGCACACCGCCAGGCCGGCCAGCGCCCACAGGGTGTCGGAGACCACGGGGATGTGGATGTTGTGCGCGGTGAGCCAGGCCGACAGGGAGCCCATCGCATGGACCATGGCGAACCCGGTGAACAGGCCCACCGGGCCGTCGGTCAGACGTCGCTCGCCCGAGTTCCGCGCGGTGCGCAGGGTGAACTGCCGGATCGAATCGATCAGGGCCAGCGCGGCGGCGAGGGCGGAGAGGGCGGCCACGGTCAGGTTGTCGGCCCGCACGGCGAGGACCCAGACGAGCATCATCAGCGACGACAGGGCGACGAGCCAGCCGGTGCGTCGCTGCCGGGGGGTGGAGATCTGGGAGGTCGACCACTGGTGGACGGTGTGCCCGATCAGGGTCACCACGACCACCGGCCAGAACCAGTAGAACCAGTGCGACGGCGTCAGCAGGGCCTGCTGGCCGGAGTACCAGCCGTCCACGATCGTGTCGAAGGCCCCGCCGACGAACATCCCGGCGTCCCACATCATCAGCACGGAGGTCACCGCGCCGACGAAGCCCAGGGAGACGACGGCCTGACGCACCAGATCGGTGGTCCGGGGACGGGGCTCCGGGTCGCGGGAGGGCAGGTTGTAGGGCGGGACGTAGGTGTAGGCGCCGTCGTCGTCGACGCCGCTGTCGGCGCGGTCCTGCGCCTCGCGACGCTCCTGCTCGGCCACCGCCTCGATCGCGGCGGCCTTCTCCAGGATCACTGCGCGCCGGCGCTCTTCGCTGGCGGTGCGTCCGGAGCGGTCGGAGGTCCCATCATCGGCTGCGCGGGACTCCTCGGCCTGATGCTCCTCGGCCGAGGGCGGCCGGGGCAGGCTGATCCGACTGTTGCGGGTGGTCGTCGCCGAGATCACGGGGATCGCCTGGGTCGCCTCGGGGTCGTTCAGTCCGGGGACGATCGACTCGCGGTAGGTCGGATCGGTGTCGGCGCGGGTGGCCTCCTCGACGACGTCGTCGGCCCAGAAGCCCCGGTGGTCCGTGCTCGGGTGCTGCCCACGGTCCCGCACGTAGTCGGCGTCCGGCCCGGCATCCTGATCGAAGCGCTCCAGGTCGTCGTCCTCGGACCCGTCCTCAGGACCGTCGTCGATGTGATCGTCGACGTCGTCGTAGCCGTCGTCCTCTGCGGCTCGGTAGCCGTCCACGTGGGGGACCTGCACCTCGTCGGGGTCCGGGCGGCGGAACGCGCGTCGGAACCGGTCGGTGGCCACGCTGAGGCGATCTCCGAGCCCGTCGAAGAAGTCCTCGCCCTCCTCCTCGGCCTCGGGCTGAGCCTCCAGGTTGGGGGTCGCGTGGCTGTGACGCACCTGATCCTCGGGAAGCACCGGCATCGTGGGGGTCTCCTCACCATCCTCCGACGGTGCCGCCCCCGCGTCGACCGAAGTGGGCTCGACGGCGTCGGAGGACCGGTCGGTCATGGTGTGATCCCCCCTCGCTCAGCTCGGCGCTGGTGACGATGCCGATTCCCGATCAGCCGCCGTCGTCCCACGACGACGGCGATCATGAACCCCACCATCGTACCTGCCGCCACGCCGATCAGCGTGCTGACCCACGGGGCGAGACCCGTCGCGGCGCCGGCGAACCAGCCCAGGCCGATCAGCCACCCCGACCACACCGCCGCACCGCACACGATCAGGACCCCGAGGCGCCCCCACCCCATACGCGTGAGGCCGGCTGCGGCCATCGATGCGGTGCGGCCGGCGGGCATCCAGCGGATGAGGAGCAGGCCCCACCATGTGGTGCGCGGTCCCAGGCGCACCGTCACCCGCAGCATCCGCCGGTGCAGCCCGCGCCCCCAGGCCCAGCGGTGGAGGATCCGCAGCGCCGGTCTGCGGCACATGATGAAGACGGCGAGATCTCCGAGCAGGCAGCCGAGGAAGGTGACCGCCGCGACCAGCCAGAGCGGCAGCGATCCGTGCGCTGCGAGGCTGCCCGAGCCGATGACCAGCACCTCCGAGGGGGTGACCGGCACCGGTCCGGTGAGCAGGACGGCGACGAGCAGCGCGGCCAGGAACCAGAGTCCCCAGTCGGAGAAGAGGTCCTCGGCGGTCACGCGTCCGTGCCCTCCCGCGGGGTCGCCGCGAGGCTGCGTCGCGAGGTGAACGTCCTGTCCCGTCCGGTCACCGGATCGGTGAACCGCAGCTCGCGGGCCAGCAGCTGCAGGGGCGCGCCGAAGTCGTCCGGGGCGTCGGGCAGCAGCTGCGGGTAGAACCGGTCGTGGAGGATGCCCAGCCCCAGCATCGCCATGTGCAGCCGCAGCTGGTGGGTCTTGCCGGTGTGCGGGGTCAGTCGGAACAGTCCGACGTCGTCGCCGTCGGTCCCCGGCCCCTGGGCGAGCAGCTCGACCAGCGAGGCGGAGTTGGCCCCGGGCAGCGGGGTGGTGCGGCGGCGACCTCGCCGGGGGGCGCGCCGGTCCTCAGGGCGGCGCCCGGAGTCGGCGACGTCGTAGTCGACCCGCTCCGAGACGACGACCCCCTTGGTCTTGGAGATCCGGCTGCGCACCGTCAGCGGGAACCTGGCGGCACGATCCTCCGGGGGTCTGGAATCGCGGGAGAAGGAGGACACGCATTCGTAGGTCTTCCCGACCCGTCGGTCCTCGAAGCACAGCTGGTAGGCCCCGCGGGTCTGCGGCCGCTTGGAGAACAGCACGACGCCGGCGGTGCCGCGGTCGAGCCGGTGGATCGGGATGAGATCGGGAAGGTCGAGCCGCCGTCGCAGCCGCACCAGCAGGGACTCCTGGACGTAGCGTCCGGCCGGTGTGGTGGGCAGGAAGTGCGGCTTGTCGGCCACCAGCAGATGCTCGTCCTCGAAGAGGATCTCTTCGGTGACCGGGAGGGGGACCTCATCGGTCACCGAGCGGTAGTACCAGAGGAACTCGACGGCGCCGAGGGGAGTCTCGACGGACAGCGGTGCGCCGTCGGCGTCGACGACCTCCCCGTCGGCGAACCGTCGGGTGATGCCCCCATGGTCGATGTGGCCGAAGGTCTCCAGCACGTACTCGTGCACCGTGGACCAGGGGCCGTCGGCGGGCACCTTCAGCCGGGTGGGGTTGACCCCGTCGCGGACCGGCAGCGGCGGGCGGAGAGCCATGGGGCCCGGTCAGCCCCAGACCGGGGGCCGAGCCTGGGCACTCTCCTCAGCTGAGGAGGACAGCGGCAGGTTGATCTGCCACGAGACGCCGAACGGATCCCGGATCCAGGCGAAGCGGCGGGAGAAGCCGTAGTCGTCCGGCTCCATGAGGAAGCTGCACCCGGCCGCGGTGAAGGCCTCGACGATGTCCTCGAACTCGGGCGAGGTCTCCACGACCACGGCGAACGAGATCGCCGGCGTGAAGTCGAAGTCGTGTCGGATCAGGCTGTCCTGGATCATCAGCGCCTGGCCGCCGATCCGCAGTTGGGCGTTGGCCACCAGGCCGTCGCCCTCGCGGGCGGGGGAGACCGGTTCGCCACCCTCGGCGACGGCCCCCTCGGGATGGTGCTCGAGCTCGAGCAGCTCGGCGTCGGGGAAGGCGCGCAGGTACAGTTCCACGGCCTCCTGGGCACGACCCTGGAACATCAGGAACGGAAGCGACATCGTCATGGGCTCCAGCCTAATTGGTGTGGGGTGCGCAGGGGTCTTCTGAGGTGGCGAGGTGGTGCCGCGGTCGTGGCCTCTTGTCGGCGATGATGCCCCACGCGCCGCTCACCCCGCTGGTGCCCTAGCCTCGGCGCGTGCCGCGCCAGCTCCCATACGCCAACCCGATACCTGCACCCAGCGGAATCCCGAACGCGAGGACCACGCCGATGTGAAGCTCGAGGAAGAAGAACAGCTGGAGTCCGACGACCACGCCCACGGCTGACATGGGGGAACGGCTGAGATCAGCGTATCGCCCGCGTGCGCTGCGGTCATCAGGGGTTCTCGTCTCAGCAGCCGTCGCTGGTGTGGAAAGCGCGGATGTTCTCCAGTGTCCCGGCCAGGCTGTCAGTGGGGCAGTTCGAGGTGATGAGATGTAGGTAGAGGAAGACTGCGACCAGAGCCAACGCAGCGGCGGCGGTCCAGCCGAGCGAGGATCGTGTCTGCTGAGCCATGGAGAGGAGTCTACTTCGTCCTCCCTCATCAGCTCACCACCGCAGCCAGCTCACTACCGACACGTTCATCCGTTCCACGCAGCCAGACGTCGAGGCGGTGGCCCATCGAGGCTGACAGTTGCCTGTTATTCCGGGTCCTCAGCGTCATCCTGAGAAGCGGAGCCCTGAGGGGGAGGTGTGGAAACCGGCTGCGCGCAGGGCATCGCCGAAGGGATGTTTCAGGGCGGAGATCCCGCTGATCTTCTCCACTGCGAGCCTACCGGTATGGGCCTGCCGCAAGGTGTCCACCAGCGGCTGCGCCACCTGGGTGAGCACCTCCTCGTCCTCGGTGTAGACCAGCATGGTCCTGCCGCCGCGCTCCATGTAGACCACGAGCTCACCGCCGCGCAGCACCACCACCGCACCGGCCTTCCGGCCCGGACGATGGGTGACGTCCTCCAGCTCCGGCCAGTCCAGGGCCGCACCGTAGGCGTTGGCCGGATCCGTCGCGGCCAGCACGACGACGTCGGCGTCGCGGCCGTCCTCGAGCGCCTCCGATACGTCTCGGATCCGGTCGATGGTCGCCGACAGTGCGAACTGCGAGGCGCCGAGACGCTCCACCACGTATCCGCGCCGCACCCGTCCGGCCTGCTCGGCCGCGGACAGCACCCGGTACACGGCGGCGAAGCCTCCCACCTGCTGCTCGGCGACCACGGATCCTCTGGTGAGCACTCCGTAGCGGTCCAAGAGGATCTCGGCCCGCGCGTAGGCGCGGGCCGTGGCGTCTGCGGCGGACTCCGCCCTCACCGGTGGCACGGACCAGCGCGCACCGGGGGCGGCCGCCTCTCCGCGATGCTGCCGGACCGCACCCCGCAGTGCGGTGCGCCGGGCGGCATGGCGGGAGCTCCGCGGACGGCTGCGGGAGCGGTGGGCGGTCGAGCCGCCGCGCAGCCGTGAGCGCACCGGGGCGAAGGAGTCGGGGTGGGTCCGTCCTGCCCAGAAGAGCTCCCACAGCGAGTCGTCGACTCCGCCGCGGGTGAGGTCGAGCTGGTGCTGCAGCGCCTCGGCGAACCACGCGCCCCCGCGCTCCAGGACCTCCAGGATCATGCGCTGCCGGGCGTCCGGGACGAAGTCTCCGCCCTGCGGGTCGTCCGAGGGCAGCAGTCCGGCCTCGACGTCCTCACCCGGGTGGAAGGAGATCCACCCGTCGTGGCCCGAGAGCGCCCCACGGCCGGTGACCACCACGTCGCCTGCGCCGATGAATTCGTCCAGCATCGCCGGACGATAGTCGCGCAGTCGGGCCGGCAGGATGAGGCTCTCCCAGGCGCTGGCCGGAGCTGCGACCCCGGAGAGCTGGGTGAGCACTTCGAGCAGCCCGTCACGGCCCTCGGTGCGGGACCTCGGAGTCGCGGACTGCCAGGCCGGGAGGAAGGCCGCATAGGCCGACGGGGAGACGGGTTCGACGTCGGCGCGCAGGGCGGCCAGCGAGCGACGGCGGATCCGCCGCAGCATCTCGACCTCGCACCACTCCTCCACCTGAGCGCCGGAGGGGGTCCGCTCCTCGGCGCGTTCCGGGCGGAAGAGGCCCGCGACGATCCGAGACTGATCGGCGAGTCGACGCAGCACCTCCTCGACGACGGCTGCGCTGAGCCCCAGGGTGTCGGCGGCCTCGTCGGTGACGAAGGGCCCGTGGGTGCGCGCGTAGCGGGAGATCACATCCCCCAGCGGGTCATCCACCGGTTCGAGGAACGTCTGGGGGATGCCCGGCGGGAGGGGAGTGCCGAGCCCGTCGCGCAGTCGGGCCGCGTCCTCGACCGCCGCGTACCGCTGATCGCCGGTGCCGCCGAACCGGAACGCCCGCTGCTCAGCGACCAGAGCTTCGGCGTGCTCGGCCGCGCGCTCCGGCGTCAGGGCGGTGATGTCCGGCTCGTCGTCTTCCCCGTCCGAACCCTCGGGACCGTCCTCCGGGCGCATCCGGGCCGCCAGCTCCTCCGCGGAGAGGGGTCCCAGCAGCCGCAGCAGGTCGGCCACCGACTCGGGACCGTGGGCCGCGTCGCCGCGCAGCCGCCGGGCCGGGAGCAGACGCTGGGAGTAGGCCTCGGCCTCCGCGATGATCTCCGGGTCCAGCACGTCGCGCAGCTCGACCCGGCCCAACAGCTCGCCGAGCATCTGTGGATCCACGGACAGGGCGGCAGCTCGGCGTTCGGCCAACGGTGAGTCGCCCTCGTACAGGTACTGGGCGATGTACCCGAACAGCACCGACTGGGCGAAGGGTGAGGGGCTCTGGGTCACGGACTCGACCATCCGGACCTCGCGCCCGGCGATCCGGCGCATCAGATCCAACAGGGCGGGCATGTCGTAGACGTCCTGCAGGACCTCCCGCATCGCCTCCATGATCATCGGGAAGTCCGGGTACCCGGCGGCGACCTCGAGCAGCTGTGAGGAGCGCTGCCGCTGCTGCCACAGGGGCGTCCGTTGGCCCGGGTTCGTCCGGGGCAGCAGCAGGGCTCGGGCCGAGGCCTCACGGAACCGCCCGGCGAACAGGGGGGAGGAGCTGACCTGCGCGGTGACGAATTCTTCGAGCTCGTCGGCGTCGAAGCCGAACAGCTCCGCCCCCGGCGGCTCCTCGTCCATCATCGGTACCCGCAGGACGATCCCGTCGTCGGAGGCCATGGCCGAGCCGTTCAGTCCGTAGCGTTCGTCGAGGCGCTCGCCGACTGCCAGCGCCCACGGGGCATGGACCTGCAGGCCGTAGGGGGAGTGGAGGATCACCCGCCAGTCGCCGAGCTCGTCCCGGGTGCGTTCGACGACCAGCGTGGTGTCCGAGGGCAGGGCGCCGACGGCCTCGGACTGCTCCTCGAGGTAGCGGCGCAGGTTCTCCCGCGCCCATGTGTCGAGTCCGATGCCGTCGAGTCGGCTCTGCTCGGGCTCGGTGCCTTCGGCCAGGACCTGCCGTTGGAACTCGCCCAGCGCACGGCCCAGCTCAGCGGGGCGTCCCAGCCCGTCTCCCCGCCAGAACGGCATGGCTGCGGGCTGGTCGAAGGCGGGGGTGACCAGCACACGGTCGAAGGTGATGTCCTCGATCCGCCAGCTGGTGGCCCCCAGGGCGAACACGTCACCCACCCGGGACTCGTAGACCATCTCCTCGTCCAGCTCCCCGACCCGGCGACCTCCGGTGCGCGCGGACCCGGAGTCCTCCCCGCCGGCGAGGTAGACCCCGAACAGTCCGCGGTCGGGGATGGTTCCCCCCGAGGTGACCGCCAGTCGCTGGGCGCCGGGACGCCCGGCCAGGGTGCCGGCTTCACGGTCCCAGACGATGCGCGGGCGCAGCTCGGCGAACCGGTCGGAGGGGTATCGGCCGGAGAGCAGGTCCAGCACCGCTTCGAAGGCCGAGCGCGGGAGCGAGGAGAACGGGGCGCTGCGGCGCACGGTCTCGAACCATTCCTCGACGTCGAGAGGTTCCAGCGCCGCGGCGGCCACTGTCTGTTGAGCCAGGACATCCAGCGGATTACGCGGCACGTGGAGCGCTTCGATCCGCCCGGCCAGCATCCGTTCCACCACGACGGCGGCGGAGACCAGGTCCCCGCGGTGCTTGGGGAAGAACCACCCGACGGAGACCTCGCCGACCTGGTGGCCGGCCCGTCCCACCCGCTGGAGTCCGGCGGAGACCGCCGGCGGAGACTCGACCTGGACGACGAGGTCCACAGCACCCATGTCGATGCCCAGCTCCAGCGACGAGGTCGCGACCACGCAGCGCAGCCGTCCGGCTTTGAGGTCCTCCTCGATGACCTCGCGCTGCTCCTTCGACACCGAGCCGTGGTGGGAGCGGGCCAGGAGGGCGGAGGAGTCCTCCTCCTGTGATGAGGGTTGGTCCTCGGGGGCGACGCCGCGCCGTTCGTCCCAGATCTCGTTGAGCCGCCCGGTCAGACGTTCGGCGAGGCGCCTGGAGTTGACGAAGACGATGGTCGAGCGCCTCTGGGTGACCAGGTCCACGATCCGGTGCTCCACGTGCGGCCAGATCGAGGGCTGCATGGGAGCGGAGTCCTCGCCGCCGTCGTCGAGCCCTTCGGGACGGCCCAAGTCCGGCACCGGCACCGAGACGGTGATGTCCCACTGCTTCTCCGCCGGCGGGGCGACCACTTCGGCGGGGGCGCGCCCGCCCAGGAATCGCGCGACCTCGTCACGCGGCTCGACGGTCGCGGAGAGACCGATCCGTTGGGCCGGACTCTCGAGCAGCGCATCGAGCCGCTCCAGGGAGAGCGCCAGATGGGCGCCGCGCTTGGTGCCCGCCAGGGCGTGGACCTCGTCCACGATCACCGTGGAGATTCCGGTCAGGGTGCTGCGTGCCTGGGAGGTGAGCATCAGGTACAGCGACTCCGGCGTGGTGATCAGCACGTTCGGCGGATTCCGCACCAGGTCCCGTCGCCCCTTGGCGGTGGTGTCGCCGGAGCGGACGCCGACGCTGATGTCGCCGGGCTCCTGGCCCAGCCGCCGGGCGGTGTGGCCGATCCCGACCAACGGGCTGCGCAGGTTGCGCTCGATGTCTACGCCGAGCGCCTTCAGCGGGGAGATGTAGAGCACCGTGGTGCCCTCACCCGGCGCGGCGAAGAGCCGGTCCAGCGACCACAGGAACGCCGAGAGGGTCTTGCCGGAGCCCGTCGGCGCGACGACCAGGGCGTTCCTCCCCTCGGAGACCGCACGCCAGGCGCCGGACTGCGCGGAGGTGGGGGCGCCGAAGGCCGCACGGAACCACTCGCGGGTCGGTGCGGTGAAGAGCTCCAGGACGTCGTCCGGAGCCGCACCCTCGGTGTGTGCGCCCGCGGCGGCGTCCTGTGCATCGGTCATGGATCAACTCTAGGCAGAGACCTCTGACACGGTGCGTCGTGCTCCGCGGATGAGACTTCCGGTCAGCGCGACGCCGGCGGCGACGAGGAAGGCTTCGGACATCGAACTGAGGTCCGCGACCGCGCCGATCGCCGGGGTGGCCGCCGCCTGACCGAGCGCGATCGCCAGGAAGGCGATGCCGACACCGGTCGACGGCCGGCGAGTGTGCAGACGGGTGCCCCACACCAGCAGCACGCCGGTCAGCGCGACATAGAGGGCGCCGAAGGCCGCCGAGGCGAGCACGGCCACAGCGGGGCTCTGCGGCCAGAGGGCCCACACGGCGGTGGTCGCGGCGAAGGCGAGCATGAGTGCCGTCCAGGCGCTCCGCAGCGACACGGCGCGGATCAGGTCTCCGGCGACGGCGCCGAACAGGCCGCTCGCGCCGAGGCAGATCCAGGCTGCGGTGGCCAGTGTTCGGTCGTGCCCGCCCTCGGTCTGCAGGAAGTCCTGGCCGAACGTCCATCCGGCGGCACTGGCGGCACCCATCAGCACGGCCGCCGTGACGAGGGAGAGTGAGCCTCTGGGGAATAGCGCGGAGGGTGCGGGGCGGGTCGTCTGGGACGCCTTCTTGGGTCGGTGGGGCGGGCGCGGCGGGACCGTGCGCCAGACCCAGACGGCGACGACGGCCGCCGCCAGGGTGAACGCCAGCCATCCGATCCGCCAGTGGTCCTGCGCCAGCAGTGCGACCGGGCCGGAGACCATGACGCCGATGCCGGTGCCGGCGTTCACGATGGTCTGGGCACGGTCCCGTCGACTCGGGTCGATATGCAGCGCCACGGCGTGGGCCAGCGGGGGAGAGGCCACTCCTGTGCTGGAGCCGGCGACGGCGACGCCGACCCCCAGGGCCGCCGTCGACGGTGCCGCGGCGATCAGTGCGCAGCCGACCGTGGCCAGGACCCCGGCAGAGACGGCCACGGTGCGGGCCCCCAGCCGAGGTGTGAGCGCGCCGGACGCCGCGATTCCCGCGCAGTACGCCGAATAGCTGGCCGCCGCGATGACTCCGGCGGCTCCGGAGCTCAGGGCGAACTCCTCCCGCATTCCGGGCAGGAACAGCCCGTAGGCGAAGCGTGCCAGTCCGTAGCAGACCGCGATCAGGCACGCCCCGGAGACCGTGAGGTGCCGAGCCGCCTGGGCGGACAGCGTCCCGGTGTCCGTCACGGCCGCCTCCCCCCGTCGGGTTCACCGATCGGTGAACTTTTCTGACGCTAGCTATACTGATCGGTGAAGTCAACGACGGAGGCAGTCATGACGGAGACGTCGACCGGTGGTCTCACCCCTGGGGGAGTGAGGATCCTCGAGGCCTCCGGGCGGCTCTTCTACGCACGGGGGATCCACGCCGTCGGCGTCGAGGCGATCGCGGCCGAGGCCGGAATGACCAAGCGCACCCTCTACGACCGCTTCGGCTCCAAGGAGGCCCTGGTCGCCGCCTACCTCCGGCGCCACCATGAGCAGTGGTGGGCGCGGATGCGGGAGCGGGTCGACTCCGCTCCCGGGCCCAAGGTCCTCGCCCTCTTCGACGCCTACCTCGCCGCGGCGGAGGAGTCGCACTACGGATGTCCCTTCCTCAACGCGGCGGCCGAGCTGCGCAATGGACACCTCGGCCTGCGCGTGGTCGCAGACCACAAGCGTCAGGTCCGTGAGGAGGTCTGTCGACTCATCGAGGCCGAGGTCTCAGCACAGGGGGCGGCCCAGCTGGGCGAACACGTGTTCCTGCTGCTGGAGGGCGGGATCGCGCACCGCGGGATCGACACCGGCGTCGACCACCTTCGCGCCGCCCGAACGCTCGCGGAGCGGCTGGTGGCCGACGCCGTTCGGTGAGGCGGCGTCAGAGCGCGGTCAGAGCGCGGTCACGTATGACCCCGAGAGTCCTCCGTCGACGAGGAACTCGCTGGCGGTGATGAACGAGGAGTCGTCGGAGGCGAGGAACGCCACGGCGGCTGCGAGCTCGTCGGCCTCGGCGAAGCGCCCCATCGGCAGGTGGACCAGTCGCCTCTGGGCCTTCTCCGGGTCCGCGGCGAAGAGCTCCTGCAGCAGGGGGGTGTTGACCGGGCCCGGGCACAGGGCGTTGACCCGGATGCCCTGCTTGGCGAACTCCACTCCCAACTCGCGGGTCATCGAGAGCACCCCGCCCTTCGAGGCCGTGTAGCTGATCTGGCTGGTCGCCGCACCCATCACGGCGACGAAGGATGCGGTGTTGATGATCGACCCGCGCCCCTGCTCCTGCATGATCGGGATGACGTGCCGGCAGCACAGGTACACCGATGTCAGATTCACCTCCTGCACGCGCCGCCAGGCGTCGAGGCCGGTGTCCAGGATGGAGTTGTCGTCGTCCGGGGCGATGCCGGCGTTGTTGAAGGCGACGTCCACCCGCCCGAACCGCTCCCGGGTCTCGGTGAACAGGCGGGCGACGTCGTCGTCGTCGGTGACGTCGGTGCGAATAAAGACTCCGCCCACGGAGTCGGCGGCGGCCCGGCCGCGCTCCTGGTCGACGATGTCGGCGATGACGACCTGCGCACCCTCGTGGGCCAGTCGGCGTGCGGTGGCCAGACCGATCCCGGAGGCGCCGCCGGTGATCGTGGCGACTCTGCCCTGCAGACGGTTCGACACCAGGCCGCCGTAGGCGGCCTCGGCGGCGTGCGGAGTGCTCTGAGGTGCGGAGGAGGTGGTCATGATGTGCCTCTCTGTCGGCGGAACGGGACGTGCTGCGGGAGGGGCGGACCCTCAGGAGTCGGCGATGAAGACGTTCTTGAGCTCGGTGAACGAGTCCAGGGCGTCGGGGCCCAGCTCGCGGCCCAGCCCCGAGGCTTTGAAGCCGCCGAAGGGCGTGGAGTAGCGGACGGAGGCGTGGGAGTTCACCGAGAGGTTCCCCGCCTCCACGCCGCGTGAGACCCGCAGCGCGCGACCCACGTCGCGGGTCCAGATGCTGCCGGAGAGTCCGAACTCGGTGTCGTTGGCCAGCCGTACGGCCTCCTCCTCCGAGTCGAAGGGGACCACGGCGACCACCGGTCCGAAGATCTCCTCACGCAGCAGCGGGTCCGACGGTCCCGCCGGCACCACGGCGGTGGGCGGGAACCAGAAGCCGGGCCCCTCGGGAGCCGCTCCTCGGGCGATCACCTCAGTCTCTGCAGAGATGAAGGAGCTGACACGCTCTCGGTGGGCCGCGGAGATCAGCGGGCCCATGACGGTGTCCTCGCGCTGCGGATCTCCGACGGCGACTGATTCCACGGCAGGGGCGAACAGTTCTACGAACCTGTCCAGCACGCTGCGTTCGACCAGGATCCGCGACCTTGCACAGCAGTCCTGTCCGGAGTTGTCGAACACGCCGCCCGGAGCCTGGGAGGCGGCGAGCTCCAGGTCCGCGTCGGCGAAGACGATGTTCGCACTCTTGCCCCCGAGCTCGAGGGTCAGCCGCTTCACCTGATCGGCGCAGCCGGCCATGATGCGCTGTCCGACCTGGGTGGATCCGGTGAACACGACCTTCCGCACCGCGGGATGGGTGACGAAGCGCTCGCCGACCACCGACCCCTTGCCGGGCAGCACGGTGAACACTCCTTCGGGGATCCCCGACTCGAGGGCGAGGCGCCCCAGGCGCACGGCGGTGAGCGGCGTCAGCTCCGCCGGCTTGAGGACCACCGTGTTCCCGGCCGCCAGCGCCGGAGCGAAGCCCCAGGCCGCGATCGGCATCGGGAAGTTCCACGGCACGATGATCCCGACCACGCCGAGCGGCTCATGGAAGGTGACGTTCAGTCCTCCGGCCACCGGGATCTGAGATCCGATGTGCCGTTCGGGCGCCCCCGCGTAGTAGTCGAGCACATCACGGACGTTGCCCGCCTCGCCGCGGGCGTTGGTGATGGTGTGGCCGGAGTTGCTCACCTCCAGGCGGGCCAGCTCCTCGAGGTCCCGGTCCACCAGCGCGGCGAACCGGCGCAGCAGCCGGGCTCGGTCGGCCGGGGCCGTGCCCGCCCAGCCGGGCTGTGCGGCCGCAGCCCGGGCGATCGCCGCATCGGTCGCGGCGACGTCGGCCAGCTCCACCTCGGCGATCTGTTCCTCGGTGGCGGGGTCGATGACGTGATGGATGCTCATCGGTGGGACTCCTCGGCCGCTGGGACGCGGCGATCGGGTGTGGTCATGTGGTCTCCGGCGGCGGCGACGAACCCGCGGAACAGGCGCAGGTCCTCGAGGTTCTCCTCCGGATGGAACTGGGTGCCCAGGACCCAGCCGGGGGCCTCGGGGAGCTCTACGGTCTCCACCGTGCCGTCCTCGGCGTGGGAGGCGGCGCGGAGCCCGCGCCCCAGGCGGTCGAGGCTCTGATGGTGGTAGCAGGGGGCCGAGGCCCGCGGCCCCAGCAGGTCCGCCGTCAGGGTGTCCGGGGCCACGGAGAACTCGACCTCTCCGAACACTCCGGGGGAGGGCTGGTACCGCCCGGCGTCGGGGATGAGGTCCGGGACGTGCTGGTGCAGGGTGCCGCCCAGGGCCACATTGAGCACCTGCGCGCCGCGGCATATCGCGAACAGCGGCATGGCCCGCTCCAGTGCACACCGGATCAGGGCGGTGTCATGCTCGTCGCGTTCCGGCTGGGGTGCGGTCCGCGGATGCGGATCCTGTCCGTAGCGGGAGGGGTCGACGTCGACACCGCCGATGACGATCAGTCCGTCCAGCACCTCCAAGACCGTGACGTCCGTGCCGACCGGGGGCAGCAGCACCGGGGTTCCACCGGCGGCGACGACGGCGCGCACATAGTTCCCCGGAACGATGGCGGCGATGTCGGACCACACGCCCCATTCCCCGTGCTGCCAGTACGTCGTCAGTCCGATCCGTGGGCGACGGTCATGAGTCCCTCTCGACTCGGCCGTCTCACAGGTCGTCCCCTCCGCCATCAGTGCCTCTCGAATCCGCGACGGACCTCCCAGTCGGTGACTGTGGAGTTGAACTGGGAGAGCTCGATGTCGGCGTAGTGGGTGTAGTGCTCCACGACCTCGTCCCCGAAGAGCTCCCGGGCCACCGTGGAGGAGGCGAAGAGTTCGCGGGCCTCGGCCATGGTGTCCGGGACGCGGGCGGCGCCGGAGGTGTAGGCGTTGCCCTCGACCATAGGAGGCAGCTCGAGCTCGTGCTCGATGCCGTAGAGGCCGGCGGCCAGCATCGCCGCCATCGCCAGATAGGGGTTGGCGTCCGCCCCCGGCACGCGGTTCTCCATGCGTGCGGAGGGACCCTCGCCGACCAGCCGCACCGCACAGGTGCGGTTGTCGCGTCCCCAGGCCACAGTCGTCGGGGCGAAGGTGCCCTCGGCGAAGCGCTTGTAGGAGTTGATGTTGGGCGCGTAGAACAGCGTGAACTCCCGCATCGTGGCGAGGACTCCGGCGATGAAGTGGTCGTAGAGCGCGGTGCGTCGCTCCTGCTGCGCGTCCCAGAAGGCGAGTCCGCCGTCGAGCCCGCGCAGCGACATGTGGATGTGGCAGCTGGAGCCGTCCCGATGGTTCGGCTTGGCCATGAACGTCACCGACCTCCCGCGCTGGGAGGCCATGTGCTTGGCCGAGAGCTTGTAGAAGGTGTGGTTGTCTCCGGTGGTGACGACGTCGTCGTACTTGAAGGCGATCTCGTGCTGGCCGAAGTTGCACTCTCCCTTGGCGGATTCGACGGTCATTCCCGCCTCGTACATCGCATTGCGGATGTCGCGCAGCAGCGGCTCCACCCGCATGGAGCCCAGGACGGAGTAGTCCACGTTGTACTGGTTCGCCGGGACGAGGTTCCGATAGTCGCCCAGGGACGCGTCCTCGTAGGAGGTGTCGAAGATGAGGAACTCCAGCTCGGTGCCGGCCAGGGCCCGGAGTCCCATGGCGGCCGCCCGCTCCTGCTGGGCGCGCAGCATGGCCCGCGGAGCCACGGGGACCGGTGCCCCGTCGGTGGTGTTGAGGTCGGCCTGGACCATCACGGTCTTCTCCAGGTAGGGCACCCGGCGGATGGTGCTGGCGTCGAGCTCGAACTCCATGTCCCCGTAGCCGGTCTCCCAGCTGGTCAGGGAGTATCCGTCGACGGTGTTCATGTCGGTGTCCACGGCCAGCAGGTAGTTGCAGGCCTCGGTGCCGTGGGAGAGCACCGAGTCGAGGAAGAACCGGCCATGGATGACCTTGCCCTGCAGGCGTCCCTGCATGTCGGTGAAGGCGAGGATCACGGAGTCCACCTCGTCGGCGGTGATGGCCTCGGTGAGCTCCTCGACTGAGAGCATCCGCGGGTTGCGCGGCCGGACGTCGCGGTGGTCTCCCGTCGCGTCGGTTGTGTCGCCGGACCGGTGGTCCGGGGTCTGGGAGGGGGGATTCATGGGGATGAGGTCCTTCCTGTGCTTCTCGGATCGGTGCGGCGGTCTGGGTGCTCCGGGTCGGTGCTCCTGCTCGGGTGCTCCGGCCTGTCGGTGTCAGTGCAGCTGCTGCTCCTCCTCGGCCAGCAGCGCGAACTCCTCCTCGGGCGCGGCGGCCACGAGCCGGTGCCGGCTGTAGAACCAGAAGTAGGCCAGTGCGAGGGCGAAGACGGCGGCGGTGATGAGCGCGGCGGTGATGTCGACGAAGAACACCGCGATCAGGGCGACGACGGCGAGGACCAGGGCGATCCCCGTGGTCACGGTGCCGCCGGGGGTCAGGTAGCCGCGCTCGAGGTGCGGCTCGCGGCGGCGCAGGACGATGTGGCTGAGGTTCAGCAGCACGTAGGAGACGGTGGCTCCGAACACCGCGATCTGGATGAGCAGGCCGCCGTCGCCGGTGATCGCGGCCAGGGCGAAGCCGATGGTGCCCGGGACGATCAGCGCGACCCACGGGGTCCGGCGCGAGGAGGTCAGCGACATGAACCGGGGGAGGTAGCCCGCGCGGGAGAGGGCGAACAGCTGCCGGGAGTACGCGAAGACGATCGAGAAGAAGCTGGCCACCAGTCCGGCCAGCCCGGCGTAGTTCACGAAGTCGGCGAGCACCGAGTCTCCGCCGAGTGCGGCGCGCAGCGCATCGGGCAGCGGCGAGTCGGTCTGCCCCATGGCGTCGGCTCCGGCGGCGCCGGGGACGAGGATCAGCATGAGCGCCCCGAAGACCAGCAGGATCATCATCGCCGCGATGATGCCGCGCGGCATGTCCCGCTTCGGGTCGGAGGACTCCTCGGCGGCCAGGGGGACGCCCTCGACGGCGAGGAAGAACCAGATGCCGTAGACCAGTGAGGCCAGCACGCCGGCGAAGCCGAAGGGGAGGAAGGCGCTGGATCCGACCGAGCCGTCGGGGACGATGTCGAACAGGTTGGAGGGCTGGAATCCGGGCAGCAGGCCGACGACGGTGGCGACCAGGGCGACGACGGCGATCGCGGTGATCGCGAACATGACCTTCAGCGCCTCGCCGACGCCCCAGAGGTGGATGCCGATGAATATCACGTAGGTGGCGAGGTAGATCGGCCAGGAGTTGGTCATCCCGAACAGGCCCAGCGCTTCGATGTAGCCGCCGATGAACGTGGCGATGGCGGCGGGGGCGACGGCGTATTCGATGAGGACCGCCATGCCGGTGGCGTAGCCGCCCAGGGGGCCCAGGGCCCGTCGGGCGAACCCGTAGCCCGCACCTGCGGTGGGCAGCGTGGAGGACAGTTCGGCCAGGCCGAACACCATGCATGTGTACATCAGTCCCATGAGCACGAAGGCGATGAGCAGTCCGCCCCAGCCCCCGTAGGAGAGCCCGATGTTCCATCCCGAGAAGTCGCCGGAGATCACGTAGGCCACGCCGAGCCCGGCCAGGAGGATCCAGCCGGCGGCGCCGCGACGCAGCTGGCGCTGCTGCAGATAGTCCGAGCCGACGCCGGCGTATTCGATGTGCTCGCTGCGCGAGGAGGCTGGCTGTGTCATGGTGGGCCCCTGCTTCTTCAGGACGGGAGGTCATGACCGTTCGGCAGCCCGGTGCGGACCTCTGAGCATCAATGGGTTGATTGCAGTCCATTGACTGGTCCTATGTGAGCACGGCCACACGGAAGCGTCAAGGGTAGCGGCCAGCATTTATCTGGATTCTCCTGTCTGTCCAGGTGAGCGGTGTGTGATGATTGGTCTATGGGGCAACCACTGGAGCGGACGAGGTCGACGAGCGGAGACCTCCCCGACCGTGCGGCCCTCCTGGGGCAGGCCCGTCAGGGCAATGCGTTGGAGGAGACCGTGGAGGTCGTCCTTCGCGGGCTGAAGCTGGGCGTCTTCGCGCCCGGGGACCGACTGCCCGCCGAACGCCAGCTGGCGGAGGACCTCGGGGTCTCTCGGTCGACCCTCCGGGAGGCGCTCGCCGAACTGCAGAGCGCGGGGTACCTCTTGGTGCGGCGCGGCCGCTACGGAGGCACGTTCGTGACCTCGCCCCCGCCGAACGAGCAGGCTCGGACGCTGTTCACCTCGGATCGGCTCCACGACGTGCTGACCTTCCGCCTGGCCGTGGAGCCGGCGGCGGCCTCCGCCGCGGCACGGTCGGCGCTGAGCCCGGAGCAGCGGGCCCACCTGAATGCGTGCTTCGAGGCGGCCCAGCAGGCCGACGAGCAGAGCTTCCGCCCCTACGACTCCCGATTCCACATCGCGCTGGCCGAGGCGACGGGATCCCCGTCTCTGGCGGCGGCGGTGGCCGACGCCCGAGCGGCGGCCTCACAGCTGCTCGACGCGATCCCGCTGCTGCCGCTGAATCTGGAGCACTCCGACCAGCAGCATGCCGAGATCCTGCGTGCCGTGCTGGCCGGAGACGCCGACGGCGCCCGTCGCGCGATGGAGGACCACCTCGAGGGGACCGCGGCCCTGCTCCGAGGATTCCTCACCGACTCGTGACGCCAGGCCTCACCCGGTACGACGCAGGACGTCCTCACGACGGAGCCGGCGGTCGAAGAGGGGGCCGTCGGGCTCCATGATCCGGGAATCGGCCAGCGCCCCCACGGAGACGGGGTCGAAGCCGATCCGGTCCAGCATCCCCATCACCAGTCCGCGGTCGGCGTCGACGTCGCCGGCCGCACCCGCCGCACGCCGCTGGTCCAGCGGCAGCTCGGGATGGACGTCCTCGTCGAAGTCCGCATGGGCGATGTGGTTCAGCGCCTTGACCGTGCGCGCACCCGGGAAGCGGGCGGCGACGGCCGTCGACGTCGGGGCTCCGGCGTCGACGGCCTGCTGGAGCCAGGTGGGCAGGATCTCGTGGTGCCAGGCGTTGGTGGCGTCCACCATCACGCAGCCGTCGGCCCAGTGGGTGTCCATCTCGTCGAGATCCTCCTGGGGGACCGCAAGGATCACCAGCGGTCGCTCCTGCCCGCGAGCGCGATCGGCGACCTCGTCGGCGTCCACGGCCCGAGCACCGGGAGCATAGATCTTCAGGTGATGGCGCAGGGCCTTCGGCGGCCGAGTCCCGGCGATGTCCACCTCGAAGCCGGCCTTCAGCAGGGCCCGGGCGAAGGCGGTGCCGGCCCGTCCCGCGCCGAGGACACCGACGACGCCGGGGGCGTCGGCTGAGGTCTCAGACATGGTGGTACGGCCTCCCTGCGGAGATCTCCTGGGCGCGGTAGATCTGCTCGGCGAGGATCATGCGTACCAGCTGGTGGGGGAAGACGAGCTTCGAGAGCGACCACACCAGATCGGCCCGTCCGTGCAGCTGCTCGTCGACCCCGTAGGCCCCGCCGATCACCATCGCCACCGAGGCTCCGACGTCGAAGCGGGACTGCAGGTGCTGGGCCAGGTCCGGGGAGCTGAGGTTCTTCCCCCGCTCGTCGAGGAGGATCACGTGCTCCTCCGGGCGGATCGTCCCGAGCATCCGCGTCGACTCCTCGGCTCGGGCGGCGGCCTCGTCGCGGGAGGAGTGGGGGTGCAGCTTCCATTCCAGGTCGTAGGGCTTTCGCAGGCGCTGGGTGTACCGCTCGATGCCGTCGACGGCCCACTTCTCGTGCTTCTTGCCCACGGCCAGGACCCGGATGCTCATGCCGTCGAGCCTAGCCGCCGCCGTCACTCCGCCGCGTGGGGAAGCTGCAGTCCGCCGAAGTTGTCACGGGTCAGGGCGGCGGCACGCTCGCCGTCGGCGGCGCGCAGGGCCTCGAGGATCTCTTCGTGCTGCCCGGGGGATCGGGCGCCGGCCCAGGTGCCGAAGTGGAAGTACTCGCCGCGCCGCAGATACGGGGTCACCGTCTCCAGCTGGGTCGCGATCAGCGGGTTTCCGCTCGCAGCCACCGGCACCGAGTGGAAGGCGTCGTCGGCGGCGATCGCCGCCATCGGATCTCCGGCGTCGAGGGCCTGCTGAAGCTGCGAATTCGCCTCGTCCATCCGCTCCAGATGCTCTGCGGTGAGGCCTTCGGCCGCCCGTCGGGCCGCCAGGGCGTAGAGCTCCGCGGCGATCTCCCGGCAGTGCGCGAAGACCTCCGGATCGATCTCGGCGACCTTGGTGGTGCGTCCCGGATTCGCCTGCACCAGCCCGGCCTGGGCCAGGCGCAGGAGCGCCTCACGGACCGGGGTGCGGGAGACGCCGAGCCATTCGCCCAGCTCGCCGTCGCGCAGCTGCTCACCGGGGGCGAGGTCCCCGACGACGACGGCGTCTCGGATGGAGTCGTAGACCTCGTCGCGCAGCAGGCGCCGGGCGTGGACTCCGCGCACCGGTGGGATCGGCATCGTCGTCTCCTGGGCGTGAGGGGGTGTTGCTCTGATGTGACCTATGCCATGATAGAGCATGCGTCATGCAATATATTGCATACGGAATCGTCGTCCTCTTCCTCCTGGAGGTGCCCCATGGCCACCCGCGATCTGCCCCGCCACTCCCTGACCTTCGGCCCGAGCCCCATCCACGAGCTGCCGCGGCTGGCCGCTCACCTGGGCGGGCCGCGCATCTTCGCCAAGCGTGAGGACGTGAACTCCGGGCTGGCCTTCGGCGGCAACAAGACCCGCAAGATGGAGTACATCGTCCCGGACATCCTCGAGTCCGGCGCCGACACGCTGGTCTCCATCGGCGGATACCAGTCCAACCACACTCGTCAGGTAGCCGCCGTCGCCGCGCACCTGGGCCTGAAGGCCCGACTTGTGCAGGAGCGCTGGGTGGACTGGGACGACCCGGTCAACGACAAGGTCGGCAACATCGAGCTCTCCCGCATCATGGGCGCCGACGTCCGGCTCGACGACGCCGGCTTCGACATCGGCATCCGCGACTCGTGGCAGCAGGCCCTGACCGAGGTCGAGGAGGCCGGCGGCAAGCCGTATCCGATCCCCGCGGGAGCCTCCGAGCACCCGCTGGGCGGCGTCGGGTTCGCGAACTGGGCCCACGAGGTCGTCGCCCAGGAGGCCGAGACCGGCGAGTTCTTCGACACGATCATCGTCTGCGTGGTCACCGGGTCCACCCAGGCGGGTATGATCGCCGGCTTCGCCGAGATCGAGGACGCCGGCGGTCGGAAGCGCCGCGTCATCGGCATCGACGCCTCCGCCACCCTGGAGAAGACCGTCGACCAGGTCACCCGCATCGCGAACACCACCGCGGAGAAGATCGGTCTGGGCCGCGAGATCCGCGACGACGAGGTCGACATCCGCTCCGGATGGGCCGGGCCGGTCTACGGGATCCCCGACGAGACCACCATCGAGGCCATCCGCACCACCGGCGAGCTCGAAGGCGTGATCCTCGACCCCGTCTACGAGGGGAAGTCCATGGCCGGGCTCTTCGGGCTCATCCGCGGCGGGCAGCTGACCGAGGAGAACACCGTGCTCTACGCACACCTGGGCGGTCAGCTCGCCCTGAACGCCTACAGCTCGATCTTCGAGTGAACCCCGCCCGGACCCGCTGACACCTTCAGGAGGCTGAGATGACCCAAGACGTCGAGGAGCACGCCCAGTTCGAGACCTCGGCCCAGGTGGATCCGCCGAGCGCCAACGAACGGCCCCTGCGCGCCACCGCCGACGCCGAGGTGCTCGACGAGGTCGCCCAGCGCGTGCTGTGGCTGGCCACCAGCATCATCGACGCCGCCAACCGCGGCCGGAAGAACCCCGACGGGGTCAAGGTGGGGGGCCACCAGTCCTCGTCGGCGTCGCTGGTGGGCATCATGACCGCGCTGTACATGACCGAGCTGACCGGCCGGGACCGGGTCTCGGTCAAGCCGCACGCCTCCCCGGTGCTGCACGCCCTGAACTACCTCCTCGGCGACCTCGACGAGAAGTGGCTCACCACCCTGCGCTCGCAGGGCGGCCTGCAGCCCTACCCCTCGCGGACCAAGGACCCGGACACCGTCGACTTCTCCACCGGGTCCGTCGGGATCGGCGCCACGGCACCGGTCTGGGCGGCGCTGTCCCACCGGCACCTGGCGGACCGGTTCTCCGAGACCACCCCGGAGGCCGGCCGCTTCATCTCCCTGCTCGGCGACGCCGAGCTCGACGAGGGCGCGGTCTGGGAGGCGATCATCGATCCGGAGGTCCGCGGTCTGGGCAACGTGCTCTGGGTGGTGGACCTGAACCGACAGTCCCTCGACCGGGTCATCCCGGACGTGCAGATCCGGCGTCTGCAGGGCATGTTCGGAGCCGCCGACTGGCAGGTGCTCACCGTGAAGTGGGGCCGACGCCTGCAGGAGCTCTTCGCCCGGGAGGGAGGGGAGCTGCTCGAACGGCGCATGGATCAGATGCCGAACGAGGAGTACCAGCGCCTGCTGCGCTCCCATCCCGGTGAGGTGCGGGAACGCATCCTCGCCGGCGTCGGGGAGGATGCCGAGGCGCTGCGGAACCTGCTCGAACCCCTCAGCGACGCCGACCTCGCTGAGGCGGTCCGCGACCTCGGCGGCCACGACCTGAGCCGGCTCACCGACACGTTCGGGCAGGTGGCCGAGGACCGGCCGACCGTCGTCTTCGCCTACACCATCAAGGGACGCGGGCTGGCCACCGAAGGCCACCCGGGCAACCACGCCGCCCAGCTCACCGAGGACCAGATGCAGGACCTCGCCGAGGCCTCCGGCATGAGCCTCGACGACCCGTGGCACCGCTTCGACGCCGACAGCCCCGCCGGGCACCTGGTCGGCGAGGCGGCGCGGCGGCTGCGGCGCGAGGAGATCGTCCACCAACCGGCGCCGGAGGTGCCCGCGGAACTCGGATGGGCGCCCAAGGCCGTCACCTCGACCCAGACTCAGCTGGGGCGCCTGCTCTCCGACCTGGTCCGCGCCGCACCGGAGCTGGCGGCCCACGTGACCACCGTCAGCCCGGATGTGGCGACGTCGACGAACCTCGGCGGTTGGATCAACAAGTCCGGGGTCTGGTCCATCGCCGGACGGCACGACTGGTTCGCCGACGACCGCGAACGCATGCTCCGCTGGCAGGAGGGGCGCCGCGGCCGCCACATCGAACTGGGCATCGCCGAGGTCAACCTGGTCAGCCTGGCCGGAGAGCTCGGCTCGGTGGGCCAGCGGTGGGGCCGCGACCTGATCCCCCTGGGAGTCCTCTACGACCCGTTCATCAACCGCGCCCTGGAGCCGTGGACGTTCAGCCTCTACGCGGGCGGACGCTCCATCATCGTCGGCACCCCGTCGGGGGTGACGTTAGCGCCGGAGGGTGGGGCGCACCAGTCCTTCAACACGCCCTCGGCGACTCTGGAGGTCCCTGGGCTCACCAGCTGGGAGCCGGCCTTCGCCCAGGACCTCGAATGGACGATGCTCGAGGCCATGCGGCGGCTCCACCTGCCCGAGTCCCAGGGCGGGGAGGCGGCCTACTTCCGGCTGTCGACGCGGCCGGTCGAGCAGGCGCTCGCCGCCGTGCCGGAGGATCCGCTGCTGCGCGAACGACGTCGGCGGCAGGTGGTGGCGGGCGGCTACCGGATGAGTGGGCATCCGACCGGAGAGGACGAGGTCACCCTCGTCGGAGCCGGGGCGATCATGCCCGAGGTGCTCCGAGCCGCTGACCGGCTGGGCGCCCTCGGTGTCCGGGCCGGGGTGGTGTGCCTGACCAGTCCCGGTCGGGTGTTCCGGTCGATGCAGGACCGCGGGCGGGTGGGAGAGTCGGCCCGCTCTGCGATCGTCGACGAGCTGTTCCCCGCCCAGGCTCCGGCCCCGCTGGTCACCGTGCTCGACGGGCATCCGCACACCCTGGCGTTCCTCGCCGGGGTGCGCGGGGATCGGACGCGGAACCTCGGGGTGACCGACTTCGGCCAGGCCTCGTCGATGACCGAGGCGCACCGGATCCACGGCATCGACGCCGAGTCCGTGGTCTCGGCCGCACTGGACCTCACCGGCCGCGGCTGAACCCCCACCACCCCCATCGGTTGGGCGCTCCGCGTCGCTCACGAGCCGAAATCCGGCCGCTGAGCGACGCGGAACGCCCAACCGATGAAGTGAGGGGGTGAGTGGGGAGGCGTGAGTGCGGAGGTGGGGGGTCGGGTCAGTCCCGGTCGGCCTGCTGCTGGAGGAACTCGAAGACCTCCACCTCGTTCACTCCGGGGAAGGCGCCCGAGGGCATGGCCGCCAGCAGGTGGGCGTTGGCCCGTGCCGCCGGCCAGGCGTTGCCTCCCCAGGCGGACTCCAGCTCGGGGGAGGGGAGTCGGCAGCAGGTGGGGTCGGGGCATCGCGAGATCGACCGAGACGTGGTGTCCTTGCCGCGGAACCAGCGGGCGTCGTCGAAGGGGACTCCGATCGACAGCGAGTACAGGCCCGAGGAGTGACCCTCCACCACCGCCGTGCACCAGAAGGTGCCCGAGGGGGTGTCGGTGTACTGGTTGAAGGCGCGGAAGTGGTCGCTGACCCCGAAGACCTCCCGCGAGGTCCAGTAGCGGCACACCTGCTGGCCCTCGATGGCGCCGATGTGGTCGGAGGGGAAGGTCACCTCGTCGTTCTCATAGGCCTTGTGGATGATCCCGGACTCGTGGACCTTCTGGAAGTGGCACCGGATGCCCAGATGCTCGGTGGCCAGATTGGTGAACCGGTGTGCGGCGGACTCGTAGGACACCCCGAAGACGTCGCGGAGATCCTCGATGGCCAGGTCGCGCCGCTCCTTGGCTCCGCGGAGGAACCTCACCGCCTGCTTCTGCGGCATCAGCAGCGCTGCGGCGAAGTAGTTGGTGTAGACCCGCTGGCGCAGGAAGTCCGAGTAGTCCTCCGGTTCGCCCTGATTGAGCACGTAGGCGCCGATGGCCTGCAGCAGGACCGACCGCGGCTCATGGTTCGGGGTCCGAGCGCGGGAGAGGTAGAAGCGGCGGTTCTTCAGGTCGGTGACCGAGCGTGTGGAGTGGGGCAGGCCGGAGACCAGGTGGACGGAGAACCCCAGGTGCTCGGCGATGTCGGCCGCGGCGTGGTGGCTCAGCGGGCCGTCGGAGTGGCCGACCGCGTCGAGGAGCTGCTGGGCCTGACGCTCCAGCTCGGGGTAGTGGTTGCCGCGGGACTTCATCTCCTCGCGCAGCTCCACGTTCGCCCTCCTCGCCTCCTCCGGAGTGGCCGCCTGCTCCTCCATGCGGCGCCGCAGCTCCTGCTGCAGCCCGGCGATCACCTCGAGCACGTCGGTGGGGGTGCGCGGGCTGATCTTCACCTGCGGCAGGCCGAGTGCGGCGTAGTGCGGGGCCCGCTGGGACTTCTCCACGGCGATCTCCAGCGCCGCACGGCGGGTCGGTGCCTCTGCGGAGAGCAGCTCGTCGACGCCGGTGCCCAGTGCGGAGGCCAGCTCGGCCAGCAGGGAGAGCTTCGGCTCCCGCCGTCCGTTCTCCACCAGCGACAGGTGGGATCCGGTGGCGCCGACCCGCTCCGCCAGGGCGTCGAGGGTGAGGTTCCGCTCGGTGCGCAGATGGCGCAGCCGTCGTCCGAGGACCACCGCGTCCCAGGACTCGGCGGCCGTGACGTCGTCGGTCGGGGCGGGGGCCGGGGGACGGGGAGACATGGCAGGACTATGGCACGGCGCAAGACCCTCTGTCCACGCCACTCTGTCAGAATCAGCGGATCTTGCCGCGGGCGCGGTCACGGACAATGCGCACAGCGAGAATCTGTGCAGGATCTGCAGTTCCCCTGAGTCCGTCAGGTCTTGACGATCTTTTCTTCCCCACCCCCTCGTGACCCCTTCCGTGAGCGAGCAGAGTGGTCATCACCGGTCCCCGCCGAGACCCATCGAAGTCCGCGGGGACACCACCGAGGACCAGCACCGATCACGACGACGAAGGAGTCAGATCATGGGACAGCAGCACACTCCGGCCTCCGCAGAGCAGATCCAGCACGACTGGGACAGCAGCCCGCGGTGGCAGAACGTCGAGCGCACCTACTCCGCCGATGAGGTCGTGAAGCTGCGCGGACGGGTGCAGGAGGAGCACACGCTGGCCCGCCGCGGCTCCGAGAAGCTGTGGGAGCAGCTGACCGAGGAGCAGCGGACCGGCGAGTACACCAACGCACTCGGCGCGCTGACCGGCAACCAGGCCGTGCAGCAGGTCAAGGCCGGACTGCGGGCCATCTACCTCTCCGGGTGGCAGGTCGCCGCCGACGCGAACCTCTCCGGCCACACCTATCCCGACCAGTCGCTCTACCCCGCGAACTCGGTGCCCCAGGTGGTCCGACGCATCAACAACGCGCTGCTGCGCGCCGACCAGATCGAGTGCGCCGAGGGCGTGCAGAGCGTCGACGACTGGCTGGTGCCGATCGTCGCCGACGCGGAGGCCGGCTTTGGCGGACCGCTGAACGCCTACGAGCTCATGAAGTCCATGATCACCTCGGGCGCGGCCGGCGTGCACTGGGAGGACCAGCTGGCCTCCGAGAAGAAGTGCGGTCACCTCGGCGGCAAGGTGCTCATCCCCACCGGGCAGCACGTGCGCACCCTGAACGCGGCCCGCCTGGCCGCCGACGTCGCCGACGTCCCCTCGGTGATAGTCGCCCGGACCGACGCGGAGGCCGCCACCCTGATCACCTCCGACGTCGACGAGCGGGACCGTGAGTTCCTCACCGGCGAGCGCACCGCCGAGGGCTTCTACAAGGTGCACAACGGCATCGAGCCCTGCATCTCCCGGGCCAAGGCCTACGCCCCCTACTCGGACCTGATCTGGATGGAGACCGGCACCCCGGACCTCGAGGTCGCCCGCCGGTTCGCCGAAGCGGTGAAGTCCGAGTTCCCGGACCAGATGCTGGCATACAACTGCTCGCCGTCGTTCAACTGGAGGAAGAACCTCGACGACGACACCATCGCCAAGTTCCAGCGCGAGCTCGGTGCCATGGGCTTCACCTTCCAGTTCATCACCTTGGCCGGCTTCCACGCCCTGAACCACTCGATGTTCGACCTGGCCCGCGGCTACAAGGAGCGCCAGATGTCGGCCTACGTGGAGCTGCAGGAGCGCGAGTTCGCCGACGAGGTCAACGGCTACACCGCCACCAAGCACCAGCGCGAGGTCGGCACCGGCTACTTCGACGCCATCTCCACCGCCCTCAACCCGGAGGGGTCCACCCTGGCCCTCGCCGGATCCACCGAAGCCGGTCAGTTCCACTGATCCCCACGGTCCGACCGACGACGCCGGACCGGGACGCCACAGCCTTCAAGGAGCACATCATGTATTCAGCCGACACCGAAGTCACCGTCAACGGCATCACGCTGCGCGGACACCAGGTCCGCGGCCAGCGCAAGGTGCTCACCATCGAGGCGCTGGAGTTCCTCGCCCACCTGCACCGCACCTTCGAGCCTCGCCGCCGGGAGCTGATGGCCGCCCGTGAGGAGGTCCGGGACCGGATCTCCCAGGGGTGGACGCCGGACTTCCCCGAAGAGACGCGGGCGATCCGAGAGGACGAGACCTGGAGGGTCGCGCCGCTGGCGCCGGGCCTGAACTACCGGCAGGTGGAGATCACCGGTCCGGTGGACCGGAAGATGACGGTCAACGCCCTGAACTCGGGGGCGCTGGGATGGATGGCCGACTTCGAGGACTCCTCGACCCCGGCCTGGGAGAACGTCGTCTCCGGACAGATCAACATGCGCGACGCGGTCCGCCGGCAGATCGACTTCCGGACCGAGGCGGGCAAGCGCTACCGCCTGGACCCCGAGCCGGAGGAGCGCACCCCGACCATCAACGTGCGGCCGCGAGGTCTGCATCTGATGGAGGACCACCTGCTCGTCGACGGTGAGCCGATCGCCGGGGCGCTGATGGACTTCGGGCTGTACTTCTTCCACAACGCGGAGGAGCTCATCGCCCGTGGGCGCGGTCCGTACTTCTACCTGCCGAAGCTCGAGCACTACGAGGAGGCCCGGTGGTGGAACGAGGTGTTCTGCGCCGCGCAGGACCACCTCGGCATCGAGCGGGGCACCGTCCGGGCCACGGTGCTGATCGAGACGATCACCGCCGCGTTCCAGATGGAGGAGATCCTCTACGAGCTGCGCGACCACGCCGCCGGGCTGAACGCCGGACGCTGGGACTACATCTTCTCGATCATCAAGATGTTCCGGGACCGCGGCGCCGAGTTCGTCCTGCCCGACCGGGTCCAGGTGACCATGACCGCCCCGATGATGCGGGCCTACACCGACCAGCTGGTCCGGGCCTGCCACCGGCGCGGGGCCTCCGCGATCGGGGGGATGGCCGCTCAGATCCCCGACCGGAGGAACCCGCGGGCCAACACCGCCGCCCTGGAGAAGGTCGCCGCGGACAAGCTGCGCGAGGCCGCCGACGGCTTCGACGGATCCTGGGTCGCCCACCCCGACCTGGTGCCGATCGCCGCGGAGGCCTTCGACGAGGTCCTCGGCGGCTGCCCGCACCAGATCCGCACCCGGCGGCGCGACGACGTCGTCCCCGATGCGGCGGCGCTGCTGAACGTCGGTGCCACCGAGGGGGAGATCACCGAAGAGGGGGTCCGCACCAACATCGACGTCGGCATCCGCTACATGGAGTCCTGGCTGCGGGGCTCCGGCGCCGCGGCCATCCACGGTCTGATGGAGGACGCCGCCACGGCGGAGATCTCCCGCTCCCAGATCTGGCAGTGGATCGACGCCGGTGCTGAGGCTCGGATGAGCGACGACGGCACCATGCGACGGGTGACCCGCCGGTGGGTCGAGGAGCTGGTCGAGGATGTGTCCTCGAAGCTGCCGCGCAGCGGGGAGGACCGGATGGACGAGGCCCGCGAGCTGTTCGTCGCCTCGGCCCTGGCGCAGGACTTCCCGGCCTTCCTGACGGTTCCCGCCTACGAGCAGGCGCTCTCGGCGGCGTCGGGCACCTCCTCCGCCGAGGAGCCCGCGGAGCCGGCGGTCGGTCGACGTGCTGCGGGTCGCGGATCCGCCCGAAGGGACGCGATGGCCGCCTGAGGTGGGTGTTCGACGGTGGTGACGACGGTGGGGGCCGGTCTGTTCCGACAGGCCGGCCCCCACCTCTCGTGTGCGGAGAAACTCCAGGTCAGAGCGGTGCTACTCTGTCCCCAGGGGTTGCTGTTGCCCCGTCGGACGGACAGGAGGTCTCCGATGCGCGAGATCAGCTACGCCTATCTGCCGGTCCCCCGGCTCCCGGAGCAGGTGCCGATGAGCACGAGGCTGAGCCGACGCCGGGACGTGCACCGTCTGGTCGACACGGTGGCGAACTTCCATCAGGACGAGATCCGCACGCTGGACCAGGAGTACCGCGAGGACGGATCGCACGGCACCGGCGATCCCAGCCTCCCGCTGGGGGAGAGGGCCGCGGAGATGTGTCCGCTGCTGGGGATGCTGTGCCGCAGCGACATCGGGACGGACACCTGGACCCGTGAGCTCCTGGAGGCGATCGATGGCGCCGACTGCGTCGACTGGGACGCCTGGGCCGAGCGGCATGACATGCGCTTCGAGACGCTGGCGGCCTCGGAGCAGGTCGGTGAGGTCGTCGAGCTGCGGATGGGCGACGGCGCACGGGAGACGTGGACCCTCGTCCCCGAGGTGGATCTGACCGACCGGACGCTGCGGCGCCACCTGATCTGGGGGATGCTCTCGGACGAGAAGCCGCATTCGGCGATCGTGCTCACCGAGCACTGACGCCCCTCTCATCGAGTCCCCGATTCCTGACGCACTTCCCGCCCTCGCGGGGCCGGGAAGCGTCGGAGATCAGGGTCTCGATCAGGGCTGGGGCTGGCAGTGCGGACACCAGTGGACGACACGGTCGTCCCGACCCCGCCGGCGGTCCTCCTCTTCGCCGATCTCGGCCCTGACGATGCGGCTGCGACATCGCAGGCACAGCTGGCCGTCACGGCCGTAGACCCAGGTGCGCACCGCGGCCGACGCCGTGCCGGTGGTCACGCGCCGCGGACGGAGCCTGTTGACCTGCAGCAGTCGGTGCGCCGTCTCGACCATGCCCGGCAGGTCGGGGACGGCTGAGACGGGGGCGGACGGGTGCACTCCGGCCAGGAAGCAGATCTCACTGCGGTAGACGTTGCCGATCCCGGCGAGGTTGTGCTGATCCAACAAGGCCGGACCGACGGCCCGCTCGGGGCGGGCGCGGAGTCTGCGCAGCGCCTCCTGGGCATCCCAGTCGTCTCCGAGCAGGTCGGGCCCCAGGTGTTGCTGGCGCTGCGCGCTCTCGCTCCGGGGGAACACCACCAGCTCTCCGAGGGAGAAGCCGACGGCCTGGTGCTCGTCGGTGGCCAGCACGCAGCGGGCGGTGTGGGCCGCACGGCGCCATCGTGGGTGACCGGGCCCCAGCGGATAGACGTGCCACACCCCCTCCATCTTCAGATGGGAGCGGATGACGGTGTCGCCGATGCGGCAGAGCAGGTACTTCCCATGGGCGACGACGTCGTCGACGACCCGTCCCGACAGATCCACTGCGGCGTACGACGGCACACGCAGGTCGCACGTCGTCAGCGTGCGTCCGGCGAGCACCCGGTGCAGCTGTGCGGCCTGACGGTAGACGCTGTCACCTTCGGGCACGGAGCTGTCGTCTCAGCCGGGGATCACTTCCGGAGGAAGTCCAGCAGCGCCCGGTTGAACTGCTCGGCGTGGCTGACGTTGAGCCCGTGCGGGCCGCCCTCGACGATGACCAGCTCCGAGTCGGCGACCTGCCGGTGGGTGCGCTCGGCGGATCCCTCGGCGGGCACCGTGGCGTCGGAGTCGCCGTGGATGACCAGGGTCGGCACGGTCACCGCGTCGAGGTCCCCGCGGAAGTCCGTCGTGGCCCATGCGTCCATGCAGCCCAGGGCGGCCTGCTGGTCGGACTGCTCAGCCAGGCGCTTGGCCTCGCCGAGCTGCTCGTCGGAGACGGTGACGGTCTCGCCGGCGCTGAAGAACCCGGTGATGAACTCGTCGAAGAAGCTGTCCCGGTCGGACTCCAGTCCGCCGCGCAGCGAATGGTAGGTGTCGTCGTCGAGGGGCCCGTCGGGGTTGTCCTCGGTCTGACGCAGGTACGGGGGAACGGCGGCGGCGAAGACCACCGAGCGCACCCGGTCCAGGCCGTGGCGGGAGGCGTAGCGAGCCACCTCACCGCCGCCCATGGAGAACCCGACCAGGGTGGCGTCGGTCAGGTCGAGGGACGTCATGACCTGCTGCAGGTCGTCGGCGAGGGTGTCGTAGTCGTAGCCGCCCTCGGGCTTCTCGGAGTCCCCGAAGCCTCGGCGGTCGTAGGCGACGACCCGGTGGCCGGCGTCGGACAGGGCGCCGATCTGCTCGGACCACGAGGCGTGGGACAGGGGCCATCCGTGGATGAGCACGACGGGTCGTCCGTCGCCGCCGGTGTCATGGATGTTCAGGCGGATGTCTGTGCTCATGGGTGTCCTCCTCGGATCGTGATTCCGGTCTGACGGTCTGCGTCCATCTTTTCATCGCAGGTCACCCGGTATCTAGGGGGCTGCCGGAGGAGGGGGGCTCCGAGCGGTCGGCGCAGCCGACAGGAACGCCCCCGTGCGGCCGCTGTCGACCGGTGCGGGGGCGTTCCCGGGGGTCTCGGCTCAGAAGACGAGGATCAGAATGATGATGATGAGCAGAAGGGTTCCCAGTCCGATGGGAAGAACGGGTCCACGCATGATGTCCTCCTAAGAATCCGAAGGTCTTCGGATAGTCAGATCGTACACCTGACCTGGAGCTTTGGGTGTGAGGACCCGGACGAATCCTGCAGATCAGCTTCGAGTGCATGCTGCGCGCACGCGCTCGCGGGCCGACAGATCGGGCGATCTGGCCGACAAGAGACCCCCGCCGACCTGTCATCCCAGGTCAGACGGGGGTCTGAGTGCGGAGGCGGGGGGATTTGAACCCCCGGTCCGGTGTTAGCCGGACCCTTCATTAGCAGTGAAGTCCATTCGGCCGCTCTGGCACGCCTCCTCACATCACCGGGTCGAGACCCGGAAGATGCGACTCACCAGCCTAACGCGTGCTCACAGTGCAGATCAAAGCCCACCGCGACCAGCGGACCCCGGAGCCTGACACCTCTGACGGGCCAGTAGGCTGATCTGCATGCACAGTGCACAGGAGCGTGTGATCGCCGTCGTCGGCGCCGGACCCCGCGGCACGTCATTCCTGGAACGTCTGCTCTCGCAGCTGGAACGCGGCGAGCCGCGGGACCCCGCCGACCGTCGGCTTCGGATCATCGTGATCGACCCGGCCCCGCACGGCGCCGGACGCGTCTGGGATCCGGACCAGTCCCCGCTGTTCCTGATGAACACGCCCGCCTCATTCCCTACCGCGGCACCCGCCGCGGCGACATGCGCAGAACTGCCCGCCTCGTCTGCGGCGATGAGCTACGCCGACTGGCGCCGCTCCGACCAGGGTCGGGTCAGCGCCGACGAGTCCCGCACCGGCCGAGGCCAGAACCTCGGGGGAGAGGCCGACGACAACGACTATCCGGCCCGGGCCGACTACGGGCGCTACCTGACCGCCCTGCACCGCCGCATCGTCGAGGCGCTGGAGGCGCTCGACGGCGTCACCGTCGACTCCCGACGTGCCTCGGCCACCGGCCTGCGCCCCAGGCGCGGGGCCTACGAGGTCACCCTCGACGACGGCACGTGGCTCGCCGCCGACTCGGCCGTGCTCAGCCTCGGCCACGTGCCCGCCCGTCTCAACGAGTCCGCCGCCAGGATCGCCGTCGTCGCCGCAGAGCTCGGGCTGCGCTACGTCCCGCCCAGCGTCCCCACCGATGTGGACCTCGAGGCGATACCCGCCGGAGAGAACGTCCTCATCCGCGGCATGGGGCTGAACTTCTTCGACCTGATGATCGGCCTCACCGCCGGACGGGGCGGCACCTTCACCCACGACCCCCACGCGCCGGCCGGCCGCCGCATGCACTACACCCCCTCCGGACGCGAGCCGCATCTGATCGCCGGCTCCCGCCGAGGCACCCCCTACCGGGCGAAGTCGGTGGCCCGCGGCTTCGTGCCCGAGGGCGTCGAGCTCGTCCACTTCACCGACGACACCATCGCCGAGGTCGTCTCCCGCCACGAGACCGTCGAGTTCGCGGCCCACCTGTGGCCGCTGCTGCAGCGCGACGTGCTCCGCACCTACTACCGCACCCTGGCCCACGTGGCCCCAGAGCTCTTCGCCGACGGACCGCAGGACTTCCTCGACGAGTTCGACGAGCTGCTGCACGCCTCCCGAGGAGGGGAGCAGGTGCTCAATGCGCAGGGACGCCGGCTGCTGAGCCGTCACGCGCCCGACGCCCTGTGGTTCGACGTCCGTGCCATGGCGCGGCCCTTCGCCGACACCATCTTCGACTCCTCGGCCCAGTACCAGGAGCAGGTGCGGAGCTACCTCGAAGACGATGCGCACTCCTCGGTCGCCGGCACGTCCAGCCCGGTGAAGATGGCCGTGGGCGCCCTGCACGCCGGGCGCATCAGGCTCAAGGCGCTCATCAGTGAGCACACGATCTCCGACGCCAGCCTGGTCAGCGACGTCGAAGGATGGTTCGAGGCGCTGGTCGAAGGCCTGGCCAGCGGTCCGCCGGTGCAGCGCATCGAGGAGCTGGTCGCCCTGAGCCGCGCCGGCATGGTCGAGTTCCTCGGCCCGGATCCGAACTTCGAGGTCGAACGCGACTCCGGGACGTTCATCGCCGAGTCTCCCTGGGTCGACGCCGACCCCGTCCACGCCTCGTGGCTGCTGGAGGCGATGATGCCCGCCAACCGTGTCCAGCTCTCCGACTCCCCGCTGGTGGCGGGGCTGCTCGCCGACGGCTATGCGCGGCCCCGCGAGATCCTCGACTCCGTCGGCTCCCCCCGCGCGGGCAAGGGCTTCGACGTGACCGACCCGCCCTACCGGCTCATCGACGTCCGCGGCGAGGTCCTCGACGGCGTGTACGTGCTGGGCCTGCAGCTCTCCTCGGTCCAGTGGGGCACCGCCATCGCCGCCGAGTCCGGGGGGTCGGTGGCCGACACCGCGCGCACCCTGGCCGACGCCGACGCCGCGGCCGCGGGGATCCTCGCCCGGGCGGGCCTCGGCCCCCGGGCTCAGTCCTCCGGTGCCGGCTCTGGGGCCGACTCCAGGGCGGACTCCAGGGTCTCCACGTAGAGCTCCGCACCGGTGGGCCCCGGGTGGATGCCGTCGCCGGCCAGCAGATCTGGACGCTCGCTGATCGCGGCGTCCCAGTCGACCAGATGCACGTGGTCGTGCTCCTCGGCGGCGTCGGCGAGGATACGGTTGTTCTCCGGCACCCAGTCGACGGAGAGTCCGTGCGCATTGACCAGGTAGACCTCGCGCTCCCGGCCCGCGGTCTCCAGCAGGTCGTCGAGCTCCTCCTCGGTCACCGGGCCGTTGGTCGCCAGCGAGACGACGACGACGTCGCGGAGTCTGCCCTCACCCTCCAGCTGTGCGGCGATGTCGACGCCGTCTCCGATGAACCGTGAGGTCGCGGCATGGATGTCGATGCCGTCGAGCTGCTCCAGCAGGGGAGGAGAGGCGGCCACGCCGACCGAATCGCCGATGTAGGTGATCGACCCTCCGGAGACGGCCTCCCCGCCCGCGTCGGAATCTCCGTCCGCGGCGTCGTCCGCCGCGTCGACCTCATCCTCATCGTCTTCCTCGTCAGGGGTGTCATCGGTCTCGTCCCTGGTGCCGTCGGGCTCCTCGACGGTCCCGTCCTCAGTCTGCTCGGGCGGCTCGGGACTCTCCGGGGATTCTGACCGCTCGGTCTCGTCGGTCTCGTCGGCCTCCTCCAGCGCCTGCTCGCCGGCGGCCACGTAGTCCTGGGCCGCCGTCTGCTGCGGGGCCACGGCCACGGCCGCGCCGGTGGCCAGCGCGCCGACGAGCACGGCGGCGCTCGCGGCACGGGCGAAGTGCGCCCGCTGCGCACCGGCGCGCCCCACCATCCGCCTCCACAGCATCTCGGTGCAGGCGCCGAAGCCGTACCTGCGCACCGGCTGCTCGACGAACCGGTGCGAGGCGGCCGCCGCAGCCACCGAGAGCACGACCACCAGGCCGGCGCGGACCAGGGGATCCAGGGTCGGCGCCGCGTGGACGAACAGCACGTAGACCGGCCAATGCCACAGGTAGATGCCGTAGGACCGCTGGCCGATCCACACCACCAGCGGGACTTCGAGCAGCCGGACGAACGGACCCCGCGATCCGCGCCGAGCATCGTCGACCACCGCGATCAGCGCGACCAGGGTCAGCAGGCTCGCCCCGACCAGCCCCCAGGGATGCAGCCACAAGGGCTGCTCGCCGACCGAGGAGAGGGACAGCCACACGAGGGCGACGACCGCGGCCGGTCCGAGCACATGGCGACTCAACCGTCGGGCCCCCCGGCGCTGGAGTGCGTTGTTCGACTGGGCGCCCTGCAGCACCCACGGGCGGGCCAGGGCCAGCGCCGCTCCGGCCATCAGGCCGAAGGCATGGGTGTCGGTGCCGTAGTAGACCCGCGAGGGGGAGGACCCGGTCTGGATGAGCACCAGCATCGCCGCCGCCGAGGCGACGGCCAGGCCGACGGCCACCCATCGGGTCCGGCGGATGCCCGGCAGCAGGGTGAGCATCACCGCCAGCACCACCGGCCACAGCAGGTAGAACTGCTCCTCCACCGCCAGGGACCACAGATGGGTGAACAGCTCCGGACTGCTCTGGGTGAAGTACTCGTTGCCCGCGGCGATGTTCGTCCAGTTGGAGGTGAAGCTCAGCGCGCCGAAGACCTGGCGATCCATGCCGGCCAGGGCGTCTCCGCCGACGGCCAGCGCGGCGGGCACGGTGACCAGCACCAGCAGGAGGATCGCCGGGAGGAGCCGGCGGATGCGACGGACCCAGAACCTCGGCAGGCTCAGGTAGCCGTTGTTCTGCCCCTCCTTGAGCAGCAGGGAGGTGATGAGGAAGCCGGAGATCACGAAGAACGCGTCGACCCCGATCATCCCGGTGGGCATCCACGCCGGCATCAGGTGATAGATCAGCACCAGCACCACGGCGAGTGCGCGGAGTCCGTCCAGGCCCGGCAGCGTATAGCTCCGCTTCGCGGCGGCCGGCCTACCGCCGAACCGTTCCGCACGCGCCGACTCCTGCACAGGCGGTCCCACTTTCCCGTCGTATTGCCCGTCGCCCGGACTCCGTTCCCCTGAGGCCACAGTCTAGGGAGACCCCACCGGCGAAGACCCCCGGATCAGGGGTGACGGCTCAGACTGTGACCATCCTGTTGCCTCAGAGCACCCCGCGCGCCGGGTTCAGCAGATGGGTCGGGTCGAAGGCGTCCTTGATGCGGCGTTGGAGTTCGATGACCTCCGGGGACTGCTCCCAGTCGAGCCACCGCAGCTTGTATCCGCCCACGCCGTGCTCTCCGGTGATGGTGCCGCCCAGCCTCAGCGCGGTGCGCACCGAGTCGTCGAGCGCGGCGTCGAGCCGTGCCGAGACCTGCTCGAACGGTTCGTCGCCCGAGGTGCGCACGGAGAAGGTGGGATGGAGGTTGCCGTCGCCGGCGTGGGCGACGACCTTCAGCTCGACCCCGTGGGCGACGGCGATGTCGTGCATCTGTTCGATGCAGGCCACCAGCTGCGAGCGGGGCACTGCGATGTCCTCGCCGACCCGGATCTCATCGGGCAGGCCGTCCCCGCGGGCGTGCCGCCGCAGCTCGACCAGCCGGTCCGCCTCCTCGGAGCCCGATTCGGTGACCTCCGCGCCCAGTCCGCGCAGGGCCTCGCGCACCAGCTCGGCCTCGACGGAGGCGCCGTGTCCGTCGGTCTGCACCAGGAGCAGGGCCTCTCCGCGTCGGGCGAGGTCGGAGCCGCGGGCCTCGTCGAGCGCGCGCATGGTCGCGCTGTCGAGCAGTTCGGTGATCGCGGGCTGGACCCCGGCCCGCGACATCTCCACCACGCCGGAGGCCGCGGTCGAGAGGTCGGGGAAGAACGCACCGATGGTCTCCACGGCGAGGCTCCGGTGGCGCAGACGGACCGTGGCCCCGACGACGATCCCCAGGGTGCCCTCGGAGCCGACGATCAGGGAGGTGAGGTCGTATCCGGCCACGTTCTTGAACGTCGCCGATCGGGTGCTGATCAGCGATCCGTCGGCGAGCACCACGTCCAGCGAGAGCACCGAGTCCCTGGTCACTCCGTACTTCGCGCAGCGCAGGCCTCCGGCGTTGGTGGCGATGTTCCCGCCGATGGTGCTGATCGTCCAGCTTGCCGGGTCCGGGGCATACATCAGGCCGTGCTCGGCCGCGGCGGCGTCGAGGTCGGCGACGATCACGCCGGGTTCCACGGTCGCGGTGGAGTCTTCGGCGCTGACCCGGATGATGCGGTCCATCCCGGTCATCTCCAGCACCAGGCATCCGTGGACCGCATTCGCTCCTCCGGCCAGCCCGGTCCCGGCGCCGCGGGTGACCACGGAGCGGCCGTGGGTCCGGGCCAGACGGACCGCGGTCCGGACCTCTGCGACGGTCTGCGGTCGCACGACGGCTGCGGGCAGCTGCGGGGTGAGGTGGTCTGCCGGGCCCAGGTCGGCGGCTCGGCTGTGCAGGTCCTCGGGATCGGTGCTGACGATCTGATCGGGGAGTTCGGCCCGCAGGGCGTCGAGGAGGGGGTCTGTCGGGGTGTCGGAGGAGTTCGCCATGGTCCGATCGTAGGTCCGGCGGCGGCCCCGATCCATTGCCCTCGGGAATTACCAACCAATCGGTCGGGAAAGGTGCTACAGTTCACTCATCGGTGATTCGCATCACATCCGAACGCGGACCCCATCAGGATGCGACGACGACGTCGCGACCTCGACCGGCACCCCGCGAGCGGCGCCCCAAGGCCTCCTGAGCGATCATCGATCCGCACCACGAGCACAAGAGTGTCGGATGGAATCCGCATCTCTGGGAGGGGAGTCCCTTGAGTCAGAAGGCCTATGTCAGCAGCGAGGGTCACGAGATGACCCGCGAGGAGAAGAAGGTCCTCGCAGGGACCCTCGTCGGCACCACCATCGAGTGGTACGACTTCTTCATCTACGCCCAGGCCGCCGGCTTCGTCCTGGCGGTCCTCTACTTCGAACCGCTCGGCGCCGAGAACCCGGCCCTGGCACAGATCGTGGCCTGGTCCTCGGTCGGCATCTCCTTCCTGTTCCGCCCGCTGGGCGCGATCGTCTCCGGTTGGCTGGGGGACAGGTTCGGTCGCAAGCTGGTCCTCTTCATCACCCTGACCGGTATGGGTGTGGCCACCGTGCTCATCGGTATGCTGCCCACCTACGCCGCCTGGGGTGCGGCCGCACCGATCCTGCTGATCGTGCTGCGCATCCTGCAGGGCCTGTCCGCCGGCGGTGAGTGGGGCGGCGCCGCCCTGCTGTCGGTGGAGCACGCTCCGCGCCACAAGCGCGGACTCTTCGGCGCCTACCCGCAGGTCGGCGTCCCGCTGGGCATGCTGATGGCCACCGGCTTCATGTTCGGCCTCAACGCCGTGACCACCGAGGAGCAGTTCCTCGCCTGGGGCTGGCGCGTGCCGTTCCTGTTCTCCTTCGTGCTGATCATCGTCGGCATCCTCATCCGACTGAAGGTCGACGAGTCCCCGGTCTTCGAGGAGATGAAGGAGCGCAAGAAGGAGTCCTCGGCCCCGCTGTCGGAGCTGGTGACCACCCACAAGAAGTACACCTTCCTCGCCGCGGTGATCTTCGCGGCCAACAACGCCGCCGGCTACCTCGTCATCGCGTTCTTCGCCGCCTACGGGGTCAACACCCTGGGCATGGACCGCGGGGCCACCCTCATCGCCTCCGTCATCGGCGGCGTCGGATGGTTCGCCTTCACGCTCTTCGGCGGATGGATCTCCGACCGGTGGGGACGAGTACGGACGTTCCAGATCGGCTACATCATCATCATCATCTGGGCGATCCCGATGTGGTTCCTGCTCGACACCGCCTCGCTGCCGCTGTTCGCCCTGGCCATCTTCATCCTCACCATCGGCCTCGGCCCGTCCTACGGTCCGCAGTCGGCGCTCTACGCGGAGATGTTCCCCGTCTCCATCCGCTTCTCCGGAGTCTCCATCGGCTACGCGCTGGGATCCATCATCGGTGGTGCCTTCGCCCCGATGATCTCCCAGGCGATCCTCGACGGGACGGGGCAGTCGTGGCTGATCGGGGTCTACATCGCGGGGCTCGGCATCATGTCGCTGACGGCGGTCTCCCTGGTCCCGAAGGGTCTGCAGGGGATCAACCTGATGGACGACTCCGAGCGCTCCGGCCTCTCACCGGTGGGTCGCTGATCCCCGATCGGATCAGTCAGGCACTATGAGAGACATCACACAGCTGCCGGGTGCCGTCTACCGTGACGGCACCCGGAGCGCCGAGCCCACAAGGCGCGGCACCCGGCTCGCCCGCACCGATCAAGGAGGAACAATGCGTCAGCGACACCACATCATGAAGGTCACCGCACTCACCGGGGCCGCGGCACTCATGCTCACCGCATGCGGCAACGGAGACGGCGGCGGAGGCGACGACGACGGCGGCGACGGCGAGAGCTACAGCATCGGCGTCACCCAGATCGTCTCCCACCCCTCGCTCGACGCCGCGCGGGACGGCTTCAAGTCCGCCTTCGAGGAGGCCGACGTCGAGGTCGAATGGGACGAGCAGAACGCCCAGGGCGAGCAGGCCACCGCGACCAACATCGCCGGCACCTTCGCCAACGCCGACCTGGACCTGGTCCTGGCCATCGCGACTCCGACCGCCCAGGCCGCGGCCCAGGCCATCGACGACACCCCCATCGTGTTCACCGCGGTGACCGACCCGGAGGAGGCCGGCCTGGTCGACTCCTGGGACGAGCCGGGCGGCAACATCACCGGCACCTCGGACATGAACCCGGTCCAGGAGCAGCTCGAGCTGCTCCAGGAGATCGACCCCGACGCCGAGACCGTGGGCATCGTCTACTCCTCCGGCGAGGCGAACTCGCAGGTGCAGGTCGACATGGCCAAGGAGGCCGCCGACGAGCTCGGCCTCGAGATCGAGGAGTCCACGGTCACCACCTCCGCCGAGGTCCAGCAGGGTCTGCAGTCCCTCGACGTCGACGCGGTCTACGTGCCGACCGACAACGTGGTGGTCTCCGCCCTGGAGACCGTGATCCAGTACGGCGAGGACAACGAGCTGCCGATCATCGCCGCCGAGGGCGACTCGGTGACCCGCGGCGCGGTGGCCACCTACGGCATCAACTACGAGAAGCTGGGCCAGCAGGCCGGTGAGATGGCGCTGCGGGTGCTGCAGGACGACGAGGACCCGGCGTCGATGGCCGTCGAGGAGCAGTCCGAGCTGGAGCTCTACATCAACCCGGAGGCCGCCGAGGCCCAGGGCATCGAGATCTCTGACGACCTGCTCGACCGCGCCGACGTCGTCGTCGGCGAGGACGTCGAGGCTCAGGACCCGGCTGAGGCCGGCGAGGAGGAAGAGGAGGAGGACGACGAGGACTCTGAGGACGAGGACGCCGAGGACGAGGGCGCCGAGGACGAAGAGGCCGAGGACGACGACTCCTGATCCCCGTCACCCGCACCGGATCCCCCGTCGCCGCGAGGCGGCGGGGGATCACCGCGGGGCCGGCGAACCGTCGACCGGACCCCGCACCCCGCCGCACACCCCGCGGCCCACGCAATACACCTCTCCACACCCCCGATGAGGACAGATGATCACAGCAGTCGAGCTCGGCCTGATCTACGCGATCGTGGCGTTGGGCGTCTATCTGACGTTCCGAGTGCTCAATTTCCCCGACCTGACGGTCGACGGCTCGTTCACCACCGGCGCCGGCACGGCCGGCGTGCTGATCGTCCAGGGGGTGAACCCGTTCCTGGCCACCGCGGCGGCCTTCCTCGCCGGTGCGATCGCCGGCCTCATCACCGGCCTGCTGCACACCAAGGGGAACATCAACGGACTGCTGGCCGGCATCCTGACCATGATCGGGCTCTACTCGATCAACCTGCGCATCATGGGCGCCTCCAACGTCCCCCTGCTGGGCGAGGACACCCTGTTCACCATGATGTACGGCTTCGTCGACCGCGGCATCGCATCCATCGCCGTGCTGATCGTCGTCGCGCTGCTCTTCAAGCTCGTCATCGACTGGTACCTGCACACCGACACCGGGATGGCGCTGCAGGCCACCGGTGACAACGAACTGATGATCCGCTCCTTCGCCGTCTCCACCGATCGGCAGAAGATCTACGGTCTGATGATCTCCAACGGGCTCGTCGCCGTCGCCGGCGCGCTGGTGGCCCAGTACCAGGGCTTCGTCGACATCCAGATGGGCATCGGTCTGATCCTGGTCGGACTGGCCTCGGTGATCGTCGGGCAGGCGATCTTCGGCTCCCGACTCGTCATCCAGGCGACCTTCGCCGTGCTGCTGGGTGCGGTGCTCTACCGACTGGCCATCCAGTTCGCCCTCAACGCCGGCCTGAACCCCAACGACATGAAGCTGCTCTCCGCGCTGCTGGTGATCGCCGCGCTGCTTCTTCCCCAGTGGTCCGGCTTCCGCCGGCTGGCGAAGTGGCGGCGCGGGCTCGGCGCGGGCGGCGGCTCCGCGATGCTCACCGCTGAGGGCGCCGACGCCGCGGCCGAGGCCGAGAGCACCCCCGCCGAGGAGGTCGTCGAGGAGCCCGCGGGCGCCCCCGCGGCCGAGGGAAGCGGAGGGTCCGCCGAACCTGGAGGGGCCGGAGAGACCGGACAGACCGGACAGACCGGACAGAAGGAGTCCTGAGCATGCTGACCATCGATCAGGTCTCGAAGACCTTCTTCCCCGGCACCGTCAACGAGCGCAAGGCCCTGGTGGACGTGTCCCTGGACATGCACGAGGGCGACTTCGTCACGGTCATCGGCTCCAACGGCGCCGGCAAGTCGACCATCCTGAACACGATCGCCGGCCGCATCCCCCAGGACCACGGTCAGGTGCTGCTCGCCGGTCGCGAGATCTCCAAGCAGAAGGAGCACCAGCGGGCGGCCCGCATCGGCCGGGTCTTCCAGGACCCCATGGCCGGCACGGCGCCCAACCTCACCATCGAGGAGAACCTGGCGCTGGCCGATCGCCGCGGTGCCTTCCGCGGGCTGGCGCGGGCGGTGACCCGGTCCAAGCGGGATCGGTTCGCCGAGGAGCTCAAGGCCCTGGAGCTGGGCCTGGAGAACCGGCTGAAGACGAAGGTCGGGCTGCTCTCCGGCGGTCAGCGGCAGGCGCTGAGCCTGCTGATGGCGACCTTCTCCCGGCCCAAGGTCCTGCTCCTCGACGAGCACACCGCGGCCCTGGACCCCCAGCGCGCGGCGCTGGTGACCCGGCTGACCAAGCAGGTCGTCGAAGGTCAGGGGCTGACCACGCTGATGGTCACCCACAACATGAACCAGGCGCTTGAGGTCGGCAACCGGCTGATCATGATGCACGAGGGTCGGATCATCCTCGACGCCACCGAGGCGGAGAAGCGGAACATGACGCCGGAGGACCTGCTCCACCGGTTCTCCCAGCTCAAGGGCGCCGCCCTGGACGACAAGACCATGCTGCAGTGACCTGAGCCCTCCGGACGCCCATGATGCGGGCCCACCCCCTGCGGGGCGGGGCCCGCATCTGCGTCTCCGGCTGCACCTGACCTCCGATGAGATGTTGCGCAGTACGCACACCATTGCGCCATACGAGTGATTGGCGTCACACTGGAGGGACAGGCTCCTACGGCCCCAGGAGGCGGCGATGCCCGTCAACACCAGCCCCGGAATGCTCCTCTACCCGCGGATCCGGAAGTCGCCGTTCTTCTGCGCCTCGCGACAGCACGGCGTGGCCATGTACAGCGTCTACAACCGCACGTACCACGCCCGCCACTACGGCGACCCGATCGCCGAGTACTGGGCCCTGCTCAACGGGGTCACGCTGTGGGACGTCGGCGTCGAACGCCAGATCGAGATCACCGGTCCCGACGCCTTCGACTTCACGAATCTGCTGGTCACCCGAGACCTCACGAAGTGTCGGGTGGGCCAGTGCAAGTACGTCTTCCTCACCGATGACGACGGCGGCATCCTCAACGACCCGGTGCTGCTGCGCCTGGGGGACGACCACTTCTGGCTCTCGCTGGCCGACTCCGACATCCTGCTCTGGGCACGGGGGGTCGCACGGAACTCCGGATTCGACGTGCAGATCCGTGAGGCCGACGTGGGCCCCGTCCAGGTCCAGGGCCCACTCTCGGTCTCGGTCATGCGGGACCTCTTCGGCGAGTCGATCCTCGACGTGCCCTACTACGAGCTCCATGAGTACGAGATCGACGGGATGCCCGTGGTCGTCTCGCGGACCGGCTACACCGCCGAGATCGGCTACGAGATCTACGTCTACGACGCCAGCGTCAACGGGGTGCGCGTCTGGGAACGCATCTGGGAGGCCGGACGACCGTACGGTATGACGGTCATCGGTCCCTGCCACATCCGTCGGATCGAAGGCGGCTTCCTGGCCCACGGCGCCGACATCACCTTCGACACCAACCCCTACGAGGTGGGTATGGGCTACGACTGGATGGTCGACCTGGACCAGGAGGCTGACTTCATCGGCAAGCAGGCCCTGGCCCGGATCCGGGAGGAGGGTCCCCGACGACGTCTCGCCGGTGTGGAGATCGGAGGAGCCCGGCTGGGCAGCTACAACGACGGCTCCATGATCGACGCATTCGCCGTCCGCCGCGGGGGCCGGCTGGTCGGCCACGTCCCCTCGGCCTGCTGGTCGCCGCGGCTCGAGCGGAACATCGGATACGCGATGGTGCCCAGCGAGCTCGCCGAGCTGGGCACGGATCTGCAGATCGAGACCGGGGAGGAGACCGTCGACGCCGTCGTGGTCCCCAAGCCGTTCGTCGACCCGACCAAGGACCAGCCCAAACAGGACGTCAGCGGACTCACCGGAGCCGGGGTCTGAGGATGGGCGGCGTCGGGGTCGGTGCGGGGTCGGTGGGCCCTCCGTCGCCGCTCTGGCCGTCGGTCCTCGGCGGCTCCGTCCGATTCGAGGTCATACCGCTCGACGGCGTCGTCGACGCGGTGCTGACCCATCTGGACCCCGAGGACGTCGTCACCGTGACGGCCTCCCCCCGCCACGGCCTCCAGGGCACCCTGGAGGTCGTCGACGCGCTGAGCGCAGAGGGCCGGCGGGCGGTCCCGCACCTGGCGGCCCGGATGATCCGCGGCCCCTCCGAGACGGAGGAGATCGTGGCCCGCCTGGGCGCGGCGGGTGTCGACGAGGTGTTCGTCATCGGGGGCGACGCCGCCAGACCGGCAGGTCCGTACGGCTCGGCCGAGGACCTCATGCGGTCCCTGCTCCAGCAGCGTCCCGACCTGCGGATCGGGATCGCCGGCTACCCCGAACCGCATCCGGGCATAGCCCCCGAGGACCTCGACGCCGCCTGGGCGGCCAAGCGGGAGCACGCCAGCGAGGTGGTCAGCCAGATGTGCTTCGACGCCGAGGCGATCGTGGACTGGATCTCGGGGCTGCCCGGACGCGGCGTCGGACCGCCGGTGCGCCTCGGGGTGGCCGGGCCGACGAGCACCGCACGCCTGATCAGAGTCGGGGCCCGGATCGGGGTCGGGGACTCGCTGCGCGTCCTCAGCCGTCACCGCGGGGGGCTGCGGGCGCTGATGGGCCCGGGCACATGGACGCCCGACGCCCTGCTCGACGAGGTGGTCCGGCGCTCCGCCTCCGCCGACGACCTCGGCCCGGTCGGGCTGCACCTCTACACGTTCAACGCCGTGGCGGATTCGGCCCGCTGGTGGCGACGGGTGCGCCGGTCAGCCGGAGACGATGAGCATCGTGGCACCGAACACCAGTCCTGAGGCGATGAGCGCGATGGTGGTGTAGCTGAGGATGTCGCGCATCTTCAGCCCCGCGATGGCCAGCAGCGGCAGCGCCCAGAACGGCTGGATCATGTTCGTCCACTGGTCCCCGTAGGCCACCGCCATGATGGCCACGGCCGGATCGGTGCCCAGGGCTTCGGCGGCGTCGAGCAGGATCGGCGCCTGGATGGCGATCTGTCCGCCTCCCGAGGGGACGAAGAAGTTCACCAGTCCCGCCGAGAGGAACGCCCACAGGCCGAAGGTCTCCGGAGTGGAGATCGCCACGAAGGCCTCGGAGAAGACCTCGATCAGCCCGGTGCCGTCCATCATGCCGAGGATCCCCGCGTAGAGCGGGAACTGCAGCAGGATCTCACCCACGTTCGACGCCGCGTTCTTCGTCAGCACGATCAGTTCGAACGGGCTGCGCACCAGCAGCATGATCAGCGCCAGGAAGGACCAGTTGACGATGTCCAGGGTCAGCGAGCCGCCGCCGGCGAAGTGGATCACCAGGTAGCCGGTGAACAGCAGCCCCATGATCAGCGTCGGGATGCGGGAGGCGTCGGCGCGGTCGGCCGGAGTGACGACCTCCGCCTCGGCGTCGACGTCGCCCTCGGTGATGTCCGCGTCCAGCGTCCGGATCTGAGACGGGTCCCGGGGTGCGACCAGGGCCAGGGAGAGCCCGACGACGAGGATCGTGACCACCACGGCGATGAGGTTCCACGAGGCGAAGATCGTCTCGGAGATCGGCAGGGGCTCGCCGAGCTGCTCGGCGACGAAGGAGTCCTCCGTGGCGGCGGTCAGCGGGCCGGAGGCCGAGTACCCCATGTGCCACACGACGAATCCGGCGAAGCCTGAGGCCACCAGCATCGGGAAGTGCACGGGGATCTCGCGGCGCCGGCTCTGTTCGGCGACCTCGCGGGCCAGCAGTCCGCCGACCACCAGGCCCAGCCCCCAGGTGATCAGCGAAGCCAGTGCGGCGACGAGGAAGACGAAGAGATAGGCCTGCATCGGCGTGCGCGGCACACGGCCCAGACGGCGCAGCAGGGCGCGGACCGGACGGGTGGAGGCCAGGATGTGGCCGAGGAACAGGATCAGCGCCATCTGGGTGATGAAGTCCAGCAGGCCGGAGAGCCCGAGCCCCCACTCCTCGACCACGGTCAGCGGGCCGGAGTCGGTGAGGACCAGGGCCAGCGCCGCGACGATCAGAGTCAGGGCGATGGCGAAGAGCAGGGCCGACGGGATGAACCGTTCGACCAGTGCGTTAATCGGGCGCATGACCGGTCCCAGAAGGGCGCCGCCGCCGCGCGGCGAGCCTCCCGAGGGCGTGCCCGCGGTGTGCTCCGAGGTGCTCATAGGTGCTCCGTCCCCTCCACGTGTGGCAGATACGCCCCCACTGTAGTGTGGGCGGCATCACACCGCGCCCGGAGGGGTCGTCCGATGCCCGGTCCTGTCGTGATTGACCTCACAGGGGTGCCGTGGAAGAGTATTATATGAACGATCGGTCAGTAATTCTGGCCCCTGCATCCCGAGACTCGGAGGAGCCGCCGTGCCCGCCCCATCGCCCGCATTCCTCGTCTCCGGCACCCGGACCCCCGTGGGACGCTACGGAGGCGCACTGTCCTCCGTCCGCCCCGACGACCTCGCCGCGCTGGTGGTCCGCCGCGTGGTGGAGGACTCGGGGATCGACCCCGCCGACGTCGACGAGGTCATCCTCGGCAACGCCAACGGCGCCGGCGAGGAGAACCGCAACGTCGCCCGCATGGCCTGGCTGCTGGCCGGGTTCCCCGACTCGGTGCCTGGGATCACCGTCAACCGGCTCTGCGCCTCCGGGCTCTCCGCAGTCGCCCAGGCCTCCCACATGATCGCAGCAGGCGCGGCCGACATCGTCGTCGCCGGAGGCGTCGAGTCGATGTCCCGGGCGCCCTGGGTCATGGCCAAGCCGACCACGCCCTTCGCCAAGCCGGGGGAGGTCTTCGACACCTCCATCGGATGGCGGTTCGTGAACCCGGAGTTCCTGTGCATCGACAAGCGCACCTACTCCATGCCCGAGACCGCCGAGGAGGTCGCGCGGCTGGACTCCATCACCCGGGAGGACGCCGACGCCTTCGCCGCCGAATCCCAGCGCCGCGCCGTGGCCGCGGTCGAGGCCGGGCGTCTGACCCGTGAGATCACCCCGGTGGAGGTGAAGGGGCGCAAGGGTGCGGTGACCGTCGTCGACACCGACGAGGGACCCCGTCCGGACACCACCGCCGAGGTGCTGGCCAAGCTGCGGCCCGTGGTCGCCGGGGGAGAGGTCGTCACCGCCGGCAACGCCTCCTCGCTGAACGACGGCGCCTCCGCGGTGATCGTCGCCTCGGAGCGTGCGATCGAGAAGTACGGACTGGCTCCGCGGGCGCGGGTGGTCGGTTCGGCCAACGCCGGTGTGGCCCCGGAGATCATGGGAATCGGGCCGGTCCCCGCCACGGAGAAGGTCCTCGAGCGCGCCGGCTGGGGGGTCGGGGACCTCGGGGCCGTCGAGCTCAACGAGGCCTTCGCGACCCAGTCCCTGGCCTGCATCCGCCGGCTCGGCCTGGACCAGGCCACGGTCAACGCCGACGGCGGCGCCATCGCACTGGGACACCCGCTGGGCTCCTCCGGCTCACGCATCCTGCTGACCCTGGTGCGCCGCATGGAGGACGAGGGCGTCGGCCGCGGCCTGGCGACCATGTGCGTCGGCGTCGGACAAGGCTCCGCCATGCTGGTGGAGACGGTCTGAGCCGATGGTCGACTCCACCACCGGACTGGACCCGGACGACTTCACCACCCTGCGGCTGCACGAGTCCGAGGATCGTGTCCACGCGGTGCTGGACCGCCCCGAGGTCCGGAACGCCATCGACGCGGACATGGTGACCGAGCTGCACACGATCTGCGCCGCGCTCGAAGCCGCGCCGAGGATCCTCATCCTCTCCGGCACCGAGGTTCCCGGCCGGGACGGCACGAAGAAGGGGCTCTTCGCCTCCGGCGCAGACATCGGACAGCTGAAGGAGCGGCGCCGGGACGATGCGCTCCGCGGGATCAACTCCACGATCTTCGACAGGATCGCGAAGCTGCCCATGCCGGTCATCGCGGCCCTCGACGGCTTCGCACTCGGAGGCGGGGCCGAACTCGCCTGGGCCGCGGACTTCCGCCTCGGATCCGAGTCGCTGAAGGTCGGCCAGCCGGAGACCGGGCTGGGGATCATCCCCGCCGCGGGCGCCCTGTGGCGGCTGCGCGAACTCGCCGGCGAGGCGATCGCCAAGGAGATGCTCTTCGCCGGACGCATCCTCGATGCCCAGGAGGCGCTGGAGCACGGGCTGATCAGCTCGGTGCACCCCTCCGACGAGCTGCTGTCGGCCGCCGATGCGCTGGCCGACCGCATCGCGACGCAGGACCCCCTGGCGGTGCGCGTCACCAAGCAGGTGTTCGCGATGCCGCGCGACGCGCACCCGCACGTCGACAACCTCGCCCAGGCGATCCTCTTCGAGTCCGAGGAGAAGTTCGCCCGCATGCAGGCGTTTCTGGACCGGAAGAAGAGAGGGAGCAGCTCATGACCGCATCGATCCCCACCCGCGTCGGAGTCCTCGGCGGAGGGCGGATGGGCGCCGGCATCGCCCACGCCTTCCTCATCTCGGGGGCGAGCGTGACCGTGGTCGAACGCGACCCGCAGGCCGCCCAGGCCGCGCGCGAGCGCATCGAGTCGGACCTGGCGAAGTCGCTGGAGCGCGGCAAGATCGACGGGAACCTCGACGTCTGGGTCGAGCACCTGACCGTGAGCCTCGACCACGCCGACTTCGGCGCCTGCGAGCTCGTCGTCGAAGCCGTGCCCGAGGACATGGACCTGAAGGTCGCGGCGCTGCAGCAGGTGGAGTCCCAGCTGGGGGCAGAGGCGTGGTTGGCCTCGAACACCTCGTCCCTGTCCATCACCGAGCTGGCGACGTCCCTGCAGCGCCCGGAGCGCTTCTGCGGACTGCACTTCTTCAACCCGGTGCCCGCCTCCAAGCTGGTGGAGGTCGTCCTGGGGGAGGCCACCGGCGAGGAGCTGGCCGGTCAGACCCGCGGCTGGGTCGAGGGGCTGGGCAAGACCGCCGTCGTCGTCAACGACGCCCCCGGCTTCGCCTCGTCCCGGCTCGGGGTCGCCATCGGTCTGGAGGCCATCCGCATGGTCGAGGAGGGTGTGGCCTCGGCCGAGGACATCGACAACGCCATGGTGCTGGGCTACCGGTACCCGATGGGCCCACTCGCGCTGACCGACGTCGTCGGGCTGGACGTGCGCCTGGGGATCGCCGAGCACCTGCACCGCGAGCTGGGAGACCGGTTCGAGCCCCCGCAGCTGCTGCGCGACAAGGTCGCCCGCGGCGAGCTCGGCCGGAAGTCCGGCAGGGGCTTCTTCGACTACTCCTGACCCCTCATCACACATCGAGTCCCCGATCTCTGCAGCATCTCAGGCCGATTCCGGCCCGACACGCCGCAGAGATCGGGGACTCGATGGTGGGGTGGGGGTGGGTCACATGTCGGCCAGGGCCCCGGCGGGGTTCTGCAGGCAGGTGGCCACGAAGTTGAGGAACCCACCGGCGGTGCCGCCGTCGCAGACCCGGTGGTCGAACGCCAGGGTCAGCGTGGTGACCTGACGGACCGCCAGCTCGCCGTCCATCGCCCACGGGCGCTCCAGAATCCGGCCCATGCCCAGGATGCCCACCTCCGGGTGGTTGATGATCGGCGTCGCTCCGTCGGAGCCGAAGACTCCGTAGTTGTTCACGGTGAACGTCCCTCCGGTCAGCTCCTTGCCGGAGAGCGTGCCGTCGCGCGCCTCGCCCACGATGCGCCCGATCTCGGCGTGCAGTCCGCGGGCCGAGAGACGCTCGGCGTGACGGATCACCGGCACGACGAGACCCTTCTCGGTCTGCGCGGCGAAGCCCAAGTTCACTCCGTCGAAGCGGACGATCTCCTGCTCACCGGACTCGTCGGTGTCCAGCCGGGCGGCCAGCTCCGGGTACTTCGCCAGCCCGGCGAGCACGAAGCGACCGACGAAGGCGAGGATCGACGGCGCGCCCTCTGCGGAGGTCGCCTTGAGCTTCGCCCGCATCTGCATCAGCTCGGTGACGTCGACGTCCTGCCAGACCGTCGCCTCGGGGATCTCCCGGCGGGACTGGCTGAGCTTGGTCGCCACGGCGCGGCGCATCCCGGTCACCGGGGTCCGCTCCACGATCTCCAGCCCTCCCGGGGCCTGAGCCCCGGTGCCGGCCTGCGGAGCCGCCGCGTACTCGGAGGAGCCGCGTGCCGCGGGAGCCTCTGCCGTCCCGCCGGCCTCGGCGGCTGCGAGCACGTCGGCACGCACGATCAGTCCGTCCGGACCTGAGCCGCTCAGCGAGGACAGCGCGAGGCCGTGCTGCCGGGCGAGCTTGCGCACCAGCGGGGAGGAGACGCGGGGCGCCTTCTCTGGCGCCGCAGCGGCAGGCTCCGACGCCGGAGCGGGAGCCTCGGAGCCTCGGCCGCCGCCCCTGCGACGACGACGTCGACCTCCTGCGGAGGACGAGGTGCCGTAGCCGATGAGCACGTTGCCCGACCCCTCGTCGTCAGCCTCGTCGGCGGCCGAGGGGTCGGTGCCCGCACGCTCCTCCTCGCGGTAGGACTGTGCGCCCGCGCCGGCGGAGTCAGCACCATCACCGGTGTCGACGGTGATCAGCGGCTCATCGACGATGAGCGTGTCACCCACTGCGCCGTGCAGAGTCTTCACCACCCCGGCATACGGGGAGGGCACCTCGACGGCGGACTTGGCCGTCTCGACCTCGGCGATGGGCTGATCGACGACGATCTCCTCGCCCTCCTCCACCAGCCAACTCAGCAGGGTCGCCTCGGTGAGTCCTTCGCCCAGATCGGGCAGATCGAAGGTGGTCATCTCAGTCCTCCCACTGGAGCTCGTCGAGGGCGTCGAGGATGCGGTCCACGTTCGGCAGGTGGTGCTCCTCGAGCTTGGGGGCGGGGTAGGGGATGTCGAATCCGGTCACGCGCAGCACCGGGGAGGCCAGGGAGTGGAAGCACTGCTCCTGGATCCGGGCGACGATCTCGCTGGCCACGGAGACGAATCCCTGGGCCTCGGCGACGACGACGGCCCGTCCGGTCTTCTCCACCGTCGCCCGCAGGGCCGCGTCGTCGAAGGGGACGATGGTGCGCAGGTCCAGCACCTCGGCGGAGATGCCGTCCTCCTCTGCGGCCTCGGCGGCCTTCACCGCCGCGGAGACGGAGGGGCCGTAGCTGATCAGCGAGACGTCGGTGCCCTCACGGACCACCGCCGCACGCCCCTCGGAGCCCACCGCGGTCGGCTCGCCGTCGTACCGGGCGCGCAGGTCGTCGAGGCTGACCTCATCCTTGGACCAGTACAGCTTCTTCGGCTCGAAGAACACGACCGGGTCGGGAGAGTCGACGGCCTCGCGCAGCATCAGGTATGCGTCGGAGACCGTCGCGGGGGTGAAGACCTTCAGTCCGGCGGTGTGGGCGTAGTAGGCCTCGGAGGAGTCGCAGTGGTGCTCGACTCCGCCGACCCCGCCGCCGTAGGGGATCCGGATGACGATGGGCAGCCGGACGTTGCCGCGGGTGCGGTTCGCGTACTTGGCGATGTGGCTGAAGATCTGCTCCAGGGCCGGGTAGGCGAAGGCGTCGAACTGCATCTCGATCACCGGGCGCATGCCGTTGAGCGCCATGCCCACCGCCATGCCGGCGATCCCGGATTCGGCCAGCGGGGTGTCGAAGCAGCGGGAGGTGCCGAAGCGGGCGGTCAGCCCGTCGGTGATGCGGAAGACGCCGCCGAGGGTGCCGACGTCCTCGCCGAAGACGCAGACCCCGGCGTCGGTCTCCATGGAGTCGGCCAGGGCCGTGTTCAGCGCTGCGGCGAAGGTGGTCTTCGCGGGAGCCTGGGTGGTGGTCGCGGTCATGGTCAGCCCTCCTCGCTGCGAGCCAGCTCGTCGGCCAGCTGCTCGCGCTGGGCGCGCAGCTGTGCGGTGGGCTCGGAGTAGACGTGGTCGAAGATCTCGAGCGGATCCATCGACGGGTCGGTGGTCATGGTGGCGCGCAGGGCGGCGGCGACCTCTTCGGCGCGCTCTCCGATGCGGGTCTCGTCCTCGTTCGTCAGCACACCCCTGCCGGAGAGGAAGCGCTGCATCCGCTGCAGCGGGTCCTTCTGCTTCCACTGGTCGACCTCGTCGGAGTCCCGGTAGCGGGAGTCGTCGTCGGCGTTGGTGTGGGCCTGCATGCGGTAGGTCATCGCCTCCACCAGCAGCGGCATCGAGTGCTCGCGGGCCAGGTGGACCGCACGACGCAGGGTGGCGAGCACCGCGACGAGGTCGTTGCCGTCGACCCGCTCGCCGGCCAGGCCGTAGCCGATGGCCTTGTGCGCCAGTGTCGGTGCGGCCGACTGGCTGGACAGCGGCACGGAGATGGCGAATCCGTTGTTCTGGACCAGGAACACCACCGGGACCTCGAAGACCGCGGCGAAGTTCAGCGCCTCATGGAAGTCGCCCTCACTGGTGGCCCCGTCGCCGCACATGGCGATGACGACGGTGTCCTCGCCGCGGAGCTTGGCCGCGTGGGCGACGCCGACGGCGTGGAGCAGCTGGGTGGTCAGCGGGGTGGACTGCGGGGCCACCTGGTGCTGCTGGGGGTCGTATCCGCAGTGCCAGTCGCCGCGGAAGGAGACCATGACGTCCTCGGGGGCGACGCCGCGGGAGATCACCGCGACGGTGTCCCGGTAGGTGGGGAACATCCAGTCGCCGTCGTCCAGGGCCAGTGCGGCCCCGACCTGGCAGGCCTCCTGCCCGTGCGAGGAGGGGTAGACCGCGAGGCGGCCCTGGCGGACCAGGGCGTAGTTCTGATCGTTGATGCGGCGGCCGATGACCAGCGCCTCGTAGGCGCGCACGAGCAGGTCGTCGTCGGGCAGCGGATATTCGTGGCCGGGGCTCGTGCCCTGCTCCTCCTCGGGGACGAGCTCGCCGGTGGGGGAGAGCAGGCGGATCTGCTGCTCTGCGGGGAGCATGTACTGCTCGGGGCTGATGCCGAACTCGCGGCTGGCCTCCATGATCTGCGCGGCAGGATCGGAGGAGGGGCCGTCGAAGGAGTCCTGCAGAGGGGTGCTCTCTTCGGACATGGGTCACCTTCTTCTGCGTCGGGTGCGGGGCGGCTCCTATGAGTGTGACCCGCTTCATAGGAGGGCCGCCAGGCCTGAGCGCGTCGGTCAGGACATTCCGGACGACAGGTGCTCGATGAGTCGATCAGGCTGGACGATCTGTCACTTCAGCGTGAGAGAGCAGTGATATCGTCTGGTGCTATGCAGGTCTCACCGGACGATCAGACCTCGCCGGCCGGCTCCGCCCGCCAGGTGGTGCTGGACGACGCCGACCACCGCATCCTCGCGGCCCTGAGCCGTGACGCCCGACAGTCGGTGACGGCCCTCGCCCAGTCTCTTCACCTCTCCCGGGCCGCCACCTACGATCGGATCTCTCGGCTGCGGACGGCCGGCGTGCTCCGGGGCTTCACTGCGGTGATCGACCGCCGCCGAGCGGGGCAGGCGACGGCGGCCTACGTGTTCCTCACGCTGAAGCAGGACGACTGGGAGGTGCTGCGCAGCGGCCTGGCCGACGAGCCGGCCGTCCAGCATCTGGCGCTGGTCGGCGGGCAGTACGACGCGGTGCTGCTGGTGCGCACCGCCTCGGTGGAGGAGCTGCGTCGGGTGATCTTCGAGCGGATCCAGTCGCTGGGCTGTGTGGAGTCCACCCAGACTGCGCTGATCTTCGACGATCACGCCGAGCACCGCTACGCGGTCCCCGGGTCGGACTGAGGCGGGGTCTGGTCGGGCCTGCACCGGTGGAGCGGGCACAGGCCGTGCTCGTCCCATCGTTCGAGCCGGACCGATGGGTAGGCTCCGGGATATGGATGAGAACCGTATGGGCTACGGGATCGGAATCGGACTCCCGTTGGGAGTCGCCTTCGGCCTGACGATGGACAACGTCGCCCTCGGGATCTCACTGGGCCTCAGCCTCGGCGTCTGCTTCGGGGCGACGGGACGGGGCGGGAGCGATAAGAAGGACCCATCACCGGAGGGCTGAGTCCGTCGTTGGTCCCGTGGGGCTGAGCTCACGCGAGACTGATCAGACTGTCGTCAGGGCTCTGAAGGGCTCTGAGCGGGTGGTGATCACACGGTGGCCCCTGTGAGGTGGCACACGCTAGGATGGAGACTAAACCGACCGATCGGTCGGTAATCCCGTGCCGAGAGGACATCATGCCCGCGTCCGAGACCCTTGTGCCCACCGAGATCCTCCCCAGCCTCATCCGAGACGAGTGGTGGCGGCCGGAGGCGCCCGAGCGGATCACCGACGTCCACGACGCCTCCACCGGCGAGCTGGTCACCCGGGTCTCCACCGACGGCGTCGACGTCGCCGGCGCCGTCGACCACGCCCGCACCCGCGGCCAGCAGACCCTGGGTGAGATGACCATCCACCAGCGCGCGCTGCGCCTGAAGGAGATCGCCCAGCACCTCGACGCCCACAAGGAGGAGCTCTACGAGCTCTCCGACATGACCGGTTCCACCCGCAGGGACCACCTGATCGACGTCGACGGCGGCATCGGCACCATCCGCGTGTTCTCCTCCAAGGGCCGCAAGGAGCTGCCCAACGCCAACGTCGTCGTCGACGGCGAGGTCGAACAGCTCTCCCGCGACGGCTCCTTCCTCGGCGAGCACATCTACACCCGGCTCACCGGCGTCGCCGTGCAGATCAACGCGTTCAACTTCCCCGTCTGGGGGATGCTCGAGAAGTTCGGCCCCAGCTTCATCGCCGGCGTGCCCACCATCGTCAAGCCCGCCACCCAGACCGCCTACGTCACCCAGGCCTGCGTCCGGCTCATGCTCGACTCCGGACTCCTGCCCGAAGGGTCCCTGCAGCTGATCTCCGGCTCCGCCCGGGACCTCCTCGACCACCTCGACCACCGCGACCACGTCGCGTTCACCGGCTCGGCCGCCACCGCGCAGCTGCTGCGCTCCCACCGGAACGTGCAGAATGAGGGCGTCCGCTTCACCGCGGAGACCGATTCGCTCAACGCTGCGATCCTGGGACCCGACGCCGGACCCGGCACCGAGGAGTTCGACGCCTTCATCCGCTCGGTCACCCTGGAGATGACCGCCAAGGCCGGCCAGAAGTGCACCGCGGTGCGCCGGACCATCGTGCCCGGCGAGCACGTCGACGCCGTCGTGACGGCCCTCAGTGAGCGGCTGGAGTCCCGCACCGTGCTCGGAGACCCCCGCGACGAGGCCACCACGATGGGTGCCCTGGCCTCGAAGGACCAGCAGGCCGAGGTGTCCAAGGCGGTGCGCACCCTCGTCGACTCCGGCGGCACCGTCCGCTTCGGCGGCGAGGAGGCCGGCACCGGCTCCGCCGACGCCGAGGCCGGGGCCTTCTATCCGGCCACCGTCCTCTCCTTCGACGACGCGCGCACCCCTCAGGTCCACGCGGTGGAGGCGTTCGGCCCGGTCACCTCGGTGCTGGGCTACGCAGACGTCGACGACGCGGTCGAGCTCGCCGCCCTCGGGGGCGGGTCCCTGGTGGCCACGGTCTGCACCCACGACCCGCAGATCGCCGGAGCCTTCGCCCGCGGCATCGGCTCCCACCACGGACGTGTGCTGTTCCTGGACCGCGACGACGCGAAGACCTCCACCGGGCACGGGTCCCCGCTGCCGCACCTGGTCCACGGCGGCCCGGGCCGCGCCGGCGGCGGAGAGGAGCTCGGCGGAGTGCGCGCGGTCAAGCACTACATGCAGCGCACCGCCGTCCAGGGCTCGCCGGACCTGCTCACCGGCGTGACCGGGATCTGGCACCGCGGGGCGCAGGCGAACACCGCCACCCCGGCCACCGTGGCCGACGGGACCGCCGTCCACCCGTTCCGGAAGTCGCTGGCCGAACTGCGCATCGGCGACCAGTTCGCCTCCGACCTCCGACTGGTCACCCTGGAGGACATCCTCGCCTTCGCCGAGTCCACAGGGGACACCTTCTACGCCCACACGGACGAGGAGGCCGCCATGGCCAACCCGTTCTTCCCGCGACGGGTGGCCCACGGCTACCTGCTGGTCTCCTGGGCGGCCGGCCTCTTCGTGGAGCCCGCACCGGGACCCGTGCTGGCCAACACCGGGCTGGACGACCTGTCCTTCCAGGTGCCGGTGACCTACGACGACTCCATCCGGGTCACCCTGACCGCCAAGCAGATCACCCCGCGGGAGACCGACGACTACGGCGAGGTCCGTTGGGACACCGTCCTGCACAACCAGCGCGACGAGGTCGTCGCCACCTACGACGTGCTCACCCGCGTGGCGAAGACCTGGCCGCCGCAGGAGTGACCCCCGACCGACGGAAGGACGGTGCCGCAGCCGATGCGTGACGAGCGGGAAGTCGACCGCGATGTCGACCGGGGACTGACCATGCACCGGCGCGCCGTCGTCGTCACCGGGGTCAGCCGACGCCGGGGGATCGGCTTCGCCGTGGCGCGCCGACTCGTCGCCCGGGGTGCCTCCGTGCTGTGTCAGCACTACGCCCCGCACGACGCCGAGCAGCCCTGGGGCGGCGACGACGTCGAGGCCGTGCTCGCCGACCTCCGCGAGCATGCCAGGGGCTCCGCCCAGGTGGTCGGACTGCACGCGGACCTCACGGTCGAGGGTGAGCCCGAACGTGTCGTCTCCGTCGCTCACGAAGAGTTCGGACGTCTGGACGGGCTGGTGTGCAATCAGGCGCAGTCCGGACGGGACGGACCCTTGGGCGCGCTGACCGCCGGAGAGCTCGACCGCCACTGGCAGGTCGACGCCCGCGCCTCCATCCTGTTGGCGCAGGAGTTCGCCGCCCGATGCGGGGACGGCGTCGACGGATCCATCGTCTTCATGACCTCGGGTCAGGCGCAGGGACCGCTGCCCGGAGAGGTGGCCTATGCGGCGGCCAAAGCGGCGATCGCCGGGGCCACGACGACCATCGCCGACCAGCTCTCCGATCGGGGGATCCGCGTCAACACCGTCAATCCCGGACCCGTGGACACCGGTTATCTGAACGATGAGATGTGGGCGTCGGTGCGCTCGAAGTTCCCCTTCGGCCGCTTCGGTCAGCCCGACGACGCCGCCCGGCTGGTGACCTGGCTGCTCGACGACGACTCCCGATGGATCACCGGACAGGTCATCAACTCCGAAGGAGGCTTCGCCCGGTGGAGGACGTGACCGCAGACCGCAGCTTCGACGACTTCGTCCCAGCACCCAACCAGGCCGACGATCCCGACCTCTACGAGGTGGAGAACCGTGCGATCGATCCGAAGGGGCACCTGTGGCATGCGCTGATCGAGGCGGCTCCCTGGTCCGGTCGCACCCTGGTCGATCTGGGGTGCGGCACCGGGTACTGGCTTCCGCACTACCGCGAGGCGGGCGAGGTGATCGGCGTCGAGCCGGACGAGCGGCTGCTCGATGCCGCACGGGCCCGTCCGGGCGGAGCGCAGGTGCTGCACGGCTCCGCCGAGCACCTGCCGCTCGGCGATGACAGCGTCGACGTCGTCCATGCCCGCTTCGCCTACTTCTTCCCCCATGAGCGCTTCGATCCCGGCCCGGGCTTGGATGAGGTCGCACGCGTGCTGAGGCCCGGCGGTCGGCTCGTCGTCATCGACAACGACACCGAACGCGGAGAGTTCGCCGAACTGCTGCGCCGCAGCGACTGGGCCGAGGAGCAGGGCCGCACACCGTTCGCCTCCCGGTGGTGGGCCGAGCGGGGAGCCGAGACGACACCAGTGATGAGCTCCTGGAGCTTCGACGACGCCGCGACCTGCGAGGCGGTGCTGCGGATGGAGTTTCCGGGTCACGTCGTCGATGAGTGGTGGCAGGAGCACGGGCCCACCGTTGAGTTGAGCTACGGCTACCTGCTCCACGTGTGGAGGGCGCCGGGATGAGCGGAACGGTCAGTCCTCCACCTCGACGGTGACCGTGCCGTCCAGCGCCCCGTCGCCGTAGCCGCCGACGATGATCGTCGCCGTCCCCGCCTCGGAGGATCGGACCTCGAGGTACGGATCGAAGACGCTGCCGTCGCCGGATGCGTCGGAGCCGCGGTCGTCGTTCTCCAGGTGCGTGTGGTCGGGCATCACGATGTTCAGCACGCCGTCGTCGCCGGGTCCGTCACCACGGACGTCGACGGTGAGCGTCTCGCCCTCCGCCAGATCCACGGTGCCGATCCACTGGTCGCCGTCGTCGATGGAGAGGTCGAAGTCACCGGGTTCCAGGGCGCTCTCGTCAGCCTCGACGGAGGTCGCGGAGACCTCGGTGTCGGCGCCGCCGAAGAAGAAGGTGTCGACGACGACCTCGTAGTCGCCGGGCTCCAGATGGGTGACGATGCCGGCGTCGAGGGTGTTCGAGGAGTCGGCGCCGCCGTCGTCGACCGAGGCGATCTGAGTGCCCTCCGGACTGTTCAGACTCAGCATCGGGTCGTTCCCCGAGGAGCTGGCGGTCTGCACATGGTAGAGGCCGGCCTCCTCGACGGTCAGCGTCAGCGACGCGGACTCTCCGCGGTCCACTGTCAGTGAGGCGGCCTCCCCGTCAGCCTCGAGGGTCTCCGGGTTCGCGGAACCGCCGTCCCGGTCCCCGTCACGATCCGTCTCGTCGCCCTCGTCGTCGCTCTCGTCCGGATCCTCGTCCGTGTCCGGATCGGTCCCCTGATCCGAGTCGTCGGCCTGCGTGGTGTCCTCATCGCCGCCGAGGAGAAGCAGGGTGGCGACGAGCGCGCCGATGAGCAGCACCCCGACCACGGCGAGGACCCCGAGCACCACCCCGGGACGCATGCCGCCGCCGGAGCTCGAGTCTGCTCTCGGAGCGCCGGGGGAGGGGAATCCGTCATGCATCGGAGTGCCCGGCGCGGTCGCCGGTGCCGGCGCGGTGTGCGCCGTCCATGCGGTGCCGTCCCACCAGCGCAGCTGATCGGGGACCTGTGGGTCGGAGTACCAGCCCGGCTCCGGCGTCGTCATGGCTCGCCCCATCCTCCCCGTCCGATCTCGCGCCGGGGTTCAGGACCGCAGGCGCGTCACATCTCTGAGGATAGACCCGGGACCACGGTTCGGCGAGGGCCGGTGTGCCCGGTCAGACGCCCCGGAACTCCGGGCGGCGCTTGTCCTGGAACGCGGCGAACCCCTCGGCATAGTCCTGCGAGGAGCAGAGTCGGCCCTGGGCGCGGTTCTCCTCGTCCAGAGACTCCCACAGGCCGATGCGGTCGTCGCGCAGACGCCGGACCAGCTCCTTGGACTCACGGAAGGCCAGGGTCGCGCCCGCTGCGGCCCGGACCGCCTTGCCGCGGGTGAACTCGACCAGCTCCTCGCCCGGCAGTGCGCGGGAGAACAGGCCGGACCGGACGGCCTCCTCGCCGGTCATCAGATCTGCGGTGTAGATGAGGTCCAGGGTGCGGTGGGCGCCGAGCCGCTCGACGAACAGTGCGTGGCCGCCGGAGTCCAGCGTCGCCCCGAGGTTGGCGAAGGGCGAACCGATCTTCGCGTCCTCGGCGACGTAGACCACGTCGGTGGCGATCGCCAGCCCCAGTCCGACGCCCAGGCATGGCCCGTGTACGGCGGCGAACGTCGGTGCCGGGAAGGCCGCCATCCGCCGGAGCACTGGGGTGACCTTCTCCTGCAGATAGCCCAGGGCGTCGTCGGTCGACGGGTCGACCGCGGAGATGTCGCGCCCGGCGCAGAAGCCCTTCCCCTCGCCGCGCAGCAGCAGCGCACGGGCGCCGGCGGCCTCGGCCTCACGGTAGGCGTCGTCGAGCTCGGACAGTGCGGCCTCGTCCAGGGAGTTCAGCTTCTTCGGCGCGTCCAGCACGACCTCGGCGAGTCCGCCGTCCATGGTCCAGTCGATCACGGTGCTCTCCTCTCGACCGCAGACACGGCCGATGATGCGGGGTGGGTCAGGAGTCGAAGTCGACGGCCAGCTTCTTCGAGGTGGGACGGGTCTGGCAGGTCAGCACGTAGCCGGCCTCGACCTCGTCGGGCTCGAGGGCGAAGTTCTCCTCCATCTCGAAGTCCCCGGAGACGACCTTGGCCCGGCAGGTGCCGCAGACGCCGCCGGCGCAGGCGAAGGGCACGTCGGGTCGGGTGCGCAGCGCGGCGTTGAGCACCGTCTCCTGGGCGGACTTCGGGGACTCCACCTGTCCGGTGAGCCCGTCGAGGGTGAACTCGATCTCGAAGTTGTCGCCCTTCGGGTCGGCCTTCACCTCGCGACCCTGCTGGCCCGTCGGGCGGTCCGGCCGACCGGTGGTGAACAGCTCGAAGCGCACCTTCTCCTCCGGCACTCCGCGGGAGGACAGTCCGTCGCGGACCAGCTGCACGAGCTCGAACGGGCCGCAGAGGAACCATTCGTCTGTCCCGTCCACCCGCAGCACCTTGTCGAGCAGGTCGTCGAGCTTCTCGTGGTCGATGCGACCGGTCAGCATCGGGTTGATGCGCTGTTCGCGGGAGAGGACGTGGTGGACGGCGAACCTGGAGGGGTAGCGGTCCTTCAGATCACCGATCTCTTCCGCGAACATCACGTCGCCCGCCGAACGGTTGCCGTAGACCAGGTCGAAGGAGGTGTCCTCCGCGGTGGCCAGGACCGACTTCGCGATCGACATGATCGGAGTGATCCCGGATCCGGCGGCGAACGCCACCATGTGCACGTGGCCCGGCTCGGCGGCGGCCTCGGCGGCCACCTCCTCAGGACGGTTGAGGGTGCGCAGCGCGGTCTTGGAGACGAAGGTCCCGGCCGGGTTCATGACCTCGAGGGTGTCTCCGGCCCGGAGCTCGTCGTTGGCCCACGAGGAGAAGAGCCCGCCGAAGTCGCGCTTGATGGCGACCCGGATCTCTCCGGGCACCGGGACGGTGCAGATCGAGTAGGAGCGGCGGATCTCCTGCCCCTCGATCTCCGCCCGCAGGGCCACGTACTGTCCCGGCGCGTAGTCGAAGTCGTCCTGCAGCTCCTCGGGGATCGCGAAGGTGACCTCCACCGAGTCCGGGGTCAGCCGGCGGACCTCGGAGACGGTGAGCGTATTGAAGGTGGCTCGGCGTCGTGCGGGGGCCCCGCTCTGCGCGTCGGCGGTGTCAGTGGTCATCAGTGCACCTTGAAATGGTCGAAGGGTTCCAGGCAGCTGTTGCAGCGGTAGAGGGCCTTGCAGGCGGTGGAGCCGAAGTGGGCCATCTCGCGGGTGTCGGGGGAGTCGCAGCGCGGGCACTTCACGCTCAGGCCCACACGGACCGGTCCGCCCGCCGCGGCTCGGCCGGTGGGCGGCGCGATGCCGTACTCACGCAGCTTCCGCTTCCCCTCCTCGGTCATCCAGTCGGTGGTCCAGGCCGGATGGAGGACCAGGTCGACACGCACCTTCTCGAAGCCGGCCTGCTCCAGAGCGGTTCGGACGTCGGCGGTGATGGTGTCCATCGCCGGGCAGCCCGAGTAGGTGGGCGTGATGACGACGACGGCGGTGCCGTCCTCCTCGACGTCGGTGCGTCGGAGGATCCCCAGGTCGGCGATGGAGAGCACCGGGATCTCCGGGTCCGGCACCGTGGCGGCGATGTCCCAGACGCTGGTCTGCGGCGCGGCGGTGGTGGCCATCGGGCGGGCTCCTCTCGGTGTGGGGTGCGTGTGGTGATCCGGGGCGGGCCCGGGGACCGTCACCAGGTGGCGTCGGGGTGCCGGCGGGCGAGGACCTGCATCTCGGCGAGGATGAAGCCGCGCTGCTCGGAGTGGAGCCCTCGGCGGTCTCCGCCGTAGGCCGGAGCCGCATCGGGCACGGTGAGTCCGGCCTCCTCGATGATCTCGGCGACCCGGCGCATGGTCGGCTCACGCAGCGACGACGGCGGCACGGCGACGCCCTCGAGACGTTCGATCGGCTCGACGTCGACGAAGAGCTCCTCGACCAGGGGCCACAGCGAGTCGAGTCCGGACTGCATCCGGCGGGAGGACTCCTCGGTGCCCAGGCCCAGGCGCAGCACCCACTGGGCGGCGTGGTCCTGGTGGTAGGCGACCTCCTTGAGCGCCTTGTCGGCGATGGCCGACAGGGTCCGGTCCTCGGAGTCCAGCAGCCGGGTGTAGAGCTCGTGGGCGTAGAAGCTGAAGATCAGCTGCCGGGCGATGGTCGTGCCGAAGTCGCCGTTCTCCTGCTCCACGAGCCGGCAGGACCGGAAGTCCTCCTCATCGCGGAAGTAGGCGAGGTCGTCCTCGGACTTCCCCCAGGCGCTGCCGGCGTAGGTGAGCAGGAACCGGGCGTGGCCCAGCAGGTCGAGGGCGATGTTCGCCAGGGCGATGTCCTCCTCGAGCTCCGGAGCCCGGGAGATCCAGCCGCCGAGGCGCTGGGCGAGCATCAGGGAGTCGTCGCCGAGGATGAGCGCATACCGGGCGACGTCCTCGGAGGCCGTCGCACCGGAGTCGGCGATCTCCTCCGCGGTGATCGCGTCGCCCTGCGACTGCTTGGTCGCGGAGTCGTGGGAGGCGAAGCTCACAGGTGCTTCACCCCTTCGGACTTCGTGTAGTAGGTGGCGTGGCGGTAGCTCTTGCCCTGCGCCGACTCGAAGAAGCCGCCCTTGGAGTCCGGGTCGGAGGCGGTGACCGCATCGGCCGGGACGACCCACACGGAGGTCCCCTCGTTCCGGCGGGTGTAGAGGTCCCGGGCGTTGCGCACGGCCATGGTGGCGTCCGGGGCGTGGAGCGAGCCGGCGTGGACGTGGGAGAGTCCCCGCGAGGACCGGATGAAGACCTCCCACAGCGGCCAGGTGTTGGAGGAGGAGTGCTCGGAGGTCATGGGTGTGGTGCCTCTCTGACGTGACGTGGATCGTGTGGGTGCGGCTCAGGCGCCGACGAGACCGGCCTGCGGGGCGGCCTCGCGGCGGGCGTATGCGGCCGCGGCCTCGCGCACCCAGGCGCCCTCGTCGCGGGCCCGGCGGTAGTGGTCCATGCGCTGGCGGCTGCACGGGCCTCCGCCCTTGAGCACGGTGAAGAACTCGTCCCAGTCGAGCTCGCCGAAGTCGTAGTGGCCCCGCTCCTCGTTCCACTTCAGGTCGGGGTCGGGCAGGGTCAGTCCCAGCGCCTCGGCCTGGGGGACGATCATGTCGACGAACCGCTGGCGCAGCTCGTCGTTGGAGAACCGCTTGATGTTCCAGGCCATCGACTGCTGGGAGTTCGGGGAGTCGGCGTCGGGCGGGCCGAACATCTGTAGCGCGGGGCCGTAGAACCGGTCCACGGCGTCCTGGGCCATCTGCTTCTGGGCCTCCGTGCCGTGGGCCAGGGTGTGGAGGATCTCCCAGCCCTGGCGCTGGTGGAACGACTCCTCCTTGCAGATCCGGACCATGGCCCGGCCGTAGGGGCCGTAGGAGGCGCGGCAGAGCGGGACCTGGTTGCAGATCGCGGCACCGTCGACCAGCCAGCCGATGGCGCCGATGTCGGCCCACGTGCGGGCCGGGTAGTTGAAGATCGAGGAGTACTTGGCGCGGCCGGTGTAGAGCTGGTCGTACATCTCGTCGCGCGGGGTGCCCAGCGTCTCGGCGGCCGAGTACAGGTAGAGGCCGTGGCCGGCCTCGTCCTGGACCTTCGCCATGAGGATGGCCTTGCGCTTGAGGCTGGGAGCGCGGGTGATCCAGTTCCCCTCCGGCTGCATGCCGATGATCTCGGAGTGCGCGTGCTGGGAGACCTGCCGGACCAGGGTCTTCCGGTACTTCTCCGGCATCCAGTCCCGCGGCTCCACGCGGGAGTCGTCGGCGATGAGCTGCTCGAAGCGGGCCTCGCCGGCCTGGGCGTCCTCGCGTGCGTCCTGCAGGGAGGTGACATCGGCTGACATGCTGCGTCCTCGATCCGTCGAAGAATTACTGACCGTTCGTTCAGTATATCCCCACAGGCCTGTGACAGTCAACACATCGCCGCCGCGACGCCGACGGTTCAGCGGCGCAGGCCGTCCAGCATCAGGGAGACCATGTGGTCGCGCAGCGCATCCACCGAGGCGACCCGCTCCGGCCGGTACCAGTCCACTATGGAGTTCACCATGCCCATGGTCAGGCGCGAGACCGTGCGCGCATCGATGTCGGCGCGCAGATCGCCGTCGCTCTGCGCCCGGCGGACCAGCTCGGCCAGGCGCAGGGTGATGTCCCGCCGACGCTGCAGGGCCCGGACCTCGAGGTCCGAGTTGCCCCGCAGGCGCAGCAGCAGCGTCACGTAGGGCAGCGAACGGGTGAGCACCTCGATCGAGGAGCCCAGGATGCGTTCGAACTCCTCGACCGGCCGCAGCCCTGCCGAGCCGGCCTCCTCGACCACGCTCTCCAGCTCGGACAGGGAGTGGGTCAGGGCGATGTCGAGGATCTCCTCCTTGGAGGAGACGTGGTGGTAGATCGCCGACTTCGAGATCCCCAGCTCACGGGCCAGTGCGCCCATGGACGTACCCTCGTACCCGTGGCGGTTGAAGGTCTCGACGCAGACGGTGATCAGCTCGTCGCGGTCGTATCCCGGACGGCCCCGACGGACCGCGGGCTGTGTGGCGGCGTCCGTCATGGCATCCCCCCGCCGCGGCCCGACGGGGCCGAGGGGGAACGCGTCATCGTCGCACCTCACTTGGGCCGTTCGTCATAGATCCTCCTCAGCTTGCCCGACGAGCGTGCCAGCGCTCCGGGCTCCTCGACCACGACGCGGCAGGAGCTGCCGATCCGGATCTTGATCCGCTCCGCCAGGGTGCGTCCGGCGCCCTCGCCGTCCTCGGCGGTGCAGTCGGAGCGGCGCTCGATGTGCACCGTCATCTGGTCCATCCGGTCCGGGCGCGTCAGCCGCAGCTGGAAGTGCGGGGACAGGTGGTCGATGCCGAGTGCGATCTCCTCGATCTGCGAGGGGAAGAGGTTCACTCCGCGCAGGATGATCATGTCGTCGCTGCGGCCGGTGATGCGGCCCATGCGGCGGTGGCCGGGCCGGTCGGTGCCCGGCAGCAGCTGGGTGAGGTCGTGGGTCCGGTAGCGGATGATCGGCAGCGCCTGTTTGGTCAGCGCGGTGAAGACCAGCTCGCCGTGCTGACCGGTGGGCAGCACCTCGTCGGTGAAGGGGTCGATGATCTCCGGGCGGAAGTGGTCCTCCCAGATCGTCGAGGCGTCCTGGCGCTCGCCGGACTCTCCGGCCACGCCCGGGCCCATGACCTCCGAGAGCCCGTAGATGTCGCAGGCCCGCAGGTCGAAGGTCCGCTCGATCTCACGGCGCATCTCGTCGGTCCACGGCTCGGCGCCGAGCACGGCCACCTCGAGCGAGGTCTCCCGGGGGTCGACGCCGGCCGCACGGAACCCGTCGGCCAGTGCGAGGAGGTAGGTCGGGGTGCACAGGATCGCCCGCGGGCGGAAGTCCTCGATGAGCTGGACCTGCTTCTCCGTCTGCCCGCCCGACATCGGGATGACGGTGGCCCGGAGCTTCTCGATGCCCGCATGGGCCCCCAGGCCTCCGGTGAACAGCCCGTAGCCGTAGGCGTTGTGGACCATGTCCCCGGGACGCACTCCGGCGAAGCGCAGGCAGCGCGCCACCAGCGTGGCCCAGGTGTCGAGGTCCTCGTCGGTGTAGCCCACGACGGTCGGCAGGCCGGTGGTGCCGGAGGAGGCGTGGATCCGGCGGATCTGCTCCATCGGCACGGCGAAGCCCTTGAACGGGTAGGCCCGGCGCAGGAACTCCTTGTCCGTGAAGGGGAACTTCGCCAGGTCGTCGAGGGTCTGCAGGTCGTCGGGGGAGACGCCGTGGGAGTCGTAGAGCTCCCGGTACGCCTCCACGCCGTCGTAGGCGCGCCGCACGGCGTCCTGCAGGCGGGTGAGCTGGAGCGCTTCGATCTCAGCCCGGCTCATCAGCTCCTCGGGGTCGGGCTGTGAGGGGTCGGTCGGCGCGAGTTCGGAGGGCGTCTCGATGCTCATGGCGTCACTTCTCTCGGGAGGTCTCGGCCCCGGCGGGCGAGGAGGGGGCGGGGATGGTGCGGTAGCGGCCCCGGAACAGGGCGATGGGCTCGTCGTCGCTGTCCCGGGTGACCACGACGTCGCAGACTCCGCTGCGTCCGGTCGCCGCCACGGCGCGTGCCTCGGCGATCAGCACGTCGCCGACGGCCGCGGGCCGCAGGAAGTTGATGTCCACTCCGGAGGCCACCGTCACGGTGTCCGCGTCGCCGTCGGGGGCGTTGCACGACATGGCGAATGCGGTGTCCGCCAGGGAGAAGACCATCCCCCCGTGGGTGATGGCGAAGCCGTTGGTCATCTCCCGCCGGACGGTCATGGTGATCCGGGCGTGCCCGAGGTCGGCCTGGAGGACCTCGATGCCGAGCCACTGGGAGGCGTGGTCCGAGGCGAGCATCGCGTGGGTGGGAGCTTCGAGGGGCTGCGGCATGGGTTCTCCGGAGTGGTGCGAGGAATTACAGACCGTTCGGTCGGTAACTCAACTCAAGCACCGGGGGTCTGTGATGTCAACCACAGCCGGGGGTGTCTGTCCCCAGCAGGCGGGACGTCGCCGATCTCAGAGTTCGAGGGCGTAGCCCGACCGGTAGTCGCGGTGCCGCAGAGCGGTTCCGCAGGCGGCGAGGAGGCCGTGCAGCCGTGAGCCGTCCATCCGACGGCCGTGCGCCCGGTCCGGGTCGAGCTCGGGCCATGGACGCGGTCGATCGAGCCTGTCGGCGAGCCAGTTGTGGACCTCTCCGACCGCGATCGGCATCTCATCGACTCCGATGAGCACCCCGGGCGGCTCCTCGACCCCGGCGAGCGTGCACGCGGCCAGGGCGGCGTCGTCGACGTGGATCCTGTTCGAGATCCGCAGCGGGTCGCCGAGGCGCTCGCGGGCCTCCGCACCGCCGTCGAACGCCTCGATGCGGCTGATGAGCCGTCGGCGTCCGGGACCGTAGATCCCGGAGAGCCGCAGGGTCGAGGCCGTGATCCCGTGCGTGCGCGCCCCGACGACGAGCTCCTCGACCTGGACCAGCACCTCCGCGGTGGGGGAGGCCGGGGTGAGCGGGGACTCCTCGTCGAGACGGCCCTCGGCCCCTCCGTGGACCGACGTCGAACCGATGACGATCAGGCGGGGACGCGGGGCCGGCATCGCGGCGATCCGCTCCAGGACCGCCGCCAGGCCGTCGTGGAGGACGGCGCGGTATCGGGCGGCGCTGCGCTCGCCGGCGCTGGGTGTGAACACCACCGTGGAGGTGTCCTCGGGCAGCTCCGGAAGGTCTGCGGGTCGAAGCAGGTCGGCCGCGACGCCGCGGATCTCGGCGGGGAGGCGTTCGGGAGACCGGCGCCAGCCGTCGACGTCGTGCCCGCGGGCGTGCAGCCGCAGGCCGATGCGTGTGCCGAGGTCGCCGCATCCGACGACGACGGCGCGGCCCGCTGTGCTCCCGTCATGGTCCATGGCTGCACCCTACCTGCGGCTCAGACGAAGGCGGAGAGTCCGGTCAGGCCGCGGCCGACGATGAGGGAGTTGATGCCGTAGGTGCCCTCGTAGGTGTAGATGGCTTCGAGGTCGTTCATCATCTTGGCCATCTCGAAGTCGCTGACGATGCCGTTGCCGCCCATCGCGTCGCGCCCCATCGCGGCCGACTCGCGGCCCAGACGGGTGGTGGTGGCCTTGGCCATCGCCGCATGCATCATCTCCAGCCGCCCCTCCTCCTGCAGGCGGGTGACCTCGGACATCATGCCGATGCTGGCCGCCAGGTTCCCGGCGATGTGGGAGAGCGCCTGCTGGATGAGCTGCAGCTTGGCCAGCGGGCGCCCGAACTGGTGCCGGCTCAGCGTGTACCGGCGGAGGATCTCCAGCAGGCCCTGCTGGGCACCCACGGCCTGCCAGCCGACCCAGGCGCGGGAGGCTCGCAGCAGGTCGTTGGCGGCCCCGAAGCTCTGCGCCCCGGGCAGCAGCGCGTCCTGCGGGACACGGACGTCGTCGAAGACGATGTCGGCGTTCTGCATGATGCGCAGGCCGATCTTGTTGCCGATCTTGGTCGCCCGGTATCCGGGGGTGTCGGTGGGCACCAGGAAGCAGCGGATCTCGTCGTCGGCGGTGTCCCGGGCCCAGACCAGCGCGACGTCGGCCAGGGTTCCGGCGCCGATCCAGCGCTTGGTGCCCCTGATGACCCATCCGTCGTCCTCGAGTGTCGCCGAGGTCTCGAGTCCGCCGGCGATGTCGGAGCCGTGCTCGGGCTCGGTGAGGCAGAAGGCTCCCAGCGACTCGAGCCGCTTCATCCGAGGCAGCCACCGCTCCCGCTGGGCCTCGGAGCCCAGGTGCTCGATGGTGCCGACGTTGAGCTCGTTGTGGATGCCGATCAGCGCGGAGATCGACAGGTCGCAGCGGGCGAGGGCCGCATGGGCGAGCCCCTGGAACAGGAGCGAGGAGCCGTCGGTGAAGACCTCTCCGAGCCCCAGTGCGCCCAGCCCGGGCAGCAGCTCCGGCGCGAACTCCTCGCGGTTCCAGGGCTCGATCGTCTGCCGACGGACGTGCTCCTCCAGATGCGTCTCGATCGTCTCGAGGCGGGTGCGCTCCGCGGCGTCGAGGCGGGAGCGCAGGTCGAACAGGTCGACGTGCGGCAGGCCGTCGAGGTGGGCGGCGTCGGGTCCTCCGGCGGGAGAGACGGTGTGGGTCATCGTGACTCCTTCGTCGCGGACGGGCGGGACGAGGATCGCCCGTCGTCGCCCGCAGTGGCTTTACCGACTATAGGATATCCAAGTAAATTGGGCGTGTCTCACATCACAGCCGGCGATCCGCCGTCCGCGACCGTCGACCCAGGAGGTTCCCCATCATGTCGGTGACCGAGCAGTTCACAGAGGCCCGTGACCACCTCGTGTCGCTCCAGCAGGACTGGGAGCGGGCCCGCGAGGAGTTCGTCTGGCCCCGGTTCGAGCAGTTCAACTTCGCCCTGGACTGGTTCGACGCCGTCGCCGCCTCCGAGGCCCGCGGCTCGCAGGACGCGCTGGTGATCCTGGAGGAGGACGGCTCGGAGCTTCGGCGCAGCTTCGCCGACCTCTCGGCGACGTCGAGCCGGATGGCCAACTGGCTGCGGGAGAAGGGCGTCGCCCGGGGGGACCGACTGATCCTCATGCTGAACAACCAGGTCGAGCTGTGGGAGGTCATGCTGGCCTGCATCAAGCTCGGCGCGGTGATGGTTCCGACCACCACGCAGATGGGTCCGGCGGACCTGCAGGACCGGATCGACCGGGCCGAGGCCGAGTGGGCCGTGGCCGGCGGCGAGGACCTGGCGAAGTTCGCCGAGGTCGACGGCGGATACACCCTCATCCACGTCCCCGGGGTCTACGCCGACGAGGCCGCACGCCGCACGCCCGAGGTCCCCGGGCGCACGGTGCTCAGCCTGCCCGAGGCCTACGGGGCGCCGGCCGACTTCGCCCCCGACGGGCCCACCGGCGCCGAGGACACCCTGCTGCTCTACTTCACCTCCGGGACCACGTCGAAGCCGAAGCTGGTCGAGCACACCCACACCTCCTACCCGGTGGGACACCTGTCCACCATGTACTGGATCGGACTGGAGCCCGGAGACGTCCACCTCAACGTCGCCTCGCCGGGATGGGCCAAGCACGCCTGGTCGAACTTCTTCGCCCCGTGGATCGCCGAGGCCACGATCTTCGTCCACAACTTCCGGAAGTTCGACGCCGGCGCCCTGATGGACGCCATGGACCGGGTCGGCGTGACCAGCTTCTGCGCCCCGCCCACCGTGTGGCGGATGCTCATCAAGGCGGACCTGAGTCAGCTCAGGACCCCTCCGCAGAAGACGATCTCGGCGGGCGAGCCGCTCAACGCCGAGGTCATCGACCAGGTCCAGAAGGCCTGGGGCTGCACCATCCGCGACGGCTTCGGTCAGACCGAGTCCACGCTGCAGGTGGCGAACACGCCCGGCCGTCCGGTCCGGATCGGAGCCATGGGGCTGCCCCTGCCCGGCTACGACGTCGTGCTGATCGACCCGGTCACCGGGGAGGAGTCGCAGGAGGGGGAGATCTGCCTGCGCCTGGACCCTCGACCGGTCGGTCTGATGAAGGGCTACTTCGGCGCCCCCGACAAGAACGACGAGGTCTTCCGCGACGGGGTCTACCACACCGGTGACATCGCCTCGCAGGACGAGCAGGGCATCGTCACCTATGTGGGTCGGGCCGACGACGTCTTCAAGTCCAGCGACTACAAGATCTCCCCGTTCGAGCTCGAGTCGGTCCTGGTCCAGCACCCCGGCGTCGTCGAGGCGGCCCTGGTTCCGGCTCCGGACGAGATGCGTCTGGCGATCCCCAAGGCGTACGTGACCCTGACCGCCGGGTACGAGCCCACGGAGGAGACCGCCGCCGACATCCTGCAGTTCTGCCTGGACCGGTTGGCCCCGTACAAGCGGATCCGTCGCATCGAGTTCACCGAGCTGCCCAAGACGATCTCCGGGAAGATCCGACGGGTGGAGCTGCGTCAGCACGAGAACGACCGTGCCGGGGCCGGTCCGGACGATGCAGCGTCCGCTCCCGCACTGGGACGCGAATTCCGGGAGGAGGACCTGCCGCTGCGCCGCTGAGGCGCCGCCGTAGACTGTTGCGATGTCCAAGAGAGCCACAGAGCTGAGCAGGGATCCCATCGCCGAGGCCCGCCGGAACTGGGAGCGCCACGGATGGACTGAGGTGGCCGCACCCATGGCCGCGGTCACCTCCGTCATGAGGGTGCAGCAGATCCTCCTCGCCCGGGCGCAGGAGGTGCTGAAGCCGTTCCGGCTGACGTTCGCCCGCTATGAGATGATCGCGCTGCTCAGCTTCTCCCGCGAGAAGCAGATGCTGATGAGCAAGGCCAGCGCCCTGCTGCAGGTCCACCCCACCTCGGTGACGAACACGGTGGACCGTCTGGAGGCCGCGGGTCTGGTGGAGCGCCGTCCGCACGCCTCGGACCGGCGGGCCGTCCTCCTGGTCCTCACCGACGAGGGACGGCGCGTGGCCACCGAGGCCACTCAGGCGCTGAACGACGAGCTCTTCGCGGACACCGGGTTCGAGGCCGCCGACGTCGCCCTCGTCAACGACATCTTCACACGATTCCGCGCCCGGTCCGGCGACTTCAGCCTGTGACCGGACGCGGTGCCGCGGGTCGACTCAGCGCTCCTGGGACGCCTCGCGGATGGTGGTGATGATGCCGGAGAAGTCCAGCCCGGCGCCCTCACCCTCGGCGAAGCGCCGGTAGATCTCACCGGCCGCACGACCCAGCTGCGCGTCCACACCGGTCTCGTCCAGGGCGTTCGCGGCCAGGGTCAGGTCCTTGGCCATCAGCGCCCCGGCGAACCCGGGGGCGAAGTCGCGGTTGGCCGGGCTGGTGGGCACGGGGCCGGGGACGGGACAGTTGGTGGTCAGGGCCCAGCACTGTCCGGTGGCCCCGGAGACCACGTCGAACATCGCCTCGTCGGAGAGCCCCAGCTTCTCCGCCAGGACGAAGGCCTCCGAGACCGCGATCATCGAGACCCCGAGGATCATGTTGTTGCAGATCTTGGCGGCCTGTCCCAGGCCCGCGTCGCCGCAGTGGACGACCCGGCGTCCCATGATGTCCAGCAGCGGGTGGAGCTCGGAGAAGACCTCCTCGGTCGCTCCGACCATGAAGGCCAGGGTGCCGGCCTCCGCACCGACCACACCGCCGGAGACCGGCGCATCGGCCGCGCGGAACCCGGCCTCGCGGGCCATGTTCGCCGCCTCCACGGCCTCGGAGGTGTTGATGGTCGAGCAGTCGAGGAAGATGGTCTCCGCACGGGCGGCGGAGAGCAGGCCGGGCCGTTCGGGGGTCCCGGCGTAGGCCTCCTTGACGTGCTGCCCGCTGGGCAGCATCGTCAGGACGACCTCGGCCTCGGCCACGGCGTCCAGCGGGTCGTCGACGACGGTGACCCCCTTCGAACGTGCGGCGTCCAGGGCGGCGGGGACCACGTCGAAGCCGTGGACGACGACGCCGGCGGCGACGAGGTTGGCCGCCATCGGCCCGCCCATGTTGCCGAGCCCGATGAAGGCCACCCGCGGAAGGTCCGATCCGGGGACGGCCCCGGTCGCGTCGTCAGAGGTCTCTGTCATGATCGTCTCCCTTCGGAAACCTGGGTCTCAGCTGCCTTCTGGCATGACGAAGCTGGCACCGTCCTTGATGCCGGACGGCCAGCGGGTCGTCACCGTCTTGGTCTTGGTGTAGAACTTCAGGCCGTCGGTGCCGTGCTGGTTGAGGTCTCCGAACCCGGAGGCCTTCCAGCCGCCGAAGGTGTAGTAGGCGATCGGCACCGGGATCGGCACGTTGACTCCGACCATCCCGACCTCGACCCGACGGGTGAAGTCGCGGGCGGCGTCGCCGTCGCGGGTGAAGATCGAGACGCCGTTGCCGAACTCGTGCTCAGTGGGCAGGCGCAGAGCCTCCTCGTAGTCGGCGGCGCGGACCACGCTCAGCACCGGACCGAAGATCTCCTCCCGGTAGATGCGCATCTGCGGGGTGACGCGGTCGAACAGGGTGGCACCGACCCAGAAGCCGTCAGGGTGACCGTCGACGGTCGCGCCGCGTCCGTCGACGCGCAGCTCGGCGCCCTCCTCGACTCCGACACCGATGTAGTCCTCGATGCGGGCCTTGGCGTCGGGGCCTACCACGGGGCCGAAGTCCGAGGACTCCTCGAGGGACGGACCGAGGGTCAGCTCCGCCATGCGCTCCTCGAGCAGCTCCACGAGCCGGTCCGCGGTCTCCTCACCGACGGGCACCGCCACGGAGATCGCCATGCAGCGCTCACCGGCGGAGCCGAAGGCCGCACCGATCAGAGCGTCGGCCGCCTGCTCCAGGTCGGCGTCGGGCATGATCACCATGTGGTTCTTCGCGCCGCCGAAGCACTGGGCGCGCTTGCCGTGGGTCGCGGCGGCGGTGTAGATCGCCTGGGCGATGGGGGTGGAGCCCACGAATCCGACCGCCCTGATGCGGTCGTCCGCGATGAGGGCGTCCACCGCCGTCTTGTCTCCGTGGAGGACGTTGAGCACGCCTGCGGGCATACCGGCCTCGATCGCCAGCTCGGCCAGCCGGACCGGCACCGAGGGGTCGCGCTCCGAGGGCTTGAGGACGAAGGTGTTCCCCGCGGCCAGCGCGACGCCGGCCTTCCACAGCGGGATCATGGCGGGGAAGTTGAACGGGGTGATCCCGGTGACCACGCCCAGGGGCTGGCGCATCGAGTGCACGTCGACCCCGCCGGAGACCTCGGTGGAGAACTCTCCCTTGAGCAGGTGCGGAGCGCCGGCGGCGAACTCGACGACCTCGACGCCGCGCTGGATGTCCCCCTTGGCGTCGGGGAAGGTCTTGCCGTGCTCGCCCGACAGCGTCTCGGCGAGCTCATCCATGTGGGTGTAGATCAGATCGACCCACTTGAGCAGGATCCGGGCACGACGCTGCGGGTTCATGGACGCCCATCCGTCGAAGGCGGCCTGGGAGGAGGCGATCGCGGCGTCGACCTCGGCCTCGGAGGCCAGCGGCACCGTGGCCTGCGGCGCGCCCCGCACCGGATCGAAGACCTCCTTGGTGCGGCCCGAGGTGCCCTCGGTGCGTCGTCCGTCGATGAAGTGCGTCACCTGGTGCATGGAGCTTCTCCTCCGCGTCGCGGCTGGAATAGTCTGTGAGCTGAGTCTCGTTGGTAATCTAGCGAGAGATTATTGGACGTGCAACTATTTCTGGAGGTCCCGCCCATGTCCGTGAACGTCATCGTCTCCGGCGCCCGCACCCCCGTCGGCAAGCTCCTCGGGGGCCTCTCGAGCCTCAGCGCCGCCGAGCTCGGCGGCGTCGCGATCGCCGGTGCCCTGGAACGGGCCGGCGTCTCCGGAGAGGACGTCGACTACGTCATCATGGGGCAGGTCATCCAGGCCGGGACCGGCCAGAACGCCGCCCGCACCGCAGCACTGGCCGGCGGCGTCCCCGCCGGGATCCCATCGATCACCATCAACAAGGTCTGCCTCTCGGGCCTCAACGCCGTCGCCACCGCCGACCAGATGATCCGGGCGGGGGAGTGCGAGGTCGTCGTCGCCGGGGGCATGGAGTCGATGTCCCAGGCGCCGCACCTGCTGACGAAGTCGCGGACCGGAATCGCCTACGGAGACGGGACGCTGGTGGACTCGATGGCCCACGACGCGCTCTGGGACCAGGCCACCGACCAGTCCATGGGTGCCCTCACCGAGTCCTGCAACACCGGTGAGCGCTCCTACACGAGGCAGCAGCAGGACGAGTTCGCCGCCGAGTCCCACCGCCGCGCCGCCGACGCCTCGGAGGCCGGCCGCTTCGACGAGGAGATCGTCGAGGTCGAGGTGCCTCAGCGTAAGGGCGACCCGATCCGCGTCACCGCAGACGAGGGAGTCCGCGCCGGCACCACCGCCGAGTCCCTGGGTCGGCTGCGGCCGGCGTTCGCGAAGGACGGCACGATCACGGCCGGGTCCGCGTCCCAGATCTCCGACGGCGCCTGCGCCATGGTCGTGATGCCCAAGGAGAGGGCCGAACGGCTGGGTCTGACCTGGCTGGCCGAGATCGGAGCCCACGGCATGGTCGCCGGCCCCGACTCCTCGCTGCAGCTGCAGCCGGCCAACGCCGTCGCGCGCGCCTGTGAGAAGGACGGCCTCGAGCCCGGGTCCCTGGACCTGGTGGAGATCAACGAGGCCTTCGCCGCCGTCGGGCTGGCCTCCGCCGATGAGCTGGGCATCGCCCCGGAGAAGGTCAACGTCGACGGCGGGGCCATCGCGCTGGGCCACCCGGTGGGGATGTCGGGCGCCCGCATCCTGCTGCACCTGGCTCTGGAGCTGAGGCGCCGCGGCGGCGGCACGGGGGCGGCCGCCCTCTGCGGCGGCGGCGGCCAGGGGGATGCGCTCATCCTCCGCGTGCCGTGACCGGACGCTGAACCCCGCACCCCCGCCGCCGCCCATCGAGGGAGAGAATCTGGTCTTCCGGGTCCGCGTGTCGGCACCAGTCATGCTCCTTCGATGAGGGGTGGGGGTCGTACCGCCCATCGACGGAGAGAAGTTCGCCCTGGGCGACGGCGTGTCGCGACGAGCCTCTCTCCCTCGATGCGGGAGGTGCGCTCGGGTGGGCTTGAGGGCGGTCGACGGTGTGCCCGGGTTGCCCTGCGGGGGTTTCCCGGGCACACTGATTCCGAAGGTCAAGAGTGCCAGCGCGAAACCCCGGTTTGCTGGCCGGCAACCCTCCAGTTCGCGGTGGGGTGCCCCGGGTGACGACCTGGCCCGGACGGCCTGCGGATGCTCCGCGGACCCGGACGGGCAAGCGCGGGCCTCCACACCAGTGCGGCCCTACACCAGTCCATGAGACGCCACCACGTCCATGGGGCAGGGCCCAACGGTCGACCCGTCGCCGGAGATCCGGGGCGCTGCTCCATCGGGCCAGGACCGAACGGAGTCGGCCATGAGCGAGAACTCGACCCAGCACACCCCCCGCTTCGAGACCCTGCAGATCCACGCCGGCGTCGAGCCCGACCCGCACACCGGAGCCCGAGCCCTGCCCATCCAGCAGACCACCTCCTTCGTCTTCCCGGACACCGAGTCCGCCGCCCGACGGTTCGGACTCGAAGAGCTCGGGCCCATCTACTCCCGCCTCACCAATCCCACCGTGGAGGCGGTGGAGAACAAGATCGCCGCGCTGGAGGGAGGCGTCGGGGCACTCGCCGTCGGCTCCGGCCAGGCGGCCACCTCACTGGCTCTGCTGAACATCGCGGAGTCGGGCGCCCACATCGTGGCCTCCCCGCAGCTCTACGGGGGCACGCAGAACCTCTTCAAGCACACGCTGCCGAAGTTCGGGGTGAGGGTGAGCTTCGTCGAGGACCCCGACGACGTCGCCTCCTGGCGGGCCGCGGCCCAGGAGGACACCGTGGCACTGTTCGGGGAAATCGTCGCCAACCCGCGCGGCGACGTGCTCGACGTCGAAGCCGTCTCCGGGGTGGCCCGGGAGTTGGGCGTCCCGCTCATCGTCGACTCCACTCTGACGACCCCGTACCTGATCCGTCCCATCGACCACGGCGCCGACGTCGTGGTCCACTCGGCGACGAAGTTCCTCGGCGGACACGGCACCGCCATCGCCGGGGTCATCGTGGACGCCGGGCGCTTCGACTACACCCGATACCCCGAGCGATTCCCCGGCTTCTCCCAGCCCGATGAGAGCTACCACGGGCTGGTCTACGGCCGAGACCTCGGAGCCGACGGCGCCTTCGGCGTCAACCTGTCCTACATCCTCAAGGCCCGCGTGCAGCTGCTGCGCGACTTCGGACCGGCGCTGTCGCCGCACAACGCCTTCGAGATCAACCTCGGACTGGAGACCCTCAGCCTGCGGATGGAGCGTCACGTCGCCAACGCCCAGCGGGTCGCCGCCCACCTCCGGTCCCACCCCGCGGTCCGGCGGGTCGACTACGCCGGCCTGGACTCCAGCCCGTCGGCCGAGCGCGCCCGGCGGTACCTGCCCCGTGGGGCCGGGTCCGTGCTGGCCTTCGAGGTCCACGGGGGTGCGGAGGCGGGCCGGGCGCTCGTCGACGCCCTGGAGCTGCACTCGTTGGTGGCCAACGTCGGTGACGTGCGCTCCCTGGCGATCCACCCGGCCTCGACCACCCACAGCCAGCTCTCCGAGGAGGACCAGCGCGCCGCCGGCGTCTCTCCCGGGATGGTGCGGCTCTCGGTCGGGCTCGAGCACATCGACGACATCCTCGCCGACCTCGACCAGGCGCTCGCCGCCGCACCGACGGAAGGCTGATCCGACGATGAGCACACCCGCGCTCACCGCCGCCGCGAACGACTTCGGCCACCGGCCGGCCGGGGCCCTCCGGGTCCGGGAGGTCGGCGGCCACACCTTCGAGGCGGGCGGGCATCTTCCCCACGTGGAGATCGCCTACGAGACCTGGGGGCGGCTCAACGCGGCCGGCGACAACGTGGTGCTCGTGGCCCACGCACTGACCGGCGACTCGCACGTGGCGACCACCGAGGCCGACCCCTCGCCCGGCTGGTGGGAGGCGCTGGTCGGCCCCGGCCGCCCGGTGGACACCGACCGCTGGTTCGTCGTCGCCCCGGCGATGGTCGGCGGCTGCTACGGCTCCACCGGCCCCGCGTCGGCGGACCCGGACGGCCGCCCCTGGGGCTCACGGTTCCCGTTCGTCACCATCCGCGACGCCGTCCGCCTGGAGCGCCGGCTGCTCGGCGCCCTGGGCGTCACCCGGCTGCAGGCGGTGATCGGCGGTTCGATGGGCGGGGCCCGGGCCCTGGAGTGGGCCGCCACGTTCCCTGAGATGGTCGCAGGGGTGGGGGTGTTCGCCTGCGGAGCGGAGACGACCGCCGAGCAGATCGCCTTCGGCCAGGCGCAGATCAAGGCCATCGAGAACGACCCCGACTTCGCCGGAGGCGACTACTACGGACTGCGGCCCCCGCTGCAGGGACTGGCCCTGGCTCGACGCATCGCCCACATCACCTATCGTTCCGAGCAGGAGCTCGGGTTCCGCTTCGGCCGCGAGAAGCAGGGCTCGGAGGAGCCGCTGGGCGCGGCCGGCCGGCGCACCGGTCGGTATCAGGTGGAGTCCTACCTGGACCACCAGGCGACGAAGCTCATCTCCCGGTTCGACCCCAACGCCTACCTCGTGGTGGCGGAGGCGCTGATCAGCCACGACGTCGGTCGCGGGCGCGGGGGAGCGGCCCGCGCGCTCGGTAGGGTCGCCGCGAGGCCGCTGATCGTGGCCGTGGATTCGGACCGGCTGTACCTGCCCGCACAGAGCGAGGAGCTCGCGCGGATGATCCCCGGGGACCACCGGGTCCGCATGATCTCCTCGCCCATCGGACACGACGGCTTCCTCACCAGCGCCCAGCAGCTCGGCGACGAGATCCGCCAGGTGCTGCGCCTCTAGAGCCCGGCCGAACCCGGCCGAACCCGGCTGTGCCCAGCCGTGCCCGCACCGGACCTGGACTGCGCCGGGCTCAGTCCAGGGGCCCGAGCTCGAACTGGGCCAGCTGGTCCTCCGGCCGGGACTGCCCGCCGTGCTGCTGCCGGAAGTCTTCGGTGGCATCGGTCCCGCACAGCCCTTCGATGGCCTGCTCGCCGCCCGGATGGTCGGGGACCCAGTCGGTGAGGTCGTAGACGGTGCCGTCGACGGCCGCCCAGCAGGAGTCCGAGGAATCGTGCTCGGAGACCTCCTCCATCGTCAGCGCGACGTCGCCGTCCGCCTCCTGCCCGTCCTCTTCCTCCTGCCCCTCATCCTCAGCGGCGTCGGCCTCCTCCTCAGTGTCGGACCAGACCTCCTCGGCCCCGGAGTGGCCGGCCATCACGGTCAGCGCCGTGGCGGTCACCGCCAGCACCACCGTGGCGGTTCCGAGCACCGCACCCAGCGGCGAGGGCCTGGGCCGCGGGGCGCCCTCGGTGGGCTCCGCGGCGGCGGGCACGGCGCGACCGGCGCGCCATGTGGTCCAGGCCCACGCGGCGGCGACGACGGTCAGCGCGGCCGCGGTCAGGAAGGTCGGCAGGCCCCAGCGTGAGTGGGCCTCGGGATCTCCCACGGTCTCGGCGAGCTGCTCGCCGGTCTGCATCGCCAGGAACGCGCCCGCCGCGCCCATGCCGACGAGCACCACCGCCACCAGCATCAGGTGTCGGCGCAGGGGCCTGATCGTCACGGCCAGGATGAGCATGATGCTCGAGAGCGGGATGAGGACCACCGGCAGATGTGCGGCCAGGGGATGGATGGGCAGGTCCATGGAGCGATCCTTCCGGTCTGCTCAGCGGCGGTTCAGGCGTCCTCCTCGGAGGTGCCCGGGGGCATGGCTCCGCCGAACAGCGGCTCCGCCTGGGGCCGCTTCGGATTCATCCCGTCGCCGGAGGAGCGTCCGCGCAGTCGGCGGACCACCCACGGGAAGAGGTGCTGACGCGCCCAGACGACGTCGTCGGCGTAGGCCTCTCGCCAGGTCCGCTCCGGCAGCGGGCGGGGCTCGATCGGATCCAGCTCATGGGGGACGTTGAGCGTGTCCAGCACCATACGGGCGATGGTGTGGTGGCCCATGGGGGAGAAGTGCAGACGATCCTCGTCCCACATCACGGGGTTGGCCAGCTCCCGCAGCGACCACATGTCGGCCACCAGGGCGTCGTGGCGCAGGGCCACGGTGCGCACGTTCTCGTTGAAGATCGCGACCTTGGAGCGGATGGAGCCCATGACTGCGCTGTCGCGCACGTCGGGTCCGTTGAACAGCACGATCGTCGCACCCGTGGTGGCGAGGATCTGGACCATGGTGTCGAGGGTGGCGGCGACCTGGTCCGGATCTCCGCCGGGTCGGATGACGTTGTTCCCGCCGGCGCAGACCGAGATCAGGTCGGGCTTCAGCTCCAGGGCGGGGGCCACCTGGTCGTCGCGGATCTGCTCGATGAGCTTCCCGCGCACCGCCAGATTGGCGTAGGCGAAGTGCGGACCTCCCAGCGCCAGCTCCTCGGCTACACGGTCCGCCCAGCCGAGGTGGTACCCCTCACGGTCCGGGTCCGGGTCGCCGATGCCCTCGGTGAACGAGTCTCCGACGGCGACGTACCTGGTCCACGGGTGCTTCACGGGTGGTCCGGCGTCGGAGCGGCCGACGTCCGGGCGGCCGATGCTGCGGGGCTCGTCGTCGTAGGGGCTCACCCGGACATTGTGTCAGACCGTGCTGCCCGGACGTAGGATGGCCGGTGCCCCGTCGCAACCCCACGAACCTGCCGCATCGCCGCTGAGGAGGCCCCATGACCGAGGACACCGCCGTCGAGCAGCCTGTGGTGGTCTGGTCGCGCGATCCTGAGGAGCGGGAGGGCACGCCGCTGGTGGTGATGCTCCACGGCTTCGGCTCCCACGAGCACGACCTCTTCTCCTTCGCGCACATGCTGCCCGAGCGCTTCACCTACGCCTCGGTCCGGGCACCCCTCCCGGAGGGCCCCGGCTACACGTGGTTCGCCCTCGATCCGATGCGCCTGGCCTACCGCTCGGCCGACGCCCGCGCCGCCGTCGACGACCTCTGGAACTGGATCGACGGGGTCCGAGGCCACCACAGTTCGGTCACCCTCCTCGGCTTCTCCATGGGCATGGCGATGGCGACGTCGCTGCTGCGCTCACGTCCGGACGCCTTCGCCGCGGTGGTCGGGCTCTCCGGATTCGCCGTGGATCCGCAGGACGACCCGGAGACCTCCGAGTACTTCGACGACGAGGCCCTGGCCGCCCAGCAGGTGCCGTTCTTCTGGGGACGGGACCAGGAGGACCCGGTCATCCCGGCGGAGTATGTGGACTACACCCACTCCTGGGCGAACCGCACGGTGAAGCTCACCAAGGTGCTCTACGCCGGCGCCGGCCACGGTGTGGTGCCGCAGGAGATCCGCCACATGGGTGAGTTCCTGGAGTTCACGGTCCGGGACTGAGCGGCCGGGGACCGGACCGCCGCACTCAGCCGTCGGGCCGTCGCCGGACCGCACGGCCCTCAGTCCGAGGTGACGCTCAGTCGCACCGTCGGCAGACCGAAGGGCTCCCCCTCGACCACGACGACCTGACCCACCTCGACCTGGCGGCCGCGCCGGGTCTCCGGATCCCCGTCCACGCGCACCGCCTCGGTCTCGATCAGGTCCCGTGCCATCACCCCGTCCTCCGCGATCCCGGAGAGCTTCAGCAGCTGTCCCAGACGGATGGCGCCGTCACGGATGGGCACCTCGATGTGTTCCTCGCTCATGGGTTCAGTCTCGCAGGTGACTAAGATGTCCGGGTGCATGCTGTGAAGGGCCCGCCCGCCCACTCTCCGGTCGTCTGGGTCGGACTGATCGTCCTGATGCTGGTCGCCGGTGCGGCGATCCCGATGCAGGGGCGGATCAATTCGGCGCTGGGCGCCGAGCTCGGCGACCCCTTCCTCGCCGCGCTGCTGAGCTTCGGGGGCGGACTCGTGCTGATCGGCGCCGTCGCGGCGGGCACCCGCCGCGGGAGGTCGACGATGCGGCGGGTGCCCGCCGCCCTGCGCAGCGGGGCCGTGCGCCCCTGGTACCTGCTGGTGGGCCTCGGCGGGGCGTACTTCGTACTCGCCCAGACCCTGACCATCGGTCTGATCGGCGTCGCAGTGTTCACCGTGGCCGTGGTCACCGGGCAGACCGTCGGCGGGCTCCTCTGGGACCGGATCGGTCTGGGACCGGCCGGGCGCATCCGACTGAGCCCGCTGCGGGTGATCGCCGCGGTGCTGACCGTCCTCGCCGTGGTCTGGGCGGTGTCCCCGCAGTTCGGGGGAGGCCGCGGTGGATGGGACCTGCTGCTGTTCGTGGTCGTCCCGTTCACCGGCGGATTCGTCAACTCCGCCCAGCAGGCGCTGAACGGTCGACAGACCGCCGCCTACCGCAGCCCCATCCCGTCGACCCTGTTCAACTTCGCCTCCGGGGCCGCGGCGCTGGCGCTGGTGTGGCTCGGTGTGCTGGTCGCCGGGGGGACCGAGCTTCCCGGCACCCTGCCGGGGCAGTGGTGGCTGTACCTGGGCGGTCCGCTGGGCGTGCTGTTCATCGGTCTCGGCGCGCTGCTGGTGACCCGGGTCGGTGTGCTCGTGGCCGCGATGGGCATGATCGGAGGCCAGCTGGTCGGATCCCTGCTGCTCGACGTCGTCGCCCCGGCGCCGGGAGCGGTGGTCACCACCGCGACCGTGCTCGGCACAGCACTGACCCTCGTCGCGGTGGCGCTGGCCTCCCTGCCGGACATGCTCCGGTCCCGCCGCGGGCGGTAAGCTTGCCCAGTGGTGATGCGCCGGCCCGTGCGGTCGGTGCCCCCCTGTCCCGACACTCCCACGCTCCCCCGAGGTGAGAAGCACCCATGTCCGTTGAGAACGCCCTCGACAAAGTCATCTCCCTGGCGAAGCGCCGCGGCTTCGTCTACCAGTCCGGTGACATCTACGGGGGCTCCCGCTCGGCCTGGGACTACGGGCCGCTGGGCACGGAGCTGAAGGAGAACATCAAGGACCAGTGGTGGAAGACCTTCGTGCGCGGACGCGGCGACATGGTCGGCCTCGACTCGGCCATCATCCTCCCGCAGCAGGTCTGGCACGCCTCGGGCCACGTGAAGACGTTCTCCGACCCGCTGGTCGAGTGCACCCAGTGTCACCGCCGCCACCGTCAGGACCACCTGGAGGAGGCCTTCGCCGACAAGAAGGGCCGTGAGGCCGAGTCCATGGCCGAGATCGTCTGCCCCGACTGCGGCACGCGCGGCGCGTGGACCGAGCCCCAGCAGTTCTCCGGCCTGATGAAGACCTACCTCGGCCCGGTGGACAACGAAGAGGGCCTGCACTACATGCGCCCGGAGACCGCCCAGGGCATCTTCGTGAACTTCAACAACGTGGTGACCTCGGCCCGGAAGAAGCCGCCGTTCGGCATCGGTCAGATCGGCAAGGCGTTCCGCAACGAGATCACCCCCGGAAACTTCATCTTCCGGACCCGCGAGTTCGAGCAGATGGAGATCGAGTACTTCACCTATCCGGACGACGCCCCGGGCTGGTTCGACCACTGGGTCGAGGCCTGCTGGGACTGGTTCGTCGACCTCGGGCTCGACCCGGAGAACCTGCGCCGCTTCGACGTGCCCCAGGAGGAGCGCGCCCACTACTCGGCCTCCACCATCGACCTCGAGTACCGCTTCGGGTTCCAGGGCTCGGAGTGGGGCGAGCTGATGGGCATCGCCAACCGCACCGACTACGACCTCGGCTCCCACACCGAGGCCTCCGGGCAGAAGCTGCAGTACTTCGACCAGGGCACCGGGGAGCGGTACACCCCGTACGTCATCGAGCCCTCCTTCGGACTGACGCGCGCCATGATGGCCTTCCTCATCGACGCCTATTCCGAGGACGAGGCCCCCAACACCAAGGGCGGGGTGGACGTGCGCACCGTGCTCAAGCTGCACCCGAAGCTGGCTCCGGTGAAGGCCGCGGTGCTGCCGCTGTCGAAGAAGCCCGAGCTCGCCGAGCCCGCACAGCGGCTGGCCGCCGAGCTGCGCCGGGAGTGGAACGTGGACTACGACGACGCCGGCGCCATCGGCCGCCGCTACCGCCGCCAGGACGAGGTCGGCACCCCGTTCTGCCTGACCGTGGACTTCGACACCCTCGAGGACCAGGCCGTCACGGTGCGCCACCGCGATGAGATGACCCAGGAGCGCATCTCGCTGGATCAGGTCACCTCGTACCTCGCCCAGCACCTGATCGGCTGATCAGGGGGCGGCACCGGGGAATTGCTCGGACTCCGGGGCCGGGACTAGACTCGCGAGGCTGAACGCATACCACGTGTGCGTCCCTCGGCGCGGTCTGCGCCGACCGACGCGCACGCCCCCCGTGCACGAAGGACACGCGATGAGCTTCTCGCCCCACGGCGCCCCCGACGCCGAAGAGGTCGCCTGCCTGACCCTGGACTCCGGACTGACCGTGCGTCCCTGGGAGGACGGCGACGACCTCGCGCTGCTGGAGGTCTGGGGGGACCCCGAGAACCCCATGCACCATCAGGACCGCAGCCTGCTGCGCCCCTCCTCCGACAAGCCGTGGTCCCGGACCGTGGTCGCCGAGGACCAGGGCGTGCCGGTGGCGGCGGCCACGCTGCTGCGCTCCTCCCTGCACCCGGACCGCCTCTCCTTCTATGCGGAGGTCGCCCCGGAGCACCGCCGCCGCGGGGTGGCGGCAGAACTGCTGAACCTGCTGCAGAGTGAGGCCGAGAACTGCCAGGTGCAGAGCCTCAAGGCGCGGTGCGGATCCCGCACGGCGGCCCAGTGCTTCCTGAGGGACAACGGTTTCCAGAAGGTCCAGGCCTCCCGCCGTGTCGTCGTGCGCCCCGGGGCGCTGCCGACGCCGGACCTCGAAGCCGATCAGCTCGACCTCGAGGACATCGCCACCGGATCGGTGGAGCTGAGCTCCCTGGTGGCCGAGTTCTACAACTCGATCCACACCTGGGACCGCTCCGAGATGACGGTGGGCAAGGCGCAGCAGCTGCTGCTCTCGCCCGAGACCGGAGCCTCCGGCGCAGTGGTGCTGCGCGACCGGGCCCCCGGTGCGCAGGACCGCATCCTGGCCTTCGCGATCAGCTACACGCCCGAGCGCGGCGAGGACCCCTCCGACGTGCTGCTCGGCTGGAACCCCGAGCTGGAGGACGACGAGGCCGAGGCGGCCTCCCAGGTGCTCCTCGCCATGCTCTCCGCCCGCTTCCCGGTCACCGTCGAGGTCGACGACTCCATGGCGCCGCTGAAGCGGGTGGCCCGCCGACTCATCGACGAGGGCGCGGCGGACTCGGACTTCGAAGCCATGGTCTACGCCCGTGACCACTGAGGCCGTGACCGCTGAGTCCGTGACCGCTGACGCCGTCGCCGGTCGGGGGCGCACCGCGCTGCTGCCGCCGCTGCGCCTGGGTCCGATCACTGTGGACACCCCTGTGGTGCTGGCCCCGATGGCTGGGATCACCAACACCGCATTCCGTCGGCTGTGCCGGGAGTACGGCGGCGGGCTCTATGTCAACGAGATGGTCACCGCCCGGGCCCTTGTCGAGCGGCGCCCGGAATCCCTGCGGATCATCCGCCACGAGCCCGACGAGCGCCCCCGGTCCGTCCAGCTGTACTCGGTGGATCCGGTGACCACCGGCCATGCGGTGCGGATGCTGGTCGAGGAGGACCGGGCGGACCACATCGACCTGAACTTCGGCTGCCCGGTGCCCAAGGTGACGCGCAAGGGCGGCGGCTCCGCCCTGCCCTGGAAGATCCGACTCTTCGAGTCGATCGTCTCCACCGCTGTGCGAGAGGCCTCCCGCGGAGGCATCCCGGTGACGGTGAAGATGCGCAAGGGCGTCGACGAGGAGCACCTGACCTACCTGGAGGCCGGACGGGTGGCCCGCGACGTCGGCGTCGTCGCCGTCGCCCTGCACGGACGCACCGCACGCCAGCACTACTCCGGCACCGCGGACTGGGACGCGATCGCCCGCCTGCGTGAGGCCCTGCCCGACGTGCCCGTCCTGGGCAACGGGGACATCTGGTCCGCCGAGGACGCGGTGGAGATGGTCGGGCGCACCGGAGTCGACGGCGTCGTCGTCGGACGCGGGTGCCAGGGGCGCCCCTGGCTCTTCGGCGATCTGCAGGCCGCCTTCGAGGGCCGCGGCGAGCGGCACCGTCCGGACCTGCCCATGGTCTCGGACACACTGATGCGGCACGCCCAGATGCTGGTGCCCTACTTCGACGGCGACGAGCGCAAGGCCATGCAGGACATCCGCAAGCACGTCGCCTGGTACTTCAAGGGCTACCCCGTGGGCTCGGAGCTGCGAACCCGACTGGTCGGGGTGGAGTCGCTGGATCAGCTGGCCGAGCTGCTGGGCCGGCTGGACCAGAGCATCTGCTACCCCGGCGCCGACGCCGAAGGCCCCCGGGGCAGGGCCGGGTCGCCGAAGAAGGTCCACCTGCCGGAGGACTGGTTGGCGTCCCAGGAGCTCAATGCGGACCAGCAGGCCATGATCCACGCCGCCGAGGTCGACATCTCAGGAGGCTGATCCCCTCCCCTCTTCATCCGTTGGGCGTTCCGCGTCGCCCAGACACCGCTGGGAGGCGTTTCGGGCGACGCGGAACGCCCAACCGATGGGGGATGAGCCGGAGCGGCCCCGGTGCGGCTCGGTACACTGTGCCGGTGAGGAATCTGGACAGGACTGTGGGTACGGCGAGCACCGAGCGGGTCGAGGGGGACTACGCCGCACTGGGGCCCGGCTACACCGAGGCCGACGAGCAGCGGTGGCTGCCCGAGCACGGCAAGTCCGTCTACCGCTCATCGTTCGAGCGCGACCGCGCCCGCCTGCTGCACTCCTCCGCGCTGCGGCGTCTGGGCGCGAAGACCCAGGTGGTCTCGCCCGACGCCGACGACTTCGCCCGCACCCGGCTGACCCACTCCCTCGAGGTGGCGCAGGTGGGCCGCGAGCTCGGGAGGATGCTGGGGTGCGACCCCGACGTCGTCGACGCCGCCTGTCTGTCCCACGACCTCGGCCACCCGCCCTTCGGCCACAACGGGGAGGCGGTGCTCGACGACCTCGCCTCGGGCATCGGCGGGTTCGAGGGCAACGCTCAGACCCTGCGGCTGCTGACCCGGTTGGAGACCAAGCGCTTCCACCCCGACGGACGGTCGGCCGGGCTGAACCTGACCCGCGCCTCGCTGGACGCGGCGTGCAAGTACCCGTGGACGGCCGATGAGGCACCGCTGCGCGCCGACGGCACGCGCAGCCGGAAGTTCGGAGTGTATCTGGACGATCTCGACGTGTTCGGGTGGATGCGTGAGGGCGTCGCGGGGACGCGGAAGTCCATGGAGGCGCAGGTGATGGACGCCGCCGACGACATCGCCTACTCGGTCCACGACGTCGAGGACGGCATCTTCTCCGGGCTCTTCCAGCTGAAGTTCATCGACGACTCCGTACAGCGTCGCCGGGTCATCCAGGTCACCCGTGAGTGGTACCTGCCCGAGGCCGAGGATGATCGGATCAGCGCGGCCCTGGACCGGCTCGCCTCCACCGAGGGATGGGTGCGTGAGTCCGACGGCTCCCGCCGGTCGCTGGCCGCGCTGAAGAATATGACCAGTGAGCTCATCGGTCGCTTCTCCGGCGCCTGCTACCGGGCCACGCGAGAGGCCTATGGGGACCGCGCGCTGGTCCGCCACGAGGCGGATCTGGTGGTGCCGGAGGAGACCGATGAGGAGATCGCCGCGATGAAGGGGATCGCGGCGGCCTACATCATGACCTCGAAGCAGCAGCGCCCCATCTACCTGCGCCAGCGCGAGGTGCTCGAATCCCTGATGGAGCTGCTCATCGGCACGGGAAGCCAGTACCTGGAGCCGATGTTCCAGGGTGACTTCCTGGCCGCGGAGGACGACGCCGGCCGCCGTCGCGCCGCCGTGGACCAGGTCGCCTCCCTGACCGACGGTGCGGCTCTGGAATGGTATGCCTCTCTCGTCCAGGGACGCCCGATGTACAACCCGCTGTTCGGATGAGCCGGGAGCGCCCGCGCAGGGTCCCCGAAATCTGTCGCTGACCGGTCTTCTGATGCCCTGATCCGGGGTCCGCAGGTCGAGCGGCGCGTGGATCTCGACGACAGGCGGTCTGGTCGGAGTGACTCGACTTAGCTAGACTTGGTCCATGAATGCCGTCCAGGTCAACATGCATGAGGCGAAGTCCCAGCTCTCCGCCCTGGTCGAACGGGTTCTGGCGGGTGAAGAGGTGACGATCGCCCGGGCGGGCAGGCCGGTGGTGGACCTCGTCGTACACACCGAACCTGCGGTGGTCATCGGCCTGGGTCGCCGGGAAGCGACGACTCCGGTGGAGGTCTTCGACGGCCCGGACGCAGAGATCGCGGAGATGTTCTACGGGGATTCCGAGGCCGACCCTGGTGTGCGTCCGGCAGACGGCTGATCGATGCTCCTGGATACGAACGCCCTGCTGTGGGTCCACCGCGATGCCGAGCAGCTGGGGCCGGGGGCACGTCGGATGCTGACCGATGGTCGTCGTGTCCTCTTCTCCTCGGCATCCGTCACCGAGATCGTCATCAAGCACATGCTCGGTCGCCTGGAGCTGCCCGGGGGTGAGGCGTTCCCTGCGATATTCGTCCAGGCCGGGTTGAAGGAGCTTCCGCTGTCCTCGACGCATGCGGCGATGATGCTGCGAGAAGATCATCTGCCCAGGCATGACCCCTTCGACAGGATGCTGATGGCTCAGGCGAGTGCCGAGGGATGCGATCTGCTGACCTCGGACACGGTGCTGCTGGGTCTGGGACGAAGCTGGATCCTGGACGCCCGTCGGTGAGCGCCGTCGGCTTCAGGAGGCCTGTGGCGGCGTCTTGGTGATGTCGTCGACGACGACGTCGTAGGCCGCGAACAGCTCGGCGGAGTCGACGAACAGGCTCAGCCCGTCCGCGCCGGCGCCCATGGCGATGCGTCCGGCGATCGACTCGTCCGCGAATATCGGCCACCTGGTCCCGTCGGCCGCCGCGGCACCGAAGGGTGTGATGGTCCCCGGCTGGAATCCGGTGGCCTCGAGCGCCTCCTCGGGGGCGGTCATGGACACCTTCTTCATCCCGGTCAGGCGACGCAGCTTCGCCCAGTCGACCTGACGGTCGCCGGGGATCAGTGCGATCACGAAGCTGTGGTCCTTCGCCGACTGGGTCCGCCGGGCCTTGGCCACCAGCGTCTTGACGATCACATGGGGTGCCACGTCCAGGGACGCCGCAGCCTCCTCCAGGGTCCGGGCCGGCCCGCGGGCGACGAACTCGATGTCGACGCCGTGCTCCACGGCGTCACGGCGCAGGCGTTCCACGGCGGGATCTTCGACGGTCATGCTCGGTCCAACCCCGGCTGTGGGCGTCTGATTCCTCACCGGTCCGACCCTGTGGAGAACGAGGGCGGCGGACTCGTCCGTCTGGGTAGAGTTGCACTGTGGCAGGGCTGATCAGACGCGAGGACATAGACGCCGTACGGGAGCGCGCCGACCTGCGGGAGATCGTCGAACAGTACGTGACCCTCCGCGGCGCCGGCGTCGGCTCCTGGAAGGGTCTCTGCCCGTTCCACGACGAGCGGACTCCCAGCTTCCACATCCGCCCGCACATCGGCACCTACCACTGCTTCGGCTGCGGGGAGTCCGGCGACGTCTTCGCCTTCGTCATGGGTATGGAGCACACCGGATTCACCGAGACCGTCGAACGGCTCGCGGCGAAGGTCGGCGTCGAGCTGCGCTACGAGGACGGGGGCTCCGGACCCAGCAGGCAGGAGATCTCCCGCCGTCAGCGACTGCTCGACGCACACAAGATCGCCGACGAGTTCTTCCAGCACCAGCTCGGATCACCCGAGGCGCAGACCGGGCGGGAGTTCCTCACCGGGCGCGGATTCGGCCGTCAGGAGGCCTCGGACTTCGGCGTCGGCTACGCCCCGAAGGGATGGGACAACCTCCTCGGCCACCTCAGGACGAAGGGCTTCCGCGACGAGGAGCTCAAGCACACCGGCCTGTTCTCCGAGGGGAGCCGCGGCATCTACGACCGGTTCCGCGGGCGGCTGATCTGGCCCATCCGAGACATCACCGGTGCCACCGTCGGCTTCGGCGGTCGACGGCTGTACGAGGACGACAAGGGACCGAAGTACCTGAACTCGCCCGAGACCCAGATCTACAAGAAGTCCCAGGTGCTCTACGGCATCGAGCACGCGAAGCGGCAGGTCGCGAAGAAGAAGGAGCTCGTCGTCGTCGAGGGCTACACCGACGTGATGGCCTGTCACGCCGCCGGCATCGACACCGCGGTGGCCACCTGCGGCACGGCCTTCGGTGAGGGGCATGTGAAGATCGCCCGCCGGCTGCTCTCCGACGACGGCGGCGGGGGAGAGGTGATCTTCACCTTCGACGGCGACGACGCCGGACAGGCCGCCGCCCTGAAGGCCTTCGAGGAGGACCAGCAGTTCCTGGCCAGGACGTTCATCGCCGTGGGTCCTGAGGGCATGGACCCCTGCGACGTGCGTCAGCATCGTGGTGACCAGGCGGTGCGTGAGCTCATCGACTCCCGTCGGCCGCTGTTCGAGTTCGCCATCCGGGCGGGCATGAAGCGCTACGACCTCTCCACCGTCGAGGGCCGGGTCGGTGCTCTGCGGTACGCGGCCCCCGTGGTGGCGGGGATCAAGGATCCGGCTCTGCGGCCGGCCTACACCCGAGAGCTGGCCGGCTGGCTGGGGATGGACATGGCTGAGGTGCAGTCCGCGGTGCAGTCCGCCGGCCGGCGCGGCTCCGCCCCGGCCAGAGGCTCGGAGCGGGGCGCAGAGCCTCGGCCGCGGCATGCGGCGGGTCCGGAGCAGTCCGCCCCGCCTTCGGAGGCCGAGGGTCGGGGCTATCCGCAGCCTGATCCCCGGGACCCGGCGGTGGCCATGGAGCGGCAGGCGCTGGAGGTCATCCTGCAGCACCCGACCCGGCTGACCGCCGAGCAGTGGGAGGAGATCTTCGCGGTCCGCCTCACCGCCCCGGCCCACGCGGCGGTGCACGCGGGAGTGATCAGCGCGGCGGCCTCGGCCACGGACCCGCGGAACTGGGTGGCCGCGGTCTCCGACGAGGTGCCGCAGCCGCTGAGATCCCTGGTGGGCGCGCTCGCGGTGGCCCAGCTGCCGGCCCGCACGGAGGAGGACGTGGAACGGTACTGCCAGTCGATCCTGAATCGGCTGGTGGAGCTGAAGATCACCCACCAGAAGGCGAACCTGCTGGGGCGCCTGCAGCGCATGGACCCGCGGGAGAGTCCGGAGGAGCATCAGCGGCTGAACCGAGAGCTCATGGAGCTCGAGCAGCGCCGTCGAGCCCTGCGCGGCGACGACTGAGGCCGACCCCGAGGCCTCAGCCGACGGGCTCCCGCCACATGCCGACCTGGTCGGGACATCCGTCGCCGACGTCGATCCGGGCGATCTCCTCGAAGCCGAAACGCTCGTAGTACGGGATGAGCTCCCGCACGCACTCCAGATACACCGGCAGGCCCTGGGCGTCGGCGCGGTCGAGTCCGGCGCGGATCAAGGCGGAGCCGACTCCGGTGCCCCGGGCGTCGGAGGAGACGCCGACCCCTGCGAGGTACCAGTGCGGAGTCTCCGGATGCACGTCGCGCATGGCACGGTCCACCTGGGAGCCCCGCCGGGCGAAGCGGCGCAGCTGGGGCGGGGCGGCGGCGAAGAACATACGTGGGGCGTTGGACAGATCCCGCCACCACGCCGGGCGCCAGCGGCCGGGCGGACACCAGGCGGCCGCACCGCGGATCTCCGCCTCCGATCGCTCACCGGCGGCAGATGGGGGCCGGCGGACGACCAGGACGGTGCCGGCGGCCGCGGCATGGCGCAGGGATGAGCCGAAGAACACCGGCAGCAGCGAGCTGCGGGTGTCCTCGTCGGGGATGATCCATCGGAACTCGGCGTTGTCGTGGAAAGCCTCAGCCATGGTCGTCGCGCACCGGGGGAGCTCCTCGGAGGTGGCGCGGGACACCCGCACATCGTCATCGATCATGCCTTCACTCTAGG
>NZ_JAOEFD010000004.1 GCF_025420485.1 Nesterenkonia marinintestina | reverse complement strand
GACGACAGCATGACCTTCCTCCCACCCCACGAGCACAGCCGAAATGTGTGGCCTGCGCTGTCGATCGGCTGCCCCCGTGCATCCGGCGCCCCGAGGAGATCCGCTGAGGACCCGCCTCACCTCGCCACCTTCTCCAGCCGAGTCATCTCCTCGATGTCACGCTGGGTCTCCTCGGAGGGGCTGAACACCAGGGAGCCGACTACGCAGATCACGAAGTTCAGGGCCAACCCGATGGTTCCGCCGTGGATGCCGTAGACGGTGCTGTTCCCGGTCAGGGTGAGGGCTCCGGCGACGACCGCGCCGATGAGCATTCCGACGAAGACCGGTCCGGCGCTGAGCCGCTTCCAATAGAGCCCCAGGATGAACGCCGGGGCGACCTGGACCAGGATCTCGAACTTGAGGACGAATATCTGGTACAGGGTGCCCGGAGGATTCCAGGCCACCCAGAGGAGCAGCGCGATCATCGCGATTCCCGTGAACTTCCCCACGAGCACCTTGGCACGATCGCTGGCGTCGCGCTTGATGTACTGGCCGAAGATGTCGTGGGAGATCATGGACGAGAACGAGAGCAGCACCGAGTCTGCGGTGGAGACGATGGCGCCCACGATCGCTCCGAAGAACAGGATCATGGCCCAGTAGAAGATCGGGTGCAGCGAGGCGACGTCGTTGGCCAGCAGGCCGACCAGCTGTTCGGAGGCCCCCACCTCGAGTCCGGGGTAGAGATCGATGCAGATGATGCCGACGATGAACACCAACCCTGAGGTGATGAACGGCATCCACGCCATCCGACCCAGCGAGCGCTTCAGCACCCGCTCCGACGACGAGGAGTAGATCCGCTGGATCGCGTGCGGATACATGGCCGCCCCGAAGGCGACGATGACGAGCATGGAGAGCCAGTTGATGTTCGTGGCCGCATCGGGCACGCCGATCTTCTCCGGCGCGTTCGCCGCGATGTTGGCCGTCAGGTTCTCGATTCCACCACCGGTGAGCACCAGCGCCCCGACCAGCATCACGGCGATTCCGATCATGAGCATGATGCCCTGCAGCGCATCGGTCACTGCGACGGCCTTCATGCCGCCGAGCCACTCGTAGGTGAGCATGACGACGATGAAGCCGATGACCGCCCAGCCGTAGGGGATCGCGCCGCCGGTCAGACCTGAGACCGCATGGCCGATGGCCACCAGCTGCTCGAGCAGGTAGTTGGCCAGCCCCCAGAGCATCAGGACGATGGCGAGGATCGTCACGGCGCGTGACCGGAATCGATCGGAGATCCAGTCCGTCGGAGTGATGAAGCCACGGCGCCGCCCGATGACGTAGAGCCGCGGTGCGAACAGGAGATAGACGGCGATGATGAGGGTGAAGAACGGGATCGACTGCAGCCAGGAGAAGCCCTCACGGTAGGCCTGGGGTGCGTATCCGACGACCGTGTTGCCGCTGTACTGGGTGGCGTAGAGGGTGAAGAACAGGGTCACCATTCCCAGTCCTCGACCCGCGAGGTAGTAGTCGCTGACGGATTTCCCGATGTCTCGTCCGCGACCGGCGAGCCATCCGACGGCGATCATCATCAGGGCGTAGATCGCCAGGATCACCAGGGAGTCGATGCCGCCGAAGACGAGCTGAGGCTGCTGCTGCGCCACTGTCATGCCGACTCCCCCTCCTCAGGAGCCGGGCGTGAGGCTGCTGCGGTCTCCTCGTCCTCGACGATGTCCCACTGCGTGAGGCTCGCCCAGTGCAGGAACGCGCTCAGAGCCACGGAGAACACCAGCACCAGGACCACCCACAGGGGGAGTCCGAAGACGAAGGGCTCGATCATCCCGGTGGGCAGGTACCACGGGGCGTTGATCACGAACAGTCCGAGCAGGACCATCCATATCCAGGGCTTGCGGATGGGTTCCTTCATGTCACACCTCTTCGCCGGCTGAGCCGGGGAGTCGCATCGTGGGGGTCTGGGCCGACGGCCGATGTCCTGCGGCGATGTGTCGACGATCTGAACGTCGGTGAAGTGGATCACACCTCGTTGGGAAGTAAACACTAATTGTGCACAATACGGCAAGTGTCACACGATGACCCCTGGTCAGAGCGCGTCTTTACGCGGAATTTTCTACGTCCTATGGCGGAGGCGACCATAGATTGCATACACTGTGGCCAATCCTCATCCACCGTGCCTGAGAGAAGGAGCCACCCATGACGGACGCCCCGCCTGTGCCGGAGGCTTCGGCGCCGAGCACCACAGGCCCGCTCTCCGGAGTCCGAGTGGTGGAGATGGGGCAGCTCATCGCCGGCCCCTTCTGCGGACAGATCCTCGGTGACATGGGAGCGGAGGTCGTCAAGATCGAAGAACCTCGTCACGGCGACCCGCTGCGCCAGTGGGGTCAGTCCGCCGCCGACGGGGACTCCCTGTGGTGGTCGGTGCTGGCCCGGAACAAGAAGTCCGTCGCCCTGAACCTGCGAAGCGACGACGGTCAGGCGATCGCGCGTCGCCTCATCGACGAGGCCGACATCCTCATCGAGAACTTCCGTCCCGGATCGCTCGAGCGCTGGGGTCTGGGATATGAGCGCCTCGCGGAGACGAATCCGGGGCTCGTACTGATGCGCGTCTCCGGGTTCGGTCAGACCGGCCCCTACGCCGAACGCCCTGGGTACGGGTCCATCGGTGAGGCCATGGGTGGGCTGCGCTACGTGGTCGGCGACCCGTCCACCCCTCCGTCGCGGGTCGGGATATCGATCGGGGACACGCTGGCCGCTATGTTCGCGACCATCGGTGGCCTCAGCGCCCTGCACGAGCGCAGCGTCTCCGGACGCGGTCAGGTCGTCGACGCCTCGATCTACGAGTCTGTGCTGGGCGTGATGGAGTCCCTGGTCCCCGACTGGGCGGTGGCCGGAGTGCAGCGAGAGCGCAGCGGGTCGATCCTGCCCAAGATCGCACCGAGCAACGTGTATCCGACGAGGGACGGACAGTGGATGATCATCGCCGCCAATCAGGACACCGTCTTCCGTCGGCTCTGCACGGCGATGGGTGAGCCGGAGCTGGCCGACGACGAACGGTTCGCCACCCACCTGGCCCGCGGAGAGCGTCAGCAGATGCTCGATGAACGGATCGCGGAGTTCTCCCTGAGCCTCGAGGCTCAGGAGCTGGAGGACACGCTGACCGCCCACTCCGTCCCCATAGGGAAGATCTTCACACCCCAGGACATGCTCGAGGATGTCCAGTTCCGACACCGCGGCTCGATCACCACCGTCGATGATTCCCGGCACGGACGGGTCCGCATGCAGAACGCCTTTCCACGACTCAGCCGCACGGATTCGGCGGTGCGATGGTCGGGACCGAGGCTCGGGGAGCACACCACGCGCACCCTGCAGGAGCTCGGATACGACGACGAGGTCATCCGTGGATGGCGGCAGGCGGGAGTGGTGCGCTGATGTGGGATCTCCCTGAGCAGACGAGGGTGGTCGAGGTCGGGCTGCGCGACGGTCTCCAGGCCGTGGAGGCCGGGCTGACCACGGCGCAGAAGATCGACATCGTCCACCGACTGATCGAGACGGGGGTCCGCGAGATCGAGGTGGCCTCCTTCGCCCACCCGAAGGTCCTGCCTCAGCTGGCCGACGCCGAGGAGGTCCTGGCGGAGGTGCCCCGGACGGCCCGAGTGCGGTACAGGGCACTCGTTCCGAACCTGCGGGGCGCTCAGCGAGCCGCGGAGTGCGAGATCGACGAGGTCGCCGTGGTGATCCCGGCCGAAGACGGAATGGCGCTGAAGAACCAGGGAAGGACGACGGATCAGCTGCTCGGGGAGCTGCAGGCGATCGGGGAGCTCGCGCGTTCGTCCGGGCAGCAGCTGGTCGTCGCCGTCGCCTGCGCCATGTTCTCGCCGTGTCACGGTCCTGTCGAGTCGGAGCGACGGAACAAGGTCCTCGCGGCGGCCCGGAACGCCGGTGCGGCGGGGGTGTACCTCGCCACGACCACCGGCCAGGAGCATCCCCGCGAACTGTACGACGCCGTCGTCGAGACCCGTCAGCGGTTCCCCGAGATGGACTGCGGAGTACACCTGCACAACCGCAACGGATTCGCGCCGGCCAACGCACTGGCCGCGCTTTCTGCGGGGGCGGGATGGTTGGAGAGCTCGTTCGCCGGGCTCGGTGGGGACATGTGGTTCCCAGGGGATCCGACCGTTCTGGGGAACATGGCCACTGAGGACCTGGTGCACCTGCTCGACGGGATGGGTGTCCGCACCGGCATCGACCTGGAGGGGTGCCGGGGCATCGCTGAATCCGTCATCGCAGAGACGGGGTTCCCTGTGAGCTCCTTCGTGATGCGAGGCGGCACCAGGGCGGATCTGGCGAACGCCACGTGGCCTGAGTAATACCCTCGTTGCTGTGACGACCTTCGAATCCGACGAGTCCAGGGGTCCCTCCGTGACCGAGCAGCTGCTCAGCATGCTCACGGACGGGACGATCGGTGCGGGGGAGCGGATCCGTGAGGCCGACATCGCTCGGCGCTGCGGGGTCAGCAGGACGCCGGTGAGGGATTCGATCCGGGAGCTGGCCGGTGCAGGTGTTCTGGTCCTGGAGCCAAATCGAGGAGCACGCGTTCGGTCGTACTCGATCCGCGAGATCGAACAGATCTATCGGTCTCGGGCATTGGTGGAGTCGCACTTGGCGGCGCTGGCGGTGCCGGAGATGACCGAGCAGGATGTCGCCCATCTGAAGGAGCTCGCCGCCGAGATGCGTGAACTGGGCGAGGACCCCGCCCGGCGCACTGAGCTCTCCCAGCTGAACAACCGGTTCCACAGGTACTACATCAGCCGTGTGGAGGGGCACCCCCTGATTTCGACGGCCGAGCAGCTGATGGTCCCGCTGTTGGTCTCGAAGGTGATGGTCACCTACGATCCCCGACTCACCGCGATCAGTATGGACCATCACGACGAGCTGGTCACCGCCGCCGAACAGGGGGACCCGGAGTGGGCGGCATCGCTGATGCGGACTCATATCCTCAGCGGATGGAACCGGTACCGGAGCGTGGTGGAGTGATGTCATGCCGTCGATGACCACGGATCAGGTCCTGAAGGAGCTGGCCGATCTGGAGGATCCCAAGATCCTCGCGGTGAACCGGAAGCACGGCGACGACCACGCAGTGAACCTCACCACGCTGCGCGCCGTCGCGAAGCGACTGAAGACCCAGCACGATCTCGCCGTCGAGCTGTGGGCCACCGATGACAGCGCCGCGCGGCTCCTGGCGCTGCTGATCTGTCGGCCGAAGGCGTTCACCCCTGACGAGCTCGACGCGATGCTCCGGCAGACTCGCACGCCGAAGGTCCATGACTGGCTGGTCAGCTATGTGGTGAAGAAGAGCCCCCACGCCGAGGAGCTGCGCACCGCATGGCTCGCCGATTCGGCCCCCGAGGTCGCGGCCGCCGGTTGGGCGCTGACCACCGAGCGTGTGGAGAAGAGGCCCGAGGGTCTGGATCTCGAGGGGCTGCTGTCGACCATCGAATCAGAGATGTCTGCGGCGCCGGAGAGGCTCCAATGGGCGATGAACCACTGCCTCGCCCAGATCGGGATCAGTCATGCGGAGCAACGTGCCCGGGCGATCGGCGTCGGAGAGCGACTCGGGGTCCTCAGGGACTATCCGACCCCTCCGAACTGCACCTCCCCCTACGCTCCCGTCTGGATCGCAGAGATCGTGAGACGTCGGGAGGAGCAGGGATAGGGAGTCTCATCCCGCTGGGGACTGCCGCTTCAGCTCGATCTCCACGAAGGCGCACTCCGAGTCCGACTCATTGACCACGTTGTGCCGGGCCCCGGCCCGACGCGTGTAGCTGCGTCCGGGGACGAGGTCGTTCGGTGCGACCTCACCGTCGGAGTGGACCTGGAGGGTCCCGCCGGTCAGCGGCACCACGACGTAGTCGAACTCATGGGTGTGCTCACCGGTCTGGGTGCCCGGCGCGAAGCGCCATTCGGTGACCCTGACATTCTCGTCGTCGATCTGAACGGTGGCCTCGGCAGTGACGTCGGTACTCATAGATGCAGTCCTATCAGGCCCGGGCCGCCGGGGGAACAGGGGTGGTCAGAAGGGCAGCGGACTGTAGTCGGGCGGGAGGATGAGCAGCCCGACGATGCGCCGTCGGTCGTCGAACGCGACCCTTCCCATCCGTTCTCCGGCCTCGCAGTTCAGCGTCGTGACGCCGACGACGGTTCCCATGATCTGGTCGTCCTCCTCGATCCTGTCCCCGGCTGGGAGGACGACGTGCGTGTCGTCGAAGGACTCCTTGGCACCGAACTCCGTGAGCACCGACGTCCAGACCTGGGAGATCGTCGAGGCGGTGAGGTCGGGTCCCACATCGGGATGCAGCATCTGCTCGAGTGCGTCGTAGTCGGCGGTGGAGATGAGGTCGAAGACCTGCTCAGTCCGGGTGCGGATCTCTGTCAGTGACATGGGGACTCCTGTGATCTTCCGGCTGTCGACCGGATCGGTGACTTCTCCGAATCGCTTGAATGCGGCCTGACGGCTCATGCCCAGCGCCCGACCGATGTCCACCCAGGTCCGCCCTTCATAACGAGCCTGACGGACGCTCTGCCGGAGCTGTTCCTTGGCCTGGTCGAGGTGCTGTTGAGCCTGTCTGATCGGATCCATGCCATCAGTAAACCTTTGGTTGACAGGCTATGTCAACCAAAGGTTTACATCGTGCGGATTCGATCTCCCGGTCACAGGTGCGAGCTCAGGTGCCTGCCCCGTCGCATCCTCAGGAGAGGCCGCTCACCCCGCCGTCGGCGGTGATGTCCATGTCCAGCGCCGCAGGGTGCTTGGGCAGTCCGGGCATCGTCATGATGTCTCCGGTCAGCACCACGACGAATCCGGCGCCGGTGCGCACCTGCAGGTCCCGGACGGTGAGCGTGAAGCCCTCCGGGGCGCCCCGCAGGGACGGGTCGTCGGAGAAGGAGTACTGGGTCTTGGCCACGCACACCGGCAGCCTGTCCCATCCCTGGCGCTCATATTCGGCGAGCTTCCGACGGGCGACGGAGGAGAACTCGGCGCCGTCGCCGCGGTACACCTCGGTGACCAGGGTGCGGATCTTCTCCTCCAGAGTCATGTCTGCCGCGTAGAAGGACTGCATCTCAGCAGGCTGTTCGAGCGCCCGGGACACCTGCTCGGCCAGGTCGACGGCACCGGCGCCTCCGCGGGCCCAGGCTTCGACCACCGCGCTGCGCAGCCCCTGCTCCACGCACCAGGAGCGCAGCGCCTCGACCTCGGCGTCGGTGTCGTGGACGAAGGCGTTGATCGCGATCACCGGCTCGGCACCGGCCCCGCGCATGTTGGTCACGTGGCGGTCGAGGTTCGCCAGTCCCCGGCGCAGCGCGTCGACGTCCTCGGTCCTGAGGTCGTCCTTGGCTACGCCGCCGTGCATCTTCAGCGCCCGTACGGTGGCCACCAGCACGACGGCATCCGGGTAGCAGTCGGCCTGCGGCGCCTTGATGTCGAGGAACTTCTCCGCACCGAGGTCCGCGCCGAAGCCGGCTTCGGTGACGACGACGTCAGCGAGCCGGCGAGCCGTCTGAGTGGCGCGGACCGAGCTGCACCCGTGGGCGACGTTGGCGAAGGGTCCCCCGTGGATCAGGGCGGGGTTCCCCTCGAGGGTCTGCACCAGGTTCGGCTGGACGGCGCGTTTGAGCAGAACCGTCATAGCGCCGGCGACACCGATGTCCGCGACCGTCACCGGCCGCCGGTCGTAGGTGCTGGCGACGGTGATCCTCCCCAAGCGGGCCTTCAGATCCTCCAGGTCAGTGGCCAGACATAGGACGGCCATGACCTCGCTGGCCACGGTGATCGTGAACTGGTCCTCACGCGGCACGCCCTGGGCCGGTCCGCCGAGGCCGACGACGATCTGGCGCAGTGCCCGGTCGTTCATGTCCAGGACCCGGCGGAAGTCGATGCGTCGCGGGTCGATGCCCAGCGCGTTGCCCTGCTGGATGTGGTTGTCGATGCTCGCGGCGAGGAGATTGTTGGCCGAGGTGATGGCGTGGAAGTCTCCGGTGAAGTGCAGGTTGATGTCCTCCATCGGCACCACCTGCGCATAGCCGCCGCCGGTCGCTCCGCCCTTCATGCCGAACACCGGACCCAGCGAGGGTTCGCGCAGGGCGGCCGCCGCCCTCACGCCGATCCTGTTGAGCCCGTCGGTCAGACCGACCGTCATCGTCGACTTGCCCTCCCCGGCCGGGGTCGGCGTCAGGGCGGTGACCAGGACGACCCGTCCCGACTGGGGGCGCTCACGGAGCTGTTCGGCGTCGATCTTCGCCATGTGGTGACCGATCGGATAGAGGGCCTCATCGCTGAGACCCAGGTCATGGGCGACGTCGCCGATGGGTCGGAGGTCCGCCGCGGATGCGATCTCGATGTCTGAGAGGTGACTCATGTCACGATCCTATGATCTGTGCCGTCGGTCGGTGAAGCGGTTTCAACCTGTGGAGGGTGTGTCGCCGAGCTGATCGTCGGGGGCTGCGGAACTGCGGGCGGACGTCCGGGAGGGGGACCACAGCCACCTGGGAGTCTGAGCGGCGTACTGCTCGTACTCGCCTCCGAAGCGCCGCCGCAGCGCCGCCTCCTCGACGGGGATCTGCATGCGGTCGATGGTCACGGCGAACGCCGCCGCCGGCGGAAGCGCCCAGAGGCTCCGCCGCACCACCGCGTGGGCGACCAGCAGCCCCGTCATGCCGACGTACATGGGATTCCGAGTCAGCCGATTCGGGCCGGTCCGGATCAGGGACGACGGCCGGTCGACGTCGACCGGATCGACGGTGGTGCCGCCGGTGACGAACCGGCGGATCGACTCGGCCAGCATCCACAGGGAGCCGCCCGCGATCACCCCGGCGCCGACGGTCGCGATCCGTGAGGGACGGGTGCGTGGCGCCGCGAGACGCTGCAGCGCACCGGCCGCACCCAGCAGCACGACCGGGGGCACACGCACGGAGACGTCCATGCTCACACGGTATCCGCGGGACGGGGCGAGCACCACAGGTGTGGCCCTCAGCGTCGCTGACCAGCGATAATGACCATCGAGGCGCCCGTGGAGGCGCCGTCCGATGAGAAGCGGTCACATCCCTGGGGCTCATCAGCCCCACCCGACGACGAGAGGCAGGACGACATGGCCGAGACCATCGCCGGCATCGACATCCCCGACAGCAGGATGGCCCGAGAGGCCACCGCACTCGTGCGGGATGCGTCCTCCGACCTCATCTACGACCACTCGAGGCGTGTGTTCCTCTTCGGCTCCCTGCGCGGCCGGCAGGAGGGGCGCGAGGCGGACCCCGAGCTGCTCTACGTCGGAGCGATGTTCCACGACCTCGGACTCACCGAGCGCTACCGGCGCACCGACCAGCGGTTCGAGATCGACGCCGCAGACGAGGCGCGCCGGTTCCTGAGGTCCTACGACCTCGACGAGGCGGCGATCGACCGGGTCTGGGCCGGCATCGCCCTGCACACCACCCCGGAGATCCCCCTGCACATGGCGCCGGAGACGGCCCTGGTGACCCGAGGAGTCGAGGTCGACGTGCTCGGCGTCGGTTTCGATCAGATCCCTGCGGCGGCGCGGGAGGAGATCGTCGCGGCGCACCCGCGCCCCGACTTCAAGGAACGGATCCTCGCGGCCTTCACCGAGGGGCTCAAGGACCGACCGGAGACGACCTTCGGCAACGTGAAGGCCGATGTGCTGGACCACTTCCTGCCCGGCTTCCGGCGCGACGACTTCGTGGAGATCATCCGAGGCTCCGACTGGCCCGAATGAGCCGACGGAGCGCTGCCGACCCGTCGAGCCGCCTCAGGTCGTCGGGTCGATGAGGATCTTGCCGTTCGCCTCGCCGCGGCGGCTCACCTCGAGCGCCTCGACGGCCTCGGACAGCGGGAACGTCCGATCCAGCCCCACCTCGAGGGATCCGTCGGCCACCTGGTTCAGCAGGGTGTCGAGGCGACGCCCGTCGGGGCGCACCCACACCCAGCGGCCGCCGTGCTCCTCGACCTCCGGGTCGGCGATCGAGATGTGCCGCCCGTCGATGGTCAGCAGCTCACGGGTCTGCTCCCACACGCCGCCGACGAAGTCGGCCACGGCGCTCACCCCGTCCGGAGCCTCGGCGCGGACCTGCTCCACGAGCCCTTCTCCGTACTCGAAGGGCGTGACGCCGAGCCCGCGCAGCCGGTCATGGTGCTGGGCCGAGGCGGTGCCGAAGACCGTCGCACCCCGGGCGACGGCCAGCTGGGCGGCCAGGTGGCCCACCCCGCCGGAGGCCGCATGGATCAGCAGCGTGTCCTCCTCCCCGATTCCGAGGGTCTCCAGGGAGCGCAGAGCCGTCAGACCGGCCAGCGGCAGACCGGCGGCGACGTCGGATCCGACCGCGTCGGGGATGCGGGCGACCGAGGACGCCGGCAGCGCCGTGAACTCGGCATAGGTGCCCCCGTGGACGACGTCCTTGCGTCCGTAGGAGGCCACCCGATCACCGACGTGGAACTCCGGGACGTCGGGGCCGATGTCTTCGACCACACCGGCGACGTCCCAGCCGGGGATCGCCGGGAAGATGACGTCCAGCATCGGATCGAGGTGCCCGGCCATCACCTTCCAGTCGACCGGATTCACCGCAGCCCGCTCGACGCGGATCAGCACGCTTCCGGGTCCGAGCTTGGGACGTGGGGCGTCATCGGTCAGGCGCAGCGTCTCAGGGTCGCCGTATTCGGAGTAGGTCATCGCACGCATATCCGCCCCAACGGGACCTGAGGTGCGGCTATTCCATCCCCACCCTCATCGGTTGGGCGCTCCGCGTCGCCGACGAGCGCCCCCGACGGCCTCAACGCGACGCGGAGCGCCCAACCGATGAGGGGGTGAGGGGACGGCAGAGGAGGTGATGGGAGGATGGACCCCATGCCCAGCCGCCGCACCGTCGTGATCACCGGGGCCAGCGCAGGGATCGGTGCCGCGGCCGCACACCGGCTGGGTCGCCGAGAGGACACCCGACTCCTCCTGCTCGGCCGCGACCCGGAACGTACCCGTCGAGTCGCCGAGGCGACCGGCGCCGAACATCTGATCGCCGACTTCACCGAGCTGGACCAGGTCCGCACCGCCGCGGAACAGCTGCGTCAGCGCTGCGGGAGGATCGACGTCCTGGCCCTGAACGCGGCCGCCGTCCACCGGCACCACCGGCGCACCGTCGACGGCTTCGAGGCCACCCTGCAGGTCAACCATCTGGCCCACGCGCTGCTCACCGAGCTCCTCGCCGACCTCATCGGGGCGCCGCAGTCCGCCGGCGCCGCCGTAGTGGTCACCGCAAGCCGCGCCGAACGCCACTCGGTGCTCACCCCGCCCTTGGACCGTCGACGGTTGGAGGGCGGAGACCACTGGTGTCCGCACCACGCCTACGCCGCCTCGAAGCTCGGCAATGTGCTCTACGCCCGCGCGCTGGCCCGGCATCGTCCGACGCTGCGACCGGTGTCCTTCCACCCGGGGGTCATCAACACCGGCCTGGCCTCGGCCCTCTCCCTGCGCCACCGCTTCCTCTACCGCAGCGCCGGACTGGTATCACCTCTCAACGTCATCGACGGTGGTGACAACCTGGTGCACTTCATCGACGGGATCCCCGGCCGCACCTGGCAGCCCGGCGTGCACTACGACGCCGACCGCACCCGATCCAGGCTCTCCGCGCTCGCGTCCGACGACGACGTCGCCGAGTCCCACTGGCGACTCACCCGGCAGATGCTCGGACTCACCCCCGAGGCAGGGACCGGTGAGCCCTCAACGGTCCCAGCCGCCCCTCAGCGGCCCCTGATCGACTCGTAGTGGGCCAGCGCCTCCCGGCGGGATTCGGCGAGGTCAACCACCGGCTCCGGATAGTCGTCGGTGCCCAGCTCCGGGATCCAGCGCGCGACGTACCGGTGCTTCGGGTCGAAGCGCTCCAGCTGCCGCTCGGGATTGAAGATCCTGAAGTACGGGGCCACATCGGCGCCGCAGCCGGCCACCCACTGCCAGTTCGCCGGGTTCGAGGCGGCGTCGGCGTCGACCAAGGTGTCCCAGAACCAGGCCTCACCCTCTCGCCAGTCGATGCCGAAGTTCTTGATCAGCAGGCTCGCCGAGGCCATCCGCACCCGATTGTGCATATGCCCGGTGTCCCAGAGCTCCCGCTGTCCGGCATCCACCCAGGCGAAACCGGTCTCACCGCGGGCCCACGCGCGGAACAGCTCCGGCTGCTCCCTCCGGGTGCTCCACGGGTAGGCGTCGAACTGCGCCTTGAGGTTCCGGTGGGGCATCTGGGGGAAGTGGTACAGCAGGTGCCAGCAGAACTCCCGCCACCCCAGCTCGGAGAGGAAGCCGGACGCCTGCTCCGGCGCCTCCTCATGGGCGGCGGTCCAGACCTGCCGGGGGCTGAGCTGTCCGAACCTCAGGTAGGGGGAGAGGCCGGAGGTGCCGTCGAGCTCCGGGCGGTCACGGGACTCGTCGTAGTCGTCGACCTTCTCCTGCAGGAAGGTCTCCAGCCGTCGGTGTCCGCCCGATTCGGTGGGGTCCCAGGTGCGCCGCAGCCCGCCGGCCCAGTCCGGTGCCGTGGGCCGCAGATCCAAGTCGGAGACCGAGCCGCGGGACACCCCGGAGCCGGAGACGGCACCGGCGACGCGCTCATACTCAGCCACCGGCCGAGGCTCCGGCAGCGGATCCTCCTGACTACGAGCGCCGACCTCCCGCCAGAACGGAGTGAACACCTTGTACGACCCGCCGTTCTGGGTCTCCACCGTCCACGGTTCGTGCAGCAGCGAGGACGGGAAGCTCTCCGGAGTCACCCCCTGCGCGGACAGCCGTCCCTTGATGCCGGCGTCGACGTCCCGCTCGGGACCCCCGTAGCGCCGAGACCAATGGACCCGGTCGACCCCCAGCGCCTCGGCCAGCTCGGGGACCAGGCGGGCCGGATCGCCGGAGCGGACCAGCAGCGGGACTCCGAGTCCACGCAGCCGTTCCTCCAGCGACTCCAGGGCTCCGTGCAGCCACCACTTCACCGCCCCGCCCAGGGCGCGCACCCCGGGACTCACCTCGTCGAGGACGTAGAGCGCGACGACGTCGCCGGAGCCGGCCCCCGAGCCCTCTCCGGCTTCGGCGGCCCGGACGCAGGCCGCATGGAGGGCCGGGTGGTCGGCGGTGCGCAGATCGTCGCGGAACCACACCAGGGTGCGGGTCATGCGGCCCCCTCCGTGCGTCGCGCGTGGGCGGCGGCGATGATGTTCTTCCGCATGGCCGGGAAGATGAACCGATGGAACGGCGCCATCGCCGCCCAGTAGGCACGTCCCAGGACGTTCTCCGGGAAGAAGACGGCCCGCTGGGTGTACCGGCACCCGCCGGGTTCGTCCTCGACGAGGAACTCCAGCCAGGCGTCCCCGGAGACCCGCATCTCGGCGCGCAGCACCAGGCGTCGATCCCGCTCGAGGGTCTCCACCCGCCACCAGTCCACCGGATCGCCGACGCGCAGCTCGTCCGGCAGACGACGCCCTCGGTTCAGACCGGCCCCGCCGGCGAGCTTGTCCACCACACCGCGGATCTTCCAAGCCGCGGGCATCGAGTACCAGCCGTTCTCCCCACCGATCCCCTCGATGACAGGCCACACGTCGGCGGCGGTCGCCCCCTCGACGTGGGCGCTGCGCCGGTCCACATGGACCGGGCGGCCCGACCACTCGGGGTCGCTGGGCAACGACCCGGCGGCCTGGTCGAGCTCCCCGACGTCGGCGTCCCACGACGTGTCGATCGCACCCTCCTCCTCGCGCCGCAGGGCCAGCTTCACCGATTCGGCGTAGCTGAGCAGCCCCCGGGCCGGCGGCGGGATGATCTCGTCGACGTCGTGGTCGTCGGTGATCGCGTCCTCCTGGAGGGACTGCACCAGCGGCCGGGTCAGCGCCATCGGCAGCGGGGTGACCAGTCCGACCCAGATCCCGGAGAGCGTGGCCGCCGGCAGCGGCAGCGCGAGCACGACGCGTCGGCGCAGACCGGCCAGCCGGGCGAACTCCCGCATGACCTCGGCGTAGGTGAAGACGTCGCGGGAGCCGATGTCCAGGGCACGGTTGACCGGACCGGTGACGTCGGCGGCGCGGACCAGGTAGTGCAGGACGTCGCGCACCCCGATCGGCTCCACCCGGTTGGCCACCCAGTCGGGGGCGGGCATGACGCGCAGCGCCAGGGCCAGGTGGCGGATCATCTCGAAGGATGCGGATCCGGAGCCGATGATGATCCCGGCCTGGAAGGCGATGGTGTCGACGGGGCTGTCCAGCAGGATCTGGCCCACGGTGGCGCGGGAGCGCATGTGGGGAGAGAGCTCGCGGTCGTTCGGGTGCAGCCCGCCGAGGTACACGGCCCTCGAGACCCCCGCCCCCGCGGCGGAGTCGGCGATCCGGTGCGCCATCTCTGCCTCATGCTGTTCGAAGTCGGAGCCTCCGCCCATCGAATGCACCAGGTGGTAGACGACGTCGACGTCGGCCATGGCCTCGTCGAGTCCGACGCCGTCGTCGAGATCGACCTGATGGGTCTCCACCTGATCCGCCCACGGGACGTCGACGAGCTTCTGCGGGGAGCGCACCGCGACGCGCACCTGATGACCGGCCTGCAGCAGGCGCGGGACCAGCCGTCCGCCGATGTAGCCGGTCGCGCCGAGCACCAGCACCCGTCGGGGAGAGGGTGTGGGGGCGACCCGCTCGGGTCCGAGTCGGGCCTCCTCCGAGGTGTCGGGGGTCCGGTGTCGCGGACTCGCGTCATCGGCCGGTCGGTCGCTCATGGTGTCTCCCTCATCTCGGGTCCAGCGCCTTCTCCGGGAACATGGCGTCGAGCAGCATCCCGGTGACGTCCCGGGGCGAGCCGACCCAGGGGTAGTGATGGCCGATCATCATGGGACTGGCGTTGATCTCCAGGACCATGGGCTCGCCCGGGCCGGGGGAGCCGTCGGGGTTGCGGGGCAGCAGCAGATCCAGTCCGGCCAGTCTCAGACCCGGGATCGAGCGCACGGTGCGTTCGGCCAGACCGATCTCCGCCGAGGTCAGCTCATCCGTGGCGTCGATCCCGTCCCCGCCGCTGTGGACGTTGGAGTTCGCCCGCAGCGGCACATGCCTGCCGTCATCGGGCACCGTGGACCACTCCCAGCCGTGCTGTGCGAGGGTGCGGGTGGTCAGCTCGTCGACCGGGATCTCCCAGTGGGCGGGGTTGTCGGCCTCGCGGCGAGCACGGTTCTTCTCCTCGACGAGGGCGGCGACCGTGGAGGAGCCGTCGCCGACGACGTGGGCCGGCGCCCGCCGGGCCGCGGCGGCGACCTGACCGAAGATCATCAGCACCCGGTGCTCGACGCCGCGGATGAACCGTTCGACGAGCGCATCGCCGTCGGAGGCGGCGACGTCGCGGAAGGCTTCGGAGAACTCGTCGGCGTCGCGGATGTCCAGGTGAATCTGGCGTCCTCCGTCCCCGGAGTTCGGCTTGACGACGACCGGCAGCCGGCGCTGGGCCCAGGACCAGGCCAGGTCAGGCTCGTCAGCACGGAAGACCATGTTCTCGGGTGCGTCCACCCCGTAGGTGCGCAGCAGTCGGGAGGTCACATCTTTGAACAGCGTGCACCGCTTGGCCAACACGCCGTTGAGGTTGGATCGGGCTCCGTTGAACCACACTCTGCGTCCCTGGTGCCGCACGCTCAGCCGCTGCTGACGGTCCGGGGCGAAGTCGATCCCGCGCACCAGGGCCCGGTGGGCGAGCATCGTGCTGGTCGACCCCGAGTGGATGGCGCGCTCGAGCAGGTAGGACTTGGTCTCAGCCAACGTTTCGGCCCGCGGAGTGGCCCCGAGGTCTGCCCGGGCTTGGGCGCCGATGGTCACCGAGCGGCTCCCTTCTGCTCCGAGGTGCGACGGGAATGGCTCCCAGAATACGAGATGACGCCGCGGATCAGCAGGAAAGTGTCTCAGCGAGACCTCCGAAGATCTGCCCGGCCGGGTTCCCGATAGGATGGTCGAGGACTCGGCGCCGGTGATGAGGAGGTTCGCGTGAGTGCGGAACCCTCGCCGGCGCGGCGGTTCACCCGGACTGCAGATGCGGCAGCGGACGATGTGATCGATGCCTATTCCACCTCCTTCGGCTGGGCCACGCGGCTGCTCGGTCGCCGCCACCGCGCCCACGTGCGCAGCATCTATGCCCTGGTGCGCGTGGCCGACGAGATCGTCGACGGCACCGCCGCCGGTTTCGGGCTCGGGCCTGAGGCGCAGGCCGAGACGTTGGACCGCTACGAGGCCGAGACCCGCCGGGCGATGGCATCGGGCTTCAGCACTGACCTGGTCATCCACAGCTTCGCCCGCACCGCTCGGCAGGCGGGTATCGACACCACGCTGACAGGTCCCTTCTTCGAGTCGATGCGCGCCGACCTCTCCGGCTCTCCCGCCGACGCCGGGGAGCGGGACCGATATGTCTACGGTTCGGCCGAGGTGGTCGGACTCATGTGCCTGCGGGTGTTCCTGCGGGAAGAGACTCCGTCTCCGGCGGAACGGGCCCGCCTGGAGGTCGGGGCGCGCCGTCTCGGCGCGGCCTTCCAGAACGTGAACTTCCTGCGCGACCTCGCCGCGGACTCGGAGGATCTGGGCCGGAACTACCTCTCCGACCGCGGCGTGCTCACCGTGGAGGAGCATCAGGCATGGGTGCGGACCATCGCCGAGCAGCTCGACGCCGCCGCCGCCGTCATCCCGCTGCTGCCGAGGGACTGCCGGGCGGCGGTGACGGCGGCCCACCTGTTCTTCGCCGAGCTGCTGCGCCGGCTCGCGGCCACCCCCACCCACGAGCTGCGACGACGACGCATCCGCGTGCCGGACCCGGTGAAGCTGCGGCTGCTGGCCCAGGCGCTCGCACCCACCGGCCCCGCCCTGCGGCCGACCCCGACGAGGAGCACCCGATGACGGAGCCTGCGACCACACGCGACGACCATTCCGTCGGCCGTCGGATCGCGATCATCGGTGCCGGCGTCGCCGGTCTGGCGACCGCGGCCCTGCTGGCCCGCGACGGCCACCGCGTGACCGTCTACGAGCGCTCCGAGTCCCTCGGCGGACGTGCCGGGCGCATCGAGGACCGCGGTTTCCGCTTCGACACCGGGCCCTCCTGGTACCTGATGCCGCGGGTCTTCGAGCACTTCTTCGCGATGGCCGGCACCAGCGTGGACGACGAGCTGGAGCTCGTGGACCTCGACCCCGGATACCGGGTGTTCCCCGAACCGGCGGCGGGACGCGCCTCCGAACCCGTGGACGTCCACGCCGACGCCGCCCGGAACCGTGAGCTCTTCGAACGGCTGGAGCCCGGTGCGGGGAAGGCGCTCGCCGACTATCTGGATTCGGCCGAGCGGACCTCCGAGATCGCCGAGCGTCGCTTCCTCTACAACCCGTTCACCCGACCCACCGGCTTCGCCTCCCGTGAGGTGCTGGCCGCGCTGCCGCAGCTGACCACCCTGCTCGCGCGGTCACTGCAGCGGTACGTCGCCGACCGGTTCACCCACACGGTGCTGCGTCAGATCCTCGGATACCCGGCGGTCTTCCTGGGCAGCCGACCTGAGGACGCCCCGGCGATGTACCACCTGATGAGCCACCTCGACCTCGCCGACGGGGTCCGCCATCCGATGGGCGGCTTCGCCCGAGTCGTCGATGCTCTGGCCGATGCGGCGCGCCGGGCCGGAGCAGAGATCGTCACCGGCAGCGAGGTCACCGAGATCGTGGTCGCCCCACGGCTGCGGCGCCGCCGGCCCGGTGCCGCACGCGGCCGGGTCACCGGGGTGCGCCGGCGCGACGCGGACGGGGCCGAGCACCAGGACGACGCCGACGTCGTCGTCTCCGGAGCGGACCTGCACCACACCGAGACCGCGCTGCTCGCCGAGGCATACCGCAGCCGACCCCAGAAGTGGTGGGACACCCGCGCCGTCAGCGGGCCCGGCGCCGTCCTGGTCATGCTGGGTGTGCGCGGGAAGCTGCCGGAGCTGGCGCACCACAGTCTGCTCTTCGCCGACGACTGGACCCCGCAGTTCGAGGCGATCTTCGGTGAGGACGCGGACTGGCCGGAGACCCCGTCGATCTATGTGTGCCGCCCCAGCGCCACCGACCCCGAGGCCGCCCCGGCCGGCCACGAGAACCTCTTCGTACTCATCCCCTGTCCCGCGGAGCCGGGCATCGGTCAGGGCGGGCCCGACGGCGACGGCGACGAGCCGGTCGAGCGCATGGCCGACGCCGCCGTCGATCAGATCGCCGAGTGGGCGGGGATCCCGGACCTGCGCGGACGGATCGTCGTGCGGCACACCCGCGGCCCCGGCGACTTCGCCGCCGACTACCACTCCTGGCGGGGCGGCGCCCTGGGCCCGGCCCACACGCTGGGCCAGTCGGCGATGTTCCGTCCGCAGAACGCCTCGTCCCGGGTCGACGGCCTGTACTTCGCGGGGGCGACCGTGGCCCCGGGGGTCGGCGTCCCGATGTGCCTCATCAGCGCCGAACTGGTGCTCAAACGGCTGCGCGGGGACCACAGCCCCGGCCCCACGCCCCCGCAGCGACGCCCGGGCGGGACCGGAGGCTGAGCGTGGGTCTGATCTATCTGCTCGCCCTGCTCGGCTCGGCGGCCTGCATGCTGCTCATCGACTTCCGTCACCGGCTCTTCCTCTTCCGCCGTCCTCGGGCGGCCGCACTGGTCCTCCTGCTCGGCACGGTGTTCTTCCTGCTGTGGGACGTGGCCGGCATCGGCCTGGGGATCTTCCTCTCCGGGGAGAGCCGATTGGACACCGGCATCATGCTCGGCCCGGAGATGCCGCTGGAGGAGCCGGTGTTCCTGATGTTCCTGGTGCTGTGCACGATGGTGGTCTACACCGGCGCGGTGCGGGTGCTGACCCATCTGCGTCGTCCGCGTGGTCCTCGCGGTGCTCCGGCCGCTGAGGTCGGCGCGGATGGGACGGGCGGGAGCGGCCGATGACGTATCTGTGGCTGACCCTGGTCTTCATCGGCGCCGCCGCGACGGTCGCTCTGGTCGCCCGGCGTCGGATGGTGTGGGCCGCGGTGGGGGTGACCCTGCTGGTGATGAATCTGCTGACCGCGGTCTTCGACAACCTCATGATCGCCGCAGAGTTCTTCCACTACGAGGACGCCCACCTCTCCGGACTGGCCGTGGGGCTGGCGCCCGTGGAGGACTTCTCCTATCCGATCGCCGGGGCGCTGCTGCTCCCGGCGCTGTGGCACCTGCTGCTGCGTCGCGACTCCCGGGGCAGGTCTGCACCGAGGCCGAGCGCTGCGCCCAGCGGCGGCCCCGAGGGAGGCGGCACCCGATGAGCCGCTCCGCAGCCCCCGCCTCGACCGCCGCCCAGCTGCTCTCAGCCTCCCGACCGGTGAGCTGGATCAACACCGCCTACCCCTTCGGTGCCGCCTACCTGTTCGGTGCCGGCCAGGTCGACTGGCTGCTCGTCGTCGGAGCCGTGTTCTTCCTCATCCCCTACAACCTGGCGATGTACGGGATCAACGACGTCTTCGACTACGCCTCGGACCTCAACAACCCTCGCAAGGGCGGGATCGAGGGGGCCGTGCTTCCGCAACGGCTCCACCGGACCACGCTCCTGGCCTCGGCGCTGTCCGTCGTCCCCTTCGCGGTCGTGCTCGCGGCGGTCTCCGGTCCGGCGACGTGGGTGCTGCTGGGGATCAGCCTCTTCGCGGTCGTCGCCTATTCGGCCCCGCCGATGCGCTTCAAGGAGCGGCCGTACCTGGACTCGATCACCTCCAGCACGCACTTCGTGAGCCCCGCCGCGGTCGGATTCGTCCTCGCCGCCGACACCGGAGGCGGCGTGCCGGGACCCACGGCCGGACTCATCCTGGGCGCGTTCTTCCTGTGGGGGATGGCCGCCCACGCCTTCGGCGCGGTGCAGGACGTGGAGCCCGACCGGCGTGCAGGCATCGGGTCGGTGGCCACGGCGACGGGAGCCCGACGCACCGTGCGCCTGGCCGTCGTCCTCTGGACGGCCTCGGGCCTGCTCGCCCTGACCCTGCCGTGGCCGGGCCAGGTGGCCGCCCTCGCCGTCACCCCCTACCTGGTGCTCTCGGTGCCCTGGTGGTCGGTCACCGATGAGACCGCCCACCGGGTCAATGCGGCCTGGCGGCGGTTCATCCTGGTCAACTACTTCGCCGGCTTCCTGGTCACCATGGTGCTGATCCTCGCCTGGTGATCCTGGCTCGGTGAGCCGCGGGACGTCAGCGCCAGAGGATGACCAGCGTCAGCAGCGCTCCGGCGACGACCAATAGGGGAGAGGTCCAGAGCCCGTGGAACGCGCCCCAGCCCGGGCTTCGGGTGCCCAGGGTGAAGCCGGCGAAGCCGGGCAGGAAGCCGACCGCTCCGGCGACGGCGAGGCCCAGGAGCAGCACCGAGACCGTCTGCGTGTCGCCCAGCGGGGACAGTGAGGTCCCCAGCCCGGTCGTCGACTGCACCGTCAGCGCGAGGTAGACCAGGATGGGCATGGCTGCGACGGCCAGCAGCAGGAACAGCAGAAGGCTGACCAGCCAGCGGAGGGCCCCGCTCCCGGCACCGCGCGGCCGGGCGGGTCCGGGGTGGGCCGGACTGTGGTGGGCCGGAACGTGATGGGTCGGAACGTGGTGGGCGGGCCCCGCGGGCGACCAGTCCGGGGCCGGGGACCCCCAGGTCGGCGTCGGTCGGCTCTGGTCGGGGAGGATCACCGGGTACTGCGCGCCGGCGTCGGACCGGGGCGTCGTCGGCTCCTGCGCCTGCTCCCTCTGCCGGGGCGTCCGCACCTCGGCTTCGGCGGAGAGTCGGAGGGGTCTGGTCGGGCGCGCCGGGATGCGGGGCAGCTTCACGGTGTCGTGCACGGGTCCCTCCTTCGGCGTCATCACTCCACCGTAACGGACTTTGCGACAGCAAACTAGGGGGTGCGGGACTCGGAGCCGGACCGCCCGCAGATCGGGGGTACGATTCCCTGGGCGTCGCACACCAGGACGGTCGGCGCCGCCGGACCGACCGACTCCGACGACACCCAGGGATGACCACCGCATGCGCACACGATCCGCCGCTCGAGAATCCGCCGAGGGCCCCCGCTCCGCCGCAGGGCCCGGCGAGGCCGACACCGGCGGTCTGCCTCCGCACCACTCCCCGGACCGGGGCTTCGAGCGCACGTGGATGATCTCCCTGTTCGGCACCGCCGTCGGTGCGGGAATCCTGTTCCTCCCCATCAACGCCGGCGCCGGCGGGCTGTGGCCCCTGGTCGTGGCCACGGTGCTGATCGGCCCGATGACCTACTTCGCCCACCGGGGCCTGTCCCGGTTCGTCGCGGCCTCGGACCGACCGGGGTCCGACATCACCGTCGTCGCCCGCGACCTCTTCGGCGAAGCCGCCGGACAGGTCATCACGGTGCTGTACCTGCTCTCCATCCTGCCGATCGTGATGATCTACGGAATCGCGATCACCAACACCGTCGACGACCTGCTCACCGTGCAGCTCGGACTGGAGTCTCCGCCGCGCTGGCTGCTGTCCGGCCTGCTCGTCGCGGCCCTGATGCTGGTGATGATCCTCGGCCAGCGGATCATGCTGGTGGCCATGCAGTGGCTGGTCTACCCGCTGATCGCGGTCCTGCTCGGAATCAGCCTCTTCCTCATCCCCTACTGGGACTTCGGAGTCTTCGTCGGCGCCGAACAGTCTCCGGCCCGGATGCTCAGCGCCCTGCTGCTGGTCATCCCCGTGCTCATCTTCGCCTTCTACTTCGCGGCCGCCGTCTCCCAGTTCACCCTGGCGATGCAGCGCCGGTACGGGTCCGCCGCCGACCTCCGCGCCCAGGTGGTGCTGCGCCGCTCCACGATGCTGCTGGTCCTGTTCACCATGGGATTCGTCTGGTCCTGCGTGCTGGCACTGGGCGTGGACGGGCTGCGTGAGGCCCGGGACGCCAACCTGCCGGTGCTGTCCTATCTGGCGCAGACGCTCGACAGCCCGCTCATCGCCTACATCGGCCCGGCCGTCGCGATCGCCGCCATCGGCTCCTCCTTCTTCGGCCACTACCTCGGCGCCGCCGAGGGCACTGCGGGGCTGGTCCGCTCCGCCGCCCGCGCCGTGGGACGGACGCCGTCGGAGAAGGCGGTGCGTTGGGGGGTCGCCGGGGGCATCTTCCTCGCCACCTGGGGTGCGGCCGTGGCGGACCTCGGCGTGCTCGACATGATCGAGACCCTCGTCGGACCGGTGATGGCGCTGGTGCTCTACCTGATGCCGATGTACGCGATCCGCCGGTTCGACGTGCTGCGGCAGCACCGGGGCCTCGCCTCGAACGTCTTCGTGACCCTCGCCGGGTTCTTCGCCGTGGCGTGCATCGTCTACCGGGTCGCCGTCGTCGGATTCTGACCGGTCAGCCGCCGGCCCCGATCACATACTCCAGCAGCAGCACGCCGAGCACGGAGTAGACGATGCCGATCCACAGTGCGTGTGTCATCGAGGTCCAGAACCGTCCGGTGGCGATGAGCAGACCGATCGCCCAGGGTATGCACGCCATGATGTAGCCGACGACGAGCATCCACAGGCCCATCAGCTCCTGGTTGGCCAGCATCCACAGCCCCACGCCGAGCATCCAGACCATCGTGGCCTCGAGCAGCAGAGCGGCGATGAGCACCGAGGCCACGGTCGCCCACAGATACCTGGCGACCCGCCACCGGTCCTGCCGCACCGTGTCCCTCCGGGCGGCACCCTTCCGCGTACCGGCTTTCGGTGCGGTCCCTCGTCGCGCGGTCCCTCTCTGTGCGGCGGCCTGCTTCGACCGTGCGGAGGTGCCGCGCTTCGGCGGCCGCTTCTTCTTCCGACTCATCGCGGCTCAGGATATCGTCCGCCTCTGACGTGCGTGGGCGCCCCTCGAGGTGCCGCGCGATCAGCCGTTGTGACGGGACCGGGGCGTGTGTAACCTCATCCTCACCACCGCTGATGTGGCACGGACCACTCGTCGGAAGGATGACAGCGATGACCACCGCGCAGACCGTCTTCGGCACCCCCTCCACCATGGGCGACGACGAACAGCTGACCACCACTCGGCTCTTCTCCCACGCCGCCCGCAGCTTCGGCTCCCAGCAGATCGTCCACCGTGACCAGGACGGGGACTGGCACACCACCACCTACGCCGAGACCTGGCGCCGCATCCGACGACTGGCCGCGGGACTGCGCGAATACGGCGTCGGGCCGGGGGACCGGGTCGGGCTGCTCATGTGGAACGACGTCCGTCACTTCGAGTCCTACTTCGCGATCCCCGCCCTCGGAGCCACCATGGTGCAGCTGAACCTGCGCCTGGCTCCGAAGGACATCGCCTACGTCATCGAACAGGCCGGAGTCACCCACATCATCGTCGACGAGTCGCTGGCCTCACTCGCCGGCGACGTCGACCAGCACCTGAACACCCGGATCCAGCGGTGGTTCATCGGCACCGACCATCGGCTCTCCGACGCGCAGATACGACTGCACAACGTGCACTCCTACGACTCCGTCGCCACCCACAACCAGCCGCTGGAGGACCTGCCGAACGTCGACGAACGCTCCGCCTCCGGGGCCTGCTTCACCACCGGCACCACCGGTCGCCCCAAGGGCGTGTTCTACTCCCACCGGTCCACCTGGCTGCACGCCGACGCCCTGGCCGTGAACGTCGGCATCGGCCTCCACGACACCGTGATGCTGCTGACCCCGATGTTCCACGTCCAATGCTGGGGGCTGCCGTACGCGGCGGTGAAGGTCGGGGCGAAGATCGTGCTGCCGGGCCGGTTCACCATGCAGCAGACGCCCATGCTGGTCGAGGCGATGACGGAGAACGCCGTGACCGTGGCGCCTGCGGCACCGGCGATCCTCAACCCGATCCTGCATCAGTTCCAGCAGCTGGAGCAGACCCCGGACCTCAGCGGCACCCGCTTCATCTGCGGCGCCTCCGAACCGCCGCTGTCGCTGATGCGGGGGATCTGGGAGCTCACCGGGGCGGAGGTCATCCATGCCTACGGGGCCACCGAGACCTCGCCCATCGTCTCGGTGAACCGGGTCCTGCCGGCTGTGGCGGCCACCATGGACGAGGAGCAGCGATGGCGGCTGCGCCGCTCCCAGGGGATGCCGGTGGTCGGCGTCGACGTGAAGATCGCCGACCCGATGGGGCAGGCGCTGCCCTTCGACGGCGCCTCCGCCGGGGAGATCCGGCTGCGCGGGCCCTGGGTCACGCGGTCCTACTTCGAGGACCCGGAGGCCGATGAGAGCGCCTTCGACGAGGAGGGCTACTGGTGCTCCGGCGACGTCGGCACCGTCGACGAGAACGGATTCCTCAAGGTCACCGACCGGCTGAAGGACATCATCAAGTCCGGCGGCGAGTGGATCTCGTCCATCGACATGGAGAACACGCTCGCCGGCCGCTCGGAGGTCGGAGACGTCGCCGTCGTCGGGGTCTCCCACCCGAAGTGGGGCGAGCGGCCGCTGGTGCTCGTGGTCCCGACGATGGGGGCCGAGGTCACCGCAGAGACCGTGCGTCAGGCGCTGAGCGAGGACTTCGCCGACTGGCAGCTGCCCGACAAGGTGGAGGTCGTCGACGAGATCCCCCGCACCTCGGTGGGCAAGATCAACAAGCGCAGCCTCCGAGAGACCTACGCCGAGGCCTACCAGGACGCCTGAGCGGGGGCGCCGCGCCCCGACCGCGGGTCCTGCTCAGTGCAGGGCCCCGGCCGCGGCGACGGCGTCCGGGATGGGGTGCAGGCTCTCGGCGAGCAGCATCTCCACGGCCTGCACCGCCTGGTCGAAGGTGACCGGGGAGTCCGGGGAGTGCAGATCCGGGACATGGACGAACCCGCCTCGGGCGTCTGCACCGGTGCGATCGAGGTGGTCGAGCAGGGTGTAGAGCACGTCGTTGCAGACGAAGGTGCCGGCGCTCAGGGACAGGTGGACGGGGATCTCCGCGGCGGCGATGCGCGCCAGGGAGGCCTTCAGCCGCAGAGTGGCGAATCGGGCCTCGGGGCCGCCGTCGACCACCGGTTCGTCGATCGGCTGGGTGCCGCCGTTGTCGGGGATCCGGGCGTCGCGCAGATTCAGACCTACGCGCTCCAGCGCCACGGCCTCGGTCCCGGCGGCCAGACCCAGGGCGACCACCAGGTCCGGCGCTTCGCCGGCCGCGGCCAGCTCATCCAGTCGGGCCCGGAGGCGGGTTCCGGCCGGACCGAACTCCACCGGCAGCAGCAGGGTGTGCAGCTCGAGGGACTCCCCGTCGGCGCTCCGTTCCGAGGCGACCGTCGAGACGCCCCGGTCGGCGCGGCGGCGCAGCTCGTCGGCGAGGTCCCACGAAGGGTTGCGGTCGGCCCCGTCGAACGGCTCGAATCCGGTGATCAGGATGCGGCGGGGTGCTGATGCGGACATCGGCTCGTGCGCGGTCGGTGAGGACATGCCGAGAGTGTATCCGCCGGGTGTGGTGCCAGCGGTGAGGCTCAGGCCCCGGTGAGCAGACCCACTCCCAGCGTCCCCAGGCCGGCGACAAGGAACGCGACGCCGGCCCAGAGCAGCACGATCAGCCCGTTGGGCCGGGTGCGGCCCGACCCGGCGGCGGAGAGGAAGAACCCGGCGGGCATGAGGATCGCGGCGATCAGCACGCCGGTCCGGGCCAGCCACTCCCAGGTGCCCCGGAGGTCGGTGGCCTCGGTGAGCAGCAGACAGACCAGGCCGAGGGTGATGAGCACCCCGGCGTGGGCGTGGCCGGCGCGGAAGAAGGCGACCTGGAAGTCGGTGGCCGGCACCCGGCCGCGGACGACGCGGGTGAGGAAGTGCCCGCCCGTGGTGACCGTGATGGCTGCGAGCACCACGATCCCGGCGGTGGACTGGGCGGAGGAGGACAGTTCCCACATGACGACTCCCGATGGAGGGAAGTTATATGACACTGTCAGATAACAGTGTGAGGAAACTTGTTGTCAAGGGTTAGGATGCTGCTGTGGCACGTCCCAGGATCTACGACCAGCAGGTGCGCACCCGGCTGCTGACGACCGCTTCGGCCGCCGTCGCAGCAGGCGGCGAGCAGGCGGTGTCCCTGCGCTCGCTGGCCTCCGAGGCCGGAGTCACGACCGCTGCGGTGTATTCGCTGTTCGGAGGACGGAGGCAGCTGCTCGACGCCGTGGTCGAGGAGGGGTTCCGGCGGTTCGCGGCCCATCTGGACGCCGCGGCTCGGACGGACGATCCGCGCGCAGATCTGCTGGAACTGGGTCTCGCCTACCGGGAGTATGCCCTGGCCGAGCCGGACTTCTACCGGGTCATGTTCGGCACGCCGCGCACCGACGGCGTGCAGCCCGATTCGCCCGCCACGGGCCGTCCCACCTTCGCCGTGCTGCGTGAGGCCGTGGCCCGCGCACTCGGTGCCGGAGACCGGGGGCACGGCCCTGACCCGGAGGTCGAGGCGCTGCGTCTCTGGGGGCTGGCCCACGGGCTGGTCAGCCTGGAGCTGGCGGGCCTGCTGGAGGGTGACGCGGATTCTCGGAGACTCCGCTACATGGGTGCGCTGCGCTCCTCATCCCTGTGACACGGGACGGGCCGTCACTCATCTACAGGGGTGCGTCGGGCTTCTCATATATCGAAGCCCGACGCACCCTCATAGCTGAACGGCAGGTCCCTCCTGGGTCAGCTGCTCGGCGAGCTCGATGATGTGCTGGTAGTCCCGTCCGGTGGCACGGGACATGCCGATCTCACAGGTGCGGTTCGACGACGCATAGGCCGTGGTCCCACAGGCGCGGACCTCCGCCGCCTCCTGGGCGGTGGCCGAGTCGGTGAGCTCCGGGTGGAGCAGCCCCCGGTCCCCGGCGAACCCGCAGCAGCCCCAGGCGGCCGGGACGACCACCTCGTCGGCGAGCATCTCGCCCAATCCGGTCAGGTGGGCGTTCGTCCCCGACCGGGTCGAGGCGCAGGTGGGGTGGAGGGTCAGCGAGGGGATCCGACGGTCCACCGTCAGCGCCGGCATGACTCGGGTCTCGACGAACTCCACGGCGTCGACGATCCGCAGCTCGGCGTACTCCGGGTGCTCGGCGACCGCGGTGGAGAGCATGTGGTGCAGACCCTCCGAACAGGAGGAGGCGTCGCAGACGACCGGCAGTCGGCCGTGGTCCGACTCCCGCCACAGCGCCGGCAGCACCGTCTCGCGCATGGCGGCGAACCCCGCCTCCATGCCCTTCGAACTCCACGGGGTCGAACAGCACATGGAGTCGATGTCGGCGGGCACCGTGAGTCCCACCCCGGCCCGTCGGCACAGGGCGCGGAATGCCCCCATCGATCCCTCCCCCGAGCCGGCGGGCCCGAACATCGCTGAGGTGCAGGCGGCGAAGAACACCGCGTCCGCCTCGGCGGCATCGGTCCACACGTCCTCCTGCCGGCGTCTGCGCGCACCACCGGCGGGGAGGTCGTCGGTGTAGAGGGGGATCTGGTCGGAGCCGGCGGCCCGGCGGGCGAGCCGGGTGGCGCCCAGCACGAGGGGAGTGGGGACCCGCTTGGCGGTGCTCAGCGCCGAGCCCGCCCCGCGGGAGGCAGCCTCCCAATGCTGGGCGGCCCGGTGCCACATCGTCTGCTCGGCCCGGCCGGCTCCCTCCGCGCGCAGCCGCTTCACCAGCTCGCCGGTGTTGATGTCCACCGGGCAGGCCGTCTGACACATGCCGTCGGCCGCGCACGTCTGCAGGGAGTCGTACTCCTCGGCCTCCCGCAGCTCGGCCAGCAGCTCGTGGTCGCCCTCCCGGTCTGCTCGGGCCATGGCGCGGCGCAGCACGATCCGCTGCCGCGGCGTGGTGGTCAGTCCGCGGCTGGGGCACACCGACTCGCAGAATCCGCACTCCACGCAGCGGTCGACCTCCTCCTCCACCGGAGGGTTCGTCTTCAGTCCGGTGAGGTGGAACGAGGGATCCTCGGACAGGATGATCCCCGGGTTGAGGATCCCCTGCGGGTCGACGAGCCGCTTGAGCTCCACCATCACCTCGAAGAGCTCGTCTCCGTACTGACGGCGGACGAAGGGGGCCATGTTCCGCCCGGTCCCGTGCTCGGCCTTCAGCGACCCGTCGTATCCCAGGACCATGGACACCAGGTCCTCGGTGAAGCGGGCGTGCCGGGCGACGCCGGCGTCGGTGTCGAAGGTCTCGGTGAGCATGAAGTGCAGGTTGCCGTCGCGGGCATGGCCGAAGATGCAGGCGTCCTCGCCGTAGTCGTGCTCGGCGAACAGCGTGGTCAGGGCCCGGCAGGTGTCGAGCAGCCGGGGTGCCGGGACGACGATGTCCTCCAGCAGCGCGGCCGTCCCCTGCGGGCGGGCCGCGGCGACGGTGGCGTAGAGCCCCTTGCGCACCGTCCAGAGGTCTGCGCGTGCGGTGGGGTCCCGGGTCAGGGAGGGGTCTGCGGAGAGCGCGAAGTCCTCGAAGGTCTCTCCGGCGGCGGTCAGGGTGGACTCGAGGGCGTCGTCGTCGCCGGCCTGGTACTCGATGAGCAGGCAGGCATGGTCGACGACGTCGAAACGGCGCAGCTGATCGACCTGCGCCCCGGAATCCTGCGCGATCTTCAGACTGGTGGCGTCCATGAGCTCGATCGCGACCGGGGAGGTGCGGTTCACCGCGCGCAGTGCGGCGCTCGCGTCCTCGAGGTTCCGGAAGAACAGCAGGCCGGTGGCGGCCAGGGGCTGGGTGGGCACCGTGCGGAAGACGGCCTCGGCGACGAAGGCGAGCGTCCCCTCACCCCCGATGACCAGGTGCAGCAGGATCTGGACGGGGTCGTCGTGGTCGAGGAACGCGTTGAGCCCGTAGCCCAGGGTGTTCTTCATGGAGAACAGGTGCTCGATCCGCTCCACCGACGCCGAGTTTTCGCGGATGCGGTCCCGCAGCCGCAGCAGACCCTCATAGATGTGCGGCTCGGCGGTGCGCAGGGTGTGGTCGGCGGACGGGTCGGCGGTGTCGACCACGGTGCCCGAGGGGAGCACCAGCACCGCAGATTCGAGCATGTTGTAGGTGTTCAGCTCGGTGCCGCACGCCATCCCCGACGAGTTGTTGGAGATGACCCCTCCCATGGTCGCCGCGGAGGACGAGGCCGGGTCGGGGCCCAGGTGGTGGCGGTGGCGACGCAGGTGGTTGTTGACCTGGTTGACCGTCAGACCGGGGCCCACGCGGACGCGGGCGCCGTCGTCGAGGACTTCGATCTGCTGGAAGTGCTTCCGGGTGTCGGCGAGGATCGCGTCGGTCTGCCCCTGTCCGGCGAGGCTGGAACCTCCCGAGCGGAACGTCACGGGTCGACCTCGTCGGCCTGCGGCGATCAGCAGCTCGGCCACCTCGGACGCGCTGCGCGGAGTGGCGACGATCTCCGGGGTGAACAGGTAGTGGGAGGCGTCCGGGGCGTAGCGGATCCGGTCGGCTGCCCGGCGCGTGGCCAGGGGACCGCCGGGCCGCCGCGGGTCCAGGAGCTCGTCCAGGGCGTCGGTCTCACGCGTGACGGAATCAGCAGGTGCGGCGGTGTGCGGCATGGCGTCTCCCAGGATCGGCGCAGGTCAGGCGGCGTGCGGCCCCGACGGGTCCGGGCCGCGCCTGAGTGTGTCGAGGGTAACAGCCTCCAGAGGTCGCGACGGATCGCGTCGCGTTCGCACCTGCAGACCGAGGATCCGGCCATGAGGACCTCCCTCTCGAGGTCGGAATTGCTATCGTGCTGTCCATCGGAGTCGGAGGGGGTCCGGGATGGGGAGCACGCTGCTGCGGGGAGCGGTCGTCGTCGACGGCTCGGGCGACCCCGCCGTCCCCGGTGACGTGCTGATCACCGACGACCGGATCGCCGCCGTGGCACGGGCCGGAGAGATCCCGGTCCGCCGCGCCTCCCAGGTCTCGGATCTCAGCGGGCTGACGCTGATGCCCGGCTTCATCGATGTCCACGCGCACTCGGACAACGCGCCGCTTCTGGAGGACGTCGACACCTCCAAGACCGCCCAAGGCGTGACCACGGAGATCAACGGCAACTGTGGCTTCACCCTGGCGCCCGTCGCCCCGGAGAACGTCGACGGGTTCCTCTCCCTGGTCCGCCGGATCTTCCCCGACCATGACTGGTCCTGGCACGGCTACGCCGAGTTCCTCGACCATGCGGCCGATGCCGGTCTCCCGACGAACTTCGCCAGCCTCATCGGCCACAACACCCTGCGCATCGCCGCGATGGGCCTCGAGGAGCGGCCGCCCTCCCCGACCGAGCGCACAGCGATGCGCCGAGGACTGGAGGAGGCCCTCGCCGAGGGGGCGGTCGGACTCTCGACCGGCCTGGTGTACCCGCCCGGGGTGTACAGCGGAACCGATGAGATCGTCGAGCTCGCCGCGGCGCTGCCGTCCACAGCGGTGTACGCCAGCCACATGCGCAATGAGGGGCAGCACCTCAGGCGCAGCATCGAGGAGACGCTCGAGGTCGCCGAACGAGCGGGCGTCCGGTGCCACCTCTCACACCTGAAGGTGGCGGACCGCCGGCGCTGGGGTGCCATGGACGACGTCTTCCAGGATCTGGCTCCTCGGCGTGCCGGACTGCCCATCACCCAGGACGTCTACCCCTACACCGCGGCGAGCACCATGCTGACGGCCCTGCTGCCGCCCTGGATGCATGCCGGCGGAACACGCCCGCTGCTGGAGCGGCTGCGCTCGGCCGGCTGCCGGGACCGGGTCCGCGCGCAGGTGGGGGATCCGACCGCAGACTTCGAGAACTACGCGCTGGCCGCCGGATGGGAGAACATCGTCCTGGCCGGCTCGGGCACCGGACGCTACGACGGCGCATCGATGGCGGAGATCGCGCTCGGACGCGGACAGGACCCCGTCGACTGTCTCGCCGACCTGCTCATCGAGGAGGAGCTGCGGGCCACGATGATCATGCACATCATGTCCGAGGGCGACCTGCGGCGCGCCCTGGACGACCCCCGCACGATGATCGGCAGCGACGGTCTGCCTCGGGGGAACGGGGGACGCCCCCACCCGCGCGGAGCCGGTTCGTTCGTCAGGGTCCTCGACGTCTACGTCCGCCGGCTCGCGGTCATGCGGCTCGAAGAGGCGGTCCGTCGCATGACGTCCCTGGCCGCCGAGACCTTCTCGCTTCCCGGTCGGGGACGGATCCGAGAGGGATACGCCGCCGACCTCGTCGCGGCGGACATGACGACCGTCGAAGATCGGGCCACCTATTCCGAACCGACCGCCGGGCCGCGCGGGATCGAGCACGTCTGGATCAACGGGGAGCCGGTCGTCCGGGAGGGGACCCCCACCTGTCGTCGTCCGGGCCGAGTCCTGCGAGCCCGCCACTGAAGTCCACCGAGAGGCACTGCAGTCCACCGAGAGGCACCGCGTCCACCGAGAGGCACCGTGATGAGCAGACATGAGACCGAAGACTTCGAGCATGACCCCCGCTATCGGGTCTCTCTGCGGGAGACCTGGCTGTGCCTGATCTACTGGGCGCTCTTCACAGGGATCGCGATGGTGATCGCGTGGGGCCTCGGCGCCGGCGTCGACGGGGCGGAGCAGGACTTCGTCATGGGCTTCCCCGCCTGGTTCTTCTGGAGCGGCATCGCATTCGTCGGTGTGGCCAGCTTCATCGCGCCCTACCTGATGGTGAAGTTCCTCTTCCGAGAGATCAGCCTCGAGCCCGACGACGACGGCCTGGTCCGGACCGACCGGGAGGGTGATCTCTGATGCGCTGGGACATCGCGGCTCCGATCATCATCCTGCTGGCCCTGATGATCCCGATCGCCCTCTACTCGCTGAGGCGGACGAAGCAGCAGGCCTCCGCCTCGGGCGGCTACTACATCGGAGGACGCTCCCTCGGCCCGATCATCCTGATCTTCACCGTCATCGCCTCCGCGGCGAGCTCGGGGACATTCCTCGGCGCCCCCGGGCTGGCCTTCGCCGAAGGCTACGGGTGGATCTGGGGCGCACTGATGCAGGTCCCGGCGGCGATCCTCGCGCTCGGGCTGGTCGGCAAGAAGTTCGCCATCGTCGGCCGCAAGCTGAACCTCATCACGTTCACCGACTTCTTCAAGGCACGCTACGAATCACGGGCCGTCACCCTGGTGACGGCCATCTGCATGGTCGTCTTCCTGGTGGCCTACATGGTGGCGCAGTTCGTCGGCGGGGCCCGTGTCCTGGAGGCCATCACGGGTGTGCCGTTCTGGATCCTGGTGATCGTCTTCGCACTGATCGTCGCCCTGTACACCTCGATCGGCGGGTTCCTCGCCGCCGCCTTCACGGACGCGGCCCAGGGCATCATCATGCTGCTGGGCGGAGTCGTGCTGTGGATCCTCGTGCTCACCACGGTGGGCGGATTCGCGGGCATAGAGCGCGAGACCCGGACGGTCGACCCGGAGCTGCTGGTGCTCCCGGGGGCCAGCGGGTTCGACCTGCCGATGATGTTCTCCTACGCGGTCATGTTCGGCTTCCTGCTGGCCTGCCTGCCGCACGTCGTCGTCCGTGCGATGTCCTACCGGGACTCGAAGAGCCTGCACCGGGCGCTGTACATCGGCCCGGCGATCTTCATGCTCTTCACCCTCGGCTTCGGCGCGATGGGTGTGGTGGGCAAGGCGCTGTACCCGGAGGCCCCGGTGGCGGACCTCGTCATACCCCACATGATCATCGAACAGCTCCCCGGACCGCTGGCGGGTGCCGTCCTCGCAGCGCCCCTGGCGGCCGTGATGTCCACCGTGGACTCGATGATCCTGGTCGTCTCCGGCGCCATCGTGCGGGACCTGTGGAAGGAGTTCATCAAGCCGGAGATGACCGACAGGCAGGAGTACCGCGCGGGGACGCTCGTCAGTCTCGGGATCGGTGTCATCGTGCTGCTGCTGTCGCTGCAGCCGCCTGACTTCCTGCAGTTCATCATCAACTTCGCCATCGGGGGACTCGAGGCCGGGCTCTTCGTGCCCCTGATCCTGGGGCTCTACTGGAAGCGCGGCAATGCCCTGGGAGCGCTGCTGTCGATCTCCGGAGGGATGATCTACTACCTGCTGGCGTCCGAGTTCTTCGAGGCCCTGGCGTTCGGCATGATGCCTGTCCTGCCGGCGGCGGTGTTCGCGTTGGGGATGTATCTGCTCGGCAGCTGTGTCGGACGTCCCCCGAGCCACCAGGTCCTGGTGAAGTTCTGGGGGACTCAGCGGGCCATCGAGCGGGAGCTCGGATACGACCCCGGCGATGCGGGGGTCCGCCGGGTCTGAGGGGACGGGCCGAGGTCCTCGGACGTCCGAGCTTCTCATGTGCTGAGACGTCGGGGCGGAACTGTGGACTCTGGTCGACGGATCCCGCAGAGTGAGACTCTATCGGTCCGAACACCCCCTGGGCCCCTGCGACGGTGCGGCACCCGACGATCTCGGTCTGCGCGCAGCGTGCGGACGAGTCCGCGTGACACCGGCGATGACGCCGACGACACCTCACAGGAGCTGCAACAGAGATGAACATCGAGAACCCGAACGCCCCGATCACCGACGACGAGGTCTTCCGCGAACACGAGGGCGGCAAGCTCTCTGTGGAGAGCACACGTCCGCTGAACTCTCAGCGGGACCTGTCCATCGCGTACACCCCCGGCGTCGCGAAGGTCTCCCAGGCCATCGCCGAGGACCCCTCCCTGCACGCCAGCCACACGTGGACGGACCGGCTGGTGGTCGTCCTCTCCGACGGGTCCGCGGTGCTGGGGCTCGGTGACATCGGGCCGGCCGCCTCCCTTCCGGTCATGGAGGGCAAGTCCGTCCTCTTCCGCGAGTTCGGGGGGCTGAACTCCATTCCGCTGGTCATCAGCACCCGGGACATCGACGAGATCGTCGAGACCATGGTGCGGCTGCGCCCCTCCTTCGGGGCGGTGAACCTCGAGGACGTCGCCGCTCCCCGCTGCTTCGAGCTCGAGGCCAAGCTGAAGGAGGCGCTCGACTGCCCCGTCATGCACGACGACCAGCACGGAACCGCCGTCGTCGTGCTCGGCGCACTGATCAACGCCGCGCGGCTGACCGGCCGTGAGCTGTCCGGGCTCCGCGTGGTGATCGCCGGGGCCGGCGCCGCCGGCATCGCGGTGACCGAGATCCTCGAACAGTCCGGGGTCACCGACATCGTCATCACCGACTCGAAGGGTGTCATCCACTCCGGACGCGACGACCTCTCCGGCGTGAAGGCCGAGGTGGCGCCGAGGACCAACCCGCGCGGAGTCACCGGTGGGATCGCCGATGCGCTGGAGGGTGCCGACGTCTTCATCGGCGTCTCCTCGTCGAAGGTGCCGGAGGAGGCGATCGCGAAGATGGCCGCGGACTCGATCATCTTCGCGCTCTCCAATCCCGACCCGGAGGTCATGCCCGACGTCGCGGCGCGCCACGCCGCCGTGGTGGCCACCGGCCGGTCGGACTTCCCGAACCAGATCAACAACGTCCTGGCCTTCCCCGGGATCTTCCGCGGCGCCCTGGACGCGGGCGCTCGGGAGATCTCCGCAGAGATGAAGGTGGCGGCCGCCGAGGCGATCGCCGACGTGGTGGGCACTGCGGCCGAGGTCGACTACATCGTCCCCTCACCGCTGGACCCCCGCGTCGCCGAGACGGTGGCTGACGCGGTCAGGAGGACCGCGCAGGCGCAGGAGGCCTGAGGGGCGTCAGAGCCGAGGACTTTCGACGAGGGGCGATGATCCGAGAGGATCGTCGCCCCTCGTCCGTGGGTGCCCGATGAACCCTCTGCAATGAACGGAAAGTTTGGTACATTCCGGCTATGAGGACTTCGATCGCCACCGTCTGCCTGTCAGGAAGTCTCACCGAGAAGCTCCGAGCCTGTGCCGAAGCAGGGTTCGACGGTGTCGAGATCATGGACGCGGACCTGACGGTGGCGTACGAGTCGCCGGAGGAGATCCGAGAGCTGTGCCGTCGGCTTGGTCTGACGATCGACATGTTCCAACCGTTCAGGGACGTCGAAGGCGTCGAGGAGTCGCTGTTCTCGGACACACTTCGGCGGGCAGAGGTCAAGTTCGAAGTCATGCGGAGGCTCGGCGCGGATCTCGTCCTGGTGTGCAGCAACGTGGCGTCGGCGACGATCCCGGATGACGAGGTCGCGGCCGATCAGCTGGGCCGGTTGGCGGATCTGGCCGCCGACTACGGCATCCGCGTCGCCTACGAAGCCCTCGCATGGGGGCGATTCGTCGATGACTACCGACACGCATGGCGACTGGTGGAGATGGCGGACCGACCCAACCTCGGCACCTGCCTCGACAGCTTCCACATACTGTCCCGGGGCCACGATCCCTCTGCCGTCGAGGAGATCGACGGCGACCGGATCTTCTTCCTGCAGCTGGCCGATGCCCCGCAGCTGGACATGGACGTCCTGTCTTGGAGCCGACATCACCGCCTGTTCCCCGGTGAGGGGGACTTCGACCTGACCGGATTCCTCGCACACGTATGGAGGGCCGGGTACCGGGGTCCTCTTTCTCTGGAGGTCTTCAATGACGTATTCCGTCAGACCGACGTCGATCGGACGGCTTCGCACGCCCGCAGGTCGCTGTCTTGGCTCGCTGACAGGACGGCGGTCGCCAACGACTGGAGGGACGGTCGCCTGGCTGCCGTCCAGTCGCCTCGGGAGATCGACTTCGTCGAGGTCGCGGGGGACGAACTGGCCACGTTCGACTCGATGCTCGAGAAGCTCGGGTTCGCGTTCCGCGGTCGGCACCGGAGCAAGCAGGTCCGACTCTGGAGCTTCGGCGACTCGCGGATCATCCTCAATGAGGAGGTCCGAGCGCAGGAACCGAGACTCTCCGCCATCGGAATCCTGGTCGACGATGCGGAGGCGGCCGTCCGACGCAGCGCAGCTCTCGGGGCGCCGTCGGTCTTCCGCCGCACGTACTCCGGCGAGCAGGACCTTCAGGCGGTCAGCTCGCCTGACGGAACTGAGGTCTACTGGAACGACATCAGAGCCGAGGACGGCTGGGTCGGAGAGTTCGAGGGCGGGGTCGATTCGGTCTCCGTCGGGGGTCGAAGCGTGATCGACCACATCAATCTCTCCTACCCGTGGCAGGAGTTCTCCGAGGCGGTGCTCTTCTGCAACAGCGTCCTGGGCCTCTCGATGGATGATCCGGCCGACGTGCCCGGTCCTACCGGACTCGTGCGCAGCCAGGTCATGCGTGCCGAGGACAGCGCCATCCGCCTGCCGCTCAATATGGCACCACCGACGGCACCGCTTCCGGCGCGCCACATCGCCGTGGCATGCGACGACGTCGTCGGCCTGGCGCGGACCGCTCGGGACAGGGGCCTCGACTTCCTGCGCGTCCCCGACAACTACTACGACGACCTCGCGGCACGGTTCGCCCTCGATGAGGATCGATTGGCTGAGCTGCGTGAACTCGATCTGCTCTACGACCGCGTCGAGGGAGGCGAGTTCATCCACTTCTACACACCGACCGTCGGGGGAGTGTTCCTCGAGGTCGTCGAACGTCGGGGCGGCTACGAGGGCTACGGGGCCCCGAACGCTCCTGTGCGTCTCGCCGCCCAACGCTGATCCCCGTCACAACCGGGGCTCGACCTGGCACGAATGTCCGTCCTGCGGTGTGATTGACACCTAATGTAATAACCGGTACGTTCGTTCCAATCGATGTGGTGCAGACCACATTCGTACAGGAGCGAGGAGTATCCATGCCGACACAGCCTCGGTGGACGTTTCGGAGTGCGTCACGCCTGATCACACGCCTAGAGATCGGCGTCGGCGCCGTCCTGCTGCTCACCATCTTCATCCTGATGTTCGTCCAGGCCGCCCAACGTCACCTCCCGATGGACAGCCTCGCCTGGACCGGCGAGGTCTCACGGTTCTCCCTCGCCTGGCTGACCTTCCTGATGGCGGGCGTCCTCGTCACGGAACGTGGTCACATCACCTTGGAGGTCCTCGACACCGTCCCGAACCAACACGTCGTGCGGGGCGTACAGGCGTTCGCGCTGCTGGTCGTCGCGGCGACGGCAGGGTTGCTCGTCCATGAGGCCTGGAGCCTCGTCGAGACGCAGGGCATCTTGCGGTCTCCCGTCCTCGGGCTCCCGATGTCGTGGGTCTACGCTCCCCTGCTCGTGGGAATGGTGAGCACAGTGATCCGATCCGTGATCTCGGCGGTCGACATCGCCCTCCACGGGCCGGTCCTGCCCGAGATCAGCGATGAGAACGATCTGCAGGTGAGCCCGTCATGACACTCGCCCTGCTCGGCATCGCCATCGTGGTGCTCCTGATGCTCCGGGTGCCGGTCGCCTTCGCCTTCCTCGGCCCGTCGCTGGTCTACATGCTGGTGGACGGTCGTTCCGCGGGGATGGCCATGCGTCAGGTGGCAGAGGCCGCTCAGAGCTTTCCGCTCCTGGCTGTGCCGCTGTTCATCCTCCTGGGGTCTCTGGCCAACCATGCCGGTCTGGCGGACCGGATCTTCCGCTTTGCGCTCGCCCTCTTCGCCAGCATTCGGGGCAATCTCGGCTACGTCACGGTCGGGACGAGCGTCGGCTTCTCCTGGATGAGCGGCTCGGCCGTCGCAGACGCGGCGGCACTCGGGAAGGTTCAGATCCCGGCCATGCTGAAGAACGGCTACGACCGTCGATTCGCGACCGGCATCTCGGCGACCTCGTCACTGATCGCCCCGATCATGCCGCCCAGTATTCCGGCCGTGATCTACGCCGGACTGGCCGCCGCCTCGACGGGCGCGCTCTTCGCGGCGGCTGTCATCCCGGCGGTCCTGATCGCCCTGGGACTCTGCGTCGTCGTGTGGGTGCTGGTCCGTCGTCAGCCGAACATCCGTCGTGGCCGGTTCGACGTGCAGGAACTCCGAGCATCGACCAAGGGCGTCCTGCTTCCGATCCTGACTCCTGTGATCATCCTCGGTGGGATCCTGGCCGGGCTGTTCACGCCTACCGAGGCCGCGGCCGTCTCGGTCGTCTACGTCATCCTGATCTCGCTCATCCAGCGTTCCCTGTCGTGGCGCGGGTTCATCACGGCTCTCCGCGAGACGGTGCTGACCACAGGCGCGATCATGATCATCGTGGCCTCGGCAGCCCTGCTCGGATACATCCTGGCGCGTGAACGGCTGCCGCAGATGCTGACTGAGCTGCTCTTCGAGATCACGGAGAACCCGGTCGTGTTCCTGCTCCTCATCGCCGGGCTCATGCTGATCCTGGGCACTGTGATCGATTCGACGGCGATCCTCGTCCTGGTGGTGCCGATCCTGCTTCCGATCGCCCTGGAGTACGGCATCGACCCCATCAATCTCGGAGTCGTGCTCATCCTGTCGCTGATGATCGGCCTGCTGACACCGCCCGTCGGCACGGTCCTGTTCATGACGGCGGCAGTGTCGAATACGAGGGTCGGTGAGGTGTTCCGGGGCATCCTCCCCTTCCTGATACCGGCGATCGTCGTGACGCTGCTCGCGATCCTCCTGCCGGATCTGATCCTCTTCCTGCCGGGGGTGCTCGGCCTGTGAACGCGGCGACCCCCCGACGACGGCACCGGTCGTACCTGATCGGACTCATCGGCCACGGCGTCTGGCCGTCGCTGACTCCTCCGATGCATGAGCACGAGGGCCGGCGGCACGGGATGAACTATGTGTATCGGCCGGTGGAGTTCAACCTGTCCGACCTGTCCGACGGATCCCCGGAACGACTGCGAGCGCTCCTGGAGTGGGCCCAGACGCTCGGATTCGACGGCCTCAACATCACCCATCCCCTGAAGCAGACCGTCCTGCCCCTGGTCGACGACCTGAGCGGCACAGCTCGCTCGATCGGAGCCGTCAACACCATCGTCTTCGACTCAGAGCGCGGTCTCATCGGGCACAACACGGATGTCACCGGATTCCGAGCATCTCTGGACGACGCTCTCGCAGCGGCCCCCTGTGGCCGTGTCGTCCTCGTCGGAGCCGGCGGGGCCGGATCTGCAGTCGCCCACGGCCTCGCAGGTCGAGGTGTCGAATCGCTGGTGATCGTGGACGTCGACGAGCGACGGGCCGAATGCCTCGTGGACGACATCCGGTGCGAGTACACGGTCGAGGTCTCATCGGCCCGACCGGACGATGTGGGGCGGCTCCTGGGACAGGCGGACGGAGTCGTGAACGCGACCCCCTTCGGCATGTCCCACCATCCTGGCACCCCGTTCGACACCGATGCGCTCACCGGCGACATGTGGGTCTCGGACATCGTGTATCGGCCCGTGGAGACTCAGCTGGTGAGGCGCGCACGGGCCCACGGCTGTCGGGTCATCGTCGGTCTGGGGATGGCGATGCACCAGGCCGCGGACGCCTTCGAGATATTCACCGGTGAAGCGGCCGACCGGAGCGCGATGCTCAGCGATCTGCGCAGTCTGATCGAGACGGAAGAAGCTCATACTCGGGTTCCCCGACCCTGAAGAAAGGAAATCACCATGTCCTCGCATCGAACCAGAATGACCGGACTGGCGGCGCTCGCGACCGCCCCTATGCTCGTCCTCGTGGGCTGCGGCGGAGGAGGTGAGGGGGACGGCGAAGGCGACGGCGACGGAGGCACGACGAGTCTGACGCTCGCACACAGCTACAACGACAATCAGCCGCAGGTCGAATGCGGCGTGGATCTGATCGAAGAGGAGGTCGCATCAGCGGATGTCGGCCTGGAGATCGAGAGCTACGGCTCCAGTCAGCTGGGAGGCGACAGCGACCGCATCGCCTCTGTGACCTCGGGAGACATCGACATCGACATCCAGGGCGCCTCAGCCTTGGGGTCGGTCCATGAGCCGGTCAGCATCTTCGACGCCGCCTACGTCTTCGACGACGCCGATCACCTCGAGGAGTTCATGGACAGTGACGACTCCGATCCGGTGATCGAGTCGTTCGCCGAGGAGACCGGCATCCACACCCTCGGCGTCTGGTCGGCCGGTGCACGTCACTTCACCGCTGATGAGGCGATCCGTTCTCCTGAGGACCTCTCCGGGCTGAGGATCCGCTTCCCCGGATCCCCGCAGTACCTGATGAACGCGGAGGCCCTCGGTGCGAACGCCACCGAGGTCGCCTATGAAGAGTTGTACCTGTCGCTGCAGCAGGGCGCCGTGGACGGCCAGGAGAACCCGATCACGAACATCGAGTCGGAGAGCCTCAACGAGGTGCAGGACTATCTCAGCCTCTCCTCCCATCAGCTCAACACGAACCTCGTGATCATCGGCTCCGTGTGGGATGAGCTGGACGAGGAGCAGCAGGAGGTTCTGACCTCAGCGGTCGAGAATGCTGTGACGGAGGTGACTGAATGCGTGGCCGACGAGGAGGAGGAGGTCCTCGACGAGTGGCGCGACGGCGGCGAATGGGAAGTCGTGGACGACGTCGACGTCGAGGCGTTCCAGGACCAGGCGCTCGAGCACTTCGAGGAGAACCTCGAGGGCGAGTCCCGCGAGGTGTTCGACGCGATCCGCGGCACTGCCGATCAGTGACGGGTCAGCGGCACGGGGTCAGGAGCCGGTTCGGCGGTTCCTGACCCCGGTCCGTCGTCCGGGCGGTCCTCGGCTGAGCCACTCCGACGGATGATGTTCAGTAAGGTGACACTCATGAACGGACAGATCATTCGTCAGCGTGACGCCGAGAGGACCAGGTCGGAGTTGCTGTCGGTGGCGACGGAGGTGTTCGCCGACTCCGGCTACTCAGGGGCCAGGATCGACGAGATCGCTCGTCGCACCAGGACGACGAAGCGGATGATCTACTACTACTTCGGCGGCAAGGAGCAGCTGTATCTCGCCGTCCTCGAAGCGGCCTATCGGGGCATCCGTCAGGCTGAGCGAGAGCTGCGGATCGACGAGCTCAACCCCACAGATGCCCTGCGTCAGCTCACGGAGCTCACCTTCGAGCATCACCGGGAGAACGGTGACTTCATCCGCCTGGTCGCCATCGAGAACATCCATCGCGGGAACTTCATCCGACAGATCGAATCACTCAGGGATCTGAACCAGCCCGCGCTCAACCTGCTCGACGAGATCCTCGATCGCGGACGTCAGCAGGGATGCTTCCGCGACGACGTCGATGCCCTCGACGTGCATCTCCTCATCAGCTCCTACTGCGTCTTCCAGGTGGCCAACACCTATACGTTCGGCTACCTCTTCGGGCGTGATCTCCAGGACGAGGCGAACCGGTCCCGTCTGCGCCGCATGATCGGCGACGTGGTGGTGTCCTGGCTGACGGATCACTGACTACGCGTTCCGGATCGACCCTGACGCCCTCGCGGTGTGCCGGGTGAGCGCGCCCGTGCCGCGCTCCCACGCCCGGACCGACAGTTCGGCCCTCTCTGCGCACTCCCGCAGGGGGTCCAGGACGCGGGACAGAGACTCTTCCGCGGACTCCAGCCCCGCGGAGACGGAGACGTTCATGGCGGCGACGACCCCGTGGTCGGGGTGGCGCACGGGCACGGCCACCGAGCGGAGGCCGGCCTCGAGCTCCTGATCGACCATGGCGAAGCCCGCCCGGCGAGCCTCGGTGACGAGGGCGATGAGCTCGTCGACGTCGGTCACCGTCGTGGGGGTCAGCTGAGGCCGATGCCATCCGGCGAGGGTGCTGCGCAGCTCCTCGTATCCGAGGTCGCCCAGCAGGATCCTCCCCATCGACGTCGCGAAGGCAGGAAGGCGCGTGCCGACGTCGAGGTCCATCCGCATGATCCGGCGGGTGTGCACGCGGGCGATGTAGATGATCTCCGTACCCGCCAGGACGGAGGCGGAGGAGGACTCGTCCACCGTTCGGGCCAGGGTCTGCAGGGCCGGCTGCAGGACGTCGCGCAGCCCGCCGCCCGCAGAGAAGCCCATGCCGAGGTTGAGGACCTGGGGAGTCAGCGAGAAGTCCCGGCCGTCCGTGGTCGCATAGCCCTGATGGACCAACGTGTGCAGCATCCGCCGCGACGAGGCTCGGGACAGCCCGGTGCGGCGGGCCACCTCGGACAACGTCATCCTCGGCTCTCCGGCGGCGAACGCCTCCAGGATCTTCAGCCCGTTGGCCAATGAACGGACGAAGTCCTCCTTGCGCGGGGCGTCAGCCTCGGTGTTCTCCTCTGTCACGCTCACGACACTATCGGGCGGGGGCGGGATCCCCCTCAGACCGCGGACCCGGTGCCGTCGACGACCTCGACGTCCAGCCTCTCGGCGATCTCCTCGGGAGTCAGCCCGTAGGCCTCACGGAGGGTCACCACCGGTGCGCCCTCCTCGTCGCTGGAGAGCAGGAACACGCCGTGGTCGGAGTAGACCCTGGTCACGCAGCCCAGACCGGTGGCCGGGTAGGTCAGCGTCGGGACGATCTTCGGGCTGCCGTCCTTGGCGAACAGCGACATCATGACGAAGACGTCCTTGGCGCCGATGGCCAGATCCATGGCCCCGCCGACTGCGGGAATCGCATCCGGAGCGCCGGTCGACCAGTTGGCCAGGTCCCCGGCCGCCGAGACCTGGAAAGCACCGAGGACACAGACGTCCAGGTGGCCGCCGCGCATCATGGCGAACGAGTCGGCGTGGTGGAAGTAGCTGGTCCCGAAGGTCTCGGTGACCGGGATCTTGCCGGCGTTGATCAGGTCCTCGTCGATGTCCTCGCCGTGGGCCTGCGGACCCATGCCCAGCATGCCGTTCTCGGTGTGCAGGGTGACGCCCTGCTCCGGGTCGAGGAAGTCCGAGACCTTGGTCGGCTGGCCGATGCCCAGGTTCACGTAGGACCCGGGGGCGATGTCGGCGGCGACCTTTTCGGCGAGCTGTTCGCGGCTCAGCGTTGACGTGTCGGTGCTCATCTGGTGCTCCTTCAGGCGCTGCGGCCGGTCGCGTCGGGCAGGACGGTGACGGTGTCCACGTAGATTCCGGGGGTGACCACGTGCTCCGGGTCGATCCCTCCGGCCTCGACCAGCTCGTCCACCTGGACGACGGTCGTGGAGGCGGCGGCGGCCATGACGGGACCGAAGTTCCTGGCCGTCTTGCGGTAGACGAGGTTGCCGACGGTGTCCGCCTTCAGCGCCTTGATCAGGGCGACGTCGCCGCGCAGCGGGTGCTCCAGCACGTAGTTCCGACCGTCGATCTCCCGGGTCTCCTTGCCCTCGGCCAGCTCGGTGCCGTACCCGGTGGGTGTGAAGAAGGCGCCGATGCCCGCACCGGCGGCGCGCAGGCGCTCCGCCAGGTTCCCCTGGGGCACGAGCTCGAGTTCGATCTCACCTGCCCGGTAGGCCTCGTCGAAGTGCCAGGAGTCGGACTGTCGCGGGAACGAGCAGATGATGCGTCGGACGCGGCGTTCGCGGATGAGCAGCGCCAGCCCGGCGTCGCCCTGGCCGGCGTTGTTGTTCACCACGGTCAGGTCCGTGGCGCCGCACTCCAGCAGCGCGTCGATCAGCTCCATGGGCTGTCCGGCGTTGCCGAAGCCGCCCATCAGGATGGTGGAGCCGTCCGTCACCGAGCTCACGGCTTCGGCGGCGTTCTCTGCGATCGTGGTCATCGGTGCCTCTCTGCCCTACGGCGTTCAGTGGGTCTCGGTGTTCTCGAGGACGACGGCCAGCCCCTGGCCGACGCCGATGCACAGGGCCGCCACGCCCCATCGTGCTCCGGCTGCCCGCAGACGCGCGGCCAGGGTGCCGATCAGGCGTGTGCCCGAGGCGCCGAGCGGGTGGCCGAGTGCGACGGCGCCGCCCCAGGCGTTGACGATGTCCGGGTCCACGCCCCAGGCGTCGGTGCAGGCCAGCGCCTGGGCGGCGAAGGCCTCGTTGAGCTCGATCGCGCCGACGTCGTCCCAGGAGATGCCGGCCCGGCGCAGGGCCCGGTCGGCGGCCTCCACCGGGGCGAAGCCGAAGTATTGAGGTTCGTTCGCCGCGGCGCCCCAGCCCGCGACGCGGGCCGTCGGGCTCCGTCCGATGACCTGGGCGGCGGCCGCCGAGCCCAACAGCGCCGCCGAGGCGCCGTCGTTCATCGAGGAGGCGTTGCCGGCGGTGACCGTGCCGTCCTCCCGACGGAAGACGGTGCGGAGCCCGCCGAGCCTCTCTGCGGTGACGCCGTCTCGGACGGTCTCGTCACGCGGCAGCTCCGCGTCCGGGTACTGGGTGATCAGGTCGTCGTAGCGGCCGGCTTCCCAGGCCTCCACCGCCAGAGCGTGGGATCGTGCGGCGAACTCGTCCTGCCGGTCACGGCCGATGCTGTACTTCTCCCGCAGCTGCTCGGTGGCCTCGCCCAGGGAGACGGTCCATTCGGCGGGCATGCGTTCGTTGATCAGCCGCCAGCCCAGGGTCGTGTTGGAGAGCTCGAGGTTCTGCATGGGGAAGGGTCGCTCGGTCTTGGGGAGGACCCAGGGCGCGCGGGACATCGACTCCACACCTCCCACGACCATGACGTCGGCGTCCCCGAGGGCGATCTGCCGCGCAGCCATGATCGTCGCATCCAGCGACGAACCGCACAGCCGGTTCACCGTGGTGCCGGGGACCGAGACGGGAAGGCCCGCCAGCAGCCAGGCCATCCGTGCGACGTTTCGGTTCTCTTCGCCCGCACCGTTGGCATTGCCGAGGACGACCTCGTCGACGGCGGCGGGGTCGAGCGCGGAGGAGCGTTCCAGGGTGGCCGCGATGACATGGGCGGCGAGATCGTCCGGTCGCACCCCGGACAGGCCTCCGCCCAATCTGCCGAAGGGGGTGCGGACGGCGTCGTAGACGAACGTCTCCTGCATCCCTGACCTCCTCGTGTTCGGTGGGCGAACAAGTGTGCGTTCTCAGTACATCGTACTCGTCTACGGCCATCCGGTGAAGGTGTTCATGCCCACAGCCTGCGCTTACCCCGTCCGGATGATCGGAGGGTCGCGGAGGAGGAGTCGGTCAGTTGGGGGAGGACTCGGTCAGTCGCGGGCGACGAAGAGCGTGGCCCCGGAGGAGACCTCGCCCCGAGCCTCTTCGGCGATCCGGTCCTCCGTGGCCTCCAGTGCGACGACCGGGACGATCGCGGAGAGTCCGGCCTCCCGCACGACCGCCGGGTCCCATCCGATGATCGGCGCCCCGGCCTCGACGACCTCGCCCTCGCTGCGGAGCACGGTGAAGCCCTCGCCCCGACGGGAGACCGTATCGATGCCCAGATGGACGAGGACCGCCAGCCGCGACTCGCCGATGACGACGAACGCGTGCGGGTGGACCTTCAGCAGCCGTCCGGCGATGGGCGCGACCGCCTCCTGCGGCCCGTCCTGCGGCTCGACCGCGGCGCCCGGACCCACCAGGCCGCCGGCGAAGACGGGATCGGGCACGGTCTCCAGCGCGTGGACCTGGCCGGTGCAGGGAGAGAGGACATCCATCAGCGCAGGTCTTCGATGTCCTCGGCCAGGGTGTCGGCCTCGGGTCCGACGATGACCTGGATGACGGTCCCGGAGGCCATGACGCCGTGGGCCCCCGCCTTCTTCAGCGCCTGCTGGTCGACGAGATCCGCGTCCTCGACCTCGGTGCGCAGTCGGGTGATGCACGGCTCGATCTCCACGATGTTGTCCGCACCGCCGAGTCCGGCCAGGATCGCCTCCGCCTTGCTCATGATGTGCTCCTCAGATGTCGGTGATGGCTTCAGTGTAGGCAGGTCCGACGTCGCTCGACATCGGATCGACCCGCACCGCCGCGCAGCGACGCCGCATCGACATCGCGCGAGGTCCTTGACAGCGACTGTGACGAGAGCCATAGTCAACTGGTACGTACCGGACCGTATCAGAGGCTCTGAGGGGAGCCGCGGTGAGAGGGGTGAGGCCGACCATGGATGTCACCCTGCCCATCACCGACGGGCCCCGTCCCAAGCACGAACAGTGTCGCGAGGCCCTCGCCCGACACATCCGCGACCACCTCGCCCCGGGCTCGCCGATCCCTTCGGAACGGTCCCTCCAGCAGAACTTCGGAGTGTCGCGGGCGACGGTCCGGCGCGCGGTGGAGCAGCTCATCACCGACGGTCTGCTGACCCGAGTCCCCGCCAAGGGGACATACGTCGCCCAGCCGCGGCTCGACTCGCGCCTGCACCTCGCCTCCTTCAGCCAGGACATGCGGCGGCGGGGCCACGTGCCGTCGACCGTCCTGCTCGAGGTGGCGCGGCGGGACGTGACGGGGACGGTCGCCGAGGCGCTGAAGCTGCGACCGGACCAGGAGGTCTGGCAGATCCGCCGGATCCGCCTCGCCGACGACGAGCCCGTCGCCGTCGAGGAGGGCTGGTACCCGGTCTCCCTGCTGCCTGACCTGGATCGTGAGGACCTCGGCGGCTCGCTGTATCGCGTGCTCGCAGAGCGGTACGGATACGTCATCGATGCCGCCGAGCAGACCGTCTGGGGTGAGATCTCCGATGCTCGCACCTCCGCACACCTCGGCGCCGAGACTCCGGTGCCGCTGCTCGTCTTCCGCCGGATCTCCCATGCCGCGGGAGTGCCGGTCGAGCATGTGGTCTCCCGCTATCGGGGAGACCGCTACGAAGTCCACATGTCTCTTCACGCCGGGGAGGTCCCGGCCGACCACGGATCGCCGTCTGAGAGGAACTGATCATGTCCGACACGCCCACAGATCCGACTGCGGGGAACCACCCCGACACGGCGCAGGATGAGGCGACCCCGCGACGTCGGCGCAACCCGTTCGCGAGGATCAACCTCGCTCCGGTGCAGAAGTTCGGCCGCAGCCTCATGCTGCCCATCGCCGTGCTGCCGGCGGCCGCGCTTCTGCTGCGACTCGGCCAGCCGGACCTGCTCGGTGAGGACGGCCTGGGATGGGACGAGGTCGCACCGGTGATCGGTGCGGCCGGTTCCGCGCTGTTCGACCACCTGCCGCTCCTCTTCGCCATCGGCATCGCCATCGGAATGGCCAAGAAGGCCGACGGCTCCACCGCGCTGGCGGCCCTGGTCGGCTACCTGGTCTACGAATCCGTCACCGAGGTCATGTCACCGATGGTGCTCGGAGCCGCACCAGAAGGCGAAGAGCAGGAGCTCATCAACTACGGGGTCCTCGGCGGCATCATCATGGGTCTGCTCTCCGCCTGGCTCTGGCAGCGGTACCACCGCATCAAGCTCCCCCCGTACTTGGCGTTCTTCGGCGGTCGGCGCTTCGTCCCGCTGCTGACGGCGCTGGCAGGCATCGTCGTCGGCGTCGTGGCCGCCTTCCCCTACCCGGCCTTCGATTCGGGACTGACCTCGCTCAGCGAGACGCTGGCGGCCAACACCGTCATCGGCGGGTTCGTCTACGGCATGATGAACCGACTGCTGATCCCCCTCGGCCTGCACCACATCCTCAACAACTTCCCCTGGTTCATGTACGGCAGCTACGAGGGCGATGACGGCTCCGTGGCCCACGGCGAGATCGCTCGCTTCTTCGCCGGCGACCCGACCGCCGGGGCCTTCATGACCGGCTTCTTCCCGATCCTGATGTTCGGACTCCCGGCGGCCGCCTTCGCCATCTGGCGCTGCGCGAAGCCGAAGAACCGCAAGCTCGTCGGCGGCATCATGCTCTCGGCGGCGCTGACGGCCTTCCTCACCGGAGTGACCGAGCCGCTGGAGTTCGCGTTCATGTTCGTCGCCTGGCCGCTGTACATCATCCACGCCGTGCTCACCGGAACGTCTATGGCTCTGGTGAACTTCCTCGAGCTGAAGCTCGGATTCGGGTTCTCCGCCGGTCTGTTCGACATGCTGCTGAACTGGGGGATCGCCACCGGGCCGATCTGGATCGTCCTGATCGGGCTGATGTACGCGGTGATCTACTACGTCGTGTTCACTCTGGCGATCCGGCTCTGGAACCTGAAGACTCCGGGCCGTGAGGAAGAGGAGGACGCGCAGGCCCAGCCGGAGACCACCTGATGGCGCGGGTGCTGTCCGCGGACTCGATGCTGCATCCGAGCGGGGACCTCCGTCCCGGCTGGGTGCGGATCGAGGACGGCCACCTCACCGAGGTGGGCGAAGGGTCTCCGCCCGCCGGGGCCGAGCATGTCGACGGGATCCTCGCCCCGGGCTTCGTGGACGTGCACTGCCACGGGGGCGGCGGCGCGGCATTCGACGACGGCGCAGAGGCGGCGGAGACCGCCCGGCAGACGCACAGGTCCCACGGCACGACGAGCATGCTGGCCAGCCTGGTCTCGGACGATCCGGCGCGCCTGCTCCGCACGGTGCAGGATCTGGCACCGCTCGTCCGCGACGGACGCCTGGCCGGGGTGCATCTGGAGGGGCCCTGGCTGAGCCGGGAGCGTGCCGGCGCCCATGATCCCGACCTGCTGAGCGCGCCCGACGCGACGGTCCTCGAGGAGCTCCTGGGGACCGGCGTCGTCCGCATGGTGACCCTGGCTCCCGAGCTGCCCGGGGGCACGGACGCCGTCCGGCGGATCGCCGCGGCCGGTGCGATCGCCGCCGTCGGACATTCCGACGCGACCTACCGGCAGACCCGCGAGGCGCTCGCCGCCGGCGCGCGGGCCGGCACCCACCTGTTCAACGCCATGCGGGGGCTGCACCACCGCGAGCCCGGGCCCGCGGCGGCGCTGCTGGAGGACGGCGAGGCGTTCGTCGAGCTCATCGCCGACGGCGTCCACGTCCATCCGGCGATGCTCGGATGGGTGCACCGCAGTGCGCCGGGACGGTGCCTGCTGATCACCGATGCGATGTCGGCGACGGGCGGGCCCGACGGGCACTATCGCTTGGGGCGGCTGCACGTCCGGGTGGACGACGGGGTGGCCCGGATCGCTGACACTGGAACCATCGCCGGGTCCACGCTCACCATGGATCGGGCGGTGCGCTTCGCCGTCGACGAGGCCGGGTTCGGCGCCGAGGACGCCCTTCGGGCCGCCTCGGAGGTGCCGGCGCGGCTGCTGGGACGCGACGACATCGGGGTGCTGCGCCGCGGCGCCCGAGCCGACCTGGTCCTCCTCGAGGAGGATCTCACCGTCCGCGAGGTCCTCCCCGCGTCGTGACGCACCACCGCCGACGTTGACTCTGGAGTTCGTGTCGCTCTCAGCTCTGAATGGCGCCCAGAGCGACACGAACTCCAGAGTCAACGGGTGGTGGAGGGGGGCTGTTCGTCGAGGTTCGGATCGGGACCTGCGTCGAGATCGTCGGCGAAGCCCTCGCCCAGCTCCTCGGTGAGGACCCGCTGCCCGATGCCGAAGGCGACGTTCGCCGCGGGCACCGAGCAGTAGATCGCTGACTGCAGGAAGACCTCCCTGATCTCCTCCGCCGTCATGCCGTTCCGCAGAGCGGCACGCACATGCATCTCCAGCTCCTCCCAGTACCCTCCGGCGATCATCGCGGTCAGGGTGATCGCCGAACGGGTGGTCCGGTCCAGGCCGGGCCGAGTCCAGATCGTGCCCCAGGCGTACCGGGTGATGAGCTCCTGGAAGTCTGCGGTGAATCCCGACTTCTTCGCCTCGGCCCGGTCCACATGCTCATCGGAGAGCACCTCGCGGCGTACGCGCATGCCTTCTCGGAACGTCCGGTCGTGCTCAGTCATCGAGGTTCTCCTCCAGAAGTCGTGCGACGGCGGCCGGGGCCTCCGCCGGGGCGAGATGGGCGACGCCGGCCAGGGTCTCGGATCGGCCGTCCGGCACACCGGCGGCGATGAGCTCCGCGTCCGCCGGAGGGCAGACGACGTCCTCCTCGCCGGCGACCGCCAGCACCGGACGGGTCGCCTCCCCCAATCGATCACGGAGGTCGACCTCGGCCAGCGCCCGGCAGACATGGGCGTAGGAGTGCCGGTCGGCGTACTGCAGACTGCTCAGCAGGTTCGTCGCGATCTCGGCGTGGGAGGACATGAAACATGGCCCGAACCACCGCTCGGCCGAACCGGCGACCATCGTCGGCGTCCCCGCCGTCTCCACCAGGTCGGCGCGTTCGTGCCAGGCGTCGGCTGTGCCGATCGATGCGGCGGAGCAGAGCACGGCGACGCGCCGGAACCGGGTGTTCGGGCGCAGCGCCAGGAGCAGGGAGACGACTCCGGCCACCGAGACCCCGGCGACGTCGACGACCGTCTCCCTCGCCCATCCGTGCGTCCCCGCCAGCTCGTCGACCATCGTCTCGACCGCGTCGGCCAGCTCCTCCAGGGAGAAGGGTCCGTCCGACGCCGGCTGGATCCCGTGACCGGGCAGATCCCATCCGATGACCGGCGTCTCCGAGGTCATGAGCTCCAGCGTCGGCTGCCACAGGGCCGTGACGCTGGTCCCCAAAGACGGGCCGACGACGAGGATCCGTTCCGGCGGATCGTTCAGCTGGGCTTCGTCTCCGTGCAGCAGCTGCGGGGTCAGACGCAGCGCGGCCGTCGGCTGGTGATCGTCTGTCATGTCCATGCGCTCCGTATCTGCTGATAGTCGGCGACGGCGGAATCGACGAACTCGTCCGCCCGCCCCAGGTACTGCGCCGGGTCGAACAGGTCGTCGAGGGCGTCCAACGCCGCCTCGCGGTCAGGGTTCGGATCGGCGCTGCGCAGCTGGGCCTCGATGAGGCCCCGCAGCGACGCGCCGTCGGCGAGCGAGGTGCGCACCGCCTCCTGCACAGCCTGCGCACCTCCCGGGAGCACCGAGGACAGGTGCTGCATGAGTCGTTCGCTCAGCAGGGCCTCACCGGCGTCGTCGACCGTCTCGCGCATGCGGTCGGGGAAGACCCGGAGTCCGGTGATCAGCTCGTCGGCCCGGACGGCGGACCCGCCGGCCAGACGCAGCAGCTCGGAGACGGCCGGCCACTCGGCATGCCAGGCCCCGTCCGGCCGCTCGTCCTGAGCCGCGGCCGCGGCGCCGAAGAGCGTGGCCAGATGCCCGGGGGCGGCGTCGGCGGCCGACCGGAGCAGCACCGACAGCACGGGATTCTGCTTCTGCGGCATGGCGGAGGAGCCTCCGCGGGAGGCGTCCGCGGGCTCGGCGAGCTCTGCGATCTCTGGTCGCTGCAGGATGAGGACGTCCCCGGCGATCTTCCCCAGAGCGGCGACCACACCGGTCAGCGCCGATCCCACGTCGAGCATCGGCCGCCGCTGGGTGTGCCACGGCCGGGCCGAGGGCATCTTCAGTCTGTCGGCGAGCTGATCCGTCAGCTCGGAGGCACCGCCGGAGCCGTACCGGTCGGTCAGGGCGGCCTGGGTCCCGACGGCGCCGCCCCACTGCAGGGGCAGCGACTCCACGGCGCGATGGAGCGCACTCACCGCCTCCCGCACACCGTCGAGCCACCCGGCGGCCCGCAGCCCGAACGTGGTCGGCAGGGCGTGGCGGGTCAGGGAGCGGGCCACGCACACCGTTCCCCGGTGGGTCTGGGCATGGGCGGCCAGGGCGTCGCAGATGCGGATCGCCCGGGCGATGATCCCTGCGGCGACGGTGCGCACGATCAGGTTCATCGCCGTGTCGAGCACGTCCTGGCTGGTGGCCCCGCGGTGCAGGGCTGCGTCCGACCCGCCCCGATCGGCCAACGCCCGTCGGATCTCGCCCAGCAGGGGGATGACGGGGTTCCCGCCGGCGACGCCCCCGGCGGCCAGCACCCGGGGATCGATCGGTGCGGCGTGCGGAACGGCCTGATCCTCACAGAGCCGCCGGACGGCCCGGGCGCTGGCCTCCGGTGCCAGGTCTGCGGCGGCGAGCGTCTCCGCCCAGGCGGCCTCGACGTGCAGGAGGGCGTAGACGACCGCCTCGTCGGAGGTCGCCGCGGCGGCTTCGGTGTCCGCCCAGACGGGGGCGAGGAGTCCGTACTGTCCGGTCATGCCCTCATCCTGTCACCGGACCGGTGACCTGTGGGGTGTTCGGGTACTGCAGGAACACGGTCTCCTCGGCACCCTGGAGGTGTACGTCGAACCGCAGGTCGCCGTCCTCCTCACGGGCGGCGATCAGCGTGCGGCGGCGCTCCTCGGGCAGAGAGCTGAGCAGCGGATCGGCGGCCAGCGCGCCGGTGTCCTCGGGCAGGTAGATGCGGGTGAACAGGCGGTCGAGCAGTCCGCGTGCGAAGACGGTGAGCAGGATGAACGGTGCCCGTCCCTCCTCCGTCGGGCCGGGGTCCACCGTGGTGAAGCGGAAGCGCCCGACATTGTCGACGGGGGTTCGGCCCCAGCCGGTGAAGGTGTAGCCGTCTCGGATCAGAGAGCCGTGCTCCGCCGAGATCCGGCCCTGTCCGTCGGCCTGCCAGATCTCCAGCAGCGCATCGGGCACGGGGACGCCGTCGCCGTCGTAGACGGTGCCGTGCAGCCGGATCGCGTCCGGATGGGAGCGGTCGACGAGCTTCTCTCCGTCGGGGAAGGGCAGAGCGTAGCCGTAGAACGGCCCCACCGTCTGGGCGGGGGTCGGGGTCAGGTCGGCCGACGTCTGGGGGGATGCGGGGGTGCTCATCGGATCAGTGCTCCTCGTCGGACGCGGCGTCGGACTCGAACCAGGTGCGGCTGCTGCCGGATAGGACGATGTCCCACCGGTAGCCGGTGTTCCATTCGTGGTTCGCCACGGAGTGGTCGTAGGCGGCGACCAGACGATCCCGCGCGCTCTGGTCGGTGATGGACTGGTAGATCGGGTCCAGGTCGAACAGCGGGTCCCCGGGGAAGTACATCTGGGTGATCAGGCGCTGGGTGAAGTCCGTGCCGAACAGCGAGAAGTGGATGTGTGCCGGACGCCAGGCGTTGTAGTGGTTCTTCCACGGGTACGGCGCCGGCTTGATCGTGGTGAACGTGTACTCACCGTCGGGGCCGGTGATGGTCCGACCCACACCGGTGAAGTTCGGGTCGATGGGTGCCGGATGCTGGTCCCGCTTGTGGACGTAGCGACCTGCGGCGTTGGCCTGCCAGACCTCGACCAGCTGGTGACGGATCGGGCGGCCGTCGCCGTCGACGATGCGGCCGGTGACCACGATGCGCTCGCCGATGGGCTCACCGCCGTGCTGGATGGTCAGATCGGACTCGAGGGTGCGGACGTCGCGCTCGCCGAAGGCGGGGGAGTGCAGCTCGATCTCCTCCGGGTCGGTATGGTGCAGCGACTTCGTGGGGCTGCGCAGCAGGGAGGAGCGATACGGCGGGAAGTTCATCCGCGCACTGGTCTCCTCGGGGCCTCCGTCGTCCCTGCTGCGGCGGTAGACGTCATGGATCTCGCGCATCTCTGCGCTGATCTCGTCCTGGGAGGCCTTGGCGGCATCCGGGTCGGTGTCGGTCTCAGCCATGGCGCTGACCTCCTCGGGTGTATCGGGTGTATCGGGCGCATCGGGTGTGCCGGTCTCCCCAGTGTGCTGGTCAGGATGTGGGCCGAGCCACAACAGCACCGTTGAACGGTGCCGAGAGGTTCGATGTCGTCGCGGTTCGGAGATCCTCAGCCGTTCGCACGGACCGCTCGGGCGATGCCGTGCCCGGCCGTCTGCAGCGCCATGAGGAACTGCGGGATCTCGGGGGAGTCCCGCGGCACGACGACGGTGAGCGCGGCCTCGGCGCAGCCGCTGCGGTCCAGCACGGGGACCGAGAGTCCGGCGGTGGGGGCGTCGATCTCCCCGCTCAGGCGGGCGAAGCCCCTGGCTCGGACCTCGTCGAGCTCTTCGGCCAGCCGGGGCCGCTCGGCACGGATCAGGTCTCGGTGCGCGGCGAGCCACTCCTCTCGACGTTCCGGGGCGGAGAAGGCCAGGAGCGCGTGTCCCATCGAGGTCCGGTGCGCCGGCATGGTGCCGGCCACCTCGGCCGGATTCACCGCCGCCCCCTGCTGGGAGAGACGTTCGACGATGAGGACGCCTGACCCGTCGAGGACGGCGAGCTGGGTGGTGTGGCGGACCACCGCGTTGACGTCCTGCATGAACGGCAGCGCCGCTTGGCGCAGGGTGCGGGAGAGCCGGGAGCGCTGGGCGATCTCCCACATCAGGCGTCCCGGTTCGATGAGCCCGGTCTCGGTGCGGGTGAGCAGCCCCTGCTCCGTCATCTCCGCGATGAGCCGGTAGCCGGTGGTGCGCGGGAGCCCGGCGCGGTCGGCGAGCTCCGAGGGGGAGAAGGCGGCGTGGTCGCGGAACCCCTCCAGCAGCCGCACCGCACGGCTGAGGACCGAGTCGCCGCTGGGGGAGTTCGCCATACGGCCAGCCTACGGAGTCGACCTCAGTCGGCCCATCCGGTGTAGGAGTCGGCGAAGTAGCCGCGTCCGTACGCGGAGCGGGTGATGGCCTGGAACTCGCCGCGGCGCCTCAGGTGAGCGAAGGAGTCCTCGTCCGGGCGGCGGTGCAGCAGGTTGGTGGCCCAGTAGGAGAAGTTCTGCGCCTTCCACACCCGGTCCAGGGCCGTGGCGGAGTAGCGCCGCAGCGGGTCGAACAGTCCGTCGTCGTCGGGCCGGGCCGCCGGGTCACCGAGGAGCTCCTCGAGCCGCGGGACGAGCGCCCGCACGTCGGAGAACGCGAGGTTCAGCCCCTTGGCGCCGGTGGGCGGGACGGTGTGCCCGGCGTCTCCGGCGAGCACCAGCCGACCGTAGGTCAGCGGGTCGCAGACATAGGACCGGAAGGGCAGCACGGTGCGTTCGGTGATGCGGCCGCGCCGCAGCTCCACCACCTCCTCGCCGCCGAGGACCCGCTGGATGTGGTCGAAGATCTCGTCATCGGACCAGGATTCGGGGTCGGTGTCCGGATCGCACTGGAAGTACATGCGCTGGACGGTGTCGCTGCGCTGGGAGATCAGGGCGAAGCCGACCTCCGAGTTCGCATAGATCAGCTCCGGCGCGGTGGGCGGAGCCTCGCAGAGGATGCCGAACCAGGCGAACGGGTAGGAGGTGAAGTGATCGGTGCGCACGCCCTCGGGGATCAGCTTCCGGCACATCGACCGGGACCCGTCGGCCCCGACGATCACCCGGGCCTCGATGGTGCGGGAGACGCCGTCGGCGTCGGTGAAGCCGATCTGCGGACGGTCCGAATCCAGTCCCTCGACGGCGGTGTTCTCCACCGACCAGTGGATGATCCCCTCCTCCCGCTGCCAGGCGGCGGCGAGATCCCGGAACACCTCGTTCTGCGGGTAGAGCCACACCGAACGGCCCACCAGCTCCTGGAAGTCGATCCGTCGCTGATCGCCCTCGAAGCTGAGCACCGTGCCGGTGTGCTCGTGTCCCTCGGTCAGCACCCGGGAGCCGATATCGGCGTCGAGGAGCATCTGCACCGTCGGGGCCTCCAGGATGCCCGCCCGCTGGGTGTGGGCGATGGTCTCTTCGCTGCGGGCTTCGACGACGGCGGCGGAGATGCCGCGGCGCCTGAGAAGCAGGGCGGTCATCAGTCCGGCCGGGCCCCCGCCGACGATGCCGACGTCGACCTGTGTGCCGTGCGGTGTGGTGTCCACTTCTCCTCCTGGTCCGTCTGTGCGCGGTTTGTGGGGTGCCGGGACGGCGTCGGGACCGTTCACCGTTGCCATCCGTCGGCGAGTCGGCGGTGGATCCCTCGGGCGGCGATCTGCAGGATCTGCACCCAGGGACCCGGCCGCTGGGCGACGTCCTCCTGATCGGTCACGAGTCCCAGTCCGGCGATCACACGGCTGTTTCGGTCCCGCAGGGGGACCGCGATGCCGGTGATGCCCGGTTCGATCGCGCCGGTCTGGGCGCAGTGGCCGCGTCGTCGCACGTCGGCGAGCCGCTCCTCCGAGCAGGCGGCCCGGGCGGTGGCGTCGGTCGGGTCGAGATCGCCGCGGTAGGCCTCCCGGGCCTCCGGTGCGGCGGCGGCGAGCAGGACGACGCCGGTGGCCGAGAGGTGCAGCGGGAGACGCTCGGCCACGGCGCCGTGGATGGCGGGGGCGTCCCGGCCGGAGATGCGGTCGAGGAAGAGGACCTCGGAGTCGTCGGTGATGCCCAGCTGGACGTGCTGGCCGACTACGGACTGCACATCGGCCATATAGGGCCGGGCGAGCACGGCGAGCTTGGTCCGTCGGGAGGAGCGGTTGGTGATCTCCCACAGGTGGGTGCCGATCGCGTAGCCCGACTCCTGGGCGTCGAGCCACCCGCGTTCCGCCATATCTCGGCAGAGTCGGTGAGCCGTTGCGGTGGGCAGGTCCGCCCGGCGAGCGATCTCCGCGCTGGTCATGGTGTCCTCTGTGCCGGTGAAGGTCGAGAGGATCCGGTCCAGCCGGGTGATCAGGGAGTCTCCGGATCCCGAGTTCGCCATCGTGCCTCCGTCCGCGGCGGTTGGCTGAGATCACCCAGACAGTACAGTGAGTGTGAGTCGCACCACAAAGGACTGCATCTGGTGAGGGGATCCCTTCCATTCAATGAGAGGGGACTTGTGATGGTCGACTCAGAGGACTGTGATCTGTGCGACAGGCCGTGACGACGACGGAGGACACTATGACACTGCTGGACCCGAGCACCTGGGACGGGAAGCTGTTCATCGACGGATGGACCGCCGGAACCGGCGAGCCGATCACCGTCACCGCGCCGGCGACGGCCGAGGAGCTCGGCACCGTCGCCTCGGCCTCCCGGGACGATGTGCTGCGGGCGGCGACCGCGGCCCGTCGGGCACAGAAGGAGTGGGCGGCGAAGAAGCCCACCGAGCGCGCCGCCGTCTTACGCCGCGCCGGACACCTCTTCGAAGAGCACGCCGAGGAGATCGGCTCCTGGATCATCCGCGAGGCCGGATCCATCCCGCCGAAGGCCGGCCTCGAGACCCACATCGCCGCCGAGGAGTGCTTCGAAGCCTCGGCCCTGCCGACGATGCCCCAGGGTGAGGTCCTCTCCACCGACCAGCCCCACTGGTCCTACGCGCGACGCCGACCGGTCGGCGTGGTCTCCGTGATCGCCCCGTTCAACTTCCCCCTGATCCTCTCCATCCGAGCCGTCGCCCCGGCCCTGGCGCTGGGCAATACCGTCCTGCTCAAGCCGGATCCGCGCACAGCGGTCTCCGGGGGTGTGGTGCTGGCCCGGGTCTTCGAGGAGGCCGGGCTGCCGCCGGGGCTGCTGCAGCTGCTCCCCGGCGGCCGGGAGACCGGCGAGGCCGTCGTCGAGGCCCCGGAGGTCACCACCGTCGCATTCACCGGGTCGACGAACGCCGGTCGCAGCGTGGGCGAGACCTGCGCCCGCCTGCTCAAGCGCGCTCACCTCGAGCTCGGCGGGAACAACGCGATGATCGTGCTGCCCGGAGCCGACCTGGACCGGGCCGTCTCGGCCGCGGCCTTCGGCTCCTTCCTCCACCAGGGGCAGGTGTGCATGACCACCGGACGCCACCTGGTGCACCGCGACATCTACGACGACTACGTCGAACGCCTCGCCGCCAAGGCCGACGGCCTGCCGGTGGGCGACCCGGCCGCCGATCAGGTCGCACTGGGGCCGATCATCGACGAGCACCAGCTGAAGCGGATCGACTCCATCGTCCAGGACACCCTCACCGCAGGTGCCTCAGCCGCCGCCGGAGCCTCCCACGACGGCCTGTTCTACCGGCCCACCGTGCTCACCGGTCTCAGCGAGGACTCCCCGGCCTGGACCCAGGAGATCTTCGGGCCCGTGGCCCCGGTGATGTCCTTCGACACCGTCGACGAGGCGGTGGAGCTGGTCAACCGCAGCGAGTACGGCCTGTCTCTGGGGATCCTGGGGGAGGTGGGCGAGGCCATGGCCATCGCCGACCGCGTCGAGGCGGGCAAGGTCCACATCAACGAGCAGACCGTCTCGGACGAGCCCCAGGCGCCCTTCGGCGGCTTCAAGGACTCCGGCAACGGCACACGGGTGGGCGGTCACGCGGCGAACATCGAGTCGTTCACCGAGACCCAGTGGCTCACGGTGCGCCCGGACATCGCCGAATACCCGTTCTGACCGAGGTGCCGGCGGCAGGGATCACCCGCGGGGGAGGCCGGCCCGCAGCTTGGTGACCATCTCTTCGAACTCGGCGGCCGGCTCCGACTCCAGCACGACCGCACCTCCGGCCCCGACCCGGATCTCCCCGCCGTGGACCACGGCGGTGCGGATCACGATGTTGAGGTCGCAGGCCCCGTCTGCGCTGAAGTAGCCGATCGCCCCCGAGTAGGGGCCGCGGGCTCGGCCCTCGAGCTCGTCGATGATCCGCATGGTGCGCAGCTTCGGCGCTCCGGTCATCGACCCTCCGGGGAAGCAGGCACGCACTGCGTCGACGGCGTCGACATCGGGGCGCAGTCGGCCGCGGATCGTGGACACCAGCTGGTGGACGGTGGCGTAGGACTCCACGGCCATGAACTCCGGGACCTCGACCGAGCCGACCTCGCAGACCCTGCCCAGGTCATTGCGCAGGAGATCGACGATCATGAGGTTCTCCGCCCACGTCTTCGTCGAGGTGCGCAGCTCCGCGGCGGCGTCGTCGTCCACCCGCGGGTCCGCCGAACGGGGAGCGGTGCCCTTGATCGGCTTCGACTCGACCGTGCCCTCGGCGTCGACCTTCAGGAACCGCTCCGGGGAGGAGCACAGCAGCTGGGTCTCCCCGAGACGCAGGAACGCGGCGTAGGGTGCGGGGTTCTGCCGCCGCTGTGCCAGGTAGGCGGCGAACGGGTCGCCGGAGAAGGGGTGGACGAACTCGTCGGTCAGGCAGATCTCGTAGCTCTCCCCGGCGTGGAGCTGCAGCAGGCAGGCCTCGACGTCGTCGATGTAGCCCTCGCGGGGCCGGCGCAGGTGCTCGGTCGGCTCCACCGACGACGGCAGTGCGGGCATCGGGCGGGTCTGCGGCGCCGCCGCGGGATCGCGCAGCAGTCGGCCCACGCGCACTGCGGTCTCGGCCGCCCACTGTTGGGCCTCTTCGAGGTCCTCCTCCTGGGAGGGTGAGGTGCTCACCGTCCACAGCGTCCCGGTGTCATGGTCGATCACCAGGTAGCGGGTCGCGGCGACGAACACCGCATCATGGGTCTGCGACCTGTGGGTCGTGGGGGATCCGCACTCCTCCCGCAGCTCGTAGCCCAGATGTCCGACGTACCCGCCGACCATCTCGAAGGGCAGCGCCGCCTGTCCTGCCGCACCGCCGGGCAGGCGACGTGCTCGCAGGCGGGCGGGCAGGACGTCGAAGATCGAACCGGCCTCCCAGGTCGTCGTCCCACGGAGCGGGTCGAGGACCTCCACCGCCGCAGGCGACTCCGCGGTGGGCCGTCGTCTGCCGGGGATCCGGTAGCGCAGCACCTCGCCGTGCCGGCCGCCGGGCACGCCCAGGTAGGAGAACCGGGAGTAGCCCTCGACCACGCTGCTGGAGTCCAGCCAGAACGCCCACGGGTCCTGGCCGCAGACGGCCTCGAAGAGCACGGCCGGGTCCGGCAGCGAGCCCGGGTCCCCGGAGCCGGGGACCTGTGAGGTCACCAGGGCCCACGGAGCCTCGGCGGGCTCGACGGAGTCCGGTGCGGAGTCCGGTGCAGAGTCCGTTGCGGAGCCCCGCCCCAGGCTCGACGACGTCGGAGCCTGCAGGGCCCCGGGGCCGCTTGCGGAGTCCACCAGATCACGGAAGTTCTCCAACAGCTGGGTCCCGCAGCCCGAGGCCACCGACTCCGGGTGGAACTGCACACCCCACCAGGGACGGTGCACGTCGTGGAAGGCCATGACGACCCCGTCCTCGGAGACGGCGTCGACCACCAGCCGTTCGGGAAGCGGCCGGCGCAGGCAGTGCGAGTGGTAGCGGACCACCGGAAAGTCCTGGGGCAGCCCGGCGAACAGACCGAGCCCGGTGTGGGAGACCGGGCTGATCCGCCCGTGCCGCGGAGTCGGCGCCGGTCCGACGTCGGCGCCGGCCAGCAGTCCCAGCTCCTGGTGACCCAGGCAGACCCCGAGCACCGGGATCGACGAGTCCTCGAGCAGCTCGAGCACCCGGCCCACATCCGCGCCGTGCTGCGGCATCCCCGGGCCCGGAGAGATCATCAGCGCGTCGAAGCCGGCCAGGAACTCGTCGTCCAGACGGGGGTCGTCGTTGGTCACCACCACCGGAGGGACGCCGTAGACCCGGGCGACGAGCTGGTACAGGTTGAACGTGTAGGAGTCGTAGTTATCGACCAGACAGGTCCGCACGGGACTCCCTCCACGCTTCGTGCCACCGGTGGACGGCGGTGCCTGCGGGGGCGACCTTCGGCGCACCGGCACCGTGCCAGGTGGTGACCGGACGGATCCCGCGGGCGGCGTTCAGCGCCCAGATCTCCAGGCCGTCCAGCTCCGCGGCGACCGCCGACTCCTGATGCACGGCCACCCCTGCTGCTTCTACGAGGGCGACGAGCTGCTCCTGGGTGACCGAGGGCAGCCGCGGCAGGCCCCGGGCGGGCAGGCACAGGGTCTCTCCGCGCCACCAGACCAGTGCCGAATGGTCGGTCTCGAGGATGTGACCCTCGGGGTCGACCAGGACGAAGTCGGTGGCACCGTGGTGTTCGGCCAGCTGTCGCTGGCGCGAGTACAGGGGCTGGTCGGGGCCCTTGTGCCGCGGCAGCTGCGGGGTTCCGAGCTCTGCGGCGAGTGCGTCGTCGCCGGACCACAGGACGACGTCGCCGCCGGCCTCGGGTGCCGGGCGCAGGCGCAGCACCAGATGGGGCGGACCGGCGGTGGTCGTCGGATCGGGTCGGTGCGCCTCGATGCGCGGCCACCATGCGCCGTGGGCCGGCACCGAGGTGGCGACCTCGTCCAAGAAGGCGCACACCTGTGCGGCGTCCGCGTCGGGGAACAGGGCCCGGACGCCCTCGGAGAAGCGTCCACGATGAGCCGTCCAGGCCACGGCGGCGCCGTCGTCGACGATCCACGAGTCGAAGACCGCGGGGGTGCCGACGGACCAGTCGTCCTCGGAGGACGACACGGCCGGGGTCAAGCCGTCGTCAGCGGTCCACAGGTGGACGCGGGGCTGGTCGGTCACGGGGCGGTCCTCATCGGTGCGGGGGCGAGACCCAGAGTACCGGTCGCCTGTGGTGCGGACCTGTGGCATGGTCAGTGCCATGGGTGCGGCGAGACATGGACAGACCGAAACGACCGTGACGGCGCGGCTGCGGGCCGCCGAGCCGACGGTATGGCTGCCCGGTCCCGGAGCACCGGCTGACCTGCAGAGAACTCTGATCGATGAGGCGGAGGATCGTTTCCGCCGGTTCGCCCCGCTGCTGGAACACCTCTTCCCGGAGACCGGCCCGACCGGCGGGGCTCTGGAGTCGCCGCTCCAGAAGCTGCCGGCCCTCCACCGAGCGCTGCTCGCCGACGGACCCGGCGGTGATCCTGTCCCGCCGAACCTGTGGGCGAAGCGCGACGACCTGCTGCCGATCTCGGGGTCGGTGAAGTCCCGCGGCGGCATCCATGAGGTCCTCGCCGCCGCCGAGCGGATAGTCCGGCAGGCCGATCTGATGGGCGACGATCTGGTCGGGACCTTCGGTGAGGCGTCGGTCCGTGAACTGCTGGGGGAGCACCGCCTCGTGGTGGGATCCACCGGGAACCTCGGTCTGTCGATCGGTTTGACCGGGCGGGCGTTGGGGCTGGCGGTCACCGTGCACATGTCCACCGACGCCAAGGCGTGGAAGAAGCGGATGCTGCGTGAGGTGGGCGCGGAGGTGGTCGAGCACGACGGTGACTTCAGCGCCGCCGTGGCGCAGGGCCGCAGTCAGGCTGAGACCGATCCGCAGGCGCACTTCGTGGACGACGAGTGTTCCCTGGATCTCTTCGCCGGGTATGCGGTGGCTGGTCGTCGGCTGGCCGGTCAGCTGCGGGCGCTGTCGGTGCCGGTGGATGAGCGGCATCCGCTGTTTGTGTACCTGCCGTGCGGGGTCGGCGGGGCGCCGGGAGGGGTGACCTTCGGTCTGAAGGAGGAGTTCGGGGAGGCGGTGCGGTGCTTCTTCGTGGAGCCGACGCATGCTCCGTCGGTGATGCTCGGTCGGCTGACCGGGCGGAATGAGGGCATCGCGGTGGATGAGATCGGTCTGGACGGGCTGACGGCGGCCGACGGCCTGGCGGTAGGGCGGCCCTCGGAGTTGGTGGGACGTCATATGGGCGGGCTGATCGACGGTTTCGTCACCGTCAGCGACGACTCCCTGCTGGAGACCGTGCGCCGACTCCACGATGCCGAGGATGTGATCGTGGAGCCTTCGGCGGCTGCGGGATTGGTTGCCGCCGGGATGGTGGGTCAGGCCCTCGACGACGACGGCTCGTCCCGGCCCGGACTCACCAGTGAGGCCTACAGCCGTGCGACCCACATCGCCTGGCTGACCGGCGGCTCCATGATGCCCGAGGCCGAGCGGCAGGCCCTCCTCACACCCCCGCCCCCACGATGACTCTGCAGTTCGTGCTGCTTTGAGCGCGATTTCGTTCCCAGAGCAGCACGAACAGCAGAGTCAACGGGGCGAGTGATCGAATTACGAGAACCCATGGTCCTTGGCCAGCCGAGAGTTCGCCCGTTTCCATCTGATCCCGAAGGCATCGGTGAAGAGCAGGGAGGTCACTATCCACTGTCGGTTCTTAGTCACAGGCCGTATTGCGTGATCAACCGAGTGGCGCTCCTCAGGAAACGTCCAGTTGTACTGCGGGTGGGCGGTGACGACGTAATCTCCAGGAGGTAACACGGCAAGCTTCAACGGTGACTGATGTTGAGGTTCGTGACCCTGTTTCTGAGCATAAGTGCTGTGAACTTCAACTTCGTAGACCGGCGAGGTTGAACTGTTGTGAAGCAACAAGCCGTGTCGTTGGTCTTCCGGGAGTTCCTCACAGTAGATACACCAGGCTGCGACGGCACTTGCTTGTGCTCTTTCATCGCGCTCCGCCGCAGTTCGATCCCGTTCACTTTCAATGGAGTAAAGGCGCTTGGATGTACGTGCGGCCCAGATTGCTGCAACCAGTGCCCCCAAGGCGACAAGCGCGTAAGCCCACTCCGCGATGTTCCCCCACATATCAGGGTCCTTTCGCTCCGACTTTGCGGTCCCGATCATGCCATCACACCGATGAGGCTGATCGCATCTCCAGATTCGACGCCGCATCTTCGTCGAGCAGGACGGTGACCTGCGGATGATCCTGGAGGATGCTGGCCGGGCAATCTGTGGTGACCGGTCCTTCGACCATGGCCTGCACTGCCGTCGCCTTCTCCTCTCCGACAGCGATGAGGACGATCTCTCGTGCCTCGAGGATGGTGGCGAGCCCCTGGGTCATGGCGTACTCGGGGACACGCTCGATGTCACCGTCGAAGAAGCGCGAATTCGCGTGTCGAGTCGAGTCCTCCAGCCGAACCAGGTGGGTCCGCTCGGTGAACGGAGTCCCGGGTTCGTTGAAACCGATGTGGCCGTTCTCCCCGAGCCCCAGCAGCTGCAGATCCACGCCCCCGAGCGAGGCGATCGTCGCCTCGAACCGCGACGCCGCCGTGACCGGATCCACCGCATCGGCATCAGGCACGTGCAGGTCCACATCCCGCAGCCCGGTATGCTCCGGTCCCACCAGAGCTTCACGGAGCACGGCACGGTACCGCTGAGGTGCGTCGGCTGGTAGGCCCCGATACTCGTCCAAAGCCACTGCGGCCACCTGCGTCAGCGCGGCTTCGCCGTCCTGGTGCTTCGTCCGCAGCAGCTCATAGACCGTGCGAGGACTCGAGCCCGTCGCCACCCCGAGCGTCGGCATTGCATCCGCAGCGTCGAGTGCCGCGCCGATCCGCCCCACTGCAGCGGCGGCGATGTCCCGCGGATCAGAGAACACCTCGACATCCAATGTTCACGCACCCCCTTGTCGCCCCTGTCTGAGCCCACACGTCGACAGGCTCACCGCGCCCCGTCTCCAGAATCGCACGGAACGGGCGACGGATGACGTCGATGTCTTGAGCGATGGGCCGAAATTCGGGGAGCGGTTTCGCCAGCAGGAACTTACGATAGGGCTCGCCCTTTGTGACTAACGCTTGAACACTTCGATCGATGAACAGAAGCCTGCCGAAGTGCATCGCGAGGACGATGTCGTCAACGGTGGCGCCTCGATTCAGAATTGCTCGATCTCTGGAACGACCGGGATGGTCGATAAGGGGACCTGAATCTCGCCGTCAACACCAGGATCCATGCCAGCCACTCATCGGCGCCCACGAGTCCCAAGTCACCATCGGCAAGGTCTGGACCAAACCGATAGATGTCCAGCAAGTCCGCGTCCTCGATGGAGTATCCGACTGTTCGCGTCGAGTGCGTGAGCGTTGACGCAGTAGTTCCTTGCCTGCGCAGCGCAAGAGTCATGAGAACTGAGGAAGTTTCTCAGGACATCTGGTCTCAGCTCCGCCGGTGTGGGGAGCGCACATTCGATACCCACCTGAGCTGGTACGCCGAGGGCTCATCCCCGCAGATGCGGGGAGCACCGGGACTATGCGGTGATCGCCGCGGCGGTGCTGGGTTCACCCCCGCAGATGCGGGGAGCACTCCACCGCCCGGGACTCCTCGACGGAGCCGGCGGGCTCACCCCCGCAGATGCGGGGAGCACTCCCTGGGGAGACCTGGCGATTCAAGACGACCGGGCTCACCCCCGCAGATGGGGGGAGCACGTGTCTCCACGGCGGACCGTGTAGCTCGCGGCGGGCTCACCCCCGCAGATGCGGGGAGCACCGCAGCCCCTCTGCAGCACCGGCGAAGCGCGTGGGCTCACCCCCGCAGATGCGGGGAGCACTCAGCGGCATTTCCGGAGTGGTGAGGAGTCTCGGGCTCACCCCCGCAGATGCGGGGAGCACTAAATCGCCGGCTTGCCGTAGACGGGGAAGATGGGCTCACCCCCGCAGATGCGGGGAGCACGACATCGCAGCAATAGCCGAAGTCTGGCACTACGGCTCACCCCCGCAGATGCGGGGAGCACACCCGACGACCTGGACCCGGGCTCACCCCCGCAGATGCGGGGAGCACACGGAGGGACGGGGCTTAGGGGGATTAGGTCGGGGCTCACCCCCGCAGATGCGGGGAGCACTTCCGCACCGTGGCCGAGGAGGCCGCCGCCGAGGGCTCACCCCCGCAGATGCGGGGAGCACACCCGACGGCCCGCACCCGACGACCTGGACCCGGGCTCATCCCCGCAGATGCGGGGAGCACCTCGATGACACTCCCGCTGACGGCGCACTCTACGGCTCATCCCCGCAGATGCGGGGAGCACCTGCCCGTACTGCTGGCGTTACCCGTAGTGCCGGGCTCATCCCCCCAGATGCGGGGAGCACGGAATCTTTTTCTACTCAATCCACGAAGAGGAGGGCTCATCCCCGCAGATGCGGGGAGCACGTTCTGACTTACCCCTCCTAAAGGAGGGCCACGGGCTCATCCCCGCAGATGCGGGGAGCACTTCCAGGCGCGCATCTTGGCCTCGGTGCTCCAGGGCTCATCCCCGCAGATGCGGGGAGCACAAGCCGGTCAGTGCCACTGTCCCCGCATAGTCGGGCTCATCCCCGCAGATGCGGGGAGCACCGGATCGGACCACCCCGTCTGACTCGGCGAAAGGGCTCATCCCCGCAGATGCGGGGAGCACGTGCCCTGAGTCTCGATGGTCACCGACCGGGCGGGCTCATCCCCGCAGATGCGGGGAGCACATCGTCTTCGGCGAGTATCCCGCCCGCGACCCGGGCTCATCCCCGCAGATGCGGGGAGCACGACAAGGTGGGCGTTCGCACGATGCGTGACGTGGGCTCATCCCCGCAGATGCGGGGAGCACGTGGCGATTGCTTCGCTCGCCGTCTCGGTTGCGGGCTCATCCCCGCAGATGCGGGGAGCACGGCACCGTGCGCGGGGCCTCGGAGGCACCCATGGGCTCATCCCCGCAGATGCGGGGAGCACACGGCAACGAGGTGTCTGGTAGGGACGCCTTGCGGCTCATCCCCGCAGATGCGGGGAGCACGCCGTCCCACCGTCGCCGTCTCGCCACGATCCGGGCTCATCCCCGCAGATGCGGGGAGCACCAGTCGGTGTGATCCAACTCGTAGGCCGCTGAGGGCTCATCCCCGCAGATGCGGGGAGCACCAACGCCCCGGACTGGTGGTCTGGCCTGGATGCGGCTCATCCCCGCAGATGCGGGGAGCACATCGAGAAGTACTCGGACAAGATCGAGGCTCGGGGCTCATCCCCGCAGATGCGGGGAGCACGGTGGTCGGCTCGGCAGAGACCACCGACTACGGGGCTCATCCCCGCAGATGCGGGGAGCACCGCCCTAGTGGGCATGACCGCCCGCGCTTCCCGGGCTCATCCCCGCAGATGCGGGGAGCACCAGGGCGTAGTGATAGTCGTCCCAGCGGTACTCGGGCTCATCCCCGCAGATGCGGGGAGCACCCGCCGGAGGTGGCACCGGAGGCCGCACGGGAGGGCTCATCCCCGCAGATGCGGGGAGCACGACTCATCGGCCATGGTCGCCAGTGCGGACTTGGGCTCATCCCCGCAGATGCGGGGAGCACGTGATCGCTTCGTCTCGGGTGGTGTACATGGTCGGCTCATCCCCGCAGATGCGGGGAGCACCACCGCCGTACCGGCAGGTCGGGATGACCGAGCGGCTCATCCCCGCAGATGCGGGGAGCACGCGGCGGGGGAGGACGTGGAGGGGCTGGCGAGGGGCTCATCCCCGCAGATGCGGGGAGCACGAGTTCGAGACCGGCTCTGGCGAGGTGGTCGAGGGCTCATCCCCGCAGATGCGGGGAGCACACCACTACCCGCAGGGCAAGCTCCTTGGCGGCGGGCTCATCCCCGCAGATGCGGGGAGCACAGTACGCACATCTCCTACTTCGACCAGCGGGTGGGCTCATCCCCGCAGATGCGGGGAGCACGGGACGGTCATCGTCTTCATCGGATTCATGATGGGCTCATCCCCGCAGATGCGGGGAGCACGCGGTCACATTGACGCCCAGCTCGAAGAAGCAGGGCTCATCCCCGCAGATGCGGGGAGCACGGCGCCATGAACATGATCGAAGTAACCAGAGAGGGCTCATCCCCGCAGATGCGGGGAGCACATCGCAATGACACCCGGCTCCGCGCCCCCCGACGGCTCATCCCCGCAGATGCGGGGAGCACGTGACCTTCCACGGCCCCATCGTGGACCCGGTGGGCTCATCCCCGCAGATGCGGGGAGCACTCCACGATGATCCCGGCCAATGGCTTGCGGGCGGGCTCATCCCCGCAGATGCGGGGAGCACTTGCAGAGGTAGTTCTGGGTTGGTCGGTCGCAGGGCTCATCCCCGCAGATGCGGGGAGCACCAAGGAAGCCGCCGATCTTGACCAGTGGAGTGGGGCTCATCCCCGCAGATGCGGGGAGCACCCCTGAAGGCATGGGAGTTAGGGGGGAGGTCTAGGCTCATCCCCGCAGATGCGGGGAGCACCGGATGCGCACGGGCCTAGCCTGCTGATACAGGGGCTCATCCCCGCAGATGCGGGGAGCAGCTGGGCCGATGCCTGCCGCGACCGTGCGTTGGGGCTCATCCCCGCAGATGCGGGGAGCACGAGCGGGTGGGCGCGTGCGGGGTGTATGAGTCGGGCTCATCCCCGCAGATGCGGGGAGCACATGCAAGGCTCATCGTTTGCGTAGCCGCGTTGCGGCTCATCCCCGCAGATGCGGGGAGCACCTCGCATGGGTGTATGGCTCAAGCACCGTGAACGGCTCATCCCCGCAGATGCGGGGAGCACCGAAACCCCCATGCCGAACGGCAGGGGGTGGTGGGCTCATCCCCGCAGATGCGGGGAGCACTCGACCTGCCCGCCGCAGAGATCACTCGCAGGCGGCTCATCCCCGCAGATGCGGGGAGCACGGGATGACCATCGGCCACATACACGGCCACCAAGGCTCATCCCCGCAGATGCGGGGAGCACGGTGACCACGCGCCTGCCTTCCTCTGCGAGTCGGGCTCATCCCCGCAGATGCGGGGAGCACGTGGGTGCGCCCTTGCGGTGTGCGGCCTGCTGGGGCTCATCCCCGCAGATGCGGGGAGCACCAGGTGGCAGAAAACTTCCATGCGTCATCCTCGGGCTCATCCCCGCAGATGCGGGGAGCACATTGCGATCTGGCGCAACAGCATCCGGCCGATGGGCTCATCCCCGCAGATGCGGGGAGCACTTGACATCTCGCAACCCCAACACGCGACCAGTGGGCTCATCCCCGCAGATGCGGGGAGCACCGATTTTTGACAGCGGCGTGTCACCAGAGGTCGGGCTCATCCCCGCAGATGCGGGGAGCACGATGCGGACCAGTGTCATGTCTCAGCCTCCGGGGGCTCATCCCCGCAGATGCGGGGAGCACGAGTTCACCACGGGCACCGGCGAGCACGTGGAGGGCTCATCCCCGCAGATGCGGGGAGCACCAGGTGGCACGCACGGGAACGCATCTATTCCTGGGCTCATCCCCGCAGATGCGGGGAGCACGATCAGAGGCCACGCGAGAAGTTGTTGATCAGGGGCTCATCCCCGCAGATGCGGGGAGCACTCGAAGGCTTCGCCCAGTGTCGGCCCCGTGTGCGGCTCATCCCCGCAGATGCGGGGAGCACGTCGGCTGCAAAGACTCCCCATACGTGGATTGGGGCTCATCCCCGCAGATGCGGGGAGCACTCGACCAACTGGCGGCAGATGGCGGCCTGGTGGGGCTCATCCCCGCAGATGCGGGGAGCACGTGCGCGGACGGCCATAGACCCGCCGCCACTCGGGCTCATCCCCGCAGATGCGGGGAGCACCTGGTGTGCTGGGCATGCCTCTCCTTGTCGGTGGGCTCATCCCCGCAGATGCGGGGAGCACTCGAGCTGCACGGTCGCCCCAGCAGTCCGCCAGGGCTCATCCCCGCAGATGCGGGGAGCACCCCCGCACGTTCGACCCGCCGGCCGGGGATAAGGGCTCATCCCCGCAGATGCGGGGAGCACCAGTCCATCAAGGAGCCCATCGGTGAGATGGAGGGCTCATCCCCGCAGATGCGGGGAGCACTCTTTCTGACCTGCGACGATATCAGTCTTTAGGTTGAATCGGGTGCACTTTGGTCGTCGGCATCATAGCGGCGGCGCCATGTTCCAGCTTGGCTCCGGCGCTGTCCGCGGGCGATGCTCCATCCTGTACGTCGCTTCGATGTTCGCCTGCGGGCGGGGCGGCGCATTACTGTAATTCCGTCGAGGTCGACGGGTTCCCAGTGGTGGTCATGGACTTCGAAGCTCAAGCGTTGCTCGTTGGGCGTGCTGTACACGAGAAGTGCGCGACCGTCACGGCACATCGATGTGACGCGAGACCACAGCTTCGTCCGGACTCGGCTGTTGACATTGCCCACGTACACTCCAGGGCTGATCTCCAGCAACCATTTGGTCAGATCGCCCCGCAACCCTGGGGGTGAGGACGTGAGTACAAGTACGATCATTGCTACGCCCCGTAGCTTCTGCCGGCTGGTACTTCACCATCGTCACTCCACAGAGTCACCGTGTCGCGGTCACGATCGGCCGTGATCTCTGGATCCCTGTTGTCAGAGGACAAGAGATCATAGATATCAGAAGTGCAGCGCTCGAGGAGCTTCGTCTTCACCACGGCGTCGCGGAGGCGTCGTCTGACTGATGTCGTCAATGATTCATCGGCCGATGCCGCAGCATCAAACGATGCGGGAATCGTCGTTTCGGCCTTATAGAGGTCAGCGATGTCGTAGACAAAAGATCTACTCGTCCCTGCGTGGACGAAACCGAGTCCCGGTGAGCATCCAAGCCCAGAGATGACCGAGTGCACGATCCCGTAGAGAGCCGCGTTCGCAGCTGTCAGCGCCTGATTCACGGGATTGCTCGCGTCGATCTCACCGGGCTTGTAATTGCGCCCACGCCAGTCGATCCCTACCCTCCGGGCCTGCTCAGCGTAAAGGCGGCGGACTCGGACACCTTCTCGACCTCGGAGCTGATGCATCGAGAGCTTCGAAACATCCTCTCCAGGAAAACGCATCTGGTACATCTTCCGAGCCACAGCCACACGTGAACGATTGTTGGAGACCAGTCGCGCCTGCTGTACGAGCAGATGATTGTTCTTCGCGACGGCAGACCCATGCGCGTAGAATCTCACTCCCCTCTCACCTGCCCAGATGACGCTCACTCCACAATCACCGAGCAGAGCCATAGCGGCGTGACTGACCCGAGTTCCCGGTCCCAACAGCAGGCATCCGAGACCAGCTGCAGGCAGATGCACCGTTCCCTCTTCATCTGTAGATGTGATGGCATTCTCGTCCCGGTGAACGACGGCCCGCTCGAGGTAGACGAACGAGATGCGGTCCTCAATACGCAGCAGTTCCCTCGGAACTGGTGGCGGGATACCCGGCACGCTCATCTCAGATTCGTTTCAGAGTTAACAGCCCGCATCCGTATGCCTTGCCTCTGCCGATCCCGTCGACGAGTGTCGCTCGAAAGGCGTCGGCGTCCTCAATGACCAATGACCCGTCGAACTGGGCCTGTCGGAGCGTAACTGTGGTGCGGCGAGCTGAATCAGGTGAACGTCTTCCAAATCGTTGATCGGTTCGCCCCGTCACCTCCGCCGTCAGGCTGCTCGGATCGGTCACTGAGCCGACTGAGAATCCGTGACGACCTGACCGATCGGTCAACCATGCCAACTGTTGATCAGGTGTCACATGCGGAACCACCTTTCCCCGACGCCCCTCTCGGGGGATGGACTTCACGGGGTTGGCTCGGAGTCGGAAGCCCCACTGCTGGCCTTTGCGCAGGCGTGAGAGAAAAGGGTCATACTCTGTGAACCTCGGTAGAGCCTGTTCCCACCCTGTGCCTTCGTGGAGAGCAGATAGGTCGGGTTTCTCGGGGGAAACGATGTAAAGGACCTGATCATGTTCTGAGGCGTCCAGGCGCCACAGAGCACGGCCTTCCTGCGATGGCTGGCTCTGAGGAGGGAACGCGTTGAGGACCGCGGCATGCAGACTCTGCGGGTCACTCATGTAGCGGCGTGCTTCCCGTCGTCTGGGATTCACCTGAAGTGCACTGAACCAAGTCATCCGTTGCTCACCGCCTCAAAGAAGACGTCGACGTCATCGTTGCCGTGGCGATTCTCCTTGATGACCGGCTCACCGGTGACGACTTCTCGCCATCCGTATCTCCGATGCCTCTGATCGAAACTGATAGGCACATCGCGTTGAGAGTCGCCTCGTTCTCCGGCAGTCGAGTCTCGGTATATCGGCAGATGCACCCGGCGCGATCTCTGTCGCTGGTGCCAGGGCCTTGCCTGCCACTCTGCTGCGCGAAGCGCCTCATCGATAGGCAGTTCGGTCGTGCCGAGGACGATGTCGGGATTGGCAGGACAGGAGCGGCGCCCGAGATAAAGCGGGAACTCCGGCGTACCCAGGGCTGTCTCAAGCGAATCGATGAGGGGCGCGGGACCTTCGACGGCGGCCACGAAGACGGCGTCAGCCAGGTAATACCGTGTGCTCAGCGGCATAGAGCGGTTGGACCGCCAGTCGATCGCCGTCTGGAAGTCTCGGAGCAGTTCGCCCGGCTGGTCGACACGCACGCCGAAAGTCAGTTCCGCGAGATCTTCGACCGGATCCGACCGTCGTCGGCCCTGGGCTGCGGCTAAGAGTCCTAGGACTCCTGACTTCGTCGGTTCGCTGCGTGTCTGACGGGTAGTGAACCGACTGTCGTCACCCCAGGCCTGCATCGGTCCATGGAGCTTCAGCAGCAGCGTCGTCACTGGCGCTCCTCCCGCAGCTCCTGGGACAGCTCAGTCAGAAGCTCGTTCTGCGTGACTGTCGGTCCGATGGGTGACAGCGCAGGAGCCAGGTCCTTCAGAGCCACCACCCAGGTGCGATTGCCCTTCGGCGTTCCGAAGGTTTCCTCCAGCGACGTCGCTTCGCGTGCGAGCTTCTCGGCTGCGGCGACGCGGCGATTGCTCGTCGAGTCCGACGGAACTGGCTCCTCGAAGGCGTTGACCCAAGACACCGGACGATCTGTGCGCAGCGCAACGACGACTGCCTCTGGGAGTGTGCGGTTGGCGAAGGTGTTCTGCTTCCCCGTGGGCATCGAGGTGATGAATGAACGGACGAAGGCGGCCGTCGCTTCCCTGGCAGCATCCTCTGAGGCCAGGTTTTCGCCCAGACGCTCGATATCAACTGTGGCGTACCGGTAAAGCGTCGACGACATCATCTGGACAGTGCCGATCATGGCGGCGCCGGTCTCCTCGGCGTCGTCGACGACGTCGTCCACAGCCGTGAAGTAGTCGAACTCGGGTTCCGCGGCGGACACGCCCAGAGCATGGGCCACCTGGACCGACGCATCCACGTTGAAATCCGCGGCGTCAGCCACCATTCGCCCGAACATGGCGATGTCCACGCTGTGCCGCTCGTCCAACAACGGCTCCACCTGCTTCTTCGTGTACTTCTCACCGTCGTTCTCAACGATGAACTCGGCGAGACGCTGAATCTGGTGGGCGCTCAGGAAGAGCAGGTATTTGGTCTCCCAGAGGTCCTCCGCATCGCGAGGGTCGTCCTCGTCCTGGGTCTTGTCCTTGGTGACTTCGATCTTGGCCGTCTTCAGAGCCTTCTCCACAGCCTCGGCCGCCCTGTCCTTCTCCCAGGAGCCATCGATGTCAGTGATGGCCTTGACGACTCTTGAGACGATTCGTCGGGTTCGTACGCCGAGTTCGTCCGGCCGCAGATGCTGTTCGAAGTCCTTCCTCATGGCGCGCTTCCACGCCTGCGACGACACGCGCTGGCGGATCACGCCGCCGAAGGTGGCAGTCTTGGGTGCTCCGGTGTCGTCGCGGTTCAGGTTATTGGGCGGAACGGTGTGCAGTGCGTGGATGTCGAGGTACAGCGGCATAGTCAGAACCTTTCAGCAGAGGGATTGGCGGATCAGGTGGTCTCGGAGGGCTGTTTCGCGCGACCTGCGGCCGCACCGCGGGCAAAGCCCCGACCCCATCGGAGGGCGACCCGTTGGCGCCCACCCGGACGCCGCAGAGCGGCGAGATCTTCCGCGAGCAGTCCATAGTCGGTGGAGATCGACGAGGCACGGAGGAGCTGGACGAGACTGCGCAGATGATGAAGAGTCGAAGCTTCGCCGGGACTGAGCAGGAGGGCGTCGAAGCGCGCCTTCGTCGACTCGGAGTTCCGTGCGACAGCGAGCCTGCCGACGCTGTGGCCGAAGTTGTGGCCTCGGTTCTTGGCTGTCACATGCATGGCCGACGGTATGGCTTGCTGATGCATAGCCCAGTGGGTCAGTGCTGTGAAGGCCGCCCATTCCTGTCGACTCGGTTCATCCGTGGATGTCCAATCGTCTGGAAACTCCGGAAGGAGCTTCCCCACGACCGTCGTCCACGCCATCAGACTCTGCTCAGGACTCCTTCCCACGGCGTTCCTCAGTTGGGCACGCGTGGCCGTCTGGCCGCGACCTTCAATGACCGATTCTCCTGAGGATGAGGAATAGAGCCGATGAATCGCGGACCGCACGGCATTGGCCAGGGAAGGACTCTGCAGTTCTGGTGTGTCGCCCCCGTCAGCAGGGAGGTCTGTCGTCTGTTCTGTCATGTCATTCGCCTTCCGCCTGTGCTGTCTCTGGATGCTTGCGGTCGAGGTCTGTTGTTGGGAGCAGCTCGTCCAACCGTCTCTGGAAACGCCCCCAGGCAGCGGCACCGGAGACGAGGCGAGGTGATTCGGCTCCGACGTAGGTGCCGATCATCGCCTTGGGTGAGGCGGATCTCAGGAGAGTCCGTGCTTCATCGATCACGGCGCGCCGAACGAGGTCTTCCCACTTCTGTGCGGCGTCATGCATATCGGCATCTGGGACGATGCCGACCACCCACTGCGCGAAATGCGACTGGAGTCCGTGGAGGACGGCTGCGCGGGGGGCAGATTGAAACTCGTAGTCGCCGCCAGCCGCCTGAAGCAGTGTGCCGGCGAACTGTCCGAGTGCCACGGTGGCGTCGAGTGCGACCCGCCCCGCGTTCACGACGGCCTGAGCCAGCCGGTCTTCCCTGGAGAGGAGGAAGCTCATGCGCAGCGGGAGCACTGTATGGATGGTGTCGGCGTGGGAGGACTGCTGGGCGCCGTATCGTGCTCCGATCAGCTCGGTGACGACCGTGAAGTCCTCCGGCAGCTTGGTAAGCGCCAGTCCCTGCAGTGCGTCGACAGTGCTCGGTATCCGGCCTGTCGGGGCGGAGCCCTCTGCCTCCGACTGCGGAGTGCGGGCCAGGATTGGGGCCAGACCGCGCCAGATCGTCAGGTCCGGATCGTGCTCCTGAGGCATGTGGACCGTATGGACCTTCGTCGACTGGTTCCGGCTGTAGCGGTAGGCCGTCATCGGATCGAGGAACTGGTTCTTGTTTTGGATCTTGTCACCGTTCGAGACCAGCACACCCACGACGAGGTCCTCGTCGCGATGCAGGCGGACGCGCCGAGACTGCCAGGTGAGAGTGTCACAGGGTCCCTCAGGACTGACCGCGTCAGCCGCCCGTGGTGCGGGTCCGTCGGGATCCCGCTCCCACGGCGGCGCATCCTGTTTGTTCTCCATGTAGAGAGACTGGATCAGAGATGCGGGGGTGTTCAGCAGCAGCGTCTCGCGCAGCGTCCGTCCGTGCAGGACGACGGCGCCGACCTGACCGCTCCAGCCCGGTCCGATGGGGTAGCCTTTTCCGCCTTTGACACGAGGATCGCCGACCGCACCCGGCTTGATTCCGGAGTAGTCGTAGGCCTGGATGCAGACCAGCCAGCGCGCCGCCTCTGCGTAGTCCAGGGCGGCTCGGCCTTCATCGGCCCGGAGGGCGAAGTAGTCGTTCTCAGCTTCGGGGATGAGTCGACTAATGGGACTGTAACTCTCATCTGCCTTCTGCAGGTCGGCGACCTGGAAGAACGGAGCAGTCGGGTGGAACAATGAGAATCGGTCACTGTGGGACTGCAGATATGCGTGGAGCGGACCGATGACTTGGTGCCGATCACCGTCCAGGAAGAGATCGGTCCACCACTGCTCGGCGTCTGTGCGGCGGCGGCCCAGCTCGCCGGCGGTGAGGTGCGCTCGCCAGAAGATGGACAGAAGAAGCCTCAGCATCGCTGTCGCCTGATGCGGGCTGTCGCCGCTGATGCGGGAGATGTCGTCGCAACAGTCCAGCACCCCCCTGAGGGAAAGCAGCTCTTCCTGTCCATCGATCATGAGGCAGGTGACCCATGGCTCCTCGAGGAGGTCGAACTTCTTCGATGTCGTCGGTGGCGTCTCAGTCGTCATGACTCTCCCTGTCTTCCTGCTGCACCTGAGCGCGCCAGGCGTCGTGGGTGTGGTCGACCAACCCTAGTTCGAGGTCGTACTCGAGCTCGTGACCGGCGACCGTCGTTCGCAGCGAGTCGTCGAACCGGAGCATCAGCTGCCCGCGCAACAGTGACGACTGCATCCACGCGGGATCTGTCTGCCCTTCGAGTTCGTCGATGAGGGTGTCCAGTGGGTCCGGCTGTCCTCGACGTGCCCTGGCGAATCGGGTGGGAAGCCTCAGGGTGGACGAGGCCAGACGTCGTTCCTGCGAGCCCTGGGGGATGACGCCCTCATGGATCATCTGCGGCCTTGTGTCGGCGGAACCTTCTGGCATCGGTGAGTAGGAGTCACCGGTGGTCACAACGGGGATGACTTCGATGCTCGGGTCAGCGTCACGGACCCGAGCCAGGCCCTGTTGCTCCCCGAGGTTCGTGCCCTCGTCCACAGCACCCACCTTGCTGGCGAAGGTGTCCGTCAGGGTTCCGTGATCCGGGGACTTGATCTGGAAGTTGCGCGCCCGGCTGCGGCGCTCACGCTCTTCGACCTGCCACTCTCTTCGTGTGTCCTCGAAGTGTTCGGACCAGGAATCTGGAACGGAGGGGGCCTCATAGGCGGCATGGACGAGCCGGGGAATGTCTGTCGGGAGCTCGATCTCCGTCTCGGGGCTAGTCAGGCTCAGTGCAGCGATGCTGCTGAGGAGCAGGGGCTCGGGATAGACGAAGTTCACGCCAGGGGAGAAGGTCGGAGGACGTTCACCTGGTGCCGAATTCAGAAGCCCGCGGATTTTGACGCGAGGCTGGTGCGCCCACCGAGGACGGTCACGCAAGTTCCTCTTGTGTCGGTGCAACCGGCCGGTCCGCTGGAGGAGGAGGTCAGCAGGAGCGACATCAGTGATCAGGTGGTCGACGTCGAGATCCAGAGACTGCTCGATCACCTGTGTAGCGACGACGACACGTCGGTGAGGTCGGCCTGAGTCCCTGCCGGCATGCGGTCCCAATTCCTGCAGCAGCTGGCGTTCTTTGGACAATCGGTGGGAGGCCGTGAATTGGGCGTGCAGAAGCACGGCGTCGTCGCCGACCATGTTGCGAGCGATACGGAAGGCGTCCTGGGCGCGGGATACTGTGCTGCACACGACGGCGGTGCATCCGCCCTCATCACGTGTGAGGAGGAGGGCATTGTGGAGTGCGGCGTCGTCATCGGCGATGACAGTGAGAGTGACCTGAACCGACTTGCGGAAGCTGCCCGGCGTCACGGTCTGCTCGCGATCATCGGTGACGAGTGTGAGTCGGGGATAGTCGACTCCGTCCGTACTCGCTGCGGGGCCGGTCGGACCTTCCGGCGTGATCGCAGGTTCGTAGTCGATGTCGAGCCCTGCTCGGTAGGCGTCCATGAGTTCGCGACGACGTGTGGCCGGCAGCGTCGCGGACAACAGGACCACGGGTGCTCTGTACTTCCCCAGCCAGTGCAGGGCGGTCGCCAGGTAGGCCGACATGTAGGAGTCATAGGCGTGGCACTCATCGATGATGACCACCTTGCTGCTCAGGCCCAGATGCCGGAGCATCACATGCTTGCTCTGGAGCGCCATGAACAGCACCTGGTCGACCGTCCCGACGACGGCGTTGGACAGAATTCCCTTCTTGCGTCCGCTGAGCCACTGGTGTGCCACAGTCGGTGCGCGCACCTCGTCGCCGTCGATGCCCTGAAAGCGAAGGGTGCGCATATCCGGATTCAGCTTGCTGCGTGAGTGTCCGAGAAAGAGCGACATGGGGCGGTCGGCCGTCGTGGTGGACTCAGCCCAACGTGCGACTCGGGTGAGCAGTCCGTCCGCTGTTGCAGTGGTGGGCGCGGCGACCATGACTCCTGATGATCCAGATCTTTGAGCCAAGACTTCGGCACTGAGGAGAGCACCCTCAGTCTTTCCCTCGCCCATGGCCGCTTCGATGACGAGCATGCCGGTCTCACCTGGGGTTAGGGAGCGACACAGCTCCAACGCAGAGACCTGTGACGGGTGCGCCTTGCGGTTCTCGGGCCAGTCGAATCGGGCGGCGAAGTCATCAGTAGTCTTCCCTGTATCCGGGAGGTGAGGCGACCAGGGGGTGGTCGGGCGGATGGCGATGACGGCGGCCCGCGCCCTCTTCGGGTCGGAGCTATGACCGGTTGCTGTCATAGGACAGGCTGTGGGGTTCGAGGCGATCCAGTCCGTCATGATGGTCAGCCCTGTGATGATCATCTGCGTCTGGGGCGACAGCTTCGTTTTCGTCAAGAGCGGGATTACCTCGTCTGCGCCGGTATGAGCCGCCAGGGAATCGAGGAGTTCGGTGTGCAGGGTCATCCACTGAGGGTCCATAGCCGCGCGGTAGCGACGCGCCTCGTTAAAGGCGGCTGTGCTGGCCGGCAATCCGTGGTGGGAGCCTGCGACTGAGGCCAATGTTCGCGCAGTGCGTGGGGGGATTCCCCAGCGTGCATCTAGGTAATGAGTGATGATCGCCGCGCCCAGAGTTGAGTGCGCGAGCTTTCCGGGGAACTGTGCGTCCCGCTCTAGGGGGAGTCCCGCGTCGCTGATCTTGTCGACCAGGTACCTGTGCTCCGGCCGGTCTTCGATCTGCCTCAAGAATGCCGGATCGGCTTTCGCGACGTCGTGGCTGCCGGCCAGCCAGGCCACCTTCCGAGTGACGTTTTCTGAAGAGATGCCGAGATTCCCCTCGACAAGCCGTCGCTGTGACGGTGCCACCCACTCGTTCCAGAGGATCTCTGCCACCCCAGCACTGTCGATCATGTGCTGGGGGAGTGAGAGCCATCCACTCTCGTCGCCACTCTTAGCCCAGATGCTCCAACCACCGAGCGGCCATGCGGTGCGCTGAAGCATCTGGGAGCCTTTCGTGTGATGAGAGTCACAATGCCTTACAGCTTAGCACGGGACGACCAATAAAGAACCACAGCGAATCAATCGTTAGAGGTCGTGACTGCGCTTCTGTTTGCCTCGTGATCTTCAGAAGCGTATGACAGAGTTGCCACTGCCCCGCGCGGCGGGGGTGAGCCCGATTGATTCGCCGCTGTGACTGACGGTTCGAACTGCTCCCTGCTTCAGCGGGGATACCTACCCCTTACTCGAGCTGGTCCGGAGGAAGAGGTGCGGGAGTCATCGTAGAGGTCTACTTGCCGCTACCCCTCGAGAGTGAAATCACCCGCCAAACTGTCGGCGGGTGATTTCACTCTCGACGGGTGAGAACGCGCGAAGCATCAGGCAATCGTGCAGGGGGTCGGAACGGTCACCCCAACTCGGGATTGTGCCGGCGCAGGGACGCTTGGACACGTCCCTCGCCCGGTGTCACCCGTGCGCACAGCTGGTTGCCCTGGGTGGGCATGACGAACGGGCCCTTGTCCGTCTCGCGGTCGCCCTTCTCCACCAGGTGCTTACCGGCCACCGGCCACAGGTTCAGCCCCGGCTTCTCCTTCTTCGGGCGCACTCGCCGCAGCCCGAACTGGTGCATCAGCGCCACCCGCTGGGCCGGCACATCGGCGAACATCAGGGCCACCCCGGTGTGCCGGGACAGCCGCACTGCGTGGGAGAGCAGCACCTTCTCAAGATCCCCGATGTCGTGGGACCCTGCGCGCTCGCCGTCGACGGCGAGGGTCGTGATCTCGGTGACGTGGACGATCAGCGCCGCCGCCTGGGTGCCGGCGTAGCCCTTCTTCAGCAGCTGGGCGATCAGCCCCATGGGCGGTCCCATCCGTACGAACCCGGCGCGCTCGCCGTCGACTTCCGCGATGAGGTCGAACTGCGCGGCACCGGCTGCGGCGTTCCAGTCGTTCCGCTCAGGATCGGCCTGCTTCGGAGCCTCGGTCACCGCCTTCCGGAACCCTCGGTACCCCTCGGAGAGTCCTGCGCGCACACCGCTCTGATAGTGCGGATGCTCGAAGCGTCCGTTCCCCGGACGGGAACCGGCGGCCTCCGCAAGCTCCACGCAGAAGTCCGCATCGTCGCTCGTGGCAAGGCGGATCGTCACCTCCGGAAGCTTCGTCTCGAGCGGGCCTTCCAGCAGTGCGGTCAGATGCGGTGACGTCATGGCCACCATTATGGGTCAGTGCGGAGGCGCCGTCTGCGGGATTCTTGGACCGAGCCTGCATGTTTCAGGCGCAGACCCTGGATCACTGCAGGTCAGAGAGATACAGTCACACTCACATCGCCCATACCGATCTGTCAGGAGGCGAGACGATGTCTGAGACACCGAACCCCGAGCGAGACCGCCGTGATCCCTACAGTGAGCCGGGCCCTGGGCACTATGACGACCGTCCTCACCGTGACGGAGGTCTGAGCGAAGACGCGCGCCGCGACGTGCCACGGGATGCGGGGGGCCACCCCGATCGCCGCCACGACGAGCCGTACCGAGACGACGTGCGTCACGACGGCAGGCACGACGATTTCAGACGGGATGTGCATCACGACGAGGTCCGCCACGATGGCAGGCACGACCACGTGCGGCACGACGACGGTTACCAGCGAGAGGTGCATCATCACCACGAGGCGCCGCCGGCCTACGCGGCCCACCCGGATGCGGTTCCGCCTCGCCGTTCCAGGGGTCTCGGCGTCGCCGCCATGATCTGCGGCATCGTCGGTCTTCTGCTGCTGTTCGTCCCGCTGCTGCAGCTCGCCAGCCTGATCCTCTGCCCGCTGGCCATCATTCTGGGGATCATCGCGGCGAAGAAGCGGGAAGGACGGGGCCAGGGCATCGCCGGCATCATCACCGGAGCTATCGGCCTGTTCCTGATCGCTCTCGGGGTCGTCATCGGCATCATCTATGGCGACGACATCATGGATCGGCTGAACCAGCTCGAGCAGGAGGCCGGGGCGATCATGACCCTGCTCTCCTGATCAGGGGATCAGGGCTTCAGAGGTTCCCGCCCTCACAGCCACGTGGGGGCGGGAACCTCCGAACCCGATGCCAGCCCCTCGCCGCCGCGGCCAGATGCCCAGGCCACCACGGCCCACAGCGGACCGCTGATGCGCAGCGACTCCGCGGACGAGTCCTCAGACGTGGAGGCCTCCAGGTCAGGCCGACCCTCGACCGACACGACGAACCGGCGGCCACTCTCCCGCGCGCGGAGGCTTCCGACGACGTCGACGAAGAGCTGCTCCAAGAACTCCTCCGGCATGTCGGCGAAGCCGAAACCCGCATCCAGGTCTGCGGCGTGGATCCACACCTCTCGGGCCCGCATCCACACGGTCTGTCGCACCGGGATCATCGTTCCCTGCCGGGTCCGGACCTCGGCCTCCCAACGGTCCGCGGGCAGGGCGTCCCAGCCTGTGGCCAGCGCCTCAGCCGACTCGCGGTCCAGTCGACGCAGCTGCTCGCCGGTCAGCTCCGCACCCCGGGCGATCTCCTCGTCGCGCGCCTCCTGGGAGGCGTACATCGGGTGTTCCACCCCGGTGCGGGCCCACTCGGTGAGCCGTCCCAGCGCGCGGGCGTTGAACGCGACATGAGCGATCAGATGCCGCCGCGTCCACCCCTCGAGGAGAGTCGGAGCATCTAACTCCGCGTCATCGAGCGTCGCCACCAGATCGCGCCAGCACTGCGTCCCGTCACGGACGAGGTCAAGCTCCGCCGTTCCGTTCATCTGCACCGTCCTTTGTACCCCTTGCACGTGAGGTATGCCTGTTCAGACCCTATCGACCAGGGCGAAGACGCGGCACGGGCTTCCCGTCCCGCCGACGATCGGCAGCGGCGAGACGATGATCATCGCTCCGGTGGACGGGAGCTCACCCAGCCGCTGGAGAGACGTGATGCCGTACTTGTCGTTGCCCAGGAGATGGTAGTGGGCCGGGAACGGAGGATCGAGCTCGGCGCCGCGACCAGCATCGATGCCGACGGTCTCGACGCCGATCCCAGACAACGGCGTTTCCTCCGCCAGCCACCGCGCGCATTCGGCGGAGACCCCGGGCGTGTGCGACCCTGTCGCGTCGGTGTTGAGGAACGCCTCCTCATCGTCGGCGAATCGGTCCCATCCGGTGCGCAGCAGCAGCCAACCTCCTTCGGGCAGCCCGCCGTTCTCGACTTCCCACCGACGGACGTGATCGACCTCCAGGAGGAAGTCCGGATCCGCCGTCACCTGCTCCGTCAGATCCATCACCGCGGCCGGGCCGACCAGCCGCTCCGGGGGGATCTGCGAGACGTCCAGCCCGTCCCGCCCCGAGACCCAGTGCACCGGTGCGTCGATGTGCGTGCCGACATGCTCACCGGTATGGATGTTGTGGTGCTTCCAGAACGGACCCGGCTCGTCGTACGCGCTGACCTGATCGAGGCTGAAGTCGATGAGGTTCGGGAAAGGCTCCGGAAGGGTGAGGGTCGGAGTCGTCTCTGACAGCCGGTTGGTGAGATCGACGACCCGCACCTCCCCGCCCCGGAGTGCCCCGAGGATGGCTGCGACTGCCGTCATGACCCTGCCCCCTGCCGGTGCTGCTCCGGGTTGACCGTCGTGCCGGCCTCCACCTCGATCGCGGTGGCCGTCGGCTTCTCCCGCGGGATGCCGGCCAGACACAGGGCGGCCATCCCGGCCACAGCGGCGAAGATGTAGAAGTTCCAGGCGAAGCCGAGCGCCGAGGCCGCGATCCAACCGCCCAGGATCGGGCCCATGATCGCGCCGACCCGAGCGAAGCTCAGGGCCCATCCGGCCGCCGTCGCCCGGGCATTGGGCGGGTAGAAGTCGGTGATGTAGCCGGTGAGGATCGCCGAGGTGCCGATGGCTCCGAGCCCGGCGAACCCGACGAGGATCATGTTCACCCAGAACGGGTAGTCCATCATCAGCAGGATGACGCCCAGGCCGCCCAGCACGTAGAAGATGGCGAGCACCGGTCGGCGACCGAAGCGGTCGGCGGCCCATCCCAGGGCCAGCCCCCCGAAGCCTGCCGAGAGGCTGAACACCAGCAGGAACGTCAGCGAGCCGCCGAGGTCGTAGCCGGCCTCACGCATGATCGAGGGCAGCCAGGTGTTGAGTCCGTAGACCAGCAGCAGTCCGCAGAACAGTGCGACCCAGAAGAGGATGGTCGACCGCAGGAACTTCGGCGAGAAGATGGCCGCCAGCACCTGACGCCACGGGACCTCCGAGACCTTCTCCGACTCGGCGATGCGGATCGTGTCGGGGTCGAACGGCCGGATGCCGAGCTTCTCGGCCTGCGCACGGGCCTGGTCGATCTGTCCCTTGTTGACCTGATATTCGAGCGACTCCGGCAGCATCTTCGCGATGACCGGCAGGAAGACGATCGGCACCGCCCCGATGCCGACGACCCAGCGCCACATCTCCGGGTCGTCCGAGTTGGTGAAGGTCACCAGTGCCACCAGCGCGGCGACGACGATCCCGAAGGAGTACGCGGAGAACATCAGCGTGTAGTTCAGCGACCGGCGCCACGGCGGGGAGAACTCGATGGTCATGGCGGCGGCGATCGGAATGAGCCCACCCATGCCGAGGCCACCGATGAACCTGAAGATGCCGAAGACCTCCGGGGTCGGCGCCAGTGCCACCCCCAGGGCGGAGGCGTTATAGATGACGAAGGCGAAGAGCAGCACACGACGGCGACCGATGAGGTCGCTGAGCTGACCGATGAACAATGCACCGATCAGCATGCCGATCAGGGCGTAGGATCCCAGACCGCCGAGCTCCATGGGGGAGAGGCCCCACGGTTCGTATTCGGCCAGTGCGGGCAGCACCGCGCCCAGGACGCCGATGTCGTAACCTTCGGCCAGTACGGCGAACCAGCAGGCGCTGAGCACCAGGACGGTGACCCTGTCAGGGATGTTCCAATCCGCCCGGGCCTGGGCGTTTCGTGCAGCGGACATGACGTCCTCCTCGGTGTGGGTCCGGACCACTCGGGTACGGGGTGATCTCTTATGTCTTCGCTCGGTGAGCGATCAATGTCCTCTGAACGCCTCGGACAGCCACCATGAGCCGCCGTCGGAGGCGATCTTCGCGTCGACCACCAGCGGGGCGGCCACGCCGGCGCGTATTCGTTCCGCCGCCCGGGCCAGGTCGCCCTCGTTCCGAACGGTCATCGCCTCTGCGCCGAAGCCTCTCGCGATACTCGCGATGTCGGTCTCGGGGAAGGTGACGATCGACATCGACTCCTCGTCCACGTCGAAGTGATGCACCTCAGCCCCGTAGGCGGAGTCGTCATAGACGATCACGAGCAGCGGCAGCTGCAGACGGACTGCCGTCTCCAGCTCGGCGACCGACATGAGGAAGCCGCCGTCGCCTGCGCCCAGCACGGTGACCCGCTCGGGTGCGGCCATGGAGGCCCCGATCGCTGTGTACAGGCCCAGCCCGATGGACTGGAAGGCCTGTGTCATACAGAATCCGCGGGCATCGGGTACCGCCAGGTGTGCTGCCGGATAACCCATGAAATTCCCTGAGTCGACCGTGACCACCCGTTCCGCGGGTATCGCCTCGTCCAGCACGTTCGTCAGACGCCGAGGGTCCACGCGGCCTTCGCCGGTGATGTCCTCGAAGTCCTGGTGGCTCCGCCGAGCAGAGTTCGCGATCTGTCGGCGCATCGCCGCATCGCGCAGTCCGGTCCGGACGGGTTCGGTGCTCCGCAGCTCGTCCAAGACATCTTCGGCGGTTAAGGCCGCATCGCCGCGTACCCCCAGGGTGATGGCGCGATGTGCGCCCAACGCCTGCTGCTCGACGTCGATCTGGACGACCCGGGTCTCCGGGCCGATGAGAGAACCGTGGCGCATGGTCCACATGTTCAGTGCACAGCCGAAGGCGATGATCAGATCCGCCGAGGTGATCGTCTCAGCGGTGAAGTCGGAGGAGAATCCGCCGGAGATCCCCAGAGAGAAGGGGTCATCGGCGAAGAGCCCATGAGCCGCCGCGGAGGTGGCCGTCAGGGCTCCGGTGTGCTCTGCCAGAGCGCGGATCTCCGCACCTGCCTCGCGGGCGCCCCGTCCCGCGACGAACACCGGGCGACGGGACCCGCGCAGCAGTTCGGAGAGCTGTACCACCGATCTCCGGTCCGGGCGGACGGGAACAGCAGGCGTGACCTCCGGCGCTTCCGTCTGCGAATCCGAGACTGTCTGAGCGCCGACATCGGTCGGGACGGAGAGCACCACCGTCCGTCGGTCCTGCCACGCGGTGCGGAAGGCCCGCACGGTGTCGCGGACTGCAGTGGCCGCGGAGAGGATGCGGGCCGGCTCGGCGCCGACGCTGCGGGCCAGGCCGTCCTGGTCGATACGGAAGTTCGACAGGCGTGCGGTGGTACCGGTGTCGGCAGTGAGCACGATCATCGGTGTGCGGCTCTTCGCGGCCTCAGCGATACCGGTCACCGCGTTCGTCAGCCCGCAGCCCTGGTGCGTCGAGACGACAGGTACCGTGCCGGTCATCCGAGCGAAGGCGTCGGCCATGGTGGCCGCGCCGCCCTCGTGTCGGGCGGCCACGTACCGCGCGCCGTGGCGGCGCAGTGCGTCCACGAGGTGGAAGTTGCCGCTGCCGACCACGCCGAAGACCGTGGTGACCCCCAGTTCAGCCAGCGTCCGACCGACGGCGTCGGCCACAGTCGTTTCGCCTCGGGCGGCGGGGGTGCTCATCGGTTTGCTCCGACGGGTTCGGCGACCTTCTCCGACGGCCTCCACCGCAGGTGGGTCGGCTGTCCGTCGTCGTCCTGCCGGACCAGCGCAAGCCGGGGTCGGACGGCATCGGTGCGTCCTGCCGGCGGTTTCCGGCGTCCGGCCCGGAACTGGTCGGGCCAGGTGGCGCCCGCCACTCCGTCGATGCCCTGTTCGGCCGCCGCGTTAAGCGTCCAGTGGGGATTGTAGAGATGCGGGCGGCCCAGAGCGCAGAAGTCGGCGCGGCCGGCCAGCAGGATCGAGTTCATGTCGTCGTACGAGGAGATGGCACCTACTGCGATGACCTTGGCACCGGCCGGCTCGGCCACGTCCTGGCGGATACGGTCGGCGAACGGGGTCTGATAGCTGCGTCCGTAGGCCGGCTTCTCCTCCTTGGTGACCTGACCTGATGAGACGTCGATGGCGTGTGCACCGTGTTCGATGAACGCCCTGGCGATCTCCACCGCGTCGTCGACGGTGTTGCCGTCGGTGTGCCAGTCGGTGGCGGAGATCCGCACGGTCAGCGCCCGATCCTCCGGCCACACGGCGCGTACCGCGTCGAAGACCTCGAGCGGGAAGCGCAGACGGTTCGTCAGCGATCCGCCGTACTCATCGGTCCGACGGTTCGCCACCGGTGAGAGGAACGAGGACAACAGGTATCCGTGGGCGGCGTGGACCTCCAACAGGTCGAATCCGGCCTTCCGCGCCCGGTGGGCCGCCTGCACGAACTGCTCGACGACGGCGTCCATATCCGTCCGGTCCATCTCCCGAGGCACCTGGTTCTCGGGCCCGTACGGCAGCTGAGAGGGACCGATGGTCTCCCAGTTCCCCTGGTCCAGAGGCTGGTCGATGCCCTCCCACATCAGCTTCGTCGACCCCTTGCGGCCGGAGTGGCCGATCTGTGCACCGATCTTGGCGGTGGAGTGGCCATGCACGAAGTCCACGACTTCGCGCCAGGACTCGGTGTGCTCCTCGGTATAGAGCCCCGAACATCCCGGAGTGATCCGACCCTCTTCCGAGACGCAGACCATCTCGGTCATCACCAGGCCTGCGCCTCCCAATGCCTTCGATCCCAGATGCACCAGGTGGAAGTTCCCGGCGACGCCGTCGTCGGCCGAGTACATGTCCATCGGTGAGACGACCACACGGTTCTTCAGCGCCAGCGGCCCGATCTCGCCCGGCTGGAACATGGCCGGCACCACCTCGTCGCGTCCCTCGACCGCGGCGAAGTCCTCGTCCACCAGCTGCGCGAACTCCGGGTCCCGCACCCGCAGGTTCTCCTGGGTGATACGGCGGGAACGGGTCAACAGGTTGAAGGCGAAGCGCATCGGGTCCTGTCCCACGTAGCGGCCGATGTCCTCGAACCACTCCAGGGAGGCCTGCGCGGCACGCTGCGTCGACTCCACCACGGGTCGGCGTTCGGTCTCATAGGCCTCCAGCGCGGCGTCCACGGAATCGTGTTCATGCAGGCACGCGGCCAGCGCCAACGAGTCCTCCATCGCCAGCTTGGTGCCGGAACCGATGGAGAAGTGGGCGGTGTGGGCGGCGTCACCGAGCAGGACGACGTTGCCGTCCCGCCACCGCTCATTGCGCACAGTGGTGAAGTTGATCCATTTGGAGTTGTTGGCCAGCAGCTCGTGACCTGCCAACTCTTCGGCGAACAGCCCACGGAGCCGGTCGACCGCGTATTCGTCGTTGACACCCGGAGGGAACACCTCGTCCTCGGTCGCGTCGAAGCCGGCGGCCCGCCATACGTCCTCGTGCATCTCTACGATGAAGGTCGAGCGCTCCGCCGAGTAGGGGTAGGCGTGCACCTGTATGACTCCCCATTCGGTCTCGCGGATGAAGAAGGTGAACGCCTCGAAGACTTGGTCGGTGCCCAGCCACATGAACTTCGAATGCCGCGGGTCCAGCGTGGTGCCGAAGGTCTCCTCCCGCCCGCGCCGCACACCGGAATTGATGCCGTCGGAGGCGAGCACCAGGTCGTACATCGTCGACAGTTCGTCGACCGGCGGGGCGTCGGTGCTGAAGCGGACGTCGACGCCGACCTCCACCGCACGCGACTGCAGCAGATGCAGGAGCTCATGTCGGCTCATCGCAGCGAAGCCCTGCCCGCCGACGGTCATCTGCCGCCCCCGGTAGTTGACGTCCATGTCGGTCCATCGGGCGAAGCGCCGCTCCATCTCCTCGGCGAAGACGGGGTCGGCATGTTCGATGCCGCCCAACGTCTCGTCCGAGAAGACCACACCGAAGCCGAAGGTGTCGGTCGCCGCGTTGCGCTCCCACACGGTGATCTCGTGCGTGGGGTCGAGCTGCTTCATCAGGGCGGAGAAGTAGAGGCCACCGGGGCCACCGCCGATCACTGCGATCTTCATATGGACTCCTCGGGTCGTAGGTGGGTCAGCTCGCCTGCAGCTGGCCGCGGAGCTTGAAGTGCTGGAGCTTCCCGCTGGGGTTCTTCGGGAGCTCGTCCACGAAGCGCACGTCGCGCGGGTACTTATACGGAGCGATGGTGCTCTTGACGTGGTCCTGCAGACTGCGCCGCAGGACGTCGTCGCCCTCGACGCCGTCGCGCAGGACGACGAAGGCGCAGACCACCGAGCCGCGGTCTTCGTCGGGCTTAGCCACCACGGCGCATTCCAGAACGTCATCGTGGGCGGACAGGGCCTCCTCCACCTCGGGGGCGCTGATGTTGTACCCGGAGGAGATGATCATGCTGTCCGAACGCGCTTGGTAGACGAACGAGCCGTCCGCTGTCCGGACGAACGTGTCACCGGTGATGTTCCATCCGTCCTGTACATAGACCGACTGCCGGTCATCAGCCAGGTAGCGGCACCCGGTGGGTCCGATGACGGCGAGCCGTCCCTGTTCCCCGTCGGGGACATCCTGACCCATCTCGTCGACGATCTTGGCGCGGAAACCGGGAATCGGGCGTCCCGTCGTCCCGGGGCCCGGTTCGTCCTGGGTGGTGGAGATGAAGACGTGGAGCAGCTCGGTGGCGCCGATGCCGTTGATGAGTGTCAGCCCGGTGTGTTCCTGGACCTCGTGCCATGTGGACTCCGGAAGATGCTCCCCGGCCGAGACCCCGAGTCGCAGGCCACGCAGACGGTCCCCGCAGCCTTCTCTGATGATGGCCCGGTATGCGGTCGGTGCGGTGAACAGCACGGTGACGGTATGCTCCGCGACGAGCTCGGCGAGCTCGACGGGGGTGACCCGCTCGGTCAGCAGCGCCGAGGCCCCGAACCGCAGAGGAAAGACCACCAGACCGCCCAGTCCGAAGGTGAACGCCAGGGGCGGCGACCCGGCGAACACGTCGTCCGGTGCGGGTCGAAGGATATGACGGGCGAAGGTGTCCGCGTTGGCCAGGACGTCGCGATGGAAATGCATGGTCACCTTCGGCGCCCCGGTGGATCCGGACGTCGGCGCGAGAAGGGCGACATCGTCCTGCGAAGTCTCCACGGCCTGGAACGGATCGCGATAGTGGCCAGCCCGGCTCACGAGGTCCTCCGGACCCCCACCTCCGATCGTGACGACGGGGACCTCTGTCACCTCGTCAGTGAGTCCGTCTACGAAACGGTGGTCGGTCAGCAGCACGGTGGGCCGGGTCAGATCCACCAGCTTCTGGACTTCGGCGGGGCGCAGGACGGGCATGGTGGTGACGGCGACCGCTCCGGCCTTCAGCACACCGAGCCAACTGGCGACCAGCCAGGGATTGTTGGGTGACCGGAGCATCACACGATTTCCGGGCTCCACCCCCATCTCCTGGGTGAGGACGTGGGCGACCTGGTCAGCTCGCAGCTGCAGGTCGCCGTAGGACCACCGTTCGCCGTTCGGAGTGAGGAGAGCGGGCCGATCGGCACCGAAGGCGTCGACGGCCTGATCGATCAGCACCTCGGCGGCGTTGAGCCGATCGGGGTAGTGAAGCTCCGGCAGGGTGAATTCCATCGTCGGCCACTGCTCCTGGGGTGGGAGATTGTCGCGGCAGAACGTGTCATGGTGTGCGCTGGTGAGAAGTACCATCGATGGTCCTCGTGTGCAGGGTTCGGAGGTCACTGGGACCCGGGACGGATGAGACCCTCTTGTGCGACGGTAGCGACGAGTTCGCCGCCACGCGTGTAGAAGCGCCCCAAAGAGAGGCCTCGCTGTCGGCCAACGTCGAGGCTCTCCTGGAGGTAGAGCAGCCACTGGTCGACACGTGCCGGCCGGTGGAACCACATGGCGTGGTCGAGACTGGCCGTGACGAGCCCCGGCGAGGACCAGCACAGCCCCTGGGCCCGGAGTGAGGGCTCGAGGATCGTGTAGTCGCAGGCGTAGGTCAGCGCGGCCTGGTGGAGAGCGGGTTCGTCCGGAAGCTGGTCGTAGGAGCGGACCCATACCGCCTGGTGGGGCGACCTGTCCTCGTCATGTTCTAGGTAGAGGGGGCCGGGGACATGGCGCATGTCGAAGCTGCGTCCCCGTGCCCAGTAGTCCGCCGCCGGGTCGGCGGAGTCCGGAAGGACCTCCGCGGAACTCGGCAGAGACTCCGGATCGGGGATGTCCCGTCCCAGGGGAGCTGCCGCCTCGGACAGCGGGGTGTGGAACTCGGCTCCGTCGGCCTCGGGCGTCAGGGAGCCGATGCTCAGATAGACGTCCTTGTCGTTCTGTACGGCGCGGACGTGGCGGGTGGAGTAGCTGCGGCCGTCGCGGATCACCTCCACCTCGTAGGTGATCTCGGCACCGATGTCGACCGGTCGCATGAAGTAGCTGTGCAGCGAATGCAGGGACCGGTCCTCCGGGGCCGAGCGGAGCATCGCGAGCGTGGCCTGTGCCGCCATGTCCCCTCCGTACGCCTTGGGCCACGGCACGTATTGGGTGGTCGCGGACCAGGCGACGTCGCCTCGCTGCGGAGTGACCTCTCGGAGGTCGAGGGCCGCGAGCATCCGGCTGCTGTCTTCGGCGTTCCGGGAGAAGTCTCCGGTGCGACCGAGTTCCTCGGTGGTCATGCGCGGCGGTATCCCTCGAGCGAGTCGTCCGGCACGTCCTCCAGGTTGACCACGATGTTCTCCGGGGTGCGGGTGGTGAGCCAGATCAGGTCCTCGGTCACTGACATGTTGGCCTCCACATGCGGCATGTAGGGCGGGACGAAGACCCAGTCTCCGGCCTCCATGTCCAGGTATTGGGCGTACCCCTCGCCGAAGTAGATCCTGCCGTGTCCGCGCAGCACGTAGCCCCCGGTCTCGGCCTCACCGTGGTGGTGGGGGAGAGATCGGTATCCGGGTTTGTTCGAGACCTGTCCGAACCAGATCTTGGTCGCCGGTGTGTGCTGGATGGAGACGCCTGAGACGCGTATGCAGTCACCGGACTGGGTGGTGTTCGTGTCTTCGTGTCCGGCGCGGGTCACGACCGGCACGACGTCCGGTCCGACGGTGGGAGTGGATTCGTCCTGCGTCATGGTGGGCCTCCGGTCCTTGTGATGACGTGCCGACCTTCATCGGTTCGACACGTGTTCGTCAGCGGTGCTGTGAGGTATATTACATGCGTGACGGGCGTCACGGAAGTGATAGACCATGATCAATCCGAGAACTGGTATGAGGACGCTCACGTACTATGACAGAGAGGTTTATGGCATGGAGAATCTGATTCTGAACCCCGATGGGCTGGCAGAGGCTCGAGGTTACGCGCACGGAGTGAAGGCCGGACGACGCGTGTATCTGGGCGGGCAGACCGCCCTGGACGAGAACGGCCGGATCGTCGACGGAGACGTCGTCGCCCAGTTCGAGCAGGCTCTGGGTAACGTGCTGGCCACCCTGGCGGAGGCAGGTGGCCGACCGGAGGACCTGGTCTCAGTGACGATCTATCTCACCGATGTCGACGACTATCTGGAGCACGGCCGTGAGGTCGGACGGGTCTGGCAGCGGATGGTGGGCCGCAGGTATCCGGCGATGGCTGGGATCGGCGTCTCCCGCCTGTGGCAGAAGGAAGCCGTGGTCGAGATCCAGGGCGTGGCCGAGATTCAGGACGACGCCTGAACCGCATCCTCCTCGAGGACTGAGCGCGCATACTCATCCGCGGCGGCGTGAAGCGCCCTGTCCAGGGCGATGAACAGATCCCAGGCTCGATGTCCCGGCCATGTAGGCGGGAGCATGTCGTCCGGGAGGCCGGGATCCAGATAGGGGAGCTGTCGCCAGTGGGTGAGCATGACCATGTAGACGGAGAACGCGGTCTGCAGCGATGAGTCCGACTCGTCGACGCGTTCGGAGACCTCCGTGTACGCCTGGAGGAACCAGGAGTAGCGGGACTCCAAGAGATCCAGATTCCACCAGTCGGCGTCGGGCCCGCCGTGGACCGAGTGGGCTCTGAAGATCGCCGTGTGCTCCATCAGTCCGTGACGTTCGAGGTATTGGCGTGCTTCCTCCTCGACGTGGACCGGCGCGATCCACAGACCGGGACTGATGGTGCCGAAACCGAGTCGACTCAGCCCGCTGCGGAGCCTGTGCCTGACATCGCGCTGCGACTCGGAGACGCTGAAGGTGACCAGCAGCCACGGGTCGTCTGGCGATGCGCGGACCGGCTCGAAGATCCTGCGGTCACCGGAGGAGAACGCGTAGACGAGGTTGGGACTGAGCCGATACTCGCTGTTCCTGCCCCGGCGTCGGTTCTCGAGGTTTCCTCGCTTGGTCATCCGCGAGATGGTGGCCCGTACGCCCGGCGCGTCAGCGCCGCAGTCCTCCAACAGCCTGACCAAGGTCCCGACCGGAATCCACTCCTGCCCGTTGCGTCCGAACAGGCCGAACGCCGTGAGGACCAGCTCACGATAAGGGGGCAGCGGGACCGTCATGAGCTCAGGGCTCCACGATGAGAGTCCGCAGAGTGCCGAGTCCGTCGATCAGCACCTCGACCACATCTCCGGCCGACAGGTAGACCTGTGGGTCTCTGGCACGTCCCACGCCGCCGGGTGTGCCCGTGAGGATGAGATCACCGGGATTGAGGGGGAGCATGGTGGAGATGTAGGCGACGAGCTGTTCCGGAGAGAACACGAGGTCGCCGATCGCGTGGTCCTGCATGACCTGGCCGTTGACGGTGGTGCGAAGTCGCGACCGAGACCAGTCGAAGGCTTCCGTGGTGACCAGGTACGGTCCTACGGGGGTCGACTCGGCCCAGATCTTTCCCTGGAGCCACTCCACCGTGCGGAACTGCCATCCCCGCATGGAGATGTCGTTGGCCACCGTGTAGCCGGCGATCCGTGACCGTGCCTCAGCCTCCGTCACTCGGTGGGCTCGGGCGCCGATGACCAGCGCCATCTCACCCTCCCAATCCAGCTCGGAGTCCTCGGCCACGGCGATGACGGGATCAGTGGGACCGGTGAGGGTCTCGGCGAACTTCGCGAAGAGCGTGGGATGTGCGGGGAGTTCACGGCCCATCTCGCGGATATGGGAGGCGTAGTTGAGGCCGACGCAGATCACCTTGCCCGGTGCAGGCACGACGGCGGCTAATTCCAGGGTCGACTCGTCGAGGGGCGAGACGTCCTCCCGGTGTCCGGCCGCATCGGCGAACTCACGCCAGTCCGGACGACTGAGCAGGTCGTTGACGTCGGACACACCGTTGATCGGCCTCCACCCGGAACCGGTGTCCACCGCCGCTGCGGTTCCTTGGGCGTTACGGATCGTCGCGAGCCTCATGGTCGGTCTCCTCAGTGCAGCGGACGGTGTGTGGGGAATCACGACCATCCTAATGAGGACGGTGCGCCGCGACCGCAGGCAGGGGCACCGTCCGGGCGCCGGCCGAGGGCGTGATCTCCACGAACCGTGGTCGTCGATGGCCGGCACCGGCGCAGGCGCGGTCGACGGCGGCCTCCAGCGCGGTGACGTCGTCGCGCCGGGAGAGCAGCAGCACTGAACCCCCGAAGCCGCCGCCGATGAGCCGGCCGCCCGGAGCTCCATGTCGCACCGCGGCGTCGACGATCGCATCGGCGGCGGGGAAGGACACCTGCGCCGAGTCCCGCATCGAGGCGTGGCCGGAGAGCATCAGCTGCCCGATCAGGGTCGCCGCGTCCTCGGGACCGACCTCCGGGTCCGGCACGGTCTCGGCGAAGATCTCCGCCAGCTCGTCAGAACGCACCATCTCCGAGAGCGCATGGCGCAGGCGCCGACGCACCGCGTCCGCAGGACGCCCCGCCACCATGGCAGCCGCTCCCACCCGCTCATCGAACCTTTCGCGGACCCGGCGGGCATCAGCCGCCGTCGCCTGCTCCGGCAGCGCGTAGCGCAGCTGCTCGACGCCCAGCACCTGAGCCGCAGCCTCGGAATCGGCGCGTCGGTCGTCGAACTGGCCGTCCCCCAACCAATGGGCCTGGCGGGTGTCCACGGCCAGGAACACGTAGTCATCCAGCAGCCGTCCCACCGGCAACCAGTCCACCGAGAAGTCCCGGCAGTCCAGGGACAGGACGTCGCCGGCCAGCCCACGCAGGCTCACCGTCTGGTCGAGCCCGCCGGTGCCCGCTCCGACGACCTCCACCTCGGCGCGCATACAGGCCGCGGCGACCTCGGCTCGGAGCGCGTCGGTCAGCGCCGCATCCAGCTCCGAACCCGAGTGTTGAGCGCCCAACGGCGTGCCCAGGGCGATGACCGCCAGGGCCGTGGCGCATTCCAGCGCCGCCGAGGAGGACAGGCCTCCCCCGATGGGGAGGGTGGAGACGATGAGCAGGTCGACGCCGAACCCCGGGTCCAGAGCGAAGCCGGGCGACTCCTCACCCAGCTGAGCCAACGCCCAGATGGTGCCTGCCACATACCGGGTCCAGCTGGGTGCGGCGTCCATCGAGTGCGCCCCCGCGGCCCGTCCGGCGGGTTCGGGGGAGTCCACCGGGGCCACCTCGTCGAGTCGGATGGTGTGCACACCGTCGTCGAGCGCGGCGTCCAGAGTCCGCACGCGCAGCAGCCCGTCGCTGCGCGGGGCGGCCGCCGCGTAGGTGCCGTGCGCCAGAGCCATCGGCAGGCAGCGGCCGGAGTGGAAATCGATGTGCTCACCGTTGATGTTCGCCCGGCCCGGCGCGAACCACACACCGTCGGCCGAGCGGCCGAAGACCTCCCCGAACCGGGCACGGAAGTCCGCGGCGATCTGCTGCGGATCTCCGGGAGAGAGCCGATCGACGTCGTGGCACTGCATATCGACCCAATTCTGCCCTGACCCCGGCCCGCAGCGGAACTGGGAGCTCGGCGACCTGTGTCGTGCCCGGCGAAGCGCCCGGGGGTGGGACAGGATGAAGGAGACGGGCCGACAGCCCCCAGGGGCGGTGGACGACTGAGGGGGAACTCCATGGCCAAGAGCAGCTCAGCAGGATCGAAGCAGACCTCACGCGTATTCGACGCCATCGAACGCCTGGGCAACAAGTTGCCCGATCCGTTCGTCCTCTTCGTCGTCTTGGCCCTCATCGTCATCGTGCTCTCCGCGGTGGCCAGCGGGCTGGGCGCCTCCGCCGAGCATCCGCAGACCGGCGACGAGGAATCGGTGCGGAGTCTGCTCACGGGCGAGGGCGTCGAGTTCATGCTCACCTCGATGCTGGACAACTTCACCGGCTTCGCCCCGCTGGGTCTGGTGCTGGGCATCATGCTGGGCATCGGATTGGTCGAACAGGTCGGGTACCTCGACTACGCCATCCGCAAGAGCGTCAGCCGCGTACCCGGGTTCCTGCTGCCCTATATGGCCGTCTTCGTCGGCATCATGGGCAACATCGCCTCCGACGCCGCCATGGTGCTGATCCCGCCGCTGATGGCCATGGCCTTCTACAAGGTCGGACGCCACCCCATCGCCGGGCTCGTCGCCGGCTTCGCCGGAGCCGGAGCGGGCTTCACGGCCAACCTCATGGTCGCCGGCACCGATGCGCTCCTGGCCGGCATCACCACCGAAGCGGCCCGCATCGTCGACGACTCGATGACGGTCTCCCCTGTGGCCAACTGGTACTTCAACATCGTCTGCGTCTTCGTTCTCACCTTCGTGGGCGGTCTGATCACCACCCGGATCACCGAGCGGCGGCTGGGCACCTACGAGGGCGCCGCGGTCCAGATGGAGGACGATCGCGCCCCGACCGCCCGTGAGCATAAGGGCTTCCTGCTGGCCTCGGGAGCCGGCCTGCTCTACGTGCTGCTGATCGCCGTGGCCGTGATGATCCCGGGAAGCCCGCTGCAGGGTGAGGACGGCGCGGTCATCGACTCGCCCTTCATGGACGGGATCGTTCCGCTCATCCTGATCTTCTTCATCGTCATCGGTGTCACCTACGGCATCGTCGTCGGGGAGATCCGCAGCACCGGCGACGTCTCCAAGCACATGGCCGCCGCGATGGCGACGATGGGCACCTACATCGTCATGGTGTTCGCCATCGCCCAGTTCATCGAGTACTTCAACTGGTCGAACCTCGGACTCTGGGTGGCCGTCTCCGGCGCGGAGTTCCTGGAACGCGTCGGCTTCACCGGCGTGCTGCTGATCCTCACCTACACGCTGTTCACCGTGCTGCTCAACCTGCTGATCACCTCAGGCTCCGCCCAGTGGGCCCTGCAGGCGCCGATCTTCGTGCCGATGCTCATGCAGCTCGGCTACCACCCGGGATTCATCCAGGCGGCCTACCGGATCGGCGACTCCTCGACGAACATCGTCACACCGCTCTTCCCCTTCATGCCGGTAATCCTGGCCTACATGCAGAAGTACGACAAGAAGGCCGGCATCGGCACATACATCTCGCTGATGCTCCCGTACGCGGTGGGCTTCTTCATCGCTTTCAACATCGTGCTCTACGTGTTCTTCTTCCTCGGGATCCCGTTCGGCCCAGGTGTTCCGGTGTACCTGGACCAGTGAGCCGGTGCCGGGCGAGGTCCGGCGCCCTCGGCCGTCCGCGACCACGTGGTCCGGCAACATGCTCCGACCACATGCCCCGACCACGAACCGCGTTCACATGCCGCGTCGGCATGTCACGATGAAGTCCCACGATGAAAGGTGAGTGCAGCGCACAGTGCGGCGAGAATACGAGAACCTCAGCGGCCCCTCCGACTTCTATCTGTCCCAGCTCGACAGGGAGACCGCACAGCGCGCCGAGGCGGCCGCGCACCTGCAGGACGCGCCGGACGAGGCCGACGGTGCGGCGGACTCCGGGGCGTCGGATCAGCTCCGCAGCGCCCTGGAGACCATCACGGAATCGCTGCGCACCGACCTGATCGACCTGCTCTACAGCCTCCATCAGCACCCGGAGGTCGCCTTCGAGGAGCACCGGTCGGCCGCGGAGGTGGCGGAGCTGCTGCGTCGACACGGGCTGGACGCCGTCATCGGCGGCTTCGGGCTCGACACCGCGGTGCACGCCGAGGTGACCTCGGCCGACTTCGACCCCGAGACCGACCGGACGATCGCCGTGCTGGCCGAGTACGACGCACTGGTCGGACTCGGCCACGGCTGCGGCCACAACGTGATCGCCGCGACCGCCGTAGGGTCGGTCGTGTCCCTGGCCCGGCTCCTCACCGAGGACCCCGCCGCGTTCCGGGGCCGGGTGGTGCTGCTGGGCACACCGGCCGAAGAGGGCCGCACCGGCAAGGAGCACATGGCGCAGCACGGAGCCTTCGACGACCTCGACGCGGCGATCATGATCCACCCCTACGGCTACGACCTGGCCGACCAGGTGTGGCTCGGACGCAGAGTGCTGACCGCCGAGTTCGAGGGCGTCTCCGCCCACGCCTCGGCCCAGCCGTTCCAGGGACGCAACGCCCTGGATGCGGCGTCGTTGGCCTACCAGGGCCTCGGGCTGCTCAGGCAGCAGATGCTGCCGGTGGACCGGCTGCACGCGGTCATCACCGAGGGCGGGGAGAGGGCCTCGATCATCCCCGACCGCGCCTCGATGGACCTCTACGTCCGGTCCAAGTACCCCGAGAGCCTGCGCGAACTCTCCGAGCGTGTGGAGGACGTGCTCAGGGGTGCCGCCCTGATGACCGGGACCAACCTGGCGCTGACCTGGGACGAAGACCCTCCCAGCCTTCCGGTCCGGACGAACTCGGCGCTCACCGACCGTTGGACGGCCGCGCAGTCGCGGCGGGGGCGGTCACCGCTGCCCGGCGGCGTCGTCCCCGAGACCGTCGCCGCGTCCACCGACTTCGGAAACGTCAGCTACAGGGTGCCCGGGATCCACCCGCTGCTGAAGATCTCGGACTCCGACGTGGCCCTGCACACCGTCGAGTTCCGAGAGGCCGCAGGCTCGCCCCGTGCCGAGGACGCCGCGGTCGACGGAGCCTTCGGGCTCGCGGCCACCGCACTGGACTTCCTCGTCGACGACGAGCTGGCGGCCCGGGTGCGTGAGGAGTTCGAGGCCTCCGGCGGAGCGGTCGACGTCCCGAGCTTCTTCGACTGAGGCCGCCCGGCCCCACGACGTTCCGGCCCCGGGCCCCTGGACGCCTCTGCGGCGATGTGTTGAGCTGGAGGAGCCAGCAGACCTGGACACATCACGGCCCGTCAGGGCCCGTAAGGAGGACAGTATGGAGACCCTGTACACCGCAGAGGCCATCGCCACCGGCTCCGGCCGGGACGGCCACGTGCGCACCGACGACTCCCGCATCGACCTCGGCCTCTCCGCCCCGGAGGCGATGGGAGGCGACGGGCAGGGCTCCAACCCGGAGCAGCTGTTCGCCTCCGGATACGCCGCCTGCTTCCACGGCGCCCTGCAGCTGGTCGCCAAGCAGGCCGGCAAGGACGTCGGCGACTCCTCGGTCGGTGCGAAGGTCAGCATCGGCAAGGGCGAGGACGGCATGGGGCTCGCGGTCACCCTGGAGGTCGTCGTGCCGAACCTGCCGCAGTCCGAGGCCCAGGAGCTCGCCGACCAGGCGCACCAGGTGTGCCCGTACTCCAAGGCGACCCGGGGCAACATCGACGTCGACGTCGTGGTCACCGACGACTGACCAGTCACGACTGACGTCAGGCCACTGACGAGAGTCCACTGACGCTGTCCGGCCGGTCCGCCGAGGATCATCCTCGGCGGACCGGCCGACGTCGTCCTGCGCCGGACCTCCCCGACCGGAACGACCGATAGGGTGGAGGACCACCGTCGGGGCCGCGGCGGAACCGTCGAGAGCAGGGAGCAGAGGCAGGATGACGACGATCGGGTACTTCGTAGGCAGCTGGGCGGAAGGATCGGTCAATCGGAAGCTGGCCCGCACACTCGTCGAACAGGCTCCGGAGGACGTGGAGATGCGGGACCTGGACATCAGCGGACTCCCGCTCTACGGCCGGCACCTGGACGAGGACTTCCCCCAGGTGATGCAGGACTTCAAGGACCGGGTGGAGGCTGTGGACGGGCTGCTGATCGTCACCCCGGAGCACAACCAGTCCTTCCCCGCGGCGGTGAAGAACGCCGTCGACATCCTCACCCGGCCCGGCGGCACCTCGGTGCTGCGCGGCAGGCCGGTCACGATCGCCGGCGCCTCCCCGGGCCGATTCGGCACCATCAGCAGCCAGTCCCAGCTGCGGCAGTTCCTGCCGATGCTGGGTGTGCGGTTCATGGGGACGCCCAACCTCGCCGTCGGCGGAGCGAAGGACGTCTTCGACGACGACGGCGTCGCCGACGAGCAGACCGCCGCCCGGGCACGGAAGTTCGTCGCCGCGTTCGCCGACTTCATCCGCGCCTGAGCGGCGGCCTCCGACCAGACGGCGGTCCGTCGTACGAGATCCCTCAGACGGGTCTCCTCAGACGAGGTCCTTCATCTTCTCGGCGACCATGCGGATCGCCCGCTTCGGCGTGACGGTGCTCAGCGCACGGAAGGCCTTGGCGTCCTTGCCGATGTGCACGCGGAAGGAGCCCTTCTCCACGGCGTCGACGATGAGCCGTCCCGCCTCCTGCGGCGGGGTCATCGACGGGTCCGAGCTCTTGCCCCCGCCGCCGAACTCGGGAGCCTCCTCGCCCTCGGTGCGGTCGACGCCGGAGTTGGTGCTGATCTCGGTGGCGATCGCGCCCGGGTAGACGGTCGTCACCCGCACGGGGCCGCCCTGCAGCTCCGCGAAGAGGCCCTCGGTGAAGAGGTTGACCGCCGCCTTGGAGGCGCCGTAGACGGTCTGCCCGGGCACCGGGAGGATCGACCCCATCGAGGAGACGTTCACCAGCGAGGACACCGGGCGGCGCTGCAGTTCGGGCAGGAACGCCTTGACCGTGTTCACCGTGCCCCAGAAGTTCACCGCCAGGATCCGCTCCATGGTCGTGAACTCCAGCTCCGTGACGTGGACGAAGGGCTGGATGATCCCGGCGACGTTGATCAGCCCGTCGATCCCGCCGTGCTCATCGCGGATCGCCTGGGGCAGGGCGAGCACCGAGGAGCGGTCGGTGATGTCGATCGGGTGGGCCGAGAACATCGCCCCGAAGTCGGGGTTCTCCGCACCGGCCAGCCGCAGGGTCTCGTCGAGCCCCTCCGAACGGAGGTCGATCCCCGCGACGCGTCCCCCGCGGCGGAGGACCTCCAAGGCGGTGTGCTGTCCGATGCCGGCGCCGGCCCCGGTGATGACGAAGGTGCGTCCTGAGATGTCCATGGTCTCGCTCGACTCCCTGCTGCTCGTCGGCGGCTCGGTGCCGCCCTGGGTCATGATGTGCGGACGTGCGTGTCCTCACGATACTCCGTCGTCGCCCCGCAGGTCAGGGGCGCGGAGATCTGCCCGGGGCGGCACCAGGCCGGGGCGCCCGGAGCCGTGCTCAGGGAAGCAGCTCGTAGGCGGGGATCGTCAGGTAGTCCACGTACTCATCGTCCAGGACCAGCTTCCTGACCACCTCGGCCGCCGGCTCGAAGTAGTCGGCGAAGGCGTCGGCGTCGTCGATCTCGCCGCGGAGCTGCTCGACGACCTCCCGGAGGAGCCGGTCGACAGTCGACGAGCTGATGCGTTCGCCGGTGTCGGCGGCCACGATGCCGTTGTGGATCTGCTGCCACACCTGCGAACGGGAGATCTCGGCGGTGGCCGCATCCTCCATGAGGTTGTGGATGGCGACCGCACCGTTGCCCGAGAGCCAGATCGCGGTGTAGTAGATCGCGACGTAGAGGTTCGTGCGGACCCCCGCCTCGGTGACATCGCCGTCGGCGCCCGCGATGTCGAGGAGGTCCTCCGCCGAGACGCTGACGTCCTCGCGAGTCCGGTCCACCTGGTTCGGGCGCTCGCCGAGGACCGCGTCGAACTCCTCCCGGCAGATGGAGACCAGGTCCGGATGGGCCACCCAGGAGCCGTCGAAGCCGTCGTGGGCTTCGCGGCCCTTGTCCTCGCGGACCTTCGCGATGGCCTGTTCGGTGACGTCGGGCTCGCGCCGGTTCGGGATGAAGGCGGCCATACCGCCCATCGCGAAGGCGCCGCGTCGGTGACACACCTGGACGAGCCGCTCCGTGTAGGCGCGCATGAAGGGCTGGGTCATCGATACCTGGGCGCGGTCGGGCATCACGAAGTGCTCGCCCGAGCTGCGGAAGTGCTTGATGATCGAGAACAGGTAGTCCCACCGCCCGGCGTTGAGCCCTGCGGCATGGTCGCGCAGCTCGTAGAGGATCTCATCCATGTGGAACGCCGCGGGGATGGTCTCGATCAGCACGGTGGCGCGCACCGTGCCGTGCGGGATCCCGAGCCGCTCCTCCGCGAAGGTGAAGATCTCGTCCCAGAGCCGAGCCTCCAGGTAGTGCTCCAGCTTCGGCAGGTAGTAGAAGGGGCCGGTGCCCTTGGACCGACCCAGCTCGGCGTTGTGGAAGAAGTGCAGTCCGAAGTCGACCAGGGCGCCGATCGCCGGACGGCCGTCGATCTCGATGTGCTTCTCCGGCAGGTGCCACCCCCGGGGGCGGACGACGATCGTGGGAAGGTCGACGTCGTCGCGCAGCCGGTACTCCTTGCCCTCCGGGGAGGTGAACTGCAGCGTCCCGCGTGCGGCTTCATACAGGTTCAGCTGCCCCTCGATGAGGTTCTTCCAATGCGGAGACAGGGCATCCTCCAGGCAGGCCAGCCAGACGGCGGCCCCCGAGTTCAGCGCGTTGATGGCCATCTTGGCCGGAGCCGGCGGACCGGTGATCTCCACCCGGCGGTCCCGCAGCGAGTCCGGAGGCTCCGGGACCGTCCAGTCGCCCTCCCGCACGTCCCGCGTCTCGGAGGGGAAGTCCAGCGACCCGGCCTCCGCCGCCTCCTGCTGGGCGGTGCCGCGTGCCCGGAGCCGCTCGTCGCGCACGTCGGCGAAGCGTCGGTGGAGCTCGGCGACGAACTCCAGCGCCTCCCGGGTGAGGACAGTCTCGGCTCCGAAGACCTCGTAGGGCTCATTGACTTCGATGGTCATCGTCTCCCGCTCCTTCAGGGTCGGTGTCTGCGGACGTGAGGGCAGTCTCACTGATTCCGCACACCAGTATCCATGATGTGGAATCACGCGTCCAGATCGCGGATCAGGGGCGATGCAGGCCGCTGGCGGCGGTTGACACGCCGATGAGGGGTGGGTCACACTGCGAAGCGCAGGTGGAACTCAGATTCCACCATACGATAAATCTCGACGAGGAGGTCGTGTGGATCTGGAAGAGTTCAACAGTCTCCCCGCCGAGCAGGCACGTTCGCTGCTGCGTCCGTGCCTCGACGTGGAGAGGTGGACGGAGGTCGTCTCCGCAGGGCGCCCCTACGACGACCTCGACCGATGCCTGGAGGCCGCACGCACCGGCGCCCATCCGCTGACCTCGGAGGAGATCGAGGCGGCGATGGCCCACCACCCGCGGATCGGTGAGCGGGCGGGCGGAGACTCCGTCGAGGCCACCCATTCCCGGCGGGAGCAGGCCGGTCTCGGCGAGCTGGGCGACACGGTCCGGACCCGGCTCGCAGAGGGCAACATCGCCTACGAACAGCGCTTCGGCCGCGTCTTCCTCATCCGAGCCGCGGGACGCAGCTCCGAGGAGATCCTCGCCGAGCTCGAGCGGCGCCTGGAGAACTCCGCCGAGCAGGAGCTCGCCGAGACCGGCGAGCAGCTGGAACAGATCGCAGCCCTCAGATTGGAAGGAATGCTCCGATGAGCCACATCACCGCCCACGTCCTGGACTCGACCGCCGGCACACCTGCTCGCGGCATCGACATCACCCTCTCGACGAGCGACGGGGCGCACATCGCCTCGGCCACCACCGATGACGACGGTCGCGTCGGAGAGCTGGGTCCCGAGACCCTGGAGCCGGGCGGCTATCGGATCGTGTTCGCCGTCGGCGCCTACTTCGAGGCCCGCGGACAGGACCACTTCCACCCCACAGTGACGGTGGACTTCAGCGTCAGGGCCGGCGAGGACCACTACCACATCCCACTGCTGCTGAGTCCGTTCGCCTACACCACCTATCGAGGCAGCTGAGACCGGCACCTCCCCGGCGCAGCTGCGCCGCCACCCCCCCCTCGGCATCCGCCGCAACCCATCCCAGACAGGAGAGCATCGTGAGCAACGTCAGGCTCGGCAGCAATCAGTACGGCAAGGCCGAGAACCGTGTCGTCAGGGTCGTCCGTGACACGGACCGTCATGAGATCCGCGATCTCAACGTCACCTCTCAGCTGTGGGGCGACTTCACCACCGCCCACACCGAAGGCAGCAACGAGCACGTCGTCGCCACGGACACGCAGAAGAACACGATCTTCGCCAAGGCGAAGGAGGTCGGGATCTCCTCGCCGGAGGAGTTCCTGACGGCGCTGGCCGACAGCTTCACCTCCCGCTTCTCCTGGGTCACCGGGGGCCGCTGGGCGGCAGAGGAGTACGGCTGGTCGCGCATCGACGACCACGATCACGCCTTCTTCCGCTCGGCCCCCGAGGTCCGCACCGTCGTGCTGAGCCGCGACGGCGACACCGACCACCTCATCTCCGGCTTCCACGGCCTCACCGTGCTCAAGTCGACCGGCTCCGGGTTCGTCGGCTACCCCCGGGACGAATACACGACTCTGCCGGAGACCGAGGACCGGGTCCTGGCCACGGACATCGCCACCCGCTGGCGCTACAACACCACTTCGCTGGACTTCGAGGCGGTCTACCGGCGCGTGAAGCAGCTGATCATGTCGTCGTTCACCGACCACTACTCCTACGCCCTGCAGGAGACGCTCTACAAGATGGGGGAGAGGGTCATCTCCGAGGTCCCGGAGATCGATGAGATCCGCTTCTCCTGCCCGAACAAGCACCACTTCGTGCAGGACCTGTCTCCGTTCGGCCTGGAGAATCCGAACGAGGTGTTCTACGCGGCCGACCGTCCCTACGGACTGATCGAAGCCAGCATCATGCGTGACTCCGCCCCGGACGTGCCGGAGGCGTGGCAGGGCATCGGCGGCTTCTGCTGAGAGAGGTCCGCTCATCACGCTGAGACGCCTCGGCCCTCCCCCGAATGCCGGGGGAGGGCCGAGGCGTCTCAGCGTGCCGTCAGGTCAGCGGCACTGGGGGAGCAGGCCTCGGAGAGCGGGGACGGAGCAGACCAGAGGGGGCCGCGGTGCGCCCGACGGCTTCATAAAGAAGTCCGGGTCGTCACCTCCGAAGGCGAGCTCCTCGGCGGTCACGTGGATGGGGGTCCTCGACGATGCGGGGACTTCCGGGGTGTTCGAGCAGGTGGTCATGTGAACTCTCCGTCCAGTGGTGAGGGAGCGACTGCGCTGCGATTGTTCTCGCATTGCGGAAGTGTCGTTCCGCTTCATGACATCCAGTGTCCGCGGAGAGTGGGTGAGAGTCAAGGGTCAGGGAGTCTTGAGCTCCTGTGAGATCCGGGAGGCGGCCTCCTGCAGCAGCGGCACCGCCCTGTCGGCGAAGGCCTGATCCACTCGGCTGGTGGGTCCCGAGACCGAGATCGCCAAGGGGGTCGGGGCGTCCGGGACTGCGACTGCGAAGCAGCGGACCCCCAGCTCCTGCTCCTGCTCGTCGACGGAGAAGCCGCGCTCGCGGATCCGCTCCAGCTCCCTCTCCAGGTCCTCGAGCGTGGCGAGGCTGTGGGGGGTGGGGGTCGGCATCCCCGCGGCCGCCACGATCCGGCGCACCTGGTCCCGGGGAAGCTGGGCCAGGATGGCCTTGCCGACGCCGGTGTCGTGGGTGTGCGTGCGCCGGCCCACCTCGGTGAACATGCGCATCTGGTGCGGGGAGGGCACCTGGTCCACGTAGACGACCATGTCTCCGTCGAGCGTCGCGACGTTGGCGCTCTCGCTCAGGTCACGGACCAGCGAGCGCAGGTACGGTCGGGCGATCGCTCCGAGCTGTTCGCCGGCGAGGTTGCCGAGGCGGATGAGTCCGGGTCCGAGGGCGTACCCGCGGTCCGGAAGCTGTCGGACCACCCCGAGTCCGACCAGTGTCTTCAGGAGGCGGTGGATGGTCGGCATCGGCAGGTCCACTGCGGCGGCCAGCTCGCTGAGCGTGGTGTGGCCTCCGGCCTCGGCGATGAGGCCGAGCAGGTCGAACGCCCGCTCGACGGACTGGACGCCGCTGCGTGCAGGGCGGGTCGGCGACGTCTCGGAAGTGGTGCGCATCATGGTGCGAGGTCCCTCCTGGCATGATGTGAGGCGGGGCGCAGTCGACCCGCACGTCGGCGGATCGGTGGGCCTCCCGGAGTTCTTGGGTGAGTCTATAGGGTGGTCGCGATTCCGTATAACAGAAGGTAGTATCCGAGATACGGAAACTTCACTGGATGGGAGGACGCTCATGGCTGCGCCGAGCCCCGGAAACTCGATCACACTGCGGGTGGCCGCACCGGTCGGACAGACCGCCGCATCGGACCTGGTGAGCGTGGTCGCAGGCACAGGGGCGGTCCTGACCTCCCTCGACGTCGCCGAGTCCACCCCTGAGGCGCTGATCGTCGACGTCAGCTGCGACACCCGCGACGCCGCGCACGGCGAGGAGGTGGAGGCGGCCCTGGAGGCTCTCGACGGAGTCGAGGTGCGCACGGTCTCGGACCGAACATTCCTGCTGCACCTCGGGGGCAAGCTGGAGTCCGCGCCCAAGGTGCCCCTCCGCACACGGGACGACCTCTCCGGCGCCTACACCCCGGGTGTGGCACGCGTCTGCCGGGCCATCGCGGCCGATCCCCGGGAGGCGCGTCGGCTGACCATCAGGCGGAACACGGTGGCCGTGGTGACCGACGGCTCCGCGGTGCTGGGTCTGGGGAACATCGGCCCGGAGGCGGCCATGCCCGTCATGGAGGGCAAGGCGGTCCTGTTCAAGCAGTTCGCCGGGGTCGATGCGTGGCCGGTCGCCCTCGACACCCAGGACACCGAGGAGATCATCAGCATCTGCCGAGCGATCGCACCGGCGTACGGCGGGATCAACCTGGAGGACATCTCCGCCCCGCGCTGCTTCGAGATCGAGGCGCGGCTGCGCGAGGAGCTCGACGTCCCGGTCTTCCACGACGACCAGCACGGCACCGCCGTCGTGACCCTGGCGGCCCTGCGCAACGCGCTGCGCGTGGTGGACAAGCGCATGGAGGAGGTGCGCACCGTCGTCTCCGGGGTGGGAGCGGCCGGTCACGCGATCATCCGACTGCTGATGGCCGCCGGGGCGCCTCACATCGTGGCCTGCGGCCGCAGCGGCGCCATCGAGCCGGGATCGGACCAGAGCGACCCGCACAAGGCCTGGATCGCTGAGCATACGAACACCGAGGGCTTCTCCGGCACGCTGAAGGAGGCCGTCGTCGGGGCCGACGTGTTCATCGGCGTCTCCGCACCCGACCTGCTGGGCGCCGAGGACATCGCCGCCATGGCCGAGGGCGCCGCCGTGTTCGCGATGTCCAACCCGGACCCTGAGGTCGATCCGGCCGAGGCGGGGAAGCACGCCGCCGTGGTGGCCACCGGCCGCAGCGACCATCCGAACCAGATCAACAACGTCCTGGCCTTCCCCGGCTTCTTCCGCGGACTCCTCGACGCCGAAGCCTCCGACATCACCGACGCCATGCTCGTCGGAGCGGCCGAGGCGATCGCGGCATGCGTCCCCTCGGAGGAGCTGAACCCCCGCTGCATCGTCCCCTCCGTGTTCGACCCCGAGGTCGCCGAGAAGGTGGCCCTGGCCGTGGTGGAGGCCGCACGCGCCCCGCAGGACGGAGGACGCTCATGAGCGGATCGACCGAAGCCCACCGCGCCCCCACGCTCACCCAGGATCTGCTGCGCGGCATCGACGAGGACCTGGCGACCACGGACGAGCTGCTGCGCACCCGCTACCCCGGGGAACGCGACGTCCGGCAGCCTGTGCACACCGTCTACGTGCCTGCCGACACCTACACCCCGGATCTGCCGCAGCGGTGGGGCCGGCAGGCCGTCGAGGCCGTGGAGGAGCACGGAGGGCTGGTGCGTCTCGCGCAGCAGGTCCTCGACGGTTCCCGCCGCGGGCCCGGACTCATCGCCGCCCCGGAGCGTGCAGGTGCTGACGGTGCTGACGGTGCCGATGACGGATCGGCCGAGGCCGAACGGCTCGCCGACGCGGTGGATCGGAAGCTGCGCACCGAACCCGTCGAGGACCTGAGGATCGACTTCGAGGACGGCTTCGGCGACCGGTCCGACGAGGAGGAGGACCACTGGGCGCGGACGGCCGCGGAGTACGCCGCGCGCGGACTCGCGGCCGAGGCCGCTCCCGGGTCGATCGGGATCCGGTTCAAGAGCATGGAGGCCCAGACTCGGCGTCGCGGCCTCCGCACCCTCGACCTCTTCCTCTCCACCCTGCTGCACGCCTCGGGCGGGCTGCCCGAGCAGCTCGTGCTCACGCTGCCCAAGGTCAGCACCCCCGACCAGGTGGCGGCCATGGTCACCGCCTGCCGCGGACTCGAGCAGGGGCACGGCCTCCCGGAGGGGACCCTCGGCTTCGAGATCCAGGTGGAGACCCCGCAGCTGATCCTGGGAGCGGACGGGACGGTGCCGCTGGGCCCCGCCCTGGACGCCGGAGAGGGGCGCGTGACCTCGCTCCACTACGGCACGTACGACTATTCGGCGTCCTTGGGGATCGCCGCCGCCTACCAGGGGATGGATCACCCGGGGGCCGACTTCGCCAAACATCAGATGATGCTGGCCGTGGCCGGGACCGGCGTCCACGTCTCCGACGGCTCGACCAACATCCTGCCCGTCGGCGAACCCGATGCGGTGGCCGCGGCCTGGGATCTGCACGCCCGTCTGGTCCGTCGTCACCTGCAGCACGGCATCCATCAGGGCTGGGACCTCCACCCCCACCAGCTCCCCACACGGTTCCTGGCCACCTTCTGCTTCTTCCGCGGAGGGTTCGACTCCGCGGCCCGGCGACTGCGCAGCTACGTCCGCCGCGAGGACTCGGCGGTCCTCGACGAGCCCGCCACCGCCAAGGCCCTCGCCCGATACCTCGAGCGGGCCCTGGCCTGCGGTGCGGTGACCGGTGCGGAGGTCGAATCCGCGGCCGGGTTCGCCCCTGAGGGGCTGCGCGGGCTGGCCCGCACGGGTCGGATGGACGACGGCGATGCCATAGGGTGAGGTCGGCCGATGAGGAACCGGGTGGGACGTCGAGAGAGGAAGTGACGATGAACGAGGCCGAGAACGGCACGCAGGCCACCAGCACGAGCACCAGCACGAGCACCGAGACCGCTGCCCGAGCAGAGGCCCGCGGGACGGAGCCGCAGTACTACGCGCCCCACGGCGGACACCCGCCGCAGAGCGACCTGCTCACCGACCGGGCCGTGGTCACCACCGCGTACACCGTGATCCCCCGCGGCGTGCTGCGTGACATCGTGACCACGGTGCTCCCCGAGTGGCGCGCCACCAGATCCTGGGTGCTCAGCCGACCTGTCGCCGGCGGCCCCGTGACGTTCTCACAGACCATCCTGGAGGTCTCTCCCGGCGGAGGCTCGGACGCCCCGGAGCCGCAGGACGAGGTGCAGGGGTTCCTCTTCCTCATGGAAGGTGAGGCCGAGGTCACCCTCGACGGCACCACCCACACTCTGGGTCCCGGCGGATTCGCCTTCCTGCCGGCAGGTGCGCAGTGGACGCTGAAGGCCGTCGGTGACGCACCCGCCCGCCTGCACTGGCTGCGCAAGCGCCACCAGCCTCTGCCCGGGCACAGCCCCGCACCCGTGTTCGGCGACGAACGGGACGTCGAGGCCCGTCCGATGCCGGGCACGGAGGGTCGCTGGCGGACCACCAGGATGCTGGACCCGAAGGATCCGGCCTACGACATGCACGTCAACATCGTCACCTTCGAGGCCGGTGCCGTGATCCCGTTCGCGGAGACCCACGAGATGGAGCACGGCATCTACATCCTCCAGGGCAAGGGCGTCTATCGGCTCAACGAGGATTGGGTGGAGGTCCAGGCGGGCGACTTCCTCGCGCTCCGGGCGTTCTGTCCCCAGGCCTGCTACGCGGGCGGTCCCGAACCGTTCCGCTACCTGCTCTACAAGGACGTGAACCGCCAGGTGCAGCTGTGAGCTGACCCCGGTCGAGGGGCGCGCGGCGGGTGCCGGCGGCCCGCCGACCTGCGGTCCGCCGGCCTGATCACTCTGGACGTCGTGGGCCGCCCGGCTCCCGGTCTGTGACCTCCGAGTCCGGGTCTGCGATCTCCGACTCCTGAGCACGGTCCGGACTCCGGGGGTCGTCCTCCCCGTGGAGCGCCGGGCGTCCGCTCTCGGCGACGATCTGCACCTGAGACGTGTCGGTGATCTCCCCGGCGTCGATCGCGTCGCGGATCTCTGCGACCTTGTCGTCGGGCACCACGGGGATCTCCTCCCCGTCGCAGTCCAGGAACCGTCCGTCGACGAAGACGTCGTCCTCCTTGAGCTCCTTGAGGTTCGTCGGCGACAGCACCCTGATGGGCTTGGCGGCGAAGACCGAGGGATCCTTCGGCGTGCCGAAGCGCAGCTCGTTGAACAGCAGGTTCAGCAGCACGGCCATGACGGCGGCCGATGAGATGCCGGAGTGGAAGATCGTCTGGAACCAGGACGGGAACGCGTGGTAGAAGTCCTCCTGGACCACCGGGATCATCGCGAAGGCCAGGGAGGCCGAGACGATGATGAGGTTCATGTTGCCGTCGAACGCGACGGTCTTCAGATAGCGGATGCCCGATCCGGCCACCGTGCCGAACAGCATGATGCCCGCACCGCCGAGCACAGGCATCGGGATCGCCGCGATGGCCTGTCCCAGCACCGGCAGCAGTCCCATCGTCACGAGGAACACGCCTCCGGCCGCGACCACGAAGCGGCTCTTGACCCTCGTCAGGGCGACGAGGCCGACGTTCTGGGAGAAGGCGGTCTGGGTGAAGGAGCCGAACACCGGGGCGATCGCGGAGGAGAGCATGTCGGCGCGGAGCCCGTCCGCGATCCGGCGACGATCCACCCGGGTATCGATGATCTCGCTGACGGCGATCAGGTCGGCCACGGTCTCGGTCTTGGCGACCAGGATGACGATGAACATGGAGATGATGGCGGCGGCGTCGAACGTCGGCACTCCGAAGGCGAAGACTCCGGGCAGGGAGGCCCATGCGCCGTCGCCGACCTCTGTGAAGTCGGTGAGCCCCATGAGGCCGCCGACGGCCGTGCCCAGGATGAGACCCAGCAGGATCGAGAGCCGTGAGATCGCCGCCGAGCCGATCTTGCTGAGCAGCATGATCGCGCCCAGCGTGATGAACGCGAGGGTGATGTTGGCCAGGGACCCGTAGTCGTCGGCCTCCGAATCGCCGCCCATCGACCAGTTCGCCGCGACGGGGATCAGGCTGAGGCCGATCGCGGTGATGACCGTGCCCGTCACCACGGGAGGGAAGAAGCGGATGATCGAGGCGAAGAAGGGTGCGATGACGAATCCCGCGAGACTGGCGACGATGACCGCGCCGAGCACCGTGGTCAGATCGTTTCCGGGTCCGGCCAGGATGGCCAGCATGGTCGCGACGCCGGCGAAGGAGACCCCCTGCACCAGGGGCAGCTTGGCCCCGAGGTAGGGGAGACCCACACTCTGCAGGACGGTGGCGAGGCCCCCGACGAAGAGGCTGGCCGTCACCAGCAGGGCGGTCTGCTCACCGGTCAGCCCCGCCGCCGTGCCGATGATCAGCGGCACGGCGATGATGCCCCCGTACATGGTCAGCACGTGCTGCAGTCCGAACATCGCGAGCCTCGGGATGGGCAGCCATTCGTCCTCGGGGCGGTCCGACCCGCGAGGCACCGTGGTCTTCCTGCGGGCCCTCCGGCCGGGTGTCTCTGCGCTCATGGGGCGATACCTCTCAGTCATGCCGTCGCGACACATGAAGCTGTCGGATTACGGAAGTCATATTCCAGATAGTGAATTCGAGTGTAACCCCGGTCACACTCGTCGCGTCAAGGTCGACACGGCGCAGGGGCGGCCCCAGGGGTTCCGGGGATGTTGACGGAGGTGTGCTCGAGTCGTAGTATCACTTTCAAGATGCGGATGAGAGTTCTCGCATCACGAAATCTGATCCGTCGATCACCCGTGCAGGAGGGCCCCGATGACTGCGACCTTCGACTTCACCTCTCCGCGGAGCTATGTGCTGAACTGCTCGACGCTCCTCACCGAGCTCCCCGTGATGGAGCGGCCCGCGGCCGCCCGAGCCGCAGGCTTCACCGACGTGGAGTTCTGGTGGCCCTTCGACGGCGAACCCACTCCCTCGTCCGAGGACGTCGATCGGTTCGTCGTCTCCCTCGAGGACGCCGGGGTCGCCCTCCGTGGGCTCAACTTCTGGGCCGGCGACATGTCCCGCGGCGACCGGGGGATGGTCTCGGTGAAGGGCCGGTGCGAGGACTTCGCCGAGAACGTCGCGCTCGCGACCTCGATCGGGGAGCGGACGGGGTGCACCGCCTTCAACGCCCTCTACGGGCTGCGGCAGGACGGGCAGACCGAGCAGGCCCAGGACGACATCGCCGTCGAGAACCTCCTCCTGGCCGCCGAGAAGGTGGCCCCGATCGGCGGCACGGTGCTCGTCGAGCCGGTCTCCGGGGCGGACGAGTACCCCCTGAAGACCGCCGCCGCCGCCCTGGACGTGGTCCGCCGCGTGCGGGAGCAGGGCGGGGAGAACGTCGGCCTGCTCGCCGACCTCTTCCACATGCACGTCAACGGCGACGACGTCGGAGCCGTGATCGAGGCGCACGCCGCCGAGTTCGCGCACGTCCAGATCGCCGATGCTCCCGGTCGCGGAGCTCCCGGCACCGGAGAGCTCCCGCTCCGGCGGTGGATCGAACGGTCCTACGAGCTCGGCTACACCGGCCGCATCGCACTGGAGTACAAGCAGGACAGGGAGACGGCCTTCGACTGGCTCTCCGCCTAGGCCCCGACGCAGCCCCGATCCACGAGAGAGAGGACCCCCACTCATGAGCAGGACGATCGCATTCATCGGACTCGGAATCATGGGCCTTCCCATGGCGAAGAACCTCCAGGCCGCCGGATTCTCCGTCGTCGGCTGCAACCGGTCCCCCGAGCGGGCCGAGCAGCTCGCCGAGGCCGGTGGCCGCGCCGCCGGCTCCATCGCCGAGGCGGTGCAGGGCGCCGACGTGATCATCACGATGGTCCCGGACTCCCCGGACGTCCGAGAGGTGCTCACCGCCGACGACGGAGTGCTCGCGCACGCGGAGCCGGGCGCCTACTGGATCGACGCCTCGACCATCCGCCCCGACGTCGCCGGCGAGCTCGCCGACCAGGCCCGTGAGGCGGGGCTGCACCCGCTGGACGCACCGGTCTCAGGCGGTGAGCAGGGCGCCATCGACGCGGCGCTGTCCATCATGGTCGGCGGTGAGCAGGCCGACTTCGACGCCGTCGGCGACGTCCTCGGGGCCGTCGGGAAGACCGTCGTCCGGGTCGGCCCCTCGGGGTCCGGCCAGACCGTCAAGGCCGCCAATCAGCTCATCGTCGCGGGCAACATCCAGATGCTGGCCGAGGCCGTCGTCTTCCTCGAGGCCTACGGCGTCGACACCGACTCCGCCCTCGAGGTCCTCGGCGGAGGGCTGGCCGGCTCCAAGGTGCTGGACCAGAAGGGTCGGAAGATGTTGGACCGGTCCTTCGACCCCGGATTCCGACTCGAGCTGCACCACAAGGACATGGGCATCGTGACCGCCGCCGCCCGCGAAGCCGGCGTCGTCATCCCCCTCGCCGGCGCCGTGGCCCAGCTCGTCGCAGCCACTGTGCGGCAGGGCGACGGAGGTCTCGACCACTCCGGACTCTTCAAGCTGGTCGAGCAGCTCTCAGGCACGGGCGACCCGACCCGAGGCTGAGCACCCCACGGGGACCCTCTGACGAATGGAGCAGCACTCATGACCCGCATGCGAGCCGTGGACGCCGTCGCCCTCATCCTCGAGAAGGAGGGGGCCTCGGAGACGTTCGGACTCCCAGGAGCCGCCATCAATCCCCTCTACTCAGCGATGAGGGCCCATGGGGGCATCCGCCACACCCTGGCCCGACATGTCGAGGGCGCCTCCCACATGGCCGACGGCTTCACCCGGGCGGCCCCCGGCAACATCGGGGTGTGCATCGGCACCTCGGGCCCCGCCGGCACCGACATGATCACCGGACTCTACGCCGCCCAGGCCGACTCCCAGCCCATCCTGTGCATCACCGGGCAGGCGCCGGTCCCGGTCCTCGACAAGGAGGACTTCCAGGCGGTGGACATCGCCGCAGTCGCCGAGCCGCTGACGAAGATGGCCAAGACCGTGCTCGAGGCGGGGCAGGTGCCGGGCGCCTTCCAGAAGGCCTTCGGGCTCATGAGGTCCGGCCGTCCCGGCCCCGTGCTGATCGACCTCCCCCTGGACGTGCAGCTCACGGAGATCGAGTTCGACATCGACATGTACGAACCGCTGCCCGTCGGACGGCCGGAGGCCACCGACGCGCAGGCGGAGAAGATCCTGGACATGATCGCGTCGGCCGAACGTCCGATCATCGTGGCCGGAGGCGGGATACTCAACGCCGGCGCCGAGGACCGACTGGTCGAGTTCGCCGAGCTCCTCGACGTCCCCGTCTCCCCGACGCTCATGGCCTGGGGCGCGATCCCCGACGACCATCGGCTGATGTCCGGGATGGTGGGAATCCAGACCCACTCCCGCTACGGCAACGTCTCCTTCCTGGAGTCCGACCTGGTGGTCGGCATCGGCAACCGGTGGGCCAACAGGCACACCGGGGACCTCGAGGTGTACCGCCGCGGTCGGCGGTTCGTGCACATCGACGTCGAGCCCACCCAGATCGGACGGGTCTTCGCCCCCGACTTCGGCGTGGTCTCGGACGCGGGTGCGGCGCTGGACGCGCTGCTGCGGGCCGCCCGGCGTCGTCGCGACGGCGCCGGACTCCCGGACTTCTCGGACTGGTCGCAGAGCTGCGAACGGAGGAAGTCCACGCTCCACCGGAAGACGAATTTCACCGAGCGGCCGATCAAGCCCCAGCGCGTCTACCAGGAGATGAACTCCGTCTTCGGTCAGGACGCCACGTATGTGACCACCATCGGTCTGAGCCAGATCGCCGGCGCCCAGATGCTGCACGTCTACCACCCCCGCCGCTGGATCAACGCAGGGCAGGCCGGGCCGCTCGGCTGGACCGGACCCGCCGCCCTCGGGGTCGCTCGGGCTACGCCTGACGCCACGGTCGTCGCCCTCTCGGGAGACTACGACTTCCAGTTCATGGTGGAGGAGCTGGCCGTCGGCGCCCAGCACCGGATCCCCTACCTCCATGTGGTGGTCAACAACTCGTATCTGGGACTGATCCGCCAGTCCCAGAGGGGCTTCGACATGGACTTCGAGGTCTCGCTGGCGTTCGAGAACATCAACCTGACCGGGCCCTCCGCCGGCTATGGCGTCGACCACGTGGCCGTCGCCGAGGGGCTGGGCTGCAAGGCGCTGCGCGTGGAGGACCCCGAACGGATCGCCGACGGACTCCGGGAGGGCCTGGAGCTGATGCGGGAGCACCAGGTGCCGGTGGTGGTGGAGGTCATCCTCGAGCGGGTGACCAACATCGCGATGGGCAGGGCCCTCGATAGTATCGAAGAGTTCGAGGCGCTCGCCCAGACCGCGGGCGAGGCACCCACCGCGCTGACCCCGCTCGCAGAGCTGACGCCCACGCCGTGACGCCGGTCCCGGGACCGCGTCGGGAGGAGGACAGATGACGTCGATGCCCGAACAGGCCGCAGACGCCCCACATCTGGACATGGTGATCCGCGCCGAGCGCGCCATGCTGCCGGAGGGCCCGTCGGCCGCGGAGATCGGGGTCCGCGACGGCCGGATCGCCGTCGTCGCCGACCTCGGGACCGGGCTCACGGGGGAGGAGGTCCTCGACCTCTCCGCGGAGCAGGTGCTCCTGCCCGGGCTCGTGGACACCCACGTCCACGTCAACGATCCCGGCAGGACGGAGTGGGAGGGCTTCGGCACCGCAACCCGCGCGGCCGCGGCCGGCGGAGTGACCACGCTGATCGACATGCCGCTGAACTCCCTCCCGCCGACGGTCGACGTCGATGCCCTGGAGGAGAAGCGGCGGACGGCGGAGCCGAAGGCGTTCGTCGACGTCGGCTTCTGGGGCGGCGCGATCCCCGGCAGCACCGAGCACCTCATACCCCTGCACCGTGAAGGCGTGTACGGGTTCAAGAGCTTCCTCTCCGACTCCGGGGTCGAGGAGTTCCCGCCCCTGAGCCCGGCCGAGCTGGAGCGGGACATGGCCGTCCTGGCCGAGGCGGACTCTCTGATGATCGTCCACGCGGAGTCCCCCCGCGCTCTGGAGTCGGCCCCCGCGGCGGAGGGCAGGTCGTACGGCAGCTTCCTCAGCTCCCGGCCCCGGGAGGCTGAGAACGAAGCGATCCGTGCCGTGATCGAGGCCGCCCGCCGCACCGGCTGCCGGGCACACATCCTCCACCTCTCCTCGGCCGAGGCCCTGGAGGACATCGCCGCCGCGCGGGAGGAGGGAGTCCGCCTGACGGTCGAGACCTGCCCGCACTACCTCGTGCTGTCCGCCGAGGAGGTCCCCGAAGGGGCCACCACGTTCAAGTGCTGCCCGCCGATCCGCGAGGAGTCCAACCGACGGGCGCTGTGGGAGGGGCTGCGCGCCGGGGTCATCGACTGCGTGGTCTCAGACCATTCGCCCTCGACCGCAGAGCTCAAGCTGCTGGACGGAGGGGACTTCGGCGGAGCCTGGGGAGGGATCTCCTCGCTCCAGCTCGGACTCTCGCTGATGTGGACGGAGGCGCAGCGGCAGGGGGTGGACCTGGCCGATGCGGTCCGGTGGATGTCCTCCGCGCCGGCGCGGATCGCCGGAGTCGCCGACAAGGGGCGCATCGCCGAGGGCTGCAGCGCCGACTTCGCGGTCTTCGACCCCCACGCCCGATGGGACGTCCGGGCCGACGACCTCTGGCATCGGAACCGGATCACCGCCTATGACGCGCGTGAGGTCCTCGGACGGGTGGACCGCACGATCCTGCGCGGGCGGACCGTCGACTTCACCACCCCGCACGGGCGGCTTCTGAGGCGCAGCGGCTGAGCGTACGCGGCGTGACGAGGCTCAGGCCGGTGTGGGCACAGGCCGTTGCGGGATCAGGTCCCGAGCGACTCGCGGAGCCGGGCGACGTGGCCCTCGGCGTCGACGTCGTATTCGACGTAGGACAGCCGACCGTCGGGATCGACGACGAAGGTCGAGCGCAGCGTGCCCTCGACGGTGCGGTCCCGGATCATCTTCTCGCCGAAGCTGCCGTAGGCCCGGGCGGCGGCGTGCTCCGGGTCCGAGAGCAGCGGGAAGGTCAGCTCTTCGGCGGCGGCGAAGTCTCGGATCGCCGCGGGCTCGTCGGGCGAGACGCCCAGGACCCCGTACCCCGAGGACTGCAGGGAGCTCAGACTGTCCCGGAAGTCGCAGGCTTCGGTCGTGCACCCCGGGGTGGCGGCCTTCGGGTAGAAGTAGACGATGACGTGACTGCCGGCGTAGTCGGCGAGCGAGACGGTCCTGCCGTCCGAGTCGTCGAGGGTGAAGTCCGGTGCGGGGTCTCCTGCGGCGAGGTGGCGGGTCATGATCCATCCTTCGTGGGATTCGGGTCGTCGAGAGTCATCGATATCCGCGATATGGAATTGTGTTTCTATTATACGGACGAACCGGGTCGGTGTCTCACACGGCCGCGAGCGCGCAGGCGTGGGCCGCGGCATCTTCGATGAGCGGCAGGGCCTCCTCCAGCAGCGTCTCCAGCGATGCGGCTCCGGGAGCGATGGACAGCGCCGCCGTCACGCCGGCCTCACGGCACTCGGCCGGGGTCAGCCGCACCGTCCCGGCCACCACGATCACCGCTGCCGACTGCGGGGCGTGGCGCCGCACCGCCGCGACGACCTTGCCGTCCAGGGACTGTGAGTCCAGCGACCCTTCGCCGGTGAGGACCAGGTCTGCTCCGGACAGCGCGTCGCTGAGACCCACCGCGTCGGCCACCATCTGTGAGCCGGGCACCACCTCGGCCCGCAGCAGCGTCGCCGTCGTGACCGGGATGCCTCCGGCGGCGCCGAACCCTCGGCGCTCAGCGATCTCCTCTACGGAGTCTTCGGTGGAGCCCTCGGTGGAGTCCTCGATGGAGTCATCCTGGTGGTCGGAGGCGGTGCCGGCTCGGGCGGAGAGCACGCGGGCGAGCTGGGCGAGGCCGGCGTCGAGGGTGGCCACGTCCTGTTCGTCCGCACCCTTCTGCGGGCCGAAGACGGCGGCCGCGCCGCGCGGACCCGTGAGCGGATTGTCGACGTCGACCGCGATCCGCCAGCGCACCTCGGTCGCACGCGGATGCAGGTCGGACACGTCGATCTCGACGATGCTCGCCAGTCCCTGACCGCCGGGATCCACCTCGTGACCGGAGTCGTCGAGGAAGCGGGCGCCCAGCGCGGTGAGCAGTCCGGTGCCGCCGTCCGTGCTCGCCGAGCCGCCGATGCAGAGCAGGATCTCGTCGACCTCGTCCAGGACGTGCGCGGCGATCATCCCGACCCCGAAGGTGTCGGCGCGGAGCGGGCGCAGGGGCACGTCGGAGACCTGCGGGAGCCCGTTGGCCTGGGCCGCCTCGATCACGGCGGTGCGGCCGTCGGGCGAGCGGCCGAACAGTGCGGTGGCCGGGCGGCCGAGGGCGTCGACGACGTCGACCTCCTCGGCCTGAGTGCCCCAGACGGCCAGCAGCGCATCCAGGGTCCCCTCGCCGCCGTCGGCGAACGGCAGCTCGACGATCTCGGAGTGCGGGAACACCTGACGTGCACCGCGGGCCAGGGCGGCGGCGGCCTCCGGCGCGGAGGCGGAGCCCTTGAACGAGTCCGGGGCGCAGACGATGCGCGGCGATGTGATGCTCATGACAGCATCCTATGAGCACCGGCGCGGGGTGCGGCGGGGGACGTTCCTGGAGGTCGTCCCTCCTCCTCGTCCGGAGAGACCGGAGGGCCATCCGACCCACCCTGCTAGCATCGCGAAGGTGATGAGCGACGGAGCACATGCACGACCACTGACAGCCTTGGGTCCTGACTTCCCCTTCCCCTACGACGAGTGGCTCACGCACCCGGCAGGGCTGGGGAGCGTGCCGGAGGAGCGACGGGGGGAGGAGGTCGCGATCATCGGAGGCGGCATCGCCGGCATCGTCGCCGCCTACGAGCTCATGCGCCTGGGCCTGCGCCCGGTGATCTACGAGGCCTCGCGGCTGGGAGGTCGGCTGCGCTCCGAGCCCTTCGGATACGACACCGAGACGATCGCCGAGCTCGGCGGCATGCGGTTCCCGCGCTCCTCGGCGGCCTTCTTCCACTACGTCGACATGCTCGGGCTGCAGACCGCACCCTTCCCGAACCCGCTCACCGACGCGGCCGGATCCACCGTGATCGAGCTCGGCGGGCAGTCCTGGTACGCCCGCGACGTCGACGACCTGCCGCCGCTGTTCCGCGAGATCGCCGAGGCCTGGGACGGTGCCCTGGACTCGGTCCTGCGGCTGGGCGAGCTGCAGGACGCGATGCGTCGTCGGGATCCTCAGACCATCAAGCGGATATGGGACGAGCTGGTGCCCCGCTGGGACGACCACAGCTTCTACGAGTTCATCGCCACCTCCGAGGAGTTCTCGCGGCTGAGCTTCCGCCATCGAGAGGTCTTCGGCCAGGTCGGCTTCGGCACCGGCGGCTGGGACTCCGACTTCCCCAATTCGATGCTCGAGATCCTGCGGGTCGCGGCCTGCGAGTTCGACGACGACCAGCACCTGATCCGCGGCGGCGTCGAACAGCTCCCCCGGGGGCTGTGGGAGCGCGGGGTGGACGACGCCGCCCACTGGCCGGCAGGCACCTCCCTGGCCTCACTGCACGGAGGTGCGCCCTACGGCGGCGTCGACCGGGTCAGCCGCGCAGAGGACGGCCGCCTCGTCGTCGTCGACTCCGCCGGCACGACGCGTCACTACCGCACCGTACTGGCGACCTGTCAGTCCTGGCTGCTGACCACGCAGGTGCAGGTCGAGGAGGAGCTGTTCTCCCAGGACCTGTGGATGGCGCTGGACCGCACCCGATACATGCAGTCCTCCAAGACCTTCGTGAAGGTCGACCGCCCCTTCTGGCGCGACCTCGATCCGGCCACCGGCCGCGAGACCATGTCCATGACGCTGACCGACCGGCTCACCCGCGGCACCTACTTCTTCGAAGAGGGGCCCGACGAGCCGGCGGTCATCTGCCTGAGCTACTCGTGGATGTCGGATGCGCTGAAGATGCTCCCGCACACCTCCCGCCGCCGGGCCGACCTGGCGCTGGAGGCCCTGGAGAAGATCTACCCCGACGTCGACGTCCGCTCCCACATCATCGGCGACCCCATCACCGTCTCCTGGGAGTCCGACCCCTACTTCCTCGGTGCGTTCAAGGGCGCCCTGCCCGGCCACTACCGGTACAACGAACGCATGTACCGCCACTTCATCCAGAGGGACCTCCCGGAGGCCGAGAGGGGGATCTTCCTCGCCGGCGACGACGTCTCCTTCACCCCCGCCTGGGCCGAAGGCGCGGTGCAGACCGCGCTCAACGCCGTGTGGGGGATCGTCGACCATCTGGGAGGTCGGTCGGCGCCGCAGAACCCCGGCCCCGGGGACCGATACCCCGAGCTGGGGCCCGTAGAGTTGTCCCCATGAGCAGGGGATCACGGTGAACGGCGTACTGAGGGTCGCTGCGGGGCAGTGCGGGGCCGTGCCCGGCGACGTGCAGGCCAACCTGGAGTCGGTCGGGCGTCTGACCAGCGACGCCGCGGAGGCCGGGGCGGACCTGCTCGTGCTGCCGGAGATGATCCTCACCGGCTACGGCATCGGCGCGGAGGCCGTGTCTCGGCTCGCCGAACCGCTGGACGGCCCGATGCTCACCCGGGTGGGGGAGATCGCCCGAGACCACGGTGTGGCGCTGTGCCTCGGACATCCCGAGCGGGACGGGCAGGACGTCTACAACTCCGCCTCGTTCTTCGACGAGCACGGAGAGCGGCTCACCGGTGGCCGGAAGATGCATATGTTCGGCGACGTCGACGTCGAGCAGTTCACCCGCGGCGACGCCGTCCCCGCCGCCGCACGCTGGCGCGGAACCACCGTGGCCACGGCCATCTGCTACGACATCGAATTCCCCGAGACCGCCCGCGCGCTCGCCTCCGCCGGTGCCCAGCTGCTCTGCGTGCCCACCGCCAACATGGTCGGCTTCGACGTCGTCTCCCGGCTGCTGGTGCCCGCCCGGGCGGCGGAGAACCAGGTCTTCGTGGTCTACGCCAACCACACCGGGACGGACCCGGTGTTCGAGTACAACGGACTCAGCGTCGTCGTCGGACCCGACGGTCAGCCTCTGGGGACCGCAGGACGCGGTGCGGAGATGGTGCTCGCCGACGTCGACGTCGAGGCGATCGGCGCCGCCCGTGCGGAGAACGACTACCTCGCAGACCGCCGGAGCGACCTCTTCGGCTGAGGCGCCCCGGGGTGTGCCCGGCCCAGGAATGTTCACGCTCCGAACCTCGTTGCCCCAGGTGAGAGCGCCGTCGGGTCCACTCGGCGGCACCGGTTCATATGCGAGAGGAGCCCACCCATGGCTGAGCAGAACCTGACCGGAAAGACCGTCGCCTTCCTGCTGACCGACGGAGTCGAGCAGCCGGAGCTGACCAGCCCGAAGGCCGCCGTCGAGCAGGCCGGAGGCACGGTGAGGATCGTGTCCCCGAAGGCCGAGTCGTTGCAGGCGATGGAGGGCGACTGGGACCACGCCGACCACTTCGACGTCGACGCCAAGCTCGGCACCGTCTCCGCCGACGAGTTCCACGCCCTGGTGCTACCCGGCGGCACCCTGAACTCGGACACCCTGCGCGCCGACGAGCAGGCCCAGGCCTTCGCGAAGGAGTTCTTCGACGCCGGGAAGCCGGTCGCGGCGATCTGCCACGGCCCCTGGCTGCTCATCGAGATCGACCAGGTCAGGGGCCGCCGGATGACCTCCGTCGGAAACGTCCGCTCGGACCTGGTCAACGCCGGTGCCGAGTGGGTCGACGAGCCCGTCGTCGTCGACGGCACGCTCATCACCTCCCGCACCCCGGCCGACCTGGAGGCGTTCAACGACGCTGTCCTGCAGGCCGTCTCCGGCTGAGGGAGCCGAGATTGTAGGGTTGTGGCCGGGTCGATGACCCGGCCACAGCTGTATGTGCGGGAAGAGGACGGTGGGGCGCGATGGACGGCGTGCTGATGGGGTTCAGCGTCATCGCCGTCCCGGTGCTCATCGGTGTGGTCACCTGTCTCCTGGCCCCGGAGACCGCGCAGAAGATGCGCACGGGCATCACCCCGCTGGTGTACTTCATCGCCAACCCGCTGCTGATGGTGATCGTCGTCGCCGACACCGACGTCCGCGCCGTCGCCGGGATCTACACGCCGCTCGCCCTGGGCGTCGCGCTGCTCTCAGCGGCGGTCTTCACGCTCTACGGGGTGCTGGCCCGGCGCTCGCGGGCGCAGATCGCCGTCGGTGCGATGTCCGCCTCCTACGCGAACGCGGGGAACATGGGTGTGCCGATCGCGCTCTACGTCGTCGGGTCCACCGCGCCGGTGGTGGCGGTGCTGCTGGCCCAGCTGCTGTTCCTCGCCCCGCTCTACATCACCGTCTTCGGACTGATCCGCGGGGCGCAGTCCGGTGAGACGAGCGCACGACGGCGGGCGGTCACCATCGTGCGCTCCGTGCTGAATCCGATCACCCTCGGTGTGGTGGTCGGTGCCCTGTTCTCCCTGCTGCGGTGGCGGCCTCCCGAGATGCTGTGGGAGCCGATCACGATGATCGGGCAGTCCTCGATCCCGCTGATGCTGCTGGCCTTCGGGATCGCCCTGGCCCAGCAGCGACCGTTCGCCGAACGCTCGGCGGTCGGAGACGACGTCGTCGGCATCGCCTGCAAGCTGGTGGTCATGCCGCTGGCCGCCTGGGTCCTGGGAGGTCCTGTGTTCGGACTGACCGGGGCGGAGCTGCTCGGCGTGGTGGCGATGGCGGCCCTGCCCACCGCACAGAACGTCTTCATCTTCGCCGCCCACCACGGCATGCCCACGACGACGGCGAAGGACATCACCTTCGCGACGTCGGTGCTCTCCCTGCCGGTGGTCATGCTCGCCGCCTGGCTCCTCGGCGCGTGAGACTCCACGTGCTGGTCGACCCGCCGAAAGTGAGATCACACAGCGACAGTGTGGTGTGTCGATTCACCGTCGACGGGTCGCACCGGCACGCGGGACACCTGCGGCCTCAAGCATCGCGGCGAACTCAGACGGCCGTCGCAGGCTCTCCCACGTCCACCTGAGAAACCCGAAGCCCATCCGCCGCAGTTCGTCCTCCCGTCTCTTCTCCGCCTGGACGACGCGCGACGGAGGTTCGCCGCTGAACTCTCGGGACCGTGCGTACTTCACCGCACCGTCGAACTCACCGATCAGTCCGACGCCTCGCCAGAAGAAGTCCACGCGCGCGAAGCCGGCGCCGGGCAGTCGGATCTCGTGCTGGAGCTCGGGCGTCGCAAATCCTGAGTCAGCCATGAGTACGCGGGAGAGTGACTCTCCGGGCGACTCGGCGGCGGAGGAGGACCGGTCACGGGCCCGCGTCCACCGGGTCCAGGCCGCCTGGGGAGAGCGGATGGGGATACGGCCTTCGATCTCGGCGAGAGCGATCGGCCGACCTCCCGACCAGCGGGCGGCGAGCGCTCCGTCCAGTGCGACGACGGCGTCCGACGGCTCCATCACCGGAAGGGTCTCGGCGAGGGCGACGACGGCCGGATCGACGCTGAGCCCCGGGAGCGGACTCTCCGGGGTCACAGGTTTGGCGCTCTGAGGAGTCAGGACCCGGCGGACCGGCGGTCGTCGGAGATCCGTCTCGTCGAGCGGTCGCCTGCGGGTCCGGTCGTTCTGGTGCTCAGCGAGGACGGTCCTCGCGGCGACGGTGGTCTGTCCGGTCGACTGCACCTTCTGCCGACCCACGCTCGCAGGACTGGTGGTCCGCACATGAATCTCCGTCGGTGTCCGAAGAAGCGGGACGCCGTGCAGCGCCAAGGCGGTCTCACGGCAGAGCACCGCATCCGGTCGTCGTCGCGCATAGGCGAGGGCGGCGTACAGATGGCGCGTCCAGGGTGCTGCTCGGAGCCAGTCTCCCGGCCGGATGTAGACCCCGTGGGCGACACGGAGGAGAGTGCCGCGCCGGGCGGCCGCGCTGACTCGTGCTCGTGCCCGTCCGCCGTCCTCGGTGCCGCAGACGCTGATGAGATCGGAGTCGAGCCTGCGCAGGTGGTCTCCGGTGGTGTCACTGGTCATGCCTGCCAGGATGACTGACATCCTCGAGGGCCGCAGGCACTTTCCACAGGCCTGTGGAAGACGACCCACGCCCGGAAACTGACCCGCCGACTGTGAGATCACACGGCAACATGTCGCTGTGTGATCTCACAGTCGGCGGGTCAGATGCTCGATCGGGTCAGGTCTTGCGGCGGCGCAGCTCCTCGAGCATCTGCGGGATCACCTCGAACAGGTCCCCGACGACGCCGAAGTCGGCGATCTCGAACACCGGAGCGTCCTCGTCCTTGTTGATCGCGACGATCGTCTGTGCGGTCTGCATGCCTGCGCGCTGCTGCACCGCACCGGAGATCCCGGCGGAGAGGTATAGCTGCGGGGAGACGGTCACACCGGTCTGTCCCACCTGCGCGGCATGGTCGATCCACCCCGCGTCCGTCGCCGCACGGGAGGCGCCGATCGCCGCGCCCAGCTCATCGGCCAGCTCCTCCAGCGGACCGAAGTTTCCGTCCATGCCGCGGCCGCCGGCCACCACGACCCGCGCCTCGGTCAGCGCCGGACGCTCGGAGGCCTCCAGCTCAGTGCGTCCGAGCACCTCGACCCCCGACGAGGAGGCCGAGACCGGCAGCGCGGTCACCTCCGGGGCGGCACCGGCGCTCAGCGCGGCCTCCACCGAGTTCGGCCTCACCGTGATCACTGCGGGACCGGAGGTCACCTGCGCACTGGTGGTGTAGCCGCCGGCCAGGACGGACTTGTGCACGGTCAGCGACGTCGCACCGGAGGAGGCGTCCCCGTCGACGCCGACGGCGTCGGTGATCAGTCCCGCCTCCAGGCGCACCGCCAGGCGGGCCAGCGCATCGGTGGAGTCGGCCGAGTCGGTTCCCAGGACGACGTCGGCGCCGGACTCGCGCACCGCCGTCTCGAGGAGGTCCACCAGGGCCGGGTCGGGGGCGGAGATCTCGGACTCACCGGTCCACACGACTTCGACGCCGTCGAAGGCCAGCGCCTCCGAGGGGTCCGCAGCTCCGGTGACGACGTGGGCCTCACCCAGCGACGCGGCCAGGGTCAGCAGCTCCTGCTGCCCCGAACTCAGCGATCCGTCCACAGCGTCGAAGAACACCAGCACAGCACTCACAGCACACGCTCCTTCGCGAGGAACTCGACGATCCTCTTTCCGGCGTCACCCTCGTCGGTGATGACCTCCCCGGCCTCGCGCGGCGGGCGGGGGGCGGCCGCGGTGACCTGCGTCCTCGAGGCGACGTCGTCGGCAGTGAGACCCACCTCACTCAGAGCCCAGGAGGTCGTGGTCTTCTTCTTCGCCGCCATGATGGCCTTGAAGTTGGGGTAGCGGGGGTCGTTGGCCTGGTCGGTCACCGAGACCACGGCCGGCAGGTCCGCCCGGACCTTCTGCTGTTCGGACGCCGAGATGCGGTCGACGACGACGGCGTCGCCCTCCAGGGAGATCCCCGTGGCGTTGGTGACCAGTGCGACGCCGAGCCGCTCGGCGAGCTGGGCCGGCACGGCGGAGGTCTCGCCGTCCTCGGAGGCCATGCCGGTCAGCACCAGGCGCACGGCCTCGGTCTCTTCGTCGCCGGTGGCGAAGGCCTGTTCGACGGCGCCCCGCAGGGCGACGGAGGTGGCGGCCACATCGGCGCCGGCCAGCGCGTCGTCGGTGAGGTGGAAGGCGTCGTCGGCGCCGATCTGCAGGGCCTTCTTCGCCGATGCGGAGGCCCCGGACGGACCGAGGGTCAGTGCGGAGACCCGGACCGGACGCTCGGCGGCCTCACGGATCTGCAGGGCGGCCTCGAGCGGATACTCGTCCAGCTCGCTGAGCACGCCGCCGGAGCGGTCCATGCGCCGGTCCTCGGCGATCCGACGCTCGAGCTGGTAGTCGGGAACCCACTTGACCAGGACGATGATGTGCAAAGGCGTCGCAGCCGCCGACTCTGCCATGGTGCTGGACTCGCCTCCCTCCGATGGATGTGCCTGCGATCCCGTCCCGCACGGACCGCCCGGCCGAGCAGTGCTCGGCCGGGCGGGGCCGCCGGACGGCTGTCCGGCTATGGTGTCACGGATCGGAGTGCCGGTCATCACACGATGACCTGGGTGAGCGTCAGGACTTCAGCTCGGCGGGGGCCTCGAACCGGAGGATCGCTCCGACCCCGTCCTGCAGCTCGGCGGCGACGAGACCGACGGAGGCGTCGATCTGCGCGGCGGCTGCCAGCAGACGGGCCTCATCCTGACCGGCGTGCTCAGCCTGCAGGACCAGAGTGTCGACCGCGCCCATCTGCGCGGCCTTGGCCACCGCGTCGGATCCCTCCACGCCCTGGTCGTGGGCCTTGGCCTGCTCGAACCGGCCGTGGGTGTCTCCGATGACCTCCTCGGCGTGCTCGCCGGCGATGCGCCGCAGCTCCTCGTTCAGCGACTGCTCGGCACCGTCGTCCTCTGTGCCGCCGCGGTCGGTCTCCACGAGGATCTCCTGCAGGTCGGGGGAGAGCTCGTCGCGCAGCGCGCTGCGGCCCTGGACCTCACCGGCGAGGACGAACACGTCCGGGCCGCGACGGCGCGCGATGCGGTCGAGCGACTCGGCGATGTCCTTCGCGTTGCGCTTCACGGCCTCGTCCGAGCGGTTCTGGATCTTGGAGAAGGCGCCCTCGGTGGGCTTCTGGACCGGTGCATCGGAGGAGCCCTCGACCTCGCGGCCGATCTGGTTCAGCGTCTGCTCCTGGGTCGCGACGACGCGGCGCAGCACTGCGCCCTCCTGGTCGGTGATCGCCACGAGCATGTCCACCGAGGAGGCGCGCTCGCGGACGTAGGCGCCCAGCTCCGGCTGGGAGGACCAGTGGGCGGCGTCCCCGGCGCCGAGCGCGGCGTCCCAGGGCTTCTCCAGCAGCACGCGGTCGCCGCCGGCGACCAGCACGCGCCCGTCGGTCAGGACCTCGGTGATGTCATCGACCATGATCGCGCCGTCGAGGGCCTCGAGCGTGGCCTCCTCGGCTCCGGCCTCGGCCAGCTGGCCGCGCAGGTCGTCCCAGCGCAGACGGATCCGGTGCTCGGCGTCCTCGGCAGGGGAGCCGGACTCCAGGTACACGGTGGCGAAGGGTCCGTCGTTCTCGATGATCGGCTTCAGGGCGTCGAGCTTCATGGTGTGCGCTCCTAAGTGGTGCCCCTCGGTGGGGCTCCGGGGTATGGACTCTCCTGCGAGATTATCGGTCGTCACGGGTGATTGGCCAACGACGGAAGCCCGTCGCCGCATGTCAGCGATCCGAACGAGGTGTCGACGCCGGGTGCGTGGTCGTTCCCGGTACTCTCGTGCCGACGCGGCGCACCATGCGGCACGGTGAGGGGACCATGACACGACACAGCAGCCGGCGGCTCCGCCGCGTCGGACTCATCTATGCCTTCGGTGCGCTGGGCGGCCTCAACTGGGGATACGACACCGGTGTCATCTCCGCGGCCCTGGTCTACCTGCGGCGCGACTTCTCCCTCACCAGCTGGTCCGAGGCCTGGGTCGTGACCGGTCTCATCCTGGGTGCCATGGGCGGCGCCGCCGTCGGCGGGCGGCTCTCGGACCGCTTCGGCCGGTGGAAGGTGCTGCTGGCGACCGCCGGGATCTTCCTCGTCGCCCCGCTGGGCATGGCCGCGGCGCCCGATGAGACGGTGCTGTTCCTCTTCCGGCTGCTCGCCGGCGTCGGTGCGGGACTCACCGCCGTGATCCTTCCCGTCTATCTCTCAGAGATCGCGCCGGCCCGGATCCGGGGACGCGTCACCGCGCTGTACGTGCTGGCCATCGTCTCCGGACAGTTCCTCGGGTTCGTGGTCGGGCTGCTCTACGCGCCGATGGAGTCGTGGCGCTGGATGCTGGGGCTCTCGGTGGTCCCCTCGGTCCTGTTCGCCGCGGGGCTGTTCGTCATCTGGGAGACTCCGCGCTGGCTGGTGCTGCAGGGCCGGGAGACCGATGCGCTGCGCGTGCTGCGCTACGCCCGCACCGAGCAGGAGGCCCATCGGGAGCTCGCAGAGATCCGCGCCGCGGAGGCGAGGGGGGCCGGCGAGGAGCGCTCGGTCCTCGGGCTGCTCCGCCGTCGGTGGGTGCGTCCGATCCTGGTCGTCGGCGTCGTGGTGGCGGTGCTGCAGCAGATCACCGGTGCGAACGCGATCATCTACTACGCGCCGACGACGCTGCAGCGGGTGGGGTTCACCGACCACGCCGCCATCGCTTCGAACCTGCTGATCGGTGTGATGAACGTGATCGCCCTGATCATCGCCCTGAGGTACGCGGACCGGTGGGGACGCCGACCCCTTCTGCTGCTCGGCACGGTGGGGATGGCACTGAGCCTGTCGGTCCTGGCCGCCGCGAACCTGCTGATGCCGACGCCGGACGGATTCGGCCCCGTCGGGGTGCTCACCCTGGTCTGCATGGCCCTGTACATCCTGATGTTCCAGATGAGCTGGGGGTCGCTGACGTGGGTGCTGCTGGGGGAGATCTTCCCGCTGCGGGTGCGGGCCACGGCGATGGCGGTGGCGACGACGTCGCTGTGGTCGGCGAACGCCGTCGTCGCCCTGGGATTCCCTCCGCTGCTGGAGGCGGTCGGGGTGGGTGCCCTGTTCGCCGGCTTCGCCGGGGTCTGCGTCCTGGCGCTCGCGTTCACGTGGAGATGGGTCCCGGAGACCAAGGGGCGCAGCCTCGAGGAGATCGAGGCGCATTTCCGCGACGCCCGACCGACCCGCTGAAAGTGATTCCACCGAGCGACAGTTCGGCTGGTGGATTCACTTTGAGCAGGTGATGTCAGAGCCGACGTCGCAGCCGGAGCCTCTCCAGCACCACGGGGGTGTCGTCGTCGAGGTTCGCCGAGCCTCCGAGCTCGGCCGTCACCTGGTCCGAGCGCCAGTACTCCTCGTGCGCCCGGCGCGACGACGTCGTGGTCTTCTCCCCGCTCAGGATGGCAGCGACGAGGGCGTCACGCATCGGCCCAGGGGCGCCGAACTCCGCGATCGGCAGCTGGTCATCGCGCATCGGCGGCACCCCTCGACCCCCGCTCAGGACTCGGCGGCGGCGTGCTCCTCGGCGAGCAGCCGCTCCACGCTGCCGTGCACCCCGGTCGACTCCTGCCGGGCGTAGTGCCCCAGCTCCACCGTCCACCGTTCGCCCGGGTGCAGCTGCTTGGCCTGCCCCTCCACATTGACGTCGATGGGTTCGGCCGACCCCGCAGAGAGCTTCAGGGTCACCATGTCGTGGTCGACGTGGACCAGGATCGGCTGGTTGCGGTACCGCATGCGGAACGTGATCTCCGGCAGCTCGTCCGGAAGCAGCGGGTGCAGCCAGAGCGCGTCGGCGCGGGTCTCCACGCCGGCGTAGCAGCGCAGCACCATGTCCACGGTCCCCGCCATCGCACCCAGGTGGATGCCCTCACGGGTGGTGCCGCCCTGGGTGTCGGCCAGGTCGGCCTCCAGAGCCTCCTTGAACATGGACCATGAGCCGCTGCGGTCGAAGCGCGCGGCCACCCAGCTGTGCACCAGGCGGGAGAGCGTGGACCCGTGGGCCGAACGCGCCAGGTAGTACTGCACGGTCCGCCGGCACTCGTCGATGCTGATGTCGTACCCCATGTGCGCCATGGTCTCGATGAGCTCCTGCGCGGAGAACAGGTAGTACAGCATCAGGACGTCGGCCTGCTTGGACAGCTTGTACCGGTTGGTCTGATCGCCCTCGGCCTGCAGGATCAGGTCCAGCCGTCCGATGTTGCCGTACCGGGCCTTGTAGCCCTCCCAGTCGAACTCCAGCAGGTCCTCATAGCCCTCGAACTGGCTGATCACCCCGTCGGAGTGGAACGGGACGCGCAGCCGCTGGGCGATGTGCGACCAGCGGTCCAGCTCGTCCGGGAAGATGTCGAGCCACTCCGAGAGCGGATCGTCGCGACCGTCGAGGTCCCGGACCAGCAGGGCGGTGCGCCGCAGCACCCACGAGGTGAGCACGTTGGTGTAGGCGTTGTTCCGCAGGCCCGACCCGGGGGTCTCCGGGTAGCCGTCGTGGTACTCGTCGGGGCCCATCACGCCGTCGATGTCGTACCGGTCGGCGTCGGCGTCGTAGGTCGTCATCGAGGCGAAGAACCGGCTGATCTCGACCAGCATCTCGGCGCCGTAGTCGGAGAGGAACGTGTAGTCCTGGGTGGCCTCGAAGTACTGCAGCACCGAGTAGGCGATCGCCAGCGAGACGTGCCGCTGCCGGTGGGAGTTGTCCGGCATCCACATCTGCGACCGCGGGTTCCACAGCTCGGTGGGGGTCTCCTCCCGCCCGTCGGAGCCGGCCTGCCACGGGTACATGGCCCCCGCATAGCCCTCCTCGCGGGCCATCGCTCGGGCTTCGCCGAGCCGTCGGAACCGGTACATCAGGATCCCGCGGGTCAGCTCCGGACGCCGCAGGGTCAGCATCGGGTAGACGTACATCTCGTCCCAGAACAGGTGGCCCCGGTAGCCCTCGCCGTGCAGACCGCGGGCCCCGACGCCGGCGTCGAGCTCGTGCCGGGCGCCGAATGCGGTCTGCAGCACGTGGAAGGTGTGCAGGTTCAGCGCCAGCTGCTGCCGCTGGTGCCCCTGACCGATGGACACCGCGAACCGGTGCCACAGCAGGCCCCACATCTCCTCGTGGTAGGTCAGCAGCGACCGGAAGTCCGAGGCCCGGCGCACCCGCTTGGCCACCGAGTCGCCGACGGTGGACAGCGCGTGGTCCCGCGAGTTCGCCACCGCCGCAGTCTTCTCCAGGGTGACCGGACGTCCCTCCTTGAGCTGCAGTGAGATGTCCTGCCCGGCCACCAGGTCGCTCTCGACGACGGGCCGGCGCATAGGCTGGGTGGTCCCGTTCGCGGTCACACGGGTCCGCGCGGCGATCCCGATGCGCACCTGGGACTGGTTGGTCTGGGTCTCCAGCAGCACGGTGTCGCCGTCGAGCTCCATGGACTCCACGGGCTCGAGGTGGTTGCCGGCCAGCTGGCGGTCGGCCTCGACGTTGCGGTTGGCCACTCGGCCGTCGATCATCGAGCGCACCTCGACCGCGCCGGACCAGTTCTCCGCCACGATGGTCATCTGGATAGCGGCCAGCTGCACGCCGGCCAGGGACTGCAGCTGTCGGGTGTGGACCCGCGTGCGCCGACCCTGCTCGTCCTCGAACCTCATGGTCCGCGAGAGCAGCCCGCGGCGCATGTCGAGCTCCTGGCGGTAGTCGATGAGCGTCGAGGCCTCCGGCAGCAGCGGCTGCCCCTCCTCTGGGGTGACCAGCATGTAGGTCCAGTCGGGCACGTTGACCAGGTGTTCGGTCTCGACCGTGCGACCCATCAGGTTCGTCTTCAGCCGGTTGAACACCCCGGCGATGTAGCTGCCGGGGTAGTGCAGCGAGTCTGCGGTGGTGCCGGGCACGGAGCCTCGGGTGCCCCAGTATCCGTTGGCCAGGGCGCACAGCGCTTCACGGGTCGGCTCCTGGTCCGGGTCGAAGTCGTCGTAGCGCAGCACCCAGTCGGCGTCGAAGGGCGGGGTGGTGCGGGTGGCCAGCTGCAGGGTGGTGATGTCCTCGACGACGACGTCGGCGCCGTGGGCCTTGAGGCGGTCGTGGCCCTCACCGCGGTCCAGCCCGACGACCATCCCGAAGTTGCCCCGGCGTCCCGCTTCGACCCCGGAACCTGCATCCTCGACGACGACGGCGTCCTGCGGCTCGATCTCGAGCAGTCCGGCGGCGTGGAGGAACATGGCCGGGTTGGGCTTGCCGGGCAGTCGCAGCCGGGCGCCGTCGGTCCCGTCGACGATCACGTCGAACTCCTCGAGCAGACCGGCTCCGCCGAGGATGCTCCGCCCGTTGCGCGAAGAGGTCACCAGTCCGGTGGCGACTCCGCGGGCCCGCAGCTCGCGGACCAGGTCGACGGTGGGGTCGAAGACGGCGACGCCGTCGTCGGCCACGGCCTCCTCGAAGAAGCGCTGCTTGCGTGCGGCCAGGCCGTGGACGGTGAGCTTCGAGGCGTCGTCGTTGGCCGACCCCTCACGGACTGTGAGGCTGCGGGCCTCGAGCAGCGAACGCACCCCGTCGAGGCGGGGTCTGCCGTCGACGAAGTTCAGGTAGTCCGCGTCGGTGAACTCGGGCTGCGGGGATCCGGCGATCTCCGGCAGTGCGGCGTCGAACAGCCGTTTCCAGGCGCGCGCGTGGACCCCGGCGGTGTCGGTGACGACCCCGTCCATGTCGAAGAGCACGGCGCGGAAGTGGCGCAGCGCATGGCGCTTGGCCTCATCGCGGTGCTGGAAGGGGTTCTCGAACGGGTGCATGTGTGCTCCTCCGCGCGGGGCCGGGGCGTGTCGGTCTGCGGGCAGATCTCTGCGGGGTCGGTCGTGCGACGGGTGTTCGGTCCTGACCATCCTATGACGGCTGCTGCGGGGATCGGCAGGTCCGACCGGGCGGGGTCGGGTGCTAGGTTCGTCACTATGGCCCGGCGCAGCACCATCGAACTGACGTTCCAGGAGGTCCAGGGGACCTCTCCGGAGCGTGCCGTGCCCGGCGGCACCGTCGTCGACTGGATCGACCGCACCGCCTATGCGTGTGCCGCCTCGTGGGCCCGGGCGGACTGTGTGACCTCCTACGTGGGCAACATGCACTTCACCACCCCGGTGCCCAAGGGTCGGCCGGTCACCGTCCAGGCGCGGCTGGTGCACACGGGCACGACGTCGGTGCACATCCAGTCCCGGGTCCTGGTGCGTCGCGGCGACGGCTCCTGGGAGGTGGTCACCGAGTGCATGATGATCTACGTGGCCGTGGACTCAGAGGGCCGGCCGAAGGCGGTGGACCCCTTCGTCCCCTCGACGGAGCGGGAGGTCCAGCGCGACGTCGACGCCGTGCGTCGCATCGCCTCACGCGGCCGCCTGGAGGAGACGATCCACTCGCTGCCCGAGGGTATGGGCACCTCGGAGGCGCTGACCCTGAGGTTCCTGGCCGACTCCGACGAACGGTACCCGGACGGGAAGATCCGCGGCGGTGAGGTGATGCGGTGGATCGACCAGGCCGCCCAGATCTGCGCGGAGCGCTACTGCGGGTACACCGCGGTGGCGGCTCTGACCGGCGGGGTGCGCTTCTACAGGCCGGTGCGCGCCGGTGATCTGGTGGAGGTCGACGCGCGTCTGGTGCTCACGGCCCACACGGCGATGCACGTGCTGGTCAGCGTGCGTTCGGGGTCCCGATGGGAGACGCGGCCGGAACAGGTGGCCTATGGCCTGCCGGTGATGATCGCCCCGGAGGAGGACGGGTCGCCCCGCCACATCACCCCGTGGCAGCCGATCACCGACGAGGACCATGCGGTGGCGGAGAAGGCCCGTCGACTGCGCGAGCAGCGCAATGAGCTGATGATCATGCCCAACCCCGTCGCGATGGGCTGAAGTACCTCGGGTCCTCTGACCGCGGTCCGCACCGGTCCCGCCGCGTGGCGGACGGGCGGGGATCAGGTCTGCTCGTCCTTCTCGAGGTTCTCGATCCGTGCTTCGAGCATGTCCAGTCGCCACCGGTCCTCGGCCGTCAGGTTCTCCTCACGGCGGGTGGGCACCTGAGGCCCCTCGAGTTCGCCGGCTGAGCCGCGCGACTCGAGCTCGGCGACGCGACGCCGCAGCTCTTCGAGGCCCTCGGAGTCGTGCGAGTCCTCGTCGCCCCAGGGCACGGTGCGACCGGTGAGCATGGAGATGATCATCAGCGAACCCCAGACGAGGATCCCGACGACGGCGATCCACCCGAACCATGGCATGCTTCGAGCCTAGCCGACCCGGACGGATCCGGCGACGGTCGGTCCGGCCACGGATGCAGGACTAGGCTGGGCGGTGATGACGATGCCTCCTCCTCAGTCGCCGCAGCCTCCGTACGGGCAGCAGCCTCCCTACGGCCAGCAGCTCCCGTACGGCTACCATCCGCCCTACCACCAGCAGCCGCAGGACGGGTCCGTCCCGCTATACGGTCCTGACGGAGCTCCTGCCCAGTATGGGCAGTACGGCCAGTACAACCCCTACGGCGGGTTCGGTCACTACGCACCTCCGCGGCGTCCGACGTTCCGTGAGCGCTTCCTCCCGGACGCCGAGCCGGGTCGGCTCAGCTGGTGGGACCTGGCGGCGACCCTGGTCTACCTGATCGGATTCACGCTCGGCATCATCCCGATGCTGGTCATGCTCACCCCCCTGGGGACGATGGCCCAGTCGGCCGACCCGGCCGATCAGGCGGTGGGCGGCTTCCTCACCAACATGGTCAGCTACCTGATCGTCGGCGTCGTCGTGGTGCTGGCCTGCTGGCGCCCCCTGGCACGCTCGGTGCGGGCCTTCCTCCCGCTGTGGTGGGCCAAGCTGCTCGTCATCCCCGTCATCTGGGTCACCGGCATCGTCTGCTCCGGCATCGCGGTCGGAGTGCTCGGCCTCTTCGGCATCGAACCTGAGGTGTCCCAGAACCAGCAGGACATCGAACTCATGCTCGCCCAGGTGCCGTTCCTCGCCTCGGCGTTCCTCATGGTCGTGCTCGCACCGCTGATGGAGGAGTACTTCTTCCGCCACCTGCTCATCGGCCGGCTCTCCCGATTCATCAATCGGTGGATCCTCGGTGCGGTCTCCGTGGTGCTGTTCGCCCTGATGCACGTCACCGTGGAGCTGATCGACCCGACGCAGACCTTCAACGTCGCCGCCGTCGTGCCCTACGTGATGATGGGCGTGGTCTTCGTGCTGGTCTACATCCTCAGCGGACGTTCGCTGCTCTACGCCTGGCTGGTCCACGCCTTCTTCAACCTCATGGCGTTGGTGATGCAGTACTTCGTGGTGCCGCGCCTCCAGGAGACCTTCCCCGAGCTGGACCAGACCGCCGCGCTGCTTCTGCTCCTGCTCGGATGACCACCTCCGGCAGCCGGACCCGGGACCCGCGTCCGCTCCCGCGTCAGATCCTCGCCCTGGCCGTCCCGGCGCTGGGGGCGCTGGTCGCCGAACCGGCGTTCCTGCTGGCCGACACCGTCATCATCGGACGACTGGGGGTCGAGGAGCTCGCCGGCGCCGCGCTGGGCATCACCGTGATGCAGACGGTCACCGGGCTGATGATCTTCCTGGCCTACTCCACGACGCCGGCCGTCGCCCGGTACATCGGCGCCGGGAAGATCGCACAGGCGTTGGCCGCCGGACGCGACGGACTGTGGCTCGCCGCGATCCTCGGCGTGGTCCTGTCCCTGCTGGGCCTGTTCGGGGGCGGAGCCCTGCTGCGCGCCATGGGAGGCACCGGGGCGGTGCACGGCTTCGCGTGGGACTACCTGCTGTGGTCGCTGCCGGGATTCGTCGGAATCCTGCTGGTCTTCGCCGCCACCGGGGTGCTGCGCGGGATGCAGGACACCAAGACCCCGCTGATCGTCGCCGCGGCGGGCTTCGGCGCGAACATCGTGCTCAACGTGGTCCTGGTCCACGGCGTGGGACTCGGTGTGGCCGGGGCGGCGATCGGCACCTCCGTCGCCCAGTGGGGGATGGCCCTGGTCTACCTGCGGATCCTGGTGCCCCGGCTGCGGGAGCAGGGCGTCGGACTGGGCCTGGACGGCGCCGGGCTGAAGGCGGCCTTCAGCGTCGGATGGTGGATGCTGCTGCGGACCGCCAGCCTCCGGGCGGCCATCCTGGCCACCGTGCTGGTCGCCACCGACCTCGGCGACGACGCCCTGGCCGCCCACCAGGTGACCTTCGTCGTCTTCTCCACCCTGGCGTTCGTGCTCGACGCCCTGGCCATCGCCGCCCAGGCGCTCATCGGCAAGGAGCTGGGCGCCTCGCGCCGGGAGACGGCCAGGACGCTCACCCGGGTGATGACGCTGTGGGGGATCGGATTCGGAGTGGTCACCGGCGCGGTGATCGCGCTCGCCGCCCCGTTCGGCGCCGGCCTGTTCACACCCGATGAGCAGGTGGCCTCGATGATCACCGCGGCCCTCTTCGTGGTCGCCGCCTCCCAGCCGATCGCCGGGTTCGTCTTCGTGCTCGACGGCGTGCTCATGGGCGCCGGAGACGTGCGGTACCTGGCCCTGGCCGGGATCCTGAACCTGGTGGTCTACCTGCCGGTGCTGTGGTGTATCGCCGACCGGTCGATGAGCGGCACGGAGGCGATCGTGTGGCTGTGGATCGGATTCGCCGTCGTGTTCATCGGTGCCCGCGCCCTGACCCTGGGCGTCCGGATCGCCGGCGACCGCTGGATGGTGCTCGGCGAGCAGAGGTGAGGGTCCACGCCCGGCTCGGGTCCGGTGCCGGCCGTCACACCCGGTCAGGCCGGCGGATCCGTGATGAGTAGAATCCCCGTGTGGCTGTGAAGAGAACCCCCGCCCCGACGGCCGAGGCCCTGATCCGGCCGGTCTGGGTCCGTGCCGTGGTGACCGCACTGTTCGCCGTCGTGGCGATCTTCTGGCAGGACGAGACGCTGACCCTGCTGAAGTTCTCGTTGGCGGCGTACTTCGTCATCGGAGCCTCCGCCGTCTGGGACTACGCCAAGGACGTCGGCGTCGTCCCCGACTCCGTGCGGGGCCCGCTGGCCTTCGGCGCGGCCGCCTGGGTGCTCTCCGGCGTGGCCGCGGTCTTCGTGGGCACGACGACGGCGGCCGCCGTGGTGGCCGCGGTGGGATTCCTGGCCATGGGCGTCGCCGAGCTCGTCGCCGGGATCCGAGGCCGCCGGGAGTTCGTCCCGGCACGCGACCAGATGGTGCTCGGCGGGGTGGGAGCGCTCACCGGCGTCGGACTGCTGGCCGGGATGGGGCTCGACGTCCACGGGGTGCTCGGCATGGCCGGCACCGGGGTCATCGTGATGGCGGTGCTGCTGCTGATCAGCGGTGCGGGGCTGGTCCACGACGCCAAGCGCGGCTGAGGGCGCCGCAGCTCGCGCGCCGTCCCTGAGCCTCTCCTGCGCCGTCGCACGGTCGGTCGGCCGTCGTCGGTCGTCACAGGGCCGCGACGGTTCGCCGGTGCTCAGGCGGACGGCGTAGACTGGCTCGGGCGCTCAGCGCGCCGCGCACGCTCCCCGATCGGGTGAGCGACCACTCGGGGACTCGAAAGGGACGAGGATTCTGTTGGCAGAGGACGAGAAGGAGCGGCGGTCTCTCATCGAGACCGTGAAGGCTCCGCTGATCTTCTCGGCCGCCCTCGGATTCGTGGCCGGGTTCGTCACACTCATCGCCGCCACCGGCGGGACCGATAACGAGGCTCGGCTGGATCTGGGGCTCATCGCCGGCGGCATCGCCTTCATCGTCTCGCTGCTCGTGGTCTCGATGCTGCAGCTGGCCTCCCGGGAGAACCCGGACCACCTCGCCCAGGGCTCGGGGGTCAACCGCGACTCGGAGGAGCTGTACCGACGGCAGGTGGCCGAGCGGCGTCGGAAGGCCGCTCAGAAGCGCGCCCAGGAGGCGCGAGAGTCAGGCGAGGACGAGCCCCAGTACGGGCGCCGCGCCGACCCGGAGGACTGACCGGGCGCAGCACGTGCTCACTTCGAGGACTTCTTCTCGGACTTCTTGCCGTCCTTCTTCTTCCCATCCTTCTTCTTGTCGGCCTTCTTCTTCTTTTTCTTCTTGTCCTTCTTCTTGTCCTGCTTGGCGCGGGAGTCCATCAGCTCGTCGCGCATGCGGCTGCGGAACTCCTTGGCCGCGACCGCCGACTCCGAAGTGGGCTCGTCGAGCTGCGCGGCCTTGTCCTTGGCGCTGGGCTTGGCCAGGCGCTCCTCGTCCGCCGGTGCGGACTTGTCGCTGCGTCGTGCCGCCTCCCGCTCGGCGGCCTTGCGGGCCCGGTAGGCGCGCACATGGGCCCGGTTCGCGCAGTTGCCGAAGTCGCAGAACAGCTTGGACCGGTTGCGGGTCAGGTCCACGATCTTCGCCTCACAGTCCTCGCCGCGGCAGGTGCGCAGCCGTGCCGACTCGTCGAGGATGACCAGCTGGGACAGCGCATAGGCGATCTGCGCGGTCATCACATCGGCCAGCTCACGGCTGACGGGCACCGGGGCGGCGTGGACCTCGGAGTCCCCGCCGTCACCCTCACCGGTGGTCAGGGTGAATCCGACGCCCTCGAGCAGACCGTTCAGCGTCGTCAGGTCCTTCTCGGCGTCCAGCGGAGTCGCCGACCAGATAGCGTGCAGGGTGTCTCGAAGCGCGAGGACGCGTTCGAGCTGGGCCCGGTCGAGGCGTCCGACGGGCCACTGCTGGGCCTCCCGTTCGCCGACGAAGGAGCGCAGAGACTCGACGGTGGTGAGCTCGTCGGGGGAGGGGGATCCGCTGCGGGCCCCCTCGGAGGTGTTGAGCAGATCGGCGGCGACGACCAGGGTGCGGTTCAGATCAGCGTGGAACAACGGCTCTCCTGAGAAGGTCGAGTGATCCGCCGGACTGCCACGTCGCAGGCCGGGGACGCACGGTGTGAAGATGCGACGACGGACGGGCCGTCAGCGCGTTCACCTGGGATTATTCCACCTTTCGGATGTCTGCACGACATCTCGCGTCGTATTCGGCACAGGTCCGAGTCCGGAATCGGTCCTGGGTCAGGCCGAGGGATCGGATTCGGACCAGTGATCGCGGATCTTCTGCAGCGAGGACTTGATGCCGTTGGCGTTGTCGGCCGGCACGCGCAGCAGCTCGAGCCCCCGACGGACCAGGTCGTGCTGACCGGAGGCATCGTAGCTCTCCGTCACCACCGTGGACCCGTCGTCGGTGGGGTCCAGCTCCCAGCGCCACTGATGACCGGCCGGGTGCCGCCACTCGACGACGCGGCCGTCCACCACCTCGGTCACGCGCATGGTCAGGGCGTACGGGATCCCGAACTTCCGCATGTCCACACGGAACCGATCGCCCTCATAGACCCGACGCGGTCCCACGGCGGTGTCGCGCACCGTGCCGGACCCGTCGAGCTCATGGTGACGGTGCGGGTCGACGATGATCTCGAAGAGCCTCTCGGCCCGCACCGGGACCGTCACCTGGTAGGCCACGGTGTGCGGCCCCCTGTTCAGTCGGCGGGGCTTGACCCCGGCATCGTGCTCGCGGCTCTGCTCAGTGCTGTGCTCGGCGTTGCGCTCGGCGTCGTGCCGGGCATCGTGCTCGGTGTGGTCTTCGCTGTGATCAACCATGGTCGCGAGTCTACGGAGGTCTGCTGGACATCGGCCCGACGTCGCCCGAGACTGCCGCGGTGGTCGTAGACTGAGTGACCGGTCGCCCGGGCCCCGCCGAGGCTCCGTGCGGCGGCCCCAGACGCATGCGAGGGGAGGACGGCGTCCATGGCAGAGAGCCCGGAGCGCGAGCGCGACCACTCTCGCGACCCCTCTCGCGACGACGGCCCGGGCGCCTCCCTCCGGCGCGACTCGGCGCGCCGCCTGGCCGCCTACGCCGCCGTGGAGGAGGCCGCCCACCCGGCCGTGCGGACCCCCGAGGAGATGATCAGCCGGGCGCGGCTGCAGGTCCTCATCGAATCGCGGGCCATCTGGAGCGCCATCGTCGGAGCCGCCTTCGGAGTCCTCCTCGGGCTCGTCGTCTTCCAGGACCACCGCCCGCCGCTGGCCGGCGACGAGTCCATCCAGTTCTACGGAGCCGTCGTCGGCGGGGTGGCCGCGGGACTCGCGTTCCTGCTGGGCTTCTCGCTGAACACCCGGATGGCGAACCTGTGGCTGGGACAGCGGCCGAAGCTGCGGCAGCTCGCCGACACCGTGGCGCTGCTGGTGGTCCACGCCTCCATCGCCGTGATGTTCTCCATCGGCATCTTCCGGCTGTTCCAGGAGGCGTTCATCGGGCTGACGGTGGACACCATCGCCGGTGCGGCGCTGCTGGGGATCGTCGGAGCCGCCGCCGCCTACTTCGCCTTCAACTCCGCCGCGCGGATCAGCGCCTTCAGCCTCTCCACCCTGCTGGCGGTCTTCATGATCTCCGGGATGCTCGTCTCGATGCTCTTCGCCGAGAACCCGTTCTGGTGGCACGTGATGTTCTCCGAGCTCGGCACCGGACAGGCGGGACTGACCTCGTTCTGGACGTTCAACACGACCCTGGTCGTCTCCGGGCTGATCATCACCACCCTGAGCGCCTTCATCACTCGGGACCTCGAGGTCTGGAACCGGTACCTGCGTGACGAGCACCGGGATCGCAACGTACTGATCCGGCACCTGACGCGCCCGCGGATCATGATGGTCCGGGTGATGATGATCGGCATGGGGCTGAGCCTGGCCGGCGTCGGGCTGGTGCCGATCACCGTGCACAACGAGATCCACTCGGCCTTCACCCTCGGCTTCGCCGGCTGCTTCCTCGCCCTGCTGCTCGGCATGCCGTACTGGCTGCCCGGATTCCCGCGCGCCTTCTACCTGGTCTCCTACCTGTGGGCCGGAGCGCTGATCATGTCGGGAGCCCTGTGGCGTCCCATCGGCTACTACAACCTCACCGCCCTGGAGCTCATCGCCGCCGCGATCCTGTTCTCCTGGCTCATCGTGTTCATCCGGAACATCGCCGCCCTGTCCGCCGGGTCCGTGACCGGCGGCCCGCAGAGCTGAGCAGGGATGATGGGTCCATGATGCCTCCGCAGCAGGACTCGGACCCTCATCCCGACCGTGCCCGACGCGCCGCAGTGGTCGGATCCGGCCCGAACGGGCTGACCGCCGCCTGCCGCCTGGCGCGGGCCGGCTGGGAGGTCACCGTCCACGAGGCCGCCGCCGAGCCCGGCGGCGCGCTGCGCTCCGGGCGGCTCTTCAGCTCCGACCCGACCGCGCTCAGCGACCTCGGAGCGAGCGTGCACCCCTTCGGCGCCGCCTCCCCGGCCTTCGGAGAGCTCGACCTCACCGCCCACGGACTCCGGTGGGCGCACCCTCAGGTGCCGCTGGCCCACGGGCTCGACGGGGCGCCGCCGGCGCTGCTCCACCACGAGCCGGACCGGACCGCCCGCGGGCTCGGAGACGACGGAGAGGCCTGGCGGCGGCTCATGTCTCCCCTGATCGGGTCCGGGGACGCCTCAGACCGGGGTCGGCGGCTGCTCGGCGCCGCGATGACCGCCCCGGGCCACCTGCTCCGCGACCCCGGCGGGCGGCTCAGCGCGGACCACATCGGAGCGCTGCTGCACCGCGCGCCCGAGGTCGTCTCGCCGCTGTCCCGGCTGGTCCGCCGATTCGACCAGGAACCCGCGCGGGCCCTGCTGGCCGGTGCGGCGGCCCACAGCACCGCGCCGTTGGGGCTGCCCGGCACCGCCGCCTTCGGACTGCTCTTCGCCCTGGCCGCCCACACCGTCGGCTGGCCGGTGGTCCGCGGGGGCTCCCAGGGCCTGGTCGACGCGCTGGTCTCCGCACTGCACGGAGCCGGCGGTGTCGTCCGCACCGGCGAGCCGGTGGACGACGTCGCCCGACTGCGCGCCGAGACCGGAGCCGACGTGGTGCTCTGCGACGTCACCCCTGCGCAGCTGCTGCGGATCGCCGGCGAGGAGATCGCCCCCCGGCTCCGCCCCCGTCTGCGGAGCTGGGAGCCGGGGCCCGGGATCGTGAAGCTCGACCTGCTGCTGGACGGGCCGATCCCCTGGCGGCACGCCGAGACGGCTCGGGCGGGCACGGTGCATCTGGGCGGAGGCCACGGGCAGATCATCGCCTCGGAGCGGGCCGTCTCGCGGGGGATCCTCCCCGCCCGGCCCTTCGTGCTGCTCGCCCAGCCCGCCGCGGCGGACGAGTCCCGCGCCGAGGCCGGACGCACCGTGTGCTGGTCGTACGCCCACGTGCCCGCCGGTCTGGAGGGAGTCGGCGTCGTGCGGGCCGCCCGGATGATCGAGCAGGAGATCGCGGCCCAGGCCCCGGGCCTGGCCGACCGGATCCTGGAGCGCAGGATCTGGTCGCCCGGGGAGCTGGAGCGGTGGAACCCGAACCTGGCGGGCGGCTCGCTCAGCGGCGGGGTGCCCACCCCGGGCCAGCTGGTGCGCCGGCCCGCCTCGCTGACCGCCCCCTACCGCATGGGTCGGGGTCTGTACCTGTGCTCGGCGTCGACCCCGCCCGGCGGCGGGGCGCACGGGATGTGCGGCTGGGGCGCGGCCGGTCAGGTCCTCGGCGACCTCGCCCGCGACGGTGGTCCGCTCAGAGCCCTCGGATGATCAGCAGCCCGGCGACCACGATCATCGTGACGCCGACGGCGACGTCGATTCCCTTCCACACGCGGGGGCTGGAGAGCCATCGGGAGAGCAGCGAGCCGCCGTAGAGCAGCAGCGTGAACCAGAGGAGCGAGGCGAGGGCGATGCCGGCGGCGAAGAGCCACCGGTCCGCGCCGAAGGAGTTCGCCATGGCGCCGAGGACGACCAGGGTGTCCACCCAGGCGTGCGGGTTGAGCATGCTCACGCTGATGCCCATCAGCACCACGGTCCGCACCGAAGACCTGCCGGGGTGCGTCGGGCGGCCGGCCCGTCGCCGCGTCTGAGTCTCGGCCCTGCCCCGAACGTTCCCGTCGGAGCCGGCGGCGGTCGCCTCGGAACCGACGGCGTCGACCACCGGCATCGATCCGGTGGCCAGCAGGGCGGCGTCGTCGGTGTCGACGTCGATCGTCAGCGTCTGGGCCTCCTGCGGACCGAAGGCGGCCCGGAAGGACCGGGCGGCGAACCACAGCAGGTAGGCCGCTCCCAGCCAGCGCAGGGCCTCCAGCAGCCACGGGGCGCCGTCGAGGATGATGCCCACCCCGGCGGTGCCCATCACCACGAGCGCGGTGTCGGCGACCCAGGACACCACGAGGGCCAGGCCCACGCGGTCACGACGGAGCCCCTGGCGCAGCTGCCAGGCGGACTGCGGTCCGACGGCGACGATGAGGGCCAGGCAGGTGATGAAGCCGGTGAGGATGATGGTCACACAGGCCATCCTGCGTCCCGCCGAAGCATCCGCACCAGCTCATGATCCTTCATCATATGAAGGATCGCTTCATATGATGGTCGGATGAACACCGAACACCTGCGGGCCTTCGTCACCGCCGTGGACGAGGGCACCTTCGACGCCGCGGCCGCACTGCTGCGGATCTCCGGCTCGGCGTTCTCCCAGAGGATCAAGGCGCTCGAGCGCGAGGTCGGTCAGGTGCTCCTCACCCGGACGGTCCCGGTCCGGGCGACGACCGCCGGTGCGGACCTGCTGCGGACGGCCCGGCAGATCGTGCTGCTCGAGGACGACGCGCGGCGCCGACTCGGGCTGCGAGCGGCCGGGGATCCGCAGGAGATCATCACGCTCTCGGCGGCGGTCAACGCGGACTCGCTGGCCACCTGGTTCATCGGTGTGCTGCGGGAGGCCGCGGCCTGGGACGACGTCGAGCTGCACGTGGTCTCGGAGGACCAGGGCCACACCCAGCAGCTGCTTCGATCGGGCACAGTGCTCGCCGCCGTCGCGGAGTCTCCGGCCCCGGTCTCCGGGTGCCGCTCCACGCGGCTGGGGACCATGCGCTACTGGCCTGTGGCCACCCGCGAGCTGGTCGATCGGAGCACCTCGGCGGGGGTCTCCGGCGGGGAGGGCGTCGCCGACCTCTCCCGGATGCCCCGTCTGGACTTCTCGGTCCGGGATCCGCTGCAGCGTGCGGGCCTGTCCCGCGTCGGGGTGGACCGGACGCCGGTGACCCATCTGATCCCGTCGGTGGAGGCCTACAACGCCTCGGTCTTCGGCGGTCTGGGGTGGGGGATGATCCCGGAGCGGATGATGCCCGACGGCGTGGTGGACGGGACGCACGAGGAGCTGACCGTGCTGGAGGAGATCGGGCCGGCCGAGTCGACCCTGTACTGGCAGCGGTGGACCACGGCCACACCGGCGCTGGACCGGCTGACCGAGGCGGTGCGCCGCGCGGCCGACCGGGGGCTGCGGTGATCCGGCCCGCCTCGGCAGAGTATCCTTCAAAATTGAAGGAATGTCGGACGGAGGTGTGGTGTTGTCTCAGGCATGACCGACACTGAGCACCCCCCGACCCGGCCGGCCCGATCCGACGAGCGCCACAGCGGACGCTTCGAGCTGGGCCTGCACACCTTCGGCGACGTCACCCGCGACCCCGACGGCCGCAGGCTCAGCCACCCGGAGGTGCTGCGGGACCTCCTGTCCCAGGCGCGGCTGGCCGACGAGGTCGGCGTCGACGTCTTCGGGGTCGGTGAGCACCACCGCCCCGACTTCGCCGTCTCGGCACCGGACATCGTGCTCTCGGCCATCGGTGCGGCCACCGAGCGCATCAAGCTCATCTCCGCGGTGACGGTGCTCTCCTCCGACGACCCCGTCCGGGTGTATCAGCGCTTCGCCACCCTCGACGGACTGACCGACGGGCGCGCCGAGGTGTCGCTGGGCCGCGGGTCCTTCGTCGAATCGTTCCCGCTGTTCGGCTATGAGCTCTCCGACTACGACCAGCTCTTCGAGGAGAAGACCGAGCTGTTCGCGGCCCTGCGACGTGAGGGGCCGGTCAGCTGGTCCGGTCGGACCCGCACGGGACTGAGCAGCCAGCGGATCTACCCGACCACCGACCACGAACACGGTCTGCCCACGTGGATCGCCGTCGGCGGCACCCCCAACTCGGCGGTGCGCGCCGCCCGGCACGGTGCGGGGCTCGAACTGGCCATCATCGGCGGGGCGCCGGAACGGTTCGCCCCGATCGCCGAGCTCTATCGTCGGGCGCTTCCGGAGTTCGGGCACACCGAGCCGAGGCGGGTGGCGGTGCACTCCCACGGGTTCGTCGCCGACTCCGATGAGGAGGCCGCAGAGACGTTCTACCCCGCCTGGGCCGAGGCCATGGGGCGGATCGGCCGGGAGCGCGGATGGGGCCGGGAGGACCCGCCGCGCAGCCAGTTCGACCAGGAGGTCGCACAGGGATCCCTCTACGTCGGGTCTCCGGAGACCGTGGCGCGGAAGATCGTCTCCACCTCCCGAGCGCTGGGGGCGACCCGCTTCGGCATGAAGTACGGCAACGCCTCCCTGTCCCATGAGGCGATGATGTCGGCGATCGACCTCTACGGCCGGAAGGTCGGCCCTCTGGTGCGGGAGATGCTCGACGAGGACTGAGCGTCCGCCGCCCTACGGTGCTCCGGCCGGACTCACCGGTCGGAGCATGACGGTACTGTGGAGTGTTCCGCCTCGTCAGAGGCACACCTCTGCGCACCGACCGACCGAGGGAGACCATGACCGACGAGCGGCGCACGGATTATCAGCGCACCGACGAGCAGCGCATCGACGACGAGTACGACACGGAGAATCAGGGGCAGACCGAGCGGCGGTCCGCCGCCGGCTCGATACGCACCGTCGCCATCTACTCGGACCCGGGTCGGACCTCCATGCTGGTGCGCAGGCTCCTCGACGAGCCGGCTGGGAGCTGGCGGCGGGACAGCGACGTGGTGCACCAGCAGATCCTGCTGCCGCTGACCTCCGACGGCTCGCTGGACCTGGACGCCGTCCAGCGGTGGGTGCGTGAGGATGAGAGCGACGTCGCCGTCGTCGTCACCGAGATCCCGCGGGTCGGTTCGGAGGGGCCGAAGTCCGTCGAGCTGGAGTTCGACCGTGGTCTCGCGGTGATCTCGCTGCCGGTCCTCGGACCTGTGGCGGTGAAGCGGTCCCTGCGCCGGGATCTGGACCGGGCGGTCGAATCGCTGGAGCACGATTCGGTCGACCAGGCGCGTGCCCGCGGCGGGCTCCCCTGCCGCGTGGAGCAGGACCGCGAGGACGGCTCGGTCTACGTCACCCCGAAGGTGACCTCACTGGGCAGGATCTGGACCACCCTCGGCGTCACAGCCTCCAACGAACCGCTGTGGTCGTTGGCCCGCCTGTCAGGGGTCTTCGCCGCCGCCTCGGCCACCGGGGCGTTCGGCATCTTCTACAACGCCATCTGGGACATGGCGAACACCATCTCGCCGCTGCGCCTGGGTTCGGTGACCGTCGCGGCGATCACGATCGTCATGGCCTGGCTGATCCTGAGCAACCGCCTGTGGGAGCGCCCGGGACGGGTGGGCGGCCGACGTCTGGCGATCATCTACAACGCCTCGACGGTGCTGAGCCTGCTGATCAGCATCACCGTGCTGTACGCGACGCTGTTCCTCGCGATCCTCGGGCTCTCGCTGGTGCTGATCGATCCGGAGTTCATGGGGGAGAACGTCGACGTCGACCACGCCGGGGAGTTCGTCAGCTACCTGCGCATCGCCTGGCTGGCCGCGTCGTTGGGGACCGTGGCCGGTGCCATCGGATCGAACTTCGACTCCGACGACGCGATCCGCAAGCTCACCCAGGGGAGCCGGGAGCTCGACCGCTACCCCCGCGACGAGGAGCAGGGCTGATCCCCAGCCCCCGCCGCGCCACCACCCCATCGAAGGAGAGAGTCTCGTGCCCGCATTCGGCGAGTCGCCACGAGATCTGCTCCCTCGACTGAGGGTGGGTCAGTCCAGGTCGACCGGCTTGAGGTCCTCCCACAGGTCACCGGGACCCGGGTTCTCCGGGGCGGAGGAGCCGCCCAGGTGGTCCATCACGCCCCAGACCGCGTTGAGCGCAGTGGTCACCGCGCCCTCGGCCCAGCCCGCAGTCCAGGAGATGTCGTCCCCGGCGAGGAAGATCCCCCGCTCGTGCTCCGGGAGGTCGCGCTGCACGAAGTGGCTGAACAGCCGCCGCTGGTATCGGTAGTGCCCGGGGAGGTTGTTCTTGAACGCCCCCATGAAGTTCGGGTCGGCCTCCCAGGACACCGTGATCGGCCGTCCCACGATGTGTGAGCCGATGTCCAGGTCGGGGTAGATCTTGTGCAGCGAGTGCAGCATCATCCGGCTGCGCTCGTCGGCGTCGAGCGCCAGCCACTTCAGGGCGTCGTCGTTCCAGGTGTACGACAGCAGGATCGACGCCGGACGGTCAGGGCCCTCATCGAGGAGGTAGGTGGCCCGCGGCAGCCGGTCGGTCAGCGTCATCGACATGCACGGCCGTCCCGTCCGGGGGTCCTCGTCCCGCCAGAACGGCCGGTCCACCATGACGAAGGTCTTCGAGGAGAGCATGTAGTGGCTCTTCTCCATCGCCCGCCACATCGGAGGGGCGAACAGCTCCTCCTCGGTGTCGATGCGGGCCGAGAGCAGCCAGGACTGGCAGGTGATCACCGCCGTGGGGAACTCCGAGACCCGGCCCCACTTCTCGGTGATCCGGATGCCTCCGGCCTGACCCCGATGGATCCCGGTCACTTCGCCCCGCGGGGCCCCGCCGTGCAGCGAGGCCAGCGTGGTGCCCGCCGGCCAGTGCGCCGTGTGCTCAGGGGCGTGTCGCCAGAGCCGCTCGGGCAGCTGCTGCGCCCCGCCGACGATGCTGCGGTGCCCGTCGTCGGCGTCGGTGAAGACGACGCGCAGGACCTCCAGGATCGAGTTGGTGAAGTCGGTGTCCCATCCGCCGGTGCCGAAGCCCACCTGACCGAAGGTCTCGATGTGCTCGAAGGAGAGTCGCCGGAACGCGTCCGTGGAGGCCATGAACCCGTAGAAGGACTCGTCGTCCAGCCGACGGACCATCTCGTCCCACAGCCGCTTCAGCCCGACCACGTCACGCCGGCGGATCGCGTCCTGCACGGCGTCGAGCTCGGCGTCCTGACGCAGCGCGTCCTTCCACGCCGCCGCCACCTCGCGGTAGAACCCCGGCAGCTGGTCGGGGGTCTCGGCGTAGATGGTCTCGCCGTTGAGGTCGATCACCGTCGACGGGGTCGCCTCGGTCAGCGGATTGGGGAACTCCCGGGTCTCGATGTCCAGCAGATCGATGTAGTGGTACAGCGCCCGCCCGGAGACCGGGAAGCGCATCCCGCCCAGATCGGCGATGATCTCCGGATTCGTGTCGAAGGCCTGGGACTTCAGCCGTCCGCCGATGGTTCCGGCCTCGAACACGACCGGCCGCAGCCCCATCTTCATCAGTTCGTAGGCGGCCACCAGGCCGGCCGCCCCGGCTCCGACGACGGCGACCTCGGTCCCGTGCGCGGCCTCGGGCACCGAACCCAGCCCGGCCGGGTGGGAGAGGTGGTGGTCGTAGCTGAACGGAAAGTCGGGGTTGAGCATCGTCAGGGGCGGTTCGCCCGCTTCGGCGCCGGAGGTGTCCAGGTCCTCGTCGTGCAGGGGTCCGGACATCGTCATCAGCGAGTACCCCCTTCGGTGCTGAGTCCCATCAGGGCGATCAGGTCATACACGACATGGGCGGCGGCGATTCCGGTCAGCTCGGCGTGGTCGTAGGCGGGGGAGACCTCGACGACGTCGGCGCCGACCAGATGCACTCCGCGCAGCCCGCGGAGCACGGCCAGCAGCTCCCGGCTGGTCATGCCCCCGGCCTCCGGGGTGCCGGTGCCCGGCGCGTGGGCGGGGTCGAGCACGTCGATGTCGATGGACAGGTAGGTCGGCCGGCCCCCGAGCACGGTGCGGATCTGCTCGACGACGTCGTCGACGCCGCGGCGCATGATCCCTTCGCAGGTGATGTGGGAGAAGCCGAAGCTCGCATCATCGTCGAGGTCCTTCTTCCCGTACAGCGGGCCGCGGGTGCCGACGTGCATGACCGCCTCGGTGTCGATCAGTCCCTCCTCGAAGGCCCGTCGGAAGGGCGTCCCGTGGGTGTAGGGCTGGCCGAAGTAGGTGTCCCAGGTGTCCAGGTGGGCGTCGAAGTGGATGAGCGCGACCCTGCCGTGGTGACGGTGGGCGTTGCGCAGCAGCGGCAGGGCGATGGTGTGGTCGCCGCCGATGGTCACGATGCGCGAACCGCGGGCCGTCAGCGCCGAGGCGGCCCGCTCCACGGTGCCCATGGCCTCTTCGACGTCGTACGGGTTGACCCCGACGTCTCCGGCGTCGGCGACCTGCTGCACTCCGAACGGGTCGGTGTCCAGCACCGGGTGGTACGGGCGCATCAGCCGAGAGGACTCGCGGACGTGGGTGGGGCCGAACCGGGCGCCCGAGCGGTAGGAGACGCCGGTGTCGAAGGGGACCCCCATCAGGGCGACGTCGGTGTGCTCCACCTCGTCGATGCGCGGCAGCCGGGCGAAGGTCGCCGGTCCGGCGAAGCGGGGCAGCTGGGTCGCGTCCACGGGACCGATGTGCCCGTCCTTCTCGATGCGGTCCGGGTTCGTCCAGAACAGGTCGTCACTACTCACAGGGCTCGGCCTCCTCGCCGGTCGGAGTGCGCAGCGCTGCGCCGTGCGCGTGGATCGAGCACGCCGGAGGGGCATGCTGACGGGCCCGTGTGTCCCGGGCCACTGCATCACCCTACCGCGGTGTCTCTCCGTGCTCCGCGGCCCACCGGCGGTAGAGCGACGGCCGCCTGTCCTCCAGGTACCAGGGCCCCTCGGGACGCTCACGGACCGGTGGCCCGTGCAGGGCGGGGCCGACCTCGGCGAAGAACACCCCGGTCCGTGTGCCGGCCGACACCAGCACCTGACCGCCCGGCCCGGCGACGAGGCTCTCACCGTCGAAATCCAGGCCCGCCTCCTCCCCGACGTGGTTCGCGTAGGCCACCGAGAGCAGGTTCTCCGCGGCGCGGGACGGGACCAGCAGACCGGTGACGGCGGGCGCCCCGGCCAGTGCGGTGGGCACGAGCACGACGTCGGCGCCGGCGGCGGCCAGGTGCCGCACGGTCTCGGGGAACTCGACGTCGTAGCAGACCAGCAGGCCGAATCGCAGACCCTCCCAGCGGATCACCGGGGGTGCTGAGGTGCCGGCGCGGAACGCCGCACGCTCCTCAGGCCCGAACAGGTGTGTCTTCTCGTACACGGCGCGTTCTATGCCGGCGTCGTCGACGAAGACCACGGTGATGGCCGGCTCCACGGAGGCGTCCGGGGAGACGGAGGCGGCGCTCGCGACGCCCGGCAGGCAGTGGACCAGGGCGATGCCGCGGGTCCGGGCGATCTCTGCCAGTCGGGTGCGTGCTGCGGTGATCCGATCCTCGGGGAGTCGGTCGCGGACGTCCTGCGGTGCGTAGCCGGTGGCGAACAGCTCCGGCGTGAGCAGCAGCTGGGCGGCGCCGGCCCGGGCCTTCCCGGCGGCGTCGTCGATGAGGTCGAGGTTGGCCTCCAGGTCCAGGGGGACCGCGGCCACCTGCAGCAGTGCGATGCGCATGTCCTCAGCCTCTCACTCCCCACTCTCGGGGGCGACGGGCCTTCAGGGAGGACCGGGGCGTCCCGACGGGGGTCGGCGACTCGGCGGCGGGAGCCGGGTCCGCACGGCCAGCGCGGCGCAGACGACGACGGCGATCGCGCCGGCCGCGGTGAGCCACGTGATGTGCTCCCCGAGCAGCAGCGCCGCCCAGACGAGGGTCATCACCGGTTGGACGAGCTGGATCTGGCTGACCTGCGCCATGGGGCCCACCGCCAGGCCGCGGTACCAGGCGAAGAAGCCGAGGTACATGCTGATCAGCGCCAGATAGGCGAAGCCCGCCCAGTGCACCGGCTGCGCCTCGACCGGGGGAGCCGTGACCAGGGAGCCGACGGTGAGCGCCGCCGTCACCGGCGTGCAGAGGACCAGGGCCCAGGAGATGGTCTGCCACGATCCCAGTTCTCGGCTCAGCAGGCCCCCTTCGGCGTAGCCCGCGGCCGCGGCGACCACAGCGCCCAGCAGGAGCAGGTCCGACCAGTTCAGGCCGTACAGCTCACCGCCGTGGAGCACGGCGAAGCCGACTCCCACCACCGCCCCCAGTGCGGCGAAGACCCAGAACCGCGGGGCGGGGCGCTCGCCGGTGCGCAGCACGGCGGCGGTCGCGGTGGCCGCCGGAAGTACGCCGATCACCACCGCGCCGTGGTTGGCCGAGGCGGTGGTCAGCGCCAGGGAGGTGAGCACGGGGAATCCGAGGACGATGCCGGCGGCGACCACCAGCAGCCGCATCGTCTGACGGCGCGAGGGGAGGGGCTGTCGGGTGATCAGCAGAACCGTCGCGGCGACCAGCCCGGCGACGAGGCCCCGTCCGGCGCCGATGAGCAGCGGTTCCAGCTCCTCGACGGCGATCCGGGTGAACGGCAGGGTGAAGGAGAAGGCCAGCACGCCGAGGAAGCCCCAGACGAGGCCGCCCGAGAGCAGGGTGCCTGTGCGGGAGGCGGAGGGGCGGCGGCTCGGCATGGCTCAGAGTAGCAGTGGGAGGTCCGACCGCCCTGTGCCGACTATCCTGGCCTGCGACCGTGATTCCGACGGTCGCGACGATCCCGACCCGGCCACCCTTCGACCGAGACACCAGGAGCCCCATGGACGTCCAGACCCTGCTCGCCGAGCTGCCCGCGTCGGTCGAGGTGGAGTACCGCGGGGACGAGACGGTGGACTTCGGCGGCATGGTCGCGATCCCGCGGTCGAAGGAGCGGCTGGGACGATTCGTCATCCTGGTGGACCGACGGTGGGGGAAGGTCAACATGGGCCGGTTCGTCGGCAGGGACCTCGACGCCTCTGAGCGGATCGCCCGGGCGTCGGGCTCCGGATCCCCGGGATTCCTCTGCACCCCCGAGACCGCCGAGGCTCAGGCCGAGGCGCTGCGCGGAGCGAACCTGTTCATCGCCGAGGACACTCTGGGGCTCGCGCTGCGGATCGCGGAGGTGATCCGGGACCGACGCGGCGACCGGCGGATCACGGCGGTGACCGGGTCGGCCGGCAAGTCCACGACCAAGGCCATGATCACCCACGCGCTGAAGGCCGTCGGACCGCAGTGGACGGTCGCCTCGCCGCCCAACCCGCAGAACGTGGGGGTCCATGTGGCGGCGCACCAGGCGCGTTCGGACCGCTACGACCACTCCGTGATCGAGGTCGCCGGCGGCACATTCATCAGTCTGCGACGACATGACTTCGTCCTCGCCGCCGACGTCGCAGTGCTGACCTCGATCTCCGAGGCGCATCTGAACTATCTGAAGAGCCTGGAGGGGGTGGCCCGGCAGAAGCGGCACATCTTCGACGGGCTGCCGGCCTCCGGGGTCGGCGCGGCCGTGGTGTGCCGCGACGCCCCCCATTCCGACATGCTCATCGACTACGCACGAGCCCAGGGTCGGACGGTCACCACCTATGGGGAGGCCGACGACGCCGACATCCGGCTGGTCGGCTACGACCCGACCGACGGGACGGTGCGTGCGGCGGTCGACGGTGAGCCGTTCGACTACCGGATCGGTGCTGAGGGGCGCCACATGGCGCTGAACTCACTCGCCGTCATCGCGGTGCTGCGGGCCCACGGCATCAGCACCTGGGAGGAGGGTGCGGCCTCGTTGGAGAGCTTCAGCGCCCTGTGGGGCCGGGGCATGGTCTCCGAGGTGACTCTGCCCGGTGAGCGTCGGGTGACGGTGATCGATGAGGCCTACAACGCGAATCCGCTCTCGATGGTGGCCTCGCTGGAGGCTCTGGCCGCGCGCAGCCCGGAGCGGGCCGGGCGACGCATCGCCGTGCTCGGTGACATCCGGGAGCTGGGGCGGGGGACGAACGCGATCCATCGTCGGATGGCCGACGACGTCGACGGCCTGGACCTGGACGTGCTGCACCTTTTCGGGCCCCGGATGCGCCGTCTGGCCGAGGGTCTGGGCGAGCGCGAGGCGACGACCCACTGGACGGACCGCGCGGAGCTCACCGACCACCTGCTGTCCGAGCTGCGCGACGGTGACGTCATACTCGTCAAGGGTTCCCAGGCCACCGGGCTCCACGCCCTGGTCAGCGCGCTCCTCGACGCCGCTCAGGGGTGATCCCCGCGGGAGTGGGGGAGATCGATGCCGGCGACCTCTACGATGTGCCCATGGATCGGACCGTGTCGGACGAGGTGGTCGGTGCTGCGGCGGACGAGGCGCCGCTGCGGCGTCGCGTCCTGGTCCTGCTGAACCCTCGCGCCGGACGTCGTCGGACTCTGGAGCGGGCCCGGCGGCGCATCGCCGAACACTCCAGCCTGTCGCTGGAGCTCATCGTCCCGGATCCGAGCGATCACGCCGCCCAGATGAGCCGTGCGCGGCGGGCCGTCGGGGAGGGGGTCGACGCCGTCGTCGTCCGCGGCGGTGATGGGATGGTCGGTGCCGGGTTCGCGCTCGCGGCCGAGGGTGCCGAGGGCGACCGAGCCGTCCCGCTGGGTGTGGTCCCGGCGGGGACCGGCAACGACTTCGCCCGGGCGGCCGGGTTGGCCCGTCATGATCCGCGGAAGGCGCTCGACGTGGTGCTCCGTGCTCTGGAGTCGCCGAGCATGAGCACCTCCGAGGTCGACGCGCTGCGGCTCCTCGTCACCGTCGACCAGGGGGTTCGGGAGGAGCGGTGGGTGGCGAACTCGGTCAACATCGGCTTCGACGCGCAGGTCAACCGCCGGGCGGAGGTCCTCCGCGTGCTGCCGGGTCCGTTGCGGTACCTCGCGGCCCTGCTCGTCGAGGTGCGCAGGTTCAGGCCGATCAGCTTCGACGTCGCCGTCGAGGACGCAGCGTTCCGGGCTCGCCGCTCAGCGCTGATCTGTGTGCAGAACGGTCCGACCATCGGCGGTGGGATACCACTCGCCCCGAGTGCCGACGTCGCCGACGGCCGGGCGGAGGTCTCCTTCGTGGATCCGCTCTCCCGAGCGGGGCTGATGGGCCTGTTCCCACTGGTGTACCTCCGGGCGCACCGGCTGATCCGCCCGCTGCGGACCTCTCGCGTCCGGGGACTGCGCGTCCGCGTGCCGGCCGGTGTGCCGATCTTCGCCGACGGCGAGGAGGTGCTCGGAGGGCAACATCGCGGCTGCGAGGTCGAAGTCGTCGTCGCCCCCGGTGCGGTGCGCCTCCTCCGCTGATCAGCCCACAGTCAGGCCTCATCCCCGCTGAAAGCGCCCCACTCCCATCCCCAACCCCGGTTGACTCTGGAGTTCGTGTCACTCTCAGCCTGAGATCGGGCTCAGAGCCGCACGAACTCCAGAGTCATCGGGACGGGGAGGAGCGGAAGGGACGGTCAGCCCACCGGTGACACCGCGCGGGATCCGGGTCAGACTCATCCTGACCGGATCGCGCAGATGATCTCGTCGAGCTGTCGATCTGCGGACCCGGACTTCGTCTACTGGGTGACCCGCCCATCCGGCCGGGTCCACGACCATCTCTCACGAGAGGACCGGAACCATGAAATACGTACTGCTGCTCATGGCGAACCTGACGGATGCCCGCTGCGGGGAAGAGTCGCCCGAAGCGCCGACCGTCGAGGAGTTCATGGCCTTCGACGCCGAACTGGAGGAGGCCGGAGTCCTCGCCGGGGGATTCGGACTCAGCGACCCCGAAGAGGGGACCATCGTCACGAAGAGGGACCGCGACGCCGAACCCGTGGTGACCTCCGGACCGTACGCGGAGAGCCGCGAGTTCGTCGGGGGCACGATCGTCATCGACGTGAAGGACCTCGACGAGGCGCTGCATTGGGCGGGCCGGTGTCCCGGTGCGGTCGGGGGCCGGGTGGAGATCCGCCCCATGCTCGAGTTCTGAGCTGGGCATGCGCGAGACGACGGACGTGGTGCTCGCCCGGTTCTTCCGGGACGAGCACTCACGTCTGCTCGCCGTGCTGGTGCGCCGGTTCGGCAGTCTCGACCTGGCCGAAGAGGCCGCCCAGGAGGCCATGGCGGCCGCACTGGAGACCTGGCCGCGCGACGGCATGCCCAGCAGCCCCCTGGCCTGGCTGATCACAGCGGCCCGGCGTCGGGCGCTCGACCGCGTCCGCCGCGATGCGGTCTTCGCCCGACGGATCGCCGAACTCCGGCTGCAGGAAGAGCTGGCGCCGCCGTCGGCCGAGGACGACGCCCTCGACGCACTGGGCGGGCAGGACGAGCGCCTGGCCATGCTGATGGGCTGCTGTCATCCGGCCATCTCCGGAGCCGACCAGATCGCCCTGATGCTGCGGTTCGTCGGCGGGCTGACCACTGCGGAGGTGGCCCAGTCCCTGCTGCTGCCGGTCCCGACGGTGCAGGCGCGCATCACCCGCGCGAAGAAGCGGATCCGGGCGAATCGGATTCCGCTCGAGGTGCCGGATGACCCCGGTGCTCTGCAGGCCCGGCTGCCGTCGGTGCTGACGGCGATCTCCCTGATCTTCACCGAAGGCTACGACGCCACCGCCGGAGACTCGCTGCTGCGGAGGGATCTGACGTCGGAGGCCGTCCGGCTGGCGCGCATCGTACAGACCTCCCTTCCGGAGGAGGCCGAGCCGTGCGGGCTGCTGGGACTGCTGCTGCTCACCGAGGCCCGCGCATCGGCCAGGGTCGACGCCGACGGCGTCCCCGTCGCGTTGGAGGACCAGGATCGCGGCCTCTGGGACGGCGCGCTCACGATGGAGGGCCTCGCGCTGGTGGAGCGAGCCGCGGCCATGCCCTCGGCCGGACGCTTCACCGTCCAGGGCGCGATCGCCGCAGTGCACGCCGAGGCGCGCGACTTCGATTCGACGGACTGGCGGCAGATCGTCGCCCTCTACGACATCCTGCTCCACCACCGTGATGATCCGGTGGTGCGCATGAACAGGGCCGTCGCGGTCGGTCGGCGTGACGGACCGGAGGCCGGGCTGCGGGGGCTGCTCGCGCTCGCGGATGAGCCCGAGCTGACGCGGCATCGTCCGTTCCACGTCTGCTGTGCGCTCTTCTACGACGAGGTCCATGATGCGCCGGCGGCGTCGGCGTCCTGGGCCCGTGCGCTGGAGCTCGCCGAGAACGAGGCCCAGCGGCAGTTCATCGCACGGCGACTGGTCCCCGACCGGCCCGCCCCTTAGGAGGGATTGAGCTCGCTCGGGTGCGGGCCGGTGCGGCCGTCGCGCTCCAGAGCATCGATGCCGGCCATCTGGTCCTCGGAGAGCTCGAACCCGAACACGTCGAAGTTCGAGGCGATGCGCTCCGGAGTCACCGACTTGGGGATCACGATGTTCCCGCGCTGCAGATGCCACCGGATCACGGCCTGGGCCGGGGTCACGCCGTGGGACTCCGCCGCCTGCACCACGGCGTCGTCCTCCAGGACCGCGCCCTGGGCCAGCGGGCTCCAAGCCTCGGTGGCGATGTCGAAGCGGCGGTTCGCATCGACCGTGATGCGGTTCTGGAGTGCGGGGTGCAGCTCGATCTGGTTCACCACGGGGACGGTGCCGCCGAGGCCCACCACGCGGTCCAGGTGCTCGGGGAGGAAGTTCGAGACGCCGATGGAGCGCGTCAGTCCGGCGTCGCGCAGCTGCTCCAGCACCGTCCAGGCCTCGAGGTAGGCGTCGGTGGCCGGCGCCGGCCAGTGGATCAGGTACAGGTCGACGTGGTCCAGGCCGAGCTGGTCCAGGCTGTGCTCCAGGGCCCGGCGCGGGGCGTCGAAGTCGGCGGCCCACAGTTTGGTGGTGATGAACAGCTCGTCCCGGTCCAGTCCGGACTCGGCGACGGCCCGGCCGACCCCGCTCTCATTGCGGTAGATCGCGGCGGTGTCGATGTGGCGGTACCCGGTCTCCAGGGCGGTGCTCACCGCGGCGGAGGTCTCGGCCTCGGGCACCTGGAACACCCCGAATCCCAGCTGGGGCATGCGGCGTCCGTCGTGGAGTGTGACGTCTGGGACCGGGTTCGTCATCGGTGTGCTCCTTGCGGTGGGGTGGGGTCGAGCGACGACGGTTCCGATCCTCTCACCATCGAGTCCCCGACTTCTGCGGCATGTCGGCCGCAGAACGGTCGATGATGCGCCTGGAACAGGGGTCTCGATGCCGGACGGGGCATGGAGCCATCACGTAGGGACGTGGCGTAGGGTAGGTGCTGACCACTCCGAGGGCGCCCGACGACGCGCGCCACGATCCGCGAGGGAGCCCGTATGCCTTTCGCCGACCCGCACCACGACGCCGCGGAGCTCGACTTCCTGGAGGACTTCCGGCAGATGTCCGCCTTCGGAGCGACCGACGGCGGGGGAGTCGACCGAGAGGCCGCCACGCCCGCCGACCATGCCACCAGGGAATGGTTCGCCGGACGGATGCGGGACCAGGGACTGACCGTCGGGGCCGACGGCATCGGCAACCTCTTCGGCACCTGCGAGTTCGTCCCCGACGCCCCCTTCCTGATGATGGGATCCCACCTGGACTCCCAGCCGATGGCGGGGAAGTACGACGGCGCCTACGGAGTCCTCGCAGCCGCCCACGCCGCCGCGCGGCTCCGGGCCGCCGTCGAGGCCGGCACGCTCCGACCGACCATGAACCTCTGTGTGGTCGACTGGTTCAACGAGGAGGGGTCCCGCTTCGGCCCCAGCATGATGGGCAGCGGCGTCTACACCGGGGTGCTGGACCGTCGGACCGCCCTCGCCACCGCCGACCGGGCCGGGGTCACCGTCGCCGAGGCCCTGGGCCGGGGTCCGGAGTTTCCGCCCGCCGAGCTTCCGACTCCGGCCGCCTACGCCGAGATCCACGTCGAGCAGGGGCGCGAGCTGGAGGACGCCCGCATCCCGGCGGGCCTGGTCGATCGGACGTGGGGAGCACGCAAGTTCCGGATCACCGTGCGCGGCGAGCAGTCGCACACCGGTGCCGCACTCATGGCCGACCGTCGGGACGCGCTCTTCGGCGCCTCGCTGATCGTCGTGGCGGTGCGCCGCCTGTGCGCACGCTTCGGGCACGACGAGCTGCGCACCGCAGTCTCGACCCTGGAGCTCGCACCGAACTCTCCGGTCACCATCGCCCGGGAGGTGACGTTCCAGGCCGACCTCCGCTCGCCCGACGAGGACGTCCTCGACGCCGCCGCCGAGCTGCTCGTCGAGGCCTGCCGCGAGGCGGAGCAGGAGGCCTCCGTCGTCGTCGAGCAGGACCTCACCCACTCGTGGGGGCAGCTGGCCTACTCCACCGACGGCGTCGCACTCGCACGGAAGGCCGCCGAGGACCTGGAGCTGCCGCATATGGAGGTGATGACCGTCGCCGGTCACGACTCCACCAATATGAAGGACCTGGTGCCCACGGTGATGCTCTTCGTCCCCAGTGTCGACGGGCTCTCCCACAACGAGGCCGAGTACACCCGCGACGAGGACCTGCTGCGCGGAGTCGACCTCCTCACCGAGGTCGGTCGACGCATCCTCGCCGGCGAGCTGACCTGACTTCGGCGTGACGTGACGCGCACCTGGGGAGAAGCGCACCTGAGGAGGGGACCCATGGACCACTCGGACCAGCTCTCGCTGCGGCGGCTGCACCAGTTCCTCACCGTGGTCGACCTCGGTACGGTGACCCGGGCCGCAGAGGTGCTCCACACGGCGCAGCCGGCCCTGAGCCGACAGATCAAGGCCCTGGAGCGGGAGCTCGACCTGAAGCTCTTCGAACCGCAGGGCAACCGGCTGGTCCTCACCCCGACCGGCCGGGCGTTCGTCCCCGTGGCCCAGCGGCTGATGCGCGAGGCCCGCGGACTGTCCCAGGCCGTCCACGTCCTGCAGACCGGTCGGGTGAGCTCTCTGACGGTGGCGGCGACCACGGCTTCCATCCGCAGCGTGCTGGCCCCGTTCATCGCCACGATGAGCAGCGACGATCCCATGCTCATCAGTCAGGACCACCCGCACTTCGAGCTCGACGCCGCGCTCCGCACGGGTGCGGACATGGCGATCTCCCCGGTCGCCCCCGCCCCTCATCTGCGCTCGTTCCCGCTGGCGTTCCCGCCCATCCGGGCCTCGGCGGCCCCGGGGCATCCGCTCTTCCCCGGAGAGCAGGGGGACGGGGCGCCCATGAGCATCGCCGAGCTCCGTGACGAGCACGTGATCCTGCCCTCGCCGCGCAGTGTGAGCCGACTGCTGGTGGACGGCTGCCTCAGCGACGAGGGTGTGACCTTCTCCCGGATCACCGAATGCGAGGACGGACACACGAGCATGGCTCTGGCCGCCGCCGGCCACGGGGTCGCACTGGTGACCGAGCCGCCGCAGTACGGCCTGCGCTCACGGATCGTGCACCCCTCGCTCTCCGGGGGCCGGGCCCCGCTGCACCTGCCGCTGCACGTCACCTGGCTTCCGGGCCACCATGCCGAGGGGGTCATCGGCTCGATCGCCCAGCGGCTCCAGCAGTTCCTCCGCCGGGATGAGGCCGCGGACTGGGCCGCCGGCTCCTGAACCCCAACGGCGAGCCGCCGGCACCGGAACTGACGCCGGCGAAGGGCGACGCCACTATGTCTCATCGGCATGGACCACCTGCCGGACCGCTATTGGACGTGACCTGCGTCGCACCCGGACAATCAGGGTGCGCACACCGAGCCGGCGGGCGCAGCGCTCCGCCGCCCACCTGAGGAGGAGCCGCACCATGTCCGAGACGCCGAAGAGCCCGCACCGCCACGTCGGAGCGGCGATCGCCGAGAGCCTCGTCGCCCACGACGTCCGCCGGGTCTTCTCCGTCCCCGGGGAGAGCTTCCTCGCCGTGCTCGACGGACTCCACGACACCGACATCACCAACGTCGTCACCCGGCACGAGGGCGGCGCCGCCTACATGGCCGAGGCCCACGGCAAGCTGACGGGCCGCCCCGGAGTCGCCCTGGTGACCCGCGGGCCCGGCGCCGCCAACGCCTTCGTCGCGGTGCACACCGCCTGGCAGGACGGCACTCCGATGGTCCTCTTCGTCGGCCTGGTCCCGGTGTCCGACCGGGGCCGCGAGTCCTTCCAGGAGTTCGACACCCAGGCCTGGTTCGGCACCCAGACCAAGCGGGTCCTCACGGTCGAAGACCCGGCCCGCGCCTCCGACGTCGTCGCCGAGGCCTTCTTCGCCGCCTCCTCCGGTCGTCCCGGACCCGTGATCGTCGGACTCCCCGAGGACGTCATCCGCGCACCCTTCGACCGGCCGATCACCGCCCCGCTGCCGGTCGCCGAAGGTGGACTGAGCCACACCGACGTCGACGAGATCTCCCGGGCGCTCTCCGGCGCCGAGCGGCCCCTGCTGTACCTCGGGGGGCCTCGCTGGACCCCGGAGGCCTCGGCGCGGACGGCCCGCTTCGCGGAGGAGCACGGCATCCCGGTGGTCCACGAATGGCGGGCCACCGACCGGATCCCCTACTCCTCGCCGGTCAACGCCGGCTGGCTCGGCTACGGACGCGCCGAGACCCCCGCCCAGATGTTCGAGGAGGCCGACGTCGTCCTGGCAGTGGGCGCAGTGCCCAGCGATGTGCCCACCGACGGCTACACGCTGCGCCAGCGGCCCGAGGCGACGACCATCATCGTCGCCGCCGACCCCGCGCTGCAGGGACTCTCCGGACCGGTGACCCGGCACGTGCTCGCCTCGCCCACCGCGTTCGGCGAGGCCCTCGACGAGCTCACGATCGTCCCCGCCGCGGACTGGGAGCCCTGGTGCCGCCGGGGTGTCGAGGCCCATCGGCGGAGCTCGGTCCCCACCTCCCGGGACCGACTCCCGGAGATCGCCCGGGGCACCGCGCACATGGCCGTGGTCATGGAGGAGCTGCGCAGCCGCCTCCCCGAGGATGTGCTGACCACCTTCGGCGCGGGCAACCACTGCGTCTGGGCCCAGTACCACATGCCCACCGAGGTCCACCCCGCACAGCTGAGCACCCGGAACGGTTCCATGGGGTACTCCGTGCCGGCCGCGGTCGCCGCCGCCCTGGAGCACCCCGATCGGTTCGTCGTGGCCGTCACCGGCGACGGCGAGTTCCTCATGAACGGACAGGAGCTGGCCACCGCCGCCCAGTTCGGGGCCGCGTTCCTGGTCATCATCGTGGACAACGGCGAGTACGGGACCATCCGGGCCCACCAGGAGAGGGACTACCCGGACCGGATCTCGGGCACTCAGATCGCCAACCCCGACTTCGCCGCCTACGGGCAGGCCTTCGGCGGGCGGGCGGAGCTGATCGCCGACGACGCCGACGCCGCCGGGGCGGTGGAGCGCGCCGTGCGGACGGTGACCGAGGAACGGCGCACCGCTGTGCTGCACGTGCTCATCGATCAGAGCATGTCCACCCCCTGACCCCCGAGCCCACGTACGAGACGGAGTCGCCCCATGCTCTTCGACACCCTGTACCTCAACGGTGAGATCCACACCCATGACGCCCGGCGCCCCCGTGCCCGGGCACTGGGCGTCCACCAGGGACGCATCATCAGCCTCGACGACGAGATCGACGCCTCACAGTTCCGCACCGTCCACGACCTCCGCGGGGCGGCGGTCGTCCCGGGGTTCAACGATGCGCACTGCCACCTGTCGATGGTCGGCCTCGCCGAGCTGCAGGTCGACGTCGGCCCCGGCGCGGTCGCCACCACCGAGGAGCTGCTCGAGGCGGTCCGCCGCGCCTGCGAGACCGCCGCGCCGGGCTCCTGGGTGATCGGCTCGGGCTACGACCAGAACCGGCTCGGCGGAGCGCACCCCACGGCCGAGCAGCTCGACGCCGTCTCCGGCGACCACCCGGTCTGGCTGCACCACAAGTCTCGGCATCTCGGCGTCGCCAACACCGAGGCGTTCCGCCGCGCCGGTCATCCCGACCGGCGGGGAGTCCCCGTCCCCGACGGCGGCGGAGTGCCGCTCGACGCCGAGGGCCGGGCCCGCGGAGTGCTGCTGGAGACCGCCCGCGCGGTCATCCTCGACCGCATCCCCACCCCCTCGGTGCAGGAGGTGGCCGATATGGTCGCCGCCGGCAGCCGCAGGGCGCTGTCGCTGGGCATCACCTCCATCACGGAGCCGGGGCTGGGTGCGGCCGATCACATCGGTCAGAGCCCGTACGACATCGCCGGCTACCAGGCCGCGCGGGACCAGGGTCGTCTCGGCGTGCGCGCCACTGTGATGCCGTATCTGACCAGGCTCCACGGGATCGGCCTGGAGGACGAGGCGGGGTCCGTGCCCAGCCTCGGACTGGACCTCGGCGTCCGGACCGGCCTGGGCGACGAGCGTCTGCGCATCGGCGCCACCAAGATCCTCGGCGACGGGTCGCTGATCGGGCGCAGCGCGTTCATGTGCTGCGACTATGCGGTCGGCTCCGGCGACGACGACGCCCCCCGGGGGATGCTCCAGTTCACCTACGACACCCTGCGCGAGCGGATCATCGGCGCCCACCGCACCGGGTGGCAGGTGGCCGCCCACGCCATCGGCGACGCCGCCCTGGACGCGGTGCTCGACATCTTCGCCGAGGCGCAGACCCTGCACCCGCGCACCGATGCCCGGCACCGGGTGGAGCACGTCTGCGTGGCCTCCGACGACCAGCTGGCCAGGATGCGCACCCTCGGCCTGATCCCGGTGCCGCAGGGACGCTTCGTCCAGGAGCTCGGCGACGGAGTCCGGGAGGCGGTCGGCGACGACCGGCTGCCGCTGGCCTACCGGCTCAAGGGCCTCTTCGACGCCGGCCTCACCGTGCCGGCCAGCACCGACGCCCCGGTGGTGGCCCCCGACCCGATGCTCAACGTCCATGACATGGTCCACCGTGAGACCCATACCGGCTACGTGTTCTCGCCGCAGGAGCGCATCACCGTGGAGCAGGCGATGCACGCCTACACGGTCGGCAGCGCCTACACCTCCCACGAGGAGCACCTGAAGGGCCGTCTGGTGCACGGGATGCTCGCCGACGTCGTCGTGCTCTCCGAGGATCCGTACGCCGTGGATCCCCGCAGGCTGAAGGACATCGCCCCCACGGCGACGGTCGTCGGAGGCGAGCTGTGCTGGGGCGATCTCTGACCGCGCCCCCGGCGGCGTTCCCGATCACCCGTGACCATACGTCTGCGGCATAGAGGTCATCCGAAACAGGTCTTTGATCCCTGTCACATCACGGACCGAGACTGGGACACATCGCACAGATATGTGAGGGACGTCACCGACCGACGGGGTCGGTGAGCCCTCCGGGAGGCACAGCACCATGTACACCGAGCAGCAGACGACCGTCCTCACCGGCGTCGTCATCGTCTACTTCCTGTTCCTCGTCGGATTCGCCTATATGGTCAATCGCCGGGTGAAGACCTATGAGGACTACTCCGTGGCCGGCCGCAGCGTCGGGATCTTCCCGATGATCCTCACCCTGATCGGCACGGCCATCGGCGGTTCCATCCTGCTGGGCTATATGGCCAACGGGTACTCGTTGGGCGCGGGGCAGATCTGGCTGGGCCTGGTCATGGTCCCCACCACGCTGGTCATCATCCTGTTCATGACCGGGCCCGTCCGACGGCTCGGCGCTCGGCACAACATGGTCACCATGGGTGACTTCACCTCGCTCCTCTACGGAGAGAAGGCGCGCGTGCCGACTGCGATCAGCATGCTCTTCGCCTACTGCGCGATCACCGGGATGCAGTTCGTCTCCATCGCCACGATCCTTTACCTGACCCTCGATCTGAACATGACCACGGGAATCGTCATCTCCTGGGTCATGCTCACGATCAAGACGGTGCTCGGCGGGCTGAAGTCGGTGGTCTTCCAGGACGCCCTCCACGGCACCGTTCAGACGGTCGGCATCTTCGTGCTCTTCGTCGTCGTCATCTTCGCCGCCGGCGGGTGGGAGGCCATCGAGTCCAACGCCGCGGCCGCCGGCGAGGAGGACATGCTCGACGTCCTCGGCATCGCACCCGGCATGCTGGGGGTCTACCTGCTCACCATCGGCGCCTACCAGATGGTCCGACAGGACCTGTGGCAGCGCATCTGGGCGGCGCGGACCATGCGGGTGCTGAAGACGGGCCTGTGGACCGCGATCGTGCTGCAGACCATCATCTGCACCGTGGTGGTGCTCATCGGCGTGATGACCCGGTGGGGCCTCGAGCTCGACGTGCCGGACCCCAACCAGGTGTACTACGCCGTCATCGGCGACGTGTTCCCGTTCCCGATGATCATCATCATGATCATCGCGGTGCTGGCCACCGTGATCTCCTGCGCCGACTCGTTCTTCCTCGCCGCGAGCTCCACCATCGTCAACGACATCATCCGCCCGCGCATGAAGGCCCCGACCTCCGAGCGCCTGCTGCTGTGGTCGAAGATCTCGGTGCTCCTCACCTCCGTGATCGCCGTCCTGCTCGCCCTCTACATGCCCCAGCTGGTGGTCCTGTGGGTGACCGGCACCGCGATGCTGGTCTCCGGGCTGCTGGCCCCGGTGCTGCTGGGACTGTTCTGGCGCAGGGTCACCCGCATCGCCGGGCTGGCGTCGATGTGGTCGGGTCTGCTGCTCGCAGTGGTCTGGCAGGTGATGGGAGAGCCGCTGGGCTGGCACCCGGTCTTCGTGGGGCTGCCGGCCTCGATCGTGGTGCTCGTCGTCGGATCGCTGATGACTCAGCACACCGTGACCCGCGACCGGTCCTGGGCGGCCGAGTCCCGGGACATCGAGGAGGATTCGCGGCCTGAGGAGCACGCCGACCTGGACTCCCGGTCGGGGGCGGGCCGAGGCGCGGAGCTGCGATGACGGGTCGGATCGAGGCGGATGAGGCCCCCGAGCTCATCCTGCACGGAGGGCGGATCTCCACGCCGCGGCGCACGGAGGCCGGGGTCGAGTGGTCCACCTGCTCTGCGATGGCCGTACGCGGGGAACGGGTGGCGCGGCTCGGCGACGACGCCGAGATCCTCGACGCCGCCGGCCCGCAGACCCGGACGATCGACCTGGCCGGAGCACGGGTGCTGCCCGGGCTCATCGAGTCGCACATGCACGTGGTCCTGTTCGGCCTCAGCCTGCTGGGGTGTTCCTGCCGACCGGCGGACACCGACTCGGTGGAGGAGATCCGGGAGGCCGTGGCCGCGGAGGCCGCTCAGCGGGGGTCCGGCGAGTGGATCCGCGGCTGGGGCTGGGACGAGAGCCGCATGGTCGACGGGCGCGCCCCCACGCGGGCCGACCTCGACGCCGCCGCTCCGGACCACCCCGTGGTGCTGCGGCGGACCTGCGCGCATATGGCGGTGGTCAACTCGGCCGCACTGCGCGCCTGCGGCGTCGATCGGGACACCCCCGACCCTGAGGGCGGACGTCTGCTCCGCGACGAGGACGGGGAGCTCACCGGCCTGCTGCAGGAGCGCGCCATGGACCTGGTGAAGCCGCCCGAGCCGACCCGCGCGGACATCGCCGAGGCGGTCGCCGCCGCGCAGGAGGCGCTGCTGGCCCGGGGGATCACCACCGCCCACGATATGGCCGCCGAGGGGGAGCATCTGCGCGAGTTCTCGCGGCTGCGGCGGGCCGGTCGCCTGAAGGTCCGCCTGCGTCCCTGGCTGTGGGCCATCGACGGCCACGGCTTCTCCGGCTCCCTGGACGGCGCCCGTCAGGTGGGCCTGACCGCCGGCTTCGGGGATGAGATGCTGCGCGTCCAGGGGTCGAAGTTCATGCTCGACGGCAGTGTGGGAGGCCGGACCGCGGCGGTGGACGAGCCGTATGAGGGCACTCAGGAGCGCGGCTTCCTGACCAGCGAGCCCGGGGAGATCGTCGACGCCGTCGTCGGTGCGGCTGAGGACGGGCTGCGCGCGGCGGTGCACGGGATCGGGGACCGGGCCGTGGACGCCGCCGTCGAGGTGCTCGTCGAGGTGTGCCGGCGGGTGCCCGGGGCGGAACGGATGCGGCACCGGATCGAGCACTGCGGCCTGCCGTCCCAGCGGCACCTGGAGCTGATGGCGGAGCACGGGATCATGGCCGGCTCCTCGGTCGGGTTCCTCCACGAGCTGGGGGACCGGTACCGGGAGGTGCTCGGCCCCGAACGCGTGGGGCGGGCCTACCCGCAGCGGTCCTTCGAGGACGCCGGGATCGTGGCGCCTCCGAACTCGGACGCGCCGATCACCGACCCGAACCCCTGGCATACGATCTCCGCCGCTGTGACGCGGACCTCGGCCTCGGGTCAGGTCCTGGACGACGGTTCCGAGCGGATGGAGCTGGAGGCGGCGCTGGGTGGGATGACCTGCGACGCCGCCTATGCCTCGTTCGAGGAGGACGTGCTGGGCAGCTTGGACGTGGGGTCCTGGGCCGACTTCGTGGTCTGTGCCCAGGATCCGTTCGCCGTCTCCGTCGAGGAGCTGGCGGGGCTGACGGTGGAGCGGACCTTCGTCGCCGGTGAGTGCATGTATGACCGGGACGCGACCCCCTGACCCGGACCCTTCACCAGACGCTGACCCTGCACCCCTCCCCACCCTCCATCGAGTCCCCGATCCCTGCAGCGTGTCGGAGCCGAAACGACCGAAACTGTGCCGGAAACAGGGGATTCGATGCGGTGGTGTGTCCGTTCAGGACTCCCAGCAGAGGCAGAAGGGGTGCCCGGCGGGGTCGGCGTAGACGATGAACCCGCGGTCGTCGTCTCCGACCCGATCCTGGAGCATGAGGGCGCCGCAGGAGGTGACGTGGTCGTGGGCCGCGTCGACGTCGTCCACGTAGAAGTCCAGGTGCACCTGCTCCGGTGCGCCGTCGGGCCACTGCGGCGGGGTGTGGTCCGGGGCGTGCTGGACGGCCATCTCCCAGCCGTCCTCGGTGGTGAGGGTCCGCCACTGGTGGTCGCCCTCGGCCCGGATCCCGAGCACCTGCGCCCAGAAGCTGCTCACTGCATCGATGTCCGCGGCGTCCAGGACGACCATTCGGCGAGTCATACGCATGAACCCCAGTGTGCGGCGGGCGTGCACAGCCGGCAACACCTCCGGGCCCCGTCCCCGTCCCATCGAGTCCCCGATCCCTGCGGCGTGTCGGGTCTGAACCCGCCCGAAGTGTGCCTGGAACAGGGGACCCGATGGGGGAGGGGTCAGCCTTCCAGCAGTTCCTGCCGCAGGGTCTCCACCCGCTCGGCGATGTCGTCGCGGACCAGCCGCATCCGTTCCAGCCCTTCGATGCCCCGTTCCGACGGTTCGTCGGTGTGCCACGTCTCGATACGCCCGCGCATACCGTCGACCGGTGTCACCTGCGCCTCCGAGCCCAGGACGATCACCCGGTCCGCGCGTCGCAGCAGCTCGGCGTCCAACGCTTTGGGCACCTCGCCGTGCATGTCCGCGCCGACCTCCTCGACCACCTGGCGCGACTGCTCATTCACAGCCCCACCCGGACGCGTGCCCGCCGAGTGGACTTCGACGGCGTCGCCGGCGGAGCTGCGCATCAGAGCCGCCGCCATCTGGGACTTCCCGCCGTTCTTCACACACACGAACAGTGCGGTCGGTCGGTCATCGGCCCCCGGTGTCGTGGCCCCCGGTGTCGTGGAGTCCGGTGTCGTGTGCTGGGGAGTCATAGGGCGATCCTTCAGGTCGGAGGGGTCGGTTCGGGGTCTCAGTCCAGGATCTCGCGCAGGAGGTCGGTGACGCGAGACTGGACGTCGTCGCGGATCTCACGGACCACCTCGAGCGTCTCGCCCTCGGGGTCGCGGACGTCCCAGTCTTCGTAACGCTTCCCGGGGTACACCGGGCAGGCATCTCCACACCCCATCGTGACGATGACGTCGGCGGCACGCACCACGCTGTCGGAGAGCGGCTTCGGATACGACGTGCCCAGGGGGATCCCACGCTCCTGCAGCGCGGTGACCACGGTGGGATTGATCTCTCCGGTGGGGGCGCTGCCGGCCGAGCGGACGTGCACCCGGCGCGCCGACAGGTGATCGGCGAGCGCGGCGGCCATCTGGGACCGCCCCGCATTGTGCACGCACACGAAGAGGAGCTCCGGAACCTGCTTCGCGATCCGTCCTTCCGCCTGGGCTCGTGCCATCAGCTGTTCGCGCGCCTGGCGCGCGATGAGGACGGGCAGGAAGGTCTGCACCGTTGAGCGGGGAGCGAGGTCGTCCCAGGCGTCGGCGACGGCCTGCTCGACGACGTCGGTGTCGAACACCCCTCGATAGGAGTAGCAGAGGTCAGCAGTGAGTTCGCGCACCAGCTGGTTCCGGTCGGGTGTCATGGAGTCCTCGTCTCTGATCGGCGGCTACAGGTCTCGAGCTCCCGCTCGTCCGCGGGCGGCCGGCTCAGCGGTCCCCGGATACCGTCTCCGCAGCCACAGGGCCGCGTAGACCAGCGCGACGAGCACCGGCACCTCGATCAGCGGCCCGACCACCCCGGCCAGCGCCTGCCCGGAGGTGACGCCGAAGGCTGCGATGGCCACAGCGATGGCGAGCTCGAAGTTGTTGCCGGCGGCGGTGAAGGCCAGGGTGGTCGTGCGTGCATAGGACAGACGCACAGCCCATCCGAAGGCGAATCCGACGCCCCACATCACCACGAAGTACACCAGCAGCGGCACCGCGATCCGTGCCACGTCCAACGGCTGGCTGGTGATCCGGTCCCCCTGCAGGGCGAAGAGCAGGACGACGGTGAACAGCAGGCCGTAGAGCGCCCAGGGTCCGATCCGCGGAATCAGGGTCTCCTCGTACCAGGTGCGTCCCTTAGCGGCCTCACCCACCCGGCGGGTCAGGTACCCGGCGGCCAGCGGCACGCCGAGGAAGACCAGCACGGAGAGGAAGATGTGCCAGGTGGAGACGTCCAGCCCCTGGGTGTCGAGGCCGAGCCATCCCGGCAGCAGATCGAGGTAGAACCAGGCGAGGCCGGAGAACGCGATGACCTGGAAGACGCTGTTGAGCGCGACGAGCACGGCCGCCGCCTCCCGGTCGCCGCACGCCAGATCGTTCCAGATGATGACCATCGCGATGCATCGGGCCAGCCCGACGATGATCAGCCCGGTGCGGAACTCGGGGAGATCCGGAAGGAAGATCCAGGCCAGGGCGAACATCAGCGCCGGGCCGATGAGCCAGTTCAGCGCCAGGGAGGAGAGGAGGATCCGTCGGTCCGAGGTGACCGTTCCGAGTCGGTCGTATCGGACCTTTGCCAGGACCGGGTACATCATCACCAGCAGGCCCAGGGCGATGGGGAGGGAGATGCCCCCGACCTCCAATGCGGTCAGCGCCTCGTCGAGACCGGGGACGAAGCGGCCGAGGAGCAGACCGGCGACCATGGCCAGACCGATCCACAGGGGCAGGAGCCTGTCCAGCGCGGAGAGCTTCGCTTCGATCGGATCCGCGGGAGTCTCCACTGTGCTCATCGATCCGTCCCCCGTCCCGTCGCACGCTCGGCACGGATGATCGCGGCCTGGGCGTGGGAGTGGACTCGGTGGGTGTAGGTGATGTCGACGTCGGTCCAGCCGGCCCGCTCCAGCGACCGGCGGTACTCGGTCTCGGTCAGCGCCCCGGCGATGCAGCCGGTGTGGGCGGCGACGTCGTGGCGGGTGGCCTCGTCCATGTCTTCGGAGGCGACGACGTCGGAGACTGCGAACCGACCGCCTGGCCGGGTGACCCGAGCGGCCTCCTGCAGCACCACGTCCTTGTCTGCGGCGAGGTTGATCACGCAGTTCGAGATGACGACGTCGACCGATGCTTCCGGAAGCGGAACCTCTTCGAGGTAACCCCGCACGAACTCGACGTTGTCCGCACCGGCCTCCGCCGCGTGTCGGCGCGCGGCCTCGAGCATCTCCTCCGTCATGTCCAGGCCGATGGCCCGACCCTCGGGGCCGACGCGGCGCGCCGAGATCAGCACGTCGCCGCCCGCCCCCGAGCCGAGGTCGAGCACCGTCTCGCCCTCGACGAGTTCGGCGACGGCGGTGGGCACGCCGCAGCCCAGGGAGGCCTCGACCGCAGGGCCTCCGGAGGCGGAGGCGTCGGCGTCGTAGAGTGAGGAGCCGAAGATCCCCGCACGGGCGAGGTCCGTGGTGCTCTCGGTTCCGCAGCAGCCGGTGGCCGTCCCGGTCAGACGGAGGGCCGCGTCGGCGTATCGACGGCGGACGGCCTCGCGGAGCTCATCGGATGAGGTGGTCATCGCATCTCCGACGTTGTATCGATCATCGTCTATACAGCAGACATTGCCCTATGATTCGATATTCGTCAATATAGAGGGACGGGTGACGGAAGGGGACCCATGGAACAGCAGTGCTGCCAGGCCGACGGTCTCAGAGAGGGCCTCGCCTCAGAGGCCGACCCGGAGGACTTCGTCGGTACGGCGGGGCTGCTGCGCGGGCTGGCCGACCCGGTGCGGCTGCGTCTCTTCCTGCTGATCGCCGAAGCGCCCGTCGAGATCTGCGTCTGCGACCTCGACGACGTCGGCGTCTCCCAGCCCACCGTCTCCCACCACCTGAAGAAGCTCCGAGGAGCGGGACTCATCACCTCTGAGCGGCGCGGCACCTGGGTCTACTACCGGCTCACCGAGGCCGGAGTGCAGGCCTGCCGCGGAGTCGCGGAGTTCCTCAGGTTAGCCAGGACGTCCCAGGTCAGAGCCCTGTCGGCGTGACGTCGCCGTCGCTCGGCCGACGGCGACGATGAGAGACTGGGACCATGGTCGGTGCCAGCGTGAGGACGGTCAGGAGCCTGTGGGCCTCCTCCCATCCCGGTCCGACGCTGGTGGTCACCGTGCTCGCCCTCGCACTCGGCGTCGCCTCCGGCCTGCCGGTCTGGCGGCTCGTGGTACTCACCGCGGCGGTCTTCGCCGGACAGCTCTCGGTCGGCATCTCGAACGACGCCTTCGACGCCGCCCGTGACCGCAGCGTCGGGAGGGGCGACAAGCCCATCGCCCGGGGGGAGCTCTCCGTCGGCGGTGCGTGGACTGCGGCCTTCGCCTGCCTGGGGGCGGCGCTGATCCTCTCGGCCGTCCTGGGTCCCGGGTTCCTGATCGCCCACCTGATCGCCCTGATCTCGGCCTGGGCCTACAACGCCCGGCTGAAGGCCACCGCGGCCTCGATACTCCCGTTCATCCTCAGCTTCGGACTCTTCCCCTCCTTGGCGACCCTGGCCGCCACGGACCCGCAGCTCGCCCACGGTTGGGCGTGGATCGCCGGCGGCGCCCTGGGAGCGGCGATCCACCTGACCAATGTGCTGCCCGACCTCGACGACGACGCCCGCACCGGGATCCGCGGGTTCCCCCACCGCATCGGTGCACGGCCCTCCGCCGCCCTGGCCGGCCTCGCCGTCCTCGGCGGTGCGATCGCGGCCACGATCGGACCCGTGGGGTGGCACCTCGATGCGGTCTCCGCCGTGTCCGCGGTGCTGTTCGCCGCAGTGCTGCTCATCGTCCTGCTCACCCTGGTGATGGGTCGGGCCGGTCACTCCGGACGCACCCTGTTCCGACTGGTCATGCTCTCGGCCCTGCTGCTGGCGATTCAGCTGGTGGCGGCGTCGAAGCCCATCGCGTAGGCGTGGGCGAAGACCCGCCCGGCACCCGGACCGAGCATGGCGCGCAGCATCCGGCGTCGCAGCGCGTCGACGGAGGGCCCGGCGGGACGGCCCAGCCGGGTGTTCAGCGCTGCCAGATCTGCGGCTCGTCGGGCCGAGCGGATCCGTTCCCTCTCCCAGCTCCGCAGGTCCGCCTCGGGGGCGGTGCCGGTGTGCACCCAGTCCGCCAGCAGGGGTGCCAGCGTCGCGGCGTCGAGCAGGCCGAGGTTCATGCCCTGCCCGCCGATGGGGCTGACTTCGTGTGCGGCGTCGCCGACGACGAAGAGCCGGCCGTTCCGCATCTGCGGGGCCACGTAGCGGCGCACCGCGAAGGCGGTGACCTCCGCTGGTCCGCGCTCGCCGCGCCGCTCCAGGGCGTGACCCATCCGTCGCCGACGAGCCTCAGGGTCCGCCGAAGCCTCCGCCGGGTCCCAGGCGACGAACCGACGCCGCCCCCCGGGCAGGGGGAAGGACTCGAGCACGCCGTCGCCGTCGAGGTGGACCACGGCGGTCTCGGAGTCCCGGTGGGCGCCGAGGTCGACGTCGGTCATCAGGTAGCGGTCGGGGTAGGTGCGGGCGGCCGGGTGGGCGTACACCAGATCTCGAGACCGTGCGCCGCCGGCCAAGACCACCAGCGGTGCGGACCGGACGTCTTCGTCGCTCTCCAGCTCCACCCGATGTCCCATCGGGTGCAGGCCGGTGATGCGCACCCCTCGGTCGGGCGCGGGGGCTGCGGCGGCGAGGACCCGCTCGGTGTCGGCCTGCGGCAGGGTGGCGACGAAGGGGAACCTGGCGCTCAGGCGGTCGAAGCGCACGGTGCCGAGCCGTCGACCCTCCGACCGAGCCTCCCCGCGGTCCACGCGCAGGGCGTGGACCAACAGCTGCTCAGTGAGTCCGGACGGTTCCAGGGCCGCGAGGGTCGGGGCGTGGACGCCCACGGCGCGGCTGCCTGGACCGGGTGAGGCGCGCTGCTCGAGGATCTCGACGTCGATGCCGTGCCGCCGCAGCTCGGCACCCAGGAGCAGCCCGACGGGACCGGCTCCGATGACGATGACCTCAGGCACGACCGTCGGCCTCGGCGAGCAGTCGGAAGGGCGCCGGCGAGGTGACCGACCAGTCCGGCCCCAGTGCGGCGGAGAGCTCCGCGGGACGGTGGCTGCGGCGGATCGACCGCAGTCCGTCGGTGCGCAGGAACGTTCCCGGTGCCAGCGGCAGGATGCCGACGGAGTAGAGGTGGTAGGCGAGCCGCCCCCGGGCGATGTCGCCGTGGAGGACCCGGTGCGAGGCCAGATCGCGCGAGGCTTCGGTGAAGTCGTGCAGCCCCTGGGTGTCGAGGTGGTGGACCACGTGGTTGGAGATGACGACGTCGAAGGCCTCTCCGGCCTCGTGCAGGGCGTCGGCGTCGGCGCACAGGAACCGGGCGTTCGGGATCTCTCGTGCGGCGGCGACCTCGTGGGCGCGGGGATCCGGGTCGGCTCCGGTCCAGCGGACCTCGAACCCGTCGGCGGCGGCGAGCGACGCGAGCCGAGCGACGACGTCTCCGCCGCCGGAGCCGAGGTCGAGGATCCGTGCGGGACGCTCCAGGCCTGCGATCAGCGGTCGCAGCCGGTGCCGGTAGACCGTCCCCCAACCGGAGATCAGTCGGTTCACCAGGCCGAAGCGACGCAGCGTGGCGTCCAGGCGCCGGGGGTCGCAGTTCGGGTCGTCCATGAGCTCGACGAGGTGTTCGTCCCGTGCACTCAAGTCAGGTCCGAGCATCGGGTGACACCTTGTGAATCAGGGCTGATTCGACGGTGAGACCTGGACCGAAGGCCAGGGCGACCAGGGGTGCATCCTCGATGGTCGGGTCGTCCAGCAGTTCGGCGAGGATGAAGAGCAGCGTCGCACTGGACATGTTCCCGCGGTCTCGCAGGACGGCCCGCGAGGTCGTCAGCGCCGAGTCGGGCAGCTCGAGTCCGGCCTCGACTCGGTCCAGCACGCTGCGCCCGCCCGGATGGACGGCCCAGGTGTCCGGAGTCGGCTCCCCGCCCAAGAAGCTCTGGACCGCCGAGCGGATCTCGCGGCCGATGATGCGCGGGACCTCGGCCGAGAGCCGCATCCGGAAGCCGTGGTCGCCGACGGTCCACACCATGTCGGACTCGCCCTCCTCGGTCAGCGTGGTGCCGAACCGTTCCAGGACCAGTCCACCCGGGGTCCCGACGGCGTCGTCGGCGGTCACGACGGCTGCCGCCGCTCCGTCGGCGAACACCGAGGCGGCGACGATCTGCTCCGGGTCGGGCAGGTCCCGGATGTGCAGGGAGCACAGCTCCACACAGACCACCAGGACCACGGCGTGGGGTTCCGCGGCGGTGATCTGGGAGGCGGTGCGGAGCGCGGGCAGGGCGGCGGCGCAGCCGATGAAGCCCAGATGCGTGCGGGCGACGTCGGCGTCGAGCCCGAGGTCACGGACCAGGCGGTAGTCGATCCCCGGGGCGAAGAAGCCGGTGCAGGAGACGCTGACCACGTGGGTGATCTGTTCGGCGGCGACGGCCCCGTCGCTCAGCGCGCGGCGGGCGGCGTCGGCGGCCAGGTCCGGCGCCGTCTCACGGTAGAGGTCGTTGCGCACGCCCGTCGTCGGTCGACGCAGCGCGCCGTCCTCGGCGACGAAGACGCCGTCGGGAAGCCCGCCGAGTCCGCTCAGCACGGAGTGCCGGGTGGAGATTCCCGCGGCGTCGAAGGCCGCCGAGATGAGTCTCCTGGTCAGCGGATCGGTGCCCGGCTGTCCGGCGAAGAAGTCCCGCAGCTCCTGCTGGGACACGGCGGTGTCCGGGACGGCGGTGCCGAGGGAGACGATGCGCGCGGACATGCTCCCACTCAATCACGTCTGACGTGCAGTTCGTCCCGCCGGTCATGCCCACACCCCTGCATCGAATCCCCTGTTCCAGGCACAGTTCGGGCCTCTGGGGCCGCAACACGCTGCAGGAACAGGGGACTCGATCGGAGGTGTGGGTCGAGTTCGTCGGAATCGTAGCCAGATCAGCCGCCTCCGGCGATGTAGGTTCCCACTGAAGTTGTCAGGGGTGCATGGCGCTGACCTGGGGTTTGACAACTCGGTGAGCGGGTCCCTGTCTCAGTAACTTGTCACAATCCTCAGCGCTGCGGCAGCGCATAAACTTCTCTGTAGGTCGCCAGCTCCAAGAGCAGGTGTTTCTTTTGGGGGATCGGCTACCGGTACGCTCTGGTCTAGGGTGTGCCCGATTCAGGGACCTGACTCTACGACTGATGCTGATGAGCACGAGCGGCGAGTTGATCCGTCCACCTCTAGAATGGGTGCGCACTATGACTCGGAATCAGAAGCAACGTGGGCTACCACTCTGGGCAGCTCTGGGAATGGTTGGGTTCAGTGTCCTAAGCGCCATCATCACCATTAGGGCGGTGCAGGGGGGAGACACAGTTGGCGTAGTCTCTGAGGGCATCATTTTTATTGGGTCATTGGTCTACATCGCTGGATATGTGGTCACCCGGTTCGAGGGCAGCACACGCTAGCTCTACCCCACCTGTGGAAGCGCCCCGTTGCGCTCTTTTTATGGGTACGACGCGACTGCGGGCCACGCATTGATGACGACACCGGAGTGCCGGCTGGGGATCCTTTACGGACGTGCTTAGCCGGTCAGGCGTCGAAACGAACGAACGCTCGCAGGGAACCAGCGCCGTGGTCTCGGGTCTCCTGGTATCCCAAGGACTCGTAGAAGGCGCGTTGACCTGGCTCGTCATCGGTAAGCAGAACCTTCTAACGCACAGAGGCGTACGGCTCCAAGGCGGCAAGGACGAGTGCGCGGCCCATACCGGCTCGCTGAGCGTCAGGGCGGACCAGTACGTCTTGCAGGTAACAGATCGTGGCTCCGTCAGAAATCACCCGCGCCACCCCGACGAGGCGACCATCGCGCCGAGCCGCCACGACGCGGGAAGAGCCGGCCAACGCTGCCTCAAGTGTCACGACATCATCGGCGTAGGTCGTCCACCCCACCTCGCGGTAGAGCGCTGCGACTTCGCCCATGCCCAGTACCGGAGACGACTCCACGGTGAAACCTTCGGTTTGCATGCTGACCACAGTAGGCGAGCGAACGTGAACGGCTTAAACAGCGGATGGAGAACCGCGCCGCCGTAAGGGGAACGGCTTGCGGGACGGAGGGGCAAGTTAACTTGCCAACAGTGGCCCTGCAAAGTATCTCGTAGGTATGGATGTCGCTCCGATCATCGCGGACAGTGCTCGGAAGCACGGTGTCAGCGATGAAGACATCTTGCACGCATATTCCAATCCGATTCGAGTCTTCGACCTCGATTAGGGTTTCACGATGGTCATCGGCGCGAACCTGGCGACCATCATATTCGAGATCGGCGTTGTCAACGGCGCCACAGCCCCGGTCATCGTCCACGCAATGAAAGCACGCGATAAATTCTTTGAGGTGATGATCATGCCCCGTACAGTCCAAGACATACTGGACCACGCTGACGAACTTGCCAAGCGCTTTGAAGACTATGAACCGTCTCGAGCCGAGGAACGCGACCCTCAGGTGTTCACCGAACTACGCCAAGCGATCCTGGCCCGAGCTGACGCCGAACGCTCAATCAAAGAAGCCGTCAGCCGAGGCCGTAAAGATGGCTACTCATGGTCGTTTATCGGATCCCTGATCGGTACCTCCGGTGAAGCAGCCCGCCAACGATACGGTCACAAACAAGACGCGTGACCACCGAAGCGCCGTCCCGCAAGCGGATCCGTCACCGGGACGTCGGTTAGGTTGACCCACGCTGATTCGTCAGTGGGCACTGTATAGTCAGTACATGCTGACTATTGCTTCGCGTCTTGATGTGATGAACAGGCTTGGCCGGGCCATGGCTGACGCAACCCGTTCCCGAATCCTGTTATCCCTCCTGAAGGGTCCTGGCTACCCGGCCCAGTTGTCCCGGGACTTGGAGCTGACCCGGACCAACGTGTCGAACCACTTAGCCTGTCTGCGAGACTGCGGGATCGTGGTCACTGAACCTGAAGGCCGCCAAACCCGCTACGAGATCGCAGATGCGCATCTAACCCAAGCGCTGAATGCACTTGTCGAGACCACACTCGCAGTCGACCAGGATGCACCCTGTGTAGATCCAGAGTGTTCTCTACCCGGCTGCGCTCAGGCGCGTAGCAGCTGATGCTGGCTACCGCTGCACAGGCGTTCGGACTGTTCATCGCCACCAACATCGATGACATTATCGTCTTATCTCTGTTCTTCGGTCGTGGCCAAGGACAGCCAGGGACCACCCGCCGCATCCTGCTGGGACAGTACGTGGGTTTCATCGGCATTCTGGGGACTGCTGTAGTTGTGGCGCTGGGAGCTCAAGTGGTCCTCCCGGAAGAAGTCTTGCCCTACTTCGGGCTGATCCCACTAAGTCTCGGGCTCTGGGCAGCATGGCGAACATGGCGCAACCGCGATGAAGAAGACGACGAAGCCCAACTGGAGGACAAACGGGTCTCTGTCGGCACGGTGGCTCTGGTGACCTTCGCTAATGGTGGAGACAACATCGGAATCTATGTGCCAGTCTTCGTCAGCCTTAACTGGCCCGCTGTCCTGGCCTTCTGTCTCGTCTTCCTGCTACTGGTTGCACTCCTGGTCTTCGCTGCTAGATGGATCACCGCACGAAAACCCATCGCCGAAGCCCTTGAACGCTGGGAGAGCATCCTCTTCCCACTGGTGCTCATCGCCCTAGGCGTCATCATCCTGGTCACCGGTGGTGCCTTTGGGATCTAACAAGGGGAGAGGTGCTCAAGGTTGCGCCCTGGGTGCTTTAACTGTTGGGCGGCTTGCTAGCGAGCTGAGTCTTCGGCAGGTCATGGCAGCAGCAATCTGGGTAGTGATCGCAGGCGCGTACGACGACGCCTCGATTGACCACGCATCCGCAGTCTGCGCACCCCATTTCCATTAGGCCATTCTATCGGACGTGCCGTATCTGAGCCTGGGGTACATCAAGGTTCAGCCCAGGTCGAGAAAGCTGTGGAGTTCGGCGAAGGCCTCGCGCACCACGAAGTAGCGGGCCCACCGTCCGCGGG
>NZ_JAOEFD010000037.1 GCF_025420485.1 Nesterenkonia marinintestina | reverse complement strand
GCAGGAAGTATGCGGCCGATGATAGTTGTAGTGGTTGACCCAGACCTGCAGCGCATGTCGACGAGCCTGTTCGGAGTCGTAGGCCCGGGTGTAGAGGACCTCGTCGACCATCAGCCGGTTGTAGCGTTCGACTTTGCCGTTGTGCTTCGGCGTGTAGGGCCTGATGCGCTGATGCCGATGCCCCATCCCGGTCACCGAGTGTCGGAACAGGTCGGAGCGGTAGTTGTTGCCGTTGTCGGTGATGACCCGATCGATGCTGATGCCGTGGGCGGCGTAGAAGGCCCTGGCCCGGTGGAAGAACCCCGCGGTGGTCGTCTGCTGCTCATCCTCGAGCGCCTCGGTGTAGGCCAGGCGGGTGTACCCATCGACGGCCGAGTGCAGATACGTATAGCCGACCCTGGCCCCGGCGCCGCGCTTGGAGGCCTTAGCCCTGCTGCTGCCCCGGCCGTGGACCTTGTGCCCGCCTCCGTCGGGGATGGTGCCGACCTTCTTCACATCCAGATGCACCATGGCACCGGGATGCTCAGCCTCGATCACCCCGGGCGCGGTGCCCAGGGTGCGCAGGTTCTCCCCGCACGGGGTGAGGTCCCGGCGCCGGGAGATCCCCAGTCGTGCCAGCCACCGGCCGACTGTGCGCAGGCTGATCCGCACCGGCGGGTGGATCTCGCCGGTGGCCAGCCCATGGCCCTCAGGCAGCGGGTCGATCCCACCGGCGATCAGGTGCAGATGGATCCGACGGGCCGACCACTTCAGCTTCCGGCGCAGCGCCTCGATGCGCTCGATCACCGCTTCGCTGGTGACAGCCGGCCAGTGGCGCGGGGTGCTGGGCAGATCTGCCAGACCGGCTTCGCCGTGGTCGCGGTAGCGGGTGACCCATTTGCTCACCGTGTCCCAGCTGACGCGGAACTCGGCGGCGACATGAGCGATCGGGACCCGGTCGTCGAGGTGGCGTTCGACCATCTTCAATCGACCGGTCGGGGTCAGTGTGGAGTTCGGGTGCACCGCGATAGCGTGGGACATGAACGGGCTCTTCTCCTGCAGCAGACGGTTCTTTGGCGATTACCATCCTGCGGGCGAGAGCCCGTTCGTTCTCTCATCGCCCCGCCGACTCCGACAACCTCATGCCCCACAACA
>NZ_JAOEFD010000036.1 GCF_025420485.1 Nesterenkonia marinintestina | reverse complement strand
TCGACATACGGCGAGCTCGGCGCACATCCATAGATGAGTGACCCGGTCTTGCAGATCAGTGCCCCGGGTCCCGCCGCCGAGAAGGAGGCTGCGGGACCCGGAGGGCAGGATCAGGACTGGGCCACGAAGTCGGTGCTGACCCAGCCGAGCAGCGTCTCGCCGGTGAGCTGGGAGAAGCGGACCTGCACCCAGGATCCACGGTCGGCGACCTCGGCGAGGTCCACGCCGCGCGGAATCTGGGCCAGCTTCTCGCCCATCGAGGAGGGCTCTCCGCGCAGCGGGACGGACAGCATCGCGCTCCACAGGCGTGGGGCGGAGCTGACGGCGGTCCCGGTGCCGGAGGCCGTCGCCGAGGCGGTGGCCGATCCGGAAGCTCCACCCGGGTCGCCGGAGAGACCGAGGCGCGAGGAGCAGGACGGCCAGGCGCCCCATCCCTGGATCTTCCACAGCTCGTGGGCGCGGTTGATCTGCTCGGCCTTCGACGCCTGGTGCGGATAACCGGTTCCGCCGACGGCCTGCCACGACTGCAGGCTGAACTGCAGACCACCGTAGTAGCCATTGCCGGTGTTGATGCTCCAGTCGCCTGTGGACTCGCACATCGCCAGACGGTCCCAGTCCGCGCTGTGACCGCCGGCCGACGGCGAGGACGGGGTAGGCGTCGGGGTGGGAGTAGGCGTCGGGGTGGGAGTGGGCGTTGGAGTAGGCGCCGACTGGGACGGGGTGGGCGTAGGGGTCGGGGTGGGCGTCGGGGTGGGCGTCGGGGTCGGAGTGGCTGTGGGAGTGGGTGTGGGAGTGGGTGTGGGAGTGGGTGTGGGAGTAGGGGTAGGGGTAGGCGTCGGCGTAGGTGTGGGAGTAGGGGTAGGCGTCGGTGTCGGCGAGGGGCTGGGGGCCGGCGCCGACTGGGACGGGGTGGGCGGAGGTGTGGGAGTGGGAGTCGGCGTGGGGCTCGGAGCGGGTTCCGGGGCAGACTGCCGCTGCGGAGCCATCCGGCTCTGCGCCCCCGGCTCAGGCTCTTCCTCGACCTCCGGCTCCTCAGTCGGCTCCGGCTCTTTCTCAGCCTCCGGCTCCTCGGTGGGCTCAGGCTCCCGGCCCTCGGTGGGCTCAGGCTCCGGCTCCGGCTCCTCGGTAGGCTCAGGCTCCGGCTCCGGCTCCTCGGTAGGC
>NZ_JAOEFD010000035.1 GCF_025420485.1 Nesterenkonia marinintestina | reverse complement strand
GGCGATCAGCCCCCGGCCTCACTCACCCCGGCGACTATCAACAACGTCATGCCCTCCTACAACTAGGCCCGTTTCGAGCAGCCGCAGTCGTTCGGATTCGTTGAGCCCGTCCTGAGAGTGCCGTCTGGTGGTGTTCGTAGCAAGTCGCCCCAGTGTGCTGTGAACCTCCGTGGTGCCAATGCTGGTTCTAGCCGCCCCCGGTGGACGTATCGCATGGTCAACAAGATCGCGTATGAGGCCGGCCCGACTGGAATGAACCTTTCCTTCGCGTGCACCCACAGCTGCCGCAAGAGCGAAAAACGGAAGCTGGATGCTCGGCTTAAAAACAGGATTCGCTAGAGCTGCGTGAAGTGTAGTCCCGCCTATGGATGTGATCAAGCTCAAGGCAGTGTCGAGGTCCAAAGGAGCTTGCTCGTGATGGTTCCGTGCATGGAGGAGCCGGTGTCCGTCAAGAACCCCTGATCGAGAGGTCAAGAGTACTTTAGCCTCTGAGTATGTCAGAACTAGAGTATTGGCATCGTCTAAAACCCGTGATGCTCTCTCGCTTCGGATTTCGTCCAATCCGTCAACGACCAAAGCGACTCCCTGTGTCCGTAACGCAGTGAGACCCACGTCTGCTGCAAGTCGGCCCTCGATGCTGGCCTGTTCGACATCCCGCGCATCCACATGGAGTGGGACAGGCATCCCCTCGTGCAGACGGTACTTCTCGATCTGTTGTAATAACCAGGTGTCGGCCTGTTCGCTTTTACCTGCCCCATAGGAACCTTCCAAAAGGAAGAAGTTTCCTCGAGCGACAGTGGGAGTCGTTGTTCGTAAGACGTCCAAGAAGGGTTTCATTTGTGCGATGTCTATTCGAAATGCTTGGAGGCGACTCTCCCGTCTTATCTCCACCCTCCGTTCTTGGAGCATGGCCCAATCCGCACGGCTTATACGCGTGGCTGGCTCTTCGATTTTTGTTAATTTCTCGAGTACTTTTGCCCTGTACTCACCATCCAGTGACTCGAGCTGAGTTGCTACGTCTGGGTCCTTCTTCCCCATGGCGCCATAGGCGAGATAAACCTCCCGTAGGACCTGCAGCGCCCTCGATAGTGTGTCCGAAGCGTGTCTCCACTTACGGTGTTTCATAAGCGTTTGATCCAGCTCCCGCGCAAGAAAGTCGGTTGCCTCTACATATGGGTCTTTGAGGCGTTTCACCGAAAGCTGACCAA
>NZ_JAOEFD010000034.1 GCF_025420485.1 Nesterenkonia marinintestina | reverse complement strand
CTGTCACACAAGTCCTGAGACATCACATTCGTATATACGGAAGCCCGAACCGCCCACATAGCTGAATGACGACAACCTGCCGGATCCGGGCGCCGGGAGGCGGACTCATCGGCAGCGGAGTGACGAGCGGCGGAGAAGCGCCTGGTGTACGCCGGGATGCTCCGGAACGACTTCGGCCCCCGCACCACGAATGGTGCGGGGGCCGAAGTGACGGATCAGCTGAGGATCAGAGGGGGTTGATGTTCTCCGCCTGCAGACCCTTCGGGCCGCGTGCGGTCTCGAACTCCACCTTCTGGTTCTCCTCGAGGGTGCGGAACCCGGAGGTCTGGATCGCGCTGAAGTGCGCGAAGACGTCGTCCGAGCCGTCGTCGGGTGCGATGAACCCGTAACCCTTCTCAGCGTTGAACCATTTCACGGTGCCAGTGGCCATGTATCTTTCCTACTTTCTTACGGTGCACCGTCGTTCCCGGTGCATCTCCCCACTGCCCAGGCCGGGCACCGATGGGGGTCTTGGAGTGGCCTCCGGCTGAAGATGTCGGCGCCGTGCGCGCCGACGTGCAAGCCTAGGGACGCATCTCACCCTACGGCATTTCGCCTGCCGGGTCACGCCGCTGATCTGCGATGCCCGGCCGAGGGTGCGTCATACACCTGCGACATCGGGACACCCACAGAGGCGGGGTCCGGACAGAATCTGAGCTGTCCGAACCCCGCCTCTGTGCGAGTGTGAACCCCGCAGGATCCGATGCCGAGTGTGGCTCCTCGGATCAGAAGGTCACGTAGGCGTCCACGTTGCCCGGGTTGATGTCGTACATCACGGTCCCGGTGCTCGGGTTCTGAGCGCCGATGGCCTTGCCGTTGCCGATGTAGATGGCCACGTGGCTCACACCGTGCTCGACGACGACGTCGCCGGGCTGCGGGTTGCTGGTCGGGGTGCCGTTGGCCATGATGCCGCTGGAGGTGCGGGCGCCGGGGTTCTTGCCTCCGGCCTGCAGGGCGTTGTTCACGAAGCCGGAGCAGTCCCAGCCGGACTGGCTGGCGCCGCCCCACACGTAGGGCGTGCCGATGCCGGAGTGGGCGAACTCGACGACGGCCTGGTTCCCACCGCCGCTGGGCTGGTCCCCACCGATCGGGTCGATGTCGGGGCTCTGAGCGGCGCTCTCGCCCTGCGGCTCAGGCTCGGTCTGGGCCGGAGCCTGCTGCTCGGTCTGGGCCGGAG
>NZ_JAOEFD010000033.1 GCF_025420485.1 Nesterenkonia marinintestina | reverse complement strand
GGGTCTGCTGAAGGTTCGGTTGACTTCAAGACTGCTTAGAAAGCAGGAAGGATGGAAGTCATGCCGAAAGTTGTCTACACCGAGGAGTTTCGCCGGACCGCCGTGGAGCTGGTTGCTGGCGGGATGAGCCAGAAGCAGGTCTGCGCGGATATGGGCTGCTCGAAATCTGCGCTGCAGTCCTGGGTCCGGGCCGCGAAGCTCGAAGAGCACGGGATCGAGCCGGCTAAGGATGCTGAGGAGTCTCGGGAACAGGCGAAGATGCTGCGCCGGATCCGTGAGCTGGAGCAGGAGAACAAGGTCCTGCGCGAAGCTGCGGCGTATCTCTCCCAGGCGAATTTGAAGCTGGGTGGGGCCTCCCCAAAATGATGTTCCCGCTGGTCCGTGACCTTGCCGCCGCCGGGGTGCCGGTGGCGGTGACCTGCCGGGTTCTGGGTTTCACCAAGCAAGCGTTCTACAAATGGGCAGCAGCCCCGATTTCTCAGCGGGATTGGGAGCAGGCCCACCTGCTCAACGCCGCAATCGATGTTCATGCTGATGACCCGGAGTTCGGGCACCGGTTCATCGCTGATGAGCTCGCCGCTGCCGGGTACCGGGCCTCTGAGCGGCGGGTGTGGCGGCTGTGCTCACAGCAGCAGATCTTCTCCGCCACTCAGCGCAAGGGCAGGAAGAATCACAAGAAGCCAGGCCCGCCAGTCTGTGATGACCTGCTGGCCCGGGATTTCACCGCCACCAGGTCGAATCAGAAATGGCTGGTGGACATCACCGAGCACCGCACCGGTGAGGGCAAGCTCTACCTATGTGCGATCAAGGATGTCTTCAGCAACCGGATCGTGGGCTATGCGATCGATTCCAGGATGAAATCACGGCTGGCTGTGGCCGCCCTGCATGATGCGGTTTCCCGCCGCGGAGGACCCTCAGAAGTGGCCGGATGCATTGTCCATTCGGATAGAGGGTCGCAATTTCGTTCACGGAAATTCCAGCGGGCGCTGAAGGGATACAAGCTGGCTGGGTCCATGGGACGGGTCGGGGCTGCTGGGGATAACGCGGCGATGGAGAGCTTCTTCTCGACGTTGCAGAAGAACGTGCTCAACAGGCAGTCCTGGGCCACCAGGGATCAGTTGCGAGCCCGGATCATTCACTGGATCGAAGCGACCTATCATCGCCGCCGCCGACAGCGGAGGCTGGGTAAGCTGACTCCGGTCGAATACGAGACCGTTCACAAGGATGCCGTCGCCCTGGCGGCATAAGCCCGACGGTCAACCGAACCTTCAGCAGACCC
>NZ_JAOEFD010000032.1 GCF_025420485.1 Nesterenkonia marinintestina | reverse complement strand
TGATCTGGTGCAGGAATCTGCTCCTGCTGGGGTTCATAGTAGTGGGATTCGACTTCTGCTGGGGTGCGGTATCCGAGGTGCTCATGCAGCCGGGCGGTGTTCCACCAGTGGGCCCAGTTCATCGTGGCGAACTCGACCTCGGTCAGGGACCTCCATGAGGGCTGGGAGTAGATCAGCTCGGTCTTGTACAACCCGTTGACCGTCTCTGCCAGGGCGTTGTCGTAGGAATCTCCCACAGTCCCGACCGAGGGGCGGATCCCGTGATCAGCGAGTTTCTCGGTGTAGGCCACAGCAACGTACTGACCCCCACGGTCGCTGTGATGGACCAGCTGGGCGCCCTCCTGCCTTCTGGCGGTGACCAGGGCGTGTTCCAACGCTTCTAAGGACAGCGCCTCGGTAGTCATCGTCGCACGGGTTGCCCAGCCAACGATCCGTCGGCTGTAGGCGTCGATGACGAAAGCGGTGTAGACGAACCCGGCAATGGTGCGCACGTAGGTGATGTCCGCGACCCAAAGTAGCCCCGGAGCAGGGACTTTGAAGTTGCGTTCGACCAGGTCAGGCCGATGATCAGAGGTCCGTGCTCCCACCGTGGTCACCGGCTTCCGGCCCCGCAGTGCCCCACTGACTCCGGCGATGCGCATCAGCCGGGCGGTCTGGTCCCGGCCGATATCCCAGCCTTCACGGCGCAGGGCATGCCACATCTTCCGCACCCCATAGACCCCGTAGTTCGCCGCGTGGATCCGCTGTATCTCAGGGATCATCAGATCGTCCTTCAGCTCCCGGGCCGAGCGGACCCGGGTCTTAGCGGCCCGGTAGCCCCGTGAGGTAATGAACCCACCCTCTGTCGCAGCCAATGTGCGACAGATGAGCTCGACCCCGAAACGCTCCTTATGCTCATCAATGTAGCGGATCATCTCGTGGTGGGGCGGTCGAGCTCCGCGGCGAAAAACGCCGAAGCCGACTTCAGAATCTCGTTGGCCCGGCGCAGCTCGAGGTTCTCAGCCTCCAGCTGGGCAATCCGCTCCTCCGCAGCAGAGCGGCCTTCACCAGGGACAGAAACATCTTCGCTGAGGAGCTTCTTGCGGGCTTGCTTCATCCAGCCACGCACCGTGTGCGCGGAGATTCCCAACTTCTGTCCTACTGCCTCAGCAGCGCTCCACACTGACGAGGCATGGACTCGCTGGTGATCCTCCACCATTCTGATCGCCCGCTCCTTGAAATCCGGGCTGTACTTCTTCGGCATAGTTCCAATCCTCTCTGCTCAACAGAGCGGAACTAAACCCAGTACGGTTCAGG
>NZ_JAOEFD010000031.1 GCF_025420485.1 Nesterenkonia marinintestina | reverse complement strand
ATGGGTGGTTTCTAGGTGCTAGTGCAACGGGTCGCTGATCGGGTGGGAGTTCTCTGATGGGTGGTTCACCGGAGTATCCGTGGGTTGTGAAGAAGCAGGTGTTCGTCCGGTTGGTCCGGGGAGAGCCGGCGAATCGGCTGGCGATCGAGTATGGGTTGGCTAATCGCACGATTCAGCGGTGGTGTCTGTGGGCGGGTCTGGAGTTCCGTCGGGGATATCACGGGGGTCTTTCTACGGTGGTGGATATGGAATCCACCACGAAACCAGGGGCCCGGTATCACCGGCTGAGCGTTGGTGATCGGGCATTCATCGAGGCGGGGCTCTCGATGGACCCACCGATGGGAGTACGGCAGATCGCGGCCCGGTTGCAGGTCGCGGCCTCGACGGTCTCTCGTGAGATCGCCAGGGGCTCGACCCGTATCTCTGCTGCGCAGAAGCGGTACTGCGCGGAGCTGGCTCAGCACCAGACGATGAGGATCCGACGGCGTCCGCGGGCGAGGAAGCTGGATGAACCTCGATTACGGGGCCATGTGATCCGGCGACTGAATCGAGGGTTCTCTCCTGAACAGGTCGCTGGAGATCTGCGACGATGTTTCCCTGCGCGGAAGGAGATGCAGATCTCGCACGAGACGATCTACCAGGGGCTCTATGTTCAGGGGCGGGGTGCGCTGGCTCAGGAGCTGAAGGTCGAGAAAGCCCTGCGCTCCGGTCGGACCCACCGGGTGCCGGCCTCGAAGCTGCCTGCTCGGAGCAAGAGGCCCTGGGTCGAGGGGGCACGGCTGGTGGATCGTCCTGCGGAGGTCACCGACCGGGCAGTGCCTGGTCATTGGGAAGGTGACCTGGTCGTAGGCCCGCAGCGCTCGGGGCTGGTGACCCTGGTCGAGCGCAGTACCCGCTTCGCACTGATCGGCAGACTGCCCGGGACCAAGGACTCCACCACGGTGATCGAGGTCCTCACCAGGCTGATCCAGGACCTGCCCGAGCAGATGCGTCAGACCCTGACCTGGGACCAGGGCCCGGAGATGGCGCTGCATCCTCGATTCACCCTGGCCACCGGGTGCAAGGTGTTCTTCTGCGATCCTCACTCGCCCTGGCAGCGAGGTGCCAATGAGAACCTCAACCGGCTCATCCGAGACTTCTACCCCAAAGGCACCGACTTCAATACCATCACCGATGAACACATCGGACAGATGCAGCTGCTGCTCAACACCCGGCCCCGCAAGACCCTAGACTTCCAGACACCAATCGAAGCGCTGAACAAGAAAATCCGAGCCGTTGCACTGACACCCTGAACCCACC
>NZ_JAOEFD010000030.1 GCF_025420485.1 Nesterenkonia marinintestina | reverse complement strand
TAGCACACACTGCCTGTTACTCGCAAGTCAACCACTACATGTTGTCCACAGGACGGCTCTGTGTACTACATGTGCCAACACAGGAGCGGTGGGAGCGAGTCACCTTCATTCCGACTACGAGTACTATTGGTACTAGCGCCGGAGACGGCACCACAACGAAATACAGGAAACCGGCCCCACCTGTCGCCAAACTTAGGAGCCGGTTTCCTCATCGATATTCAATGCGATGACTCGCACCGTTCTATCGGGGTCATCGCCCGAACAATCCGTAAGGGGTAACTATGTCACCCTGCACTGTCCGAGACGGTGACTCCACTTCTGAGGCTAGCACCTCAACCTGGGATGCCCAGGGTTTTCGAGCGGCAGCCGCCGAGGCCGACCTCTCCGACCTCCGCTGGCAGATCCTCTCCCGCCTGTCCGAGACCGCCGACACCGAGGGGGTCGCGGACGGCCCCTCCCAGCACCGCCTGGCCCAGAGCATCGGCACGCACGCGCCGACAATCCACAACGCGCTGCAGGGACTCGCCAGGGACGGATGGATCACCGTCGAACGATCCGGCTACCGCAACGGCCGCGCCAACCGCTACCGGCTTCACCTGCCGAGTGTGGAGGCCGCCCGATGACCGCACACGACGACCAGCTCGACCAGTACGTCGCGGACCTGCTGGAGACCTTCCCGGAGCCCACCGAGGGCCAGGCCGCGGAGATCCGGGCTCTGTTCCTGGCGAACGGTCTGGAGGTGGCCGCATGACATGGGCCAAGTTCTCCGACGACTTCCCCGAGGACTGCAGCGACCTCTCCGACGCCGCCTACAGGCTTCACTCCGAGGGCATCATCTACACGATGTTGAAGCTCACCGAGGGGCGCATCCAGAAGAACCGCCTCCGGTTCGTCGCCACGAACTACCAGGGCAACGGTGACGCCGACGGGCTGACAGAGCTTCTGCAGGCTCGGTACATCGACCAGCACGGACGCGAACAGAGGTTCTGGGAGGACCGAGGGGATCACTACCAGATCATCCATCAGATGGAGCACCAGCCCTCCAAGCATGAGGTCGAGCACCGCCGCACTGTCGCCCGGGTCAATGGAGCTAAGGGGGGACGCCCACCCAAGGGAGAACCCAGTAGGGAACCCAGCCAGGAACCCAGCTCGGTTTCTGAGGGAGAAGAAACCCACGCGGGTAACCCAGTAGCTAACCCAGACCCTAACCCAGAGGGACGGGCCGGGACGGGACAGGGATCTTTCCCACAGACAGAACCCTCATCCACTGAGGGACAGATCGACACCGAGACAGGAGAGATCG
>NZ_JAOEFD010000003.1 GCF_025420485.1 Nesterenkonia marinintestina | reverse complement strand
GGCCCCCCCCCCCCCGGGGGGGCGCCCCCCCCCCGGGCGCCCGTCGGCGCATCTGCGCCGGTTCGGGGTCAGAAGAGCCGAGAGTCGGCGTCGTCGACGCCGCGCATCTCCGCGTAGTCCAGCACCAGGCAGCGGATGCCCCGGTCCTCGGCCAGGGTGCGGGCCTGCGGGCGTATCTGCTGAGCGGCGAAGACGCCCTGGACGGGAGCCAGCAGCGGGTCCCGGTTGAGCAGGTCGAGGTATCGGGTGAGCTGCTCGACGCCGTCGATGTCGCCGCGGCGCTTGAGTTCGACGGCCACCGTCCCACCCGGTCCCCTCGCCAGGATGTCGACCGGGCCGATCGGGGTCTGGTGCTCGCGTCGGATCAGGCTGTGGCCGTCGCCGAGCCGCTCGATCTGGTCGGCGAGCAGGCGCTGGAGGTCCGATTCGACGCCGTCCTTCACCAGGCCCGGGTCGACGCCCATCTCGTGCACGGAGTCGTGGTGGATCTCGCTGATGAGGATCGTCAGCGTGTCGTCGGTCTTGTCGGCCCGCACGGTCCACACCTCGGTGATGCCGGCCTGCGCCTGTTCGGCATCGGGTGGGCTGGTGCGCAGCGTCGCCGGGGGCGACATCCAGTTCAGCGGCTTATAGGAGCCGCCGTCGGAGTGCACCAGCACCGCACCGTCGGCCTTGACCATCAGGAGCCGGACGGCCTGGGCCAGATGGGCGTTGAGTCGGCCGGAATAGGTCACCGAGCATGTCGCAATCACCAGTCGCACGGTCATCCAGTCTAGCGCGGCGGAACCCGGGAGCAGGAACCTGGGAGGATGTCCCTATGGGACGCAGGGGCGGAGCGGGCGGGTCGAAGTGGCGTCGTCCCCATCGGCCGCTGAACCCGGGCCTGATCGACGGCGGGGTCGTCGGCGGGTCCCGGCAGCGGCGGGCCGACGGGGAGTACCACGTGCGGGCGATCTCCGGCGCGGCGGCGGTGAAGTCCTACGTCTGTCCCGGCTGCGGACTGTCCATCGCTCCCGGTACCGCGCACCTGGTGGCCTGGCGGGCAGACTCGCTCTTCGGCGACGAGCATGCCGCCTCGGAACGCCGCCACTGGCATCGGCGGTGCTGGCAGATCCCCTGAGGGCGGCCTGACGACGCTCGCGGCCGGTCGGCTCAGCGGCGGTCCTGCCGGGCGATCAGGACCTCCCGCAGCAGCAGCATGGCGGCTGCCGCGGTGGGGATCGCCATCAGTGCGCCGAGCACGCCCAGCAGGGTGCCCCCGGCGATCACGGAGATCACCGCCACCGCGGCGGGGATCCGCACGGCGCGGGCCATGATCCTCGGGGACACGAAGTAGGCCTCCACCTGCAGGTAGACGAAGTAGATCGCCGCAAAGGTCAGTGCCGTCTGCCAGTCCACCGTCAGCGACACCAGGGTGACCAGGCTGCCGCCAATGACCGGTCCCACCAGCGGGATGAAGGCCAGGACCCCCACGGTCACCGCGAAGAGCGCACCGAAGGGCACCCCGGCGATGGAGATGGCGATGTAGGCGACGATGCCGTTGAGCAGGGCCACGCAGGCCTGACCGATCACGTAGTACCCGACGCCGTCGAGGATCCGCGTCCCCAGGTCCTCGATCCGTGCGCGGCGCGACCGGGGCGCCAGCCGGTAGGCCCAGGCCTTCATGGTCGGCAGCGTCGCCAGGAAGTACAGCGCGAGCACCGTGACGACGAGGATGCCGAAGCCTGTGCTCAGCACGGCCGCTCCGACGCCGAACAGCCCGCCCAGCGCGGTGGTGACTCGGGCCGGATCGGCGAGCAGCCGGTCGACCTCCGTGTCGACGAAGCTCTGGACCTGCAGGTTCTGGTCGAGGTTCTGGAACCACTGGGAGGTCAGGACGTCGTCGATGATCTGCGGGACGGATGTGACGAAGTTGGTCATCTGCTCGGTCACCGTCGGGGTGATCGAGGCGATGAACATCGACACCGCGCTGAGGAAGGTGACCATGGTCAGCAGGACCCCCGCCAGACGGGGGATGCCGAGCCGCTCGAGGCCGCGGACCACCGGGTCCAGGCCCAGAGCGATGAACAGTGCGGCACCGATCCACACCAGCAGCTGTGAGTTGGTCTGTCCCACGAAGAAGATGAGCAGCGCCAGCCCGACGCCGACGGCGAACATGAAGCCGGTGTACACCGGCCGTGCGCCGATGTCGGGGGGCCGGAGCGGATCGTCGCCTGAGCCGACGGAATCGTCCGTGCCGCCGGGTCGGTCGATCGGCTCTGCGGGCAGTCCGTGGACGTCCAACCGGGAGTCACGGCGGACCGCGGCTCGGCGCAGTCCGCGCAGTCCGCGGCGGGGCAGCGTCGTCAGACGTCGCAGCGCGGGACCGCGGGCGGGGCTGGAGCCGGTGCGGGTCTCGTCCTCCGGCGCGCCGCCGCCGCCGGGATCCTGCTGCGGACCTCGGTCGGAGTCCCTGTCTCCCTGTCGCCCTGCGTGCACAGTCCCACCTTAGGCGACCTCGACCCTCCGGCGACCTCGACGCACACCGGTGCCGTGTCGGGCGTCGACTCCGGCCCCGTCGGCTCGCTGTGAGCTGAACGGCGACGTCGGGGGCGGCGGGGCCGGGACCAGTCGCGTTAGTCTTCTGGCAGGACCTCCCCGCACCGGACGTAGGTCGCGGGGGGCCGACATCCGTCGCCCACGTGATGTGCCGAGACGCGGCCCGTACGCCGGGCCGCCTAAGGAGTGAGCAGAAGTGACCCAGCCCGGACACGAGTCGGAGCGGCCGGCTCCGACGAACCCCTCGGTCGACACCCACGGGGCCGTTGACCTCTCCGGCCTGGCCTCGGGGTCCCCCTCCGGCGGGACGCAGCCCGGTGCGGCCCAGGCCGGTGCCGGCTCCGGTGCCGGCTCCGGTGCCGGCTCCGGTGCCGGGACGGGAGCTCCGGGCGGTGCGGACAGCTGGGTGCTGGCCGTGCAGCCCCAGCAGCTCCAGGAGATCGTCCAGCTCTCCGGCCAGGTGCCGGTGCTGCTCGTCATCCACGACTCGGCGCCGGCCTCGCAGAGCATGCGTGCGACCTTGGCCGATGCGGTGGACGCCCAGCAGGGGCGGGTCCTGATGGCGGAGCTCGATGCCGCCTCCCACCCCGAGATCGCCCAGCAGAGCCAGGGCCAGCTCCCGGTCGCCACCGCCTTCCTCGGCGGGCAGCCGGTCGGAGAGTTCGATGCGCAGATCTCCGAGGAGCAGCTGCGCCAGCTGGTCGAGCAGATGGTCCAGATGGCGACCCAGAACGGAATGACCCAGCGGATGCCGGCACAGTCCCGCCGTGCCGGCGGCGCGGAGCAGACCGAGGAGGAGCCCCAGCTGCCGCCGCTGCATCAGAAGGCCCACGACGCCCTGGAGTCCGGGGACTACGACGGCGCGGTCGCCGCGTACGAGGAGGCGCTGCGTGAGAACCCCGGCGACTCGGAGGCGGAGATCGGCAGGGCGCAGGTCCAGCTGATGCGCCGGACCCGGGACGCCGACCTCGAGACCGTGCGCACCGCCGCGGCCGAGGCCCCCGACGACGTCGAGGCGCAGATCGCCGTCGCCGACGTCGACGTGCTGGGAGGCCATGTGGAGGACGCCCTCGCGCGACTGGTGGCCTACGTCAGAGATCATCACGGGGAGGATCGCGAACGGGCACGGGCACACCTGGTGGAGCTGTACTCCATCGTCGGCGACACCGATCCGAGGGTGAACCGTTCGCGCCAGCAGCTGGCCCGCGCCCTGTTCTGAGCCGCGCCGCCATGACCATGTCATCTCCGGTCGGTAGGATGACGCCCATGATCGTTCACCCCCGTTCCACAGACTCCGAGGACCGACTCGTCCGTCTGAGCACCGCAGACCCCGCCGCCCGTCCCGACGCCGGCGGCGCGGCGACGATCGAGCGCGAGCACCAGGAGCAGCTGTCCGAACCGGGAGACCACGAGCGCTTCTCCCACTACGTGAAGAAGGACAAGATCATGGAGTCCGCCCTCGAGGGCGGTGCCGTGGTCGCGCTCTGCGGCAAGGTCTGGGTGCCGTCGCGGGACCCGCAGCGGTTCCCCGTCTGCCCGGAGTGCAAGGAGATCTACGAGGGCTTCGGCGGCGGAGACGGAGACTCGGGCGACGGCGGCTCCGGCGGGGGACGGTCGGGCGGCTTCTTCGGCTTCGGCCGGGGCAAGTGACCGAGGCCGGCGCCTCCGGCGGGTCCGCGCCCAGCCTCTTCGACGTCGACAGCCATGCCGGCTCGTCGATGCCGCCGGTCTATCCGCACCGGGCGGCCCGGGGCACGGCGCCCGCGCTGCGTCAGTGGCAGCAGGAGGCCCTCGACCTCTACGTCGAACGGTCCCCGCGGGACTTCCTGGCCGTGGCCACCCCGGGGGCCGGCAAGACGACGTTCGCCCTGCGTGTGGCCAAGATGCTCATCGACTCCGGTGAGATCACCCGGCTGTACGTCGTCGCCCCCACCGAGCACCTGAAGCAGCAGTGGGCGGACGCCGCGGCGCGCATCGGACTCGCGATCGACCCGAACTTCCGCAACTCCGACGGCCGCCACGGCCGCGAGTTCATCGGGGTGGCGGTCACCTACGCGCAGGTGGCGAACAAGCCCGCGCTGCACCGGAACAAGACCGAGGCCGGACGGACCCTGGTGGTCCTCGACGAGATCCACCACGGCGGTGACGCGCTGTCCTGGGGCGAGGGCATCCGGGAGGCGTTCACCTCCGCGACGCGCCGACTGGCGCTGACCGGGACCCCGTTCCGCTCCGACACCGCACCCATCCCCTTCGTCGACTACATCGAGGACGCCGACGGAGTCAGACGTTCCCGCGCCGACTACTCCTACGGGTACGGTCCGGCCCTGAAGGACCGGGTGGTCCGGCCGGTGGTCTTCATGGCCTACTCGGGGAACATGCGGTGGCGCACCTCCTCGGGCGAGGAGATGGAGGCCCAGCTGGGAGCCGGAGCGACCAAGGACATCACCGCCCAGGCGTGGCGCACCGCTCTGAACCCCGACGGCGAATGGATCCCTTCGGTGCTGGCCGCCGCGCACAAACGCCTGCTCAAGGTCCGTGACCGCGTGCCCGACGCCGGCGGCCTGGTGATCGCCTCCGACCACGAGACCGCGCGCGCCTACGCCGCTCAGCTGGACGCCCTGACGGGTCAGGGGACCACGGTGGTCCTCTCCGACGACTCAGAGGCCTCCCAGCGGATCGAGGACTTCTCCGGCGACGCATCCCGACTCTGGATGGTCGCCGTGCGCATGGTCTCCGAAGGGGTGGACGTCCCGCGCCTCTGCGTGGGCGTCTACGCCACCTCGACCTCCACACCGCTGTTCTTCGCGCAGGCGGTGGGACGATTCGTCCGCCGCCGGAACGCGAACGAGGTGGCCAGCGTCTTCCTCCCCTCCGTCCCCGTGCTCATGGGGCTGGCCAACGAGCTGGAGGAGGAGCGCGACCACGCCCTGGACGTGCCCCGATCCGCCCAGGACGGGGAGACCGAGGAGGAGCAGCTCCTGGAGGCGGCCGAACGTGAGCAGCGCGCCTCGGCGGAGCTGGAGCGGGGGAGCTTCGCCGCGCTGGAGTCTCGGGCGGCCTTCGACAAGGTCCTCTTCGACGGCGACGAGTTCGGTCTCGGCGGCGCGGTCGGTTCGGAGGAGGAGATGGACTTCCTCGGGATCCCGGGTCTGCTGGAGCCGGAGCAGGTCTCGACCCTGCTCAAGCAGCATCAGGCCGATCAGCTGCGCCGTCGGCCCGGCGGGGAGCCCGGACAGGGGCACGGCGAGGAGCTCGACGTCGTCGACCACCGTCGGCTGAAGCGGCTGCGCAGCGAGCTCAACAGGTCGGTCTCCGCCTACGCCGCGAAGACCGGCATGCATCAGGGGGCGGTCCACAACAGGCTGCGGGAGGCGTGCGGCGGGCCCGCCGTCGGGCAGGCGACGAAGCACCAGCTCGAGACCAGGGTCAGGACGCTGCAGAACTGGTTCGTCGGACGGCGCTGAGGCACGCCGCCGCAGGCGACGACCGGCTCAGCGACGGCTTCGGGCTCGGCGACGTCTCAGCCTCAGAGGTCGTCGACGCTGAGCACCTCGACCTCGGCCTCCTCGAACTCCTCGTACGTCTCGGCGATGCGCCCCCGGTCCACGCCCACGGTGAGCTCGGTGAGGACCCGGACCCGGTAGCCGGCCTCCACCGCGTCGAGGACCGTGGCCCGGACGCAGTGGTCCGTGGCGATGCCCACGATGGTCAGGGTGTCCACGCCGCGGTCGGACAGCCAGGCGTGCATGTCCTCGGCCCCGGAGGGCACGGCGTCGGCCGGCGCCACCTTGGCGCCGTCCTCGCCGGCGAGGGTGCCGACCGAGGCGGGATCACCCTCGCGCCCCTCGAAGCCGGAGTATCCGTCCGAGTACAGACCCTTCAGGAAGAAGGTCTCGATGTGCTCGGTCTCCAGGTGGGGGTGCAGCTCGGCGCCGGGGGTGCCGGCCACGCAGTGCACCGGCCAGCTCGTCTCGAAGTCCGGCTCCTCGGAGAAGTGCGCGCCGGGGTCGATGTGCCAGTCCTGGGTGGCGACCACCGCCTCATACTCCGCGTGGACGTCCTCCAGGAACTCGCTGATCTCTGCGGCGACCCGCGCCCCTCCGTCGACCCCCAGGGCACCGCCTTCGCAGAAGTCGTTCTGCACGTCGACGATGATCAGTGCTTCCGCCATGGTCTCCTCCTCCGTCAGCTCCGCGCCTCGCCTCACCCACGAGCCTACCTGCGCCGGGACGGCCGGCAGCAGGGACCGGGAGGTCGGCCCGTGCGGTCGCGCCCGACGGATCAGACGAAGATGGTGGGCAGGACGGGCTCGCCGTGCTGCAGCCTCAGTGCCGAGGCGGGCAGCTCAGCGGTGGAGCGGCGGTGCCGGTCGGCGGCCCGGCGCAGACCCTCCGCCCCGGTGTGCTCCTCGTGGATCCTGCCGCCGGTGACCAGGGGCACCATCAGTTCGCGGTGAGGTTCGTCCTGGGCCTGAGGGGCCTCGCCGACCCCGATCAGCTCGGTGTCGGCGCGCCCGTCGCCCCCGATCATGCGCAGAGGATGCTTCACCCCGCCGACGCTGCGCTTGCCGACGGCCTGCTTGGCGACGTGGACGGGCCGACCGTCGGCGTCGTCGCGCTCGACCAGCTTGTACACCATCGACGCGGTCGGCGCCCCCGATCCGGTGACGAGCTGGGTGCCCACTCCGTAGGCGTCCACGGGGGCCGACTGCAGACGTGAGATCGCGTATTCGTCGAGGTCCGAGGTGACGATGATCCGGGTGTCCGTGTTCCCCAGCGAGTCGAGCAGCCCTCGGACGTGGTGGGCCTGCTCGACGAGGTCGCCGGAGTCCAGGCGCACCGCATCGAGCTCCGGGCCGGCGATCCGCACGGCGCGGCGGACGGCCTCGTCCACGTCGTAGGTGTCCACGAGCAGGGACGTCTTCGGGCCGAACGCCTCGACCTGGGCGCGGAACGCCTCCTCCTCGGTGTCGTGCAGCAGGGTGAAGGCGTGGGCCGCGGTGCCCAGCGTGGGCAGCGACCACCGGCGTCCCGCCTCGAGGTTCGAGGTCGCGGCGAACCCGGTCATCACCGCCGCGCGCGCCGCCGCCGTGGCGCTCATCTCCTGCGTGCGTCGGGAGCCCATCTCCACGCACGGTCGCGACTCGGCGGCCATCGTCATCCGTGACCCCGCCGAGGCGATCGCCGAGTCGTGGTTCAGCACCGAGAGCACGAAGGTCTCCAGCAGGCAGGCCTCCGCGAAGGTGGCCTCCACGCGCAGCACCGGTGAGTGCGGCATATAGACCTCGCCCTCGGCGTAACCGGTGATGTCCCCGCGGAACCGGTAGTCGCGCAGAAAGTCCAGCGTGGGGCCGTCGACCACGCGTCGTCGGTGCAGCCACTCGAGCTCGTCGGCCCCGAACCGGAAGCTGCGCAGCCCTTCGAGCAGCCGTCCCGTGCCTCCGACGACTCCGTACCGCCGTCCCTGCGGCAGACGCCGGGCGAAGACCTCGAACACGCAGCGGCGGTGTGCGGCTCCCGAGCGCAGGGCGGCCTCCACCATGGTCAGCTCGTAGTGGTCGGTCAGCAGCGCTGTCGACGCCGCCTCGGAGCCGACGGCCGGCGTGCCGGTCGGACAGGTCGTGCCGGAGGCGTCCGGCGCGGATGAACGTGTCATGGCCCCAGCGTAGAATAGAGGCTATGAGCACTGCGGCAGGATCGACGCTCACGCAGGAGCAGACCGAGTTCGCCACCGAGTCGTCGGAGCAGGCGAGGCCGGACCGCCCCTACTGCGTGGTGGTCTGGAACGACCCGGTCAATCTGATGTCCTACGTCAGCTGGGTCTTCCGGTCCCACTTCGGCCACTCGAAGCGACGGGCCCACGAACTGATGATGCAGGTCCACGAGCAGGGTCGCGCCGTCGTCTCCGAGGGGGACCGCGAGCAGGCCGAACGCGACGTCACGGCGATGCACCGCTACGGGCTGCAGAGCACCCTCGAGGAGTCCTGATCCGTGGCCACAGCATTCCGCGCCGCATCGTCCGGGTACCGAGCCGACCTGCAGAAGCACGAACGACGCCTGCTGAGCTCCCTGTGCGGCGACGTCACCGAGCTGCTCACCCGCCGCGGCCGAGAAGCTTCGCGGGACAGCGGCGACGGCACCGAGGACTCAGGGCGACCGTCCCGGGGGAGCGGCGGCGAGGCCGACGCGCTCTTCGCCCACTTCTCGGCCGAACTCGCCGGCCTCGACTCCGAGGAGCCCCTGCCCCTCCCGTCGGACCCGGTCGTCCGGCGGCTGCTGCCCGACGCCTCGGAGGACCCGGAGGAGGCCGATCAGCTGCGTCGCCTCACCGAATCCTCCCTGCGAGAGTCCCAGCTGGCGGACCTGCGCGGGGCACGCATGATGCTCGAGACGTCTCCGGTGACGATCCCCGAGTCCGGTGCCGCCGCCTTCGGGCGTGCCCTCAACACGGTGCGCCTGACGTTGGCGACCCGGCTCGAGATCGACTCCGACGAGGCGGCCGCCCAGGTGCATCGGCGCGCCGGCACCGGACGGGTCGGCGACTCCGAGCAGTTCATGGCCGAGATCTACACCTTCATCACCTGGCTCCAGGAGTCCCTCTTCGAGGCCATGCTCGAGTACGTCCCCGAGCACGGCACGGAGGAGGAGGGCTCCGACACGTGACGACCCTGCCCCCTCCGCCCACCCACCGCCCCACACCCTCGGTCGACGCGCCCATCGGGATCTTCGACTCCGGCGTGGGCGGCCTCACCGTCGCACGCGCCGTGCTGGACCAGCTGCCGCACGAGTCCATCGTCTACATCGGAGACACCGCCCACGGCCCCTACGGGCCGCTGCCCATCGCCAAGGTGCGGGCCCACGCCCTCGGGGTGATGGACGAGCTGGTCGACGCCGGGGTCAAGGCCCTGGTCATCGCCTGCAACTCGGCCTCCGCGGCGGTGCTGCGCGACGCCCGGGAACGGTACACCCGTCGCCGCGGCATCCCCGTGGTCGAAGTCATCCAACCGGCGGTGCGCCGCGCGGTGGCCGCCACGCGGAACGGCCGCATCGGCGTCATCGCCACCGAGGCCACGGTCAGCTCCCGCGCCTACGAGGACACGTTCGCCGCCGCACCCCACCTGGACATCACCTCCGCGCCGTGCCCACGGTTCGTGGAGTTCGTCGAGCGCGGCATCACGGCCTCCGACGAGCTGCTGCGCGTGGCCGAGGAGTACACGGCGGTGCTGCGCGCGGCCGACGTCGACACCCTCGTGCTGGGCTGCACCCACTACCCGCTGCTGACCGGTGTGCTGTCCTACGTCATGGGGGACGCGGTCACGCTCGTCTCCTCCGCCGAGGAGACGGCGAAGGACCTCTTCCGAGCCCTGACCCGGGACTCGCTGCTCAGGGACCCCGCCGCGGAGACGGACCCGACGGGCGCGGAGGCGGCGAACACCTTCCTCTCCACGGGAGACGCCGTATCATTCCAACGGTTGGCACGGCGCTTCCTCGGGCCCGAGGTCGTCACCGTGGAGCACATCGCACACGTCACCGAGAGATATCCCACGGGCCTGATCCCGCGGGTCGTCGACACCGGGCCCGCACCCGAAGCAGACCGCCGGACCACCGACGAGGGGCTGTCACACCAACGATGGAACTGACGATCATCGGCTGCAGCGGATCGTTCCCGGGACCTGAGTCGCCGGCATCCTGCTATCTGCTGACCGCACAGCACGAGGGCAGGACCTGGCGGATCATCCTCGATCTGGGGAACGGCTCCCTGGGCCGGCTCCAGCAGCACATCGCGCTCGAGGACCTCGACGCGGTGTGCCTGACGCATCTCCACCCGGACCACTTCATGGACCTGTGCGGCCTCCACGTGGCGATCCGTTGGCGTCCCGGCGGCTGGCCCGGGATCCATCTGCCGGTCCTGGCTCCGACCGACACCGCCGACCGGATCGCCCACGCCTACGGCATGGATGCGGACCCGGGGATGCACCCCGACTTCGACTTCCGGGCCTGGGCCCCGCACCGCCCGGTCACCGTCGGCCCGTTCACCATCACTCCGTTCCCCGTGCGCCACCCGATCGACGAGGCCTACGCCCTGCGGGTGGAGGCGCGGGACGAGGACGGCGCCGTCCGGGTCCTCACCTACTCCGGCGACACCGACGCGTGCGAAGGGCTCGTCGACGCGGCGCGCGAGGCCGACATCTTCCTGTGCGAAGCCGCCTTCGAGGACGGTCGGGACGACCACATCGAGGGGGTGCACCTGACCGGAGAGCGGGCCGGTACGATGGCGCGGCGGGCCGAGGTGGACCGGCTCCTGCTCACCCACATCCCGGTCTGGACCTCGCAGCAGGTGCTGCTGCGCCGCTCGAAGCAGGCCTTCGACGGCGACGTCGCGGTCGCCGTCGCGGGGGTCACGTATCGGGTCGGCCGATCTCCTCAGGAGAGGGCCGCATCCGCCGAAGCCGAAGGACGACGAGAGGACGATCGCTGAGATGACCGCAGACACCGCCGTCGAGGGGTACGCACGGCAGGACGGGCGCACCGTCGACGAGCTGCGCGAGGTGAGGATCACCCGGGGATGGTCGGCGCACGCCGAAGGATCGGCGCTGATCGAGTTCGGCGCCACCAAGGTGCTGTGCACCGCCTCCTTCGAACGGTCGGTGCCGAGGTGGCTGAAGGGGCGCGGAACCGGTTGGGTCACCGCCGAGTACGCCATGCTGCCCCGAGCCACCGACACCCGCTCCGCCCGGGAGTCCGTCCGCGGCAAGATCGGCGGCCGGACCCACGAGATCTCCCGGCTGATCGGACGGGCCCTGCGTGCGGTGGTCGACACCGAGGCGCTCGGCGAGCACATGATCACCCTGGACTGCGACGTCCTGCAGGCCGACGGCGGAACCCGGACCGCCGCGATCACCGGGGCCTACGTGGCCCTGGCGGACGCCGTCGCATGGGCCGGAGAGCAGGGGCACGTGCCTCGGCCGTCGAAGGTGCTCACCGATTCCGTGGCCGCCGTCTCCGTGGGCATCCTCCCCGACGGTCGGGCCGTGCTGGACCTGCCCTACGTCGAGGACTCCACCGCTGAGACCGATATGAACGTGGTGGCCACCGGCTCCGGCGACTTCGTCGAGGTGCAGGGCACCGCTGAAGGTGTGCCGTTCCGCCGCGACGAGCTCGACGCGCTCCTGGACCTCGCAGTGATCGGCACCGCACGACTGACCGAGATCCAGCAGGAGGTGCTGGCCCGATGAGCGGACCCCGGCTCGTGCTGGCGACCCACAACCCGGGGAAGGTGCGGGAGCTCCGCGCCCTGCTCGGCGCGGATCCGGACCTCACCGCGGCCGGTTGGACCCCGGAGGGCCTCGACGCCGCGGTGGTCGACGCCGGATCGATGGGATGCGCCGCCGTGCCGGAGACCGGAGTGACCTTCACCGAGAACTCGCTGCTGAAGGCGCGCGCAGTGGTCGACCGGACCGGTCTGCCCGCGGTCGCCGACGACTCCGGACTGGCCGTGGACGTGCTGGGCGGCGCCCCGGGGATCTTCTCCGCCCGGTGGGCCGGGGTCGAGGCCTCGGACTCCCGGAACCTGGACCTGCTGCTGGAGCAGCTGGCCGAGGTGGGCCCGGATCACCGCTCCGCCGCCTTCGTCTGCGCCGCCTCACTGGTCACCCCCGACGGAACCGAGACCACCCGCCTGGGCCGTCTGGAGGGCACCCTGCTGGAGGAGCCCCGCGGTGAGGGCGGGTTCGGATACGATCCGATCCTGCGGCCCGAGGGGTACGACCGGTCCTGCGCGGAGCTGACCATGGAGGAGAAGAACGCGATCTCCCACCGAGCTGCGGCGTTCCTCGCCCTGCGCCACGATGTGGTCGAGGTCCTGCTCGGGAGGGGCCCGGCCGGCGGTCGGCGCTGAGGTTCGGAGTGCAGATGGGTCTGGACTTCACCGCCGTCGACTTCGAGACCGCCAACGGATTCCGCGGCTCTCCGTGCTCCGTCGGACTCGTGCGGGTCCGTGACGGCGTGGAGGTCGACTCCCTCTATCGCCTGATGCGTCCTCCGCTCGGCTTCGACCGGTTCGATCCGCAGAACGTGGGCGTCCACGGCATCGAGGCCGACCATGTGGCCGCCGAGCCCAGGTTCGACCAGCTGTTCCCCGAGCTGATGGACTTCCTGGACGGCGACGACCTCGTCGCCCACAACGCGACCTTCGACGTAGAGGTCTTCGAATCCTCCTTGGAGGTCAGCGGCCTCGACGCGCCCGGACTGCGCGCCTGGTGCTCGGTGCAGCTGGCCCGCGCAGTGTACCGACTGCCCTCCCACGCGCTGCCTCACGCCGCCGCCGAAGCCGGGCATCGGCTCACCGCGCACCACCACGCCCTGGCCGATGCCAGGGCGTGCACCGCCGTCGTCGTGGACGTCGCCTCCCGACTGGGCACCCGATCGGTGGAGGACACGTTCCGCGCCGAGGCCCTCCACGCGGTGGAGCTCTCGCCATGGACGGCGCCGAGGTCCCGTGAGTCCCGGGCGACGCGTCAGGTGCGTCGTCTCGGCCCGGTCTTCGACGCCCGGGACCCGACGGTCGATCCGTGGTCGCTGCCGGACCTCATGCGGTGGCAGGAGGAGGGACGCAATCCGCCGCCGAACCCCGATGCCGACCCCGACCATCCGCTCTTCGGGGAGCAGGTGGTCTTCTCCGGGACGCTGGCCGTTCCCCGCCCGCGGGCCAAACAGCTCTGCGCGTCTCGGGGCGCACGGACGGCGTCACGTGTCACAGCCGGTACGACCGTGATCGTGATCGGGGACGGCCTCACCGCGGACGACATCGAGCACCGCGGCCCGAACCCCCCTCCGGGCAGCCGCAAGGTCACGGAGGCGCTGCGACGCCGGTCGGCGGGTCAGCCGATCAGAGTCATGGACGAAGAGACGTTCGACGCTGTGCTGAACGATCTGCCGGTGCGGCACGGCGGCGTCGTCCGGTCACCGACGCCCCTCACCGGTCGTCGTCGGTGATCTGCCGCCAGGCCGAGGCGAAGCCCCGCAGACGAGGATGCAGCGCCTCCTCGCGGGGCACCTCGCCCTCGAGCGCACGATCCAGGGCTGTCACCACGCGGGACAGGACCGCGCGCAGCGCGTACCCCCCATCCTCTGCGATCTCCCCGAGACGGGCGAGGGCGGTGACGACCCGCTCCGTGCGCTCCGACGCGCCGGCCACATGATGCAGCTCCTCGACGAGCACGGCCGCCCTGCGGCGCAGCCGGTCGCCGCCCTGGGTCAGACAGACGGTCTGATCCGCCCAGCCGTGCAGCATCCGCAGTTCGACGTAGGGCACCAGGGCCAACGGCAGCACCCGGATCAGCGCGTCCGGGTCTTCGGCGTCCGCCTGGGCCGGCGCGCTAGGGTACGCCATCTCACCGGTGGCCAGGCCCGAGCGTGAGAGTCCGCCGGTTCCCGGTCTCAGCGTCAGCTCACCGCTCCGGAGCCCCGTCTCCAGGGAGGCGTCCAGGTCCCGCGGCGGGGGTGTCGGCGCCTGCGGCGGAGACGCCCCCGTCACCAGGCGATACCACCGCAGCGACCCCAGCCACATGCAGGCCAGCGGATCTGCCCCGACGCCGCGGCGCGACCAGTCGAGCAGCTCCAGGAGACCATCGGCGGTGCAGAGCGCGTGGAGGAGCTCTGCGTCCACAGAGATCGGCGCTGCGGCGGCCTCCGACTCCTCGAGGCCGTCCCGGCGGAGGTGGTCGGCGGGCAGCAGCCCGTGCAGCAGGGCGGGGAATCGCCGGATGAGCAGCCGGTCGCGGTGTCCGTCGTCGACGATGTCCTGAGGCATCGTCCCACCCTATCGGGACGGTGCGGATCGGGGATCATGTCAGTGCCTCCGGATAGCGTGGGACCATGCGTTGGCTGCACACATCGGACTGGCACCTGGGACGGGGATTCCACGGGCACTCCCTGGAGGAGTCGCACCGTGAGACGGTGGAGGCCGTCTGCGCGGAGGTCGAGCGTCGGCAGGTGGACCTCGTGCTGGTCTCCGGGGACGTCTACGACCGCGCTCTGCCTCCGGAGTGGGCAGTCCTGCTGCTCGAAGAGTGCCTGACCCGTCTGGTGAGCCTCGGGGCGCAGGTGGTGGTCACCTCCGGCAACCACGACTCGGCCCGACGCCTGGGCTTCGGGTCCGGGCTGATGTCGGCGGCCGGGCTCCATCTGCGGACCCGTCTCGAGGACGCCTGGACGCCGGTCGAGCTGACCGACGACGACGGCGTCCCGCTCCTCGTCTACGGCGTGCCGTATCTCGAACCGGCGCTGAGCGCACCGATGCTCGGGCTGGAGCGTGCGCACCACACCGCGGTGATGACCGAGGTGGTCCGTCGGATCCGCAGGGACCTGGCGCAGCGGTCCGAGGACGGCGACGACGGCTCGAGGCCGAGGGCGATGCTCATGGCGCACGTGTTCGCCGCCCGCGGCGTCGCCTCGGATTCGGAGCGGATCATCGGTGCCGAGGCCTCCGCGGGGGCCCAGCTGGACCATGACGTGGAGACTGCGGGCGGGCTCGCGGTGGTGCCCCTCGAGATCTTCGACGGGTTCGACTATGTCGCCCTGGGACATCTGCACGGTCGTCAGCGGCTGACCGACTCGGTCCGCTACAGCGGTTCGCCGCTGCGACTCTCCTTCTCGGAGGCCCGGCAGGCCAAAGGTGCCTGGCTGGGGGACACCCTCTCCGGGATGGGGCCGGGTCCGGCCGTCTCCGCGGTCGACTGGTCCCTGGGTCGACCGCTGGCGACCTTGGAGGGGCGGATCGACGAGGTGCTGGATCCCTCCGTCGTCGCCGAGCATGCCGAGTCCTTCGTCCAGGTCACGCTCACCGACGATGAGCGGCCTGAGCGTGCCCACCAGCGGGTCAGGGAGGCGTTCCCCCACCTGGCGACGTTCCGCCATCGCAGCACGATCGCTCGGGAGACGGGCACCTATTCCCACGCCGTGGAGCGCGCCGTCACTGAGACCGACGTCGTGGGCGGCTTCCTGGACCACGTGCGCGGGCGCGCGATGGACCCGGAGGAGGCTGTGATCATCGCTGAGACGCTCGAGTCGGTGCGTGCCGCGAGGAGCACCGGGACGGCCCGACGCCCCTCGGATGCGGCGACGACTGACGCGGCGACGACTGGCGGGGCGGGGCAGGAGGCGGCGTCGTGAGGTTCCACACCCTGCGGATGACGGCGTTCGGGCCGTTCCCAGACACCGAGACGGTCGACTTCGACGCCCTCGGCGCCGACGGCCTGTTCCTGCTCCACGGTCGCACCGGGGCCGGCAAGACCACGGTGCTCGATGCGATCACCTTCGCCCTCTACGGAGTGGTGCCCGGACAGCGGTCGACCGCCGGACTGAAGTCCAGCCACGCCCCCGCGGAGCGGGAGCCCTGGGTGGAGCTCGAGTTCACGCTGGACCAGGTCCGGTGGAACGTGCGCAGGCGGGCCGTGTTCGACCGGCCGAAGAAGCGGGGAACCGGGACCGTGCGCGAGAACGCCAAGCTGCTTCTGAGCCGACGCGAGGGTGAGGAGCTGCTGCCCGTCAGCGCCAACATCCAGGGGGCGGGAGCGGAGCTGCGAGACCTCCTTCCGCTGTCTCCGGCGCAGTTCACCAAGGTCATCCTCCTGCCTCAGGGCGAGTTCGCAGAGTTCCTCCACGCCAACAGCAGCGAGAAGCAGGAGGTGCTCCAGAAGCTGTTCGACACGCGTACGTTCGAGGAGCTGCAGCTGCGGCTGACCGACGACGCCAGGGATCTCCGTCGGCGGAGCGACGCGCTGGCCACTCGGATCGCCGAGCAGACAGCGGTGCTGCGCGGTGCCGCCGGCGACCTGCTGGATCCCGTGGAGGACGACGGCTCGGCCGATGAGGGCGACGGGGGACACGGGGAAGGGCGCGCGACGCCTGAGGAGGATCTCCGTGAGGAGGATGAGGATGGGCCGGTGCTCATCGCCCGGCTCCGGGATCAGGTCGAGGAGCTCGCCGAGCGTCTGACCCGTCGCCGTGAGAGGACCGATGCCGCCGCCGAGGCGGCGGACCGTCGCTTCCAGGAGCTCACGACCCAGCACCGCAGCCTCCGGGCGCTGGCCGCGCACCGGCTGCAGGTCGAGGAGCATGAGCGCAGCCGCGCGGAGGTCGAATGTGATCGTGCGGCCGTCGCCGCACACCGACGGGCCGACGAGCTCCACGGGTGGTTCCTCGAGGCCCGTCGTCTCGGAGACCAGGAGGAACGGCGTCGTACGGAGGCGGAGTCGACGCTGGAAGAGGCCGACGCATCTCTGGGCGCGCAGCAGGACGTCGAGGTCCCCGAGCAGTCTTCGGCCAGGGAGCGGCTCGAGGCCGCCCTGACGGCCCTCCACGAGCTGCGGGGCAGGCTCGGCGCACAGCGTGCCGAGGAGCTCGAGGCGGAGCGGACGTCGCTGGAGGGTCGCATCGAGTCGTTCGGCGCCGACCTGGAATCGGCTCGGAAGACGTCCGCCGAGTCCGCCGATCAGGTCGAGCGACTCCGGACGGAGATCCGCGAGCTCGAGGCCGAAGCCCTCGACGATGCGCCCCTCGAGGAGGAGCTCCACGCACTCCGGCGGCGGATCGACGGCCTGCGTCGTCGCGCCGAGATCCTCGAGAGGCGGGCCGACGACGTCGTCTCCCGCGATCAGGCCGAGACCCGATGCGCCGCGCTCACGGAGCAGGCCCGGTCGGCGGCGCAGGAGCACAGCCGTCTGCTCGAAGGTCATCTCCGCGGCGTCGCCGCACGGCTCTCCGCGGGTCTGGAGTCCGACACACCGTGTCCGGTGTGCGGCTCCCCGGAGCATCCGGATCCGGCGCCGTCCGGGGACGACCCGATCACGGAGGAGGACGTCGAAGCCGCCTCAGCCCGACATCAGGACGCGCGCGGACGACTCGCCCGCGCCCAGGCCGACCACGACGCGCTGTGCGCCCGGGTCGAGGAGGCCGAGGAGCAGCTGAACAGCCTGCCCGACGCCCCGACCGAAGACCTGACCGAAGACCTGACCGATGGCTCGACCGATGATGAGGGCTCTCACCTCGACGACGTGGCTCGAGCAGTACGGGCCGCCGAGTCCGCCGCCGAAGACGTCGAGGCCTCACGTGCCGCGCGCAGGCGCCGCCGCGAACTGCTGGAGGGGCGTCGTACTGCGCTCCACACCGCCGACCGGCGCCGACTGACCGCCGAGCACAGTGCTGAGACCCTGGACCGTCAGCTGGAGGACGCCAGGGGAAGGACCGTGCAGATCGTCGAGACCCTGCACGGACTGCGCGGCCCCCATCCGACGGTGGCGGCCCGGATGAATGCGCTGGAACAGCTCCGGCTCACCCTGGTCCGGGCGCAGGAGCTCCATGAGCGCCTGCGCGAATCGCAGGCACAGCACCAGGAGGCCGAACGGACCGCCGAGCGACGGTTGGCGGAGTCCGAGTTCACCGATGCCGAGGCGGTCGAGTCCGCACGCCTGGCCCCCGACGACCTGGACCTCAGAGTCGGGCGCAGGGACGGATTCGACCGGCGTTCCCAGCAGCTCGAGGATCAGGCTCGGACGCCGGAGATCACCACGGCGCTGCGGTACGAGCACGACGGCGTCTCCGACCCCGGCGCGGACTCCGTCGCGGCCGCACAGGAGGCCCTCGCCTCAGCCCGGCGGGCCGCCGAGGCCGACCGCCTCGCGCTGCACACCTTCGACAGTCTGCGCGGCGGATTCGACCGGGCGGCCGACCAGCTGAGCGGGACCCTGCGGGAGCAGGAGGAGCTCGCCGCCCATCAGCGCCTGCGGGCCGAGCTCGCCGCCACGGTCAGCGGGACCGGCCCGGACAACATGCGGAGCATGACGCTGACCAGCTATGTCCTGGCGGCTCGGCTGGAGCGCGTCGCCGAGGCCGCCACACGTCACCTGCGCACCATGTCCGACGGCAGGTACCGGCTTCGGCATGATGACGTCGAGACCGGACGGGGCCGCCTCGGGCTCGATCTGAAGGTCCTCGACGAGCACAGCGACGACGAGCGCCCCACCTCGTCGCTCTCCGGCGGGGAGACGTTCATGGCTTCGCTGGCCATGGCGCTGGGTCTCGCCGAGGTCGTGCAGTCCGAGTCCGGGGGCATCGGGCTCGAGAGCCTCTTCGTGGACGAGGGCTTCGGCTCCCTCGACGAGGAGACACTCGACCATGTGATGGGCGCCCTGCACCGTCTCCAGGGAGAGGGACGCCGGGTCGGAGTCGTCAGCCATGTCACCGAGATGCATCGGGCCATTCCCACACAGCTGAGGATCCACCGCGGCCCGCACGGCTCGACGACCAGCCACGTGCTTCCGCTCAGCGGCTGAGGAAGTCGATCACGGCCCGTCGGTAGTGCTGTGACGTCAGCACATTGACGTGGTTGCGGCCCGGCACCGAGACGTACTCCGACTCCGCGCCGGCCTTCCGCACAAGGTCGCGGAGGCCGGCGGCGTCGGCGGCGATGACGTCCTTCTCCCCGGCGACCACCAGGGTGGGCACCCGAGGCACTGCGGCCGTGGGGTCGTAGGGATCCTCGGCGAGGCTGAGCAGAAGCTCCACCGCATGGGGCACGTGCTGACCGGGCAGCGCGGCGGCGGTCGGGACCACCGCCCGCGTCATCTCGTGATCCGGCAGGTCACCGGTGCGGTACCAGCGGCGGGCCTGGGACGTGTCGAGGTCGCCGAGCCTGTCGGTGCTCGGAGCCCCGCCCACCACCAGGGAGGCCACTAGGTCGGGACGGCCGGCCGCGAGCTCCCAGGACAGTCGTGAGCCCAGCGAGTATCCGTGGACCTCGGCAGGCCCTCGCCGCTCCAGCTGCTCGGTCAGATCCGCGACGATGTCACGGGTGCGCATCCCGCGCGGGTCGACGTCGGCGGATTCGCCGTGGCCGGGCAGATCGGCCGAGACCACGGTGCGTCCCGCCCGGAGCAGGGCCGCGACCCACCCGGTCTTCACCCAGTTGTAGAGGGTGGAGGAGCCGAACCCGTGCACCAGCAGCACCGGATCGGGTTCAGCACTCCTGTGCGCCCAGGTGTGGAGGGTCAGTCCGCCCTCGGTGCGCACCGTGCGGTCCGGACGGGGCGCGGCCGCGACGGTCTGTGCCGACGACATGGTCGTCTCAGACGTCGAGCTGCAGCGACCGGCGGGTGGCCTCGGAGACCTCATCGAGCAGAGTCGGCTCGTCGTTGAGGGCGTGGCCGTAGGAGGGGATCATCTCCTGGAGCCGCCCGCGCCACCCGACGACCTGGGCGGGGAAGCACCGCTCGAGGAGCTTCAGCATGATCGACGGCGCCGTCGAGGCGCCGGGCGAGGCGCCCAACAGGCCGGCGATGGTGCCGTCGGCGCCGGTGATCAGTTCGGTGCCGAACTGCAGCACGCCCCGGCCCCGCTCATCCTTCTTCATCACCTGGACCCGCTGACCGGCGGTGATCATCTCCCAGTCGTCGGCTGAGGCCTCCGGGTAGAAGTCGTGCAGAGCCCCCATCTTCTGCTTCTGAGACTTGGTGACCTCCTTGACCAGGTAGGTCACCAGGTCGGTGTTGGAGGCGCCGACCTGCATCATCGGCAGAAGGTTGTGCGGACGCACGGAGAACGGGAGGTCGGTCAGGGAACCGTTCTTGAGGAAGTTCGTGGAGAAGCCGGCGTAGGGGCCGAACATCAGAGTCCTGCGCCCCTCGACGAATCGGGTGTCCAGATGAGGGACCGACATGGGCGGCGCTCCCACCGAGGCGAGTCCGTACACCTTGGCGTGGTGCCGCTGGGCCACCGCAGGATCCGTGGTGCGCAGGAACTTCCCGGAGACGGGGAAGCCGCCGAACCCTCGGATCTGCTCGATGCCGGAGGACTGCAGCAGGCTCAGTGCACCCCCACCGGCGCCCACGAAGACGAACCGTGCGGCGACGCGCCGCTTCTCACCGGTGGACTTGTTCTTCACCGAGACGTCCCAGCGGCCGTCCCCGCCGCGGCGCATGCCCGAGACCTGATGGTTGAAGTGCAGGTCGGTGCCGGTCTCTCCGAGATGACGGATCAGCTGTCGGGTCAGCGCGCCGAAGTCGACGTCGGTGCCGGTGTCGAACTTGGAGGCCGCCACCGGCTGGCTCCGGTCCCGTCCCTCAGCCAGCAGGGGCGCCCATCCGGCGATGGTGTCGACGTCTTCGGAGTGCTCGATGTCGGCGAACAGGGGCTGCGCCCGCATCGCCTCGTAGCGGTCTCGGAGATAGGCGACGTTCTTCTCGCCCCACACGAAGGAGATGTGCGGCAGGGCGTTGATGAAGCTGCGCGGTGCGCCGACGGTCTTCCTGTCCACCCAGTGCGACCAGAGCTGGCGGGAGACGTGGAACTGCTCATTGATCCCCTGGGCCTTGCCGGTCGAGATCGAGCCGTCCGCTCCGCGGGGGGTGTAGTTGAGCTCGCAGAGCGCCGCGTGGCCGGTGCCGGCGTTGTTCCAGGGGTCGGAGGACTCTTCGCCGGCCTGGTCGAGGGTCTCGAAGAGCGCGATCGACCAGTCGGGCTCGAGTTCCTTCAGCATCGCGCCCAGCGTGGCCGACATGATGCCGCCGCCGATGAGGACGACGTCGTACCGGTCGCCGGTGCTCGAGGATGAGTCGGCCACAGGGATCTCCTTGCCTAGTTCTCGATCGTGAGGCGGCCGTGCCGGATGGGGCGCGGCCACGTGCAGACTCTACCTGGGCCGATGATGGGCCCCGAAATCTCAGCAGCCGCCGCAGCAAGCGGGACCGCAGGGCGTGGCGGACCTTCCCGGATCCCCCCGGGGCGGCGGGTCAGCGGCGGATGTCCCGGAACAGTTCGTGCAGCACCGGTGACATCGGATAGTCGGAGACCTCACGGCCCAGGGCGAGGCCGGAGATGGGGTAGGCCAGAGGCAGCGCCGGCAGGTCCTCGGAGACCAGGTCCGCGATCTCCCGGTAGGTCTCGCGACGTCGGTCCTCGGAGGACATGCCGCGCGCCTCGACCAGCAGGTCTCGGACCTCTTCGGAGTCGTAGTGGAACTCGTCGGTCCTGCGGCCGAAGAGCGGACCCAGGAACGAATGGGCGGATCGGTAGCCGCCGTTGCGGCCCAGAAGGTGCATCGCTCGGTCCTCGTCGCGGAGCATGGTGTCCACATAGTCGTCCTCCCAGGCCACCGGCCGGGGACTCAGCACGAATCCGGCGGCGGTGAGGTCCGCGGCGACGGCGGCGTACACCGCCTCCGGCTGCGGCAGGTAGCTGCGCGTGGCATGCATGGGGTAATAGAAGGGAAGCGGCTCGCCGTCGTATCCGGCCTCTTCGAGGAGCTCCTCCGCCTCGGTCCGGTCATAGCCGAAGCGCTCCACCGAGTCCGACTGGACGCTCAGGGCCGGAGGGGTGAACTGGTGGGCGGTGCGCGTGCCGTCGAGGAAGAACCGCTCGATGAGTGCGGTGCGGTCCACGGCGTGCGCGGCGGCCTGGCGCACCCGCAGATCTTCCATCACCGGGTGGTCCATGTTGAAGCCGACGTACAGCACGGAGAAGGGGTCCCGCTGCAGGATCAGCCGGCCGGACTGGACCAGCGGGCGGAGGTTGTCGGCGGTGATGTAGTCGTAGACGTCGAGCTGCCCGCGGCGCAGCTCCCGCAGCCTGTCGAAGGACCGCGGGAGCGACCGCACGGTGACCGTGCCGACCTCCGGAGCTGGGCCCCAATAGTCGTCGAAGGCCTTCAGGGTGATGTCGGCCTCTTCGCTCTGCACCAGCCGGTAGGCTCCCGACCCGGTCGGGCGGCGAGAGACCAGTCCGGGATCGGCATCGGAGAGCACCTGGGGGGAGGCTATTCCGAAGGCGGGCAGCGTCAGCGCCTGAGGCAGGTGGACGATGGGTTCGCTCAGGGTCAGCGTGACGGTGTTCTCGTCCTCCGCCTCGACGGATTCGAGCATGCAGGAGTCGTCGCCGAAGAATCCGCCGAACACCGAGACGAACGCGGGGGTGGGGGAGCGCCGCATGTTGCCGCTGCCGTAGAGCTCGTCGAGGCGGCCCCACCGTTCGACGTTGGCGACCACGGCCTCGGCGTCCAGGGCGGCGCCGTCGTGGAAGGTCACTCCTGCGCGGAGGGTGAAGGTGTATCGCAGGCCGTCGTCGGAGGAGTCCCACTCCTCGGCCAGAAGGGGAGAGGTCCCGCCGGTGTCCCCGTCGACGCCGAGGAGGGTCTCGAAGATCTGACGGCAGATCCGTTCGGTCTCGGTGTCGACCGAGAGGGCCGGGTCCAGCGAGACCGGGGCGGAGACCCCGGCGATGACCAGAGGTTCGTCGTCGGAGGACCGGTCCTCGGAGACGAGGTCCTGCTCCCCCGGGGAGGCCGGACCGTCCTGCGCGGTGAACCGATGCAGAGCTGCGACTCCGCCGATCCCCGCCACGGACGCCGCACCGAGCACCGTCCTGCGGGTCATCGGTTCGCTCATCGCTGCTCCTGCGCCGGGGCCGGGTGACTCTGGTGCGGGCGGCGGGACTTGAACCCGCACGTCAAAGACACTGGAACCTAAATCCAGCGCGTCTACCGATTCCGCCACGCCCGCGGGCGACCGCCCCACGGCGGCGCGGCCCATCAGTCTACAGCAGGGGTCGGTGTCGGCCCGTCGGTGTCCGGCGCTCAGACGCCGAGCTTGTCCCGCAGCCTGGCGACGTGGCCGGTCGCCTTGACGTTGTACTGGGCCAGGGCGACGGCTCCGTCCTCGTCGACGACGACGGTGGAACGGATCAGCCCCTCGGTCACCCTGCCGTAGTTCTTCTTCTCGCCCCATGCGCCGTAGGCTTCAGCGACCGCGTGGTCCTCGTCGCTGAGGAGCGGGAAGGTGAGCCCCTCGTCCTCCGTGAACTTCTCGAGCTTCGCCACGGGGTCGGGCGAGATCCCCAGCACGGTGTAGCCCGCACCCTGCAGCGACTCGAGGGAGTCGCGGAAGTCGCAGGCCTGGGTGGTGCAGCCGGGGGTGGAGGCCTTGGGGTAGAAGTACACGATGACGCGGCGGCCGCGGAGACCGCTCAGCGAGACCTCGTCGCCGGAGGCGTCCTGCAGGCTGAAGTCGGGGGCGGCGTAGCCGGGCTCGAGTCGTGCGTTCATGGTGGTGTGCTCCTGGGTCGGTGCCGGTACAGGTGTCCACTCTAGAGGGGCGTCGGGCGCAGGTGCGGACCGCGGAGTACGACGAGACCCCGCCATCCGGTGGGGATGACGGGGTCTCGACTGAGGAGTGGGCCCCCCGGGACTCGAACCCGGAACCTATTGATTAAGAGTCAAGTGCTCTGCCAGTTGAGCTAGAGGCCCGCCTGCGCGCACGGACGGAATCCTCGGAATCCCGCATGCGGCATCCGCCGCGCCGTCGGCGCAACGACATGAAACTCTAGCACCGCCCCACCCGGCCACAAAATTCTCGGGCCTCCTGAGCGGGGGAGTGTGGTGGAGTTCATATCCGTCCCCGATGACGATCGACTCTGACGTAGACTCCCCGAGCACCTCTCGGGGCCGACGACGTCCACGGGCGGAGACGCCCGCCCAGGAGGTGCATCCGGCACCCGAGATCCTTCCCCGGAGAGCACCGCTGAGATGAGCATGAGACCAGAGGGACAGAGCCGCGAAGACGTCGACGGGCAGCCGCGCGACGAGCACGTGGCCCACGACGCCGACCACGACGCGGCCGACCACGACGCGGCCGACCACGACGCGACGACGGGGGAGCAGCCCGGAGGACGCCGCCGAGGTCGACGCGGGATCTTCCAGTCGTTCCTCGACGGCGTCGAGTTCGCCGGCAACAAGCTTCCCCACCCGGCGACCCTCTTCGCCCTGCTGGCGCTGTTGGTCGTCGGCCTCTCCTGGCTGCTCTCCCAGCTGGGAGTCACCGCCCAGGACCCGGTGGAGGGCGAGCAGATCGAGGTCTTCAACCTGCTCTCCGCCGAGGGCGTGGAGTGGATGTTCACCTCTGCAGTGGACAACTTCATCAACTTCGCGCCGCTGGGAGTCGTCCTGGCGACCATGCTGGGCATCGGCATGGCCGAACAGTCCGGACTGATCGGCACCCTGCTGCGTTCGTTCATCCTCTCGGTGCCCAAGCTGCTGGTGACCACCGGCATCGTCTTCGCCGGCATCATGTCGTCGGTCGCCTCCGACGCCGGCTACGTGGTCCTGCCGCCGCTGGCCGCCATCCTCTTCATCGCGCTGGGGCGTCACCCGCTGGCCGGGATCGCCGCCGCGTTCGCCGGGGTCTCCGCCGGCTTCAGCGCCAACCTGCTGCTCTCGGGGACCGACGTGATGCTCGGTGAGCTGACCATCGAAGCCGCCGCAACCGTGGATTCGACGTACGCCGAAGGGATGAACCTGGCGATGAACTACTGGTTCATCATCGCCTCGACATTCCTCCTGACCATCGTCGGCACGCTGGTCAGCCACTTCATCGTCGAGCCGCGGCTGGGAGCCTGGAAGGGCGAGGGCGTGATCAGCGCCGAGGACGAGGACGTCGCCATCACTCGGATCGAGAGGCGGGGACTGGTCGCGGCCGGAATCGCCCTGGTGGTGACCTCCGCCCTGCTGGCGCTGCTGATCGTCCCGGAGGACGCCATGCTCCGCGGCGAGGACGGCGACGTCGTGCAGTCGCCGTTCATGGACTCGCTGGTGGTGATCATCATCATCGCGTTCTTCGTCCCGGGACTGGTCTACGGAATCGTCACGAAGGTGGTGCGCAACGACACCGACGTGGTCGACCAGCTCTCCAAGACTCTGGCGGGCATGGCCGTGTTCCTGGTCCTGGCCTTCACCGCGGGACAGTTCATCGCCTACTTCGACGAGTCCAACCTGGGCCTGCTGGTCTCGGTCTTCGGCGCGGAGTTCCTCGACTCGATCAACCTCACCGGCGTCCCCCTGGTGCTGGCACTGATCCTCTTCGTGTCGGTGGTGAACCTCTTCGTCGGCTCCGCCTCGGCGAAGTGGGCCATGCTGGCGCCGATCATGGTGCCGATCATGATGCACCTGGGCATCTCGCCGGAGTTCACCCAGGCCGCCTACCGCGTGGCCGACTCCTCCACGAACATCCTGTCGCCGCTGCTGACCTACTTCGCGCTGATCATCGCGGTCGCGCAGAAGTATGACCGGCGGATCGGGATCGGCTCGATGATCGCCACGATGCTGCCCTACTCCATCGCCTTCGTCCTGGCGTGGACGGCGATGACCATGGGGTGGATGTGGCTGGACCTCCCGCTGGGACCGAACTCTCCGGTGACCTACGAGCCGTGATCGGCCCTGCGGCGGTGTGATTCGTCGGCGGAGCCGGGCTCACGGTATCGTGGGTCAGTCCGTGCCGTGCGGCATGAGCCGGTGTCCCGAGGGATGCCGGAGCGGGGTGTGGCGCAGTTTGGCAGCGCGCGCGCTTTGGGAGCGTGAGGTCGCAGGTTCAAATCCTGTCACCCCGACTGCGGCCGTCCGCCGGCCCGCGGCACGAAAGATCCGATCATCCCTATCCAGGAGCCCTACGTGGTCAAGAGCACCGTCGAAAATCTGAACCCGACCCGAGTGAAGCTCACGGTCGAGGTGTCCTCCGAGGAGCTGGAGCCGAAGATCAGGGCCGCCTACAAGTCCATCGCGGAGCAGGTTCAGGTGCCCGGCTTCCGCAAGGGCAAGGTGCCGGCACCGATCATCGACCAGCGCATCGGTCGCGAGTACGTCATCCAGACCGCCATCAACGACGGTCTCCAGGAGTTCTACCAGCAGGGTCTGGCCGAGGCGGAGATCGAGCCGCTCTCCCGTCCGGAGGTCGAGGTCGACGAGATCCCGGATCCCAAGACCGACGAGGGCGTGCTGCGCTTCTCCGGCGAGCTGGACATCAAGCCCGAGGTCGAGCTGCCCGAGTACTCCGGACTCGAGGTGGAGGTCGAGGCGCGCAGCGCCGACGACGAGGCCGTTCAGAAGCAGCTGGACGAGCTGCGCGGACGGTTCGGCACCCTGGTCGACGTCGAGCGGCCCGCCCAGAAGGACGACTTCGTCTCCATCGACCTGGTCGCCACCATCGACGGCGAGACGGTGGACTCTGCCGACGGCCTGTCCTACCAGGTCGGCGCGGGCACCATGCTGGAGGGCATCGACGAGGCCCTCGAGGGCCTCTCGGCCGGGGAGGACGCCACCTTCGACACCACCCTCAGCGGCGGCGAGCACTCCGGCGAGCAGGCCTCGGTCAGGATCACCCTGCAGGGTGTGAAGGAGCGGGAGCTGCCCGAGGCCGACGATGAGTTCGCCCAGATGGCCTCCGAGTTCGACACCGCCGAGGAGCTGATGGCGGACCTGCGCACCAAGGCGGAGGAGGAGGTCGTCGTCGAGCAGGGCGTCGAGGCCCGCGACAAGGTCCTCGAGGAGCTCCTGAGCCTGGTCGAGGTGCCGGTCCCCGAGTCGGTCGTGGAGTCTCAGGTGGAGCAGCACTTCTCCCAGGGCGACCACAGCTCCGGCGACGACCACGACACCGACGAGCACCGCTCCGAGATCGAGGAGCAGACCCGTCAGGCCTTCCGCAACGAGATCGTGCTGGACCTGGTGGCGGACCGTGAGGAGATCGGCGTCGACCAGAGCGAGCTGATCGAGTACATCGTCTCCACCGCCTCCCAGTACGGCATGGAGCCGAACCAGTTCGCCCAGATGCTCGACCAGGCCGGTCAGGTGCCGATGATCATGGGTGAGGTGCGGCGCCGCAAGGCCCTGGCGAAGGTCCTCGAGCTCGCGGTGGTGAAGGACACCGAGGGCGCCGAGGTCGACCTCTCCAGCTTCGTCACTCCTCAGGGTGAGCAGGACGAGGACGCTGAGGACGCCGGGGACGCCGAGGGCGCCGGGGACGCCGAGGGCGCCGAGGAGCAGGGGCCCGCAGGCTCCGAGGACTCCGAGAGCGACCCCCTGGAGACCCAGGAGGCCGAGATGGCCGAGGCCGAGACTCCGGACGAGGAGTCCGACCAGACCAAGTGATCACCTGTCGGTGATCCGACGACGGCGGGCCGGGATCGCACACTGCGGTCCCGGCCCGCCGTCGTCGCAGCAGGGTGGTCAGCACGGGATCCTCGGACCCTGCGCCAACAGCGAACAGCGTCCGCGTCGCTCCGATCCGCGCGCCGCCGCCCAGTAGTGTCGTGACAGAACCGAGGACCTTCAGTACACGTGAGTGGAGGAACATCCATGACGCACAGCCAGCCCACCATGACGACGGTCGATCCGGCCTCGCGCGAGGACTACATCTACAACAGGCTCCTCAAGGAGCGGATCATATGGCTGGGCTCGGAGGTCCGGGACGACAACGCCAACGCCATCTGCTCCCAGATGCTGCTGCTCTCCGCCGAGGACCCCGAGCAGGACATCTACCTGTACATCAACTCGCCGGGCGGCTCGGTGACCGCCGGTATGGCGATCTACGACACGATGAAGTTCATCCCGAACGACGTCGTGACCGTGGCGACCGGTCTGGCAGCGTCGATGGGGCAGTTCCTGCTCTCCTCCGGGACTCCCGGCAAGCGCTTCGCGACCCCGCACGCCCGCATCCTGATGCACCAGCCCTCGGGCGGCATCGGCGGCACGGAGTCGGACGTGCGCATCCAGGCCCAGCTGATCCAGCACATGAAGCAGGTCATGGCGGAGCTGACCGCCGAGCAGACCGGCCAGAGCCTGGAGACCATCCTGAACGACAACGCCCGCGACAAGTGGTTCACCGCCGAGGACGGCCTCGAGTACGGCTTCTTCGACAAGATCGCTGAGCGCTCCTCCGCCGTCTCGGGCGGCGGCGGAGTCTGATGACGACCGGGCAGCGAGACGACGCCAACAGGACCACAGGAGCTGAATCCATGCATTTCGACCCCTCCCAGACCGCGCCGGAGATGCCTTCGGCCCGCTACATCCTGCCGCAGTTCGAGGAGCGCACGCCGTACGGCTTCAAGCGTCAGGACCCCTACGCGAAGCTGTTCGAGGACCGCATCGTCTTCCTCGGCAGCCAGGTGGACGACGCGTCGGCCGACGACATCATGGCCCAGCTGCTGGTGCTGGAGTCGATGGACTCGGAGCGGGACATCACGCTCTACATCAACTCTCCGGGCGGCTCCTTCACCGCGATGACCGCCATCTACGACACGATGCAGTTCATCCGTCCCCATGTGCAGACGGTCTGCCTCGGTCAGGCGGCCTCGGCCGCCGCCGTCCTGCTGGCGGCGGGCACTCCGGGCAAGCGGCTGGCCCTGCCCAACGCGCGGGTGCTCATCCACCAGCCGGCCATGGGCGGCACGCGCGGCACCGCGACCGATCTGCAGATCCAGGCCGACGAGGTGCTGCGGATCCGCCAGTGGATGGAGCAGATCCTGGCCGAGCACACGAAGAAGACGCCGCAGGAGATCAGCGATGACATCGACCGGGACAAGTTCCTGTCCGCGGCGCAGTCCGAGGAGTACGGGCTCGTCGACGAGGTGCTGAGCTCCCGCAAGCTGCCGGTCTGAGCGCTCCCCGACATGATGGGCGGCGCCGACGTCGGAGACATCGGGGGTCGGCGCCGCGGTCGTGTCACACCTCTGGAGTACTCTGAGATAGTCACGAACGAGGCGCCGAGTCCGTCTGCCTGAGGAGAAACGTACGCATGGCACGCATTGGTGAGAGCGCAGACCTGCTCAAATGCTCCTTCTGCGGGAAGAGCCAGAAGCAGGTCCGCTATAAGCTCATCGCAGGTCCCGGGGTCTACATCTGCGATGAGTGCATCGAGCTGTGCAACGAGATCATCGAGGAGTACCTCAACGAGGTCCAGGAGCCGGACGACTTCGAGCTGCCGACCCCTCGGGAGATCGCATCGTTCCTGGACGAGTACGTCGTCGGCCAGGATCGCGCCAAGCGCCAGCTGGCGGTCGCCGTGCACAACCACTACAAGCGGATCCAGGCCACCGGGTCTGCGGCGAAGACCACGTCGCTGGAGAAGGGGCCCCTGGACGACGTCGAGATCGGCAAGTCGAACATCCTGATGGTCGGCCCCACCGGCTCCGGCAAGACCTACCTCGCACAGTCGCTCGCCCGTAAGCTGCAGGTGCCGTTCGTCGTCGCCGACGCCACCTCGCTGACCGAGGCCGGCTACGTGGGCGAGGATGTGGAGAACATCCTGCTGAAGCTCATCCAGGCCGCAGACGGTGACATCAAGAAGGCCGAGCAGGGCATCATCTACATCGACGAGATCGACAAGATCTCCCGGAAGTCGGAGAACCCGTCGATCACCCGCGACGTCTCGGGCGAAGGCGTGCAGCAGGCGCTGCTGAAGATCCTGGAGGGAACGGTCGCGTCGGTCCCCCCGCAGGGAGGCCGCAAGCATCCGCAGCAGGAGTTCATGCAGATCGACACCTCCAACGTGCTGTTCATCGTCGCCGGCGCATTCGCCGGGCTGGAGGAGATCATCGGCTCTCGGGCGGGACGCAAGGGCATAGGATTCGGTGCTCCGCTGAACACGATCTCCCGCGCGGAGGTCAGCTACGCCGACGTCGAGCCTGAAGACCTCCACAAGTTCGGTCTGATCCCGGAGTTCATCGGTCGGCTGCCCGTGGTGGCCACGGTGGAGGACCTCGACCGTGAGGCGCTGATCAGGATCCTGACCGAGCCCCGCAACGCCCTGCTGAAGCAGTATCAGAAGATCTTCGCCCTCGACGGCGTCGACCTGGAGTTCGACGACGCCGCCCTGGAGGCGGTCGTGGAGCAGGCGGAGGCGCGCGGCACGGGTGCTCGTGGCCTCCGCTCCATCCTGGAGGGGGTGCTCCACCCGGTCATGTTCGACCTCCCGGGCCGTGATGACGTCGCCCAGGTGACCATCACCGCCGACGTCGTCCGGGACGGTGCTGAGCCGGAGCTGCTCACCCGCACCGAGGCGAAGAAGATGCGGAAGAAGTCCGCCTGAGCCCCTGACCTGGGTGCTCCACCGCGTGTCGGCGCGTTCTCTTAGGCGTGTGACCGTCCTCTCCTATAGAGTGATCCCACTCGAATCGTGATCAAGGTCACTCGCCTTGAGAGGTCAGCGGGACGGCGACGGGCCGAGCCTGTGCCGGAGAGGGTGGACGTATGGCTAGGAAGAGGCCCGGACGGTTCCGACGGCGCACCGCCGTCGTAGGTGCCGCCATGATCACCGGGCTGGTGCTCAGCGGCTGCGGTGAGGACGACGGTCCGCCCGTGCTGACCTGGTACATCAATCCCGACGACGGCGGCCAGGCCGCCATCGCCCAGACGTGCACCGAGGAGGCGGACGGGGAGTACCGGATCCAGACGTCGCTGCTGCCCCAGGACGCGCCGTCGCAGCGTGAGCAGCTCGCCCGTCGCCTCGCCGCCGGTGACTCCTCCCTCGACATCATGAGTCTCGACCCGCCGTTCATCCCGGAGTTCGCCGAGCCGGACTTCCTGGCGCCGGTTCCGGACGACGTGGCCGAGGCCACCACCGAGGACACCCTCGACGGAGCCCTGGCGGGAGCCATGTGGAACGACGAGCTCGTCACCGTCCCCTTCTGGGCGAACACCCAGATCCTCTGGTACCGCGAATCGGTGGCCGAGGAGGCGGGACTCGAGATGGACGACTCGGTCACCTGGGACGAGATCATCACGGCGGCCGAGGACACCGACACCCTCCTCGGCATCCAGGGGATCCAGGCCGAGTCGGCCACCGTCTGGCTCAACGCGCTCTACGAGTCCCAGGGCGAGCAGATCCTGCCGGACCCGACGCTGAGCTCGGACGAGATCGAGACCGCGCTGGACACCGAAGCCGGCGTCAAGGCGGCCGAGATCATGCACACCATCGGATCCGAGGGGCTCGCCGGCCCCGGAGTCTCCGCGATGGACGAGAACCAGTCGATGTTCCTCTTCCAGGGCGACGACGGCTCGTTCATGGTCAACTGGCCGTTCATCTGGACCGCCACCCAGGCGGCGGTCGAGGACGGCGACGTCGATCAGGAGATGCTCGACGACATCGGATGGGCCAAGTACCCGCGGGTGGACGAGGACACGGACGCCGCGCCCCCGCTGGGCGGGATCAACCTCGGCGTCGGGGCCCAGTCCGATCACCCCGAGCTGGCCTGGGACGCCGTGGAGTGCATCGTCTCCCCGGAGAACCAGGTCGAGTACTTCATCACGAACGGCAACCCGCCGTCCTCGGCGCAGGCCTTCGAGGATGAGGAGGTCGAAGACGCCTACCCCATGGCTGATGTGATCGCCGACTCACTGGACGACGCGGCGCCGCGGCCCCAGACCCCGTACTACTCCGACATCTCGCAGATCATCCAGGAGAACTACACGCCGTTGTCGGGCGTCGACCCCGAGGGCACACCGCCCTCGACCGACGACTACGTGAAGCAGGTCCTCAGAGGGGAGCGGCTGCTGTGAGCAGGCTCAGCACAGAGACACAGAGGATGCGCGTCCTCGAAGCCGGCGAGGAGAGCGTCCGTCCCAAGAAGTCCCCACGGGCACGCGCCGAGGCGCGTCTCGGGTGGATGATGGCCGGCCCCGCCTTCCTCATCATGCTGTCGGTGACCGCGTATCCGATCGCCCAGGCGGTCTACGAGTCGCTGTTCTCGTACCGCCTCACCGAGCCGGATGCCCGGGAGTTCGTCTTCCTCGGCAACTACGCGACCATCTTCTCCGATTCGGTGTTCTGGTGGGCGCTGGGAGTCACGGTGTTCGTCACCGTGGTCACGGTGGCCGTCGAACTCGTCCTGGGCTTCGCCCTGGCGCTGGTCATGCATCGGGCGCTGAAGGGCCTGCGCGGGACGCTGCGCACCTCCATCCTGGTGCCCTACGGGATCATCACGGTGGTCTCCGCCTTCGCCTGGTACTACATGTTCGACATCAACACCGGCTACATCAACGAGTGGTTCAGCTGGGTGCCCGGCATCAGCTCCGACCTCGACTGGTTCTCCAACTTCGGCACTGCGATCTCGGTGATTATGGCCTCGGAGATCTGGAAGACCACACCGTTCATCGCGCTGCTCCTGCTGGCGGGGCTCGCCCAGGTGCCCGATGAGATGGTCGAGGCGGCGAAGGTCGACGGCGCCACCTGGTGGCAGCAGATGTCACGGGTGGTCATCCCGCACATGAAGGCCGCCATCATGGTCGCGGTACTGTTCCGTGCGCTGGACGCATTCCGCATATTCGACAACGTCTTCATCATGACCCAAGGGCAGCACGGCACTGAAGTGCTCTCGATGCTGGCATATAAGACCTCCATCACCCGATTGGAGATCGGCATGGGGTCGGCGCTCTCCGTGGTGCTCTTCGCCTGTGTGCTGCTGATCTGCGCGGTCACCGTCTGGGGCTTCAAGGTGGATCTGGCCTCCGGCACGGACCACCAGGACGCTGGGAAGGAGAAGTGATGGCTGCCCCCGGAGGAAACACCACGAAGATCAAGGTCGGGTGGGCGGTGCTCTTCGTCGTCACCCTCGTCTACGCGCTGTTCCCGGTCTTCTCGATCCTGATGACCAGCTTCAAGACCCCGGGCGACCTCGCGTCGAACACGCTGCTGCCGGCCTCGTTCACCTGGCAGAACTACGAGGAGATCTTCGTCGGGGGAGCCCAGACGCTCTTCCTCTCGGCGCTGGTGAACTCCATCGGCATCACCCTGATCGCCACCGCGATCGCCGTGGTGCTGGCCACCCTGTGCGCCTACGCAGTGGCGCGGTTCGACTTCCCGGGCAAGAAGGTCATCCTGGCCTCGGCGCTGGCGGTCTCGATCTTCCCGGTCATCTCAGTGGTGACCCCGCTGTTCAACCTGTGGCGCACCATCGGCCTGTACGACACCTGGATCGGACTGATCATCCCGTATCTGTCGCTGACGCTTCCACTGTCGATCTGGACGCTCTCGGCGTTCTTCCGTCAGATCCCCTGGGAGCTGGAGGCGGCGGCGCAGGTGGACGGCGCCACCCAGTGGCAGGCCTTCCGCAAGGCCATCGTCCCGCTGGCCGCCCCCGGAGTGTTCACCACCGCGATCCTCGCGTTCTTCATCGCCTGGAACGACTTCGTCTACGGGATCTCGCTGACCTCGACCGAGGCGGCCAGACCCGTCCCCGCCGCCCTGGCGTTCTTCACCGGAGCCTCACAGTTCGAAGAGCCGGCGGGCGCGATCTCGGCGGCCGCCATCGTGGTGACCGTCCCGGTGGTCATCCTGGTGGTCCTCTTCCAGCGTCAGATCGTCTCCGGTCTGACCCAGGGAGCGGTGAAGGGATGAGGGGACCCGGACCACGTCCGCGGCGCAGCGCCGTCGCACAGCTCGCACACATCACACCCGCACCGGCCGGAGGAGTCCGGTCCGAGATGAGAGGGCCCGCAGCATGGCATCCATCGAACTGAAGAACCTGGTCAAGAAGTACGCCGACGGCTACCCGGCGGTCAACGACGTCTCCATCGACATCGAGGACGGGGAGTTCGTGATCCTCGTCGGACCCTCCGGCTGCGGGAAGTCGACGCTGCTGCGGATGATCGTGGGCCTGGAGGACATCACCGAGGGTGACCTGCTCATCGACGGGGAGCGTGTCAACGACGTCGCACCCCGTCAGCGGGACCTGTCGATGGTGTTCCAGAACTACGCCCTCTATCCGCACCTGACCGTGTTCGAGAACATCGCCTTCCCCCTGCGGCTGCAGAAGGGGCGCTTCTCCAAGAAGGAGGTCACCGACAAGGTCAACGGCGTCTCGGAGATGCTGGAGCTCAACGAGCACCTCAAGCGCCGGCCCGGCAACCTCTCCGGCGGTCAGCGGCAGCGTGTCGCCATGGGTCGGGCGATCGTCCGTGAGGCCAAGGCGTTCCTCTTCGACGAGCCGCTGTCCAACCTGGACGCCAAGCTCCGCGGTCAGATGCGCACGCAGATCTCGCAGCTGCAGCGGCGCCTGGGCACCACGTCGGTCTATGTGACCCACGACCAGGTGGAGGCCATGACCCTGGGCGACCGGGTGGCCGTGCTCAAGAAGGGGGAGCTGCAGCAGATCGCGTCCCCGCGCGAGCTCTACGAGCAGCCGGCGAACCTGTTCGTCGCAGGCTTCATCGGCGCGCCGTCGATGAACTTCCTGCCCTGCACCGTCACCGACGGGAGGCTCTCTACCCCGGTGGGCGACTTCGACATCCCGGAGGGCCACCAGCGGGCGGGCGAAGGCAAGGACATCGTCCTGGCGGGCATCCGCCCGGAGTTCTTCGAGGACGCCGAGACCCTGGAGGGGTCCAAGCGGGACCGCGGGAGCCTGCTCGAGGTCGAGATCTCCCACACCGAATGGCTGGGCAACGAGCAGTACGTCTACGTCCACTACGAGATGGACAAGCGTGTGGAGGACACCCTGCAGTCGCTCGCCGAGGACATGGACGCCGACGAGACCCGTCCCGAGCTGGTCATCTCCGTCTCGCCCGAGTCGAAGCTGCGCGGAGGTGACCGGGCGACGATCTGGGTCGACGTCAGCCGCATCCACCTCTTCGACCCGGCCACCGGCGAGAACCTCACCCACGACCCGGAGGCCGGCGCCGAGCTGACCCGCCGGGCGGCCGACGAACGTCGGCGGGACGCCGAACGGGCCAAGGAGCGGACCGAGGCCGCCGCTCAGAGCTGACGGCGGCGACCAGGTCGTGCCCCGGCCGGGGCCGACCTCAGGTCTGCAGCCAGGCCGTCGCCTCGCCCGGGAGGCGGCCGTCGTCCAGCGGCGACGAGCTCAGCAGGACCTCGCCCTCCGGGAGTGTGACCGGCGCCGTGCCGAAGTTCGTCACACATGCCCACCCGTTGGGGCGCACGAAGCCCAGCACCTGGGCGTCGTCGGTGTGCAGCCACTCCAGCTCCTCGTCGGTGCGCAGACGCGAGCGCAGCGACAGAGCCCGTCGGTAGAGGTTCAGCGTCGACTCCGGGTCGCCGTCCTGGACCTGCACCGCACAGCGGGCGAACCATGACGGTTGGGGGAGGTGCGGTCGGGCCGGACCGAACCCGAAGGAGGCTCCCTCGCTGCTCCAGGGCAGCGGCACGCGGCAGCCGTCGCGCCCGATCTCGACACCGGTGTTCCGGAAGAAGGTCGGGTCCTGCCGCGCCTCGTCGGGGATATCGGCGACCTCGTGGAGACCCAGCTCCTCACCCTGGTAGATGTAGGCGCTGCCGGGCAGCGCCAGCTCGAAGAGGCTCGCCGCGCGGGCTCGGCGCAGCCCGCCCTCTGCGTCGAGCCGCGGCTCGACGCCTCCGGAGAGCAGCCAGTCCGTCCCGGCCTTCTCCTCGTGGGCGGCCTTGGGCGGCAGCCCGTATCGGGTGGCGTGCCGCACGACGTCGTGGTTCGAGAGGACCCAGGTGGACGACGAGCCGGCACGTTCGGCGAGCTCGAGGTTGAAGGTCACCACGTCGCGGAACTGGTCTGCGTCGAAGTGCGCCTCCAGCAGGTCGAAGTTGAAGGCCTGACCCAGACCCTTTTCGGAGGCGTACAGCGGGCGCCTGTCGGCCCCGACCCATGCTTCGGCGACGGCGGACCGGGGCGGATCGAACTCGTCGAACACCTCGCGCCACTCGGCGTAGATCTCGTGGACCTCATCGCGGTCCCAGGTCGGATGGGAGCCGTCCCAGGGGAGGCGGTCGAGCTCGGCCTGTGAGGGGAGCTGTTCGGGCAGCCGCTTGGCCAGTCCGTGGGCGACGTCGATGCGGAAGCCGTCCACTCCGCGCTCGGACCAGAACCGGATGGTCTCCTTGAAGTCCTCGCGCACCTCCGGGTTCTCCCAGTTCAGGTCGGGCTGCTCCTTCGCGAAGGTGTGGAGGTACCACTGGCCGTCGGGCACCTGTGTCCAGGCCGGACCGCCGAAGATCGAGGTCCAGTCAGCCGGGGGGAGCTCGCCGGCGGAGCCGAGCCCGTCGCGGAAGATGAACCGTGCGCGCTCGGGCGATCCCGGTCCGGCCTCCACTGCGGCGCGGAACCACTCGTGACGGTCTGAGGTGTGGTTCGGCACGATGTCGGCGATCAGCCGGATCCCGGCCGCGTGCAGCGCGGAGATCATCTCGTCGAAGTCGGACAGCGTGCCGATCTTCGGGTCGACGTCGCGATAGTCGTCCACGTCGTAGCCTCCGTCGGCCAGGGCCGAGGGGTAGAACGGACTCAGCCACACGGCGTCGATCCCCAATGCGGACAGATAGGGCACGCGCTCGGTGATGCCCCGGAGGTCACCGATGGTGTTTCCGTCGGAGTCGGCGAAGGAGCGCGGATAGATCTGGTACACCGCCGCCTGACGCCACCACTGCGGGTCGGACTCGGGGGAGGGCGCAGTGCCGTCGGCGGTGAGCGTGCTCGTCTGATCGGTCACGCCGGATCCTTTCGTCGCGGGGCGTCACGGTCGCCGCGGACGGCTCACGCGAGGTCTCGGGTGAGGATATGTCAGATCGGCGGACGGAATCCATCGCCGACGGAGCCCGTCTCCCTGGGGGGACTCGTCGATGCCGCCGTCGCGGCAGGGTGCTAAGTTGTCCTGTAGGGATCTGTGAGCCGGGACTCGTCCGCGCCTCGGACCCGACGTATTCGTCCCACATCATCAGGAGCGGAGCACCGACTATGAGCAACATCCCGGCAGGACTGCGGTACAGCGCCGACCACGAGTGGATCGCTGACGGCGACTCTGAGGGCGTCGTGCGGGTGGGCATCACCGACTTCGCCCAGGACGCCCTGGGCGAGGTCGTCTACGTCGAGTCCCCCGAGGTCGGCGGCACCGTCGCGGCCGGCGACGTCGTCGGCGAGGTCGAGTCCACCAAGTCGGTCTCCGACATCTATGCTCCGGTCAGCGGCGAGATCGTCGCGGTCAACGAGGACCTCGAGTCCGACCCCGGTGCGGTCAACTCGGACTCCTACGGAGCGGGGTGGCTGTTCGAGGTCCGCCTCTCCGACGCCGGCGAGCTGGAGCAGCTGCTCTCCGACGAGGACTACCGCAACCAGGTCGGCTGACCGTCGTCCGACGCACTTGAGAGAGGAGACCGCCGTGACCCAGTCGCCCGGAACTCCGGATGAGGGCCGCCGCAGCGTGGAGACGACCAGCATCTCCCTGCCTCCGGCCGACCCCAGGACCGCCGCTCCGTACCTGACGGAGGAGGACCACGAGGCCATCTCGGCCCTGCCTCAGGGATCAGGGCTGCTGATCGCCCACACCGGCGCCAACCAGGGTGCGCGGTTCCTGCTGGACCGCAACGTCACCACCGCAGGGCGCCATCCGGATGCGGAGATCTTCCTCGACGACGTCACCGTGTCTCGGCGCCACCTGATGTTCCACCGGGTGCCGGAGGGGTTCGAGATCGAGGACCTGGGCAGCCTAAACGGCACCTACGTCAACCACGACCGAGTGGACCGCTACGTGCTGCGCGCCGGTGACGAGGTGCAGATCGGAAAGTTCCGTCTCACCTTCTACGCCGGGAGCAAGTGAGCGGACCGTGACACGCCCGAGAAGGGGCTGAACGCGGCCGGGGTGTTCGCCGGACGGTGAGCAGGGTATCCTTTCCGCAGACGGTCGGTGGCCCGTGCCACACCGTCAAGCACCGTGCCCAGGAACCGAGGGAGGGGCAGCGCCGTGAGTGCCGCACCGATCAGACAGCCGGGGACCGGATCCGCAGCGCCGGATCCGGCGTCGAGCCATGTCTTCACGATCTCCGAGGTGCTGCGCGAGCTCCACGGCGACTTCCCGGACCTGACGGCCTCCAAGCTGCGCTTCCTGGAGGAGCGCGAGCTCATCGAACCGGCACGGACGGCGTCGGGCTACCGGAAGTACTGCGCGGCGGACGTCGAGAGGCTGCGCTTCATGCTCGGTCTGCAGCGGGACCGATACATGCCCCTGGACGTCATCAAGAAGACGATGGACGCCATCGACGCCGGCGAACAGCCCGAGGAGCTGCCCGACGCCGCACCGGTGGGTCCGCGCGAGGTCACCGAGGAGCTCGCCGCCCATCTCTCCGGGCGGATCAGGCCCCTGAGCCGCAAGGAGCTCCGCGCACAGTCCGGGGCGACCCGAGGGATGCTGGACACCCTCGAGAACTTCCGCATCATCAGAGCGGACCGCGACGGCAACTACAGCCACCACGACCTGCAGGCCGTGAAGTCGGTGCGGGTGCTGGCCCGGTACGGCCTCGAGCCGAAGCACCTGGTCAACATCCGCCGTTCGGCGGACAACGAACTGGACCTCATCGGGCGGGCCATGGCGCCGTACGCCGCACGCAAGGACGCCGCGGCCCGTGCCCGGGTCGCCGAGTCCTCGCGCGAGATGCTGCAGAACCTGCGGGAGCTGCGGGCCTCGATGATGGACGCGGCCGTGGAGAACCTCGACCGCGGCTGAGTCCCGGGCCCGGAGACGTCGGGATCCCCGTCGATCCGGTGGTGCGCCGCGGACCCTCTCGCGGTACAGTGGCGTCACAGGTCTCCGTCGGACGGGAGCGACCGTCGGTCCTCCCATGCGACACACCTCGTCGTCCGGACAGATGTCGTTGACCCCTGCACCCTCGCGTTCTACGGTCGAGGCACAAGGGTCACCGCACGCGCCGCCCGGACTCTCTCACCGTTCGACTCACGTCGGCGGAGGGCGGCGAGACTTCCCCCGGCGGGACCGCACCGAGGAGGGTACTACGTGAGTCTCGATTCTCGCGCCGGCGGAGAGCAGGCGCAGCACGACGGCGAAGCCGCGCAGCGCTATGCGCCTCAGCAGCGGCTCTTCGACGACGGCCTGCCGGATCTCGACGAGGAGATGGGCTACCGCGGTCCGATCGCCTGCGCGGCGGCCGGCATCACCTACCGTCAGCTCGACTACTGGGCGCGCACGAAGCTCGTCCAGCCCTCACTCCGCAACGCGAGCGGTTCCGGATCGGCCCGGCTCTACTCCTTCCGAGACATCCTGGTGCTGAAGGTGGTCAAGCGCCTCCTGGACACCGGGGTCTCGCTGCAGCAGATCCGCAGCGCCATCGAGCACCTCCGGGAGCGCGGGGTCGAAGACCTCGCACAGATCACGCTGATGTCCGACGGCGCCTCCGTCTACGAATGCACCTCCGCCGATGAGGTCATCGACCTCGTCCAGGGCGGACAGGGGGTGTTCGGCATCGCAGTGGGCCGCGTCTGGCGTGAGGTCGAGGGCAGCCTCGCCGAGCTGCCCCGTGAGCGCACCGAATCGGAGCCGAACGTCCAGCAGCCGACGCTGGCGCCGTTCTCCCAGCAGGACGAGCTGGCCAAGATGCGGGAACGTCGCCGCTCCGCCTCCTGAGGCGACCCGGTCGACTGACCTCAGTCGCCGGTCGGGGGGACCAGCTGCACGAGCAGCTGGTCGAACGCCTCAGCCAGCCCCCGCGCCTGATCCCCGGGCCAGCGATGCACCGGATACGCGGCGCCCTGGATCTGCTGCCACTGAGAGTCCTCCTCCAGCACCGGCACGAGCAGGGCGTCGTGGTAGAGGCTCTCCATCTCGAAGAGGCGGAACTCGTGTTCGGTGGAGTCGGTGCGCACACGGTTCACCACGACCTTCGTCCGACCCAGGCCGGGGTTGAACTCCTGAGAGAACAGTCGGATCGCCCGCATGGCACGTTCGGTGCCGGCCACCGAGAACAGACTCGGCTCGGCCACCAGCACCACCTGATCCGCGGCCGACCAGGCGATCCGGGTCAGTCCCGACAACGACGGCGGACAGTCCAGAAGCACCAGGTCGTAGCCGGTGAGCCCCGTCAGCAGCGCCTTGAGCCGCCGCAGATCACGCGGACGGATGTCGGGACGGTCGAAGGTGGAGGACAGCGCCGAACCCACGACGACGTCGAGCCTGGCCTCGGACCGGTGCTCGGGCGGCAGCAGGTCGAGCCAGCCGGACCGCACCACATGCTCGGAGACCCTGCTCCGGCGGGCATTGCGCAGCAGCTGGGCGACCTCGGTGCCGTCGCCGCGGGCCACCGCCAGACTGGTGGTGGAGTCGGCGTGGGGATCCAGGTCGACGACCAGCGTGCGCATCCCCCGCATCAGCGCGGCGGACGCCAGTCCGGTGGTCACGGAGGTCTTGCCGACCCCGCCCTTCAAGCTCGAGACGCTCACAATCTGCACGCGCCCCATCATACGGAAGTTCCCGGAGCCGGCGTCCACCGTGCGGTCAGGAGACGGTGATCTCGCCCATCTCGTCCCATCCGTCGCCCTCGACCTGCCGCGAGATGATCTTCGGGGTGGCGGTGAGGATCTGATCGATCGGCCCGTCGACGAACCGCCGGAAATGTTCGGAGCTGACGTGTGCCTCGGCGGCGTCGTCGTCGAACGCCTCGACGAGGACGTACACGTTCGGGTCCTCGAGGCTGCGCGACCACTCGAACCACTTGTTGCCCGGCTCCGCACGGGTGGCCTCGGTGAACTCCCGGACGTGCTCGGGGAACTCCTCGGCGTGCTCGGGCTTCACGGGGAACTTCACGACGATCAGGATCATGGTCTCTCCTTGCCGGGTCGGGGGACGGGTGTCCGGTTCCCAGCCTAGGATGTCCTCATGGCCATCCTGCGACCCGACCTCGCCATCATCGGCTCCGGCTCCGGCAATACGCTGGTGACTCCCTTCTGGGACGACAAGCAGGTCGTCCTCGCCGAGAAGGGTGTGGGCAGCGAAGGCGCCTTCGGCGGCACCTGCCTGAATGTGGGCTGCATCCCCACCAAGATGTTCGTGCGGGCGTCGGAGGCCGCCAGGGCGCCGGAGGAGGCGGCTCGGCTCAACGTCTCCCAGCGCACCGAGGCCGTCGACTGGCCCGGCCTCCGCGACCGCATCTTCTCCCGCATCGACCCGATCTCCGCCGCCGGGCGCCGCCATCGGGACGAGCACCTCGACCATGTGACGCTGATCCGGGAGCAGGTGCGGCTCACCGGACCGAGGAGCTTCGCGGCCGCGGACGGGACCCGCGTCGAGGCGGACCGTCTGGTCCTCGCCGCCGGGTCGCGCGCCGAACTCCCCGACGTGCCGGGCATCGAGCTGCCCCAGGTGCACACCTCGGACTCGATCATGCGGCTGGGCGAGCTGCCCCGCCGGATCCTCATCGTGGGAGGCGGATACGTGGCCTGTGAGTTCGCCGGGATCTTCGACGGTCTGGGCAGCGAGGTCGTCCAGATCAACCGGTCGCAGGGTCTGATGAAGTCCGTCGACGCCGAGGTCGCCGACCGCTACACGGACCTCGCGCAGCAGCGCTGGGACGTCCGCCTGCGCCGGACGCTGCTCGACGTCCACCGCTCCGAGGACCAGCTGCAGGGCGCGGTGACCGCGCTCATCGACGGTCCCGAGGGTCGGGAGACGGTGGAGGCCGACATCGTCCTCATCGCCCTGGGGCGCCGCCCGAACACCGACCTGATCGGTGCCGACGAGGTCGGATTGGACCTCCATGCCGACGGACGCCTCGTCGTCGACGCGCACCAGCAGGTCCTCCGCGACGGAGCTCCGGTGCCGGGCCTGTTCGCGCTGGGAGACATCTGCTCGGCCGTGCAGCTGAAGCATGTGGCCAACCACGAGGCCCGTGTGGTGGCCCACAACCTCGAACACCCCGACCGTCTGCGCACGGCACGACACCGAGCGATCCCCTCGGCGGTGTTCACCCACCCGGAGCTCGCCCAGGTGGGCCTCACCGAGGCCGAGGCCGTCGCCGAGCGGGGGGCGGAGCATGTGACCACCAAGACCCAGGATTTCGGCGACACCGCGTACGGCTGGGCGATGGAGGACACCACCGGCATCTTCAAGGTCATCGCCGACCGTCGGGACGGAGAGATCCTGGGTGCCCACGTGATGGGATACCAGGCGTCCAACCTCATCCAACCGGTGGTGCAGGCCATGAGCTTCGGCCAGGACGCACACACCGCGGCCCGCGGCCAGTACTGGATCCATCCGGCGCTGTCCGAGGTCGTGGAGAACGCCCTGCTCGGGCTCGACGTGCCCGTGGGGGAGGACGCCCCGCTGTGAGCGCCGCAGGCCCGCAGCGGGGGTGACGGAAGAGACGACCGCCCGAACGGGCGGACGAGAGGAGACGACGATGACCGAACGTGTGGACTTCTGGTTCGACCCCCTGTGCCCCTTCGCATGGGTGACCTCCCGGTGGATCCTGGAGGCCGCGGCCGTGCGTGACCTCGACGTGGTCTGGCACGTGATGAGCCTGGGAGTGCTCAATGAGCACAAGAACCCCTCCCCGTCCGAGGACGCCGACCAGCGCGCCCGATGGATGACCTCTCGGGCGTCGACGGCGGTGGCGGAGCAGTACGACCAGGAGACCGTGGGCCGCTTCTACACGGCACTGGGCACGGAGATCCACCATCGGGACAACAAGGACCTCGCCTCAGCGGTGTCCCGCGCCCTCGACGAGCTGGGGCTCGACGCCGGCATCGCCGAGACGGCCGCCACCGACGCGAACGACGCCGCCATGCGCGCCTCCCACGACGAGGGGATCTCGAAGGTCGGCCAGGACGTCGGCACCCCGATCGTCGCCTTCCGAGGCACGGCGTTCTTCGGCCCCGTCATCACACGGGTGCCGCAGGGCGAGGACGCGGGTCGGCTCTTCGACGCCTCGGTCCAGCTGGCCGAGTTCCCGCACTTCTACGAGCTCAAGCGCAGTCGCACCGAGCGTCCGCAGTTCGACTGACCCCGTGCGCCGGACTGCCGGGTGGGGTCGGAGCGCTCCGCGGAGGCTCAGCCGGTACGGATGACCTTGTGGTGAGCCGCCTGCGCCACCGGACGGACCGTGATCTGGTCCAGATTGATGTGGTGCGGCAGGCTCACCGCATGGGCGATCACCTCGGCGACGTCGTCGGCGCTCAGGGGATCCTCCACGCCCCGGTAGACCGCGGCCGCGGCGGCGGCGTCGCCGCGCATCCGTTTGGCGGAGAACTCCTCGGTGTGGACCATGCCCGGCAGGACCTCGAGGACGCGGACGTTGTGCTCGGCCTCCTCGAGACGCAGCGCCCCGGTCACCCCGTGCTGGGCGAACTTCGCGGCGTTGTATCCGGATCCGCCCTCGTAGGCCACGGTCCCCGCGGTGGAGGTGACGTTCAGCACGGTCCCGTGACCGTGGGCGCGCAGCATGGGCAGGAACGCCTGGAGGGTGTTCAGGGTCCCCATGACGTTGGCCTCGAACATCCAGCGCCAGTCCTCAGGCTCGGCCTCGGCCACGGACTCGGTGCCCAGCGCCCCTCCTGCGACGTTGATGAGGGTGTCGATGCCCCCGGCCTCGCTCACCTCGTCGAGGACCGCCCGGACCTGGTCGGCGTCGGTGACGTCGCAGACCAGCGGGATGATGCCCTCCTGCTCGGCCAGCCGCTCCAGCTTCTCCGCCCGTCGCGCGCAGGCGAAGACCCGCCATCCTTCGGCGGCGAGACGATGGGCCGAGGCGGCTCCGATGCCCGAGGAGGCTCCTGTGATGAGGACGCTGCGGGAGTGGGGATGGGTCGCGATCATGGCACCACCTTAGTGAGCGTGTGGCGTTCCTCACCACTGTGTGACCAGTGGCTGAGATGTGCCCCGAGACGGGGGAGCTGCGGGTCCGCACACCGCGCCGAAGTCGTGACGTGCGCGTGGCACAATGGGCCGCATGTCTGATCTGAACACGGCTGACACCCCGGGCACCGACTCGCCCGACACGCCCCCGCACAGCCCCACCGCCGCCGAAGACGGGACTCCGATGACCCCCTCGGTGCCGGAGAAGCCCGCCCTCGAGGGACTTGAGGAGAAGCTCTCCCGCGCGTGGGAGCAGGAGCGGCTCTACCGCTTCGACGAAGACGCCGAACGCGGCACCGTGTACTCCATCGACACCCCGCCGCCGACGGCGTCGGGGTCCCTGCACGTGGGCCACGTGTTCTCCTACACCCAGACCGACGTGCTCGCCCGCTTCCATCGTATGCGGGGACGGAACGTGTTCTACCCGCTCGGCTGGGACGACAACGGTCTGCCCACCGAGCGCCGCGTCCAGAACTACTACGGAGTCCGGTGCGACCCCTCGCGTCCCTACGATCCGGACTACACGCCGCCGCAGAGCCCGGCGAAGAACCAGCGCGACTGGGACGTGATCTCCCGGCAGAACTTCATCGAACTCTGTGAGGACCTCACCGTCGAGGACGAGAAGGTCTTCGAGGACCTGTTCACCCGGCTCGGCCTCTCGGTCGACTGGACTCAGACGTATCGGACCATCGACGACGACTCGCGCACGGTCTCCCAGCGGGCGTTCCTGCGCAACGTCGTCTCCGGCGACGCCTACACCGCGATGGCCCCGACGCTGTGGGACGTCTCCTTCCGCACGGCCGTGGCCCAGGCCGAGCTGGAGGCGAAGGAGCGGCCCAGCGCCTACCATCGGTACGCCTTCGCCGCGGCCGGGGGAGAGCAGGTGTTCATCGAGACCACCCGCCCCGAGCTGCTCCCGTCCTGTGTGGCCCTGGTCGCCCACCCCGACGACGAGCGGTACCGACACCTGGTCGGGACCACGGTCACCTCGCCGCTGTTCGACGTCGAGGTCGAGGTCAGGGCCCACCACCTGGCCGACCCTGAGAAGGGGTCGGGCATCGCGATGATCTGCACATTCGGCGACATGACCGACGTGACCTGGTGGCGGGAGCTCGACCTGCCGACCCGGACGGTGATCGGACGTGACGGGCGCTTCTCGGCCGAGACTCCCGAGTGGCTGACCACGGAGTCGGCCCGCGCGAACTACGGCCGCATGGCCGGGCTGACCGTCCACTCGGCCAAGGAGACCGTCGTCGAGATGCTGCGTGAGCAGGACCTGCTCGACGGCGAACCGACGCCGATCACCCACGCGGTGCACTTCTATGAGAAGGGCGACAAACCCCTCGAGGTCGTCACCTCCCGCCAGTGGTACATCCGCAACGGCGGTCGTGACGCCGAGCGCCGCTCCGCGATGGTCGAGCGGGGGCGCGAGGTGCGGTGGCACCCCGGGTTCATGCGGTCACGCTACGAGAACTGGGTCGAGGGCCTCAACGGCGACTGGCTCATCTCCCGACAGCGGTTCTTCGGCGTCCCGATCCCGGTGTGGTACCGGCTCGACGCCCAGGGCGAGCCCGACTACGAGGCGCCGATCCTGCCCGAGGAGTCTCAGCTGCCCGTCGACCCCGCCGCGCAGCCGGCCCCCGGATTCGACGAGTCTCAGCGGGGCGCGGCCGGAGGCTTCGTCGGCGAGATGGACGTCCTCGACACCTGGGCCACCTCCTCGCTCACCCCCCAGATCGCCGGTCGGTGGGGCCGCGACGACACGTTCTTCGACGCCGTGTTCCCGTACGACCTGCGGCCGCAAGGCCACGACATCATCCGGACGTGGCTGTTCTCCACCGTGGTCCGGGCCCACACGCTCCACGGATCCGTGCCGTGGACCGACACCGCGCTGTCGGGGTGGATCCTGGACCCGGACCGGAAGAAGATGTCGAAGTCCAAGGGCAACGTCGTGGTGCCCACCGAGCCGCTGGAGCAGTTCGGCTCCGACGCCGTCCGGTACTGGGCGGCCAGCGCCAAGCTCGGGGCGGACACCGCCTATGAGATCGCCCAGATGAAGATCGGGCGGCGCCTGGCCATCAAGCTGCTCAACGCCTCCAAGTTCGCGTTCAACCTCGGGGTGACCGAGGAGCACATCGTCCACGACGCCGACACCTCCGCGGTGCTGTCCGAGCCGGTGGACCGGGCGCTGATCGCCGAGCTGCGCGACGTCGTCGAGCGCTCGACCCGCAGCTTCGAGGACTACGACTACGCTCGGGCCCTGCAGCTGGTGGAGTCCTTCTTCTGGTCCTTCACCGACGACTACGTGGAGCTGGTGAAGGAGAGGGCCTACGGCTCCCGCGGCGAGGACGCGCAGGCCTCGGTCCGTGCCGCCCTGGCCACGACCCTGGACACGGTGCTCCGACTCTTCGCGCCCGTGCTGCCGTTCGCCACCGATGAGGTGTGGCGGTGGTGGCGCTCCGGTTCGGTGCACGCCGCCGCCTGGCCCGCACCCGAGGACCTCGGGTCCGTCGAGGGCGCCCCCGCGCTGATGTCGACGGTCGCAGAGGCCCTGGCGGGCATCCGTCGGGCCAAGTCGGAGGCCAAGGTCAGGCAGCGCACCGAGGTGCGTTCGGCCCGGATCACCGCTGGTGCGACAGAGGCCGGCCACCTCGAGGCCGCGCTGGGCGACCTGCTGGCCGCCACCCGGTCGCACTCGTTGGAGCTGGTCTCCGAGGGCGCCGCAGGGGGAGGCGTCGTGGTCTCCGAGGTCGATCTGGCGGATCCCGAGGAGGGCTGACTGCTCCCTCGGGCGGCTCGTCGCGGCGGAGCTCTCGTGCGGCGTTCTCCCACGTCGAGAACCGGACCCTTCCTCACGTACACTGGGCGCACAGGCGTCGACCCGGCCATCACCGGTGAGCCTCCGGAAGAACGGATCCGCAGCTCCTGCGGCATGGGGATCCCAGTAGAACCGGACGGGTAAGCCCGTCACAGCAGTCATGGAGCGGTCCGGGTGCGCCCGGGCAAGCAAGGTGGTACCGCGCGGCGGAACCTCGCACGGTCGAGGCGTTCGCAGCGTCCTTGCGCGGCACACGCCTTTGTGCCACCCCCGGCCCACCCGTTCGTGACCATCCAGGACGACCCCATGACTGAGCAGAACCTCCAGCCCGTCTACCCGCGCGCCTCCTCGGGCGACCACGTCGGCCGTGTGCCGGCCGCCCCCCGCTTCCCGGAGATCGAGGAGCGGGTGCTGAGCACCTGGGCCGCCGACGGCACCTTCGAGGCCTCCGTGGAGAATCGGCCGCCGCAGGGGGAGGACGGCACGCAGGACGAGTTCGTCTTCTACGACGGTCCGCCCTTCGCCAACGGGCTGCCCCACTACGGGCACCTGCTCACCGGCTACGTCAAAGACCTGATCGCGCGGTACCAGACCCAGCGCGGACACCGCGTCGAGCGTCGCTTCGGGTGGGACACCCACGGTCTGCCCGCCGAGCTGGAGGCGATGAAGCAGCTCGGCATGACGGACAAGGCCGAGATCGAGGCCATGGGCATCGACCGGTTCAACGACGCCTGCCGCGCGTCGGTGCTGAAGTACACCGCCGAATGGGAGGACTATGTCACCCGGCAGGCCCGGTGGGTCGACTTCGAGAACGACTACCGCACGCTCAACGTCGAGTACATGGAATCGGTGATCTGGGCGTTCAAGCAGCTCCACGAGAAGGGCCTGACCTACCAGGGCTTCCGCGTGCTGCCGTACTGCTGGCGCGACGAGACACCGCTGTCCAACCACGAGCTGCGCATGGACGACGAGGTCTACAAGGACCGACAGGACCCCTCGGTCACCGTGGCCTTCGAGGTCACGGAGACCGGCGACCTGCCGACCGACGTCGCGGACCTCTTCCTCGGAGCCCAGCTGCTGGCCTGGACCACCACCCCCTGGACCCTGCCGACGAACTTCTCCATCGCCGTGGGTCCCGAGGTCGAGTACGTCCTCGTCCGGGCCCCTGAGGGCGCCGCCGTCCCGGGACGTCACGTGATCGCCTCGGACCTCCTGTCCGCCTATGCCTCAGATCTGGGCTTCGTCGACGACGACGGCGTCAGCGCGGCTCAGGCCGCCGAGCAGGCCGTCGTCGCCCGGGTGCCGGGACCGCACCTGGCCGGTGTCCGCTATCGTCCGCTGTGGGACTACTACACCGACACCGAGGCGTGGGGCACCGAGAACGCGTTCCGGGTGCTGGTGGAGGACTACGTCACCACGACCGACGGCACAGGGCTCGTCCACCAGGCCTCCGCCTACGGTGAGGAGGACCAGAGGTCGTCCGAGGAGAACGGGATCCCCGTCATCCTCTCCGTGGACGAGGGGGCGAGGTTCCTCCCGCAGTTCGCCGAGCCGACGCCGGCGGGGGACGCTCCGCTGGCCGACATCGCCGGCGTGCAGGTCTTCGAGGCCAACCGCGCGATCATCAACGCGCTGAAGGCCCAGGAGCGGCTGGTCCGCGAGCAGTCCTACGTGCACTCCTACCCGCACTGCTGGCGCTGCCGCACCCCCCTGATCTACAAGGCGGTGACCTCCTGGTACGTGGCGGTCACGCAGTTCAAGGACCGTATGGTCGAGCTCAACGAGCAGATCAACTGGATCCCGCACAACGTCAAGCACGGGCAGTTCGGCAAGTGGCTCTCCAACGCCCGCGACTGGTCGATCTCCCGCAACAGGTACTGGGGCAGCCCCATCCCGGTGTGGGTCTCCGACGACCCCGCCCACCCGCGCACCGAGGTGTACGGCTCGCTGGCCGAGCTGCGGGAGGCCTTCGGCGACGTCCCGCGCAACGCCGAGGGGGAGCCTGACCTGCACCGCCCGTGGATCGACCGGATGACACGGCCGAACCCCGACGACCCGACCGGGCGGTCACAGATGGTCCGGGTCTCCGACGTCCTCGACGTCTGGTTCGACTCCGGATCGATGCAGTTCGCCCAGGTGCACTACCCCTTCGAGAACGCCGACTGGTTCGAGGGGCACCACCCCGCCGACTTCATCGTGGAGTACATCGGTCAGACCCGCGGCTGGTTCTACACCATGCACATCCTGGCCACGGCGCTGTTCGACCGCCCGGCGTTCACCAATGTGATCAGCCACGGCATCGTGCTGGGCTCGGACGGACAGAAGATGTCGAAGTCCCTGCAGAACTACCCGGACGTCTCGGAGGTGTTCGACCGCGACGGCTCTGATGCGATGCGCTGGTTCCTGATGGCCAGCCCGATCCTGCGCGGGGGCAACCTCATCGTCACCGAGGAGGGGATCCGTGAGGGTGTGCGCCAGGTGCTGCTTCCGCTGTGGAACGCCTGGCACTTCTTCGCCCTGTACGCCAACACCGCCGACGGCGGCGCCGGCTATGCGGCGCGGCGTGTGACCGCCGAGGACTTCGCGGCCCGCCGTGAGGAGTTCTCCCCCCTGGACGGCTACATCCTCGCAGCCACCGGGGACCTGGTCCGCGAGGCGACCGCGGCGCTGGACGCCTACGACGTCTCCGGGGCCTGCGAGGCGCTGCGCCGGTACTCCGAGACCCTGACGAACTGGTACATCCGCCGGTCCCGGCAGCGGTTCTTCGACGAGGACTTCGCCGCCTACGACGTCCTCTACACCGCGCTGGAGACGTTCACCCGGGTGGCCGCACCGCTGCTGCCGCTGATGAGCGAGGAGATCTGGCGGGGCCTGACCGGAGGGCGGTCGGTGCACCTGGCCGACTGGCCGGACGCCGAGGACTATCTGGCCGACGACCGCGGCGTCGAGCTGATGGAGATCACCCGTGCGGTGTGCTCCGCCGGTTCTTCGCTGCGCAAATCGGCGAAGCTGCGGGTGCGCCAGCCCCTGTCGACGCTGACCGTGGTGGTCGACCGGGCGGAGGCCCTGAGGGGCACCCACCAGCAGATCATCGCCGACGAGCTGAACATCAGGGAGGTGGAGCTGCTCGACGCCGCGGAGGTCTCGGCCGAGCAGTGGGGCATCGGCCGGCAGCTGGTGGTCAACGCCCGCGCCGCCGGGCCTCGCCTGGGCCGCGAGGTCCAGACGGCGATCCGCGCGGCGAAGTCCGGAGACTGGTCCGTCACCGACGGCGTCGTCGTCGCCGGCGGCCTCCAGCTCCGGGAGGGCGAGTTCACCCTGGCGACCACCGTCTCCGAGGAGCTGGGCGACAAGGCTGTCACGGTCCTCGACGACGGCGGGTTCCTCGTGCTGGACACCGCGCTGACCGACGAGCTGCTCGCCGAGGGCACGGCCCGAGACATGGTCCGTGCCGTGCAGCAGGCACGCAAGGACGCCGACCTCCGGGTCTCGGACCGCATCACGACCACCGTCACCGCCGACGCCGCGACGATCGACGCCCTGGAGGCTCACCGCGAGCTGATCGGCACCGAGACCCTCAGCGTCCAGCTGCGGCTGGTCGCCGCTGAGGAGGCGCGACCGCACGTCGAGGTGGCCGTGGCCGAAAGTGCGACGGTCGGCGGCGGCGCCGAGGAAGGAGCTCGATGAGCGACCCGGACCACCGAGACGCCGACGAGGGGATCGACCGGTTCTCCGTGCAGAGCGTGTACGCCGAACTGCTCTCCCGCGCCCCGGAGAACGACATGCGACCGCGCCTGGAGCCGGTCCGCATGGCTGTGGACATCCTGGGGGAGCCGCAGCGTTCCGCACCGGTCATCCATCTGACGGGCACGAACGGCAAGACCTCGGTCGCACGGATGATCGAAGCCGGCCTCATGGCCCACGACCTGCGGGTCGGGCGCTACACCTCGCCCCACCTGTCCTCGGTCACGGAGCGCATCTGCATCGACGGGCGCCCGGTGGCCGATGAGACGTTCGTCCGCATCTGGGACGAGATCCGCCCGCACCTCGGGCTGATCGACCAGCGGCTCGAGGAGCAGGGGGAGCGCCCCCTGACCTACTTCGAGCTGCTCACCGTGCTGGCCTTCGCCGTGTTCGCGGACGAGCCGGTGGACGTCATGGTGCTCGAGGTCGGACTCGGAGGCGTCTGGGACGCGACCAACGTGGCCGACGGCTCTGTCTCCGTGGTCACTCCGATCTCTCTGGACCACACGGAGCTGCTCGGCGACGACGAGAGGGACATCGCTGAGGAGAAGTCCGGGATCATCAAGTCCGACGGATTCCTGATCTCCGCCGCACAGGTGCCGGAGGCGGCCGATGTGCTGCTGGAGGCGGCCCGTCGGGCGCAGGTGCCCTATCGGTTCGAGGGTGTCGAGTTCGGCGTCGAGTCCAGGGTCCCCGGCGTCGGGGGCCAGCAGGTCACCGTCCAGGGCATCGCCGGGCGGTATCCGGACCTCCTTCTGCCCCTGCACGGCGCCCACCAGGCGGAGAACCTGGCATTGGCGGTCGCCGCGCTGGAGGCCTTCATCGGCGGCGGAGAGCAGGAGCTCACGCCGGAGAACCTCCAGCTGGCCTGTGAGCACATGACGTCGCCGGGACGGCTCGAGGTGCTGCGCACCGCTCCGAGCATCATCGTCGACGCGGCCCACAACCCCGCCGGTGCGGAGGCCTCCGCCCAGGCCCTGAAGGAGTCCTTCGGCCTGTCGTCGCTGGTCCTGGTGGTCGGGATCCTGCAGGAGAAGGACGCCCGCGAGATCCTCACCACCCTGCATCGCGAGTACGACGGCCTCGTCGAGGACGTCTGCTTCACCCGATCCACCTCACCCCGGGCGATCCCCCCGGGTGAGCTGGCCGAACTGGCCCTCGACGTCGGGTTCCGCGAGGAGGACCTGCACATCACCGAACGACTGGACGAGGCGATCGACTGGGCGGTCGGCCGCTCCGACGACGCCGACGTCGGCCTGGCCGGGGGCGTGCTGATCACCGGGTCCATCACTCTGGTCGGTGAGGCGCGGACGCTGCTCGGAGCCGAGGAGGACGGTGGCCGTGAGTTCGGCGCCGGAGACGCCGATGCCTCCGGGCCGCGCAGGGGGGTCGGCTGAGATGGCACGACAGACGCGTGCCCAGCGCGCATGGCGCCCGGGCCAGGTCCGTCCGCCGCGCTCGGTCAAGGTCCTGTTCGCCTCCACGGTGCTGTGCCTCGAAGCCCTGCTGATGTTCTTCTACGCCCTCATGGTGTGGGGACTGCATCAGCACGAGTGGTTCGCCTGGTGGCTCTTCGGAGGGTCGCTGGGCGTCGCCGCGCTGCTGGTTGTCACCTGCGGGCTGCTGCGCACCCGCCTGGGATGGCTCATGGGCTGGGTGCTGCAGTTCGTCATCATCGCCGGAGGAATCTTCGAACCGCTGATGTTCGTGATCGGGGCGATCTTCCTGGGCTGCTGGTGGTTCGCCGTGGTGAAGGGTCGGCAGCTCGACGTCGAGAAGCACGAACGCTTCCTCGCCGAACAGCGACTGGCCCACGAGGCGGAGGCGTCGTCGCCTCCGGAGCCCGGCACGCAGGGCCCGCGCAGCAGCGACGGAGCCGAGACATCCGAGAACGACCCCGAGGAGAGGACACCATGACCGAACAGACGCTCATCCTGATCAAGCCCGACGGCGTCGAGCGCGGACTGACCGGTGAGATCCTGCGCCGCGCCGAGGCCAAGGGTTACCGCATCACCCGTCTGACTCAGCTTCAGGCCACGACCGAGCAGCTGGCGGCACACTATGCCGAACATGAGGGCAAACCGTTCTACCAGCCCCTGCTGGACTTCATGACCTCTGGTCCGACGGTGGCCGCGGTGCTGGAGGGCGATCGGGTGATCGAGGGGTTCCGCTCGCTCGCCGGGGCCACCGAACCGACGACCGCCGCCCCGGGGACCATCCGCGGCGACCTCGGACGCGATTGGGGAGAGAAGGTGCAGAAGAACCTGGTCCACGGCTCGGACTCTCCGGAGTCGGCGGATCGGGAGATCGGCATCTGGTTCGGCTGAGCCGGACACCGGCTCAGCCCGCGCGGGTCGGACGTGTTCCGTCGGCCCAGCTGACCGACACTGAGTCCAGGTGCATCCGCGTGCGCTGGTAGGCGATCTCAGAGCTGCGGCGGCGTCCCGACGCCTTGTGCTCGGTGTACTCCTGGTACTGTTCGGTGACCCACTCCGGGTCTCCGTCGGCCAGCAGCCGCCCCTGCTCGATCCACAGCACCCGGGTGCACATCTGCTGGATGGTGCCGAGCGAATGGGAGACCAGGAAGACGCAGCCGGCCTGCTCCCGGACTTCGTCCAGCCGCTTCTTTGTCCGAGATCGGAACTGTGCGTCTCCGGTGTTCAGCGCCTCGTCGATGATGAGGATGTCCGGATCCACCGCGGTGGCGATCGCGAACTGCAGACGTGAGGCCATGCCTGAGGAGTAGGACTTCAGGGGAAGGTGCAGGGCGTCGCGCAGCCCGGAGAGTTCGACGATCATCTCGAACTTCCGCGCAGTCTCCGCCGGCGTGAGGCCCATGGCCAGACAGCCCAGTCGGATGTTCTCCTGCCCGGAGAGGTCCTTGACCAGGGCGGCGTTGACCCCGAGCATGACCGGAGTCGAGGTGGCGAAGACTTCACCCGTAGTGGGTCGGAGCTTTCCCGTCAGCAGCTTCATCAGCGTGGACTTGCCCGACCCATTGGTCCCGATGACCCCGACGGACTCGCCCCGACGTACCACGAAGCTCAGGCTGTCCAGTGCATGCACCCTGGCCCAGCCCGATCCGGTCACCCGCTTGAAGCGCCGAGACCACCGGCCGTCGTCGCGCAGGTGTTCGCTCGAGGAGCGGATGCGGTAGGTCATCGAGGCGTCGTCCACCACGACGGCCAGGTCCTCCGGGACGGTGTCCGCCGAGTCGGTCTGCTCCTGTCCGACATCCAGACTCATCGCTCCCTCCCGTAGGTCTCCTCGGCCTGCCAGAAGGCCAGCATGCCGATGAGGCAGAGCCCGAACGCCCAACCACCGAGGACATACCACCGCATGGGGTCTGCCCAGGCGTCGTAGAGCCAGGCCTGACGGACGATGTCGAGGACGCAGTACATCGGATTCAGATGCAGGATGAGCAGCGCGGTGTCCCCGCCGATTCGTTCCCAACGCTCGCTGGAGAAGAAGACGCAGGAGGCGTACATCCAGATGCGCGTACCGAAGGAGATCAGATGCTTGACGTCGTCGAAGGTCGCCACGGCCCGAGCCAGCAGGAGGCTGAACCCCGTGGTCATCATCACCATGAGGACGAGGACCGGGAAGATGGCCAGCCACCGCCAGGACAGATCGATGGGGTCAGGCTCAGAACCGGGCAGGGGCAGATCCCCGAGCGTGTAGACGAGGACGGTCATCACCAGCAGGGTGGGGATCTGGGCGAAGAGTTCTCGCAGATTGGTCGCCAGGGGCAGGCAGGCCCTGGGGAAGTTGAAGGCATGGACGACGTTCTGGTTCTTGGTGATCGACTGGGAACCGTTGCCGATCGCTTGGGTGGCGAACCGGAACATGAACACGCCGATGATCAGGTATCCGATGAAGTTGCTGATGCCGCGTGAGGTCTGGAGCAGCAGGCCGAAGACCAGGAAGAAGGCGAAGCCCAACAGCACCGGATTCATGATCATCCACAGACGGCCCAACGAGTCTGAGGTGTTCGAGGTCGCCACACGGGCGTGGGAGTCGTAGATGACGAAGTGTCGGAACGCCCAGATCTGCTTCAGGTACTGCCAGAGGTTCGGGCGTGCGCCGACCCTGATCAGCCCGTCGCCGTGGAGGTCGACCCGTCGGGGAGCTGGCCGCAGATCCGGGGAGGCTCCGGCGTCGGTGTCGTGCCGAGCTGGGGCCTGCTTCCGTCCTGCCATCTGTCGGTGATCCTTCCGCGCGTGCGTCGCCGCAGATGCCGCGGCCCGTCCGACTCGGCGCGGCCCGGCGCCGTGCGAAGCTCAGCCTATCAGCGGGCGGCGCACACTCCGGGGACCACGGGCCGTTCGGAGCTCAGTCTCGGGCCCGCGTGATCATCGCCTCGATCAGCGGCGTCGCCGTCGACCGCGAACGCCCGTAGAGCGGGAACCCGTGGAGCCCCAGGACGGGGTCCTCGCGGAACTCGGTGACCACAGCACCCTCGGCCGAGTCCGGCGACGGGGCGATGAGGTCCACACCGGCGACCTTCACGTCCGGAAGCGACCAGACCGCGTCCACCGCCAGGGCCTTCAGATCCTCGGCGATCAGATCGGTGACGTCGACGGAGATCCCTCCTGAGAAGGGGTTGCCGATCGCCGAGACCACTTCTCGTCGGCCGAGTGCGGGCACGGACTCCGGGTCGGTGCCCAGCGTGCGCAGCTCCTCGGCTCCGACCTCGACGGGGAACCGCGCCAGCAGCTGGTTGCTGCGACGACGCGCGGCCGCCTGCTCCGCCAGTCGCCCGAGGGTGGATGTGCCGTCGCCGACGACGTGCAGCGGCACCCGCGCCACGGCCCCGACGACCTCCTCGGCGACGACGAGCAGACGCAGGTCCAGTCCCTCCCGGTGCTCCTGGACGACCACCTGCGGGCAGTAGGCCGGCCGCCTCCATATGCGCGACGCCGCGTAGGCGAATGCGGCGTCGAAGTCGTCTCGGCCTGAGTCGAGCCCGACGCCCCATGAGACGCCACGCCCGCCTCGACCCGTCCCGGGCTTGACGGCGACCGTACCCAGCTCGACCGCGAAGCTCGCCGCCGAGTCGACGTCCTCGACGTCGAACCCTCGGCTCCGAGGGGTCGGCACTGCGGAGTGTGTGAGGTAGGCGTGGGTCAGCGGCCGTGAGCGTGTGACGCCGACACCCATCGCGCTGGGCATCGAAGACATCCGGGCGTCGAAGGAGCCGATCACCGACCCTCCGCGGAGCACGGCCCACAGTCCCGGTGCGAGCTTGGGGGCCCGGGCGCGGTTGCGCTGGGCCCCGGTGATCATCATCTGGACCTGCCGCTGGCCGCGGGGGAACTCGTTGGGGCGGGACCAGTCGATGCGCAGCCGCTCTTCGGCCTCGTCGAGGAATCGGGGGAGTGCGGCCTCCGGGTCGTCGAGGGCGCGCGCCTGACGCCGGGCCTGGAGGACGGCTCCGCGCTCGGCGGGATCGGTCTCGCTGCTCATCTCATCCTGTCCCGCCCGGCCCGGTCCCTCGGGCGGCGTCTCGGCTCGGCGTTCGCGCCCCATCGTAGTCCGCCGGAGGAGCCGCACGCCGCACCCCACGTCGCACCCCGGGTCGGTCCCGCATCGCACCCTGGGTCGGTCCCGCATCGCACCCTGGGTCGGTCCCGCATCGCACCCTGGGTCGGTCCCGGGTCGCTCCCGGGACACGGGATAGGCTGAGACGGCGTCGACCGACCGGCGGCCCATCCCGCCGGGCCGACGCGAGGAGGTCAGTGAGTGGACAGGAGGCGCAGCGAGAGATGACGGCCACGTGCATCATGCCCATCTACGGCACCCGCCCCGAGGCCATCAAGATGGCCCCGATCATCCGGGCGCTGCGTGCCGACGCCGACTTCGACTGCCCCGTCACCGTCACTGGCCAGCATCGGGAGATGCTCGACCAGGTGAACGAGCTCTTCGGCATCGTCCCCGACCACGACCTCGACATCTTCCGGCCGCGTCAGACGCTCAACGGTGTGCTCACCCGCACCGTAGAGGGCCTCGACGAGCTGTTCTCCGACGTCCGTCCCGACGCCGTGGTGGTCCAGGGCGACACCACGACGACGACGGCCGCCGCCATGGCCGCGTTCTACGCCGGGGTTCCCGTCGTCCACGCCGAGGCGGGGCTGCGGTCCTTCGACCTCTTCTCCCCGTTCCCGGAGGAGGCCAACCGTCGCATGACCACCCAGATCACGTCGCTGCATCTGGCCCCGACGGCACAGTCGAAGCGGAACCTGCTGCGCGAGGCGGTCGATGAGACCCAGATCGCCGTCACCGGCAACACGGTCATCGACGCGCTGCTCACCGTCGCCGAACAGCGTGTCCCGTTCTCCGACCCGCAGCTCGAGCAGGCCGCCGACTCGGGTCGAGACGTCCTGCTCGTCACGACGCACCGCCGCGAGAACCAGGGCCGCGCCATGCAGGGGGTCGGACGGGCCCTGGCCCAGCTGGCGTCCCGGTACCCGGAGAAGCTGATCGTGCTGCCCGCCCACCGGAATCCGGTGGTGCGTGAGGCGATACTTCCGGCACTTCAGGGTCTGGACAACGTCGTGGTCACCGAGCCCCTTCCCTACGGTGAGTTCACGCGGCTGATGGACCTCGCCACCGTGGTGCTCACCGACTCGGGCGGGGTCCAGGAGGAGGCTCCCAGCCTGGGCAAGCCGGTGCTGGTGATGCGGAGCAACACCGAACGCCCCGAAGCCGTCGACGCCGGCACCGTGCGGCTGATCGGCACCGACGAGCACCGCGTCGTCGCCGAGGTCGCCCGGCTCTTCGACGACCCGGAGGCCTACCGCGCCATGGCCCACGCCGTGAACCCCTACGGAGACGGGCAGGCGGCGCGCCGCACGGTGGCCGCGGTGCGCGCACTGTTCGGCATGGGTCGGCGTGAGCCCGACTTCGCCCCCGACGTCGAGCTCCCGGCCTCGACCAGCTGAGGACGGCCCCCGCGTGCATCTGAAGACCCTGACCGTCCGCGGCTTCAAGTCCTTCGCCTCAGCCACCACCTTCGAGTTCGAACCCGGAGTGACCGCCGTGGTCGGCCCCAACGGCTCCGGCAAGTCCAACGTGGTCGACGCGCTGGCCTGGGTCATGGGGGAGCAGGGGGCCAAGTCCCTGCGCGGCGGTTCGATGGAGGACGTGATCTTCGCCGGCACCGCCGAGCGTCAACCGCTGGGACGGGCGCAGGTGGCGCTGACCATCGACAACGCCGACGGCGCGCTGCCCATCGAATACTCCGAAGTGACCATCTCGCGGACCATGTTCCGCACCGGCGGGTCCGAGTACACCATCAACGGTCGCAGGTGCCGGCTGCTCGACATCCAGGAGCTGCTCTCCGACTCCGGACTCGGACGAGAGATGCACGTCATCGTCGGCCAGGGACAGCTGGACCAGATCCTCCAGGCGACCCCGGAGCAGCGTCGCGGATTCATCGAAGAGGCGGCCGGCGTCCTGAAGCATCGGCGCCGCCGCGAACGGTCGGTGCGCAAGCTCGACTCCATGCAGGGCAACCTGGACCGCCTCGAGGACCTGATCTCGGAGATCTCCCGCCAGCTGGCGCCCCTGGGCCGGCAGGCCAAGGTGGCCAGACGGGCCCAGCGGATCCAGTTCGACGTGCGCGACGCCCTCTCCCGAATCATCGCCGACGACCTGGTGACCGCCGCCACCGCCCTGCACGAGTCAGGCCAGGGCGAGGAGGCCGATCGGGGCCGCGCCGAGCAGCTGCGCGACGACGTGCGGAGCCGGGACGCCGAGATCGCGGAGCTCGACGGTCGGGCCCGTGCGGCCCGGCACCTGGATCAGCGGCTGGTCGCCGGACACCACCGACTGGCACAGGTCCAGGAACGGCTGCGGTCGACCGCCTCGGTCGCCGCCGAGCGGGCCCGCAGCCTCTTCGACTCCGCCGTCGTGCCCGACGCCGGACGGGACCCCGAACGGCTGCGGCAGCAGGCGGCGCAGGTGGAGCGGGACGCGGAGGTGCAGCAGACCGAGACCGACGACGCCGCCGCGGCGCTCACTGCGGCCTCCGAGGTGCGGTCCGCCGCAGAGGACCGGCTGCGTACCGAGGAGAACCGCATCACCGAACTCCTCCGCGCCGCCGCGGACCGGCGGGCCGGCCTGGCCACGCTGCGGGGACGGGTCGAAGCGGCCGAAGGTCGGATCGAGGCCGCCGCGACCCGTCGCAGTCGGGCCCAGGCCCAGCGTGAGGAGGCTCGGGGCGTCCGCGAGGAGGCCCGGTCCCGGTTCGCCGAGCTGGAGCAGACGGTCGGCGGAGTCGAAGCCGGTGAAGCCGACCTGGACCGAGCCTATGAGGAGGCGGCGCGTCGCCGAGACCACCTCGTCGACGAGCACGAAGCCGCGGTCGCCGAGCACCGACGCCTGGAGGCGGTGGTGGGGGAGCATCGGGCCGCCCTCGGCGGGCTGGAGGCCGCCCGCGCCCCGCGCGACGGCGGAGCGGCGCTGCGGGACGGGGCGCCGCCGCAGCTTCGGGATGCGGTGCGCGGCTCCTTCGCCGAGCGGCTGAGCGTGGCGTCGGGATGGGAGACGGCGGCCGCCTCCTGCCTCGGCAGTCTGGATGCCGCGCTGGTGGCCGAGGACGCAGAGTCCGCCGCAGCCGCGGTGCGCTGGTTGGCCGACCAGGACGCCGGACGAGCCCACCTGGTCCACCCCGACCCGAGCGGGCGGCCCGCGGATCCCCCCGCATCACGCCGAACCCGGCTGCCGGACCAGGTGCGGTGGGCCCTCGACGTCGTCGAGGCCCCCGAGGAGCTCGCCGCTCCGCTGCACCGCCTCTTCGGGGCCACCGTGTTCGTCGCCGCCGACCCGCCCCGGTCCGCCGAGGAGATCGCCGAGCAGATGCTCGAGCGCGACGACGTCGACACCGCGGCCACCGCGGATGGACAGATCCTGCGGGCCGGCGAACGGATCGGAGGCACGGGACTGGCCGGCTCCGACGTGGCCGTCACCGCCAGGATCCAAGAGGTCTCCGCGGCGCTGGAGACCGACGAACAGGAGCTGCGCCGGGTGGCGGACACCCTCGCCGCCCGTCGGGATGCCGCGGATGAGGCCTCACGCGAGGTCGATCAGGCCCTGGAGGCGCTGCACGGAAACGACGCCGAGCTCACTGCCGTCACCGATCAGCTGGGACGGCTCGGTGCCGACTCCGAGCGGGCCGCCGAACGGATCCGCACCGCCGAGGTCGAGCTCGAGGAGACCGAGAGGATCGCACGAGAAGCCTCCGAGCAGCTCGAGGAGGCGACGCGGCGGCTGGCGGCCGCGGAGTCCGACGAGGTCGAGGACGACCCCTCCACCGACGAGCGGGACCGACTGGCCGAGGACGCCGCGACCCGACGTCGGGAGGAGGTCGACGCCCGGCTCGGTCTGAGGGCCGCCGAGGAGACGCACGCCCAGCTGGTGGACCGTGCGGCCGGGCTGCGCCGCAGCGCCGCAGCCGAGGAGGCCCGCAGGCAGGAGGCTCGCCGGGAGGCCGAGCGGCGGGAGGCGGGAGGTCGCCGGGCACAGGACGTGGGCGCGCGCGCCGAAGAGGCCGTCGAGCGTCTCGACGGGATCCTGGGCCGGGCCCAGCAGGCGCAGGAGGCCGCACGGTCCGAGCATCGGAGCCTGTCCGAGGAGATCGAGACTGTCCGGAACGCACGCACACAGCTCGCCGCAGAGCTGGACGAGGTCACCGACAGGCTCCACCGTGCGGAGGTCCGTCGCACCGAGCTGCGCCTGAACCTCGAGTCCGCCGAACAGCGTGGCCATGAGGAGCTCAGCCTCAGCGCCGAGTACCTGATCGAGCACTACGGGCCGGACCAGCCGGTCCCCGATCCGGAGGCGGAGCCCCCCGAGGCCCCGGCCGACCGGAGCGCCGAGGATGACGGCGGGAACGCGTCGACGTCCTCGCGCCCCTACGACCGAGCCGAGCAGGAGGACCGACTGGTACGGGCGCGCAGGGATCTTCGCGCCCTGGGCAAGGTCAATCCGTTGGCGCTTGAGGAGCATGCCGCACTCGAGGAGCGCCACACCTACCTGCAGCAGCAGCTGGCCGACGTGCAGGCCTCCCGACAGGACCTGCTCGACATCATCGCCGACGTCGACTCCACCGTGGAGTCCGTGTTCACCCAGGCGTGGGAGGACACACGAGGCCAGTTCGAGCACGTGTTCGCCCGCCTGTTCCCCGGCGGAGAGGGACGTCTCGAGCTCACCGACCCGGAGGACATGCTCAACACCGGGATCGAGGTCCATGCCCGGCCGCCCGGGAAGCGGATCCGCCGCCTCTCCCTGCTCTCCGGCGGCGAACGGTCGCTGACCGCAGTGGCCCTGCTGGTGGCCATCTTCAAGGCCCGGCCGAGCCCCTTCTACGTCATGGACGAGGTCGAGGCCGCGCTCGACGACACGAACCTCTCCCGGCTGCTGGTGATCTTCGAGGAGCTGCGCGCCTCCTCGCAGCTGATCGTCATCACCCACCAGAAGCGCACGATGGAGATCGCCGACGCGCTCTACGGCGTCTCCATGCGTCAGGACGGTTCGACCCGGGTCGTCTCGCAGCGCCTGCGCCGCGACGGCACGGTGGAAGAGGGCGCGGAACAGAACGACGGGTAGTTGTGTTACGCAACCTCGGGTCGATGGACCGGCCCCGGACAGACGGAGCACGACGACGGCGAGGAGCGGCAGATGGCCGAGGCGGAGACGACCACCCCGGAGCCGGTGAGGATCCCGCCCGAGCTGAAGGTCATGATCGGCGCCTCGTTCATCGTCGCCATCGGCTTCGGCATCGTGGCTCCCATCCTGCCCCAGTACGCGTCCGACTTCGGAGTCTCCGCGCTCGCCGTCTCTGCAGTGGTCTCCGCCTTCGGCCTGTTCCGCCTGCTCTTCGCTCCGCTGTCCGGGCGGCTGACGCGCACCCTGGGAGAGTCACCGGTCTATGTGGTCGGCCTGCTCATCGTCGCGGCCTCGATGATCGCCACGGCCTACGCCCCGACCTACGAGCTGCTGCTGGCCTTCCGCTCGGTGGGGGGGATCGGCTCCACCTTCTTCACCGTCGCCGCCATGACCTTCCTGGCTCGGAAGTCGCCCCCGCAGATCCGCGGCAGGGTGGCCGGCGCCTTCGCCTCGGCATTCCTCATCGGCAACGTGGCCGGGCCGCTGCTGGGGTCCGGCCTGCTGACCTTCGGCCAGCGGGTGCCGTTCCTGGTCTACGGAGGCGCGCTGATCGCGGCCGCCTCCATCGTGTTCTTCATGCTGCGCAGATCCCGCCTGGAGGACCGGAAGACCAAGGACGAGCGTGAGGTCACCACCCTGCGCACGGCCTGGGCCCATCCGTCCTACCGTGCGGCCCTCACCGCCGCCTTCGCCAACGGCTGGGCCACCTTCGGAATGCGGAACTCCATCGTTCCGCTGTTCGCCGCCTCGGCGTTCGCCGGCACCGGCTGGATCGTCGACTCCGGACAGCTGGCAGGGGTCGTGCTGGCCGCCTTCGCCGCGGGCAACGTCACCGCCGTGCTGGTGTTCTCCCGACGCAGCGACGTCGCAGGACGGCGCCGCCCCATCATCCTCGGACTGGTCATCGCCGCGGCCTCCACCGCGGTGTTCGGCCTCGCGCCGCATCCGCTGGTGCTGGTCGTGCTCAGCATCGTGGCCGGAGTCGGCACCGGACTGGTCAATCCGGCACAGCAGGCGGCCCTCGCCGACATCGTCGGCGAGGGCCGCAACGGCGGTCAGATCGTCTCCACCTTCCAGATGGTCCAGGACTCGGGAGCCATCGTCGGACCCCTGCTGGCGGGCGTCCTGGTCGACCGGTTCGGCTACTCCTGGGCCTTCGCGATCACCGGTGTGATCCTCATGGTCGGAGCCGCCGCCTGGTCCCGGGCGCCCGAGACGCTCACGCGGGCCCGGTCCCGGCCGGGTGAGGGGTGAGCTCCGTCCGCGCCCGCGCCTGCTCGTCCGAGTCTCCGCCCCGGGGCACCGCGGCGCTGAGCAGGTCGTCGAAGACGTAGGCCGATTCGTCGTGCTGGGCGGCGTCGATGCCGCGGGCCTCCTCCTCGGGAGGGATCCGGAAGCCGATCGCGGCGTGGATCGCCGCGCCGATGACCAGAGTCATCACCACTGTGAAGCCCAGGGTCACCGCGCACGCCACCAGCTGAGCCACCATCAGTTCCGTGCCGCCTCCGAGGAGCAGGCCGGAGCGCTCCCCGTCGATGAGCTCGGCGCGGCCCACCAGGCCGATGGCCAGGGTGCCCCAGAGTCCCGCCACGAAGTGGAGCCCGACGACGTCGAGCGTGTCGTCGAACCCGAGGCGGTACTTCAGCTCGACCGCGAGGCAGCAGACCGCGCCGGCGACCCCGCCGATGACGATCGCGCTGACCGGATCGACGAAGGCGCAGGCCGGAGTGATGGCCACCAGGCCCGCGACGATCCCTGACGCCGCACCGAGGGCGTTGGGGCGGACGCCGCGCAGCCGCTGCGTCAGCAGCCAGGCCACCAGGCCGGCGGCCGGAGCCAGCAGCGTGTTGACCCAGATGAGCCCGGCCTCTCCGGCCTCCTCGGCCGCACCGGTGTTGAACCCGAACCATCCGAACCACAGCAAGGAGCAGCCCAGCAGCACGAAGGGGGTGTTGTGCGGACGGTGCAGCTCCCGACGGTCGAAGGTGCCGCGCTTGCCCAGGATCAGCGCCAGGACCAGGGCGGCCAGGCCGGCGCACATGTGGACGACCAGTCCTCCGGCGTAGTCCACCGCCTCTCCGAGGGCGTCGCCGATCGCACCGCCCTCGACCAGGAGGCCGCCGTCGCCCCAGACCATGAACGCCAGCGGGCAGTACACCAGCGTCACCCAGACCGGGACGAAGACCATCCAGGCGGAGAACTTGGCCCGGTCTGCGACGGCGCCGGAGATCAGTGCCACGGTGATGACGGCGAAGGTCGCCCCGAAGCCGATGCCGATCAGCGCTCCGGGATCCTCAACCAGTGTGCGGTAGAGCCCGAAGTCGGTGAGCGGGTCGCCGAACACGCCTCCGATCGAATCGCCTTCGGCCACCGAGGCGCCCCACAGCGCCCACACGATCGCCACCAGGCCCATCGCGGAGAAGCTCATCATCATCATGTTGACCGAGGCCTTCGCCTGGGTCAGTCCGCCGTAGAAGAAGGCCAGTCCCGGCGTCATCAGCAGGACCAGCGCCCCGGCCACGATCAGCCACACATCGAGAGCACCCAGTTCCATCCCAACCTCCCGGTCATCGGTGCCCTCCGATGCGGATCACCGGAGGGCGGCTGGGACCTATGATCCGCCCGCCATGTTTCGGGACGGGCTCACCGGTGTTTCGTCTGTGTAAAGCGCGTGGGGAGAGGGGCGCCCCCGGGGCGCGGCCGGAGGCGGTCGGCGGCTCAGCGGTTCTCGAGCAGCGCGTCGACGAAGCTCTCGGCCTCGAAGGGGGCGAGGTCGTCTGGCCCCTCTCCGAGTCCGACCAGCTTCACCGGCACGCCCAGCTGGCGCTGGATCGCGACGACGATGCCGCCGCGCGCCGTGCCGTCGAGCTTGGTGAGCACGATGCCGGTGACGTCGACGACCTCGGAGAACACCTTGGCCTGGCTGAGGCCGTTCTGTCCGGTCGTCGCATCGAGCACCAGCAGGACCTCGTCGACCTCCGAGCGCTTCTCGACGACGCGCTTGACCTTGCCCAGCTCGTCCATCAGGTTCGCCTTGTTCTGCAGGCGTCCGGCGGTGTCGACCATGACCACGTCGGCCTCATGCTCGATGCCGGCCTCGACGGCGTCGTAGGCCACCGACGCCGGGTCGGCGCCCTCGACGTCGGACTTCACCGTGGGCACGCCCACGCGGGCGCCCCAGGTGGAGAGCTGTTCTGCGGCGGCGGCGCGGAAGGTGTCGGCGGCGCCGAGCACCACGTCCTTGTCCTCGGCGACGAGCACACGAGCCAGCTTGCCCACCGTGGTGGTCTTGCCCACGCCGTTGACGCCCACGACCATCACCACCGAGGGACGGCCGGCGGCGTCGAGGTTCAGGCTGCGGTCCAGCGTGGGGTCGATGAGGGCGGTGAGCTCATCGTGGAGCATCGCGCGCACCCGCTCCGGGTCCGTGGAGCCCTCCACCGTGACCCGCTCGCGCAGCCGGTCGACCAGCTCCATGGTGGGCTCGGTGCCGAGGTCGGCGGTGAGCAGGGTCTCCTCGATCTCCTCCCAGACGTCTTCGTCGATGTCGTCCGAGGAGAGCAGGGCCAGCAGCGAGCGGCCGAAGACGTTGTTCGAACGGACCAGTCGGGCGCGCAGCCGCGCGAGTCGGCCGGCCACCGGCTCCGGGGTCTCGATGCCGACCTCGGCCGCCTCCGCGGTGTCCACGGTGTCGACGCCCTCGGTCTCCTCGGCCGCACCGCGCTGTGCGGTCCCACGCTCGGCGACGGCGACGTCGCCCTCGGACTCCGAGCCGGCACCGGGAGCCGGGTCGTCGGCGTCCCGCGTCTCGGGGTAGTCCTCGAGGCCCCGGGCACGACCGGCCCGAACGAAGAGGAGGCTGACCAGGCCGACCAGGACGGCGGCCAGAACGATGAAGAGAATCAGTACCTGGGAATCCACCCGTCCAGTGTGGCACAGCCGGATCCCTCACCGATGCCGGCGGTTGGTACCCTGGATCTCCGATGCCGCAGGCCCGACGCGCCTGTGACGACGACCTCCGACGGACCCCACGAACCAAGGACCGACCACCCCGTGTTCAACTCCCTCTCCGACCGCCTGACAGCCACCTTCAAGAACCTCAAGGGCAAGGGACGGCTCAGCGAGGCGGACATCGACGGCACCGCCCGAGAGATCCGGCGGGCGCTGCTCGACGCCGACGTCGCCGTGCCGGTGGTCCGTCAGTTCATCGCCAAGGTCAAGGCCCGGTCGCTCGGCGCCGAGGTCTCCGAGGCGCTGAACCCCGGCCAGCAGGTCGTGAAGATCGTCAACGAGGAGCTCGTCGGCATCCTCGGCGGGCAGACCAGGGAGCTGGCGTTCGCCAAGCAGCCGCCGACGATCATCATGCTCGCCGGCCTCCAGGGCGCCGGAAAGACCACCCTCGCCGGAAAGCTCGCCTACCGGCTGAAGAACCAGGGCCACACTCCGCTGCTGGTGGCCTGCGACCTGCAGCGTCCCAACGCGGTCAATCAGCTCCAGGTCGGGGGGCAGCGCGCCGGCGTGCCCGTCTACGCACCGCACCCGGGCGTCTCCTCGGAGGCCGAGACCGCCACCGGCGACCCGGTCGCCGTCGCCCGGGACGGAGTCGCCCAGGCGCGTCAGGCCCTGCACGACGTCGTCATCATCGACACCGCCGGCCGCCTCGGCGTCGACGAGGAGCTGATGCGCCAGGCGGGCGACATCCGGACCGCGGTCGGTGCGCACGAGGTGCTCTTCGTCATCGACGCGATGATCGGTCAGGATGCGGTCGCCACGGCCCAGGCCTTCGACGAAGGTGTGGACTTCACCGGTGTGGTCCTCTCCAAGCTCGACGGCGATGCACGAGGCGGTGCCGCGCTGTCGGTGGCGTCGGTGACCGGGAAACCGGTCATGTACGCCTCCACGGGCGAAGGTCTGAAGGACTTCGAGGTCTTCCACCCCGACCGGATGGCGCGGCGGATCCTGGACATGGGCGACGTGCTCTCGCTCATCGAGCAGGCCGAGGCGTCCTGGGACCGGGACGAGGCCGCCAAGATGGCCAAGAAGTTCGCCGACCAGGAGGACTTCACCCTCGAGGACTTCCTCGCCCAGATGCAGCAGCTCAAGAAGATGGGCTCGATGAAGAAGCTGCTGGGCATGATGCCCGGCGCCCAGGGCATGCGTCAGCAGCTGGACCAGTTCGACGACTCCTCGCTCGGCCGCATCGAGGCGATCATCTATTCGATGACCCCCCACGAGCGTGCCGCCCCGAAGATCATGAACGGGTCCCGCCGGGCCCGCATCGCCAAGGGCTCGGGAGTCCACGTCTCCGAGGTCAACCAGCTCCTCGAGAGGTTCGGCCAGGCCCAGAAGATGATGAAGCGCATGGCCTCGGGAGGCGGTATGCCCCAGGGGATGCCCGGTATGGGAGGGGGCATGCCCGGCGGTGGGATGCCGCCGGGAATGGGCGCCGGCGGTGCCGGAGGGGCCAAGTCCAAGCGGAAGCAGCAGCAGACCAAGGGGAAGAAGAAGGGACGCTCCGGCAATCCGGCCAAGGCCGCCCAGCAGGCGCGCGAGGCGGAGCAGCGGCGGGCCGCCTCCGCCGAGAAGCGCTTCGACGGCTCCAGCTTCGGAGGCTCGGGCGGAAGAGAGTTCACTCCGGAGGACCTCGACCTGCCGAAGGGCTTCGACAAGTACCTCAGGTGAGGGACTCGATGTGAGCGCCCGACGCGGCCTCCGGGATGAGGCGTGTCGTGCCGAATCGCATGCGCATCGCGTCGCCCGGGGTTTTCTGGCACACTGTACAGGTACTTTGGTCGGCGGCGGACACCCTCTACCTCCGCGGCGCGACCATCGTCGTCAGCGGTCGCATCGACTGAGCAGCAGTCCCCACGCAGCCCGATGCCGGACCGCGCCCCCTGATACGAGCAACAGGAGTGGACCACAAACGTGGCAGTGAAGATTCGCCTCAAGCGGATGGGCAAGATCCGCGCACCGTTCTACCGCGTCGTCGTCATGGACTCCCGCGCCAAGCGCGACGGAGCCGCGATCGAGCAGATCGGCAAGTACAACCCGATCGAGGAGCCCTCGTTCGTCGAGATCGACTCCGAGCGCGCTCAGTACTGGCTCGGCGTCGGCGCGCAGCCGACCGAGCAGGTCCTGGCGCTGCTGAAGGTGACCGGCGACTGGCAGAAGTTCAAGGGCCTCGACGGAGCCGAGGGTCGTCTGAAGTCCCAGGCGCCGAAGGACGAGTTCGTCGCACCCGAGAAGGGCTCGGTCGTCGTCGAGAAGTCCGAGGAGCCGGAGGCCCCCGCCGAGTCGGAGGAGCCGACCTCCGGGACCGACGAGTCGTCCGAGGCCTCCGCTGAGGCGCCCGCCGAGGACGCCGACGCCGAGAAGGCTGAGTGATCCATGTCTGCTGACGCCGTGCTGACCGACGCCCTGGAGCACCTCGTCCGCGGCATCGTGGACTCTCCCGACGACGTCGACGTGCGTCGGAAGTCCGGTCGCCGCAACGACGTCCTCCAGGTCCGCGTGCACCCGGACGACCTGGGCCGGGTGATCGGTCGGGCCGGGCGCACCGCCAAGGCGCTGCGCACCGTCGTCGGAGCTCTGCCCGGCGGCGAGGAGGTCCGGGTCGACGTCGTCGACACCGACCGCCGTCGCTGACCGGGACCGAAGGCGGCGACAGCAGATGAGCACCGACCGTCCCCCTCGGGACCGACGGCACAGCGACCCGCAGGCCCAGCGCCTGCGGGTCGCTCGCATCGGCAGACCCCACGGCGTCCGCGGCGAGGTCACCGTGCAGCTGTTCACCGATGAGCCGGAGACCCGGCTCGCCCCCGGTGCCGAGCTGACCCGCACCCCCGGGCGCGACACCGAGGACCGTGGGACGACCACCCTCACCGTGCGGACGCAGCGCTGGAACAAGGACATCTGCCTCCTCGGCTTCGAGGAGGTCGCCGACCGCAGCGCCGCCGAGGCGCTGCGCGGCTCCCAGCTCCACATCGACGTCGCCGACGACCACGACGAGGGCTGGTACTCCCACCAGATCGCCGGGCTGAGCTGCCTCTCCGGACACGAGCACGACCGCGGTGAGAGCCTGGGCACCGCCGAGGAGATCCTCCCCGGTCCCGCCCAGGACCTCCTGGTGGTCCGCACTCCGGACGGCGGAGAGGTCCTGGTGCCGCTGGTGCAGGAGCTGGTGCCCACCGTGGACCCCGCCGCCGGACACATCATCCTCACCCCGCCGCCGGGCCTGTTCCCCGCGGAGGACCCGCGATGATCGGGCGCATGCGGATCGACCTCATCTCGATCTTCCCCGAGTTCTACGACGTCCTCGACCTGTCCCTCATCGGCCGGGCTCAACAGGACGGCATCCTGGACGTGCGACGACACCAGCTCCGCGAGCACACCGCGGACCGGCACCGCACCGTCGACGACACCCCCACCGGGGGCGGGGCGGGCATGGTCATGAAGCCCGAACCCTGGGCGCTGGCCCTCGACGACGTCCTCGCCGGGGCCTCCGGGCGCCCGACCCTGATCATCCCCACCCCTGCCGGGGCGGTCTTCACCCAGCGCACCGCCGAGGACCTCGCCGCCCGAGACCATCTGGTCTTCGCCGCGGGACGGTACGAGGGGATCGATCAGCGCGTGACCGAATGGGCCGAGGACGGCTTCGACGTGCGTCCGCTGAGCATCGGGGACTACGTGCTCAACGGGGGAGAGGTCGCCGTGATCGCCATGGTCGAGGCCGTCACCCGCCTGGTGCCCGGAGTCATCGGGAATCCCGCGTCCCTGGACGAGGAGTCGCACTCGGACGGTCTGCTGGAGTACCCCGTCTACACCAAGCCCGCCGTCTGGCGGGGCATCCCGGTGCCCGAGGTGCTGCTGTCCGGCGACCACGCGAAGATCGCCGCGCACCGCCGCGAGCAGCAGATGCGGCGCACCCGCGACGTCCGCCCCGACCTCTACGCGCGCCACCTGGCCCGACGCGGGGGCGATCTGGCATAATCGTGCCCTGCGCCTGCCGGACGATCCGATCTGCCATGGGGGACGGACGTCGACAGCAGCCGCCCGCCCCGCAGTCCGCGCGGGGACGGAGCACCTGAGTCTCAAGACCGGCATCGGCCTGCCGATGCACGCCCGCGCTGCGCGCGGGCACCGGTCAGTGACAGTACGGACCTCTGACCTGTGGCAGTCGTCCGAGGAGAAGACATGAAGCCTCTCGACTTCGTCGACGCAGCCAGCCTGCGCACCGATGTGCCGGAGTTCGACGCCGGCGACACCGTCAACGTCCACGTGAACATCATCGAGGGTCGGACCTCTCGTGTTCAGGTCTTCAAGGGCTACGTGATCGGTCGTCAGGGCGCGGGCGTCGGTGAGACGTTCACCGTCCGCAAGATCTCCTTCGGCGTGGGGATCGAGCGCACCTTCCCGGTGCACTCCCCGGTCGTCGAGAAGATCGACGTCGTCGCCCGCGGCGACGTCCGCCGGGCCAAGCTCTACTACATGCGCGACCGCCACGGCAAGGCCGCGCGCATCCCGGAGAAGCGCGAGTCTGCGATCGCACGTCAGCTGGGCGAGGACGTCGAGTCCTCGGTCGAGGCCTGACGGCCGTTCCGCAGACCCGCGGGCCGTGGCGTCCGCGAGTCCGGACGCCCCACTCATGACGGCACCCGCAGGCCCCGAATCCGCCGGAGACACCGGCCGGGTTCGGGGCCTGCGTCGTGAGAACCGGCGTGAGGACCGTCGTGAGGACCGTCGTGAGCACCGTCCGCCGCGTCTCATCTCCGGTCTCCGGCTGCGCCACCTGCTGCTCATCACCGCGGTCCTCGCCGTCCTCGCAGTCGCCGTGCTCCGCAGCCTGGTGGTCGACGTCTATACGGTCCACCAGGACTCGATGCATCCGACCCTCGCCGACGGTGAACGGATGCTGGTCGACCGGACCGTCGGGGAGGGCGACGTCGCACGGGGCGACGTGATCGTCTTCGACGGGACCGGCTCCTTCACCCCCTACGACGGCGATGCGGGTGCGGCGGGTCAGACGCTGGCCCGCATCGGACACTGGTTCGGGATCGGCTCGCCCCCGGAGACCTACGTCAAGCGTGTGATCGGTGTCGAGGGCGACCGCATCACCTGCTGCGACTCCGACGGGCGACTGACCGTCGACGGCGAACCCGCGCATGAGACCTACCTGGGCCGGAGCGTGTCGTCCGAGGACCCCGCCTCCCGCACCGAGTTCGACGTGGAGGTGCCCCCGGGACGGCTCTGGGTGATGGGCGACAACCGTCATGACTCGGTGGACTCCCGCGACCTCCTCGGCGCCCCGGGCGGGGGGATGATCGGTGAGGATCGGGTCATCGGCGAGGCCGCCGAGGTCTTCTGGCCCTGGTCCGACCGGCGCGGCATCGCCGCAGGCCAGTCAGCGGCCCCGTCATCGGTCCTGTCCTCAGCCGAGGCCGACCGTCCGGAACCGGTGCGATGCCGATAGACGCCACACTCATCCCGGAGCTCCGGCTGGCTGCGCGCACCGGTGCGCGGTTCGTCGCCGGCGTGGACGAAGTCGGCCGCGGGGCGCTCGCCGGTCCGGTCAGCGTCGGGGTGACGGTGCTCGATCTGGAGCATCCCGAGATCGCCGACGCGGACGACGGCGTCTGGCCCGTGCTCGCCGGGGTCCGAGACTCCAAGCAGCTCACCGCCCGCGCCCGCACGCGCTGGGCGCCGACGGTGCGCGAGTCCGCGGCCGCGTACAGCGTCCAACATCGCGCCGCGCACCGGATCGACGAGATCGGTCTCTCCGGCGCGCTCCGCGAGGCGGGGCTGGCCGGCCTCCACGACTCCGAATCACGGTTGGGACTCCGCATCGACGCCGTGATCGTCGACGGCTCCCACGACTGGCTGACCGGCGGGAGGTCCGCGCGCGTCACCGCCATGGCGAAGGCAGACACCCTGGCGCTGTCGGTCGCCGCCGCCAGCGTGCTGGCCAAGGTCGAACGCGACCAGCTCATGGAGGAGTTCGCGGCGACCCATCCGGACTACGGCTGGGAGTCCAACCGCGGCTACGGCTCGGCCGCCCACCGGGAGGCGTTGGCCCTGCACGGACCGACCAGTCTGCATCGACTCAGCTGGAATCTCATCACCCAGGCCTCCGAGTCCTCCACAGAGTCCCGCTGAGGCTGAGTCTGCTCGTCCCTCTCCACAGGGGACCCCGGGACGCTCGCCCCCGCTGACCGACGGTCGGCACAGTGGACCGCAGATGACGACCGGGCATCGGGCCCGGGGCGTCCGAGCGGCCGGGAGGGCGGAACACGCCCGACCGGGGGAGGAGCTGAGCGGCGATGCGTGCCAAAGATCGGACCGGGCTGATCGGAGAGGAGCTGGCCGCCGACCACCTGCGACGGGCCGGTCACCATGTGATGGAGCAGCGCTGGCGGTGCCGCCGAGGCGAGCTCGACCTGATCACCTTCGACGAGGACGTGCTGGTGGCCGTCGAGGTCAAGACCCGCCGGGGTCGCGGATACGGGCATCCGGCCGAGTCGATCAGCCCGGAGAAGCTGCGGCGTCTGCACCTCCTGCTGGCCGACTACGCGGTCCACAGCGGCGCCGGTCGTCGCCGGCGACGGGTCGACGTCGTCTCCGTCATCCTCGGTCCCGCAGGGGCGGAGCATCACGGCGCTCCCGTGATCGACCACCTCGAGGATGTGCGGCGATGACGATGGGGCGCGCCCGCGGGGTCACACTGGTCGGTCTGGAGGGCCATCTCATCGACGTCGAGGCCGACATCGGGCAGTCGCTGCCCGCATTCGTGCTGCTCGGACTGCCCGACGCATCCCTCCGGGAGAGCCAGGACAGGATCCGCGCGGCGGCGAAGAACACGGGAGTGGGCCTGACCGACCGGCGACTGACGGTCAACCTGCTCCCCGCCTCGCTGCCGAAGTCCGGCTCCGGCCTGGACCTGGCGATCCTCATGGGTGCCTGGGCCGCGGACGGTCGGGTCCGCGGCACCGAGCATGTGGCATTCCTCGCGGAGCTCGGACTGGACGGTCGGCTGCGCCCGGTCCGCGGTGTGCTTCCGGCAGCGGCGGCCGCAGCACGCGCAGGGGTCGAGACCCTCGTCGTGAGCCGGGCCGATGCCGCTGAGGCGACCCTCGTCTCCGGTCTGACCGTGCTCGCCGCCGACCATGCGGCTGAGGTCCTTGCGGCGTTCGCCGTCCCCGAGAAGGTCCGCCAGGACCTGCACCGCGCCGGATTCCACCTGGACGAGCTCGCGCCCGACCGCTGCGCGGGGCCGAGCGCCCCTCGTGACGAGCCGCCGGCCGCCGGGACCGCAGAGATGCCGGACCTGGCCGACGTCCGGGGTCAGCATGAGGCGCGTCTGGCGCTGGAGGTCGCCGCGGCCGGAGGGCACCATCTGCTCATGATGGGCCCGCCCGGCGCGGGCAAGACGATGCTCGCCGAGCGGCTGCCGAGCATCCTCCCGCCGCTGGACGACGAGGCCGCCACGGAGGTCACCGCCATCGCCTCGGTCGCCGGAGGGACGGGCCCGGTCACAGCCCTGCGACGCCGGGCGCCGTTCGAATCGCCCCACCACAGCGCCTCGACCGCATCTCTGATCGGCGGCGGAACCCGCATCGCCGGTCCCGGTGCCGTGACACGGGCCCACCGCGGCGTGCTGTTCCTCGACGAGGCGCCCGAGTTCCCGCGATCCACCCTCGAGGCGCTGCGCCAACCGGTGGAGACCGGCGGCATCACCCTGCATCGGGCCGCCGGAGCGGTCACCTACCCGGCCGAGTTCCAACTGGTGCTGGCGGCCAACCCGTGCCCCTGCGGCATGGCTTCGGGAGCCGGGACCTCCTGCACGTGCTCCTCCGCCCAGCGCCGGGGCTACGCCGCGAAGCTCTCCGGCCCGCTGCTGGACCGGATCGACATCCAGGTCCAGGTCGAGCGGCCTCGCTCGGCCACGATGGCCCGCGACACCGGCGGCGAGGGGTCGGCAGCGGTGCTGGGACGGGTCCGTGAGGCCCGTCGAGTCCAGGCCGATCGGCTGTCCCCGTGGTCGCTGACCACCAATGCGAGGGTGCCTATGAGCCTGCTGACCTCGCATCTGCGGCTGCCGCCGAGGGCCACGGCGCAGCTGGACGCCTCCCTGGACCGTGTCGGGATGTCGCTGCGCGGATATGCCCGGACGCTGCGCCTGGCATGGACGTTGGCCGATCTCGCCGGGTCCGACCGACCCGACGGTGACACCGTCGACGCCGCCATGCAGCTGCGGCAGACCGCAGAGGACAGGAGCTGACCCATGGACGAGAGACGACGCGCCCGAGCCGCGCTGAGCCGGCTCATCGAGCCCGGTGACCTCCTGGCCGGAGCCCTGGTGGCAGAAGCCGGCCCCGAAGCCGCGCTCGCCGCGGTCCGCTCCGACACCGACCCCGGTGAGGCGCTGCGCACCCGCGTCGGGGTGCGTGCCGAGGCTGCGGGACTCGGTCCGCGGCAGCGGGACCTGCGCGCGGGGCTGACACGATGGCGGACCAGACGGGGACGGGCCGACCCCGACGAAGACCTCGCACGGATGGACGCGGCCTCAGGCGGGCTGATCATTCCGGAGGACGACTGCTGGCCGACGAGCTTGGACGATCTGGGCCCGGCGGCACCCGTGGCGCTCTGGTACCGCACATCCGGCCGTCCTGCGCATCGGCTGCCTGCGGTACGGCGCAGCGTCGCCGTCGTCGGCTCGCGGGAGATCACCGACTACGGGCTGAGGGTCACCTCGGAGATCACTGAGGACCTGGTCCGACACGGTGTCTGCGTGGTCTCAGGCGGGGCGTACGGGATCGACGCCGCGGCGCACCGCGCCGCTCTGCGGACCGGGATGCGGGTGACCGAGGAGACGGATCGAACCCCCGCGGAGGGCACCGAGGACCAGGCCGCGGAGACCGCCCCGACCGTCGCGGTGCTGGCAGGGGGACTGGACCGCTGGTACCCGGCGGGCAATGCGTCCCTGCTGCAGGGCATCCTCGACCACGGGGTCCTGCTCAGCGAGCTGCCGCCGGGATGCGCTCCGACCAGACATCGGTTCCTGCAGCGCAATCGTCTGATCGCCGCTCTCGCAGCGGCCACGGTGGTGGTGGAGGCACGATGGCGCAGCGGCGCGCAGAACACCGCATCGCACGCCCTGGGGATCGACCGCCCGGTCGGCGCCGTGCCGGGAAGCGTCTACTCGGCCTCTTCGGCGGGCTGCCACCGGCTGCTGCGCAGCACGCCGGCCCAGGTCGTCACCGACGCCGCCGACGTCGCGGAACTGATGGCCCACGGGCGGCTCTCCGAGACCTGGGCCGACGCGGCCGAAGCCGTCGACGCGGGAACGGGGCCGCAGGAGCGGCCGCTGCTCAGCGCCGAGCAGCTGGCCGCCGGTCACACCGGGCCCACCAGTCCGGCGGCCCGAGAGGCGGTGGTGGGGCCCGACCAGCGTCCGGAGGACGGCCTGTCGGCGCCTGACCGCCTCCTCTACGACGCCCTGCCGGTGCGGGCACGTGCGACACCTGGGCGGATCTCCGAGGCGGCAGGGGTGCCGCTGACCCGGGTCCTCGGAGGTCTGAGCCGTCTGGAGCGCTCAGGTCTGGCCGATCAGGTCGAGGGGCGCTGGCGGAAGTCGCGCCGTGCTGGTCCGGGCCGGGCCGCACCACCTCGTTAGACTCCAGGTATGGTCGCCGCACAGGAACCGGACCCGCTGCTCGAGGAGTTCGTCGAGCATCTGGTGCACGAACGTGGTCTCTCCGAGCACACCGTGCGCGCCTATCGCAGCGACCTGAGCCAGCTTGCCGACAGTGCCGGACCGCTGCGGCGCATCGATCTCCCCGCACTCCGGACGTGGTTGGCGGAGCTCCACACGACCGGGGCGGGACGAGCCACGCTCAACAGGAAGACGGCCTCCGCACGGGCCTTCACCACATGGGCCCACCGCAGCGGCCATCTGGCCGAGGACCCCGGCGTCCGACTGCGCACCGCCGGCCGCGGAGGCCATCTGCCCCAGGTCCTGCAGCGGCAGCAGATCGAGGAGCTGCTGAGCCTGCTGGGGGACCGGACGGCCGAGGCCGAGCAGCGCCGTCAGCAGGCCGAGGAGGCGGCTCGACCGGCGGCCTCGGCGGCGTGGGCTGCGGCCCTCCGGGACCTCGCCCTGGTCGAGCTCCTCTACGCCACCGGAGTCAGGGTCTCCGAACTGGTCGGGCTCGACCTCGACGACGTCGACCACGGACGGCGGCTGATCCGAGTCCTGGGCAAGGGCGACAAGGAACGGATGGTCCCCTACGGGGTCCCTGCGCAGCACGCCCTGCGAGAATGGCTCGAGCACGGACGTCCGGTGCTCGCAGGACCACGGTCGGCCCGGGCGATCTTCCTCGGCCGACGCGGCTCCCGCATCGATCCGAGGGTCGTGCGCGCCATGATCGACGACGCACTCTCTACACTCGGCACCACATCGGCCCGCGGCCCCCACGCGCTGCGGCACACAGCGGCCACGCACCTCATCGACGGAGGCGCCGACCTGCGCACCGTCCAGGAGCTGCTGGGACACGCCTCGCTCTCCACCACTCAGCTCTACACCCACGTCTCGGTGCAGGGACTCACCGAGGCCTACGGACAGGCCCATCCGCGCGCCTGAGGGGCGAAGAGCTGTTAATCGCACGACCATGCTGTTAAGCTGAACGCGGCACCACCGGGAGGGACCCTCCTGCTCAGCGGAACAGAGACCGTTGGCAATAGGGGTCCACCTCATGCACAATTGGTGCTCGAGCAACTTCATAGCAGTCCATCACTCCGGACGATGCTGCAGGACGTAGGGGAAGACGTACCGACAGCACGATGGAGGATGGATATGTCTGACCACACGGCCCGGGGTGTCCTGCACATCCATTCGGCGCCCGGTGCCCTCTGCCCGCACGTCGAATGGGCGGTCGGCTCCGTCGTCGACGCACGGCTGGACATCCGATGGGAGGCCCAGGCGGCCGCCCCCGGCACCTTCCGCGCCGAACTCTTCTGGCGCGGCCGCCAGGGTGTGGGCGCCACGCTCGCCTCCACGCTGCGCGGACTGTCGCACCTGCGCTTCGAGATCACCGAGGACGCCTCTCCCGGCTGCGACGGAAGCCGCTGGTCCCACACCCCGGAGCTCGGCATCTTCCATGCCACCATCGACTCCCACGGCAACATCATGGTCTCCGAAGACCGGATCCGCTACGCCTATGAGATGGGCGCCGGCGACCCGTCGGCGGTCTACCAGGAGCTCTCACTCGCCCTGGGAGAGGCCTGGGACGACGAACTCGAACCCTTCCGCCACGCCGCCGAAGGCGCGCCGGTTCGCTGGCTCCACCAGGTCGGCTGAACCACCCACCCACTGCTGACCCGGACCGAGCACCGCGCGATCCCCTCCATCATCGCGCGACCCGGCACCGGAGATCGGCCCCCACAGACCCGCCGCCATCCGCTTCCCGCAGCGCGGCATCCCTTCCCATCACCGCACCGACGGCCCCTCCGCTCAGATCCGGAGGGGCCGTCACCTCCGTCCCGGCGGTCGAGGTGAACCTGCGCCCGGGGACCGACTAGGATGGCCCGGCATCCGAAACAGCATCCATCCCGCATAGGAGCGCCGAGTGGACATCCTCATCGACCTTCTGAAGATCCTGCACTTCATCGGACTGGCCTTCGTCCTCGGCGGCGCCGTCATCCAGGGACGCCCCAAACCGCCCCGCGAGCAGCGGGCCCTGAACAAGGGCATCCTGCACGGCTCCTACCTCATGCTCATCTCTGGAGTGCTGCTGGTCGGCATCTTCGAGACCTACGCGGGATCGCCCGAGCTCGACCACATGAAGATCGGGGTCAAGACGTTGGTCCTGCTCGCGATCTGGGCCATCGCCTTCTTCAACCGACGGCGCGTCCCGGTGGCCGGATGGGTGCTCGGATCCATCGCCGGGCTCACGGTGCTGAACATCGTCCTGGCCGTGGTGTGGTGATCGTCCCGGGAGCCCGGGAGACCGAGACACGTCGGCCCCGAGGCCGCCCGCAGCGGGCGGCCTCGGGGCCGATGCGCGTCTGAGGCACCTGTCCGGGTGCCGTCGGAGTCAGGCGTTCCGGAAGGCCACCACGGCGTTGTGGCCGCCGAAGCCGAAGGAGTTGCACAGCGCGACCTGATCGCCCGGGGGCAGCGCGCGCGGCTCCCCGGTGACCACGTCCAACGGCATGTCCGGGTCCTGGTTGTCCAGGTTGATCGTCACCGGAGCCCGCCGCTCGTGCAGGGCCAGGACCGTGAGCACCGACTCCACCGCGCCGGCGGCGCCGAGCAGGTGCCCGGTCTGCGACTTCGTGGCCGAGACGGCGAGATCGTCCACGTGGTCGCCGAACGTGGACCGCAGCGCCGCGTATTCGGGCCGGTCCCCGACCGGGGTCGACGTCGCGTGGGCGTTGATGTGGGTGACCTCGTCGACCGAGGCGTCGGCGGAGTCCAGCGCCCGGCGCAGGGCACGGGCGGCGCCGGAGGCCTCCGGGTCCGGAGCGGTGATGTGATGCGCGTCGGACGTGACCCCGGAGCCGGCTAGCACGGCATAGATCTTCGCACCGCGTGCCGCGGCGTGCTCCTCGGTCTCCACGATCAGAGTGCCGGCGCCTTCGCCCATGACGAATCCGTCGCGGTCGACGTCGTAGGGGCGGGAGGCCGCGGCCGGGTCGTCGTTGCGGCGGGACAGCGCCTGCATGGAGGAGAACGCCGCCAGGCAGACCGGGTGGATCGCCGCCTCCGCGCCGCCGGCGATGACGACGTCAGCCTCTCCGGCGGTGAGCTGTCGTATGGCGATGTCCAGCGCCTCGGTGCCCGAGGCGCAGGCTGAGACCGCGGTCCGTGCCGCGGCACGGGCGCCGAACTCCATGCTCAGGGCGCCGGCGGACCCGTTGGGCATGAGCATGGGCACCGTCATCGGCATGACCCGCCTCGGGCCCTTCTCCTTGAGGGTGTCCCAACTGTCGAGCAGCGTCCACACGCCGCCGACGCCGGTGCCGTAGGCCACGGCCAGGCGATCAGGGTCCACGTCGGCCTCGTCCAGACCGGCGTCCTTCCAGGCCTCTCGGCTGGCGACCATGCCGAACTGGGTGGAGCGGTCCATGCGTTTGGTCTCCGGGCGGGCGAGCACGTCGGCGGGCTCGACCTCCACGGTGGCGGCGAACGAGACGGGGAGGGAGAACCTCTCGACCCAGTCGTTCTCCAGGGTCGAGGCGCCAGGGGTGCCGACGAGGGCGTTCTGCCACAGGGTCGGCACGTCGCCGCCGATCGGAGTCGTGGCTCCCAGGCCGGTGATGACGAGACGGCGTGTCATGGGTATACCTTCGGTGTCAGGTGGTCTGAACTGTGGTTGCAGGAGTGCTGGTCGCGGCGGACGACGCCGACGGGCGACGTCGTCCGCCGCGCGGACACTGAGGCTGAGGGCTCAGCCCTGCGCGTCGGCGATGAAGTCGACGGCGTCGCCGACGGTCGAGAGGTTCTTGACCTCTTCGTCCGGGATCTTCACGTCGAACTTCTCCTCGGCGTTGACCACGATGGTCATCATCGAGATGGAGTCGATGTCCAGGTCCTCCGTGAAGGACTTCTCGAGCTGGACCTCCTCGGTCTCCAGACCGGTCTCCTCGTTGACGATCTCGGCGAGCCCGGTGAGGATCTCGTTCTTGTCAGCCATCGGCCGTTCCCTTCTCTCGGTTCATCTGTGTCGTTCTTGGCCTCAGGTGTCCCCTGATGCTCTTCGTCCGCTCCGTGGGAGCGGGACGTCTGTGGCCGCCTCGGCGGCGGCTCGTCGCGGCGCGGGCGCCGCGGAGGTCACGGCAGGCGCACCACCTGTGCTCCGTAGACCAGGCCGGCGCCGAAGCCGATCTGCAGGGACAGCCCTCCGGAGAGCTCGGGATGCTCCTGCAGCAGACGATGGGTGGCCAGCGGGATCGATGCGGCCGAGGAGTTCCCGGCCTCGGCGATGTCCCGGCCGACGTGGACGTGCTCCGGCAGGCGCAACTGCTTGGCCATCTCATCGATGATGCGCATGTTCGCCTGGTGCGGGACGAAGGCGACGAGGTCCTCGGCGGTGACGCCGGCCTCGTCCAGAGTCCGCTTGGCGACCTTGGCCATCTCCCACACGGCCCATCGGAACACCGTCTGGCCGTCCTGGCGCAGGGTCGGCCACAGGGTCCGCTCCGGCGCGGTCAGCGGCGAGGGGTCGCCCGTGCGACGCACCTCGGCCACAGCGTCGCGCAGCGGCAGCAGGGACCCGTCCATCGACACCGCGCCCCACTTGTCTCCGTCGGATCCGATCACCGACGGCGAGATGCCCGGAGTCTCGGAGGGGCCCACCACCGCGGCGCCGGCCCCGTCGGCCAGCAGGAAGGAGATCGAGCGTTCGTGGTGGTCGATGAAGTCGGAGAGCTTCTCCACGCCGACGACCAGCACGTGGCGGGCGAGTCCCGAACGGACCAGGGCGTCGGCCTGGGCGATGGCGTAGCAGTAGCCGGCGCAGGCGGCGGAGATGTCGAAGGCCGCGGCCGGGGTCGCCCCGATCCGGTGGGCCAGGTCGGCGGCCGCGGACGGGGTGGCGTAGGGGTGGGTGACCGTGGAGACGAGCACCGCATCGATCTGCGAGCCGTCCAGGCCGGCCGCGGAGATGGCCTCGGCTCCGGCCTGATGGGCCAGGTCGACGACGGAGACGTCCTCGGCGGCCCGGTGACGGGTGCGGATCCCGGTGCGCTGGCGGATCCACTCGTCGGAGGAGTCGATCCATTCACAGATCTGTTCGTTGTCGACGATCTGGTCGCCGCGGGCGGCGCCCATCCCCATCAGTCGGGAGGCGGCCGCGGGGATCGGCTGGTTCAGGGTGGCGGTCACGGTCTCGGTCCTCGTCTTCTCCACTGGCTTACGACATGTCCTCCGGTGCGTCGGCGGCGCATCCGGCGCGGTCTCAGGCGGTGTGCTCCTCGATGAAACCGCGTGCGGCCTCGAGATCCTCCGGGGTCCTCACCGCCAGTGCCGGGGTGCCGCGGAGTCCGCGCTTGGCCAGGCCGGTCAAGGTGCCGCCGGGGAGCAGCTCCAGCACTCCGGTGACTCCGAGCGAGGCCATGGTCTCCATGCACAGGTCCCAGCGCACGGGCCGGGTGACCTGACCGACGATGCGCTCCAGCGCATCCGCTCCGGTGTCTGTCACCTCGCCGTCGCGGTTGGACAGCAGCCGCACGGTGGGGTCCCGCGGCGAGCAGTCCTCCGCCTCGCGGGCCAGCGGCTCCCGCGCGGGCGCCATGTGCTCGGTGTGGAAGGCCCCGGCGACCTTCAGCGGGACCACCTTGGCCCGGGCCGGGGGCTGCTCGGAGAGGGCTGCGATCTGCTCGACCGTTCCGGCCGCGACGATCTGGCCCGGGGCGTTCCGGTTCGCCGGCGTCAGTCCGGCCGCCCCGATGGCCTCCAGGACCTGCTCCTCGACGCCGCCGAGGACGGCGGCCATCGAGGTCGGGGTCGCCGCGGCCGCCTCGGCCATGCCGGCGGCCCGCACCCGGATGAGCCGCAGGGCCTCCTCCTCGGTGAGGACTCCGGCCAGTGCGGCGGCCGGGATCTCCCCGACCGAGTGCCCGGCGACCAGGCTGTTCGGCGACGGCGCCGCCTCCCGGTTCGCCGGAGCCAGGCCCAGCGCGCGGGCGGAGAGCAGCGCGGCGGCCACCAGCAGGGGCTGGGCGAGGGCGGTGTCGCGGATGGTGTCCTCGTCGGACTCGGTGCCGTGCCGGACCAGGTCCGTCTGCGCGGCCTCCGAATAGGACTCCAGTGCGGCGCGCGAGTCGGCGTCCTCGAGCCACGGGGCGAGGAATCCGGCGGACTGGGAGCCCTGTCCCGGGCAGATGATCGCTAGCACACTACCAACTTTCCATACGCGCTCGGCCGACAGCGGGAGAACCGCGGACCAACCTCGCGGACAACGTTTGTCGAGATCCTACAAAACTGTCGCTGGGCAGAGAGTCTACAGGCGACCCACCGCCAGAGCGGTCTGCAGGACGTAGGCGTCGCGCGGTTCGGTGGGATCCCACCCGGTGAGGTCGCAGACCCTGCGCAGCCGATAGCGCACGGTGTTCGGATGGACGAACAGCTCCCGCGCCGTGGCCTCCAGCGAGTGGCCGTCCTCGACGTAGGCTCCGACCGTCTCCAGCAGCGCATTGCCGGCGGACTCGAGGACCTCGAAGACTCCGCGGCGCAGAGCCGCCCTGGCCGCCTCGTCGCCGGCCAGGGCGCGCTCGGGGAGCAGGTCCTCCGCGGCGGCCGGGTTCGGGGCGCGCCGCCAGGCCGCGACGGCTGAGAACCCCGAGTTCGCGGCCTGGGCGCAGGGCGGTGCCTCGCTGATCGGACGGTCCGTGGTCGAGTACACCACCGAGCCGTCGCCGAAGCGCGGCATCACCCGTGCCAGCCCCTCCTGCAGGTCGGTCACCCCGCCGAGCAGCAGCACCAGCCGGTCGCCCTGGACCCCGACGACGGCGTCGGCGGCGAATCGGACGCACTGGCGGCGCAGCTCGGAGATGAACACCGCGTCGGCCTGCACCGGGGCCCGCCCGACCACCACGGCCACCCCGCCGGTGGAGCGCCAGCCCACCGCAGAGGCCCGCGAGTCGATCTGGTCGCGGGACTCGGCGCGCAGGACGGCGTCGACCAGCAGGGCCTCGAGTCGGGAGTCCCAGGCCCCCCGGGACTCGGCCGCGCGTGCGTAGACGTCGGCGACGCCGAAGGCCACCTCCCGGGAGTACCTGAGGATGGCCTCCAGCATGGGACGGCGGTCCGGCTCGGCCAGCATGCCGGGCAGGCTGCGTTCGACCTCCTCGACGATGGAGCGGATCAGCTGCAGGGCCCGCTGCAGGGAGATGCTGCGCATCAGGTCCGTGGGAGCGGAGCCGAGCAGGTCGTTCACCAGCGGCATGTGACGGGACTCCGGGTTCTCCAGCCAGTTCAGGAGTCCCTGGATGCCGCGCTGGGCGATCAGACGCAGCGACGCCCGCTCATCGGTGGTCAGCTGCATGTACCAGGGCAGAGCCGCCTCGAGGTGCCGGTTCACCGCCGTGGTCAGGGTGCCGACGTGGGCACGGAGCCTGTCCAGGGCGTCGTCGGAGAGCATCGAGGTCAGCTGCTCCCGCGGAGCGTCGTCGACGGTCATGACAGGGAGCCTATGCCCACTGTTCGGTGACCGGCCAGTTGTACTCTTCCCACAAAGCGATGGTGGGGTGCCCGCCGGTCCGGTCGCCGGTGGACACCCCGCCGTACGGCGGCGCCGAGGCTCAGTCGTCCCCGCCCTCTCCGCCGGAGGTCCCCGCCCGCGGGTCGTCCAGCGAGTACTTCTCGAACGCCTTCTGCGGAGCGTCGTCGTCGACCGCGCCGTCATCGGCCAGCATCTGCAGAGTCCGTACGACCACCGAGTGGGCGTCGATGCGGAAGTGGCGACGGGCGGCCGCGCGGGTGTCGGAGAATCCGAAGTCGTCGGCGCCGAGGGTCGCGAACCGATTCGGCACGAACTGCCGGATCTGGTCGGGGACCTGGGTCATGAAGTCCGTGGTGGCGACCACGGGACCCTCCGCGCCCTCGAGCTGCCGGGCGACGAACGGCGTCCCGTGCTCCATCCCCGGCTGCAGACGCGTCTCCTCGGAGACGCGCAGCGCCTCGCGCCGCAGCTCCGACCAGGAGGTGACCGACCACAGGTCGGCGCTGACGCCCCAGTCCTCGGCCAGGATCTTCTGAGCCTCGACGATCCACGGTACGGCCACGCCCGAGGCCATCAGCTGGGCCTTCGGGCCGTCGGTCTCCGACTGGGACAGACGGTAGATGCCCCGCTTGAGCCCCTCGACGTCCAGGTCCTCGGGCTGGCCCGGGTGATGGATGGGCTCGTTGTACACCGTCAGGTAGTACATGACGTCGTGGTCGCCGTCGTGGTCGCCGTACATCTCGTACAGACCGTTCTCCACGATGTGGGCGATCTCGTAGCCGTAGGCCGGGTCGAAGTGCTTCACCGCCGGGTTCGTCGCGGCGAGCACGGGGGAGTGGCCGTCCATGTGCTGCAGGCCCTCGCCGGTCAGGGTCGTCCGCCCCGCGGTCGCACCGATGATGAATCCGCGGGCCAGCTGGTCGGCGGCGGCCCAGAAGGAGTCGCCGGTGCGCTGGAACCCGAACATCGAGTAGAAGACGTAGAACGGGATCATCGGTTCGCCGTGGGTGGCGTAGGAGGTGCCGGCAGCGGTGAACGCCGCCGTGGAGCCGGCCTCGTTGATGCCCGGGTGGAGCAGCTGTCCCTGCGCCGACTCCTTATAGGACAGCATCAGTTCCCGGTCCACCGCCAGGTAGTTCTGACCCTTGGGGTTGTAGATCTTGGCGGTGGAGAAGAACGAGTCCATACCGAAGGTCCGCGCCTCGTCGGGCACGATGGGGACGATGCGGTTGCCGATGCCCTTGTCGCGCATCAGGTCCTTCAGCAGACGCACGAAGGCCATGGTGGTGGCGGCGTCCTGTTTGCCCGACCCCTTCTTCGACGCCGCGTAGGCCTTCTCGTCGGGCAGCCCCAGAGAGTTCTTCGGCACCCGACGCTGCGGCACCGGACCTCCGAGGGTCTCGGTGCGCTCACGCATGTACTTCACCTCGTCGGCGTCCTCACCGGGGTGGTAGTACGGCACGCGGTAGGGGTCCGCCTCCAGGTCCTCGTCGCTCAGCGGGATGCGCAGGGTGTCGCGGAACCTCTTGAGGTCCTCCACGGTGAGCTTCTTCATCTGGTGGGTCGCATTGCGGCCCTCGAAGCTGGGGCCGAGGCCGTAGCCCTTGACCGTCTGGGCCAGGATGACCGTGGGACGCCCCTTGGTGTCCACCGCTTCCTTGTATGCCGCGTAGACCTTCTGGTAGTCGTGGCCGCCGCGCTTGAGGTTCCAGATGTCCTCGTCGGAGTACTCGGCCACCATGTCCTTGGTCTTCTCGGAGCGCCCGAAGAAGTGCTCGCGGATGAACTCGCCGGACTCCGCCTTGTAGGTCTGGTAGTCGCCGTCGAGGGTCTCGTTCATGATCCGCACGAGCTCGCCGTCGTCGTCCTCGGAGAGCAGCGTGTCCCATTCGCGTCCCCAGAGGACCTTGATCACGTTCCAGCCCGCACCGCGGAAGAAGGCCTCGAGCTCCTGGACGATCTTCCCGTTGCCGCGGACCGGCCCGTCGAGGCGCTGCAGGTTGCAGTTGATGACGAAGTTCAGGTTGTCCAGCTTCTCGTTGGCCGCCAGCTGCAGCAGGCCCCGCGACTCGGGCTCGTCCATCTCGCCGTCGCCCAGGAAGGCCCAGACGTTCTGGTCCGAGGTGTCCTTGATCCCACGGTTATGGAGGTACCGATTGAACTGCGCCTGGTAGATGGCGTTCATCGGGCCCAGGCCCATGGAGACCGTGGGGAACTGCCAGAACTCGGGCATCAGGCGAGGGTGCGGGTAGGAGCTCAGCCCGTTGGGGGCCGCTGAGACCTCCTGGCGGAAGCCGTCCAGCTCGTCTTCGCTGAGTCGGCCCTCCAGGTAGGCGCGGGCGTAGTTCCCGGGGGAGGAGTGGCCCTGGAAGAAGATCTGGTCTCCGCCGCCGGCGTGGTCCGGACCGCGGAAGAAGTGGTTCTGCCCGACCTCGTAGAGGGTCGAAACTCCGGCGTAGGAGGAGATGTGTCCGCCGACTCCGATGTGCTCCTGCTGGGCCCGGTGGACCATCACTGCGGCGTTCCACCGGAGGATCCGACGGTACCGGCGCTCCATCTCCTCGTCGCCGGGGAACTGGGCCTCCTGGTCCTGCGGGATCGTGTTGACGTAGTCGGTGGTGGTGACCATCGGGACACCGACCGACTTCGCACCGGCACGCTGCAGCAGGCTGCGGATGATGTACTCGGCCCGAGCCGTCCCATGGACGTCGACCAGCTGGTCGAAGGCCTCCAGCCATTCGCTGGTCTCCTCCGGGTCACGGTCGGGGAGCTGATTCGTCAGACCGCTGCGGATGTGGGAGTTCTCTTCACCGGCGCTCACATGAACCTCTTTCGGGGTCGGCGGACGGGTGCCCGGGCGGACGCGGCCTGCGGCGGCCCGGGGGCACCCTTCGCTGCAGGTCACCGTGACCCTGCGCGCAGGGCCACGGTGACCGATCCATGTCACTCTACCGCGTCGCCGTGCACCTCTGTCATGGGGCGGTGTCGTACTTCCCAGTCATGCCGGCGGCCCAGTAACGTGGCGGCTGAACGTCACTGCGCTGCGGCCGGAGGTCGGAGCCGAGCGAGAGAGAGGACAGCTCAGGTGAGTCAGGCTTCCGCCGCCGAGGATCCGCTGAACGTCGAGACCGGTCCCAAGGGGGACCACGACGCCGACACGAACGTGGTCCAGACCTCAGGACTGTTGGAGGAGCTCGGACTCTCCCGTGAGTCGCTCGTCCAGGAGGTCGGCGTGGACGACGATGTCGACGACGAGTTCCGCGACGCACTCGAGGCGCTCCTGGAGGAGCCGCTGATCGACGAGGACGAGCAGGAGGTCGTCGACGCCGTGATCCTCTGGTACCGCGACGGGGACGAGGACCTGGTCGACGCCATGATGGACTGCCTGACCACCTTGGACGACGGCGGAGTCGTCTGGCTCTTCACTCCGCGCTCCGGCCGTGAGGGCTACGTGCCGCCGGTCGAGATCGAGGACGCGGCGACCAACGCCGGGCTGCATGTGACCTCCTCCGCCGGTGCCAGCGCCGATTGGGCGGCCGCGAAGCTCATGGCGCGCAAGTGAGCGCCGCCGCCGGAGCCTCTCCCGGCCTCCCGGCGCCGACCCGCCCCCCGGAGCCCGGCACGACGGCCCCGGGCTTCGCCGGACGCACCCACCACGGAGAGGACCTGCGGCTCGAGGATCTCGCCGGCGGTCCCTCGGCGCTGGTCTTCTTCCCCTTCGCCTTCAGCAGGATCTGCGGGGGTGAGCTGGCCGCCCTGCATGCTCGCCGGAGTCTGATCGAACGGGCCGGTGCCCGTGTGGTGGGGGTCAGCTGCGATGCGATGCACACCCTGCGCGCCTACGCCGAGGAGCTCGTGTCCTCCGGCCGCGGTCACGCCGACGGTCCGCTCGGCCTGACCCTGCTCAGCGACTTCTGGCCCCATGGTGCGATCTCCGAGTCCTACGGCTGCTTCGACCCGGCCCGCGGCGCCGCCGGGCGCCTCACGGTGGTCCTCGATCCGGAGCTGACCGTCACCGCGGTGCAGACCTCCGGGGCGGGTGAGGCGCGCGACCCGGATCGAACCGTGGACCTGCTGCGCAGGGCGGGATGAGGGGCGGCCGGCTGCTGCTGGTGGCCACGGTGCTGATCGTCGCGGCGAATCTGCGGCCGGCGATCACAGTCGTCGGCCCGCTCGTCGAGACCATCGGTGAGGACGCCGGACTCGATCCGATCATGCTCGGACTGCTCGGCGGGCTGCCGGTGCTGACCCTCGGGCTGGTGTCGCCGGGGGTGCATGCGGTCTCAGCACGTATCGGAGTGGAGCGGTGCATACTCGTCGCCATGGTGCTGCTCGCCCTCGGCACCGGGGTGCGGAGCCTGCCCGTGTTGGCCGCCGGCCCTTCTCAGGCGCACGCCGGGATCGGAGGTCTCGTCGGCCTCTATCTGGGCACGGTCATCATCGGGGCGGCGATCGCCGTGGCCAACGTCCTCGTCCCCGCGGTCGTCAAACGGGACTTTCCTGACCGCGTGTCGCTGATGACCGGGCTCTACGCGGCGACGATGGTCGCCGGCGCCGCCGTAGGCTCGGCGGCCGCAGTACCCCTGGCCGCGGCCGTCGGATGGGCTCCGGCCCTGATGCTCACCGGGCTCTGGGCGGTGCTCGGTGCCGCAGTCTGGGCGCTGCGCGGCGACCTGCGCAGGGATGTGCGGCGATCGCCGACCGGCTCGGAACCGAGTCCGATCCGAGTCGGCCCGGGCTCGACGCCTTCTCGGAGGCCGACGATGTGGACCTCCGCGGTGGCCTGGCAGGTCACAGCGTTCTTCGGGCTCCAGTCCTCGATCTTCTACTTCATGCTCACCTGGTTCGTCTCCGTGCTCGTCGACGACGGCGTGGACGCCGACGTCGCGGGTTGGGCGCTTGCGGCCTACCAGGCGGTCGGAGTGGCGGGCAGTCTGGTCGTCGGATCGATCATGCAGCGCACCCGGGATCAGCGCGGGGTGATCCTTGCGCTGGGATGCTCCATGACGGCGGCGCTGACGGGGTTCGCCCTGGTGCCGGAACTCTATCCCGTCTGGACACTGATCGGTGGGGTCGCCTCAGGGACGACTCTCATGGTGGCGCTCTCCCTGGTGGGACTGCGCAGCGGCGACTCCTTCGACGCGGCCCGCCTCTCAGGCATGGCTCAGGGCATCGGCTACACGTCGGCGGCGCTGGGGCCGTTCCTCGCCGGTGCGCTGTACGGGGCGGTCGAGTCCTGGAGCATCGTGCTCCTCACCTTCGCGGCGGTGGCCGTGGTCCAGACGGTCGTAGGACTCCGTGCCGGAAGGGACGTCACGACGGACGTCGGTCCCTGAACCCGCTCAGGTTCCACTAAGATCGACGTCCGTGACGACTCAGGCTCAGAACGAGGCGCGGCTCGGCGCCGTCGACCGGTACTTCCACATCACCTCCCGCGGTTCGACGATCGGGCGTGAGGTCCGCGGCGGACTCGCGACGTTTCTGGCGATGTCCTACATCATCGTCCTCAATCCGCTGATCATAGGCGCCGCCATGGACTCGACCGGCAGCTACCTGGGCGGTGGCGACGAGCCGAATCTGCCCGCTGTGGCGGCGGCCACGTCGCTGGTCTCGGGAGTGCTCACGATCCTGATGGGGGTCATCGCAAAGTTCCCGATGGCGGTCTCGTCCTCCTTGGGACTCTCGGCCTTCATCACCTACGGAATCGTCATCCTGCCCGGCATGACCTGGGCCGATGCGATGGGCCTGGTCGTCATCGAAGGCTTCATCCTGCTCATCCTCGTGCTCACAGGATTCCGTGCCGCGATCTTCCGCGCGGTACCTGCTCCTCTGAAGACCGCCATCAGCGTCGGAATCGGGCTGTTCATCGCGCTCATCGGGATGGTCAACGCCGGCTTCATCCAGGCAGGAGGAGGCCCGGCGCTGGAGCTCGGAGTGGGCGGCTTCCTCATGGGCTGGCCCCTGCTCATCTTCCTCATCGCGCTGTTCGTCCTCTTCGCCCTGTGGGCGGCCCGGGTCCGCGGCGCCATCCTGTTCGCGATCATCACCGCGTCGGTCCTGGCGATGACGATGGAGGCCGTGCTCGACATCGGCCCCGAGTCCGAGGAGAACCCGCACGGCTGGGGCCTGTCGGTGCCGACCCTGGATCAGGACTGGTTCTCCCTGCCCGACCTCTCGCTCATCGGTGAGTTCAACCTGCTCGGCTCCTGGCAGAACATCGGCCTGGTGGCGGCCACTCTGGCACTGTTCACCATGCTCCTGGCCAACTTCTTCGACCTGCTCGGCACGATGGTCGCCGTGGCGAACACAGGTGATCTGAAGTCGGCCGACGGAGAGATCCACCACTCCCGGCGGATCATGGTCTCCGACGCCGTCGCCTCGATGGGCGGGGGCATCGGTGCGACCTCGGTGAACTCCGGCTTCATCGAATCGACCGTGGGCGTGGGCGACGGGGCCAGGACCGGTCTGGCGAACGTGGTCACGGGGACCCTGTTCCTCCTGACCATCGTGCTCTCACCGTTGGCCGCGGTCATCCCCACGGAGGCGGCGTCGGCGACTCTGGTGCTGGTCGGATTCCTGATGCTGCAGCAGATCACGCGTATCGACTGGACCGATGTGGAGATCGCGATCCCGGCGTTCATGACGATCGTGCTGATGCCGTTCTCCTACTCGATCACCAATGGGATCGGGGCCGGCTTCATCACCTATGTGATGCTGAAGATGAGCCGAGGGAAGTTCGCCGAGGTCCATCCGCTGATGTACCTCACCGCCGCCCTCTTCCTCATCTACTTCGTCTCCGGGCCCATCCAGGAGCTCCTCGGCTCGGGGTGACGTGCGGACGGCCCCCGACTCACACGGAACCGGTGGCGCGGACGTGGGCGGCCAGCAGGGCCATCCCCTCATCGATGCTGATCTCCGGCTCCCAGTCCAGGGCCTCACGGGTCTCCCGCTGGTCGAACCAGTGGGCGGTGGAGAGCTGTTCGGCGAGGAACTTGGTCATCGGCGGCTCGTCGTCGTGCTCGCCGAGGGCCCAGAGCTTCTCCACCACCAGGCCCAGGACCTTCGCGACGGCGGGCGGGATCCGCAGCCGAGGACGGGGTGCGCCTCCGGCCTCGGCGAACCCGGAGATGAGCTCTCCGATGGGGCGGGGCTCCCCATTGGTCAGCACCAGACGGCGACCGGCGATCTGCGGCAGCCGACGCACCCCGGCGACGAAGGCGTCGACGGCGTTGTCGATGTAGATGGTGTCGACCAGGGGAGCGCCGGTGCCCAGGATGGGCATCCGTCCGGAGCGTGAGCGGTCGACGATCCGTGCGGTGAGCTGGGTGTCGCCGGGGCCCCACACCAGGTGCGGTCGGATGATCAGCACGTCCATGCCGGCGCCGCCGAACGCTGTGCGTCCGCGCTCCTCGGCCAGCAGCTCTGCGGCGGCCTTCGTCTGCGCGTAGTTCCCCTCCGCGTTCTCAGGGTCCGCGGGCCCGGCACCGACCCCGACGAGGGAGGACCCGGAATGGGCGGTGGAGGGGGAGGAGACGTGGAGGACCCGACGGACTCCGGCGGCCTCTGCGGCGTCGAAGATCGCACGGGTCCCGTCGATGTTGACCCGTACGTAGTCCTCGCGCGGTCCGGAGACGGAGACCTTCGCGGCCATGTGCACGACGACGTCCTGTCCCGACACGGCCTCGGCGACGGCGTCGGCGTCGTTGAGAGATCCGCGCACCTCGCGGGCCCCCTCCACACCGGAGGCGCTGCGCTGCAGGGTGGTCACCTCATAGCCGAGGTCGACCAGGCGCTGGGCGACGGAACGTCCGAGCAGGCCGGATGCCCCGGTCACCAGGACGCGGGCGCCCGGGAGCACCTCGTCCGAATCGTCGGGGTGCGGGACGGTCTCGGTGCCGTTCATGGGGTCCGAGCCCTCCTTCCGGCCAGGACCGCATCGGCCCAGACGGCCAATCGGCTCCGTTCGATCTTCGAGTTGTGACGGATGTCGGTGGGCAGCTCGTCCAGGATCAGCACGGCGGCCACGGGCACCGGCGAGGCGCCGCGCACGCGTGCCGCAAACTCGGGATCCGCGACCGGGGTCCGGCCGGCGCGGAGCCCTCCGACGCCGGATTCGGGCTCGACGACGACGACGACCGCCTGCGCCCCGCCGGGTCCGACGCCCACGGCGGCGCTGCGGACCACCTCCGCCAGTCCGTCCACCGGCGTCTCCACCACTCCCGGTCCGATCGGCCCCTGCGGTGTGGTGATGACGTGCTGCAGGCGGCCCTGGATCCAGATCCGACCCTGGTCGTCGACGTGCCCGACGTCGTTGGTGCGGTGCCAGAGCAGGTCACGGTGGTCGTCGCGTCGGCTGTCACGGTCCGTGGACCACAGCCGGTCGTAGCCGGCCTTGAGGTGTGCGGCGGAGACGACCAGCTCCGACAGTGTGCCGGGGGCCTCCTCCGGGTCGACCAGCCGCTCGGTCGGCACCCCCTGGGCGTCCAGCGGCGCGAGGGCGAACCGCACTCCGGCCACCGGTCGGCCCACGCATACGCCGGGCTGACCGGTGGCCATGGCCTCATGGACCTCAGCACGTTCGATGTCAGCCTGCAGCAGGCCTTCGGTCATGCCGTAGGGGGTGTGGATCTCAGCATCGGGGAAGATTCCGTGGACGGTGTCGAGCAGGTCCGGATGGACCGGAGCACCGGCGGAGAGCACCAGCCGGACTCCGCGGAGGTGCTCCTCCTCGGCGGGGTCGAGCTCGTCGGCGGTCGCCGCGATGTTCCGCAGAGCGGCGGGGGAGCCGAAGAGCATCGTGGCTCGGCCGGCTCGGGCCGCGTCGGCCACGGCCGCGGCGCTCAGCGTGGCGGGCCGGGTGACCGACATGTCCGGCGTCACCGAGGTGGCGCCGATTGCGGGTCCGAGCAGGGCGAACGGAGCGAACCCGGCGATCAGCGAGGAGCCCGGCTCTACGGAGAGCTGGCGCCTCAGCAGCGCGACGAGCGCGCCGAGCCGCTCGTGGGTGTACACCACACCCTTGGCGGGTCCGGTCGAGCCGGAGGTGAACAGCACGGCGGCCTGGTCTCTGGGGCGCGGGGTCGGCACCCAGTCGGGCCGTCGGCCGCGGTGGTCGTCGCGGAGGGACTCCACGGAGGCGACGGTGTCGAGGAGCCTGCCGGCCGGACCCTCCATGGTCCGTACTGAGATCCGGCTGCCGGGCCAGCGCATGGTCCGGGCCACACCGAGCCCGGGGGCGGCGCCGATCACCCAGTCCGGCCGCGCACTGCGTGCCGCGCGGGTCATCCCCCTCAGGCCCAGACCGGCGTCGGCGACTACGGCCACGGCCCCCACCCGAAGACAGGCGTAGAGGATCACGGTGAGGTCGTTGCCGGGGGGCACGAGCAGGGAGACCCGGTCACCGGGGGATACGCCGAGGTCCGCGAGACCCGAGGCGAGGGCGTCGACCTCTTCGGCGAGCTGGGACCAGGTCAGGGAGGCGCCGTCGGCGGTCATGTCGACCACGGCGGGGTCGTCCGGGTTCTCGACGCTCATCCGCTCGAGCTGGTCGTGCATGCCCAGCACCTCGCCGGCCGGCTCGGGTGAGCGGCGCTCCGCGGGCTCGGTCGCCGGCGCGGGCCCGTCAGAGCCGGGGAACCGTTCGTCCAGCCAGGTCAGCAGGACGCCGGCGACGTCGCTGTCCTCGGCCAGCATGTGTCCCGAGGTCTCGAAGCGGTGCAGGTCCGCCTGGGGCAGCCGATCCTGCAGATCGGAGAGGTACCGCTCCCGGAACACAGGATCCTTCGGCCCCCACATGATCAGGGACGGGACGTCCCACTCCGCGAGGCCGGCGGCCAGCTCATCGAGGGCGGGACGTGAGGCGTGGTCGGCGGAGGCGGGGACGTCGGCGACGAACCCGCCGATCCCGCCGCGGCGGGAACGGGTCAGATACGGTGCGCGGTAGGCCGCCCGGACCTCCGGATCGAGTCCGCCCTCGACCAGCGAGAGGGTCACGTCCAGGAACCCGGTGGTCTCCACGGTGGAGGCTTCGAGCACGCCGGGCACCAGGGCGGCCCGCAGGGCGGCGGGCACGGGGTCCTCCGACCGGTGGTGGGCGGCGGTGTTCAGCGTGGTGACCGCGTCCACGGAGTCGGCGTGACGGACGGCCCAGGCCAAGGACACCAGTCCGCCCCAGTCGTGGCCCAGGGTGATCAGCGGGCTCCCACGGTCGACGTCGAGGGCCTCGACTACGGCGTCCAGGTCCTCCACACGTTGGGCGAACCGACGGTATCCTCCGGTCGCCTCCGCGCCGTCGCCGTGGCGCACCGGCCGCGGCGGAGCGTCGTGGGCGAGCCGCTCCGAGTACCCCATGTCCAGCTGGTCCGGGGCGACGACGCGCCACCCGGCGCCCGTCCTGGCCGCCTGCTCCGTAGCCGCACCGATGACCCGGCGCCACAGGTACGACCAGGTCGGGTTGCCGTGGACCGCCACGATCGTCCCGCGGACGGTGTGGCCTCGGGCGGTGAGGATCGGCCCGTTGTCCAGGACGTGGAAGCTGCGCGGGCCGTCGGCGACCTCCGTGGTCACCAGTCGGGACCACTGAGGGTCCAGCCCCGGGAAGGCCCGGCCCGCCTCGCCGGCGGGCAGCCGGGCGGGCTCCGGCTCCAGCGGACGGGTCCGCCGGCGGAGCAGGGACTGAGCGCGATCGGCCAGCCGCGGGGAGGTCATCTCATCACCACTCGATCTCCAGAAGCGCGGTATTGATCCCGGAACCGACGCCCAGACACAGGACGCGGTCTCCGGAGGACAGGTTCCCGGACTCTCGGGCCAGGGTGATCGGCAGCGAGGCGGGGCCGACGTTGCCGAGCTCCGGATAGGTGACCGGCACGCGCCGCTTGTCCAGGGTGGCCGCCTTGATGATGGCGGAGGTGTGCAGGGACGAGACCTGATGGGTGACGTAGGAGTCCATGTCACGCCAGTCGAACTCCTCCTGGGCCTCGGTCCAGGCCTCCATGACCAGTTCCAGGCCGCCCTCCAGGAGCCCGCGGGAATCGGTGTACATCCCTTCGTTGGACCCCACGCAGAGATTGTGGTGCTGTGAGGCGGCGCGGACGACGCCGCCGACGATGCGGTGTCCCTCCGGGTGGGCGTCGGCGGGACCGACGACCCCGGCCGCCGCGCCGCAGCCCAGCGTCAGGGAGGCGAACTCGCGCATGAAGTCCTCGCGGGAGGGCATGGTCTCCAGCGAGTTGATGCGGTCGATGGTGGCCGCGTGGAGCTTCCGCGGGTCCTCGCCGCCGACGATGAGCACATACTTCGCCTGTCCCGCGTCGATCATCGACGAGGCCAGCGTCATGGCGTTGACGAAGCCCAGGCAGGCGTTGGTGATGTCGAAGTTCATCGCCGAGGTCGGCAGACCCAGGTCGGAATGGACTCCGACCGCGACCGACGGCTCGAGGTGCTCCCGCGAGACGGAGGTGTTGATCACCATAGAGACGTCCTCGGCCCCGATCCCCGCCTGCTGCAGGGCACGGCGACCGGCTTCGACGGTGCCCCGACGGTTGCCGTCGTCCTCGGCCCAGATGCGGCGCGTCTTGACCCCGGCGACCCGCTGCAGCAGACCTCTGGGAAGCTTGAGCCGCTTGAGCGCGTCGGCGAGCTTGGAATCGATGTCCTTCGAGGTCAGCTGGAGGGGAGCCTGCGCCTCGGTGACGGAGAGGAGGGCGGCGTTGCGATGACGGAAGGTGGCGTTACCTGGCACCGGACCAGTATCTCGCAGAAGCCCGATCCCGGCGAATCCGACTGTGGAGAGCGGCCTCGGCCCCGTCCCCGACGCGGTTAGCATGGGGGGATGACCTTCAGGCGCGAACCATCGAAGCAGGCGAGCCGGCTCTCCCTCGAGGCCGCGATCGCCCGCGGCGGGTTCTATCCGGATCTGACGCTGCACGCCGTCCGCGACGCCCTCGACGGCAGGGAGGCCGACCATCAGATCGTCCACGTCGACACCCACTTCGACATGGAGGAGGTCCACCGCCACATCACGGTGCTGGCGCTCGCGGAGGACGTCCTCGTCGTCGCCCACCTGGACGACCACGACTTCGAGGCCGATGAGGCGGTCGATGCCCACGGCGGGGACACCGTCGCGCGCATCTCCACCGAAGTCGTCCCGGTGTCCAGGATCCGTTCGCTGATCCTGTCCGAGGTGCACCGGCGTCCCGAACGCTTCGATCCGGACCGGGCCCTGGCTGAGGTGACGCTCACCATCCACTGGACCGGTGCGGCACGCTTCGAGACCGCTCCGGCGCAGTGCACCGACTCGGAGTGCATCGCCGACCACGGCGACAACGGCACCTTCGTGCCCGACGACATCATGCTGCGCATCGCCGCCACTGCGGAGGGCGACACCGCGGTGGACGAGGCCCGCAGCTTCGTCCGCGCGCTGCGTCGGGCCGGCATCGAACGGGCCCGATGACCACCCCCACCGCTCCCGGTTCGGGCCAGGCGCCCCGTCCGGTGGACTACGACGGGGCCCACCTGCGCCACGTCATGGGCTCTGCGGCGGCGGCGTGCGGGCTGCACGGCTTCGACGAGCGGCTGGGTCTCCCCTCGGCCGACATCATGGTGGTGGTCATGGTGGACGGCCTGGGCGATGAGCTGCTGGCCCGCCGCTCGGGGCACGCCCGGTTCCTGGCCCGCTCCCGCCGCTCCGACGGATCCTCGACCGTGCTGGACGCCGCCGTGCCGACGACCACGGCCAACTCGCTGGCCTGCCTCGGCACCGGCCGCACACCCGGGGAGCACGGTCTGGTGGGATACGACGTCTACTCCCCGGAGCACGATCGGGTGGTCAACATGTTGGGCGGATGGGACGAGGACGTCGACCCCCACGAGTGGCAGCCGCATCCGACGGTGCTGACCCGAGCCGAGCAGGCGGGGGCGACCGTCGTCACCGTCTCCCGCCCCGGATTCCGGACCTCATCACTGACCCGAGCGGCGCTGTGGGGCGGCGAGTTCCTGGGTGCCGAGGGACTCGGAGCTCGATTCACGGCGGCGGCCGACCGCATCGCCGCACACCGCCCGCAGAAGCCGGGGGCACGACGCGGGCCGGCGACCCCGCTGCTGATGTACCTCTACGTCGACGAACTGGACAAGGCCGGTCACCGCTGGGGGACCGCCTCTTCGGAATGGGCGGACGCGCTGGAGACGCTCGACGCCGAGCTTCAGCAGCTGTGCGAGGGCCTGGAGCGCAGGTACGGGAGCAGGGCGGCCGTGGTGCTCACTGCCGACCACGGCATGGTCGACGTCGCGCCGGAGGACCGGGTGGATGTGGCGGAGTCCCCGGAGCTGCTCGTCGGCGTGGCCCACACCGCCGGGGAGCCCCGCCTGATGCAGCTGATCCTCGGACCGGAGACGTCACCGACCCGCGCCGCGAGGCTCCAGCACCTCTGGGAGGACCGATTCGGAGATCAGGCATGGATCCGCAGCCGCGACGAAGCCGTGGAGGATGGCTGGTTCGGTGTGGTCGAGCCCCGCGTCCGGGGCCGGATCGGTGATCTGCTGATCGCTCAATGCGGCGGTGGAGCGCTCTTCGACACCATGCGCACCGGGCGCGGTCCGCTGGGGATGGTCGGGCATCACGGGTCCCTGACGGAGGCCGAACGAGAGGTGCCGCTGCTGGTGCTCACCGGCCAGGGTCTCGACACCGGCTGACCGGGCCCCTCCGCGACGGAGCTCAGTCGTCGCGGGACCCGAAGAGGATGTCGTCCCAGCGAGGCATGTTGGGCCGACGACCGCGACCGCCCTTGGGCTGCGCCTTCGGCTCCCGGTCCGAGTCGTCGTCGGCCTGCTCCTCCGACGGGTCCGGTTCCGAGCCCTCGGACACGCCGCCGGGTCGCGGCAGTTCGTCGGTGCGTCGGACGGACTCAGCGTCGGCCTCGGCGCCGAAGGACTCCTCCGAGTCCTCCGAGTCCTCCGCCGCGGTCGGATCCGCCTCAGAGTCCTCGTCCCCGCTCTCTGCATAGCTGAACCCCCAGGCGTCGGTGGTCCCGGACTCGCCGTCCTGACCCGGGCGACGCGTGCCGAACGGGGTCTCCTCGAGGTCGGGTTCCTCGGACCGGTCCTGGTCGACCGCACCGAGCCGGGGGCGCTCGTCCTCCTGCGCGGGCCGCTCGTCCCGGGTGAGCATCAGGGCCAGCTTGTCGTCCGACTCCTCGTCGGCGCCGAGTCGGCGACCCCGCCTGGCGCGCAGGATGTCGAGCAGGTCCTCATGCTCGGCGCCCTCCTGGTCGGAGTACTGGGAGGGTCCGCGCGGCGTCGTGTGCTCGGAGCGGCTTCTTCCCCGCTGCGGGCGCCCGGCCAACGGCTCGACCGCGGCGCGGCGCGGGCCGGAGCGCTCCCCTTCGGTGGTGTCGTCGGCCTCCCGGGCCGGGGCGGCTTCGTCCTCGACGTCGAAGGGTCCGTCCACGGCCGCCAGGCGGCGCCGGGGCGTCTCCGGTCGGGAGGGCAGGGTGTGGAGGCGCTGGGCCGTCGGCGAGGCGGGCACCAGGTGCCGGGTTCCGGCGTGGAAGATCCACAGTGCGGGGGACTCGAGTTCGGCGGCGAGGTCCGGGTCCTCAGGGTGGTCGAACCAGCAGGCCAGCTGCCACTGACCGTCCTCACGCCGCCACGCATCCCAGAGCATCTCCGAGACGTCGGACCCCAGACTGCGCAGCCGTACCCGCACCATGGCCTCGAGGGTGGCGGGGGAGTCGCCGAAGGCCAGCCGGTGCTGTTCGGCGGTGGAGGCTGCGGCCACCTGGGTCTCGCGGGCGCGCTGGGCGAGGTGGAACCGCTCGGCGTGCACCGGTCCTGCATAGTGCTCGACGTGGGCGGGATCCAGTCCTGAGGCCTCGATCATCTCTTCGACGGTCGCCCCGGCACGGATGCGGGCCTGGACGTCCCGCGGCGACAGCGCGGCACGGCGCGGCGCCGCGGCGGGAGAGGGGCGTCGGACAGCCGCAGGGGCAGGACGGGCGACTGCGGCGCGCAGCGCATCGTCGGCCGTCAGCGTGTATTCCCGTCCCTCGTCGTCGACCAGGTCCAGGCGGAGTTCCCCGTCCTCGTGGCGGACACCGTTCAGCCTCAGGTCCTTCATCCGTCCAGTCCTCGCTCACGGTCACAGTCGTCGGTCGTCGGAGGTCGTCGAGTCGCGGCAGGCCTCTGCGGAGCGCCCGGGCCACGACGGCGTCGGCAGACCGTACAGCGGCGTCACCGCGCACGGACTGCATCGGGGTCACTCTAGCGGCTGCGGGCGCGTCGTCCACCGGGCCCATGGACCGCCGGTTGAACCTTGGGGTGGGGGTGGGGCCCTGTCCGCCCCGACATGTCCGCCCTGAGCGGATCCGATTTTGTCGGTGGGTTCCGATGCGGCACAATCTGTGCGACACCACGCGCGCGAACCCTGGCCGGACCTGCCCTCCGGACGACCGACGGCCTGGTCGGCGCGTACTCCGATCCCGATCTCGAACAGAGTGTGGAGCGACGCATGGCCACTGATTACGATGCCCCTCGGAAGAACGACGACGACGTCAGCGAAGATTCCATCGAGGAGCTGAAGAACCGGCAGCCGAACCACCAGTCCTCCGTCGTGGACGAGGACGAGGCGGAGGCGGCCGAGGGCTTCGAACTTCCCGGCGCGGACCTCTCCGACGAGGAGCTGCAGGTCCGTGTCCTCCCGGCGCAGTCCGACGAGTTCACCTGCGGCTCATGCTTCCTGGTGCGGCATCGCTCCCAGGTCGCCCGTGAGCACGACGGAATGCTGATCTGCGCGGACTGCGAGGCCTGAGGGCCGGCCGGAGCCTCTGAGGGCACCGGCGCCCGCCGGCATCCGTCGACGAAGATCGTCGACCCACACAGAAGGGGACCCCTCGATGACGAGGGGTCCCCTTCTGTGTGTTCGTCTGTCTGCGCGGACGGAGTGCGCAGTCGCAGGAGCGGCGCTCAGCCGGTGATGCTCGTCCCCTGCTCGCGGACGGGTTCGGTCGACCCGAGTACGGCGAGGACACGTTCCGGACGGCGTACGGAGAACAGCCAGTACGGCGTCTCGTCCTGGGGGTCGGTGATCTCCGCCGTCACCACAGGGTCGACCCATCCGCGGATGCACCGGTAGGAGCGGGCGTCGAGGCCGGGGCCCAGCTGCTCCCGCGCGGCGTCGCCCCTGTGGGCGACGACGTGTCCCAGGTGCTCGGTGCCGATCTGTGCCCGTCCGACGGTCAGACTGTCCCCCGTCACCGTGAGCCGCGGTGTGGTGACGACGAGCGCGAACAGCACGAGCGCGACCCCGACCGCCATGGCGAGGAACCCGAACACCGCGTCGATCGGAAAGAACATCAGGGAGACGGAAGCGCCGATGAGGGTCCCGGCCGTCCAGATCCACCAGGCGGGCCAGAGCTTCTCGGAATAGCTGTCGGGACGAGTCGTCATAGTCATCCAGGGTCTCACGAATGCGTAGACTCGGACACGTCGCGCGCCGCACCGATCGAGCGCCCCTGCACACCCGGACCGAGCACCCCGTCGAGCGGAGCTGATGATGAACCTGCCCGAGCCCCCCGCCCAGTCGCTGCGCGTCCCCCTGCGCCGACTGGACCCCGACCTTCCGGTTCCGGGCTACGCCCACCGGGGCGACGCGGGTGCGGACCTCGTCAGTGCGGAGGACTTCACACTGGGCCCGGGCCGGCGACGCCTGGTCCCCACCGGCGTGGCTCTGGCCCTGCCGACCGGATGGGTCGGGCTGGTCCACCCGCGCAGCGGACTGGCCGTGCGCCACGGCGTCGGTCTGGTCAACGCCCCCGGGACCGTCGACGCCGGATACCGTGGGGAGATCAAGGTGTGCCTGATCAACCATGACCCGACGGCCGAGGTCACGTTCCGCCGAGGGGACCGGATCGCGCAGCTGGTGATCCAGCAGGTGGCCCAGGCCGAGTTCGTCGTCGTCGAGGAGCTGGAGCAGAGCGCCCGAGGCGAGGGCGGATTCGGGTCGACCGGGACCACCGGCGCCGCAGGACAGACGACCCCGTCCCCGCAGGGAGCAGCATGATCTTCGGACCCAGGAGGAAGAAGGAGCGGGCCGAGCCCGCGACCATCAGCGAGACGCTGGCGCGGCAGTCCGAGGATGACGCGGCCGACCCCGTCGACGGGGCCGCAGACCGCTCGGCCGAGGGCTCCGGGGATGCCCAGGAACCCGCCGACCACACGGAGTCCGCCCCGGCCGAGCGTGCCGCGGCCTCCGACCGCGGTGCCGCCGCTCGCCCGAAGGTCTCCGGCGAAGGGCCCTACGACATCGCACAGGCGGATGTGGCCAAGGGCTTCCTCGACTTCGGTGCGGTCAAGGTGCCGGTCGGACGCGACCAGAAGGTGCGTCTGGACATCGACCAGCGCAGCCGCCGAGTGATCGCTCTGACGATCTCGGCCGGTCAGGCCAGCATCCAGATCCAGCCGTTCTCGGCTCCGAAGTCGGGCGGCACCTGGGAGGAGGTCCGCGCCCAGATACGCGAGTCGATCACCTCGCAGAAGGGCCGCGCCCGCGAAGTCGACGGCACCTTCGGCACCGAAGTGGTGGCTCGCGTCCCGACCACGCTGAAGGACGGCCGCGCCGGGTGGCGTGTGGCCCGGTTCATCGGAGCCGAAGGCCCGCGCTGGTTCCTGCGAGGTGTCATCGGGGGTCGCGGGGCCATCGACCCGCAGGCGGCCGCCGAGGTCGAGGACCTCTTCTCCCGCCTCGTCGTCGAGCGGGGCGGCGAACCCCTGCCGCCCCGGGAGCTGCTGCCGCTGCGGCAGCCGGAGGGGGCCACCCGCGTGGTCCGCGCGCGGCGCGGCGCCGAGCGGACGCAGGACGGTCCGAGCGTCGACCCGGCCCAGCAGCCGGAGTCCCGGCCGGAGGACCAGGCCCCCGACGACGCCGCGGGGCGGACGGTCTGAGATGACATCGACGGGTCAGGACCCCGGACCTCGGCAGCCCGAATCCGCGGGTGCCTCCGCGGCGCCCTCCGAGGCCTCTTCCACGCACTCATCCACGCGCTCATCCACCATGTCGCAGGCGGCGTCGAGCCTGAGGGCCCGGGAGGACGGCTCCCTCGACGTGCTGGCCTCACTGGGCGGGATCCGTGGGCTGCTCGAAGCCTCGCTCCCGGCGGCCGCCTTCCTGGTGATCTTCGTCGTGGTGGGAGACATCACCCCCGCCGCGGTGGTCGCCGTCGGGCTCGGTGCCGTCTTCGCGGTGCTGCGGCTGCTGCAGCGGGGTCCGTTGGTGCAGTCCCTCTCCGGACTCGCCGCCATCGTCCTGTGCGTCGTCGTGGCCGGCCAGACCGGTGAGGCGCGGGACTTCTACGTATGGGGCTTCTTCACCAACGCCGTCTACATCGTGGCGTTCGTGATCTCGACGGCGGTGCGGTGGCCGCTCATCGGACTGCTGTTCGGGCTCGTCCGCGGTGAGGGTGTCACGTGGCGGAGGGACCCGGTGCGGGTCCGACGCTACGCATTGGGGACATGGATCGTGGCAGGGGTGCTCGTCGCCCGCCTGCTGGTCCAGGTCCCCCTCTACTTCGCCGATGCCCTGGTCGCCCTGGGCACCGCTCGCCTGATCATGGGTCTGCCCCTGTACGGGCTGGCGCTGTGGGCGGCGTGGATGATCACCCGACCGGAGGCCGTCGGGGTGCCCGGCGCGACGGACGCCGCTCGGGAGGACGTCACGGATGACGTCTCCGGGACGGAGACCGATCCCGAGGCCGGGGCTCCGGACGGAACGCGCCGGTGATGCCGGACGCCCAGCAGGGATCAGGAGGCCCCTCGGCCCAGGAGGGTCGGGGCGCGTCGGTGGAGCTGACCGTAGGCGTCGGCCCGATGGCCCACGGCGGTCACTGCGTGGCGCGGCACGAAGGCCGCGTGGTCTTCGTGCGTCATGCGGTGCCGGGCGAGACCGTCAGGGTGCGGATCGACGACCCGCAGCCGGGCGCGAAGTTCTGGCGCGGCGACGTCATCGAGGTCCTGGAGCGCTCGGAGCACCGGCGCCGTCACATCTGGAAGCTGGCCGACGCCCTGCGTGCGCATCAGATGGGCCGCCCGCCCGTCGGCGGCGCCGAGTACGGCCACATGACCGACCAGCATCAGCGGTGGATCAAGGCCCATGTCTTCCGGGACACGCTGCAGCGGGTCGGCGGGATCTCCGTCCACGATCTGGCCTCGGGCAGGAGCCTCATCGACGGTGAGCTGCACGTCCGCGACGTCGGCGACCGCGCCGAGGACGGAGTGCACTGGCGGACGCGGGTCAGCTTCGCCGTCGACGACGCCGGCGCACTGTGCATGAAGCCCCATCGGAGCCACGAGCTGATCGAGCTGCGCGGCATGCCCCTGGCGGTGCCGGCGGTCAACGGCTCCGGCCTCTTCGGAGCCGACTTCACCGGCGCCCGCACCGTCGACCTGATCGCCCCCGGCGGGGAGGGACCTCTGGCCCTCGTGGTCCGACCGGCGGAGTCCGGCCCCGCGGCGGAGTCCGGCCCGCAGCTGCAGGGGCTCCGGGACCGGCTGGACTCGATGGCCCGTCGGGACGAGCGAGTGGGCACGGTCCTGCTGGCCGAGCAGAGCCCGGACGGCGGACGTGCGGGTCGACGCGGTCGTCGCGGAGGCAGGCCTCAGCGAGGACGGGCGACGACGGCGTCCCAGGCAGGCACGGAGGAGCGGTTCGAGCTGCTGAGCGGACCGCGCACGGTCACCGAGCCGCTGCCGACGGCTCCCGAGCCCCCCTACGGCGCGGGGGTCCTGTCCCTGCGTCCCGAGTCGTTCTGGCAGATCCACCGCAGCGCTCCGGAGGCCCTGGTGCGGACGGTGGACGAGATGTGCCCGCTCGACGGGGGTGAGTCCGTCGCCGACCTCTACGCGGGAGCCGGCCTGTTCACGGCCTGGGCGGCGGCGCGGACGGGGGAGACCGGTCGGGTCCTGTCGGTGGAGGCCGCGGGACCGTCGGCCGCCTCCGCGGCCGAACGGTTCGGCGACCACAGCAGGATCACGCTGCGGCGGAGTCCTGTCGAGCACGTGCTCGGCGACCTGGCCGGGCAGGACGTGGTGGTCCTGGACCCGCCGCGGGCCGGCGCCGGCCCGCAGGTGATCGCCGGCGTCGACGAGGCCGCACCGCGCCGCATCGTCTACGTATCCTGCGACCCGGCCTCGTTCGCGCGGGACGCCGCCGGCCTGATGCGCCGCGGATGGCGGTTCGTCGACCTGCGCGTGCTGGACCTCTATCCCAACACCCATCACATGGAGTCGGTGGCCGTATTCGCCCGCTGATCCCCGAGGTCTCCCGCCGTGCACCGCGTGGACGCCCGACAGGTGCCTGACCGGCCGAGACACGGACGGTCCGGGCGCCGGGCGACCGAGTAGGATGGTGCATGTCACGGCTCTGAGCGCCTATGAGGGACAGGCGCCTCAGGCCCGATCGCTGTCGACGCGCGGCGGGAACGGGCGCTCCCGCACCGGAGCGCCTGCGTCGCACGTGGCGGTCGCGGCCTCGACGCACCGGTCCCGCTGCGGCGGCACCCACTCAGGGCTCGGAGTCCGCGGGGTGCCGATCCCGCGGACGTCATCTGTCCGGCAATGAATAGAGGAGCCCGAGTGAGCACTGTGGACAGCTTCGGAGCGAAAGGCGTTCTCAACGTCGACGGCGCCGACTACGAAATCTTCCGCCTCAATGCGGTCGAGGGGTATGAGACCCTGCCGTACAGCCTGAAGGTGCTTCTGGAGAACCTTCTGCGCCACGAGGACGGAGCGAACATCACCGCCGAGCACATCTCGGCGCTGGGGCAGTGGGACCAGGACGCCCAGCCCGACACCGAGATCCAGTTCACCCCGGGTCGAGTGCTGATGCAGGACTTCACCGGAGTCCCATGCGTGGTAGACCTGGCCACGATGCGTGAGGCCGTGGCCGAGCTCGGCGGCGATGCGGACCGCGTCAACCCCCTGGCGCCGGCCGAGATGGTCATCGACCACTCCGTCCAGATCGACTCCTTCGGCAACCGTGACGCCATCGAACGCAACATGGACATCGAGTACCAGCGGAACGAGGAGCGCTACCAATTCCTGCGCTGGGGCCAGACCGCGTTCGACGACTTCAAGGTCGTCCCCCCGGGGATGGGCATCGTCCACCAGGTGAACATCGAGCACCTGGCCCGTGCTGTGATGACCCGTGAGGTCGACGGGGTGCTGCGCGCCTACCCGGACACCTGCGTGGGCACCGACTCGCACACCACCATGGAGAACGGCCTGGGCGTGCTGGGCTGGGGCGTGGGCGGCATCGAGGCCGAGGCGGCGATGCTCGGCCAGCCGATCTCCATGCTCATCCCGCGGGTCGTGGGCTTCAAGCTGACCGGTGAGATCCCGGCCGGCGCCACCGCCACCGACGTGGTGCTGACCATCACCAACATGCTGCGGCAGCACGGTGTGGTCGGGAAGTTCGTCGAGTTCTACGGCGAGGGCGTGGCCGCGGTCCCGCTGGCCAACCGCGCCACCATCGGGAACATGTCCCCGGAGTTCGGCTCCACGGCGGCCATGTTCCCGATCGACGAGGTCACCATCGACTACCTGCGGCTGACCGGCCGCACCGAGGAGCAGCTCGCGCTGGTCGAGGCCTATGCCAAGGAGCAGGGCATGTGGCACGACTCCTCCCGCGAGCTGCGATTCTCCGAGTACCTCGAGCTCGACCTCTCCACCGTGGTGCCGGCGATCTCGGGTCCGAAGCGCCCGCAGGACCTGATCGAGCTGTCCGACTCCAAGGAGCAGTTCCGCAAGGACATCCACAACTACTCCGAGGACTCCTCCGGCGAGGTGGGCCGCCCCACCAAGCCGGTGAGCGTGTCCATGGAGGACGGACGTGAGTTCGAGCTGGACCACGGTGCGGTCTCGATCGCCTCGATCACCTCCTGCACCAACACCTCCAACCCGAACGTGATGCTGGCCGCCGCGGTGCTGGCCCGCAATGCGGTGGAGAAGGGTCTGGAGAACAAGCCCTGGGTCAAGACCTCCGTGGCACCGGGATCGAAGGTCGTGACCGACTACTACGAGAAGTCGGGTCTGATCCCGTACCTGGAGCAGCTGGGCTTCTACATCGTCGGCTACGGCTGCACCACCTGCATCGGGAACTCCGGGCCCCTGGAGTCCGAGATCTCCCAGACCATCCAGGACAACGACCTCGCGGTCACCTCGGTGCTCTCCGGGAACCGGAACTTCGAGGGACGCATCAACCCGGACGTGAAGATGAACTACCTGGCCTCTCCGCCGCTGGTGGTCGCCTACGCGCTGGCCGGGACGATGGATTTCGACTTCGAGAACGACCCGCTGGGCCAGGACTCCGAGGGCGAGGACGTCTTCCTGCGCGACATCTGGCCGGACCCGACCGAAGTCCAGAGCATCATCGACGAGTCCATCGACACCGAGATGTTCACCTCGAAGTACGACACCGTCTTCGACGGGGACCGCCGCTGGCAGGAGCTGGAGACCCCCGAAGGTTCGACCTTCTCCTGGGACGACGCCTCGACCTACGTGCGCAAGGCGCCCTACTTCGAGGGCATGTCCATGGAGCCGGCACCGGTCGAGGACGTGAAGGGCGCCCGGGTGCTGCTGAAGCTGGGCGACTCGGTCACCACCGACCACATCTCCCCGGCCGGCGCGTTCAAGTCGGACACCCCGGCGGGACGCTACCTGCTGGAGAACGGCGTCGAGCGGAAGAACTTCAACTCCTACGGCTCCCGCCGCGGGAACCACGAGGTGATGATCCGCGGCACCTTCGCCAACATCCGTATCCGCAACCATCTGCTCGACGGTGTGGAGGGCGGCTTCACCCGCGACTTCACCCAGGACGGGGCTCCGCAGGCCTACGTGTACGACGCGGCGGAGAACTACCGCGAGCAGGGAACACCGCTGGTGGTGCTGGGCGGGAAGGAGTACGGCTCCGGCTCCTCCCGCGACTGGGCGGCCAAGGGCACGAAGCTGCTGGGCGTGCAGGCCGTCATCACCGAGTCCTTCGAGCGCATCCACCGTTCGAACCTCATCGGAATGGGCGTTCTGCCGCTGCAGTTCCCGGACGGCGAGTCGGCCGACTCGCTGGGCCTGACCGGCTTCGAGACCTTCGACATCGAGGGGATCACCCAGCTCAACGACGGGGACGCGCCCAAGACGGTGAAGGTCACCGCCACGAAGGAGGACGGCGACACCGTGACCTTCGACGCGGTCGTCCGCATCGACACCCCGGGTGAGGCCGACTACTACCGGAACGGCGGCATCCTGCAGTACGTGCTGCGCCAGCTGGTCGCCTGATCGGAGGGCGCACCGCCTGAGTCGGCCCCGGTCGACCCGCATTCGGCGGGGCGGACCGATCCTCTGCGGATCGGTCCGCCCCGCCGAGTCGTCTGCGACGTCGCCGCAGGCAGGACCGGTAGACTCGCGGGACGACGACGGCCCGTCGAGCTCGACGGGTGAAGGGAAGGACGGGATCGACGTGACGATTCTGGAGACGATCCGCTCCCCGCAGGACCTCACACGGCTGAGCGAGGAGCAGCTCGAGCGCCTGTGTGAGGAGATCCGCGAGTTCCTGGTCGCCAACGTGTCCAAGACCGGCGGTCACCTCGGGCCGAACCTGGGTGTGGTGGAGCTGACCCTGGCGATCCACCGGGTCTTCGACTCCCCGCGGGACTCGATCGTCTTCGACACCGGCCATCAGTGCTACATCCACAAGCTGGTCACCGGGCGCCAGGACTTCACCACCCTGCGGCAGGAGGGCGGGCTCTCGGGCTACCCGGAGCGGTCGGAGTCCGTGCATGACATCGTCGAATCCTCGCACGCCTCCAGCTCGCTCTCCTGGGCCGACGGGATCTCGAAGGCCCGCGTGCTGACCGGCGAATCGGACCGCTCCGTCGTCGCCGTCATCGGAGACGGGGCGCTGACCGGCGGAATGGCCTGGGAGGCGCTGAACAACATCGCCGCCGGCAGGGATCGGCGGGTGGTGATCGTGGTCAACGACAACGGCCGCTCCTATGCGCCGACCGTCGGCGGCGTCGCCGAGCAGCTCAACGCCCTGCGGCGGACCTTCATCGACAAGGTCCGCACCCACAGGTTCTACGAACGCACCCTCGACGACACCAGGCGTCGCCTCCAGGAGGGCGGCACCGTCTCACGGATGGTGTATCGCAGCCTGCACGCCGCGAAGAAGGGCGCCAAGGACTTCTGGGCCCCGCAGGGTCTGTTCGAGGACCTCGGCATGAAGTACATCGGCCCGGTCGACGGACACGACCTGGCCTCCATGGAGCAGGCTCTCACCGACGCCAGGAACTACGGCGGTCCGGTGATCGTCCACGCCCTGACCGAGAAGGGCAGGGGCTATGCGCCGGCCCGAGCGGACGAGAACGATCAGTTCCACGCCGTGGGGGTCATCGACCCGGAGACGGGGGAGCCGGTCAGCCGGGGCGGCGCCCGCTCGTGGACCTCGGTGTTCGAGGAGGAGATCACCGCCATCGCCGAGGAGCGCGAGGACATCGTGGCGATCACCGGGGCGATGACCATCCCCGTGGGGCTCCGCAGCCTCGCCGCGGCCCACCCGGACCGCGTGTTCGACGTCGGCATCGCAGAACAGCATGCGCTGACCTCGGCCGCCGGACTCGCCTACGGGGGGATGCACCCCGTCGTCGCCGTCTATGCGACCTTCCTGAACCGGGCCTTCGACCAGCTGCTCATGGATGTGGCCCTGCACCGTGCCGGGGTGACCGTGGTCCTCGACCGTGCGGGGGTGACCGGACCCGACGGCGCCAGCCACCACGGCATGTGGGACCTGTCCCTGCTGCAGATCGTCCCCGGGCTGCAGATCGCGGCGCCGCGGGACTCCTCCCGCCTGCGCGAGGAGCTCCGCGAGGCTGTCACCGTCGACGACGCACCGACCGTCGTGCGCTTCTCCAAGGGCTCGGTCAACGGGGAGATCGACGCGATCGAACGCCTCGACGACGGGGTCGACGTCCTCTGGGAGTCGGATTCCTCCTCAGACCCGGAGCGGCGCTACGGGCACGACGTCCTCCTCGTCTCGGTGGGCACGACGGCGGGGCTCTCGCTGAACGTCGCCCAGCGGCTGGCCGACCAGGGCATCAGCGCCACCGTGGTCGACCCGCGGTGGGTCCTGCCCGTGCCCGAGTCCGTGGTCTCACTGGCCGCCCGCCATCGCATCGTGGTCTGCCTCGAGGACGGGGTCCGTGCCGGCGGCGTCGGTTCCAGGATCCGTCAGTCCATGCGTGAGGCCGGAGTGGACACCGCGCTGAACGAAGTCGGTCTTCCCGTGGAGTTCCTTTCGCACGGCAGCCGCGACGAGGTCCTGACACGTGTGGGAATGACCGCCCAGCAGATCGCCCAGGACACGGTGGGCCAGGTGCTCGGGACCAAGGTGCCCTTCGCCCGGCCCCTGCCGGGGGAGTCGCTGCCCACCGGGGAGATGCCCCGCTTCGACCACCACCCGGGCAGCCTCTGAGGCTGTGCCCCGAGCCGACGCTGAGGAGACGCTCACCCGATGATCACCCTCTACCGCCGTGACCCCGAGCAGGGCTGGTGCTATCGCGAAGCCTGGTACGACTCCGCCGCGGGCGAGTTCGTCGTGCATCACGGCGTCGTCGGGACCAATGGGACGGTGACCGCCGAACAGGTCACAGAGCAGGACGCCGACCCGCTGATGGAGGGCTTCCTGGCCCGGTGCGCGGAGGACGGCTACGCCGCACCGACCGGTGAGCAGCTGAGGACCCTCCGCCTGACCCTGCCCCTGCGGGGCCCGACACCCATCGCCTCTGAGCGGCGCAACGCGGAGTCGGTGCACCAGGCGGTGCTGGTCCAGCTGGCATGGCGCGGGCTCGGGGCGCTCTCCGACCCCGAGGCGGTGTCGGAGGACGACGGAACGCACGCCCTGGTCATGGAGGCCCGCACGGTCCACCGGGCCAAGGCGCAGCAGGCGGCGCGGGCCGCTCTGCGCGGCAGCGATGTCCCGGCCTCCAAGGTCGACATCACCGTGCGCTGAATCCCAGGCGCACCGGCGAGGGGCTCTCAGATGTGGACCTCGACGGCGTCGTCGACGACTCGGGCTTCGAACCGCAGCAGGGGCTCCCGTGCGGGGCCGGCCTCCGCCTCCCCGGAGTCGAGTCCGAAGACCGAGCCGTGGCAGGGACAGTGGAAGCGCTCGGCCTCGGCCTCGACGCGGCACCCCTCATGCGTGCAGACCGCTTCGAAGGCGTGGACCCGGTCATCGGCGGACCGGTGCAGCACCAGCCGACGTCCGCCGGCCTCGACCTCCGCCGACGCACCGACGGCCAGCTCCTCGGCGTCGAGCACCGTCTCCCACGCGGACCCGGAGTGGACCTGTGGGTCCCCGGGTTCGTCGGCGCGGGTGCACCCGGAGAGGGTCAGGCCGCCGCAGGCGGCGCCGACGCCCGCCGCCGCGGCCGAGCGCAGGAACGAGCGTCGCGGGCGGTCGGCCGCGGCTCCGGGTCGCGTGCTCAGTGGAACCGTCGCCCGTTGACTCGTGTGCTCGCACCGATCTGGTCGAGGTACGGGGTGATGCCGCCGCGGTGCATCGGCCATCCGGTGCCCAGGATCAGGCACAGATCGACGTCCTTGGGCGAGGCCACCACGCCCTCCTCCAGCATCAGCCCGATCTCTTCGGCCAGTGCATCCTGGACGACGACGAGCAGCTCGTCGCGGGTGAGCGCCGTCGAGCCCTGGGTCAGCAGCGCCCGTGTGGACTCGGCGATGTGCGGCCGACCCTCGTCGTCGCGGCTCCAGATCTCCGTCACTCCGGCGTCGATGAGCCGCTGCAGGTTCTGCGAGACGTAGAAGCGGTCACCGAAGGACGCCTGCAGGGACTCGGTGACGTGCTGGGCGACCGGGAGGCCGACCATCGCCAGGAGGGTGAAGGGGCTCATCGGGAGGCCGATGGGCCGCAGCGCGGAGTCCGCGGTCTCGGCATCGGTGCCCTCGTCGAAGGCCCGCTGCACCTCCCCCATCAGCCGAAGCAGGATCCGGTTGACCACGAAGGCCGTGGAGTCCTTGGTGAGCACCGGGGTCTTGCGCAGCCGGGCGGCCAGGTCGAAGGCTGTGGCGATCGCCTCGTCGGTGGACTCCGGGGTGCGGGCGATCTCGATGAGCGGCATCACGGCGACCGGGTTGAAGAAGTGGAATCCGATGACGCGCTCGGGACGTCGGAGGTCCGCGGCCATCTCGGTCACCGACAGCGACGAGGTGTTGGTCGCCAGGACCGCGTCGTCGGCGACGATCTCCTCGAGCTCGGCGAAGACCTTCTTCTTCACGCCGATCTCCTCGAAGACGGCCTCGATGACGAAGTCGGCGTCGGCGTAGACCTGCTTGTCGGTGGAGCCGGTGACCAGACCGACCAGCGCCTCGGCCTGCTCCTCGGACATCCGGCCCTTGGAGGCGAGCTTCTGCGTCTGCGAGCGGATGTGGTCGAGGCCCTTCTCGACCCGCTCCTCGTCGAGGTCGGAGATCACCACCGGCACCTGCAGGTGCTGGGCGAAGACCATCGCCAGCTGGGCCGCCATGAGCCCCGCACCGACGACGCCCACTTTGGAGATGGTCCGCGGCGGGGTCTCGGGGACTCCGGCGGGGCGCTTGGCGCGGCGCTGGACGAGGTCGAGGAAGGCGTAGATCGTGTTGGAGAACTCGTCGGTGAGCATGAGGTCGGCCAGAGCGTCGCACTCGGCCGCACGTTCGGCGTCGCGGTCCCGGCCCCGTCCGGCGGCGAACTCCTCCAGGGCGCGCTGGGGCGCGGGGGCCGACTCGCCGATCTTGGCGGCCACGGTGCTGCGGGCGCGCTCCAGGGCACGGTCCCAGGCCTCGTCCGAGGTGTCGCAGGCCCGGTGCTCCGAGAGTCGGTCGAGGACCTCCGCCTCCTGTCGCACCACGGCGGACGCCCAGGCCAGGGACTCCGCCTCGAAGTCCTCGGCGTCGAACAGCGCGTCGGCGACGCCGAGCTCGTAGGCCTGCGGGCCCTTCATGGTCCGGTTGTTGTTGAGCGCGTCGGTGAAGATCACCCGTGCCGCAGCCTCCGGGCCGATCAGGCGGGGGAGACGCCAGATGCCGCCCCAGCCGGGGATCAGCCCCAGGAACGCCTCCGGCAGGCCCAGGGAGCGGGCTGAGGACGACACGGTGCGGTGCTGGGCGGCGAGCGCGATCTCGAGTCCGCCGCCGAGCGCCGTACCGTTGATGAAGGCGAAGGTGGGGACGGGGAAGTCCTCCAGCAGGTCGTAGGCGCGGTGACCGAGCTCGGCCATCGTCCGGGCCTGCTCGCGGGACTCGAGTCGGCCGACGGCCGAGAGGTCGGCGCCGGCGACGAGGTAGCCGGGCGTGCCGATCACCCCGAGGGCGACGATCTCACCGCGGCGGGCACGATCGAGCTGGCCGGCGACCGCCTCGCCGAATCCGATCAGCGAACGGGCCCCGAGGGTGGTGGGCCGGCGGGGGTCGTCGTTGTCCAGGCGGATCAGGGCCATGGTGCCTCCGCCGTCCGGCAGCTCGACGTCCTCGAGGCGGCTGTGGGTGACGACCTCGTCGGTGAAGGTCTCGGCGAAGTCGGCGAACCGGCTGAAGTCGGCGGCATCGGCCGTGATCGTGCGCGGCGTCTCAGTCATGGTGGTCCTCTCGGAAGACGAACGGGTGACGGTCTGATCTCCTGGCCGGAGATGAGCGGCAGATCACATGCTACCGGCGAGTAGCACGTCATGCCACAGCGTCACAGCTCCTCCAGCGGGTCCGGATCCAGGAAGGCCACGGTGATCACGGCTGCGGTCTCTTCGATCTGCCACGGTCGGGCCCCCAGGTCCCGCAGGGCCCGAGAGACGGTGTCCAGGTCCACGGCGGACGGCGGGTTCCAGCACAGCTGGCGGAGCGTCGCGGGGAGGAGCAGGGTCTCGGGCATCACCTGCAGCTGCTCGGCGCGCACGCCCAGGCGCTCACGGGCCGTGCGATGACGTCGGAAGGCCAGGGGAGCGCGGTCGCGCCACGTCCTGGGCGGCGGAGGTTCGTCGCTGCTCCGGCGCCTTGCGCTGGGGAGGTCCTGGGAGCGGGAGCCCTCCTGGAGGGCACGCAGCCACCGGGGCGCCTCCCTCCGCGCACCGCGGCCGTGGAAGCCGTCGACCGCCAGCAGCTGGGGGACGGTGGACGGCATGGCGCGGGCGGCCGCGACGAGTGCGGAGTCGGGCAGGACGCGGCTGGGGGCGACGTCCTTTCCCTCCGCCAGGTCCTCGCGGGCGTGCCAGATCTCGCGCAGCGCGGCCAGCCCGCGGGGACTCTTCAGACGGTTGATGCCCGAGGTCCTGCGCCAGCGCTCGGCGCGAGGGACCGCCGGGGCTCGGGCGGTGCGCAGGTGCTCGAACTCCTGCTCGGCCCATGCGGTCTTGCCCTGTGCGGCCAGCAGGGTCTGCAGCTCGGACCTCAGCTGGACCAGCAGCTCGACGTCGAGGGCGGCGTAGCGCAGCCAGTCGGAGGGCAGGGGACGCTTCGACCAGTCTGCGGCCGAATGCTCCTTGGCCAGACGCAGTCCCAGCAGGGACTCGACGATCGCCCCCAGGCCCACCTTCGGCAGACCGGCCAGCCGGGAGGCGAGCTCCGTGTCGAACAGGGCATGGGGGTGCATCCCCAGCTCCGCCAGACACGGCAGATCCTGGGAGGCGGCGTGGAGGATCCACTCGACGCCCTCGAGGGCCTCCTGCAGCGGTCGCAGGGAGTCGAACGGCTCGGGATCCACGAGCCACAGGCCGGATCCCTCGCGCTTGAGCTGGACCAGGAAGGCACGCTGACCGTATCGGAAGCCCGAGGCCCGCTCGGCGTCGACGGCGACGGGGCCGTGGCCGCGGGCCAGTGCCTCTGCGCAGCGCAGGAGGCCTCGGGGCTCGTCGACGACGAAGGGCACGCCGTCCTCGGGTTCGGTGAGCAGCGGGGGACGGTCCTGCTCGTCCTCGGTCTCATCCTCGATGGGCTTCATGCGGGGGAGTTCAGCTCCTGCGGAGGGTCGGCATGGCCACGACGCCGTCGGGCAGCGCCGGGAGTCCTGCGAATGAGCAGACCATATCCGACCACGCCTCGACATGGGTGTCCAGGGCGCCGGGGCCCGGGGTCCAGGACGCGCGCAGCTCGACGGTGTTCGAGGCGTCCCTGTCGGCGAGCTCGCCGAAGCTCTCGGAGAGGATCCGGGTCGCGGTGCCGCCGGCTCGTCGGTGGACGGCGCCGTACTGCGAGAGCGAATCGGCCAGCCAGGTCCACGCGACGGAGGCGAGGAGGGGGTCGTTGCTCATCTCGGCGTCGAGTTCGGCCCGGATGTAGATGACGACGCGCGAGGTGCCGTCCCAGGCGTCCTGGCCGTCGGGGTCGTGCAGCAGGATGAAGCGTCCGGCAGCGAGCTGCTCGGCCTCGTCGTCGGAGTCCCGAGCGTCCGCCCCACCGATCGCCGACACCGCCCCGGTTGGTCCGCCCGTCCGGAGATGGTGCGGATCGGGGGCGGCGACCTCAGCACGAAGCGCCACGGCGTAGGGGGCGAGTCGGCGCGGGGCCGGGATCTCCTCGATCTGCGCCTCGGCTCGGGGAGCCGACCGCCGGATCTCGCCCAGCGCCGTGCGGAACTCCTCCGGGAGCTCGTCGATGCCGGGAGCATCGAGGCCCTGCGCGTCGGAGCCCTGCGCGTCGGAGCCCGGCGCGTCGGTGCGGCGCTGCGCGGGGGAGCGCAGCGCACCGGATCCGAGGGGGCCGAAGAAGGTCACCACTCCAGCGTATGGAGCCGCGCACCGGTGCCTCGGCAGGCGCGCCGAGGCACCGGTGCGTCCTCCGTCCTCAGCCCTCGACGTCGACGGCGTGCCGCGTGATGAGTCGGCTCAGTCGGTCGCTCCCACGCCGCGCACCAGGGCGACCAGGTCGTCGATCTGCCGATCGGTGGTCTCGAAGGAGCACATCAGCCGCAGGACCTGGTGGCCCTCGTCCGAGTGCTCCCAGGTGTGGCAGACGTAGCGTGTGCGCACGGCGGCGGCGACCTCGTCGAAGACCTCCACGAACACGGCGTTGACCTCGGGGTCCCTGGCCAGACGTGCCCCCGGGCAGCGGTCCAGGGCCTCACCGAGCCTCCGGGCCTGCCGGTTCGCATGGGAGGCGTGACGATGCCACAGGTCGGTGCCGAACATCCGCACCAGCTGTGCCGAGAGGAACTGCTGCTTGGAGGCCAGCTGCATCGAAGCCTTGCGGACGTAGTCGATGCCCGGCACCCGGTCCGGGTCGATGACGACGACGGCCTCGGCACCCACGGCGCCGTTCTTCGTCGCCCCGAGGCTGAGCACGTCGACGCCGACGTCGGTCACCGCCGTGCGGAGGTCGACGCCCAGCGCCGCGGCCGCGTTCGCCAGTCGGGCGCCGTCCATATGGACGGTCAGCCCGGCCGCGTGGGCGGCGTCGGCGACTGCGGCGACCTGGTCCAGCGGATAGACGGTCCCCTGCTCGGTCGCCTGGGTCAGGCTCACCACGGTGGGCTGTGCGGCATGGACGAAGCCCTGGGTCCGCAGCTCCTCCCGGACGTCCTCGACCCCCAGATGTGCGGCGGGCCGGGGGAGCAGCTTGACCCCGCCGACCTTCTCCGGCGCCCCGCCCTCGTCGCGGTGGATGTGGGCGGAGGCGCTGCAGATCGCCGCTCCCCACCGCGGGGAGGCCGCCTGCAGGGCCACGACGTTGGCGCCGGTGCCGTTGAACACCGGAAGCACTTCGGCCCGGGATCCGAACTGCTCGCGGATCACCTCCCCGAGCCGCGCGGTGACGGAGTCGTCGCCGTAGGGGGCGTCGGCTCCACGGGCCGCCTCGGTCAGCGCCTCGAGGATCTCGGGGGAGGCCCCGGCCACGTTGTCGGAGGCGAACGACGGATCCGGAGCCTCAGCCATCGGACTCCTCCTCGACGAAGCGCATCGCGAGCGAGTTGATGCAGTAGCGCCTGTCGGTGGGGGTGTCGAAGCCTTCGCCGGAGAAGACGTGGCCCAGGTGCGAGTCGCATCGTGTGCACCGGACCTCGATGCGCTCCATCCCGGCGGAGCCGTCACGCAGGTAGGTCACGCGGTCTCCGGCGGCGGGCTGGTAGAAGCTCGGCCATCCGCAGCGGGAGTCGAACTTCTCCCGGGAGGTGAACAGGTCGGCTCCGCAGGCTCGGCAGCTGTACGTCCCTGCGGCATGGTTGTCCCAGTACTCGCCGGTGTAGGCCCGCTCGGTGCCGCCGCGCCGCAGTACCTGGAACTCCTCGGGCGTCAGCCGCCGGCGCCACTGCTCATCGGTCGTCTCGTGCTCTGCCATCGGGTCCTCCTCGTGACGTCGCGCGTGGCGTGCCGCGGCGTGCGGCCCGGCGCTCCGGTGTCCCACTCTCTCACCGCCGCGGGCGCCTGACCAGGCGGCCTCCGCGGGCGGGGGCGATCGAGGGCCCTGCCCGGAGCGGTCCCCGACACGTAGTGTGGTGCGGGAACGGGCAGCGCCGTACGCCCGCTGCCGCCGCACCCAGCACACGGAGGACACCGGATATGCGACTGCGCCCTGCTGAGGAGCCCTGGTATGCGGAGCTCCGACGTCGGACCTGGCACGGGATGGGGCTCGGCGCAGAGGCGGCGGCCACGGGACTGACCCGCACGGCTGAGACGCTGCGACGTCGCTTCGGGCCCGAGCCGGAGCCCCGGACCCCGTGGCTCCGATCCTCGACGTTGGGCGTCGGCGCCGGGGTCCTCGGCGGCACTCTGCTCTCGGCGGCCGCAGGGTACTTCGCCCGGGTCGTCGTCACTCCGGTGCGGATCCACCCGGAAGACATGCCGATCCTGGCTGTGATGCGGGGTTCCCACGGCGATGAGATCATTCTGCCGGCGACCGAGGAGACCGTGGTGGAGGGGACCTACGGCCTCTACTTCGACGGAGGGCGCGGCTTCGCCCGCATCGCCGAGATCACCAGCTTCGCGCCGCGCGACGGGACGATCGCGCGCCGGGTGGAGCGCGTCTACGACGGCGATCTGCGCCGCGCCGTCCGCGGGCAGTGGACCTCGGTGGCCCATCGCACCCCCCAGGAGGCCGGATTCGAGGCTGAGGATGTGGTGCTCGAGCTGCCCGGCGGGCCGGCGCCGGCCTGGCACGTCCGACCGCGGTCGACCGACGGGCCGCTGGCCGGATCGAAGGTCTGGGCGATCATGGTCCACGGCAGGGGTGGACGACGCTCCGAAGGGATCCGTGCCCTGGAGGTGGCCGATCAGCTGGGCATCGATGCCCTGCTGATCTCCTACCGCAACGACGGCGAGGCCCCGGACGCCGCGGACGGGCGCTACGGACTGGGCATCACCGAGTGGGAGGACGTGGAGGTGGCCGTCCGATACGCCCTCGACCAGGGCGCCGAGGATGTGCTGCTCTTCGGCTGGTCGATGGGGGGAGCGATCGCTCTGCAGACGGCGGACCGCTCGCGGCTGTCACCGGCGGTGCGCGGACTGGTGCTGACCGGGCCGGTCATCGACTGGACGGACGTGCTCGCCCACCAGGCCCGGGCGAACCGCATACCCACCCTGGTGGGTCGGATGGGGCGCTGGTACATCAGCAACAGGGCCGGACGGGTGGTGACGGGCCTCGGTGCCCCGGTCGATCTGAAGGCGATGAACTGGATCGCCCGGTCCGACCAGCTGCACGTGCGGACGCTCATCCTCCACAGCGTGGACGACCTCGTCGTGCCCTACGGTCCCTCGCGAGACCTGGCCCAGCGCAACGAGCTGGTCACCTACGTCCCGTTCACCGACGCCCGTCACATCAAGGAGTACAACTGCGCCCCGGACCGGTGGAACCGCAAGGTGCGCACCTGGGTCACCGATCTGTTCGGCGACGCCCCGGCACACATGTCCGAGGCGCAGCGCCACCGAGGGGCCGGCGTCAGCCGCTGACCGAGTGGGTGTGTCGGCGGACGTTGGCCTTGACGCGGGCCAGCATCGCGGACATCCCACGCATCCGCAGAGGCGTGATGGCCCTCTTCAGCCCCAGGCGGTCGGCGATGTCGTCGGGCGCGGCGAGGATCTCCTCGCAGCGCAGACCGCTCAGGCCCTGATGGAGGATGGATGCGAAGCCGCGGGTGGTGGGCGCCTCGGGCGGCGCGGCGAAGATCAGGTCGGCGGTCCCGGCCGCATCGTCGAACTCGACCGCCAGGAACAGCGGCGTCTGACATTCGACGACCTGCTCCATCTCGTCGAGCCGGTCCGCATAGCTCGACGGCGGCTCGGGGAGCTCTCGTGAGAGCTCGAGCAGCAGCTCGAGCTTGTCGCGGTCGCCCACGGCGCGGAACTCCTCGACGATCTCGTCGAGGGCGGCCGGCATATGCGTGTCGGGGGCGCCGTTCCGGTCGTCCTGTGCGGCGGAGGGCTGGGGCACGGAGTCCTGTGAGGTCGTCATATCCCGTCCAGCCTACCGCCGACGGGCGGTTCAGCGGCGGGGCTTCTCTCCGGGCTGATCCCCCTGGACGATCGGCACGCCGACCACGTTGCCCCACTCGGTCCAGGAACCGTCGTAGTTGCGCACGTTCTCGTAGCCGAGGAGGTGCTTGAGCACGAACCACGTGTGCGATGACCGCTCACCGATGCGGCAGTACGCGACGACGTCGTCGGCGGTGCCCAGTCCGGCCTCGTCGCGGTAGATGGCCTCCAGCTCCTCGCGGGAGCGGAACGTGCCGTCCTCGTTCGCGGCCTTGGCCCAGGGGACGGAGGCCGCGGTGGGGATGTGGCCGCCGCGCAGGGCGCCCTCCTCCTCGTAGCCCTCCATGTGGGTCTTCTCCCCGGAGTACTCCAGGGGTGAGCGCACGTCGACCAGGGGCCGGCCGAAGTGACCGAGCACGTCCTGCAGGAAGGCGCGGTCGGTCGAGTCGTCACGGTCGACGACCGGGTAGTCGCCGGGGGCGACGTCCGGGCGCTCGGTGCTCATCGGACGACCCTCCTCGGTCCACTTCTGGCGTCCGCCGTCCATCAGGCGGACGTCCTCGTGGCCGAAGAGCGTGAAGACCCACAGGGCGTAGGCCGCCCACCAGTTGGACTTGTCGCCGTAGAAGACGACCGTGCTGCTGCGCGAGATGCCCTTGGACGCGGCGAACTCGGCGAAGCGCTCACCGTCGAGGAAGTCGCGGGCGACGGGGTCGTTGAGCTCGGTGTGCCAGTCGACCTTCACGGCGCCCGGGACGTGTCCGGTCTCGTAGAGCAGGACGTCCTCGTCCGACTCCACGAGGACGACGTCGTCGTCGTCCTTGTGCGCGGCCACCCATTCGGTGGAGACCAGACGCTCGGGGTGGGCGTACTGGGAGAAGTCCTTCTCTGCGGTCTCAGCAGGCATGGGGGACGGCCTTTCTGGTCGGTGCCGGTCGGATCACGTGCTCCACCGGCATCGTATCGGCCGGGCCCGCACGACAGACAGCCGACGTCATCTGCTGACACACCGGCCGGCGGTAGAGTGGCGGCACACAGGTCTCACCCGACCGGCTCCGCATGACCAGCCCCACAGAACGAGGTCTCCGATGACGTCCACCGCCACTCCGCTCAGCAGCCGCAGCCCGAAGGTCGGCGTCGGCGAGCTGCTCGAGGGGCTGCGACCGTCGTTCCGCTTCGCAGAGGTCTCCTTCGACTCCTACATCCCGGACCCGAACCATCCGTCGCAGGCCCACGCCGTCGAACGGCTGCGGGAGTTCTCGGAGACGGTCGGACGGGGGTCCGGCGGCGGCGGTCTCCTGGGACGCCTGTTCGGGGGAGGACGTCGCACGGCGTCGCCGAGCGGGATCTACCTGGACGGCGGGTTCGGGGTCGGGAAGACCCACCTGCTGGCCTCGCTCTACCACGCCTCCTCGGGTCAGCGGGCGTTCGGCACATTCGTCGAGTACACGAACCTGGTCGGAGCGCTCTCCTTCCGCCGCACGGTGGATGTGCTCAGCGAGTACTCCCTGGTGTGCATCGACGAGTTCGAGCTCGACGATCCCGGGGACACCGTCCTGATGTCACGCCTCATGCGCGAGCTGGCCGACGCCGGTGTGAAGCTCGCCGCCACCTCGAACACGCTTCCCGGATCGCTGGGCGACGGCCGATTCGCCGCGCAGGACTTCAAGCGGGAGATCCAGGTCCTGGCCGATCAGTTCGAGGCGATCCGGGTCGACGGGGAGGACTACCGGCATCGCGGCCTGCCCGAGGCTCCCGCCCCCCTGGAGACCTCGGAGCTGGAGAGCGTCGCCGAGGAGACCTTCCCGGAGGCCGCCGTGGCGGTGGACGACTTCTCGGAGCTCACCTCGCATCTGACCCAGGTGCATCCGAGCCGGTACGGACAGCTCGTCGAAGGGGTCGACGTGCTGGTGCTCCGCGATGTGGAGACCATCGAGTCCCAGTCGGTGGCGCTGCGCTTCGTCGTGCTGGCGGACCGCCTCTACGACCAGAACGTCAGGGTCCTGGCCTCGGGACGGCCCTTCGACGCACTGTTCACCGAGGAGATGATGTCGGGCGGCTACATGAAGAAGTACAACCGAGCCGTGTCCCGACTCACGGCCCTCGCGCGCGCCGGACAGATGGGCGAGGACGCGCTCTGAGCGTTCATCCGACGTTCCGATCGGCTCCCGCGTCCGGCGGCGTCCGGGAGCCCGGCACCGAGTAGGATGGCAGTGAGCCGCTGCGGCGCGCGGACGACGGCGTCGCCGGGCCGTCGGCGGCTGACCGGCAGAGATGCGGGACACACGATCCCGCGTCCCCGGTCCAGGTGATGGGGCGTCAGGGAGGAGAGGCGATGAAGGAATCGCTCGATGAGTCATGGTTCGACGTGGAGGACACCCCCAGGGAGAATCTGCGCGAATTCATCGACCGGCTGCGCGACGGCGGCTATCAGGTGCTCGACGGGCACACCCCTGACCCCGATCTGATCGATCCCCAGGGCAATGCCGTCGAGACCTGGCAGGAGAACTACCCCTACGACGAGCGGCTCAGCCGCGAGGTCTACGAGATCGAGAAGTACCACCTGCAGGTGGAGCTGCTGAAGTTCCAGTACTGGGCGGAGGACCACGGCCTGAAGCATGTGGTCGTCTTCGAAGGACGGGACGCGGCCGGCAAGGGCGGCACGATCAAGAGGTTCACCGAACACCTCAACCCTCGGACGGCCCGGGTCGTGGCGCTGAACAAGCCCTCCGACCGGGAGCGCGGCCAGTGGTACTTCCAGCGCTACATCGACCGTCTGCCCACCGCCGGGGAGATGGTCCTGTTCGACCGGTCCTGGTACAACCGCGCCGGAGTGGAGCGGGTGATGGGGTTCTGTTCGGACGAGGAGTACGAGATCTTCATGCGACAGGCTCCGCAGTTCGAGCAGATGCTCGTCGACGCCGGCATCCATCTGACGAAGTTCTGGTTCTCGGTGACCCAGAAGGAGCAGCGCACCCGGTTCGCCATCCGGCAGATCGATCCGGTGCGTCAGTGGAAGCTCTCGCCGATGGACCTGGAGTCCCTCGACCGGTGGGAGGACTACACGGAGGCCAAGGAGCAGATGTTCCTGCGGACCGACACCGACCACGCCCCCTGGACGACGATCAAGTCCAACGACAAGAAGCGTGCCCGGCTCAACGCCATGCGCTACTTCCTGAGCCAGTTCGAGTACGAGGGCAAGGACCACGAGGTCGTCGGGGAGCCGGACCCGCACATCGTCCAGCGGGGCCGCGAGGCCGTCGGGGACTGACGGCGCACCGCAGCCGCTCGCTCCGTGACGGACCCGAGCGACTAGAGTGGTCCTGCCGCCCGCCCCCGCACCAAGGAGACTGAATGACCGCCGACATCGGAGTCACCGGACTGGCCGTCATGGGTGCCAACCTGGCACGCAACCTCGCTCGGAACGGCTTCACGGTGGCGCTCCACAACCGGTCCGCGGCCAAGACGGACGCGCTGCTGCAGGCCCACGGCGAGGAGGGTGCGTTCGTCCGCACCGAGACGCTCACCGAGCTGGTGGAGTCGCTCGACCGACCGCGTCGGGTGCTGCTGATGGTCAAGGCCGGCTCCCCGGTCGACGCCGTCATCGACGAGCTCGTGCCGCTGCTCGACGAGGGCGACATCATCATCGACGGCGGCAACTCCTTCTTCGAGGAGACCCGACGGCGTGAGCAGTCCCTTCGGGAGCGGGGGATCCACTTCGTCGGAGTCGGCGTCTCCGGAGGCGAGGAGGGCGCGCTCAACGGGCCGTCGATCATGCCCGGAGGCTCCGAGGAGTCCTACGCCGCGCTCGGACCGATGCTGGAGCGGATCGCCGCCGACTTCCACGGTGAGCCGTGCTGCGCGTGGATCGGCACGGACGGGGCCGGCCACTACGTGAAGATGGTCCACAACGGCATCGAGTACGCCGATATGCAGGTCATCGGTGAGGCCTATGACCTGATGCGCAGCCTCGCCGGGCTCGAACCGGCCGCCCAGGCCGAGGTCTTCCGCGAATGGAACACCACCGACCTGGCGTCGTACCTCATCGAGATCACCTCCGAGGTCCTCGAGCAGGAGGACGAGATCACCGGTCGTCCGCTGGTCGACGTCATCGTCGATGCGGCCGGGCAGAAGGGCACCGGCCGGTGGACGGCGATCTCCGCCCTGGAGGTGGGGTCACCGGTGACTGCGATCGCCGAATCGGTGTTCGCCCGCTCGATCTCCTCCCAGGAGGATCTGCGCCGCCGGACCACCGCCGTGTTCAGCTCGGGGATCGACGAACATGCCCCCGCGCCGGACTACGGCCCCGACTTCGTCGAGGACGTCCGCAAGGCCCTCTACGCCTCGAAGCTGGTCGCCTACGCCCAGGGGCTCGACATGCTGGTCGCAGCCGGTGAGGAGTACGGCTGGGACCTGGACCTGAGGTCCGTGGCCTCGCTGTGGCGGGCCGGTTGCATCATCCGGGCCGACCTGCTGGACACCATCATGAAGGCCTTCGAGGTCCCGGCGTCCCGCCGTCCGGCCAACCTCCTGCTGGCTGAGGACTTCACCGAGGCGATCAACGAATGTCTGCCGGCATGGCGCCGGGTGGTCGCCGCCGCGGCGACCCATGGAGTGCCCGCCCCGGTGTTCGGCTCCTCGCTGGCCTACTACGACGGGCTGCGGCGGGAGCGGCTCCCGGCCTCACTGACCCAGGGCCTGCGGGACTACTTCGGCGCCCACACCTATCGACGGGTGGATCAGGAGGGCACCTTCCACACGCTGTGGTCCGGCGACCGCGGCGAGGTGGAGGCCTGACGGGGACCACCCCCGCCTCCCTGCTCGGCGCGGCGCAGCCCCGATCGCCTCAGATGAACAGCGCCGGATCCAGCGCATATTCGGCCGGGTCGACCGCCGGCTTCCGCTCCTGCTCCCTGCGCTCACGCGAATGGGCGGGGATGCCGGTGAGGATGGAGTCGTCCGGCGCCGACTTCACCACCACGGCGTTCGCACCCACGGCGGATCCGGCTCCGATCTCGACGGGACCGAGCACCTTGGCCCCGGCGCCGACGACGACGCCGTCGCCCAGGGTCGGGTGACGCTTCACGGCCTCGAGCGAGCGCCCGCCCAGGGTCACTCCCTGGTAGAGCATGACGTCGTCGCCGATCTCCGCCGTCTCACCGATGACGACACCCATGCCGTGGTCGATGAAGAACCGCCGTCCGATGGTGGCTCCCGGGTGGATCTCGATGCCGGTCACGCCGCGGGTCACCTGCGAGAGGGCACGGGCCGCCGTCCTCAGGCGTTCATGGCGCCACATCTGATGGGCCACCCGGTGGGACCAGATGGCATGCAGCCCGGAGTAGACGATGGCGATCTCCGCGTCGCTGCGTGCGGCGGGGTCGTGCTCTCGGGCGGAGCGGATGTCCTCACGCACGGTGTCGCGGAGTCGGTTCAGGATGCCCATCGGGTGCTCCCTCGGTCGGGCGGCGCAGGGGCCGTCGGGGTGGAGGCTGAGGCCGTGCGGGACCGCGGACGGTCCGCTCAGCCGCGGATGTCTTCGTACAGCAGGGTGGAGATGTAGCGTTCGCCGTAGTCGCAGGCGACGGTCACGATGAGCTTGCCGCGGTTCTCCTCACGGGACGCGACCTCGAGTGCGGCGGCGACGTTGGCGCCGGTGGAGATGCCGCCGAGGATGCCCTCCTGGGTGCCGAGTTCGCGAGCCGTGCTCAGCGCCCGGTCCAGATTCGCGGTGAGGACCTCGTCGTAGATCTCGCGGTCGAGGATCTCGGGGACGAAGTTCGCTCCGATGCCCTGGATCTTGTGGGGGCCCGGGTTCCCGCCGGAGAGGATGGGGGAGTCTTCGGGCTCCACGGCCACGATCCGGATGTCGGGGCGGAGTTCGCGGAGACGACGTCCCGCGCCTGTGATCGTCCCGCCGGTGCCGACTCCGGCGACGAGCACGTCGACGGCACCGTCGGTCGCGTCCCAGATCTCCTCACCGGTGGTCTGGTAGTGGACCTTGGTGTTGGCCTCGTTGGCGAACTGGCGGGCCCAGATGGCGTTGTCGGTCTCCTCGACGATGGCCTTCGCCTTCTCGACCGCTCCGCGCATCCCGTCGGCACCCGGGGTCAGGACGATCTCCGCCCCGTAGGCGCGCAGCATGACGCGACGTTCGGTGGACATGGTCTCGGGCATGGTCAGCACCACGCGATAGCCCCGGGCCGCGCCCACCATGGCGAGGGCGATGCCGGTGTTGCCGGAGGTGCCCTCCACGATCGTGCCGCCCGGAGTGAGCACGCCTGCCTCTTCGGCCGCGTCGACGATCGCCGTGCCGATCCGGTCCTTCACCGAGTTCGCCGGGTTGTAGAACTCCAGCTTGACGGCCACATCGCCGGGCAGGTCGGCGTCGAGCCGGTTGAGCCGGACCATCGGCGTGCCGCCGACGGCCTGGGTGATGTTGTCGAGGATCTTGGCCATGGTCGGGATCTCGCCTCTCTCGCTGCGGGCGGTCCCGGTGCGGGCACCGGGACCTGACGGAACTCTCTGGTCGCCGGTCTCGGATCGGGGGCCCTGATCGGAGTGTCCGGCTCTGTCAGCCTATCGACGGACTCCTCAGCCGTCGGGGTCTCGGAGCCATGCGGCGTAACGTTGCCTGAGACGGGCGACCTTGGGATCGATGATCACTCGGCAGTAGCCGACCTCCGGCCGACGGGAATGGAAGTCCTGGTGCTCGGGCTCGGCCTCGAAGAGCGGGCCCAGCGGCTCCAGCGCCGTCATCAGGGGTCGGTCGTAGGCCGCCTGCGCACGGGCGATGCGTTCGGCGAACTCGCTCCGTTCCCGGTCGTCGGAGTAGAAGAGGACCGAGCGGTACTGGGTGCCGACGTCGTAGCCCTGTCGGTTCAGCGAGGTCGGGTCGTGGGAGGAGAAGAAGACGTCGAAGACGACGTCGGTCGGAAGCTGCTCGGGATCGTAGGTGATCTCGACCGCCTCGGCGTGTCCCGTGGTGCCGGAGCAGACCGCCTCGTAGACGGCGGGACCCGTGCCTCCGGTGTAGACGCTGCGGACGTCGGTGACTCCGTGCAGCCGGCGCGCCAGCGAGTCCAGGCACCAGAAGCAGCCGGCGCCCATGACCAGGGTCCTCAGGTGCCCGCCGCGGTCTCGGGCGGCTGCGGACGACGAGGTCCGAGTGCTGATGCTCATGTCGATCGACAACCCGTCCCGGGTCCGGTTCATTCCCCGCGGGCTCCGTCCCAGGGTGTGTCCGTGATGACCACGGTGCCCTCAGACGGTAGAACAGTGGGTATGTCACAGACTCCCGAGCAGGCCGTGCCGACCGACCATCCGACCCAGGGCGCCGGCGCGGCGCGGCGGACCCCCCGGCTCCGGGACGTCCTCGACGTCGCCGAGGAGCTCTGGCCGGCCGGACTGGCGGAGGACTGGGACGCCGTGGGACTCGTGGCGGGGCGACGCGACGCCGAGGTGCGGACCGTCCACTTCGCCGTCGATCCGGTGCGGGCCGTCGTGGAGGAGGCCTGCGGCGCCGGTGCCGACCTGCTGATCACCCATCATCCGCTGCTGCTCCGGCCGGTGAACAGCGTGGAGGCCGACGGCTTCAAGGGTGAGGTCGTCCATCGTCTGATCGAGTCCGGATGCGCCCTGCTGACGGCCCACACCAACGGTGACTCGGCGGTCGGCGGCGTCAACGACGTCCTCACCGAGATCCTCGGGATCGAGGACGCCGAGCCTCTGAGTCCGGCCCCCGACGGCCTCGGCGAGGAGGGCCTCGGACGGGTCGGGACTCTGCCGCAGGGGACCACCCTCGGAGACTTCGCCGCGACCGTCTTCTCCGTCCTGCCCTCCGTGGCCGGAGGCGTCCGCGTGGCCGGCGACCGGGACGGATTCGTCCGCCGGGTCGCACTGTGCGGCGGGGCGGGGGACGGGCTGCTCCAGGCGGCGCGGGCGGCCGAGGCCGACGTGTTCGTCACCGCCGATCTGCGGCATCACCCCGCCTCGGAGGCCCGCGAGGCGGTGCGTGACGGGCGCCCCTACCTCATCGACGTCTCCCACTTCGCCTCCGAATGGCTCTGGCTGCCCGCGGCCGCGCAGGCGTTGGACCGAGCGCTCGCCGACCGGGGATTCGAGGCCGAGGTCGCGGTCTCGGGCATCAACACCGACCCCTGGGACTTCGTCATCACTCCGGGACGATAGGCTCGTCCGCGGATCCGACCGTCCCCCTCCGAAAGGACACCTGTGCCGGACCTCATCGTAGAAGCCGACGGCGGGAGCCGCGGCAACCCCGGGATCGCCGGTTCCGGGGCCCTGGTGCGCGACGCCTCCGGCCGCATCCTGGCCGCGCGGGCCACACCGCTCGGGCGGGCGAGCAACAACGTGGCGGAGTACACCGGACTAATCGAGGGTCTGCGGCTGGCCCGCGACATCGACGACGCCGCGCAGATCGAAGTGCGTATGGACTCCAAGCTCGTCGTCGAACAGATGAGCGGACGATGGAGGATCAGACACGAGGACATGCGACGGCTCGCCGCCGAGGCGGCGGCGGTCCTGCCGCTGATGAACGTGACGTTCACCTGGATCCCGCGCGCCCAGAACGGCGACGCCGACGCGTTGAGCAACGAGGCCATGGACGCCTCCGCCGCCGGTCGGCGGTGGGACCCTGCGAGCAGCCGGATCCGACCGGAGAGGTGACCCTCGTGCGGCGCGATGAGGTCGGCGGCGCGTCATTCCCCTGCTGAGATCAGGTCCAGCTGGTGGGGCCGGCGTCCCTCTGCAGGCCGCACCTCGACCTCCCAGCGCTCTGCGGCGATCTCAGCCACGTCGTCGATGCTCTGCGCCCGGGCCTCCGCGCGCAGCAGCATGCCGACGAGCTCACCCCGCGCCCGCTTGGCGAAGTGGGTCACCACCTTCCGTGCGCCGTCGGCCTCGGTGAAGCTGTTGACCGCCACAGTCTGCTCCGACGGCGGTCGATGCGCCGCGGCATAGGAGGAGGAGCGGCAGTCCAGGACGAGCTCGTCGCCCACATGGTCGTCCAGCGGTTCGGACATGGCGCGACGCCAGAACGAACCCAGCGGGCCGGGATCGCGGTCGTCGCCGAAGGGTCGGAGCGTGACGCCCATGGAGAGCCGGTGCGCCGGGAGCCGGTCCGAGAAGCCGGTGACTCCGAACAGGCCGGAGAAGATCAGCACCGACTCGTCGGCACGGGCCTGTGCCGATGTGTCGAGTCCCTGAGGGTCCAGGGCGTCGAACAGCACGCCGCTGTAGAGCTGCTGCGCCGGGGCGGTGGGGGCGTGACGGAGGTCGAGGTTCGCCCGCACCTCCTCCGTCACGGTGGCACCGACGCGCAGGACCTGCTTCGCGTCAGGGGCCTGAGAGGTCTGGATCAGGGCATCGATCACCTGCTCGCGGCGCTCGGCGAGCTGGGGGAGGAGCATCTCCTGCGGGGCCACGGGCGCCCCGGCGGCGTCGTCGGAGCCGGGCGGCGTCTTGCCCTCGGAGGGCGGCAGGTAGATGAGCATCAGAGCAGACTACCAACGTCGGTCCTCAGACCTTGTGACTCTGCGGACCGGGGTGCAGACTCGCTGCTCAGAGGGCGTCGAAGGCGGCGCCCGTCGAGCGGAGGAGCTCCACATGACGCGTCCGATCCACTTCGAGATCCAAGCCACCGATATGGAGCGGGCGCGAGGCTTCTACGCGCGGGTCTTCGGCTGGGAGTACGAGGACTACAGCGAGTACGCCGGCATGCCGTACTTCGGCATCCGCACCGGAGGGGACGACCGGCCGGGCATCGACGGCGGCATGATGCTGCGCCGAGGACCGGAGCCGGAGCCCGGACGGTGCGTCAACGCATTCGTGGTCACCATGGCCGTCGAGGACTACGACGCCGTCGGTGCAGAGATCGCTGAGGCGGGCGGCACTGTGGCCCTGCCCAAGTACGCGCTGCCCGGCATGGCCTGGCAGGGATACTTCCACGACACCGAGGGCAACATCTTCGGAATCCACCAGCCGGACGAACAGGCGGGCCTGGGCGGCTGAGTCGGCTGAGTCGGCTGAACCGGCGGATCCGGCGCATGCCGGGGTGGGACGTAGGATGGAGGCGGGACGGGTCGGCCGGGCCGTCGCGGCGGTGCGGATCAGCTCCGAGCCGCCGAGGAACGTCCGGACACCGCAGGGCAGGATGGTGGGTAACGCCCACTCGGGGTGACCCGCAGGCCAGTGCCACAGAGAGCAGACCGCCCGCTCGGCTCCCGCAGGGGAGTCGGACGGGTAAGGGTGAAACGGTGGTGTAAGAGACCACCAGCGCGGCAGGTGACTGCCGCGGCTCGGCAAACCCCATCCGGTGCAAGGCCGAACAGGGTGCGTGATCAGGGCTGCCCGCCCGAGCACCCGGGTTGGCCGCTCGAGGCCCGCGGCGACGCGGAGCCCAGATGGATGGCGGTCCCCGCCCGCAGCGCCGCAAGGTGCGGGCGGGACAGAATCCGGCGTACAGGCCGGCCCGTCCCACCACACCGCCGACGCCCGGACGCGCACCGGCGGCTGTGACCCTCTAGGATGGGTGCGGCGATGCCTCGTGCTCCATGCGAGGGCTCCGACCACCTGCACGGCCGCACGACGGCCGCACGACCGCAGGGACGACACCGCCGAGACAACGACGTCTTCACGGAAGGAACGACACTGTGCCGCACCGCGCAGCTGATGAGCAGCTTCAGCAGTGGATCGACCGCGAGGCCATGGCCGAGGCCATGATCCCGCTGATCGGACGCCTGTACCGCGAGAACAACGTGGTCACCGGCATCCACGGTCGGAAGTTGGTCAACCAGTCCGCCATCGAGATCCTCAAGGCCCACCGATTCGCTCGTCAGGTCGACGAGGTCGAGCTGCCGATCTCGGAGACCCTTCCGCTGGTCGAGGCGCTGACGACGCTGGACCTCGGCGGGGCCAGCATCGACATCGCCCGGCTGAACCACCGCTTCCGGAAATCCGGTGCGGACGACCTGACCGACTTCCTTCGGGGCGAGCTCGCCGACATCGTGGGGAGGAAGGGACAGGAGACCACCGCCCAGCGCGACGTCGTGCTCTACGGGTTCGGACGCATCGGGCGGCTTCTGGCTCGGATCCTGGTCGGGCGGGCCTCCTCCGCCTCGGGGCTGCGTCTGCGGGCCATCGTGGTGCGCAAGGGGGCGGAGAACGACCTCGCCAAGCGGGCGTCGCTGCTGCGGCGGGACTCGGTGCACGGTCCCTTCGACGGCTCGATCCGCCTCGACGAGGACAACGATGTGATCATCGCCAACGGCACCTACATCCAAGTCATCTATGCGAACGATCCGGCCGAGGTGGACTACACCGCCTACGGCATCGACGACGCCGTCGTGGTGGACAACACCGGTCGGTGGCGCGACGAAGAGGGTCTGAGCAGGCATCTGCAGGCCCCGGGCGCCTCCCGCGTCCTGCTGACGGCACCCGGGAAGGGCGACCTGAAGAACATCGTGTTCGGAGTCAACCACCAGGACATCGCCGAGGGAGACTCGATCGTCTCGGCGGCCTCGTGCACCACGAACGCGATCACCCCCATCGCGAAGCTGATGAACGACACCTACGGCATCGACCACGGCCACGTGGAGACGGTGCACTCCTACACCAACGACCAGAACCTCATCGACAACTTCCACAAGGGTGAGCGCCGCGGGCGTTCGGCCGCGCTGAACATGGTCCTCACCGAGACCGGCGCCGCGAAGGCCGTGGCCAAGGCGCTCCCGGAGCTCGCCGGTCGCCTCTCCGGCAACTCGATCCGCGTCCCCACTCCGGACGTCTCCATGGCGATCCTGAATCTGGAGCTGGAGCAGGAGACGACCAAGGAGGAGCTCAACCGCTTCCTCCGGCGGCAGTCGCTGGAGGGCGAGCTCCACAAGCAGATCGACTACATCGATTCCGCCGAGGTGGTCTCGACCGACTTCGTGGGCACCCGTGCGGCCGGCATCGTCGACGGTCTGGCCACCATCGTCAACGGACGACAGGCGATCCTCTACGTGTGGTACGACAACGAGTTCGGCTATTCCGCCCAGGTCATCCGATGCCTCGAGCACATGACCGGCGCGGCCCCGGTGAAGTACCCGATGGTCGCGTCCGGGGCGGTGCCGGTCGGTCCTCGGGCGGGCGAGGCCTCAGCCGCGGGTCAGCCTGCGGTGGGTGACCCTGTGGGGACGCGCGGCCTCCGGGCCGAGGCGCTCCACCTTGTTCTGCTCGTAGGACTCGAAGTTGCCCTCGAACCAGTACCAGCGTGCAGGCTCCTCGTCCGTGCCCTCCCAGGCCAGGATGTGGGTGGCCACCCGGTCGAGGAACCACCGGTCGTGGGAGACGACCACGGCGCATCCGGGGAAGTCCAGGAGTGCGTTCTCCAGCGAGCCCAGGGTCTCGACGTCGAGGTCGTTGGTGGGCTCGTCGAGGAGGAGCAGGTTCCCTCCCTGCTTCAGGGTCAGCGCCAGGTTCAGACGGTTGCGCTCACCGCCGGAGAGCACCCCGGCCTTCTTCTGCTGGTCCGGTCCCTTGAATCCGAAGGCTGAGACGTAGGCGCGCGACGGCATCTCCACCTGGCCGACCTGGATGTGGTCCAGGCCGTCGGAGACGACCTCCCACAGGGACTTGTTCGGGTCGATCCCGGCGCGCGACTGGTCGACGTAGGCGATCTTCACCGAATCGCCGATCTTCAGCTCGCCGCCGTCCTTCTCCTCCATGCCGACGATGGTCTTGAACAGCGTGGTCTTCCCCACGCCGTTGGGCCCGATCACGCCGACGATCCCGTTGCGCGGCAGCGAGAACGAGAGTCCGTCGATCAGGATGCGGTCGCCGAAGCCCTTCTGCAGGTCCTCGGCCTCGATGACCTGGGTGCCCAGGCGAGGGCCGGGCGGGATCTGGATCTCCTCGAAGTCGAGCTTCCGGGTGCGCTCAGCCTCGGCGGCCATCTCCTCATAGCGCGCGAGTCGGGCCTTCGACTTCGCCTGGCGTCCCTTGGTGTTCGAGCGGACCCACTCGAGCTCCTCGGCCAGGCGCTTGGCCATCTTGGCGTCCTTCTTGCCCTGGACCTCCATCCGTGAGCGCTTCTTCTCCAGGTAGGTGGAGTAGTTGCCCTCATAGGGGTACAGCCGACCGCGGTCGACCTCACAGATCCACTCGGCGACGTGGTCGAGGAAGTACCGGTCGTGGGTGACGGCCAGCACGGCGCCCTCGTAGTCGGCCAGGTGCTGCTCCAGCCACAGCACCGACTCGGCGTCGAGATGGTTGGTCGGCTCGTCGAGCAGCAGCAGGTCGGGCTTGGAGAGCAGCAGCCGACACAGCGCCACCCGTCGACGCTCACCACCGGAGAGGACCGTGACGTCGGCGTCGCCGGGCGGGCAGCGCAGGGCATCCATAGCCTGCTCGAGCTGGGAGTCCAGGTCCCAGGCGTTGGCCGCGTCGATGTCGGCCTGCAGGGCTCCCATCTCCTCCATGAGGGCGTCGAAGTCGGCGTCCGGGTCGGCCATCTGCTCCGAGATCTCGTTGAACCGCCGCAGCTTCGAGTAGATCTCGCCCACGCCCTCCTGGACGTTGCCGAGCACGGTCTTCTCCTCGTTCAGCGGAGGCTCCTGCTGCAGGATCCCGACGGAGTAGCCGGGGGACAGGCGCGCCTCACCGTTCGACGGCTCGTCGAGGCCGGCCATGATCTTCAGGATCGTCGACTTCCCCGCGCCGTTGGGGCCGACGACGCCGATCTTGGCGCCCGGGTAGAAGGACATCGTGACGTCGTCCAGGATGACTTTGTCGCCCACCTTCTTGCGGGCCTTGATCATGGTGTAGATAAACTCTGCCATGGCCTCCAGGCTAGTCGCCGCGGGCCCCTGCGGCGAATGCGACGACGGCCGTCGCTCCGACCGGTCAGAACGGACCGGGCTGATGCGTCGAAGGCTGCGGTGCGGCCGCCGAGGCGCCCTGCGACGCCGGTGCTCCCCAGCCGTCGTCAGCCTCATCCTGGTGACCGGACGCCCCCGACGATCCGTCCGGTCCGGCCGAGGACGCACGGTCCGGCTCCTCGGGTCCCGGAGCCTCGTGCTCCTGCGACTCGTCGGTCCGTCCGGAGCCGTGGTCCCACGCCTCGGTCCGGCCTCCGGGGGAGATGCGGGTGAAGCTCCCCGTGCCGAAGGTGAGGTCGTGTCCGAGTCCGTCGGCGTCGATCTCCACAGCCGTGCCCCGGGCACCGGCGTCATTCTCCCACCGCCGCACCCGCAGCCGGCCGGTGACCACGACGGGATCCCCCTTCCGGAGGGTGGAGCGGACGTTCTGTGCGAGGGCTCGGAAGCAGGTCACTGTGAACCAGTTGGTGTCTCCGTCGACCCATCGTCCCTGCTCCCTGTCGTATCGGCGTGACGTGGAGCCGACGCGGAACGTCGAGATGGGCAGACCCCTCTCGGTGGTCAGATGGCGTACGTCGCTTCCGACGAAGCCTCGGACGGTCACTGTCTCGGTCATCGTGGCGGTCCTCCGCGCTCCCACGGCCTGTGGCAGGGTCATCGGTCGTCGGGCCGCGGCCGTGTCGTCGGCTCCGTCGACGTCCCCAGCCTCATCGCGGACCGCGTCGGCGTCACCGGTGACGGACTCCGCTGTGGACGACGCGGGTGCGTGTCCCGGCCGTGACGTGGCCTGTGGAGGAGACGAATCGGTAGACTGGCCTGCCGAAGGATCCGCAGCGGGCGCTCGGATCCGGCGCCTGCCTCGGTAGCTCAGAGGATAGAGCAGCGGCCTTCTAATCCGCCGGTCGGGGGTTCGAATCCCTCCCGAGGCGCTTGACACGCACGCAGAGGCTTCAGCTGGCCGCCGTGATGACGGCGGCCTCTCTGCTGTACCTGGCGCATTCGCTGCTGCGGTTCCGGAACTTCGAGGCGAAGGGGTACGACCTCGGGATCTTCGACCAGGCGGTGCGGCAGTACGCCCTGTTCGAGGCCCCCATCGTGCCGGTGAAGGGGGAGGACTTCCACCTCCTCGGAGACCACTTCCATCCGATCATCGCCTCGCTGGCGCCGCTGTACTGGATCTGGGACGACCCGCGTGTGCTCAACATCGCCATGATCCTGCTGCTGGTCTCCACCGCGGTCCCGGTGTATCTGGTGGTCCGCCGGTGGTGGGACCATCGCACGGCGCTGCTCAGCGCGGCGGCCCTGCTGGCATTCTGGCCCTTCCAGGCCATCGTGAACTGGGACTTCCACGAGATCGCCTTCGGGGTGCCGCTGGTGGCCTGGATGATCTGGGGCATCGAGCGTCGACGGCATCTGCTCGTGGTGGTGCTCTCCGGAGTGCTCCTGCTGGTGCGTGAGGACATGGGGGTCACGCTGATCGCCGTGGCGCTCGTGCTCGCCGTGCGACGTGCCTGGCTGCCCGCCGCCGCGACGGCGGTGATGGGTGCGGCGGGCTACTGGTTCGCCGTGGAGGTCGTCATACCGCACTTCTCACCGGCCGGCGAGTTCGGCTACTGGGAGTTCACCGCTCTGGGCCCCACTGCGGGAGCGGCGGTCGTGTTCCTGCTGACCCAGCCGTGGAACGCCGTGGCGATCCTCTTCGACCACCCGCTGAAGGTGGGGCTGTGGCTGCTGCACTTCGTGCCCCTGTGGCTGCTGCCGTTCGCCTCGCCGTACGTGCTCATCGGCGCACCGGTGCTGCTGTCCAGGCTGTTCAACGACAGACTCAACGTCTGGGCCCCGGTCTATCAGTACGATGCGATCCTGGCGCCGATCTTCCTGCTCGCCGCCCTCGACGTCCTGCGCCGGATCGTGGCCCGATGGGGTCGGCCCCGACTCATGCCGGCGCTGCCGATCACCGTGCTCGTGGTCAGCGCGGTGGGCAGCCTCGCCTTCCCCCAGGTCTTTCCGCTCCAGCGGACGCTGACCGGAGACAACTGGACGACGTCCGAGCGGGCCGAGGCCCAGCAGAGGGCGGTCGACGCCGTGCCCGACGCAGTGTGCGTCGAAGTCGCCGACACTGCGGTGCCCCACCTGGTCGACCGCACCTCGGTCGGGCTCAACGGCACCACCGACGAGGCCGTGCTGACCTGGCTGATCATCGATGAGCACGTCGAGGAGCTCGGAGGGACCGACCCCCTGACCCCTGAGCAGGCCTTCGACCGCGCCGAGCGCCTCGGCTTCGAGCCGGTGATCGAGGACGACGAGGGGATCTGGGTCCTCCGCCGCGACACGGAGGACCTCGACGCCTCACCGGATGAGCTGGCCTCCTGCGCCGAGTACCTGGAGCGCCGATGACACGCGTGGTCATGCTCAGCCTCCACACCTCCCCGTTGGCCCAGGCCGGGGCGGGAGACGCCGGGGGCCTCAACACGTTCGTCGACTACCTCAGTCGGTCGCTGCGAATGCAGGGCGCAGACGTCGACATCGTCACCACCACGCCCCGCTCGGGCCGAGCGCCCGCCTCGGGGTCGACCCGGGTCCTCGAGGACGGGAGGCGCCTGCACATCATCGGTGCAGATCCGGCGCGGCCCCTGATCGACCAGACCTTCGAGTCCGTCGAGGCGTCGGTCCGGCTGATCATGGGGACGGAGGGTCCTCCCGTCGACGTCGTCCACTCCCACTACTGGATCTCCGGGGCGGCCGGCCTCGTGCTGGCGGAGCGTCTGGGGTCCCCGCTGGTGCACACGATGCACACCGTGGCGGCCGTCAAGCGGGAGCGGGACCCCCACCTGCCGCACGACCCGCGACGAGAGGCCTGGGAGCATCACATCGCCCGCACGGCCCGCGTCACGACGGCGAACACGGGCCGCGAGGCGGAGGACCTGTCGCGGCTGTACCCCGAATGTGCGGACCGCATCCGGCTGCTGCGTCCCGGAGTCGACCTCTCGATCTTCCGCCCTGAGTCCCCCCTCGGCCCACCGGCGGAGGACGAGTCAGAGCCCCGCCCCGCACCGGTCCCCCTGCGCCTGACGTTCGCGGGACGCCTCCAGCCCCACAAGGGACCCCAGGTGGCGGTGGCGACGGCGGGACTGGTGCGTCGGCTCCGCCCCGACCGGGACGTGACGCTGACCGTCGCCGGACAGCTCAGCGGCCCGCTGCCTCTGGACGTCGCAGTGCTGGCGGAGGAGGCCGGCGTCTCGGACGTCCTGGTGCAGCGCGGTCCGCTGGGACATCGGGCGCTGGCCGAGCTCTTCAGGGGATCCGACCTGGTCCTCATGCCGTCATACTCGGAGTCGTTCGGCTTCGTCGCGCTGGAGGCCATGGCCTGCGGAACTCCGGTGGCGGCCCATGCCGTGGGCGGCCTGACGGAGCTCATCGACGACGGCGTGGACGGGCTGCTCCTCGAGTCCCTGGAGCCGGAGGCGTGGGCCCATGCGGTGACCCGGGCGGCCGAACCGGCACGCCTGGCCGAGATGGGGCGCGCCGCGGCTGAGGCCGCCCGTGGGTATTCCTGGTCGTCGACGGCCTCGCAAGCTCTGTCGATCTACCGGGCCTCCCGCGACCTCCACACCGGCTCGTAGCTCGCGGTGCGCGGACTCCGGGTGACCTTGCCGACGCGGGCGCGCAGGATGCGCTCCTTCAACCAGGGTGCGAGCCCGTCCGGCGCCCGGACCATGCCCTCCTGGGCGACGGTGGCCACATGGCGTCCCGAACGGTCGAAGATCGAACCGGTGCCCAGTCCGCGCGCCCCCTGGGCGCTGGGGCTCTCCTGGACGAAGAGCAGCCAGTCGTCGGCGGGGGCGTCGCGGTGCCACCACATGGCGTGGTCCAGTGAGGCGATCTTCATGCCCGGCCTGCCCCAGTAGAGCCGGTGGTTGCGCAGGACCGGCTCCAGGAGCGTGTAGTCGGACGCGTAGAGGATCGCCGCGCGGTGCAGGTTCGGATCATCGGGCAGACGGCCGCGGCATCGCATCCAGACCGCGTTGTGCGGTCGGGGGACCCGGTCGGCCTCCAGATACAGGGGACGGTCGACGTGACGGATCTCGAAGGGACGGCCGTGGGCCCACTCCTGGATGATCGGGTGATCGACGTGTCCCACGAGCTCCCGCGGCGACGGGAGGTCGTCGGGATCCGGGATGCCCGCCGGCATCGGCCGCTGATGGTCGGGGCCGCGCGAGGGTCGCTGGTAGGAGGCGATCATGGACAGGATGGGCACACCGTCCTGATAGGCGTGGGTGCGGCGCGCGGAGAACGAGCCCCCGTCGCGCAGACGCTCGACCCCGAACTCGATCGGCCGCGTCGCGTCCCCGGGGCGGAGGAAGTACCCGTGGAGCGAGTGGATGACACGATCCTCGGCGACGGTGCGCATTCCGGCCTGGGCCGCCTGTGCCAGGACCTGCCCGCCGAAGACCCGCCAGAATGCCTGCTCCTGGACGCGACCCAGGAAGCGGTCCTCGGTGGTCCGCGTCCCCTCGCCCGCTCCCAGCTCCTCGAGGTCGAACATGGCCGCCAGCTGGTCGGCCGCCTGCTGCGGATTCGGCACCTGCGCGTCGCGCGGGGACATGGGACCTCCGGGGCTGGGGGTGATGCGGTCGTTGACGCCCACCACTCTAGCCAGACTCGTCCGTGCGCCACGAGCGGAGTCCCATCGGCCCTCAGGGGCGGGACCGATGAGAGGATCGGGACATGACCGATTCGCTGCGCTTCGCCGAGGCCGCCGCCCTTCAGGACATGAACACCTACGCCGCCCGGGCCCTCCGCATCCAGGACCAGGGGATCCGTCTCCAGGCCGTCGGTGCGGTGCTGGCCGCCTGGGTGCCGGTGATGACCCCCAGCTCTCTCGTGGGACGTCTCCCCGCGGTGCTCGGCCTCAGGACCGCCGCATTGGCCGAACCCTCCCTGGTCGACGCGACCGTCGAGCTCCGGGCGGTCACCGAACGGCTGGCGCGGCTGGATCCGGCGGAGACCGAACTCCCCGTCCCTCCGAAGCGGCTGTCCGTGCCCTGGGCCGCCGTCACGCCCCCGCGCCGCGGGTGGGAGCCGATGGGTGAGGTCGACGACGACGCCCTGCGCCGATGCGCCGAGGCCGGGATCGCCGAGATCAGGGAGGCGGTGCCGACCAGCGCCGGTGCGGCCGTGGTCGAGCAGGTCCGCGAGAAGGTCTGGGGACGCCCGGCGACCGACGTCCCCGTCGAGGACCTCCCCGCCGGGGCGGCGTTCGGCGCCCACGCGCTGCACTTCCTCGCACCGGAGGGGGGCCGGGGCCGGAGCACGCTGCACCGGCAGGGGGCCTGGCTGCGGATCAGCGGGGCCGGCGGATTCGTGGTCGTACGGTCCACGACCCCGGTCACGGAGGCGACCTCACGGCCGGGGGCGTGACCCGGCGTCGACGACGCTCGGGATTCCGCGGCCCCACCCGCGCTCAGCTGTTGACCATGGAGTGGGCGGCACGCTCGAGGTAGTCCCACAGGATCTCGTCGTGCAGCGGCGAGAGGTCGGCGGCGTCGACGGCGACGCGCATGTGGCGGAGCCAGGTGTCGCGGGCGGCCGCGTCGACCCGGAACGGCATGTGACGCATGCGCAGGCGTGGATGCCCCCGGCGCTCCTGGTAGGTGCGCGGACCGCCCCAGTACTGCTCGAGGAACATCAGCAGACGCTCCTTGGCCGGCTCCAGGTCCTCCTCCGGGTACATGGCTCGGAAGTCGGCGTCCTCGGCGACCTGGGCGTAGAAGGTGTCGACGATAGTGCGGAACGTCCGTCGGCCCCCCACCGCGTCGTAGAAGCTCTGCTGCTCGCCGCCGGGCGCCTCGGACCGGGCCGGCGCGGATGCGGCCGACGACGCGGTCGGCAGGCCGGTCACCTGCGCGGGGGGCTTCCCGACGGGCTTCAGGGTGGCGATCGGCGCACCGAGCCGACGGGAGAACGTCGGCGGCTCCGTGGGAGGACGCCCCTCGTCCTCCTTCGGCGAGGGCATCCGCGGCTCCACGGTGACGGGGAAGGTGACGCTGCGAGCGACGGCGCCTCCGGCGGCCCGCGTGTGCAGGGCGTCGGCCTCGGCCCGCCTGGACTCATCGGCGAGGGTCACCTCCGGGCGCAGCACGGCGGCGGAGATGCCGTCGGTGAGGCCGTCGGGGACGTCGTCCCGGGTCCGGACCTCAGCCGTGGCCCGGATGCTCATGCCGCGGACCTCCACGCCCTCCGCCGCGGCCAGGCGCAGGTATGAGGCCGTGTGGGACTGGGCGAGGGCGGAGAGCAGCAGCCGCTGCGGCTCCCCGACGGCCTCGGAGCCGCGGTCGACCTGCCAGTCGACGTTGATCGAGACGGTGTGCGGTGCGGAGCTCATGATCGCGGTGGTGGTCCCTCCGGCGACGGGAATCTGCGGTCCAGGTGCCGACGTCGCGGCACGCCCCTCCATCATGCCAGTCCCGGACGCACGCCGCCGACCGCGACGGACTAGTATGGCCGGGGCCGCACTCCGCGGACCCGCCGGACCAAGCGCCTCGACGAGGAGACGGAACCTATGCGCGTGCACATCGCCACCGACCACGCCGGAATGGAGCTCTCGGCCCACCTGGTCGCCCACCTGACCGAGGTCGGCTACGAGATGGTCGACCACGGTCCGCAGGAGTACGACGCGCTCGACGACTACCCCGGGTTCTGTCTGCGTGCGGCCGAAGCGGTGGCTCAGGACCGCCGTGCCGGTCTGGATTCTCTGGGCATCGTGCTCGGCGGTTCGGGCAACGGTGAGCAGATCTCGGCCAACAAGGTCGCCGGGATCCGAGCCGCTCTGATCTGGAACGAGGACACCGCGCGCCTGGCGCGCGAGCACAACGACGCCAATGTGGCGGGCCTCGGCGGCCGTCAGCACAGCCTCGAGGAGGCCACCTCCGTGGTGGAGACGTTCCTTCGTGCCGACTGGTCCGGCGAGGACCGACATGCTCGACGCATCGGGAAGATCTCGCACTACGAGGCCACCGGCGAGATCCTCGACTGAGCTGAGATGCCCGAAGGCCACACCCTCCACCGGCTCGCCGCACGGTTCCAGGCCGTGGTCGTCGGACGCCCCTGGCGGGTGACCTCCCCGCAGGGCCGGTTCGCCGGCGGCGCCGACGTCCTCGACGGTCGGACACCGCACCGGGCCGAGGCGTGGGGCAAGCATCTGTTCGTGCATGCGGACGACCACGTCTGGCACGTCCACCTGGGACTCTACGGGGCCTTCAGCTTCGGCGGCGACGAGGCGTTCCTGCGCGGACTCGCCGGCGCCGGAAGCATGGGGGCTCCGCGCGCCGGCGCCCCGTCCGGGACGATTCGGCGCGGCGACGACGGCCGGGTGATCCCCGAGGAGCCCCGCGGTGCGGTGCGGGCGCGGATCGTCGTGCGGGACGGCTGGGCGGACCTGCGCGGGCCGGCCACCTGTCGGGTGCTCACCGGGTCCGAATACGCCCAGGTCCTCGGGCGTCTGGGTCCGGACGCGCTGCGCACCGGGGACGGCGGCGACCCGGCCGTCGAGTTCCTGCACCGCCTGAGCACACGGCGGATCCCGATCGCACAGGCCCTGATGGACCAGGGCATCATCGCCGGGGTCGGGAACATCTATCGGGCCGAATCCCTGTTCCTCGAGGGCATCGACCCCTACCTTCCGGCCAGCTCCCTCGACGCACGGCGCGTGCACGGACTCTGGGACCGGCTGGGCGACCAGCTGCGCGACGGGGTCGCCGAAGGGATCATCCGGACCTTCCGTCCGGAGGAGGCGGACCCGAGCACTGCCGCTCCGGGTCGGGACTCGCCGGACGGAGACGCGCCGGACGGGGATGCACCGGACGGGGATGCACAGGCCGGGCCGGCCTCGGAGCGTCTCCACTGGGTCTACAAGCATCAGGGGACCGCCTGCCTCCGCTGCGGGGAGATGATCCTGCGTCGGGATCTCGCCTCCAGGACGCTGTACTGGTGTCCGGGATGTCAGCGCGGCTGAGCGGCCCCGCCGGCGGCGCATCCCCGAGACCGGTGGACTAGACTCGCAGGGCACCGGCATGACGACCGGGCCCCGTGCCGACGATCAAGGAGAGCGACTCCCCGTGCCCGAGAACCGCACCGACGACGGCTCCGTCGCCGTCGAGCCCCGACGCATCAGCCTCACCGTCGACGGGACCGCCGTCGACGTCCCCGACGGGACCACCGGGGCCGAACACTTCGCCGACCGGCCGACCACCGTGGTGATGCGCGTCGACGGTGAGCTGTGGGACCTCTCCCGCGAGCTGCCCGAGGGCTCCGAGGTCGAATCGGTCGAGGTCTCCGAGCCGGCGGGCCTCGAGGTGCTGCGCCACTCGACCGCGCACGTGATGGCTCAGGCGGTCCAACAGCTGTTCCCCGAGGCCAAGCTGGGGATCGGACCCTACATCACCGACGGCTTCTACTTCGACTTCGACGTCGCCGAGCCCTTCACCCCGGACGACCTCAAGCGCATCGAGAAGACGATGCAGCGGATCATCAAGCAGGGTCAGACGTTCGAGCGTGAGGTGGTCACCGAGGACCGGGCGCGGCGGGCCATGGCCGAGGAGCCGTACAAGCTCGAGCTGCTCGACTCCCAGAACTCCGAGGCCGCAGAGGGCGCCTCGGTGGAGATCGGCGGCGGAGAGATCACCATCTATCACAACGTCGATCGGAAGGGCGAGCGCGTCTGGGCCGACCTGTGCCGCGGCCCGCACGTACCCAGCACCAAGCTCATCGGCGGCGCCTATTCGCTGATGCGGGCTGCGGGCGCGTACTGGAGGGGGAGGGAGACGAATCCTCAGCTGCAGCGCCTCTACGGCACCGCATGGCCGAGCAGGGAGGACCTGCAGGCGTACAAGGACCGGCTCGCCGAGGCCGAACGCCGTGACCATCGGCGGCTCGGGCGGGAGCTGGACCTGTTCAGCTTCCCCGAGGAGATCGGGTCGGGCCTCTCCGTGTGGCACCCCAAGGGCGGCCTGGTCCGCGGACTGATGGAGCAGCACGCCCGTGCCCGCCACCTCGAGGCCGGATACACCTACGTCTACACCCCGCACATCTCCAAGGCGGACCTCTTCGAGACCTCAGGCCATCTGAAGAACTACCGGGACGACATGTGGCCTGCGATCCACATGGATGAGGAGACCGACGAGCACGGAAACGTGACCAAGCAGGGCCAGGACTACTACCTCAAGCCCATGAACTGTCCGATGCACATCCTCGTCTACAAGGAGCGGGGCCGCAGCTACCGCGAGCTGCCGATGCGGCTCGCCGAGAACGGGACCGTCTACCGCAACGAACGCTCCGGCGTGCTGCACGGGCTGACCCGAGTGCGCGGATTCACCCAGGACGACGCCCACCTCTTCGTGCGCCGGGACCAGCTGGAGGAGGAGGTCGCCGAGGTCGTCGACTTCGTGGTCTCCCTGCTGAAGGACTTCGGCCTGGAGGACTTCGAGCTCGAGCTCTCGCTGCGCGACGACGAGAAGGACAAGTGGGTCGGCTCCGACGAGTACTGGGAGTCGGCGACCGACGCGCTGCGCAGCGTGGCGAGGAAGTCGGGCCTCCGGCTCACCGAGATGCCCGGCGAAGCCGCCTTCTACGGCCCGAAGATCGACCTGAAGATCACCGACGCCATCGGCCGGAAGTGGCAGCTCTCCACGGTCCAGGTGGACCCCAACCTGCCGGAGCGGTTCGACCTCGAGTACACCGCCGAGGACGGCAGCCGTCAGCGTCCCATCATGATCCACCGTGCGCTGTTCGGCTCCATCGAACGGTTCTTCGCCATCCTGCTGGAGCACTACGCAGGGGCGTTCCCGGCCTGGCTGGCCCCGGTGCAGGTGCGCGGAGTGCCGGTGGCCGAACCGTTCAACGACTACCTCGACGAGGTCGTCCGACGGCTGCGCTCCGCCGGCGTCCGTGCCGAGCTGGACGACGGCACCGACCGTTTCCCGAAGAAGATCCGCAACGCCTCCAAGGAGAAGATCCCCTTCGTGCTGATCGCCGGAGGGGACGACGCCGAGGCCGAGGCCGTCTCCTTCCGCCACCGCGACGGCTCCCAGGAGAACCAGGTGCCGATCGACGAAGCAGTGGCGCGGATCCTGCGTGCGATCGAGGAGCGGGAGGTCTGATCGACCCGTGAGGGAGCAGCACAGCCGCCGGTCCGACGGGTCCGGCGCAGCCGAGGACTCCGTGCCGGCCGGGGTGCCCGACGCCTTCCAACGGCTCTGGAACCCTCATCGGACCGCATATGTGAGCCGAGGCCAGGACCAGGTCTCAGGCACGGAGGACTGCCCGTTCTGCGCAGGACCGGGACGCGACGACGAGGAGGCGCTGATCGTCGCCCGGGGCCGCACCTGCTACGTGCTGCTCAACCTCTACCCCTACAATCCGGGCCATCTGCTGATCTGTCCCTACCGTCACGTCCCCGACCTCACCGATCTGACCGCCGCGGAGACCGAGGAGTTCACCCGTTCCGCCCAGATCGCCATGACCGCGCTGCGCGCCGCCGCGGCCCCACAGGGCTTCAACCTCGGGATGAATCAGGGCAAGCCCGGCGGAGCGGGCATCGCCGCACACCTGCACCAGCATGTGGTCCCACGCTGGTCCGGGGACGGCAACTTCCTCCCGATCATCGCCCAGACCAAGAACATGTCCCAGACCCTGGGTGAGACCCTCGGCATCCTGCGTGAGGCGTGGGATCCCGCCGCCGAGGACTTCCGGCGGCGCCAGGAGCGGGGTTCCTGATGCTGAACCGGTACGCGCGGGGACTCTTCACCGCGCTGTTCGCCCCGCTGGCCCGTCTGCTGCTGCGGTGGGGGGTCACGCCGAACGCGGTGACCGTGGTCGGTGCCCTCGGAGTCAGCCTGGGCGCCCTGGTGCTCTACCCGCTCGGCGAGCTGTTCTGGGGCACCGTGTGGATCACGCTCTTCGTCTTCTCCGACCTCGTGGACGGACTCATGGCCAGGATCGCCGACGTCCGCTCGGAGTGGGGCGGGTTCCTCGACTCCACCGCGGATCGGGTGCAGGACGGTGCGGTGTTCCTGGGGCTGCTCACCTGGTTCCTCGTCGACGGTCAGCACCTGTGGGTCGGATACGCCGCCGGACTGTGCATGCTCCTCGGCGGGCTCGTCCCGTATGTGCGGGCCAAGGCGGAGGCCATGGGGCTCCGGGCCGACGTCGGCCTGGCCGAACGTCCGGAACGGATGGTTGCGACCCTCGTGTTCACCGGGTTCACCGGCCTCGGGCTCCCGGTCGTGGTCCTCGGCGTCGTCCTCTGGCTGCTGGCCGCGGCCTCGCTGATCACGGTGGTCCAGCGGATCGTCATGGTCCGCCGGCAGATCCCGGCGCGATGAGGCGCCGGCGGTAGGCTGGGGCGCAGCGACCCGTCCCCGGAAGAGAAACGGAAGATCTATGGCCGGACACTCCAAATGGGCCAACATCAAGCACCGCAAGGCCGCCGTCGACGCCAAGCGGGCCAAGATCAACGCACGCTTCATCAAGCAGATCGAGATCGCCGCACGTGCCGGCGGCCCGGACACCGACGGCAACCCCGCCCTCGACCTCGCGGTCCAGAAGGCCAAGAAGAACTCGGTGCCCAACGACAACATCGATCGCGCCGTCAAGCGCGGCGCCGGGCTCACCGGTGAGTCGGTCGACTACGACGAGATCATGTACGAGGCCCGCGGGCCTCAGGGCTCCGCGCTGCTCGTGGAGTGCCTGACGGAGAACCGCAACCGCGCGGCCGCCGAGGTGCGCACCGCGATCACCCGCTCCGGAGGCACCATCGCCGATCCCGGGTCTGTGGCCTACATGTTCGAACGCAGGGGGATCGTGCGCCTGCCCGGTGCGGGGCTGACCGAGGACGACGTGCTCGCCGCAGTCCTCGATGCCGGCGCCGAGGAGGTCTACGAGCACGAGGACACCTTCGAGGTGCGATGCGAGCCCCAGGACCTGTCGTCGGTCGCGGCGGCGCTGGACGCGGCCGGCCTCGCCTATGACTCCGACGAGGTCGAGTTCGTCTCCTCGATGACCGTGGACCTCGACATCGACGCGGCGAAGAAGTTCCTGCGGCTCGCCGAGGCCCTCGAGGACCTCGACGACGTCCAAGGGGTGTGGACCAACGCCGACCTCGACGCCGAGGTGCTGGCGCAGCTGCACGCCGAGGCCTGAGGATCGCCCGGGGATGAACGCTCACGGATCCGCCCTGACCGGCAGCGCGAAGGGCTCGCTGGTCGATCAGCGCATCCTCGGGGTGGATCCCGGGCTGACCCGCTGCGGATTCGCCGTGGTGGAGATGCGACGCGACCGATCAGGCAGGTCGGTCCATGTGGAGGTCACCGGCACTCGCTCGGATCAGGACCTCGCCGACCGCATCCTTGCGATCCAGCGGGCCGCGGAGCACCTGTTGGACACCTATGCCCCCGACGTGCTGGCCGTCGAACGGGTCTTCGCCCAGAACAACGCCCCGACGGTGGTGGGCACGGCTCAGGCCTCCGGCGTGGTCATCGCCGCGGCGGCCGCGCGCGGCATCCCGGTGGCGTGGCACACGCCCTCCGAGGTCAAGGCCGCGGTCACCGACGACGGGCGGGCGGACAAGGACGCCGTGGCCCGCATGGTACAGCGGATCCTGCGCCTGCCCGATCTGCCCCGCCCGGTCGACGCCACCGACGCCTACGCTGTGGCGATCTGTCACGGCTGGCGGGCCGGCATCGGCACCCGTCAGGACATGTCCGCGGACACCAGGACGCACCAGGGGGCGAAGACGGCCCTGCAGCGGGCCGGGGAGTCGCAGTCCGGCTCGCTGACGCCCGCGCAGCAGGCGTGGCGCGCCGCAGAGCGCCGGGGACGCACCCCCTCCGGGCCCGCCGCGCGGGGGGCCTCCGGCGGGCGCGTCGTGTCCCGCGGGGAGCGCGGCCGCCGGTAGTCTGTTCGAAGACATCTCCGAATCGCGCACCCGACGAGAGGCGGCACCGGCCCGATGATCTCTTCCATCCGCGGCGAGGTGCTGCACGTCGGACTCGATCATGCGGTGGTGGAGGTCTCAGGGTTCGGCCTGCATGTCACCGCCACCGCCCAGACGTTGGCCGAGCTGCGCCACGGGGACGAGATCCGCCTGCAGACCAGCTTCGTGCCGCGGCAGGACGATGCGCCGCTGCTGTTCGGATTCTCCTCCGGCGATGAGCGTGAGATCTTCACCACTCTGCTCTCCATCTCCGGTGTGGGGCCCCGTCTCGCCCTGGCCGTCCTGAGCGTGCACACTCCGGCCGAAGTCCGCCGCGCCATCGCGGAGTCGGACACTGCGGCGTTCACCAAGGTCCCCGGCATCGGGAAGAAGACCGCGCAGCGCATCCTGCTCGAGCTGGCCGGCAGGCTCGTCATCGACGTGCCGGCCTCCGCGCCGGAGGACCCCGGCGAACCGGCGGATACGGGGTCGGCGGCCGGCGGGTCCGGTGCGCAGGTCGAGCAGGCCCTGGTCTCGCTGGGATGGTCGGAGAAGGACGCCCGGTCTGCGGTGGAGCACCAGGTCCAGCAGGCTCCGGAGCTCGCTGAGGCGGAGGTCGCCGTGCTGCTGCGCAGCACCCTGCGCATGTTGGGAGGTCCCGGGCGGTGACCACCGAAGACCCCCGCGAGATCGTCGGCACGACCACGGCGCCCGAGGAGCGTGCGATGGAGGCGGCGCTGCGACCCCGGTCGCTCGAGGACTTCGTCGGCCAGCAGACGGTCCGCACCCAGCTCTCCCTGGTGCTGGAGTCCTCGCGGATCCGCGGCCGCGCCGCCGACCACATGCTGCTCTCCGGTCCGCCCGGTCTGGGCAAGACCACTTTGGCGATGATCATCTCCTCCGAGATGGGCGCACCGCTGCGGATCACCTCCGGCCCGGCCATACAGCACGCCGGCGACCTCGCCGCGATCCTGTCCTCCCTGACCGAGGGGGAGGTGCTGTTCATCGATGAGATCCATCGGATGTCGCGGCCGGCGGAGGAGATGCTCTATATGGCGATGGAGGACTTCCGCGTCGACATCGTCGTCGGGAAGGGCGCAGGCGCCACCTCGATCCCGCTGGAGCTGCCGGAGTTCACCCTCGTGGGTGCGACGACGCGGGCGGGCCTGCTGCCCGGCCCCCTGCGCGACCGGTTCGGCTTCACCGGTCACCTCGAGTTCTACTCCGCCCAGGAGCTGGAGAAGGTCCTCCGACGTTCGGCCGGGCTGCTGGAGATGACTGTGGGCGAGGACGGCTTCGCCGAGATCGCCTCCCGGTCCCGGGGGACTCCCCGCATCACCAACCGGCTGCTGCGACGGGTCCGCGACTGGGCCCTGGTGCACGGCGTCGACGAGGTGGACCGCGGAGCGGCCGCCGACGCGCTCGACACCTATGAAGTCGATCCGCGGGGACTGGACCGACTGGACCGAGCCGTCCTCAGGGCGCTGTGCACGACCTTCCGCGGCGGTCCGGTGGGACTGTCCACCCTGGCGGTGATCGTGGGCGAGGAGACGGAGACCGTCGAGACGGTCGCCGAGCCCTACCTCGTCCGAGAGGGCCTGTTGGCCAGGACGCCTCGGGGGCGCATCGCCACCGACGAGGCCTTCGCCCATCTCGGCCTGAGCCGACCGGAGTCCCAGGAAAGGCTCCCCGGCACCTGATATCCTGGCGCGTTGAACGACCCCGGCGGGCCCCTGCGGGCCCGAACCCCTCACGTGGGCCGCGGGGTCCAGTGTCCTCCTACGACGAAAGCGTGATCCCCTCGTGACACAGACGCTCGACTCTGTCCCGGCGACGACCCTGCTGACGGCCGACGGCGGCACCACGGGCGGGTTCGACCCGTTCCTGCTCATCATGTTCGCCATCATGGTGATCTTCGTGATCGTCATCATGCGCCGCGGCAAGAAGATGCGGGACAAGCAGCTGGACGCCATGTCCGGTGCGGTCATCGGCGCCGAGGTGCTTCTGGCCGGCGGCATGGTGGGCACCGTGGTGGGTCGCGACGAGGAGCGTCAGCGCCTCACCGTCGAGTTCTCCTCCGGGGACCGGGTCGACTTCCTCCTGCAGGCGGTCCAGCAGGTGCTCGAGCCGGCCAGCACCCCGGACGACCCCACCTCCGCCGAGGAGCGCTGATCGTCCCGACGCGGGGCGTCGTCGGACGCGCCCCACGACCGGCACGCCCTGCCTCATCCCCAGCAGGACGCCATGCACTGCGGAAGGTTGATCTCGCCTGATGGCCAAGAGCAAGACTGCGGCGCGAGCACGCGGCGCCCTGATCGGCATGCTGATCCTGCTGCTGGGTATGGGCGGTCTGCTGACCTACGGTGTCGCGCAGGGCAAGGCCCAGTGGCCCCCTCTGCTGGCCCTGGACCTCTCCGGCGGAACGCAGATGGTGCTCTCCCCCCAGGTCGACGGCGACGAGACCCTGGACGACGAGCAGCTCGAACAGGCCGTCGAGATCATCCGCCAGCGCGTGGACGGCACGGGTGTCGCCGAGGCTGAGATTGCGACGCAGGGCGCCGAGAACGTCGTCGTCGGCATGCCGGGGTCTCCGGATGCCGAGACCCGGGAGCTCATCCAGGCCTCCGCCGACATGGAGTTCCGGCCCGTGCTGCAGGCCGAGCAGGACATGGCCTACATCCAGGAGCTGATCGACGAGGAGGGCGAGGACGCCGAACTGGACGAGGAGGCGCTCAGCGAGGAGGATGCTGAGGACGCCGAGGCGGGCGACGACGAGACGGCCCGCCCCGAGGACTTCCCCGAGCCGACCGAGTCTCCGACCGATCCCTCCGACACCAACTGGGTGTCGCAGGACGTCGCGGCCGAGTTCGCGAACTACGAGTGCTCGCGGGACCTCAGCGTGGCGGACCGTCAGGACGCGGAGACCGACGAACCCCTGGTCACCTGTGACCCGGAGACCGGCATGAAGTACATCCTGGGACCGGTCGAGGTCCCCGGCGACCACATCTCCGGCGCGGACTTCGGCACCGAGCAGTCCCAGTCGGGGATGTCCACCGGCCGGTGGGCGGTCACCATCAACTTCGACTCCGACGGCACAGACATGTTCCGGGAGTCCACGACGCGCCTGGTGAACCTCCCGGACGTGCGCAACCAGTTCGCCATCGTCCTCGACGGCCACGTGATCTCCGCCCCTCGGACCCAGGCCGCGATCACCGACGGACGACCGCAGATCACCGGGGACTTCACCGAGGATGAGGCCCGCAACCTCTCCGAACAGCTGCGCTACGGCTCGCTGCCGATCAGCTTCCAGATCGAGTCGGAGGAGCAGATCTCCGCGACGCTGGGCTCCGACCAGCTGCGGATGGGGCTGCTCGCCGGCGTCATCGGGCTGCTGTTGGTGGCCGGCTACGCGGTCTTCCAGTACCGGGCGCTGAGCCTGGTCACCATCACCTCGCTCGTGGTCGCCGGTCTGCTGACGTGGTTCGCCATCTCCCTGTTGGGGTGGTCGGACGGCTATCGCCTCTCGCTGGCCGGGATCGCCGGGCTGATCGTCTCCATCGGACTGACCGCCGACTCCTTCATCGTCTACTTCGAACGCATCAAGGACGAGCTCCGCGAAGGCCGGTCGCTGGCCGGTGCTGTGGAGTCCGGATGGGAACGTGCCCGTCGCACGATCCTGGCCTCGAAGGCGGTGAACATCATCGCCGCGGCGGTGCTGTTCCTCGTCGCAGTTGGCAACGTCCGCGGCTTCGCCTTCACCCTCGGTCTGACGGCGCTGATCGACGTGATCCTGGTGTTCCTCTTCACCCATCCGGTGATGCGGCTGCTGGCGCGGCGTCGGTTCTTCGCCCAGGGCAGGCCGTTCTCCGGCCTGTCGGCCAAGGAGCTGGGGGTCGATGTCCTCTACCGGGGCGCCGGACGCTTCGCGCGCCGCGAAGTGGTCTACTCCCGGGACTCCGCCGTAGTCGCGGTGGCCGGGGAGTCCTCGGCCACGACGCCGAGCGACGAGGGCACCGCCGGCGGGACCGGTGCGACATCGCCGGGGGCCGCGACCTCCGAGGCGGCGGTACGGACCGAATCCGGGACGGACCGCGGAACTGAGGGCGGAACGGAGCGCCGGACGGAGACCGGAGCCGCGGACCCTGCGTCCGACGAGCCGCAGGTCGACGGAGCCGAGTGGGCGCAGATGACCATCGCCGAACGTCGCCGGGCCCGAGAGCGGGCCCGTGACGCCCGGGAGCGCGCCGAGGACGGGGCCGGGGACGGGGCCGAGCACAGGGACGAGGAGGACTGATGGCCGCAGGATTCGCCAAGGTCGGCAACCAGCTCTACACCGGAGAGCGCGCCTATCCGTTCATCCAGCGCTCCAACCTCTGGTTCCTCATCGCCGCGCTGCTCGTCCTCGCCTCCGTCGCCGTCCCGTTCCTCCGAGGCGGCTTCAACCTGGGCATCGAGTTCACCGGCGGGTCGGAGTTCACCGTCTCGTCGGTGGAGGACACCGACGTCACGGTGGGTGAGCAGGCCGTCGCCGAGGTCAGCGACCAGGAGGCGAACGTCACCAACATCGCCCCCGGCACGATCAGGGTGCAGACCGAGGAGCTCGACGACGAGCAGACCCTCGAGGTCGGCGAGGCGCTCCAGGAGGGGTACGGGGTCTCGGCCGACGAAGTGACCTCCAGCTTCGTGGGGCCCACATGGGGCGATCAGGTCTCGCAGCAGATGCTCATCGGGCTGGTGATCTTCATCGTCCTGGTGGCCCTGTACATGGCCGTGTACTTCCGCACGTGGAAGATGTCGCTGGCGGCGATCGCCGGGCTGGGCGTCGTGGTGGTCATCACCGGGGGCGTATACTCGGCCACAGGCTTCGAGGTCACGCCCAGCGCGATCATCGGATTCCTCACGATCCTCTCCTACGCCCTGTACGACACCATGGTGGTCTTCGACAAGATCCGCGAGAACGTCGCCTCGGTCACCAGTCAGAAGGACCAGACGTTCACCGAACGGGTCAACCTTGCGGTCAACCAGACGCTGGTGCGCTCCATCAACACCTCCGTCGTGGGCATCCTTCCGGTGGGGTCGATCCTCTTCATCGGAGCCTTCCTGCTCGGCGCCGGCACGCTGCGGGACATCGCCCTGTCGCTCTTCGTGGGCATCATCATCGGCACGCTGGCCACGATCTTCGTCCAGGCGCCGCTCTATGCCCGCATGCGGCGCAACGACGCGGACCTGGTGGCCCACACCGAGGAGGTCCTGCGGCTGCGCGGGAAGCGGGGGATCGGTCGCATCACCGACTCCGGCACCCCCTTGGACGACGAGGGTCGTCCGGTGCCGTTCCCGCCGCCTCCCGCCGAGGAGGACGAGCAGGATGAGGCCGAGCACGAGGGTGCGGAGTCCCCGCAGATCGTCATCGCAGAGATGCCGGCCACCGGTCGTCAGGGCCGTGAGGATCAGGCCCGCGGCTGAGCATCGTCGCTGTGTCCCGCGTGCACGCGGACCCGCGACCAGCGCGTAGAATGTGCGCACATCCGATCCGTGTCACTCACCCCCGGAGAGCAGGTCGCATCTGGTGAACGACGACTCCGCATCCGCCGCACAGCGGGCCGCCGACGTCTCCGAGCGTCACGACGACGGAGCGGACGCGGCGGGAGGCGCCGCGGACAGGGCCCTTCTGGCCCCGCTGGAGGACGTCATGCGCGGCACCGACGTCGAGCCCGACCTGCCGCTGGTCCGGCGGGCCTTCGACGTGGCCGCCCACCAGCACCGGCACCAGCGGCGCAAGAGCGGCGAGCCCTACATCACCCACCCGGTCGCGGTCGCCACCATCCTCGCGGAGCTGGGTCTGACCGGACGGACGCTGGCGGCCGCTCTGCTCCACGACACCGTCGAGGACACCGACTACAGCCTGGAGCGGCTCACCGAGGACTTCGGGACCGAGATCGCCCATCTGGTGGACGGCGTGACGAAGCTGGACCGGCTGAAGTTCGGCGACGCGGCCCAGGCCGAGACGGTGCGCAAGATGGTCCTGGCCATGGCCAAGGACATCCGGGTGCTGATGATCAAGCTGGCCGACCGGCTGCACAACGCCCGCACCTGGAAGTTCGTCTCGGCCGACTCGAGCGCCCGCAAGGCCAAGGAGACCCTGGAGATCTTCTCCCCGCTGGCGCATCGGCTGGGGATGAACACCATCAAGTGGGAGCTGGAGGACCTGTCCTTCGCGGTCCTGTATCCCAAGGTGTACGAAGAGATCGTCCGACTGGTGGGGGACCGGACGCCGCAGCGGGAGAAGTTCCTCTCCGAAGTGCGACAGATCATCGCCGACGACCTCAGCGACTCCACCATTTCGGCCACCATCACCGGTCGCCCCAAGCACTACTACTCGATCTATCAGAAGATGATCGTCAGGGGGAAGGACTTCGACGACATCCATGACCTCATGGGCGTGCGTGTGCTGGTGGAGTCGGTCCGGGACTGCTATGCGGCGCTGGGGGCGCTCCACGCGCGGTGGAATCCCCTGCCGGGACGGTTCAAGGACTACATCGCGATGCCGAAGTTCAACATGTACCAGTCCCTCCACACCACGGTCATCGGTCCGCAGGGCAAACCGGTGGAGATCCAGATCCGGACGTATGAGATGCACCGCCGCGCCGAGTACGGTGTGGCCGCGCACTGGAAGTACAAGCAGAGGTCCGACGACGCGCAGCAGCGCACCGGGGCCGCCAAGTCCGTGCGCTTCGTCGACGGCTCCGCCCCCGGTGTGGCGACGCAGCAGAGTCAGACGACCGCCGACATCGGCTGGCTGAGGTCTCTGGTGGACTGGCAGTCCGAGACGACCGACCCGGACGAGTTCCTCGAGTCGCTGCGGTACGAGATCAACGCCCGGGAGGTGTTCGTCTACACCCCCAAGGGAGAGGTCATGGCGCTGCCGGCCGGCTCCACCCCGGTCGACTTCGCCTACTCGGTCCACACCGACGTGGGTCACCGGACCATCGGCGCGCGGGTCAACGGCAAGCTGGTGCCTCTGAACTCGGAGCTCCAGCATGGGGACTGGGTCGAGATCTTCACCTCCAAGGCGGAGGGTGCCGGACCCAGCACTGATTGGCAGCAGTTCGTGAAGTCGGCGCGGGCGCGGAACAAGATCAGGCAGTGGTTCACCAAGGAGCGCCGCGAGGAGGCCATCGAACGCGGCAAGGACGACCTCACCAAGGCGATCCGCCGATCGACGCTGCCGCTGCAGAAGGTCATGAACCCCGAGGTGCTCAAGAAGGTCGCCGAGCAGCTGCACTATACGGACGTAGCCGGGCTCTACGCCGGCATCGGGGACAACAACGTCTCCGCACAGAACGTCACCGAGCATCTCGAGGCGCTGTTCGCTCCGGCCGAGTCCGACGACGTCGAGGAGCACGACACCACCCCGATCACGGCTCCGCAGGCCCGACCGGCTGAGATCTCGGACGCTGGGGTCATCGTACGGGGGGCCTCGGGCGTGCTGGTCAAGCTGGCCCGGTGCTGCACGCCCGTGCCCCCCGACGACATCGAGGGCTTCGTGACCCGTGGCCAGGGGGTCTCGGTGCACCGGTCGGACTGCCGCAACGTCGACCAGCTGCGGGACGAACCGGATCGCCTCGTCGACGTCGAGTGGGCGCCGACGAAGTCCTCGGTGTTCCTGGTGGAGATCCAGGTGGAGGCCCTGGACCGGAAGTCCCTGCTCTCGGACGTCACCCGTGTACTGGCCGAATCGCAGGTGAACATCCTCTCCGCCAGTGTGCAGACCTCCAGGGATCGGGTGGCGATCTCGCGGTTCTCCTTCGAGATGGGCGACCCCCGCTATCTGAACCATGTGCTGAACTCGGTCCGGCGCATCGACGGCGTCTACGACGTCTACCGGACCATCGGGCGCCGGCGACAGTGACGACGGATGATCCGACGCCGTGCTGACGGCCGGCTGACGGCCGGCTGACGAGGAGTCCACGAGCCGGAGGCGGCCTCACGCCAGACAGGCTGTCAGCGTCCGCCCGATCTCCCGACGGTCGGCCGTCTCCCCGCGCAGACTCAGCTGCCAGGAGACGAGGTCCTCGACGCGCTTGGGATCCGCCTGGTCCGGATGCACAGCGATGAGTGCGGCGATCAGCTCGCGCCGTCGGGGATCGTGGGTGCCGGCGGTCATCAGCCCCGCGGTGTCGACCGTGCCGATCCCGAGGACGAGGTCGGCCGCGGTGCGGAGCGGGGTGGTCACCCGGATTCCGGCGACGAGGGAGCTGTCACCCTCCTGGAGCCGGATCTGATGGCACTGCCGGGCCATGACGTCCTGACGACGGGTGCTGCGGAACCGTGAGGAGATCACGGTCAGGCGTCGCGGATCGGGTTCTCCGAGGTGGAGCCATCCGGCGGTCTCCCCGCAGAGGACGACGTCGGTGATCTCACCGGTGGAGAGCAGACGACGGAGGGCCGCGGCCCGGAGCTCGGGCGTCGGTGCGGCCGTCCTGGGCGCGTAGACGTCTCCGAGGAGGTGACGCAGGGCTCCTTCGCGTCTGAGGCTCTGCAGCTCTTCGTCGCAGAACGGCGCACCCGGGCGGTAGAGGGGGGTGGTCGACGGTTCCTCGGCGATGACGGTCATGCATCCATGGTGCCGGACCGTCGCCTTCTAATGTGCTCTCGGAGGCGCACCTGTGGAGAACGATCCGCCGCGCAGTCGAGTGCCCGGGAGGAGACGGCCTCAGGAGCGGGGGAGGACTGCCCGTCCCGGCTCGGCCCCTTGGGCTCGACGGACGGCCAAGGCGTGCTCGAGGATCTCCACGGCCGCGGCCTGGTCGATCTCGGCACGACCGCCGCGGGCGTCGACACCCGACTCGCGCATCTTCTGTGCGGCCGAGACGGTGGAGAGCCGCTCGTCCACGAGGCGGACCTCGGTCGGTTCCCGGGCCTGCGCGAGGCGGTCCGCCAGCTGCTGGGCGTACTCCCGGGCCTTGGTCGTGGAGGCGGTCTCACCGCCGGAGAGGGCCAGCGGCAGACCCACGTAGACGATGACCGCGGTGCGGTCGGCCACGACCCGCGACAGCATCCGCAGATCCCCGCCGCGTCGGGGGTCGCGGCGCAGGGTCATCACCGGGGTCGCGATCAGGGCGTCCGGGTCGGTCGCAGCCAGCCCGACGCGTGCCTCGCCGACGTCGACCGCCAGGCGCACGCCCGCACGGGCGTCGGCGGGCGGCGGCGACGGTTCCGTCTCCTCGGTGCTCACCGACGGTCTCGGACGTCGCGGAGGACACCGGCCAGCGCGTCGTCGATCGCGGCGACGTCCTGCCCGCCGCCCTGCGCCACATCGGGACGGCCCCCTCCGCCTCCGCCCAGTACGGAGCAGGCACGCTTGACCAGGTCTCCGGCGGCGACGCCGTCCCTGCGCGCCGACTCGGTGGTGGCGACGACGACGACCGGGCGACCCTTCGCCTCGCCGGCGACTGCGACCACCGCGCTGCGGGTGCCGAAGCGTCCGCGGAGGTCGAGGGCCAGCTCACGGATCTCGTCGGCGGAGGTGACCTGCCCGGCGGAGTGGGTGAGCACCTCGACACCGTCGGCGTCGACGGCGCTGTGCAGCAGCTCGCCGGCCTGAGCGCGCATCTGTTCGGCCCGCAGCCGTTCCAGCTCGCGTTCGGCGTCCTTGAGGCGCCGCAGGGTGCTGCTGATGCGGTCGGGCACCTGATCCGCGGGCACCTTGAGCATCTCGGTCAGCTGGTTGACCAGGGTCCGCTCGGCGGCGAAGTGTCGGAAGGCGTCCATGCCGACCAGCGCCTCGACGCGTCGGTTCCCGGACCCGACGGACGCTTCGGAGAGCAGCGCCATCGTGCCCACCTCGGCGGTGGACTGCACGTGGGTGCCTCCGCAGAGCTCCCGGGACCAGGGCCCGTTGAGCTCGACGACGCGCACCTGATCGCCGTACTTCTCTCCGAAGAGCATGGTCGCACCGGCCGCCTGGGCGTCCTCCAGCGACATGATGTGCGTGGAGACCTCGTGGTCGTCCCGGACGGCGAGGTTGGTGATCTCCTCGAGCTCCTGTCGGGCCGAGGCGCTCATCGCATCGTCATGGGTGAAGTCGAACCGCAGGTATCCCTCCTTGTTGAAGGAGCCTGCCTGCACGGCGCCGGGACCGAGCACATCGTGCAGGGCCGCGTGGACGATGTGGGTCGCGGTGTGGGCCTTCTGGGCATCGAGTCGACGACGCACGTCGATCTGTCCGAGGGCCTCCGCGCCGACCGGCACTTCCCCGTCGAGCACCCGGGCGCGGTGAACGGCAAGACCGCCGATGGGGGACTGGACGTCGGTGACCTCCAGGGTGAAGCCGTCGCCGGTGATGCGGCCGGTGTCCGGCGCCTGACCGCCGGCCTCGGCGTAGAACGGCGTCGCATCCAGGACGACTTCGATCTCCTGCCCGGCCGCCGCGCGGTCGGCGGAGACGCCTTCGACCACCAGGCCCCGGACCGTGGACTCGCTGCTGTGTTCGGTGTAGCCGGTGAACCGGGTGGGCCGCTCGCCGCGCAGGCGCCGGTAGACCTCGGTGTCTGCGTGCCCGGACTTCTTGCCCTTCGCGTCGGCGCGGGCCCGGTCGCGCTGCTCTGCCATCAGTTCGCGGAACCGGTCGACGTCCACGGTGACACCGGCCTCGGCGGCCATCTCGAGGGTCAGATCGATGGGGAAGCCGTAGGTGTCGTGCAGGGCGAACGCGTCGGCACCTGAGAGCGCCGACTCGGAGGAGCGGGCCTGGGAGACGGCGTCCTCGAGCTTGGCGGTGCCCGAGGAGATGGTCCGCAGGAACGCCTGCTCCTCCTTGGCGGCCACCGAGCGGATCGTCTCGAAGTCCCGTTCGACCTCGGGGTAGACGCCCTTCATCGCATCCTTGGAGACGCCGATGAGGTCGGCGAAGACTGGGTCCTCGACGCCCATGAGCCGCATGCCGAGGATGACGCGGCGGATGAGTCGACGCAGGACGAATCCGCCCCCCTCGTTGGAAGGGCGGACGCCGTCGGAGATCAGCATCAGGGAGCTGCGCACATGGTCTGCGACCATCCGCAGCCGGACGTCGTCGCTGTGGCGCGGATCCTGGGGATCCTCGGTGGAGGTGTACTCGACCCCGGCGAGTTCGGCGGCGCGGTCGAGGACCGGTCGCACCTGGTCGGTCTCATACATGTTCTCCACGCCCTGGAGGACCATCGCGAGTCGCTCCAGGCCGAGGCCGGTGTCGATGTTCTTGTGCTGCAGGGGACCGGCGACGTCGAAGTCGGACTTCGAGCGGACTGCGGCGAGTCGGAACTCCATGAAGACGAGGTTCCAGATCTCGACGAAGCGGGTCTCATCGACGGCGGGTCCCCCGTCCTGGCCGTAGGCGGGGCCGCGGTCGAAGTAGATCTCGGAGCAGGGGCCGCCCGGTCCGGGCTGCCCGGTGTTCCAGTAGTTGTCCTCGGGGCCGAACCGCTGGATCCGCTCCTCGGGGACTCCGACCACGTCGCGCCAGATGCCGTAGGCCTCGTCGTCGTCGAGATAGACCGTCACCCAGAGCCGTTCAGGATCCAGACCGTAGCCGCGCATCCCGGTGTCCGGGTCGCCCTCCACCGGTGTGGTCAGCAGCTCCCAGGCCATGGGGATGGCCTTCTCCTTGAAGTAGTCGCCGAAGGAGAAGTTGCCGCACATCTGGAAGAACGTGCCGTGGCGTGCGGTCTTTCCGACCTCTTCGATGTCCGCGGTGCGGATGCACTTCTGGACCGAGACGGCGCGGTCGTACGGCGGGGTCTCCGTGCCCAGGAAGTAGGGGATGAAGGGGACCATGCCGGCGATGGTGAACAGGACGGAGGGGTCGGGGGAGACCAGCGACGCCGACGGAACCCGCTCGTGGCCCTTCGCGGCGAAGTAGTCGTACCACGTGCGGGTGATGTCCTCGGTCTTCATGGTCGGGTCGCGTCCTCCTGCTCACGATGGGCGGTGGTCCCCGGACCGGCGTCTGTCCGTCGGTCGGGCGAAGGGACCGGATCAAGTGTACCGGCAGACGACGAGAGCCCGCCGCCGCGCCCCGTGGCAAGGGGCTGCGGGCGACGGGCTCCGTTCGCTGTGGTGCGGTCGGGCGACCGCGGACGGATCAGCGGGCGTAGTACTCCACGACCATCTGCTCCTCACAGGTCACCGGGACCTCCTCGCGCTTCGGGGCGCGGGAGAGGGTGGCCTGCAGCTTGTCGATCTCGACGGTCAGGTAGCCCGGCACGGAGGGCAGCGCGTCCTGGTGGGCGCCGGCGGCGGCCACCTGGAAGGGCTCGAACTTCTCGCTTCGCTCGTGCACGTGGATCATCTGGCCCGGCTTGACGCGGAAGGACGGGCGGTCGACGCGCTTGCCGTCGACCAGGATGTGACGGTGCACGACGAACTGACGCGCCTGAGCGATGGTGCGGGCGAACCCGGCGCGCAGGACCAGGGCGTCGAGGCGGGACTCGAGCAGCTCGATGAGGGTCTCACCGGTCAGGCCGTCGCGACGCTTGGCCTCTTCGTAGTACCGGGTCATCTGGGCTTCGCGGATCCCGTACTGTGCGCGGAGGCGCTGCTTCTCGCGCAGACGCACCGCGTAGTCGGAGTCGGTGCGGCGACGGGTCCGTCCGTGCTGACCGGGTCCGTAGGGACGACGGTCCAGGTACTTCTGGGCCTTCGGCGTGAGCGCGATGCCCAGGGCACGGGACTGCTTGACCGTGCGGCGGGAGCGCAGGGGGGTGGTGGGCATGGGTGTGCCTCTCTCTTCTCAGTCGGCCTTGCTGTTTATCCGCCGTCCGGGGCACGTCGGAGAGACCTCCGCGAGATCGCGGGTCCCTCTTCGGAACGGACGGCCACCTGGCCTCCGGGATCCCCTCCGGAGAGCGCGGACTGCCGAGGGTCCGCTTCGGCTGCGGTCCTCCGCCGAGCACGGCTGTGGGCTCTGTTGAGATCACAGGGGACGTGCAGGATCATGGGTGAGGTGCGCCGGGGCGCACATCAGTGGCGGAGCCTGCCAGACAGCCGACCACACTACCACGCCGGAGGTGCTGACGACAGTTCCCGGGGCGGGCCGACGGGCGGTGCGGTGTGCCGGGTCAGCCTCGCATGGCCTTCCGGTCGGGACGCATGCGGTAGGGGTCGACGCCGTGGGGGATCGGGGGGCGGGAGATCGGCAGGGAGTTCAGCCGCTTGTCGAGGGCCGCCACCTCGTGCTTGTTGAGGGCCTTGTCGAGCTTCTTGATGTGCTTGTTCAGCTGTGGAAGCGGGACCTGGCCCTCGCCCCGTCCGGTCTCCACCACGTGGATGGGCACGCCGGTGTCCCTCAGGATCGGAGTGAACCGCTTGCGCGTCTTCGGGACGAGCTTGCGCACCGCCCCGGCGCTGCCGTCGGTGACCAGCACGAGTCCGGGCTTGCCCACGACCCGGAAGATCGAGGACTGGGTCTTGGGATCCATGGCGACCGGTTCCTCGGTCACGGACCACCCGCGCCGCAGCGTGTTCAGCACGGCCGCGGCCGCGCCCGGACGGCCCTCGATCCTCGAGAACGCGGCCTTCTCCGCGCGACGGTTCATGACGAACAGGGCCGCGAAGAGGCCGAAGGGCAGGCCCATCAGCAGACCGGTGACCCAGTTGATGAGCAGTCCGACCGCCACGACGATCACGGCGAACGTGATGAGGAAGGTCAGCGCCATCCACCACCCGATGTTCGGGTCGTAGGAGCGGGTCATGTCGAAGACCTGCTTGATGCGCGCGAAGAAGCCTTCCTTCTTGTTCGCCTTCTTGCGCGCCCTGCGCTCCTGCTTCTGCTGCTTCTGCTGGGCCTTGAGCTTCTTCAGCTCGGCCTTCGCCTCGGCTTTCGAGGAGACCTGCGGGGTGGAGGATTCAGCCTGTGCCATAGTGCCTCCAGTCTACCCGCTCGCCGAGACTGCTCGACCACCGCCGCAGGTCCCGATGCCGGCGGCGGTGGTCGAGTCTGAGGTCCGGCTCAGTGACCGGCGGCGACGAGGGTCGCGGCCTCCTGCTTGGTCGTGCCCGAGGGCTCGATGTGGGACAGGTGCTCGGGGATCGGCCGGCCCTTCTTCTGCATGGCCTTGGCCCACAGCGAGCCGGCGCGGTAGGAGGAGCGCACCAGGGGGCCCGACATGACGCCCAGGAACCCGATCTCCTCCGCCTCCTGGGAGATCTCGAGGAACTCCTGCGGTCGGACCCATCGGTCGACCGGGAGATGCCGGGGAGTGGGACGGAGGTACTGGGTGATGGTGACCAGATCGCAGCCGGCGTCATGGAGGTCCTGCAGGGCCTCGGTGATCTCCTCCCGCGTCTCACCCATTCCGAGGATCAGGTTCGACTTGGTGATCATCCCGTGGTCGTGGCCCTGGGAGAGGACGTCGAGGGACCGTTCGTAGCGGAACGCAGGGCGGATCCGACGGAAGATGCGCGGTACGGTCTCGACGTTGTGGGCGAAGACCTCGGGGCTCGCCTCACAGATGCCGGCGATGTGCTCGGGACGTCCGGAGAAGTCCGGGATCAGGATCTCGACCCCGGTGCCGGGATTGAGCTCGTGGATCCTGCGGATGGTCTCGGCATAGAGCCACACGCCCTCATCGGGGAGGTCGTCGCGGGCCACACCCGTCACCGTGGCGTAGCGCAGGTCCATCTCGCGGACGGACTCGGCGACCTGGGTCGGTTCGGCCTCGTCGACGGCCTGCGGACGCCCGGTGTCGATCTCGCAGAAGTCGCAGCGACGGGTGCAGGCGGATCCGCCGATGAGGAACGTGGCCTCACGGTCCTCCCAGCACTCGAAGATGTTTGGGCAGCCGGCCTCTTCGCAGACCGTGTGCAGGCCCTTCCCACCGACGCGCTTCTTCATGGCGGCGAACTCGGGTCCCATCTTCACCTTGGTGCGCATCCACTCGGGCTTGCGCTCGACGGGGACCTCCGCATTGCGGGCCTCGACGCGCAGCATGCGGCGTCCTTCGGGTGCCACTGTCACTTCAGGGCTCCTTCCGTGTCGATGGGGGAGGCGGTCTCCCGCCTCGAGGCGGCGACGTCGGCTGCGGATCGCAGGAGCCGCGGGAGGTGGTCACGCAGTTCTGCCGTGATCGCCGGTGCGACGTCGCCCGGGGTGACGGTGCGTCCGATCTCTGCACTGACGGACGTGGTGGCCGCATCGGTGATTCCGCACGGGATGATGGTGTCGAAGGCCCGCAGGTCGTTCGAACAGTTGAGGGCGAAGCCGTGCATCGTCACCCCGTGGTGGACGCGGAGTCCGACGGCGGCGATCTTGCGGGGTCTCGGGCCATCGGTGATCCAGACTCCGGAGCGTCCTTCGACCGTGGTCGACTCGATGCCGTAGTCACGTCGGAGCACGTGGATCAGTCGGTGCTCGAGCACTGCGACGTAGTCCTTCACCAGCGCAGGGTCGGCGAGGTGGAGTATGGGGTATCCCACCAGTTGGCCGGGACCGTGCCAGGTGATCTTTCCGCCCCGGTCCACAGAGATGACGGGAGTGCCGTCCTGCGGCATGTCCTGAGGTTCGGTGCGGCGGCCCGCGGTGTAGGTGGGCTCGTGTTCGAGCAGCAGCACCGTGGAGGGACTCCGACCGGCCTCGACGTCTGCGTGCAGGGATCTCTGGACCTGCAGCGCATCGGCGTAGTCGACGAACTCCGGATCGAATCCGAGACGTCTGAAGGCGAGTGACATGGACCCAGCCTAGTACCGTCGGAGCCCGCCGGTGGACGGAGGACGTGGTGCGACGTCACACAGGGACGTCCCACGCAGGATCCTCAGACCTGTGGAGAGCGTCTGCGGAGACGGACCGCGCTCGGGCACAGTGGGGGCATGGACACCGACGACACCGCCCATCCCGCCGACATCTCAGAGGACGCCGACGCCGCAGACTCGGTCTTCGAGGACCGCTCCGACGGAGGTTCCCGGGGCCTGCCCGGGGCGTCGTCGGCCCTGCGTCGCGGGGAGCCTCCCTACGCTCCGGGGCTGCGGATGGGCCGTCTGCTCGGGACCGGGGGCTCCTCCGCGGTCTGGTCGGCCGACGTCGTGTCCCGGGCTTCGTCCGGGACGACCTCTCAGGACCCCATGGCAGAGCCTCGCGACTCGGAGGACGGACCGATCTGGTGTCGGGGGACGGAGGTGCCGGCCAGGGTCGCGGTGAAGGTCTGCGCCGGCGGAGCCGCACGTCCGGATCGGCTCCGTGCGGAGCTGGAGGCCATGCGCCCGCTGCGTCATGAACACCTGGTCACGCCCCACGGCTGGGTCTCCACGTCGCAGGGCCCGGCTCTGCTCCTCGAACAGTTCGCCGGCGGTTCGCTGGGTCGGCTGCTCACCGTGCGGGGCAGTCTGAGTCCGGGGGAGCTGACCACGGTGCTCTCCCCGGTAGCGGAGGCCGTCGGACACCTGCATCGCAGCGGTGCGGTGCACGGGGACGTCTCGCCCGGCAACATCCTGCTGGCCCCCGACGGACGACCGGCCCTGGCCGACCTCGGTGACGCACAGCTGCTCGGCGCCCGTGCGACGACCGCAGGGACGACGGGCTTCCGTGCTCCGGAACGCGGACGGGCGGACGGGAAAGAGGGAGGGTCCGAGCTGGCCTGCGCCGCAGATGTGTACTCCCTCGGGGCGGTGGCCTGGTTCACACTCACCGGGGAGCACCCCGGGCCCGACCATCGGCGGACACCGCTGGGAGCCGTCCGCCCAGAGTTGGCCGAGCGTCTGATCGACCTGATCGACGACGCCGTCTCGGAGGATCCGAGCCGTCGACCGACCGCCCAGGAGTTCGCGATCGGCCTCTTCGTCGCCGCGTCTCCGGAGACGATCGATCTGAGTCAGCACGTCGACGACGAGGTCGTCGCGGAGCTGCCGACCTCTCGGTCTCCGGTCCGACCGACGCGTGGACGTCGACCGGCACGATGGGCGGCGGGTGCGGTGACCCTGACGTGCGGAATCGGACTCCTCGGGTGGGTGGCCCTCCCGTCGACGGAGCCTCCCGATCGGAGCGGCTCCGAGTCGCCCAGCACGGCGCAGGACGCCGAGGACGGCGCTGACGACGAGGCCGACGACGCTGAAGAGGAGGCCGACGAGGACGACGACGACGCGATGGGTGAGGAGCGGGCGGCCCTGGCTTCGGACGACCCCGACACACTCGTGGAGGGGCTGGAGGACCTCCGCGCCGCTGCGCTCCTGGATCCCGCCGCTGTGGGTCCCGACGCCTACACCCTCGACGGGTCCGGAGCTCGAGAGGCCGAGGAGATCATGCTCTCGGCCGCGGAGGAGGCCGGTCCCTCGGACTCGGAAGCGGTCATGTCCATCGATGTGGTCGACGGTGACGCCGTTCCGAGGGAGTTCAACGACGGTGACCGGGCCTTCGCGATCCCTGTGGTGGTGACGGCGACGGAGTTCGGCGGGGGAGCGGAACAGAGCCAGCACGTGCGCCTCGAGTTCGCCTGGGCGGAGGACCGGTGGCTGCTCGAGAGCATCTCAGAGACGACCTGACGGGAACGGGGCGGGTGCACGGAACTCATCCGTGCACCCGCCCCGTTCCGACGAGCCGAGGGTCGTGCTCGGTCAGAGGCCGAGATCCCCTTCGTAGGCGGCACCCTCCAGACGACCCTTGAGCGTCTGGAGGAATCGGCCGGCGTCCGCACCGTCGACGAGCCGGTGGTCGTAGGTCAGCGACAGGTACATCATGTGCCTGATGCCGATGGTGTCGTTGCCCTCGGCATCGGTGACGACCATGGGTCGCTTGACGATGGCTCCGGTGCCCAGGATCGCCACCTGCGGCTGATTGATGATCGGAGTGTCGAACAGCGCACCGACGGAACCGATGTTCGTGATCGAGAAGGTGCCGCCGGAGAGCTCGTTCGGACCGATCTTGTTGCTGCGGGTCCGCTCTGCGACGTCCGAGATCTTCTGTGCCATACCGCCGAGGTTGAGTCCGCCGGCGTCCTGGATCACGGGAACCAGGAGCCCCCGCTCAGTGTCTACGGCGATCGCGAGGTGCTCGCGGTCGTGGTAGGTGATCTGCTGGGCGTCCTCGTCGTACTCGGCGTTGAGCTTCGGGTGCTGCTTCAGAGCTTCGGCCACCGCCGTGGCGATGAACGGCAGGTAGGTCAGCTTGACACCGTTCTGCTGCTGGAAGGACTCCTTGGCACGTCCGCGCAGCTGCACGATGCGGGTCATGTCGACCTCCTGCACCTGGGTGAGCTGCGCCGAGACGTCGAGCGACTCCTTCATCCGCTGGGCGATGACCTGACGGATGCGGGGCGCCTTCTCCTGTGTGCCGCGCCTGGTCGTGTCCTCCTCGACCTCCGGCGCCCGGCGGGATTCGGAGCCCGACGACGCGGTCTCCTCCTGGGCACCGCCGGACTTCTCGGCCGCCTCGAGCACGTCCTGCTTCCGGATGCGGCCGCCGACGCCCGTCCCCCTGAGCTGGGAGAGGTCCACGCCCTCCTTCTTGGCGAGCTGCCGGACCAGCGGAGTCACATAGCTCTCGGCCGAGGCGGAACCCTCGCCGGAGTCGGTCTTCGAATCGGACTCGGCCTTCGACCCGGAGGTCGACTCCGACTTCTTCTCCTCCTCCGACCCCTCGGAGGAGGACTGGTCGGACGCGTCCTCCGACGTCTCCTCGGACTTCTCGGCCGACGCGTCGTCGGACTCGTCGTCAGAGGTGTCCTCATCCGCCTCGGACGGCTGTTCGGCCTGGTCCTTGACCTCTTCGTCGTGGTCGGAGTCGGCCTCCTCCTGGTCCGAGGCCTCCGGGGTCTCCTTCGCGCCGCCTCCGGACGACGACCCGCCTCCGGAGCCGACGCGCGCCAGCACGGCGCCGACCTCTACGGTCTCGTCCTCGTCGACGAGCAGCTCCTGAACGGTGCCGGCGACCGGGGACGGAACCTCCGTGTCGACCTTGTCGGTGGAGACCTCGAGGATGGGCTGGTCGACCTCGACCTCGTCGCCCACCTCGACGAGCCAGCGGGTGACGGTGCCTTCGGTCACAGACTCGCCCAGGGCCGGAAGTGTGACGTCCTCGCCGTCGCCGCCGCCGTCGGACGAATCCGAGTCGTCGGACTCGTCGGACTCGTCGTCATCGCTCGGGGAGTCGTCCTCCGCGGCCTCGTCGTCCGAGTCCTCGGTCGACTCCTCTGCGTCCTCGGCAGGCTCGTCTGCGTCTTCGGCCCCTTCGTCGGCGGACTCGTCGTCGTCCGAGTCCTCGGACCCGCCCGAGCCGTCACCGATGCGGATCAGCGGGGAGCCGACCTCCACGGTCTCGTCCTCGTCTGCAAGCAGCTCCTCGACGGTGCCGGCGGCGGGGGAGGGGACTTCGGTGTCGACCTTGTCGGTGGACACCTCCACGATGGGCTGGTCGACTTCGACCTCGTCGCCGACCTCGACGAGCCAGCGGGTGACGGTTCCTTCGGTGACCGATTCACCGAGGGCCGGAAGGTTGACTGTCTCAGACATGATGTCCGACTCCTACTCTCAAGTGCGGGTGCGTACCGGGGCGAGCACGCGGAGGTTGATGTGCGGGATACGACCGACGATCAGCCGTGGAGCGGATGGCCGAAGAGCGCCATCGCTGCTTCACCCATCGCTTCGTTCTGGGTCGGGTGGGCGTGGACCAGAGTTGCGACGTCCTGCGGGTAGGCCTCCCAATTGACGATGAGCTGCGCCTCACCGATCTGCTCGCTGATGCGGGATCCGATTCCGTGCACGCCGACGATCGGTCCTCCCTTGACCGCGATCATCTTGATGATGCCGCCGGTGCCCAGGATGGAGGACTTGCCGTTGCCGGCCAGGTTGTACTCGGTCACCTCCACCTCGTCCTTGCCGAACTCCTCCTCGGCCTTCGGCTGCGTGTAGCCGATGGAGATGATCTCAGGGTCGCAGTAGGTGACCTTCGGAATGTTGATGTCCTCGACGATCATGGGCGAGTTGCCGGCGATCTCCTCTGCCACGAATATCCCGTGCTCATACCCGCGGTGCGCCAGCTGCAGGCCGGGAACGATGTCACCGACCGCGTAGATGCTGCCGACGCCGGTGTGCAGCCGCTCGTCGGTCATCACGAAGCCACGGTCGACCTCGATGCCCTGGTCCTCGAAGCCGAGGCCCTCGGTGACCGGACCGCGTCCGACGGCGATGAGGCAGATCTCCGCCTCGAACTCCTTGCCGTCCTCCAGGGTGACCTTCACCCCGTCGGAGGTCTCCTCCACATCCTTGAAGAAGGTCCCCGTGCTGGACCTGATGCCGCGCTTCTTGAACGAACGCTCCAGGTTCTTCACGATGACGGGGTCCTCGTTGGGCACCAGCGAGGGCAGCCCTTCGATGATGGTGACCTCAGTGCCGTAGGAGGTCCATGCCGAGGCGAACTCGCAGCCGATCACGCCGCCGCCCAGCACGATGGCCGACTTCGGGGTGTGGTCGAGCTGCAGTGCTTCGGTCGAGGTGATGATGCGGTCGCTCAGCGGCAGCCCCATGGTCTTCGAGGTCGAGCCGGTGGCCAGCACGATGTGCTTGCCCGTGTAGGTCGTGCCGTCGACCTCGATCCCGTCCTCCGAGACGAGCTTCCCATCACCCTCGATCACGGTGATCTTGCGCATCTTCAGCAGACCGGTCAGGCCCTTGTGCTTCCCGGCGACGATGCCGTCCTTGTACTCACGGACCTTGGCCATGTCCACGCCCTCGAACGTGGTCTTCACACCGACCTTCTCCGAGGATCGGGCCTCGTCCGCCAGCTCGGCGGCGTGCAGATAGGCCTTAGTGGGGATGCAGCCGGTGTGCAGGCAGGTCCCTCCGAGCTTGCTCCGCTCGATCAGACCCACACTGAAGCCGTGCTGCACGGCCCGCAGTGCGGCCGCATAGCCGGCGCTGCCCCCTCCGAGGACGAGTACGTCGAATTCCTGTGCCTGAGGCTGGTCGGCCACGGTGCTTGCTCCCTCGGTGGTGGTGATGCTTCGTTGTGCGCATCCGGTGGGATCCGTCGACTCGGTCCGACGGGTCCGAGAGCCCGGGTGCGGGGATCCGCCGTCGGCGGACGGAGCCAGTCTACGCAGTGCCCAGCCTAGCGTCTCGGAGGTCCCGCTCCCAGCTCGATCCTCTTCAGGGGCACAGCCGAGGGTGAGAGGCGCTGCGGGGCGGACGGCGGAGCGCGCGTCCGCCCCGCCGTCCGCCCCGCGTGCGACCGCAGCGACGTCGTCGACTCAGCGGCCGAGGCTCTCCAGATACGTGATCAGCGTCCGCACCATCACACCGGTGCCGCTCTTCGGGGTGTATCCGTACGCGCCCTTCTCGTTGAACGCCGGCCCGGCGATGTCCAGGTGGGCCCACGGGATGCGCTGGGCCTCCCTGTCCAGCGCGTCGGCGTCGGCGTCGGAACGCTCACCGACGAACTCGCGGAGGAACGCCGCAGCGCCCATCATGCCGCCGAAGCGGTCCCCGGTGTTGGTGAGGTCGGCGACCTGTGACTCGAAGCCTGCGCGCGCCTCCTCAGGGATCGGCATCGGCCACAGGCTCTCCCCGGCCGCGTCGGCGGCGTCGACGAGCTGATCGCGCAGCTCCTCCTGGCCCATCAGTCCCACGGTGCGCGCGCCCAGGGCGATCATCTGCGCCCCGGTCAGGGTCGCGACGTCGATCACCGCATCCGGGTGCTCCTCCGAGGCGATCACCAGACCGTCGGCCATGACGAGCCGCCCCTCGGCGTCGGTGTTGAGCACCTCGACGGTCTTGCCGCCGTAGATGCGGATCACGTCCTCGGGCCGCTGAGCCGTGGAGGAGGGAAGGTTCTCCGCCAGGCAGAGCCAACCGGTGACCCGGACAGGGAGGTCGAGGTCGGCGGCCGCGCGGACGGCGGCCAGGACGGTGGCCGCGCCGCCCATGTCCAGCTTCATCGTGTCCATGGCGTTCGCCGGCTTCAGCGACAGGCCGCCCGAGTCGAACGTGATGCCCTTGCCGACCAGCGCCACGTGGGCGGCCGGCTTGGAGGGTGCGTGCTCGATGCGGACCAGGCGGGGCTTCCGCGAGGAGCCCTTGCCGACGCCCATGAGTCCGCCGAAGCCCTGCTTCTCCAGCGCCTTGTCGTCCCAGACCTTCACGGTGAGCTTCGGTGCCTTCTCCGATCCGGTCGCGCCGGGCGCCCGGACCCGTCCGGCGAGGTCGGAGGCGATCTGGGCGAAGGACTCGGGGTAGAGGTCGTTGGGGGGCGTGTTCACCAGGTCTCGGGCCGCGCGGACCGCAGAGCCGACGGCGGCGGCACGGCGCAGGGCCTGCTTCGTGTGTCGTTCCCTGAGATCGGTGAGGACGGTGATGGCTTCGACCGGCGTCTTGCTGCGCTCCTCCTTCGAGCCGCGGTATGCGGTGAAGGAGTAGGCGCCCAGGGCGGCGCCCTCGGCGACGGCGGAGACCTGCTCCACGGTGCCCGCCGGCAGTGCGAGGGCGACCGAGTCCGCGGTGCCGAGCTGGCGCACGGCCGAGCCTGCGGCCCGACGCAGGGCCTCGGGGGAGACGCCGCCGGAGGGCTCACCGGTCAGCGGTCCCACGCCGATGAGGACCAGGGTGCCGGTGCGGAAGCCGTCCACGCCCGGCAGGCGGTTCAGCTGGTCGGCGGCACCGGTGACCCCGAGCGACGTGAGCGAATCGGCGACGCTGCGTGCCGCCTTGTCGGCGAGCGGGTTGGGCAGCAGCACGGGCCCGTCGGGACCCTTGGCGACGCCCAGGACCAGAGCGTCGGCCTCGATCTTGTCGACCGCCGTCGAACCGGTGGTCAGGTGGGGCTGGAAGTCGTTGATCACATCTATCCCGTCCGAGTCTCCTCCGGGAGACTGCTCATATCGTCTGATTCGGCTCACGGCACCCGCATCGATCCATCGGGGGCTTCCGAGGCGCATGTGCCTCCAGGGATCCTATCGAAGCACCCGCCGGTGCCGGGAATGGCCGATGGACGACGACTGTTGCACCCAGGAGCACCATCGGCAGGACAGGTCCTGGCGAGCAGCGCACAGAATTCGGATCGCCGCACGACGACGGCGGAGGGGAGGGCCACGTGAAGGATCCGCAGTTCCGGGTCGACCTCGAGCCCGAGGACGGTGCCGGCGCCCTCGAGCACGTGCTCTCCGGCACGGTCGGATCGGACCGAGGTGACGGTGAGGCTCCCACCCTGTTGGTGTCGCTGACCGGCCACACCGACGCCGGCGCCCTGAGCCGTCAGCTCGCCGAGACGCTGCTCGACGGTCTGCCGCACCGACGGCTCGCCGGCTTCCGCACCGACGAGATCTTCGACTTCCGGTCACGCCGTCCACGTCTGACCTTCAGCGAGGGACGCTTCCAGGAGTACGAGGGGCCGGATCTCGGCCTCTATGAGCTCCACGACGCGATGGGCAGACCGTTCCTGCTCCTGACCGGCGACGAGCCGGACTTCCGCTGGCAGCAGGTCACCGACGCGGTGATCGACACCGTCGAGCGGCTGGACGTCGGCCTCACGGTCATCGTCGACTCCCTCGGTCTCCCTGTGCCGCACACCCGGCCGCTCGGCGTGACCGCGCACGGGTCGCGACAGGACCTGATCGAAGGCATCTCCACCTGGTCGCCGTCGGCCCAGCTGGAGGCGGGGATCCACCAGGTGCTCGAACTCAGGCTGCAGGACGGCGGACACGATGTCGTCGGCTACTCCCTGCACGTGCCGCACTACCTCGCATCCGGACGCTATCCGCAGGTGGCGGTGTCGGCATTGGAGTATGCGGGTGCGGCCATGGAGCTCATGCTTCCGACCGACGAGCTCAGGGAGGCCGCCCGACAGGTCGAGCAGGACATCGCCTCCCAGACGGCTGAGAACACCGAGGTCCAGGGACTCGTCGAGCGCCTGGAGCGCAACTTCGACGCCCATGCGCCCGCGGCCCAGCGGTCACTGCTGGTCAAGGACGACGACGCGGTCCCCGACGCCGAGGAGCTGGGCGCGGCCGTCGAGGAGTTCCTGAGGTCGAGACCGGCCGACGAGGTCGAGGACGGGGGCCACCCGCCCGCCGACGACGATCCCTCGGACTCCGCAGACCGCTGAGCGGGTCGTCGCACCCGTCGGGACTCCTCCACAGGAGGTCCTGCGCCCCGGCCCGCCTGAAGCGTTCTCCCCAGAAGACTGCCCTGTGGTGGAGAGCCGGGGAGCGGGGCGGCCACGGTGGTCGGCATGAGCACCGATGCATGCGACCCCCACCTGTCCGAACTGCCCTCGCCCCCCGACGACGAGGTCGTCGTCCGTATCCGTGACCCCGGCGACGTCCTGGCCATGGTCCGGCACACCTTCGGCTACACGCCGCGGGACTCGCTCGTCCTGATCGCCCTCCACGGCGGACGGACCGGAGCCCACCTCCGGCTGGATCTGGCCCCTGCGGCGGACGACCCTGATGCGTTGGCGAAGACGGCGGCGGAGAGTCTGGCGGGCGCCGGACTTCCCTCCATGCCGTCGGGGCTGGTGGCGCTGCTGTACATGGGCGAGGCGCCCGCGCCGCCGTCGCAGGGCGACCCCCAGCTGCGGCCCGGGGCTGCGCTGCACCGGTCGCTGGAGCGGTGGTTCGGGGAGGGGCTCGGCATCGATCTCGTGCAGGTCTGGCACGTCGGCGGGGGATACGTCCGTGACTTCGACTGCCTCGACGAGGTCTGCTGCCCGTATCCGGGGACGCCCGTCGAGAGTGCGGTGGGCAGCCTGGTGGACGCCCACATGGTCTACAGAGGCAGCCAGGTGGCCGAAGACCCCGCCGACCTCGTCGACACGATGCTCCGCGAGCCGACGCCGATCGATCCCGAGCTCACCGCAACGATCCGCCGCGACCTGCATGCACTCCGGACCGATCCGCAGGAGCCGGCCGAGGAGCGCCTCGACGACGTGCTCGCTCTGTGGGACGTCGCAGTCGACGGCTCCGCGGAGGCGCAGGAACCGGCCGGGGCCGACGCGTGGGTCCGTGACAACGCCGACGTGGTGCCGGTGCTGATCGGATCGCTGGAGGATCCCGGGCTCCGGGATGCGGTGCTGGTGCTCGCCGCGGCCGACCGCGCGACGGCGCAGCTGTGCGATGAGTCGTCGGCGACCCATGAGCCCCCTGCCCGGGTCCTCCTGGGAGCCACGGGCCGTGCTCCGGCGTGGGACCGGATCGAACGCCTCAGCAGAGTGCTGACTATCCTGCACGCCGTGGCCGACGGGCGGGGTGCATCCGAGATCCTCGCGCTGCTGGCCTGGATCGAGTGGTCGAAGGGCCGCGGCGCAGTCTGCGGAGAGCTGGTGGCGCGCGCGGAGGCCGTCGCTCCCGGACATCAGCTCAGCGGGCTGCTCGGCAGCGCCGCGGCACTGGGGATGGTCTGCCCGTGGGCACGGGTCCGGGAGCACAGCTGGGCCCACCATCACAGACGGGACAGGTGAGGATCGTCGGTCGAGCGGCCGTCTCCGAGGCTCTTCGTCAGGCTCTTCGTACTGTCGGCAGGATCTTCCCGGCCCAGTGGGAATGAAACCACGGAGGGAGGCGTTGAGCCCCGATGAGACCCTGCAGCTTCATCCCCGCTTCAGCGTCGCCGCCAGAGGACCCGGCATCCGGGTTCTGCGGTGCGCTGGGCGAGATCGAGGCCTTGACAGGGTCATAGGTGTGTTGACGATGAGTCGACATCCCCGAGCGTACGCCGACGTCGGAAGGTCACTGTGTCCCCCACCACATCCACATCGCGCACCGAGGACGAGACTCCCGAGGAGGCCGGGAAGTCCTCCGGGGCGAAGAGCACTGCTCGCCGTAGGAGCACCGCCGGGTCCGGATCGACGGGCACGAAGAAGTCGACCGCGGCGAAGTCGTCAGGTGCGAAGTCGTCAGGTGCGAAGTCGACGGCCACGAAGGCCGCAGGTTCCAAGTCCGCCGGCACCAAGTCTTCGGGCACCAAGTCTTCGGGCACCAAGTCTTCGGGCACCAAGTCTTCGGGCACCAAGTCGACGGCTACCAAGACCGGAGGCACCAAGTCCTCCGGCACGAAGTCGTCGACCGCAGGGGCGAGCCGCTCCAAGGCTGCTTCGGCGAAGGCGGGCGACTCCGAGGCGGCACCGGAGGCTGAGACCTCTGCGCCGAAGTCGACGGGCGGCCGCCGCAGGGCCGCTGATCCCGTCGACGAGGTGCTGGCCGAGGCCGAGAAGGAGGAGCAGGCCGAGCAGGCCGCTCCGACCGAGGTCCTCGAGCAGGCCGTCGCCAAGGCTCTGGAGGACGGCGACGAGGATGAGGTCGCCAAGAAGGTCGCAGCAGTCGCCGGTGAGGGTGACAACGCCGAGGCCATCGTCGAGAACGCCAAGAAGGCGGTCAAGGGGGAGGAGGCCGAGGAGGAGGAGAGCCGCGGACGCGGCTTCATCATCTCCAACGCCGACGACGATGACGCCCCCGCCGTGCAGGTGGTCTCGGCCGGAGCCACCGCTGACCCGGTGAAGGACTATCTCAAGCAGATCGGCAAGGTCGCACTCCTCAACGCCGAGCAGGAGGTCGACCTTGCCCTGCGCATCGAGGCCGGACTCTTCGCCGAACACCGGATGAACAGGGGCGACGTCACGGACAAGCGCCTGCGTCGTGACATGGAGCTCATCGTCGCCGACGGACGTCGGGCCAAGAACCACCTCCTCGAGGCCAACCTGCGCCTCGTCGTCTCGCTGGCCAAGCGGTACACCGGACGCGGGATGCTGTTCCTGGACCTCATCCAGGAGGGCAACCTGGGTCTCATCCGTGCGGTCGAGAAGTTCGACTACACCAAGGGGTTCAAGTTCTCCACGTACGCCACGTGGTGGATCCGTCAGGCCATCACCCGCGCCATGGCGGACCAGGCCCGCACCATCCGAATTCCCGTCCACATGGTCGAGGTCATCAACAAGCTGGCCCGCGTGCAGCGACAGATGCTCCAGGATCTGGGCCGCGAACCCACCCCGGAGGAGCTGGCACATGAGCTCGACATGACGCCCGAGAAGGTCGTGGAGGTGCAGAAGTACGGCCGTGAGCCCATCTCGCTGCACACTCCGCTCGGCGAGGACGGCGACTCGGAGTTCGGCGACCTCATCGAAGACTCAGAAGCTGTCGTGCCCTCGGACGCCGTCAGCTTCACCCTTCTCCAGGAGCAGCTGCACTCGGTGCTCGACACCCTGGCGGAGCGGGAGGCCGGTGTGGTGGCGATGCGGTTCGGCCTGACCGACGGTCAGCCGAAGACCCTGGACGAGATCGGGAAGGTCTACGGGGTCACCCGCGAACGGATCCGTCAGATAGAGTCCAAGACCATGTCGAAGCTGCGGCACCCCAGCCGGTCGCAGGTGCTGCGGGACTACCTCGACTGATCCTCACCAGGTCCACCGTCGGACAGACATGAGGAGGGCCCCGGAGCGCGATGCTCCGGGGCCCTCCTCATGTCTGACGGACGACGTGCGTCAGGCGCCGCTCAGGCGGGCTGACTCGTCACGCCACTCCGAGGTCTGGGGCCGAAGGGTCTCCTCCACCTGTCGTGCGTGGTGGTTGCAGAAGTGCAGCACGCCTGCTCCGGAGGACAGCGCGGCCCGCACATAGGCCTGGGCGCCGCACCGGTCGCAGCGGTGCTCGGCGGTGAGCTCGGCCGTCCCCGGCTCGAGCGTTCCAGTGGTGCTGGACATGGCAATCGCCTCCTCGCATCGATCGCTCGCACAACGGTCGTCCTTAGATCGTGTGCACCATACAACCACGATCGGTCCTGTTCCATTCGCGCATACGCGGCGATTCGCCCCTCCTTTCGCTCACCGCGTACCGTGGCGGCGCTCCTCCCGGGGCGGCCGGGGGATCCGGGCTACTGTGGTGACAGTCGTGCGGAGCGTCGGGATCCCGCCCCGAGACGGAGCTCCGCACCCGAATCGACGCACCACCCGAAGGAGCCCCGTGTCCCGACGATCCGAGTACGACGCGCGGCACCTCTCCGTGCTCGAGGGCCTGGAGGCCGTGCGCAAGCGCCCCGGCATGTACATCGGCTCCACCGACTCACGCGGGCTCATGCACTGCCTCTGGGAGATCATCGACAACTCCGTCGACGAGGCCCTGGCCGGCTTCGCCTCCACGATCTCGGTGGTCCTGCACGCGGACGACTCCGTGGAGGTCTCCGACGACGGGCGCGGCATCCCCGTCGACGTCGAGCCGCGCACCGGACTCTCGGGCCTCGAAGTCGTCTTCACCAAGCTGCACGCCGGGGGCAAGTTCGGCGGCGGCTCCTACACCGCGTCGGGAGGGCTGCACGGCGTCGGGGCATCGGTGGTCAACGCGCTGTCGTCCCGGCTCGACGCGAAGGTCACCCGATCCGGCAAGGTCCACCAGATGTCCTTCCGCCGCGGGGAGCCCGGCACGTTCGCCGGTGCGCGGCCGGATCCCGAAGCGGACTTCACCCCCGCCCAGGAGGGCTCTCCGCTCGAAGTCGTCGGTCGGGCCAAACGGGGGGTCACCGGGACCTCGATCCGCTACTGGGCCGACCGGCACATCTTCACCTCCGACGCGCGCTTCGACGACGCGGAGCTGACGGCGCGTGCTCGACAGACCGCCTTCCTGGTGCCGGGCCTACGCATCACGGTGCGCGATGAGCGGGGGGCCGACGGGCCGTCCGAGGAGGTCTTCCAGTACGACGGCGGCATCGGAGAGTTCACCGACTTCCTCAGCCCCGATCCGGCCGTCACCGACATCTGGCGCATCCAGGGCCATGAGACCTTCACCGAGCGGGTTCCCGTCCTGGGAGACGACGGTCGCAGCCACATGCAGGACGTCGACCGAGACTGCGAGGTCGACGTCGCCCTGCGCTGGGGCACCGGATACGACCCCACCGTGCGCAGCTTCGTGAACATCATCGCGACCCCAAAGGGCGGCACACACCTCGCCGGCTTCGAACAGGCCCTGCTGAAGTCCTTCCGTCGTGCTGTGGAGGCCAACGCGAGACGCCTGAAGGCGGGCAACGACAAGCTGGAGAAGGACGACGTCCTCGCCGGGCTCACTGCCGTGGTCACAGTGCGCGTGGCCGAGCCGCAGTTCGAAGGCCAGACCAAGGAGATCCTGGGCACCCCCGCCGCTCGTCAGATCGTCTCGAGGATCGTCGAGAAGCAGGTCTCCGAGCGTCTCACCTCCACCAGGCGGGGCGAGAAGCAGCAGGCCTCCGCCGTGCTGGAGAAGGTCGTCTCCGAGATGAAGTCGCGCATCTCGGCGCGGATGCACAAGGAGACACAGCGCCGGAAGAACGCGCTGGAGTCCTCGTCGATGCCGTCGAAGCTGGTCGAGTGCCGGTCCAAGGACGTCGAGTCCTCGGAGCTCTTCATCGTCGAGGGCGACTCCGCCCTCGGCACGGCGAAGCTGGCCCGCTCCTCCGACTACCAGGCGCTGCTGCCCATCCGAGGCAAGATCCTCAACGTGCAGAAGGCCTCGGTCTCCGACATGCTCTCCAACACCGAGTGCGCCGCGCTGCTGCAGGTCATCGGCGCGGGATCCGGTCGATCCTTCGACATCGACGCCGCCCGCTACGGCAGAGTCGTGCTGATGACCGATGCCGACGTCGACGGTGCCCACATCCGGACGCTGCTGCTGACGCTGTTCTTCCGGTACATGCGTCCGATGATCGAGCAGGGACGGGTCTTCGCCGCCGTCCCCCCGCTGCACAGGGTGGAGGTCGTACACCCCGGCCGACGTGCCAACGAGGTGCGCTACACCTACTCCGAGGCCGAGCTGCATCAGCTGCTGGCCGAGCTGGATCGGGAGGGCCTGCGTCACAAGGAGCCGATCCAGCGGTACAAGGGCCTCGGTGAGATGGACGCCGATCAGCTGTCGGAGACGACCATGGATCCGGCGCGCCGGTCCCTGCGTCGGATCCGCGTGCAGGACGCCGAGGACGCCGAGCGGATCTTCGACCTGCTGATGGGTTCGGTGGTGGCCCCGCGGAAGGACTTCATCATCCAGGGGTCCCAGGCGGTGACGAAGGAGCGCATCGACGCCTGAGCCGCCCAGAGGCTCTTCTACCTGCTGTCGAAATATGGGAGCCGCAGCGGTCGAGGTCCGACGGTCGTCCGATCGGGGCGCTAGAATGACGATGATCGCCCTGCACCTCGACCCCTCTGAGCGAGCCCAGACGTGACTGAGAACCCCTCCGCCCCCACCGGCGCGGCCGCAGATGCGGCGCCCCGGGCCGCCGTCGACGCCGCGGACCATCCTGTGAGCGACGCCGACCGTGCCCCTCGGTGGCGGCAGAAGGCTTCGGCGCTGTTCGCGCTGACCAAGCCGCGCGTCGTGGAGCTGCTGCTGGTCACCACGCTGCCGACGATGATGTTCGCCCAGCGCGGCTTCCCGGACTTCTGGCTGGTGCTGGCGACGATGGTCGGCGGTGCCTTCGCCGCGGGCTCAGCAGGGGCGTTCAACTGCTACATCGATCGGGACATGGACCGACTGATGAACCGGACCAAGCGGCGGCCGCTGGTGACCGGAGAGGTCACTCCCCGGCAGGCGCTGGTCTTCGCCTCGCTGCTCGGGGTCGCCGCGCTGGTGATCCTGTGGCTGGGTGCGAACCCGCTGGCCTCCGCCCTCGGGGCCGCGGCGATGTTCTTCTACGTCGTGGTGTACACGATGGTGCTGAAGCGTCGGACCGAGCAGAACATCATCTGGGGCGGGCTCGCCGGCTGCTTCCCCGTGCTCATCGCGTGGGCGGCGGTGCGTGAGACCGTCGAATGGCCCGCGGTGGTCCTCTTCTTCATCATCTTCCTGTGGACCCCGCCGCACTACTGGCCGCTGTCGATGAAGTACCGCACCGACTACCAGACGGCCTCCGTGCCGATGCTGGGGGCGGTGGCCACCGCTCAGACGGTCTCGGTCCAGGTCGTCCTGTACGCCTGGGCCACCGTGGTGTGCTCGCTGCTGCTGATCCCCATGGGATGGGCGGGCATCACCTACACCGCCTTCGCCGCGGTGGCCGGAGTGTGGTTCGTCTATGAGTCCCACGTGCTGCACCGACAGGCGCAGGACGGCACGCTGACCGACAAGAAGGCCATGAGGGTCTTCCACCTGTCCATCATGTACCTCACCCTGCTCTTCGTCGGGCTGGCCATCGACCCGTTCGTCGGCTCACCCCTCATGGGCTGACGAACGGGTCGATGGGGCTGCGGCGGGGATCCGGCCCGTGGGCGGCCCGCCGACTACGAGGTGTGGTGTGACTGCTGCAGCGCGTACACCGGAGTGTCGAGCCCCTCATAGCGCGCTTTGAGCTGCAGCGCCAGATATTTCGAGTAGTGCCGGGACTGGTGCAGGTTGCCGCCGTGGATCCAGAGGGTCTCCACGTTGGTGGGCTTCCACATGTTACGCAGCTCACCCTCCCAGGGGCCGGGGTCACGCGTGGTGTCGGATCCGTATCCCCAGCACCTGCCCACGGCGTCGGCGACCTCGGGGGAGACGATGTCTGCGAGCCACTGGTTCATCGAACCGTAGCCGGTCGCATACACGACGAGGTCGGCCGGCAGTCGGGTGCCGTCCTCCAGGACGACGGCATCCTCGGTGAGGTGGTCGACCTGGCCGGACGCCAACGCAATCTCGCCGTCGATGACCAGCTGTGAGGCCCCGACGTCGATGTAGTACCCCGAGCCGCGGCGCAGATACTTCATGAACAGCCCCGAGCCGTCCTCCCCGAAGTCCAGTCGGAAGCCCGCGTCCTCCAGGGCGCGGTAGAACTCCGAGTCCCGTTCGCGCATGGCGTCGAACGCGGGCCGCTGGACCTCGGGGAGCAGGCGGTACGGCCAGGAGGCGAAGAGCCGATCCGCCCGGTCGGTGTCCACGCCGGCCTCCACGGCGTCCTCCGAATAGAGCGGGCCCAGCACCAGGTCCATGAGGGACTCGCTGCGCGAGATATGGGTGGACGAGCGCTGGACCATCGTCACCTCAGCCCCGTCCTCCCAGAGGGCCGCACAGATGTCGTGGGCAGAGTTGTTCGAACCGATGACCACGGCCCGCCGGCCGCGGTACCCCTCGGCGCCTCGGTGATCCGAGGAGTGGTGCTGCTCGCCCGAGAAGACGTCCTGTCCGGGGAGCTCCGGCGTCTGCGGATATCCGGACACGCCGAGGGCGAACACCAGATGCTGCGGATGCAGTGTGACCGTCGTGCCGTCCCTGACCGTTCGGACCTCCCAGCGACCATGCGCGGAGTCCCAGGACGCCCCCACGCACTCGGTCTTCGACCAGTAGGGGATCTCCATGATGTCGACGTAGTGGTTCAGCCAGTCTGCGACCTTGTCCTTCGACGGGAAGATCGGCCAGGTGTCGGGGAACTTCAGATAGGGCAGATGGTCGTACCAGACGGGGTCGTGCAGGTGCAGAGACCTGTATCGGTTCCGCCAGGCGTCTCCGGGCGCGTCGTACCGGTCGACGACGAGCGTGGGCACCTGCAGGTGGTGCAGGCGTGACGCGAGACCGATGCCGCCCTGGCCGCCCCCGACGATGAGGACGTACGGCTGCTCGGTGCGGCCGAGCGCGGCCTCCCGGGCCGTCCGCTCCTCCAGCCACGTGGCGCGGTCTCCGGTGATCCTGTGGGTGACGCCCCGAGGGCGACGACGTCCGACGGGCTCCTCATGCCCCGTCAGCTCATTGAGCATGGTCAGAAGGGTCCAGGCATGACCGCCGCGCAGGCGGACCACAGCCTGACCGACTCCCGCCCCGGTGCGGAAGGACAGCCACGCCAGGACGACGCCGTCGTCCTCGACGGTCGGCTCCTCGGCCAGGTGCCAGTCGGTCGCCGCGGTCGGTTCGGCCGTGGACTCGACGAGCCGGGCGATCTCGCCGCGGCCCTCAGCCGTGTAGAGGTTCCACGTGAAGGCGACGAAGTCGCGCCAGAACCCGTCCGGCTCGAAGCAGGCCGCCACGGAGTCCCCAGCCTTCGAGTCCAATGCTGCGGCGAATCCGTCGAGCCAACGCTGAGCGACGGCTCTCGGCTCATGGGTGTGTCCGGCCTCGGCGGTCATGGTCATCAGGCCTCCTCCGTGTAGTCGATCACCACACGGCCCTCGATCTTTCCGTGCTCCATCTCGTCGAGGACCGCGTTGACGTCGTCGAGCCGACGACGGGTGAAGGTCGGGCGGATCGTGCCGCGGGCGTAGAAGTCGAGCGCCTCGACCATGTCCTGACGGGTGCCGACGATCGACCCGCGGATGGTCAGCCCCTTGAGCACGATCTCGAAGATCGGCGCGGGGAAGTCGCCCGGGGGCAGGCCGTTGAAGACGATGGTGCCGCCGCGTCGGGTCATGCCGATGGCCTGGCCGAACGCCGAGGGATGCACCGCGGTGACCAGCACGCCGTGGGTGCCGCCGACGGCCTCCTGGATCTCCTGGGCCGGATCGCGTCCCATGGCGTTGTAGGTCAGTTCGGCACCGTGCCGTTCGGCCAGCGCCAGCTTGTCGTCGGCGACGTCGACAGCGATCACCCGCATCCCCATCGCCACGGCGTACTGCACGGCGATGTGCCCCAATCCTCCGACCCCGGAGATCACGACCCACTGGCCGGGGCGGACGCCGGTCATCTTCAGTCCCTTGTAGACCGTGACCCCGGCGCAGAGCACCGGCGCGATCTCGTGGGGGTCCGAGCCCTCCGGGATGCGGGGTGCGTAGGCGGCGTCGACGATCATGTACTCGCCGAAGGACCCGTCGGTGCTGTAGCCCCCGTTGACCTGAGATTCGCACAGCGTCTCCCACCCAGTGCGGCAGTGCTGGCAGGTCCCGCAGGCCGACCACAGCCAGGCGTTGCCGACCATGTCGCCGACCTCGAGGTCCTCGACCCCCTCGCCGATCTCTTCGACGATGCCCACCCCCTCGTGACCGGGGACGAACGGCGGAGTCGGTCTCACCGGCCAGTCGCCCTGGGCGGCGTGCAGGTCGGTATGGCAGACGCCGGAGGCGATCAGCTTCACCAGGGCCTGGCCCCGTTCCGGCGTCGGGACCCGGCGGTCGGTCACGTTGAGGTCTGCGCCGAAGCTCTCGACGACCGCTGCTCTCATGCTCTTCATGGGAATCTCCTCAGTCCGCTGTCTCTACGACGGTGCCGGCCTGCACCGCCTGTCGCAGCACCTGTGACTCTAGTCACAGGCACGTTGCGCGGCAGTTGCACGTCCGAGCAGCACGGCGCGACGAGGTGAGTCGGCGGGGAGGATCCGCAGGGCTGTGCGCAGGAGCTCCTCGTCGCTCGCGTCCGTGCCGGCCTCCAGGTATCGCCAGAGCTGGTCGGCGTCGGCGTCCTGGAGCATGGCCTCGCGCAGCACGGACTCCGTCCGGGTCCTGAGGGCCTCCACCCCGGGGGACTCCGAGGTCGGCAGCGGCGGGCCGGACCACAGGGTGAGTGCGGTGTCGCGGTCGCCGTCCGCGAGGGCCTCGAGCATCTGCTCCGCATCAGAGGTGACGCGACCGATCAGCCGATAGGGCCGAGAGGCGATCCCCAGGTGCTCGGGAGAGGCCAGATCCGCCAGGCGACGCCGCAGCCGGACCAGTTCGGCGCGCAGCGTCACGGCATGCCCCCGTGAGCCGTAGAGGGCCTCGGCCAACTCCTCGGCGGTCATGCCGTGCGTGCCGACGGCGGAGGATGCGCCTCGGTCCTCGAGGAGCAGCGTCAGGATCTCGGCGTGGCGCAGGCTCAGCTCCGCCGAGCGTACTCCGGCGCGCAGATGCGGTCGGTCGGCTCCGAGGATCGTCAGCTCCGCCGCAGGCGGCACCGGGAGGGGCGCCGGGCCCCTGTGAGGCCGTACGGCGCGCCGGGCCGCCGAGCTCGGGGCCGGTCCGACCTCTCGGATCCGACGCAGCTCCGTCTGTGCGGCGTCCACGGCGGCGAGGATCAGCGGAAGGGAGTGTCTGGACACGGCGTCTGCGCCGCCGGTGACGTCGACGACTCCCAGGACCTCACCGGTCAGCGGGCAGCGGATGGGTGCCGCGGTGCAGGAGAAGCCCTGCACCGGGTGGGCGTAGTGCTCGGAGCGGTGAACCTGGACGCCGTGGCCGGTGACGAGAGCCGTCCCGGGCGCGGAGGTCCCGATGGCCCGCTCGGACCAGTCCGCTCCCGGTTGGAACGCCACGGACTCGGCCCGTCGGAGGGTGGATCGGGCCCCGTCGACCCAGAGGAGCCTTCCGCGGGCGTCGCCGACGGCGACGATCAGCCCGGCGTCGGCGGCCGGCTGGGTGAGCATACGCCCGAACACGGGCATGACGGCGGACAGTGGGTGATCTCGACGAGCCTCCCGCAGGTGGGCGTCGTCCAGCGCGATCGGTGCGAGGGCGTCGAAGGGATCGGTGACGTAGCGCCGAGACCGGCTCCAAGAGTCGCGCAGGAGAGGGTTCACCGCTGACCAGTGGGACCCGGTGCCCTCGCCGGTGGTGCTCACAGTGTCCGTCACTCCCGAGAAACCGTCCTCGGACGCCGTCGTGTCCGGGATCACCAGCATAGGGCGGATGACGAGGGGCGGAAAGGTCGACTTCTCAGAGGCTTAGGCCCACGTCGTCGGTCGTCGGCACCTCACCCGTGTCACCCGAGTGCAACGTCGGTGCAACGTCCGTGGGTCTAGGCTCGTGACGGTAGAGTGATGTGCATCACTCTCGCACAGCCGAGAACACCGCCAGCCGCGGCAGCACCCGGACACCCATGGAGTGCTGACCCCAGGAAGGGAGTCACGATGACCGTCTACGCACAGCCCGGCACCGAAGGTGCGAAGGTCACCTTCAAGTCACGCTACGACAACTGGATCGGCGGCGAGTGGGTCGCACCGGTCAAGGGCCAATACTTCGAGAACCCCTCACCCGTCAACGGTCGCGCGTTCACCGAGGTCGCGCAGTCCACGGCGGAGGACGTCGAGCTGGCCCTGGACGCCGCGCACAAGGCCGCCCCGGCCTGGGGTCGGACCTCGGCGACCGAGCGCGCCCTCGTCCTGACCCGTATCGCGGACCGGCTCGAGGAGAACCTGGAGACCCTCGCGGTCGCGGAGAGCTGGGAGAACGGGAAGCCGATCCGTGAATGCCTGGCGGCCGATCTGCCGCTGGCCGTGGACCACTTCCGCTACTTCGCCGGTGCGATCCGGACGCAGGAGGGCGGCATCTCCGAGATCGACGGCGACACCGTCGCATACCACTTCCACGAGCCGCTGGGCGTGGTGGGTCAGATCATCCCCTGGAACTTCCCGCTGCTGATGGCCACGTGGAAGCTGGCTCCCGCGCTGGCGGCGGGCAACGCCATCGTCATCAAGCCCGCGGAGCAGACCCCGACCTCGATCATGGTCCTGGTCGAGCTGATCGCCGACCTGCTGCCGGAGGGCGTGGTGAACGTGGTCAACGGGTTCGGCGCCGAAGCCGGCGCGCCCCTGGCCTCCAGCCCGCGGATCAAGAAGATCGCCTTCACCGGGGAGACGACGACCGGGCGCCTGATCATGCAGTACGCGTCACAGAACCTGATCCCGGTCACGCTCGAGCTCGGGGGCAAGAGTCCCAACATCTTCTTCGCCGACGTGGCACAGGAGAAGGACTCCTTCTACCAGAAGGCGCTCGAAGGGTTCACCATGTTCGCCCTCAATCAGGGGGAGGTCTGCACCTGTCCGTCGCGCGCGCTCGTCGAGTCGTCCATCATCGACGGCTTCCTGGAGGACGCCGTGGCTCGGACGGAGAAGATCGTGCAGGGCAACCCGCTCGATACCGACACCATGATCGGCGCCCAGGCCTCCAACGACCAGCTGCAGAAGATCCTGTCCTACCTGGACATCGGACGTCAGGAGGGTGCCGAGATCCTCACCGGCGGTGAGCAGATCGACCTCGGAGGCGACCTCTCCGGCGGCTACTACGTGACTCCGACGATCTTCCGGGGCAGCAACTCGATGCGTGTCTTCCAGGAGGAGATCTTCGGCCCCGTGGTCTCGGTCGCCGAGTTCTCCGGCTTCGACCAGGCGATGGAGATCGCCAACGACACCCTCTACGGCCTCGGCTCCGGCGTGTGGTCGAGGAACGGCAACACTGCCTACCGTGCGGGACGCGAGATCCAGGCCGGGCGCGTGTGGACGAACTGCTACCACCAGTACCCGGCGCATGCGGCGTTCGGCGGCTACAAGAACTCCGGCATCGGCCGTGAGAACCACAAGATGATGCTGGACCACTATCAGCAGACGAAGAACCTGCTGGTCAGCTACTCTGAGGACCCGATGGGGCTGTTCTGATCCGGCACGGCGGGGTCGATCGGACCCATGGGCCGCTGACCACATCGCGGAGGAGGAATGATCGCCATGGCACAGCGTGTCGATGTGAGTGAGGACGCCGCAGCCCTGCTGCGCCGGCTCCGGGAGGACCATGGACAGCCCCTGATGTTCCACCAGTCCGGGGGCTGCTGCGACGGTTCGGCGCCGATGTGCTACACGCAGGGCACGTTCATGACCGGCCCGGCGGATGTGCTCCTCGGAGAGCTCGAGCCCGGAACTCCCGAACCGGTTCCGGTCTGGATCTCCAAGGCCCAGTTCGAGTACTGGTCCCACACCCACATCACGATCGACGTGGTGGAGGGACGCGGGGCCGGATTCTCGATCGAGGGGCCGACCGGCAACCGTTTCGTCATCCGGTCGAGGCTGTTCTCCGACGAGGAGACCGAGGCCCTGGAGCCGGTGACCACCGGCTGACGCCCTCGGCGCCCCCCGCCGATCCGTCGCCGGGCCGCCGCCGGCTCCGGGCAGCACCGGACGCAGAGAGGGGCCTGCCTCCCCACCCTTGCTCGGGTGGGGAGGCAGGCCTACTTTGTCAGTATGGAGGTCCCAGCGGCAGCGGAAAGTCGACCCTCATCCGGGCCGTCGCAGGAGTGCAGGCCCACGTCCGAGGACAGGTCACGGTCCTGGGGATCGACGCCGGTGCGGCGGAGGCCCGTCGGCGAGTCGGCTACGTGACCCAGGCCAGCTCGGTCTACCCCGATCTGACCGTGGTCCAGAACCTCCGATACTTCGCCTCCGTCAGCCGCGCCGATGCGGCCTCGGTCGACGAGGCGATGACCACCGTCGGCCTCACCGGCACGGAGGGGCGGCTCGCACGGGACCTCTCTGGAGGCCAGCGTGCACGGGTATCACTGGCCGCGGCGCTGCTGGCCGCGCCGGAGGTGCTGCTGCTGGACGAACCGACGGTGGGACTCGATCCGGTGCTGCGGCTCGATCTGTGGGTCATGTTCCGGCGCCTGGCCGACGCCGGGCGGACCCTGCTGATCTCGAGCCACGTGATGGACGAAGCGGCACGCTGCGACCGGGTCCTCCTGCTTCGGGACGGAGCGCTCCTCGCCGACGCCTCACCGCACGGTCTGCGGCGGATGACCGGTGAGCAGGACCTCGATGCGGCGTTCCTGGCTCTGGCCCGAGAGAGCCTCCCGTGATCGGCGTGCTGGCCACGGCGCGGCGCACGGCGCAGCAGCTTCTGCACGACCGTCGAAGCCTGGTGATGATCCTCGTGCTTCCGTCGATGCTCATGTGGCTGACCAAGTACGTCTTCGACGGGCAGCCCGACGTGTACGACCGCGTCGGCCCGATGCTGCTCGGCCTGTTCCCGTTCGTGATCATGTTCGTGCTGACCTTCGGGACGGTAGGACTCGTCCAGGCCGCGGTGACGTCCGTGCTGGCGGTCGGTGTCCTGGGGCTGCTGGCCTCGGCGTTCGCACGGACGGAGTTCCAGGCCGTTCAGTTCATGCCGCTGATCGTGATCCCACAGATCCTGCTGGGCGGTCTGCTCGCGCCGCGAGAGTCTATGGCGGCTCCGCTGACGCGGATCTCCGACGTCCTGCCGCTGAGCTACGCGACCGACGCACTGGGACGCTCCGGCACCGTCGCGGGATGGACCGGGGATCACACGGCGGACCTGGTGATCGTCCTCGGCTTCACCACGGCCGCTGTGGCCCTGGCCGGGCTCACACTGCGCCGCCGGACGGCCTAGGGACCGGACGGGCGGTCACTCGCCCCGGTCGATCCACTCCTGCAGATGTGGACGTTCCTGACCGATGGTGGTCTTCGGCCCGTGTCCGGTGTGGACCACTGTGGTGTCCGGCAGCTCGTCGAAGAGCCGGGTGCGGATGGACTCGATGATCGTGTCGAAGCTGCTGTACGACTTGCCGGTGGCGCCGGGACCGCCCTCGAACAGCGTGTCGCCCGAGAAGAGCGCGGGAGCCCCGTCGAGGTCGTCCGCGTAGAAGCAGGTGGAACCGGGGGAGTGGCCGGGCGTATGCAGAGCGGTCAGCGTCGTGCCCGCCACCGTGACCACGTCGCCGTCGGAGATCTCCACCTCCGGCCGGGCCGATCCGTGGGTCTGCTCCCAGAGCACGTGGTCCTCCGGGTGCAGGTGGATGCGGCCTCCGACCAGCTTCTGCACGTCGAAGACTTCGGAGACGTGGTCGTCGTGGGCGTGGGTGAGCAGTATCGCACCGACCTTCCGGTCGCCCACGGCGGCGGCGACGGCTTCGGCGTCGTGGGCGGGGTCGATGACGACCACCTCCTGGTCGTCACCGACGATCCAGACGTTGTTCTCAACCTCCCAGGTGCCTCCGTCGAGTGAGAAGGTCCCGGCGGTCTCCAGGTGTTCGATCCTCGCGGTCATGGAACGTCACACGTCCTTCCGAATCGTCGTCCTCAGTTCACCCCCACGGCGGAGGCGCTGTCCTCAGCGGGCGTCGAGCTCCACGACGGAGCGCAGCACCTCGCCGCGGTTCATCGTCTCGAAGGCCTGCTGGACGTCGTCGAGGGTCACCCGTTCGGTCACGAAGGCGTCGAGGTCCAGGCGGCCCTGCCTGTAGTGGGAGACGAGCATGGGGAAGTCGCGGCTGGGCAGGCAGTCACCGTACCAGGACGACTTCAGGGACCCGCCTCGGCCGAAGACGTCGATCAGCGGCAGCTCGAGCATGTGGCTCGGGTCCGGCACGCCGACCAGCACGACGCGTCCGGCCAGGTCCCGGGCGTAGAACGCCTGGCGGTAGGTCTCGGGGCGCCCGACGGCGTCGATGACTACGTCGGCGCCGAAGCCTCCGGTCAGCTCCCGGATCGCCTCGACGGGGTCGGTCGCGGAGGAGTCGATGATGTCGGTGGCCCCCAGCTCCCGCGCCCGCTCGAGCTTCCGAGGGTCGATGTCCACCGCGACGATCCGCACCGCCCCGGCCAGGACGGCGCCGGCGACGGCCGCGGCCCCCACACCGCCGCATCCGATCACGGCCACAGACTCGCCCCGCCGGACCTCGCCGGTGTTGATCGCCGCACCGATGCCGGCCATCACGCCGCATCCCAACAGTCCCACGGCGGCGTCGGACTCCGGGCCGACGTCGTCGATGCGTGTGCACTGCCCCGCGGCCACCAGGGTCTTCTCGGCGAAGGCGCCGATGCCGAGGGCGGGTTCGAGCTCCGTGCCGTCGGTCAGGGTCATCCTCTGTCGGGCGTTCGCGGTGTCGAAGCAGTACTGCGCCTGACCCTTCCTGCAGGCGCGGCATTCCCCGCAGACCGCCCGCCAGTTCAGGATCACCTTGTCGCCGACGTCGACATGGGTCACCCCGTCTCCGACCACGGATACGCGAGCAGTGGCCTCATGGCCGAGGAGGTACGGGAAGTCGTCTCCCACCTCACCCTTCTGGAAGTGCTGGTCCGTCTGACACACTCCGCAGGTCAGGACGTCCACGACGACCTCGCCGGGACCGGGATCGGGAACGATGATCTCTTCCACCTCAGCCGGTGCGTCCTTGCTGCGGACCACGACGGCGCGGACGGTCTGGGGCATGACATCCTCCTCGATCGGGACTCTGCGACCATCCTGTCACCGGGACTTGGGCGAGTAAACCGATGTGCGGCACCGCGGCGGACCCCGATGTCCGGCGGTCGTCCGGCCGGGGCGCCGACCGCCTCAGACCCCGACCGCCTCAGACCCCGACCGCCTCAGACCCCGAACGCCTCCGGCTTCTCGAGGACGATGCTGGCCAGGACCAGGAGGAAGACGAGGATCACGGCGACCCACCACCAGTCGGAGGTGAGACGTCTGACCCGAGCTGTGGAGGGGATGACGCCGTTGAGCACGCTGCCCGCCGTCACACCCAGTGCCAGAGGGATCGTGCCGGCCCAGACGACCATGCAGTAGGGGCACAGCACGCCGATGCTGTAGACGGCCGAATACCAGAGCCAGACGCAGAATCCGAGGGCGAACGTGACTCCGGCCTGAAGGCCCCACCACCAGGCGCGCGGAGTCCGCGCCCCGGAGAGGATCGTCAGACCGGCGAGGACCACCAGGGGAAAGCCCACCACTCCCAGGAAGATGTTGGGGAAGCCGAAGGTCGCCGCCTGCCAGGACTGCATGACCTCCCCGCAGGACACCCATGGATTCACGTCGCATGCCGTGGCGTGGTCGGGGTCCTGCCACAGCAGCACGCGCTCGTACAGGAGCATGAACGATCCGACGACGCCGACGGCGCCGGTCAGCACCGTCCAGAGGCCCAGCGGCACACGCCGGGCGATCCATGCGCGATCGGTCTCGGACCGCGCAGCGGTGTCTGTGCTCATGCTGAGAGTCTACGTCGGGGGTCGGCTCCCGACCCGCCGGAGCCGCGTGCGGATGGGCCCGGGCGGGGTGCAGTGTGCGATACTTGGGAGCATCGGCAGGCGGACCACACCCGGCTGCCGTGAAGACTCAGCCGCCGCATCGGTCGGTTCGGCGAGGCCGGCACCCGTCGTGGGCGAGGGCGAAGAGACTGCCCGAGTCCGCACGGCTGGAGAACGACGACAGAAGCTGCCGCCGCCGAAGTCCGATGCGACGAGTGATCGTCGCAGGGCACCGTGACGAGCGCACGCCCACAGAGGCGTCAGCGCCCGGTGCCGACGACGAGGCTGCGAGACAGGTTTTCGACCGACAGAAGGATTCCCCTCGCACCGCTCCCACCCCGCCTCAGGGGAGAGGATCGAGCGGCGCGGAGGTGACCGCACGAGCAGCCGCCGCGTCGGCGAGTGTGGCGTCGCCGCGTCGGCAGGAGCAGCTTTCCCATGACTCAGCAGGACAACACACCCTCATCCGCATCGGACTCGGAGGGTGCGGGCAGCCCCTCAGGCGCCGACCCGTTCGACGTCCTCTTCCAGGCCCCGGACCTCTCGGAGGTGGAGCCGGTCAAGGTCTCCCGTCCCGAGCAGGAGTCGTCCTCCGACGGGGACTCTCGGGACTCCCGGGACTCCGCACGCAGGGACTCGTCTGCGGAGTCGTCCGACGAGTCGTCCGGGAGCTCGTCGAAGGAGTCCTCAGGCGACGACTCCGACGACTCCGACGAGGGCGGTGACGCGGGCCGCCGCGGGCGGCGGAAGCGTCGCCGCGGCGGCGGACGCAACCGTGGTCGGGGGCAGTCGGACCAGCCGGGGCAGTCCGGTCCCGGCGATGACTCAGGCACCGGCGGCGACGATTCGGAGCGCGAGGCCGACTCCGGCGCCGACGGTTCCCAGGACGGTTCCCAGGACGGGGGCGAGGACGACGGTTCGGACGAGGACGGTCAGGTGGTGCGCAGGCGCCGCCGGCGTCGTCGTGGTTCGGTGGACATGGAGGTCACCGGTGGTGACGGAGACGACCCCGAGCACACCGTGACCCGTGTCCGGGCGCCGCGCGAGAACGCCGAGTCCGCCGCTCCGACGAAGGTGACCGGTGTGAAGGGCTCCACCCGTCTGGAGGCGAAGCGTCAGCGACGCCGGGCCTCACGCAGCGGGGGCCGCCGCCGACAGGTGATCACGGAGGCCGAGTTCCTCGCACGCCGCGAATCGGTGGACCGGAAGATGGTCGTCCGGCAGAAGGGGCGTCGGGTCCAGATCGGAGTGCTCGAGGACGGCGTGCTCGCCGAGCACTACGTCTCCGACACCAACCAGGAGTCGCTGATCGGCAACGTGTACCTGGGCAAGGTCCAGAACGTGCTCCCGTCGATGGAGGCGGCCTTCGTGGACATCGGCCGCGGGCGCAATGCAGTGCTCTACGCCGGAGAGGTCGATTGGGACGCGGCCAACCTCGGCGGAGCACCCCGGAAGATCGAGAACGCACTGAAGTCCGGGGACTCCGTCCTGGTCCAGGTCACCAAGGACCCCGTCGGACACAAGGGCGCCCGACTCACCAGCCAGGTGTCGCTGCCCGGCCGCTACCTGGTATTCGTCCCGGGCGGCTCCATGACGGGAATCTCCCGGAAGCTGCCGGACACGGAGCGCTCCCGACTGAAGAAGGTGCTCAAGGAGAACATGCCGGAGAACGCCGGCGTGATCGTCCGGACCGCCGCCGAGGGAGCCTCGGAGCAGGAGCTCACCAACGACATCAACCGTCTCCGCTCCCTCTGGGAGTCCATCCTGGACCGTCAGAAGGACCGCAAGGTCCTGCCTCCGGAGCTCCTCTACAGCGAACCGGACCTGACCATCAAGGTGGTCCGGGACGTCTTCAACGAGGACTTCTCCTCCATGGAGGTCGAGGGGGAGGAGACCTGGGACAGTGTGGAGGCCTACGTCACCTATGTGGCGCCGCACCTCCTCGACCGCCTCTCCCGCTGGGACGTCGAGGACGCCGAGGGGAACAGGCCGTCGGCGGACGTCTTCGCCCACCACCGCATCGATGAACAGCTGTCCAAGGCGCTCGAACGCAAGGTCAACCTGCCCTCCGGCGGTTCGCTGGTCTTCGACCGCACCGAGGCCATGACGGTGGTGGACGTCAACACCGGCAAGTTCACCGGCTCCGGAGGCAATCTGGAGGAGACGGTCACGAAGAACAACCTCGAGGCCGCGGAGGAGCTGGTGCGACAGCTCCGGCTGCGGGACATCGGCGGCATCATCGTCATCGACTTCATCGACATGGTGCTCGAATCCAACCGAGACCTGGTGCTGCGCCGTGTGGTCGAGTGCCTCGGACGCGACAGGACCAAACATCAGGTCGCCGAGGTCACCTCGCTGGGCCTGGTGCAGATGACCCGCAAGCGGATGGGCACGGGCCTCGTCGAGGCCTTCTCGGAGAACTGCGAGCACTGCGCCGGCCGCGGCCTGATCACCCATTCCGAACCGGTCGGCGGCGCACCCTCGTACACGGCCTCGGGCGAGGCGCGCCCGGGTCGCGGCAAGAAGCGCAGGAACAAGGGCCGCGGCCGGGGACAGGGCGGCGGCCAGACCGACGGCTCGAGCTCTTCGGGCGGTCAGGACTCCGGACGCGGCGGTCGCTCTGACGGGGCGGATCAGCAGTCCCCGGATCAGCAGCGGCAGCAGCGTGAGAAGGCCGAGAAGGCGCGGCAGGCCATGACGCAGGTGGCCGCGGCGAGCTCCGGCGACCATGACGCCAAGAAGTCGGACGACCCCTCGGAAGCACCTTCCACGCTGACCATCGGTGGTGAGGAGGTAGCCGTGCCGAGTGCCGAACCGCAGCCCGGCGGGCGCGGTGAGGATGCCGCCGTCACTCTGGACAACCTCGACGCGGCGGTCGCCTCCCGCACTTCCGGCTCCTCGTCGAGGACCGGCTCCGGCGGACCGTCGCCGAGGCCGCGCCGCCGACGCGCGGCCGGCTCGGCGCAGGGCGCGGGAGGACGGGTGGACCGGGTCGACACCGATGACGAGGCGGCCTCGGCGACCACGGCGACCTTCACCGCCGCGGCGGAGTCCGGCACCCCGACGGGCTCAGGAGCGGACGCGGCTGCGGAGGCCTCCGGCGGAGGGGCCGGCGGGTCGCAGCCCGTCATGCTCGGAGTCGGAGTCAGCGCTGAGGAGTTGGCGAAGAGCCGTGCCGCCCGCGGCGGGGGCTCGACCGACGAGTCCGCCTGACTCGGTTCCATGGATCGCTCGGAGGGGAAGGCCCCTGTGCCGGAGGAGCTCCTGGACGCGGTGCTCGACGAGCTGTCGCGCGACGCATCGATCCTGGAGCAGACGATCCGCGGACTGCGGGCAGGCGTGCCCGGCTACGAGAGCGTCCCGACCGAGGCGCTGGAGGCTTCGGCTCGCAGGAACATCGCACTGAGCATCCGCACGGTGCGTGAGGGCCGGACCCCAGCACCGGAGGACGTCCCCGAGGCGGACGAGCTGGCCGTCGAGAGGCACGGGCAGGGCGTGCCGATGGGCAGCGTCCTGGCCGGGTTCCGCATCTGCATGTCGGTGATCCTGGACCGACTGCTGGCTCGTGCCGTCGAGTGGGGGATCCCCGCGGCGAAGGTGCTCGAATGCTCCACGATCCTCTGGGCCCTGGGCGATGCGTTCTCCGCGCGGGCGGTGGTCGTGTATCAGGCGAACGAGGCCGCCCGAGCCGTCGCAGACTCGGCGCGACAGGCCGAGTGGATCGGAGACGCGACCACGACCCGGATGGACCCGGCCGAACTGCGCCGCGGTGCCGCACTCTACGACGTGCCCACCGCCGACCCGGTGCGCGCCCTGGTCGCGGCGTCGTGCCCCGGATCGGATGTGGAGCGTCTTCAGAGGATCCGGGACTGGGCGGAGCGCGCAGGTGTCCGTGTGCTGGCGACCGTGCGAGCCTCCAGCCTGCTCGGGATCGTCGTCGGGGAGCCCGCCTGCGGGACCGAACTGCCCGGACTGACGGTCGGACTGGGGCGACCGACTCCGCTGCATGATCTCCCGCGCTCCTTCGAGTCGGCGTCCCTGGCGCTCGAAGCGGCCGAAGACGTGGGGGAGAGCGGCGTCGTCGACGTCGAGGGACTCTCCTGGCGGGTGGGGATCCATGCCAGTCCCGAGACCACGCGGATGCTCTCGGAGCGGCACCTGACGCCGCTGGAGGACTCCGGAGTCTTCGGCGACCACGTCCTGGAGGCCGTCGACGCCTACCTGAGGCACCGTCTGAGCATCCCGCTCGCGGCCCGCAGCATCCCCGTCCATGTGAACACCCTGCGCTATCGGCTCAAGCGCTTCGGAGAGCTCACCGGTGCGGACCTCGGCGACGTGGACACGCTCGTCGAACTCTCGTGGGTGCTGGCCGCGCGGAGCGGACGGGGCCCGCATCGCACCGGTGTGTCGACAGGTCAGCGAGACGGCGCGTCTTCGTAGACGTGCACAAGATCACACCCTGAGCCTTGGACAGGCGGATGTAGCGTACGTCACGTTCCGCCGAGCATGCTGGTCTACGACCTCGGCGGCACCGGCCGCCGCATCACCGTCCGAGGAGACATCCATGATCCTGGGCATCATCGGCATCGTCGTATCCCTGCTGCTGCTCATCACCCTGGCCTATCGCGGCGTCCCCGTGATCATCGCCGCCCCCATCGCCTCCGCGGTCTGCCTGATCTTCTCGGGCGCGCCGATCCTGGCCTCCTACACCGAGGTCTTCATGCCGGCGATGGCGGACTTCGTCCGGAACTTCTTCCCGGTGTTCCTGGTCGGCGCCATCTTCGGGATCCTCATGACGGTGACCGGATACGCGGAGTCCATCGCACGGACCATCACCTCGTGGATCGGCAGCCGCAGCGCCATCGCCGCCACCGTCATCACCTCGGCGCTGATGACCTACGGCGGCATCAGCCTCTTCGTGGTCGCCTTCGTGATGTATCCGCTCGCGCGCGAGCTCTTCCGAGTGGCGGACATCCCACGACGCCTGGTCCCCGGTACGATCGCGCTGGGCATCTTCACCTTCACCATGACCGCGCTGCCCGGCTCGCCTCAGGTGCAGAACGTCATCCCGGGGCAGTTCTTCGGCACCGGGTCGTACGCCGGACCGGTGCTGGGCATCGTCGGCGGAGCCATGATCTTCGTCCTCGGCATGCTCTGGCTGGAGTATCGTCGCCGCAGCCTGATCGCCCGGGGTGAGCACTTCGACAGCTCCGAGAGCCGCCAGATCCTCGGAGGATCGGCCGACGACGGCGGAGGCCAGGCCCCCGTCACACTCGCTCCGCCCAACCGGCTGGTGCCGTTCCTCCCTCTGCTGACCGTGGCCGTGGTCAACTTCGCCTGCACCCTCTTCATCTTCCCGGCCATGGACTGGGGATATCTGGAGGAGGAGCAGTTCGGCGGCATCACCATCGACGACAGAGCCGCCCTGTGGGCCGTGCTGCTGGCGATCCTCGCCGCGATCCTGCTGATCGTGCTGATGAACTTCCGACACTTCGGTGATCTGCGCATCGGCTTCTACGACGGCGCGAAGCGCTCGATGTTCCCCATCTTCTCCACCGCCTCGGAGGTCGGATACGGAGCCGTGGTGGCCTCGGTGGCGGCCTTCGCGATCATCCGCGACTCGGTGTTCAACATGGGCGCCAACGCTCTGGTCACCTCGGTGGTCACCACCTCGATCACCGCGGGCCTCACCGGATCCTCGTCGGGCGGCATGACCATCGCCCTCAACGCCCTCGGCGGTGACCTGCGGGCCATGGCCGAGAACGAAGGCATGAGCATGGAGATCATGCACCGACTGACCGCCATTGCGGCCGGAGGCATCGACACCCTGCCGCACTCGGGCGCCGTGGTCACCCTGCTCATCGTCTGCGGCCTGACCCACCGACAGGCCTATAAGGACATCGGCATGGTGACCCTGGTCGTCCCGGTCTTCGTCGTCGCCCTGCTGGTGACCGGCGTCTCGGTATTCGCCTGATCCCCATCCGTCCGTGACGACGCCCCGAACTCGGGGCACGCTTCGAAGGAGGAGCATCCATGGATCCACACCACGACGCCGCAGAGCAGGCCGCGCGCCGCCGCGCCGCATCGATGGGCCCCGACGCCCTGGTGGGCCGCCGTGCCCTGGTCACCGGCGGGGCCTCCGGAATCGGCGCCGCCTGCGTGCGCGCCTTGGCGGCCTCCGGGGCTCAGGTGACCGTATGCGACCGGGACGCGGACGGGGCGGAGGCCCTGGCCGGGGAGGTCGGGGGAGCCGCCTGGTCGGTGGACCTGGCCGACACCGCGGCCCTGGAGGACCTCTCCCTGGACACCGACATCCTGGTGCACAACGCCGGGATACAACGGGTGGCCCCCATCCATGAGTACGAGCCGGAGACCTGGCGGTTCATCCACCGACTCATGGTGGAGTCGCCCTTCCTGCTGACCCGTGCCGCCCTGGCGGGGATGTACGAGCGCGGCTTCGGTCGGATCATCAACCTCTCGTCGGTCCATGGGCTGCGCGCCAGCGCGTACAAGTCCGCCTACGTCTCCGCGAAGCACGCCCTCGAGGGACTCTCCAAGGTGACCGCGCTCGAGGGTGCACCCCACGGAGTGACGTCGAACTGCATCAATCCGGCCTACGTACGCACGCCCCTCGTCGAGAAGCAGATCGCCGACCAGGCGCGAATCCACGGCATCGGGGAGGACGAGGTCGTCGAGCAGATCATGCTGACCGAAGCCGCGGTCAAGCGACTGATCACTCCGGAGGAGGTCGCCTCCCTCGCCGTGTGGCTGGCCTCCGACGCCGCGGGCATGGTCACCGGGGCCTCCTACACCCTCGACGGCGGATGGACCGCCTCGTGAGCCGCCGGCACGACGAGACACCAGGCAGGTGCTGATCATGACTATGGACAAGACGGTGACCACTGCGGCAGAAGCTGTGGCCGACATCCCCGACGGAGCACGGATCGCCGTGGGCGGGTTCGGGCTCTCGGGCAATCCGGTCCGCCTCATCGATGCGCTGTTGGAGCAGGGCGCGGGGGGACTCTCCGTGGTGTCGAACAACTGCGGGACCGACGACTTCGGTCTGGGAGTGCTGCTGCATGCCCGCCGGATCGCGAAGATGACCTCCTCCTACGTCGGTGAGAACCGAGAGTTCGCCCGCCAGTACCTGGAGGGTGAGTTGGAGCTCGAACTGGTGCCGCAGGGCACGCTGGCGGAGAAGCTGCGTGCCGCCGGAGCCGGAATTCCGGCCTTCTACACCCGCACCGGAGTCGGGTCCCAGGTGGCCGACGGCGGCATCCCCACCCGGTACACCTCCGACGGGCAGGTTCGGGAGCAGTCTCCGCCGAAGGAGGTCCGTCGCTTCGCGGGCCTCGGAGAGGAGCTCGACTACGTCCTGGAGGAGTCGATCGCCGCAGACTTCTCCCTGGTGCATGCCGCCCGAGGGGACCGTCACGGGAATCTGGTGTTCAACAAGGCCTCCCGTCAGTTCGGCCCGCCGGCGGCCATGGCAGGACGGGTGTGCGTCGCAGAGGTCGAGGAGCTCGTGGAGCCCGGCGAGATCGACCCCGACCAGGTGCACCTGCCCGGGGTCTATGTGCACCGGGTGGTCGAGGTCGGCACCGACGTCGAGAAGCCCATCGAGAAGCGCACGGTGAGCACAGGCTCCGCGTCGGACCGCTGACCGGGGCGGAGAGGAAGGCACAGATGAGCGGACGGCACACCACACGAGAGACCCCTGCAGACCCGCGTCCGGGACTCACCCGGGACGGGATGGCGGCCCGAGCCGCCCAGGAGCTGCCCGACGGGGCCTATGTGAATCTGGGCATCGGGATGCCCACACTGATTCCGAACCACATCCCCGAGGGGCGGACCGTGGTCCTGCAGTCGGAGAACGGGATCCTCGGCGTCGGACCCTACCCCGATGAGCGGGAGGTCGACCCCGACCTGATCAACGCCGGCAAGGAGACCGTGACCGTGCGCCCCGGGGCGTCGTTCTTCGATTCGGCCGTCAGCTTCGGCATGATCCGCGGCGGTAAGATCGACGTCGCCGTGCTGGGTGCCATGCAGGTCGCCGAGAACGGCGACCTGGCGAACTGGATGGTGCCGGGGAAGATGGTCAAGGGCATGGGTGGGGCGATGGATCTGGTCCACGGTGCCCGCCGCGTGGTGATCATCATGGACCACACCGCCAAGGACGGCTCGGCCAAGATCGTTCCGGAGTGCACGCTCCCGCTCACCGGCCGCAGGGTGGTCGACCGCATCATCACGGATCTGGCGGTGATCGACGTGGACCGAACCGGGGACCGCCCGTGCCTGCGCCTGGCGGAGACCGCGCCGGGCGTCACCGAGGAGCTGGTGCGGGAGTCCACAGGGGTTCCGCTGGCCTGAACCGCGTCGAGGCGACGCGGCCGTGTCGACGACAGTTGCCGACGATGCCGGGGATCCCGTAAAGTAGATCCCTGGTGTCATCGGCACCCCTACGTCTTCTGCGCCCGCTGACCGCCGTCCCGAGAGGGTCGTCGCAGTCCGGGCCGGATCCGAGATCGTCAGTAATCGTCATCGAGAGAAGTGAGTCCCAAGTGGTGTACGCGATTGTCCGCGCAGGCGGCCGCCAGGAGAAGGTTTCCGTCGGAGACCTCGTGACCCTCGACCGCGCCTCCGCCGAGGCAGGCAGCACCATCGAGCTGCCGGCAGTGATGCTGGTGGACGGGGACCAGGTCACCACCAAGGCAGAGGACCTGGCCGAGGTCAAGGTCACCGCCGAGGTGCAGGAGAACCTCCGCGGTCCGAAGATCGTCATTCACAAGTTCAAGAACAAGACCGGCTACCACAAGCGCCAGGGTCACCGTTCTGAGCTGACCCGCGTGAAGGTGACCTCGATCGCCTGATCGGGATCCCCCGCAGACCCCCATTCCCATCCAGCTGAGAGGCAGGCAGAGCCATGGCAACTAAGAAGGGTGCGAGCTCGACCAAGAACGGTCGCGACTCGAACGCGAACTTCCTCGGCGTGAAGCGCTTCGGCGGCCAGTCCGTCAACGCCGGTGAGATCCTGGTCCGCCAGCGCGGCACCAAGTTCCACCCCGGCACCAACGTCGGGCGGGGCGGCGACGACACGCTGTTCGCCCTGTCGGCCGGTGCCGTGGAGTTCGGCAGCCGCCGCGGCCGCAAGGTCGTCAACATCGTCCCCGCCGCCCAGTAACAGGCGTCGGAGATCACCTCGAGGACGGACCGCCCGCGGTCCGTCCTCGAGGTGTCTTAACAGCCCCGTCAGTCCCGTTCCGGACGGCCGAGCCGTCCCGCTCAGAGGAGTTCCGCCGATGGCACACTTCGTCGACCGCGTCGTCCTCCACGCAGCAGGCGGCGACGGGGGCCACGGCTGCGTCTCCGTGCACCGTGAGAAGTTCAAGCCCCTGGGCGGTCCCGACGGCGCCGACGGCGGCGACGGGGGAGACGTGCTGCTCGTGGTGGACCCCCAGGAGGCCACCCTGCTGGACTACCACCACCGTCCGCACCGCACCGCCGAGAGCGGCGGCGTGGGAGAGGGCGGTCTGCGGAAGGGCCGCCGCGGAGCACCGCTGAGGCTCCCGGTCCCCGACGGGACGGTGGTCAAGACCCGCGAGGGCGAGGTGCTCGCCGACCTCGTCGGCGTCGGCGCGGAGTTCGTCGTCGCCGCCGGCGGACAGGGCGGACTGGGGAACGCGTCGCTGGCCTCGAAGCGGCGCAAGGCGCCCGGTTTCGCGCTCCTCGGCATCCCGGGGGAGCGGCGCGAGGTGGTGCTCGAGCTCAAGAGCGTCGCAGACGTCGCACTGGTGGGCTTCCCCTCCTCCGGGAAGTCCTCGCTGATCGCGGCGATGAGCGCGGCCCGGCCGAAGATCGCCGACTATCCCTTCACCACGCTGATCCCCAATCTCGGCGTCGTCGAGGCCGGAGGGTCCCGCTTCACCGTCGCCGACGTCCCCGGGCTCATCCCCGGGGCCGCCGAAGGCAGGGGGCTGGGCCACGAGTTCCTCCGCCACGTGGAGCGCTGCGCCGCCCTGGTGCATGTGCTGGACTGCGCGTCGCTGGAGACCGACCGGGATCCGGTCAGCGACCTCGAGGCCATCGAGGCCGAGCTCGCCGCCTACGCCCCCGACGCCGTGGCGGGCGGCTCCGAGGGCGACGAGGAGAGCGACGTCGTGCCGCTGCATCGTCGCCCGCAGCTGATCGCCCTGAACAAGACCGACCTCCCCGACGGGGCCGAGATGGCGGACATGGTGCGGGACCAGCTCACCGCTCGCGGCCACCAGGTCTTCGACGTGTCGGCCCTCAATCGCGAGGGCCTGCGTCGGTTGGGCTTCGCCATGGCGGAGATCGTCGATCAGGCCCGACGCGAGCGTGAGACCCGCACCGCGACGGTGCCCGTCACGATCCGACCGGCACCGGTCGACGAGCGCGGATTCACCATCGTCCGGGAGGAGCGCGGGGGAGAGCCGCTGTTCCGCGTGCGTGGGGCCAAGCCCGAACGGTGGATCCTGCAGACCGACTTCTCCAACGATGAGGCCGTGGGCTATCTGGCCGACCGTCTGGCGAAGATCGGCATCGAGGACGAGCTCTACGCCGTCGGAGCGACCCCCGGCGACGACGTCGTGATCGGAGGCGACGACGGCGTCGTGTTCGAATGGGAGCCCACCATGTCCACCGGAGCCGAGCACCTGGCGGCACCGCGCGGCAGCGACGTCCGCTTCGAGGAGACCGCGCGTCCGACCCGGGAGCAGAAGCGTGCCGACCAGCGCGCACGTCGTGACGCCCGGGCCCGGACCCGTGCCGAGATGGACCTGGAGTACACGCGGCAGGACCGCGGGGTCGACGGTCCGGACACCGACGGTGCCGAAGGCGTCGGAGACGGCCGATGAGCACCCCGCGACTGACCGGGTCGGTGATCTCGTCGGCGGAGGACGTCGTCCGGGCCCGCCGACTGGTCGTCAAGATCGGCTCATCCTCCCTGACGACCCTGGACGGGGGCATCTCCGTGCCGGCGCTGGAGCGTCTGGTCGATGCGCTGCAGGTGCTGCGTGCCAGGGGGACCGACGTCGTGCTGGTCTCCAGCGGCGCCGTCGCGGCCGGCCTGTCTCCGTTGGCCCTGAACGGCCGGCCCCAGGACCTCTCCGGCAAGCAGGCGGCCGCCGCGGTCGGACAGGGGCTTCTGCTGGCCCACTACTCCAGGACGTTCGGTGAGTACGGAGCGGTGGTCGCGCAGCTGCTGCTGACCGTGGAGGACCTGATCCGCCGTACCCAGTACACGAACGCGCTGCGCAGCATCGAACGGCTCCTCAGCATGGGAGCCGTGCCGATCATCAATGAGAACGACGCGGTGGCCACCCATGAGATCCGCTTCGGCGACAACGACCGCCTGGCCGCCCTGACGGCCAACCTGATCCATGCCGACGGTCTCATCCTCCTGTCCGACGTCGACGCCCTCTACGACGGGCCTCCCCAGGAGGGCGGTCGGCCCATCGCCCGCGTCGACGGACCGCAGGATCTCGCCGACGTCAGACTCGGCGGCACCGGGGGCGCCGGTCTGGGCACCGGAGGGATGGTCACCAAGGTCGGTGCCGCCGAGATCAGTACGGCCAACGGGATCCCGGCGATGCTGACCTCTGCCGAGCGGGCCGTCGAGCTCTTCGCCGGTCGACCCGTCGGCACATTCTTCGCATCCCGCGGCCGCCGCCGCGGCGCCCGTTCGGCGTGGCTGACGCACCTGGCCCATACGGAGGGGCGGCTGGTCATCGATGCTGGGGCCGTCCGTGCGGTGGTCCAGGGTCGCCGATCGCTGCTGCCCGCCGGCATCACCGGGTGCGAGGGGATCTTCGAGGCGTCCGATCCGGTGGACGTGGTCGGACCCGACGGCGTCGTCGTGGCCCGAGGGATCGCCTCGTACTCCTCGACGGAGCTCCCGAGGATGTTGGGCCGGACCACGGCTCAGCTGGCGGAGGAGATGGGCCCCGACTATGACCGTCCGGTCATCCATACCGACGTCATGGTTCGTCTGCCCGGCCGGTGATCCTCGGCTCGGCGCTGACTGCGTCGCGGCACCCGCGATAGGCTGTGCCCATGGTGGAGACGGTGGAGACCGATGAGACTCTGATCGACGACCTCGCCGAGGTCACCGACCGTGCGCGGGACGCATCACGCCGGCTCGCTCGGCTGGACCGCGAGCAGAAGGACCGCACGTTGGGGGCGGTGGCCGGCGGACTGCGCGAGTCTGCCGCCGCGCTGATCGAAGCCAACGAGAAGGACCTCGAACGCGGTCGCACAGCCGGGCTGAGCCGTGCCCTTCTGGACCGCCTGACCCTCGACGAGTCCCGGATCGAGGCCCTCGCCCGGGCCGTGGAGGAGGTCATCTCCTTCGACGACCCCACCGGCCGAGTCCTGCAGGGGCGCACGCTGCCCAACGGGATCCGACTGAGCCAGGTGGCGGTGCCCCTGGGGGTTCTCGGCGTCATCTATGAGGCTCGTCCCAACGTGACCGTGGACATCGCCGCTCTGGCCCTGAAGTCCGGCAATGCGGTCGTGCTGCGCGGGGGCTCGGCGGCCAAGACGACCAACGAGACGCTGCTGGCGATCATCCGACAGGCGCTGAGGACCACCTCCGCCCCCGTCGACGCGGTCCAGTCGATCGATCGCTTCGGCCGCGAGGGTGCGACCGCTCTGATGGAGACCCGCGGCTCGGTGGACGTGCTGATCCCGCGAGGGGGGCGGGAGCTGATCCAGCACGTGGTGCAGAATTCACGCGTACCGGTCATCGAGACCGGTGAGGGCAACGTCCACGTGTACGTGGACGCCTCCGCCGATCCGGACATGGCCACAGACATCGTGCTCAATGCGAAGACGCACCGCCCGAGCGTGTGCAACGCCGCCGAGACCCTGCTGATCCACCAGGAGGCTGAGGACGCGGGGCGGGAGTGTCTGCGCGCACTGCAGCACGCCGGAGTCGCGCTGCACGTGGACGACCGGGCCCGTGCGTGGCTGCCCGACGAGAAGCTCGGTAACCCTGCGGAGGAGTCGAGCCCCGTCCGGGTCGAGGCGCTCACCGATGATGATCTGGGGCGCGAGTACCTGGACCTCGAGATCGCCGTCTGCGTGGTCGACGACCTCGACGGGGCGCTCACCCACATCCGTCGGTGGAGCACCGCGCACACCGAAGCGATCGTGACCGAATCTCTGAGCGCCTCCGAACGGTTCCTGGCCGAGGTCGACGCCGCAGCGGTGATCGTCAACGCGTCCACCCGGTTCACCGACGGAGGTGAGTTCGGCCTCGGCGCCGAGGTCGGGATCTCGACCCAGAAGATGCATGCTCGGGGTCCGATGGGCATGGGTGAGCTGACCACGACCAAGTGGGTCCTCCGGGGGGAGGGCCAGGTCCGGGCCTGACCGCCGGACATGTGTGCCGCCGCCGGGCGCAGGGCCGTCGCTTTACCGTAGACTGTCCGTCGAACGACCATCTGACGTCCTCGGTGCGGGCACGGACCACGTCAGAACGGTCGGTGACGCATCCGCCGATGAGGGAGAGGCATGTCCGACCTGACTTTCGCCGCACTGCTGCTCGCAGCCGACGACGCCCACGTCGTCAATGAGCTGTTCATGCCGACCAAGTGGTTCGGCATCATCATGTTCATCGTGCTGATGCTCATGCTCCTGGTGACCGTGATGTTCTCCAGCAAGGGCAAGCAGCTGCCCCCTAGGGAGCACGAGGACCACTGAGCCCAGTGACTCCCGCCGATGCCCGCGCCGCCGGTCGCCGTCCTCGGGTCGGCATCATGGGCGGCACCTTCGACCCGGTCCATCACGGACATCTGGTCGCGGCCAGCGAGGTCGCCGCGGAGTTCGACCTCGACGAGGTCGTCTTCGTGCCGACGGGAGAGCCCTGGCAGAAGGCCGGACGCGAGGTCACCGAGGCCGAACATCGTTACCTCATGACTGTGATCGCCACCGCTTCGAACCCCCGGTTCACGGTCTCTCGGGTCGACATCGAGCGCGGCGGCCCGACCTTCACCATCGACACCCTCCATGACTTCCGCCGTCTCCGACCCACCGCTGAGCTCTTCTTCATCACCGGTGCCGACGCGATGGCGCAGATCATGTCCTGGAAGTCCGTCGAGGAGCTCTGGACGCTGGCCCACTTCGTCTCGGTGACCCGTCCCGGCTACTCCTCGGAGGACTACGGCCGCACCCAGCAGATCTCGCTCAAGGAGATTCCAGCGATGGCGATCTCCTCCACCGACTGCCGCACCCGGGTGCGCGCCGGCAAGCCGGTCTGGTACCTCGTCCCGGACGGCGTCGTCCAGTACATCGCCAAACATCGTCTCTACCGAGGCGAATCGGACAGGTCCCGGCCCAGTCAGAGCCCGATGGAGGTCCCCACATGAGTGAGACGACCGACCATCGGCCCGCCGAGCAGCTGCCCTCACGCCGGGAGCTGCGGCGACGCCGCGAGGCCGTCGAGTCCGCCTCGGACGCGTCGGAGGAGCCGACGGCGGCTCGCTCCGACCAGGCTGGGGAGTCGGTCGAGGCGCCGGAGTACTCGGAGGATCTCCGGACGTTGACGTCGGAGATCGCAGCCGTCTCGAGCGGTGACCCGACGGATGTTGATGCCGACCTGAAGCGACGGCAGGAGGCAATGGCCGAGCGCGCCCGCCGGGAGAACCGGGCACGGCGTGGGCTGCCTCCGGAGGAGGAGGCCCCAGACGGCGCCGAGGACGTCGCCGGTCCGATCGCACCGGTCGAGGCCTCCGGAGCTCATGGGCTCGACCTCGGGCCGATGGCTGAGGAGACCTCTCGATCCGCCGCGCGGCGTAACCGACTCATCATCCTGCTGCTCGTCGTCATCGTCGTGCTCGTCGTCGCCGTCGGGCTGGCTCTGTTCGTCCCGGCCTGACCCGTCAGGAGCACGAGGTCATCGACCACCGACCGTCCCACAGACCAGGAGTATCCGCCCCATGACAGTCCCCGAGTCCGTGATGGCTGAGCTGCGCACCGCCGCTGCCGCCGCTGAGGACAAGATGGCCACCGAGATCCTGGGCCTCGACGTGCAGGAGCGCCTGGGCATCACCGACGCGTTCCTCATCTGCTCGGCTCCCTCGGAGCGGCAGATCGGATCAGTCGTGGAGGAGGTCGAGCTTCGGCTGAAGGAGGAGCACGGATCGGTGCCGCTGCGACGGGAGGGCCGGCACTCCGGCACGTGGGTTCTGCTGGACTACGGACACATGGTCATCCACGTCCAGCACGAGCAGGAACGCGTCCTGTACGGGCTGGACAGGCTCTATGCGGACGTCCCTCGGCTCGATTTGCACAGCTGAGAAGCGGCCTACTACAGTGTAGGAGTTGCCGAGGCGGCGACAGCAGAATATGGGGGTATGGCGCAGCTGGTAGCGCGTCTGCATGGCATGCAGAAGGTCACGGGTTCGAGTCCCGTTACCTCCACCGACGAGGGTCCGGCCCGGGTGTTCTCACCCGGGCCGGACCCTCTTTTCGTCGTGCGTGCTCTGCTGGCTTCTGCCTCGGGGAGCCGTACCGGCTCGGTCGGACTCCTCCTGTGGAGACGACGACACGGGCACCTCACTCGCCGAATCAGTGCTTGACCTCACACTGTGAACCGGGGCACACTGATGTGCGAATTGAATGGTCAGTCCATTCCTCCGCAGGGGGAGCGGACTCTCGCTCCGAGAACGAGGTGGCAGTGTGGATCATCTGGGTGTGCTGAGTCTTCTGGCGCTCAGCCCGATCGTGGTGGTCGGCGTCCTTCTGGCAGGATTCCGATGGCCGGCGAAGTACGCGATGCCGGTGGGATACGTCGTCACGGTGCTCATCGCCGCGCTCGTCTGGCAGATGCGGCCGGACGCCCTGATCGCCGCCACCGTGGAAGGGCTCATCGTCGCGGTGACGCTGCTCTACATCGTCTTCGGTGCCCTCCTGCTGCTCGCAACCGTCATCGCCTCCGGGGCGATGAGCACCATCCGTGCCGGCTTCACCGCGATCTCTCCCGACCGGCGGGTGCAGGCGATCATCATCGGGTGGCTCTTCGGCTCGTTCATCGAGGGCACCTCGGGCTTCGGGACTCCCGCAGCCGTGGTCGCCCCGCTGCTGCTGGCCCTCGGCTTCCCCGCGATGGCGGCCGTCATGGTGGGTCTGATCATCCAGACCACCCCTGTGTCCTTCGGCGCCGTCGGCACGCCGATCCTGGTCGGCGTCGGCGGGGGACTGGAGGGCGGAGAAGGTGTGGCCGCGACGGCCGCGGCCTTCGGCGGGCAGGAGGGACTGATCCATGAGATCGGGTTCCAGACCGCTGTGATCCACGCGGTGGTCGGACTGCTGATTCCGCTGGCCCTGGCCGTCTTCCTCACCGGGTTCTTCGGACCGCGCCGCAGCTTCCTCGACGGGCTGCGCATCTGGCCCTTCGCGCTCTACGCCTCGGTGGCCATGACTGTGCCCTACGTGCTCGTCGCCCACTTCGCCGGACCGGAGTTCCCGTCCCTGATCGGCGGTCTCATCGGTCTGGCCCTGGTGATGTTCACCTCCAGCCGGGGATTCCTCATGCCCGAGGACACCTTCGACTTCGGCCCCCGCGCGCAGTGGGAGGAGCGGTGGATGGGTTCGGTGGACACCGACCACCTGCAGGAGCTCGGAACCCGGCGCATGCGGATCACCGTCGCCTGGCTCCCGTACATCCTCGTCGCCGTGCTGCTGCTCGCCACACGGCTGATCGGCCCGCTCGAGGAGTTCCTGCGCTCCGACGCCCCGGCGATCACACTGACCTTCGCCGACCTGTTCGGCACCGGCATCACCACATCCTGGGAGTGGCTCTACAGTCCCGGCACCGTGTTCATCGTCACCTGCCTGATCACCTATGTGCTCCACCGGATGACGGCGCAGCAGATCCGTCAGACCTGGACGACCGCGGGTCGGCAGATCCTCGGTGCGGCCGTGGCCCTCCTCTTCGCCGTCCCCCTGGTCCGAGTGCTGATCAACTCCGGCCCGGAGTTCACCGCCTCCGACCTGGCCTCGATGCCGGTGACCCTGGCCGAGGGGGCCGCGGCCGTGTCCGGCGGAAGCTGGCCTCTGCTCGCCCCCTGGATCGGGGCGCTGGGTGCCTTCGTGGCCGGCTCCAACACGGTGAGCAACCTGACCTTCTCGCACTTCCAGTTCTCAGCGGCCGGACACATCGGCGCCCCGCCGGAGACCATCGTCGCGGCACAGGCCGTCGGCGGAGCCGGAGGCAACGCTGTGGCCATCCACAACATCGTCGCGGCCTCGGCCACGGTGGGGCTGCTGGGACGTGAGGGCGACCTGATCCGCAAGACGGCCATGATCACGGCCTACTACTGCGCAGTGGGCGGGACGGTGACCTACCTCTGGGTCAACGGTCTGGGAGCCGATCTCGGAGCCGTCGCCCTCGTCGTGGTGCTGGGTGCCCTGGCCGGGATCGTCGGCTGGATGATCCGCAGGGACCACCGGGGCACGTCTCACACGGCGTAGGAGTACTGCGGGATGTGCCGGGGCGCAGCGCCGAGCTCCTGAGCGACTCGGTTGGGCCAGGAGATCTCGCGCAGCAGCTGGCGTGCCACGAACACCGCGTCGACGTCTCCGGAGGCGACGAGGCCGGATGCGACGACAGGCTCGCTGATCCGTCCGACTCCGGCGACAGGCACACCGGACTCACGTCGCAGACGTGCCGCCTTGGAGGTCTGATAGTCCCGGTCCCTGCTGATCCGGGCCGGCACGAGCCCGCCGGACGAGACGTCGACGAGGTCGACCCCGAGGTCACAGACCTCGGCTGCCAGGCGGATCGAGTCCTCGACCGTCCAGGACTCCTCGGAACGGGTGGGATCCTCCTCGATCCAGTCGGTGCTGGAGATGCGCAGCATCACCGGCAGGGTGTCGGGCCAGGTGCTGCGCACCGCCGCGACGACCTCCTTCAGCAGTCGGGTCCGACCGGCGAAGTCGCCTCCCCAGCGGTCGGTCCGTCGGTTGGCCACCGGGGAGAGGAAGCTGTGCAGCAGGTAGCCGTGGGCTGCGTGGATCTCCACGACCTCGAACCCCGCCTCCCGAGCCCGTCGCGCGGCGGCGGCGAACTCATCGACGAGTTCGGCGATGTCGTCGACGCTCATCTGCTCCGGCACGGGATAGCCGGGGAACGGGATCGGGCTCGGTCCGACGGTGGGCCACCCGCCCTGCGCCGCGGTCAGGGCCCCGCCGCCGCGTGCGGGAGAGTCAGCCGAGGCCTTCCGCCCGGCATGGGCCAGCTGCACTCCCGGCACAGCTCCGCCGTGCCGGATCCCGGCTGCCAGACGGGCGAAGTCGGGGATCTGCCCGTCGTCCCACAGCCCGAGGTCCCAGGGTGAGATGCGTCCGCGAGCCTGCACGGCCGTGGCTTCGACCATGACCAGTCCCGCCCCGCCGAAGGCGTGGGAGGCGTAGTGGGCCAGGTGGAAGTCGGTCGGCCGTCCCGCCTCGGCCGCATCGTCCGCCGAGTACATGCACATCGGTGACATCCAGAGCCGGTTCGGGATCTCCAGGGCACGCAGACGCAGGGGAGAGAACAGTTCGGGCACGGCATCGGTCCTTTCGACGACTGGCGGGGAGCGTGGGTGCGACGATGCTCCCGGCGGGACATTTCGCCGGACGGTCTCAGCCGCGGGTGGCCGGTAGGAGCAGACCGGTGAGCAGTCGACGACCGCACAGCAGCACGCCCAGGACCCCCGCCGCGACCAGCACGAAGGATACCTGGACGCCGCCCAGATCGGTCGCCGCCCGCAGCAGCATGCCGCCGGCCACGGTGCCCGTCCAGACGACCAGCCCGTCGGGCACCATCCGTGACGGCCTGCGGTGGCCGCGCAGCAGGAGCGTGGTGAGGATGAGGGCGACCAGGAACGGCCCCGCCGTGCCGAGGACGTCGCCGATCCCGAGGCCGGTGTCGTGGCTGCGATTGCCCAGCACGGCGAAGAGGACGACCAGTCCGCCGTCGATCAGCAGCAGGGACCAGCGCACCGGGCCGGAGGCGACGTGCGACGATCGGAGTCGAGCGTCTCGTACGGACCGTTGCTCCGGTGGTGCAGGCGGCATACTCGCACACTACCTGTCCGTCGTCCGCTCGGGTGCCGGATGTCACATCTGAGACTTCGTTCCAGTTCATCCGTCGTTCACCTCGGTCTGGTGGGATTGATCCGCGCCCCGGGGGAGAGGGGCGCACACTCAGGTCACCTCGAGGCAGGGAGCAGTCCGCCCATGTCACAGACGATCAGGGACGAGTCGACCGACTCCGAGCACGGAGTTCGACAGATCGAGGTCGACGGTGCCGATACGGCGGCGCCTGCCAGTCCGCTCCGACGTCTTCCGCTGACCGGTCGTCCGCTCCGTATCGTCGAATGGCTCGCAGTCGTCGCGGCCATCTACGTGATGATCACCGCCGTGGGCGCCATCGGCTCCGGATTCGAGGCCGCGACCGGCGGACAGGCCGAGGAGCTGTTCAGCTTCGCCTCGAATCCCTTCGTCGCACTGGTGATCGGCATCCTCGCCACCGCTCTGACCCAGTCGTCCTCGACGACGACGTCCATCGTCGTGGGTATGGTCGCGGGCGGACTCCCGATCGAGATCGCCATCCCGATGCTCATGGGCGCCAACGTGGGCACCACGATGACGTCGACCCTGGTGTCGCTGGGAGCCGCGTCGGATCGCGAGCAGTTCCGCCGAGCCTTCTCCGCCGCGTCCGTGCATGACATGTTCAACCTCCTCGCGGTGGCGATCCTGCTTCCCATCGAGCTGATCTTCGGCGTGCTGGGCACGATCGCCGACTGGTTCGCACAGCTGACGACCGGCACCGACGGGGGAATCGTCACCACGATCTTCACGGCCTTCGGCGATGCCGTCTCCGCGGTGACCTCTCCCGGTGCCGACCTCATCGAGGCCGCCGTCATGGGGATCCTGCCGGAGGTCATCGGCGGGGTGCTGATGATCCTGCTGGGCATCGCGCTCATCCTGCTCATCATCAAGTTCATCGCCAACATGCTCAAGTCCCTGCTGGTGGGACGCGCCGAGCGGATCTTCCACGCCGCCATCGGCCGAGGGCCCATCTCGGGAATCGGCTCCGGGGCCCTGATCACGGTGATGGTGCAGTCGTCCTCGACGACCACCTCACTCACCGTGCCGATGGCCGCCTCGGGTAAGTTCTCGCTGTGGCAGATCTATCCGTTCACCGTCGGAGCCAACATCGGTACGACGATGACCGCCATGATCGCGGCCTTCGGCTTCTCCGGCGTGGAGGGAACTGCCGCCATGACCGCCGCAGCGGTCCACCTGATCTACAACCTCTTCTCCGCCACGATCATCTTCGCCGTCCCCTTCCTGCGGCCCCTCCCCGTGAAGGGAGCGAAGTGGCTGGGGGATCTGGGAGCGAAGAACAAGATGTACGTCCTGTTCTGGCTGGGCGGTCTCTTCATCGTGCTGCCGGCGGTGCTGATCGGTGTCAGCACCTGGGTGTTCTAGACGATCCGGGCAGCTGCCCACCGACCGGAGGACCGCCGAGGTCCGGGAAGGAAGTATGGACACTTCGCACCGAGGGCGTCAGACGCCGGACGACACGTCTATGGACAGCATCGAACATCAGGATCATCCTGACCGCGAGCTGCTCGAGATGCTCCAGGAGGCCGAGGCCAAGGTGGAGCAGCTGCGTGTCGAGCTCGACCGCCGTCGGGAGTTCCGACGGCAGATGCGGGCCGACGAGGCCCACGAGGGGACCGATGAGGAGGTCGAGCGGCTCAGCGAGTACCTCGAACAGGCTCAGATCAACTGGCAGGCCGTGCGGAAGTTCTTCCAGTCGGCCATCGAAGAGTATCGCGCCGACGACGCCTGGGGGAGCGGGCGTCCCGGCGCCTGAGGCGCACACGGCCGGAGGGCAGAACCATGACGGGACGGAAGAGCGAGATCAGCATCCATCGACGGTGGCCCGCAGCCGCGCTGCCGTTCGGACTCCTGCTCACCGCCGCCTGTGACAGCGGGGCTGCGGCGGACTCCGAAGAGGACGTCCGCATCGTGGGATCCGCCACGATCGAACCCATCTCACGCATCGCTGTGCGGGAGAGCGGTGTGGAGGCCGACGTCTCGGGACGGGGGACGCTCGCAGGGCTGGAGGACTTCTGTGCGGGGGAGGCGGACATCGCCAACGCGTCGATCCGCATGCCGGGCTCCGACGCCCCCGAGGGGGTCGAGGATCTCCGGGCCGCCTGCGAGGACTCCGGAGTCGAGTTCGTCGAGCTCCCCATCGGGTACGACGCACTCTCCGTCATCGTCAACACCGCCAACGAAGATGTCACCGACGTGACGATGGACGAGCTCGGCGAGATCTGGACGCAGGACTCGTCGGTGGAGACCTGGTCCGATCTCCGCGACGACTGGCCCGACGAGGAGATCGCCCTGTACGGGCGCAGCGAGGACTCGGGCACCTACACCCACTTCGCCGAGGAGCTCTTCGGGGATCCCGAGGAGTTCAGCGACGACTATCTGGAGGAGGACGGACTCGACGAACTCGCCGAGCTCGTCTCCGAGGACGACTACTCGATGGCCTTCATGGGCGTGGGCAACTACCTCGCGGCACCGGAGGAGGTCCAGCCCGACATCAAGACGGTGGCCGTGGACGACGTCCCACCGGACGCCCTCAGCTCGGCCGAGGGGGAGTACCCCCTGGTGCGGACCCTCTACACCTACATCGCTGTGGAAAGCCTGGAGGAGGACGGCGACGTCGAGGCCTACGCCGAACGACTCCTGTCCGACGGCCGCTCGATCCTGCCGAGGGCCTTCTTCTATCCGTTGTCGCCCGAGGACTATGAGGACGCCCAGGAGCGCCTCGAGTCGCGGGAGACGGGCGTCGACGAGTGAGGTCCTGAGGGTTCGGCGGTCGCGCGCGGGTCAGCCGCGGGCCACGGGGCGGTCCCCGGCGGAGATCCAGTCGCTCCACGAACCGATGTACACAGCGGCCGGAGGGGCCTCGGGATGCGCGGCCTCCCAGGCGAGGGCGAGGTGGCACGCCTGGACGCCGGAGCCGCAGGACACCGTCGGCGGAGTCGACGGGTGGGCGCCCCGCTCGGAGAAGGCCGCGACGACCTCGTCACCGGATAGCAGCCCGCCGCCGTCATCGATGAGGTCGAGTGCAGGAAGGTTCACCGCGCCGGGGATGTGGCCGGCGACGGGGTCGACGGACTCGTCACGACCGATGAAGCGCTCGTGCGGGCGCGCGTCGATGAGGACGGTGCCTGCGGCCTCCGCGGATGAGGAGTCGGAGAGGCGTCGGGCGATGTCCTGCGCCGTCACCGACGGTCGGCCCCCGGCCTCGGCCGTGAAGTCACCGGGAGTCGGGGAGTGCTCGCCGGATTCGACGGCCGAGCCCGCCCCCTGCCAGGCGGCCAGGCCCCCGTCCAGAACGCGGACGTCATCTGCGCCGAAGTGGCCGAGCATCCACCAGGCCCGCGCGGCGGCGAGACCCGGCCCGGCGTCATAGACCACGACGGGATGATCCTCGGAGACTCCGAGTCTGCGCATGGCGGCCTGGAACCGCTCCGCATCGGGCATCGGGTGCCGTCCTCCTGAACCGTCCTCGCGGGCCGGGCCGGAGAGTGCGGTCGTCAGGTCGACGAAGACGGCGCCGGGAACATGGGCCGTCAGATACTGCTCATACGATTCGTCCGACGGGGTGCCGAGGCTCCACCGGACGTCCAGCAGGGTCGGTGTCGGCACATCCGGGTCGCGCAGGGATCGTTCCAGCTCATCGACGTCGATCAGCGGGCCGGAGTCGGCGCTGCGGGAGGCGGAGGGTTTCTCTGTCATGGAGCCGTCCTTCCGACGACGTGGTGAATCGATGAGCCACGCGATCCTGATGATCGATCCTGCCAGAGACCCGGCCCGGTGCACAGGGGAGGACCAGTTGGAGACGCGCCAGGACTGAACTGACATAATATAGATTATAGGGTAACTAGGTGCGCCAGGCGATCCAGGTCCTCGGACACCGCGTCGGCGTCGCGGGCGAACTCCTCGTCACTGAGGTCGCGCCGCCTCAGGGTGAAGATGACCTCAGCGCCCTCGGGATGGGCGACCACCCGCATCGGATTGGTGACGGTCTCACCGGACGGCAGAGTCACCTCGTGGTCCAGCACGCCCGATGCGTTGTGTGGGACGAACCTGACGAGTACCCGACCAATCGGCGACTCCACGATCAGATCATCGCCGCGACGGTCGACCTCGGCCTGAGCCAGGCCCGATGCCCAGAGCGGCAGATTCGACGGATCGCGCGCGAACTCATAGACGGCGTCCGGCGTCGCGGCGACGACCCGGCGGATCTCTCGGTCCTCCATAGCTCCAGCCTGACACGGGCGCGACGGCGAGGCTCGTCCCGACGGCCGAGTACTGGCAGAGTGTGACCATGGAGCACGACCACAGCCGCAGTGCGGCCGGCACCTGCAGCTTCCGCCTGATGCCCTTCGACCGGCTCGTCGAGGGTCCCTCTCAGGTGGCCCTGCAGAGCATCGGACCCTCGGCCGTCTCGGTGACGTACACCTGGAACCACCCTGACGACGGCCCCCAACACGGCGGACTGCTGATCGGCGCACCGGATGACGACGGAACCGTGGAGGCCGCGTGGTTCGACACGTGGCACCACCAGCCCGCCCTCATGCGTCTGCACGGGACGCACACTGATGCCGGCATCAGCCTCAGCGGCACCTACGCCGAGGAATGGGGCTGGCTCATCGCCCTCGACCTCTCCGCAGACGGTGCAGCCCCGTCAGGTATGACGATGAGCAACGTGATCCCCGAATCCGCCCTCGCGACGGCACCGCCGGACTCTCCGCCGGTCACCGCGGGACCCTATGAGGTGATGGTGGCCGCGTGGAGCTCCTGACGTCGGACCCCGCAGTGCTGTGCGTGCACTGCCGAGCCGACGTCACGGTCGTGCGGGATGAGCGGGGCGTCACCGGGCTCCGCTGCCCCGCCGGTCACCGATTCGACGCGGCACGTCAGGGTTATGTCAATCTCCTGGTCGGACGGGGCAGCCGCGCCACGCCGGACGGCACAGAGATGATCCTCGCCCGTGAGCGGGTTCAGGACGCCGGCGTGTTCTCAGCACTCAGCCGCACCCTCCATGAGGTGACGGCCCCCTGGTTGGATGCCGTCGACCGGCCGGTGATCGTGGACTGCGGAGCCGGCACCGGGCACTATCTGCGGCCCCTGATCGCTGAACGTCCCGGAGCTGCCGCCGTCGCCCTCGACCTCTCCCCCGCCGCGCTGCGCCGGGCGGCGAAGATCCCCGGCGTCCTGGCGGTGACCTGGGACATCTGGCGCGGGCTGCCGCTGGCCGACGGATCCGTCGACCTCATCCTGGACATCTTCGCACCCCGTCACCCCTCCGAGTTCCGTCGAGTGCTGCGGGACGGAGGGGCGGCGGTCGTGGTGACGCCGGGAGCTGAGCACCTCGCAGAGCTCGCCGACGCGGGACTGCTGTCTCAGCAGGAGGACAAGGCCGAGGCGCTCGCCGCTGCGATGGAGCCGCATCTCGGGACGGCCGTCGACTCCCGCGACCTGCGTCGATCGGTGAGGGTGACACCGACGACGGCGGTCGACCTGGTGATGATGGGACCGGCGGGCCACCACCGGACGCGCGACGCGGTCGAGCCCCTGACCAGGGGTTTGGTCGACGACGATGCCGTCACACTGACCATCGACCTGCGGATCTCGGTGTTCGCCCCGTGAGAACGGGACTTCACCGAGTGAGTATGATGGGGAGCACGATCTTCGGCGTCGAAGGAGGGAGCCCCCATGATCGAATGGATCACGGAGAACCTCTGGGCCGCGTGGCTGGCACTGACCCTCACGCTCCTGGTGATCGAACTGCTCATGCTCGACATGCTTTTCCTGATGCTCGCCGCAGGTGCCGGGGCGGCGACGACGGTGGCGCTGGCCGGCGGTGATCCCTGGCTGCAGGTCGTGGTGGGCTCCGGGACCGCGCTGCTCATGCTCGGCGCCGTGCGGCCCGTGGCGCTGCGGCACCTGCGCGGCGGAACGCCCGAGGAGCTGACGAACATCGACCGTGTCACCGGCATGGACGCCGAACCCCTTGAGACGGTCACGCGCGAATCCGGACTGGCCGAGGTCGACGGCGAGACCTGGACGGCCCGATCCGTCGGAGACGAACCGCTCGAGCCCGGGGCCGCCGCAGTCGTCGACTCGGTGGACGGTGCGACCGTCTACCTCAAGGCGGCCCGAGCGATCAGCTGGCACGAACCCGACACGCGGGAGGCGTAGCCGCCCCTCCCCCGGCCGGCCGCCGGCACGAACACCGCCGCCGAGACAGCTCACCCGAACAGAACGGACCCCCATGGATATCGCAATCCTCATCGTGCTCATCACCCTGTTGGTGCTGGTGGTCGTGATCGTGGCCCGCAGCGTCCGCATCATCCCCCAGGCCCGCACCGGGATCGTCGAACGGCTCGGCAAGTTTCAGCGGGTCCAGCCCCCCGGGCTGACGCTTCTGGTCCCCTTCGTCGACCGTCTGCTCCCGCTGCTGGACATGCGCGAGCAGGTCGTCTCCTTCCCCCCGCAGCCGGTCATCACCGAGGACAACCTGGTGGTGTCCATCGACACGGTCGTCTACTTCCAGATCACCGACCCGAAGGCCGCGACCTACGAGATCGGCAACTACCTCCACGCGGTGCAGGAGCTGACCACCACCACCCTGCGTAACGTGGTCGGCGGGATGCACCTGGAGGCCGCGCTGACCTCGCGAGACACCATCAACGGACAGCTGCGCGGGGAGCTCGACAAGGTCACCGGCCGGTGGGGCATCCGTGTGGCCCGGGTGGAGCTGAAGGCCATCGAACCGCCGATGTCCATCCAGGACTCCATGGAGAAGCAGATGCGCGCCGAGCGCGACCGTCGCGCGGCCATCCTCACCGCGGAGGGGACCAAGCAGTCCGCCATCCTGACCGCCGAGGGTGAGCGCCAGGCCGCGATCCTCGCCGCCGAAGGTGAGGCGCAGGCGCGGATCCTCGGTGCGAACGCCGAGGCGCAGGCCATCGAGACCGTCTTCCACGCCGTCCACGACGCCGAGCCCGGCCCGGAGCTGCTCTCCTACCAGTACCTGCAGACCCTGCCGGAGCTGGCCAAGGGCGACTCCAACACCATGTGGGTCATCCCCGGCGAGTTCGGCGAAGCGCTGAAGACGTTCTCCTCGGGATTCGCCGGCAAGGACTCCCACCCGGAGGACACCCGCACCACTGAGGAGCGGGAGCAGGAGCGGGAGGCTCGTGCCGAGAGGCTGAAGCGCCGCAAGGAGGAGAAGGAGAAGCTGGAGTCGGAGGCCCGCAAGAAGGGTAAGCCGGCGATCTCCAACGCCATCGCCGACCTCGCCGAGTCCGCTCGGTCGACGTCGGTCACCGACGAGAACCCCCACTACGAGTTCTCGGAGCAGCTCGAGGAGGAGACCCGGCGGGCCGAGAGTCGCAACCGCAGCGGGGGTCGGGAGTCCTCGGTCTCCGACGAATCGAGTTCAGATGCGCTGAAGCGGGTGGCCGAGTCCGCTCCGCCGGAGGCGCAGCACTCGGTGGGCAGCGGTCGGGACATCGGTCAGGGCCAGATCGGCTCGGGCGAGCACCAGTCCGGTCAGCCGCAGGCCGGTGACCACCACTCCGATGGGCAGGGCGCTGAGCCCTCCGCACCGCAGGACGACGCCCAGGCCCAGCAGCAGTACTGGCGGCCCGACCAGCAGTGGCAGCAGCAGCCGCCGCACGGTCAGCCCCGGGGCTGAGCCGCCGCCGTCCGACCACAGCACTGTGGGGCGCCCGGAATATCCGGGTGCCCCACAGTGTTGTGGGGCTTCAGTACACCTGTCATCTGCTGGAGGTAGAGCACCGATGAGCGACCGCAGCCTGCGAGGCATGCGTCTGGGCGCGCAGTCCATGGAGACCGAGCAGGGCGTCGAGCCCGCGCCCCGTCAGGACGTCGAGTATGTGTGTGAGGACGGTGAGCGCATCACCGTCACCTTCTCCGCGGAGGCGGACATCCCGGCGACCTGGACCTCCCCGACCGGTAAGGAGGGTGTTCTCGTCGACGGTTCCAAGCCGGACGAGACCCCGGAGAAGCCGGTGCGCACGCACTGGGACATGCTCCTGGAGCGCCGCTCGGAGGAGGAGCTCGAGGAGATCCTCACGGAGCGCCTGAAGAAGCTCCGTGAGCGCCGCGGCGAGACGGTCTGACCCGCTCTCCCACACCCACATCAGATCTGTGTCCCTGAACGGCCGGCGACGAGATGTCGCCGGCCGTTCAGCGTGCCGTGACGCCCAGGGAGTCCAGCGTCTCCCCGACCCGGCTCCGCTGCGCCGCTGAGAGTCCCCTCAGAGGACGGGGCAGGCAGTCGGGGGCCACCAGGCCGAGGTGCTCAGCGATGCCTGCGATCGCGCGCAGGCTGCCTCCGCACTCGGTGTAGAGGTTCCAGAGCGGGTTCAGCGTCTCGGATGCGGCGAGACAGCCCTCGGAGTCCCCGGAGCGTGCCGCCCGCATGAGGGGCATGCACAGCTCCGGCAGCGTCCCGGCCAGCACGGAGTACCAACCGTCGCAGCGTGCCGCCAGTGCGGCCGCCGCCGAAGGGTCGCCGGAGATGCCGATCGGCACATCGGCGGGGAGCATCTCCCGCAGGGAGGCCATGCGTGCCCGCGCCCGCTGGGGGTCGGGTCCGGCCGGGGGAATCTTGATCGCCGACACGGCGCCGGAGCGGGCGATGTCTCTATAGAGCTCATCGCTGAACCTGAAGCCCGTGGTCGTCGGATTGTCGTAGAGGACCACGGGGACGTCGGACTCGGCCGCCACGGCCTCGAACAGGCCGGCGACCTCATCGTCGCGCAGCGGCTGGTAGGACACCGGGGCGAGCAGCACCTCCCCGACTCCGGCGGTCTGGGCGTCCTCGAGGTGCGCCAGCACCTCGGTGGTCCGCAGCGCCCCGATCCCCGCTCCGACGGGCATGTCGCCGGCGTGCTCGACCGCCGTGCGGACCAGTCTGCTGCGCTCCCGCCGCGTCAGGTAGGCGTAGGAACCTGTGGAGCCGAGCACGGTGACGGCGTCGACCCCCGACCCGGCGAGCCTCTCGACCAGCCGGGAGAAGTGCGGTTCGTCGGGAGCGCCGTCGACGAACGGCGTCAGCGGGAACGCGTGGAGTCCGATGCGCATGTCAGCCGAGTCCGAGACGACCGGACAGCGTCCGGGCGCGGGCGCCCAGGCCCCATCGGGTGACGTTGATCATCGCTTCGACGACGATGTCCCCACTCATCTTGGAGTCTCCGACCTCACGCTCCTTGAAGGTGATCGGCACTTCCCGGATGACCCGACCGTTCTGCGCGACCCGGAACGTCATGTCGACCTGGAAGCCGTAGCCCACCGACTCGATGGTGGAGAAGTCGATCTCCCGCAGCGTCTCGGCCCGGAAGACGCGGAAGCCCGCGGTGATGTCACGGACCTTCAGCCCGAGCATGGTCCTGGAGTACAGGCTGCCCAGCCGAGAGATGATCTCGCGGCGGATCGGCCAATTGACCACCGATCCCCCCGGGACCCACCGGGAACCGATGACCAGGTCCGCCTCATCGATGCGTGCGAGGAGGTCGGGCAGCTGTTCGGGCTGGTGCGAGCCGTCGGCGTCGAGCTCGATCAGGGCGTCGTATCCCCGTTCGAGCCCCCACCGGAAGCCGGCGATGTAGGCGCCGCCGAGCCCGTCCTTCACCCTCCGGTGCAGCACGTGGATCTGGGGGTCCTCGGTGTGCATCCGCTCGGCGAGGCGTCCGGTGCCGTCGGGGCTGTTGTCGTCGACGATGAGGACGTCCGACTCCGGGACGGCGGCACGCAGGCGCCGGACCGTCACCGGCAGCGCATCGATCTCATCGTAGGTGGGGATGATCGTCAGGATCTTCACAGCCGGCTGTCCGTCCCTTCGCCTCACGGTCTCACCCGGAGAGTCGCTCTCCGAGTCGGTGTCGGGTCACTCGGGGGCCGACGTCCCGATGTGCCGACCGAGGTCAGTCTATGTGCCCGACGGTCTCCGCCGCTGGTGCCCGGACCACCGTGTGACCGGCGATCACGGTGCGCCGGACACGGGGCAGCTCGGTCCCGTCGAGGTATGGGAGCAGCGGGGTGCGGGCTCGGGCGTCGGTGCTCCAGGCGGCCGTCCGGCTGTCCGGAGTCTGGACCGCCAGCGAGTCGACGTCCCACAGCGCGTACGTCGCCGCCGAGCCGGGGTTCAGCTGACCGGCCGGCTGTCCCGAGACCATGCGGTGCGCACCTCTGACCTGGGCGTTGAACGCCGCACGGACGGAGACCGGGTCCTCGGCGCGATGCACGTGGGCGGAGACCAGCTCCCAGGGGCACTGCCCCTCCCCCGGCGCCGCGCTGGTGGGGACGCCCGCCTTCAGCGCGGCCGATAGGTGTCCCGGTCCGTAGAGGACGACGTGCACTCCGGTGCCGATCAGTGCCTCCCAGTCGTCGATGTCCGGCGAGTCGAACCCGAACAGCACCGTCGGTCGGTCGGCAGGCGGGCGCCTGCCTGCTTCCTCGATCAGGCGGCGACGCATTCCGGTGACGACGTGGACCACCGTCGAGGGAGCGGCCCCCTGTGGCAGGGACAGCACCAGCTGACGTCCGTCCTCGGCGCACCGGAGGGCCACGGGCAGGATGCTCGCACCCGGATCCTCGGCGGACCACAGTGAGGTCGGAAGTCCGATCGCCGTGACTGCGTCGGAGCCGGCCTCGCGCTCCCCCACGGCGTCTGCGAGGCGGGCCGCCGACCCGTCCCGCCGGGCTGCGGCGTCGGTGAGCTCCAGGACCGGATGGATCGTCACCGGGTGCTCGGCGGCGATGCCCAGGAGCGTCGCGGCGGCCGTCAGAGCTTCCGGGTCCTGGTCGTCGAGTCCGTCGATCACCAGGCGGAGGGTCGCCGTGCCCCCTTCGGCCGCGGCGTCGAGGGCGGCCTCCAGCTCGGCGGCCGAGGTGCCGACCGGACGTCGCAGCCACCCGAAGAACGCCGGAGCCGCCAGCGCCGCCCCGCCGTCCTCGACGACGGACCGCTCGTCGCGTAGCCGCTCCGCGGTCTCCTCGGAACCGACCCAGGCGACGACCCCGTCCTCGACGATCATCGCCTCGGCGTAGGGTTCGGCGGTCGAATGGACGGTCACGTTCGTCATCAGGTGCGGACCTGCTGCGTCAGTCATCTTCGTCGTCCTCTTCAGTGATGTCCTTATCATTCGGGCCGTCCTCGCCGCCACCGTCGGCGTCATGCAGGACCGACGGGCCGACGCTGGAGTAGGCCACCACTCCTCGACCGATGAGGTCCACGGCCTCATGACACCTCTGGGCGAGCTTGGCCGAGGTGTGGGGTGCCCGTCCCAGCTGGTCCAGCACGTCGATGCACTGCCGTGCCCATCGGACGAAGTCGCCTGCCGCCAACGGCGAATCCTCCAACGAGCTGCGCAGGCTCCGGCCGCTGGCCCAGGCATACATCGGGGGGATCAGGCCCAGCTCGGGAGCCGGGGTGGGATCGAGGTGATGGCTCTTTTCGCGGGACTCGAGGTCGGCGTGGACGTCCACGGCGGTCCGGACACCCTCCGCCACCGCACGTGTGGGCATCTGCGGCATGGCCCCCTCGTCCTCACGTTTGGCCTGATAGACCAGCGCGGTGCTGAACGCGGCCAGTTCGGCGGGTTCCAGGCGAGTGAACACGCCCCGTTCCTGGAGGATCTCGGTGAACAGGTCCCGCTCGCCGTAGATGCGGCGGAGCCGCTCGCCGCGTCCGGTCACGCCGAAGGCCTCCACGTCGCCCTCTCCCGGCAGGACCGGCTGGTCCGTGACCGTCGTGCCCCCGTCGTGCTCAGCGCCTTCGTCCTCGACCCGGCGCAGATGTCCCAGATCTCCGAGCACCGCGCAGATCCTGTCGAAGGTCTTGGCGATCGACCCGGTCCGACGGTCGATGCGGCCGCGGAGCTGATCGGTCTCCCGCCGCAGCTTCCACCATCGTTCGGCCCATCGGGCGTGGTCCTCACGGTCGGAGCAGCCGTGGCACGGGTGGCGTCTCAGCTGTGACTCCAGCTCCTGGAGGTCCTCGGATCCCTGCTCGACGAATCCGAACCCGGCCGTCGGGGCGTCGGACCGCGGAGGTGTGCGGTCCCGCAGCGCGGCGCGCATCGTCGAGGCCAGGTCGCGTCGGACCTTCGGCACCTTGACCTGGGGCTTCCGCGGAAGGCGGATGGTGCTGAGCACCTCCGGGGGCTGTGAGAGGTCCTCGACGGTGAGCTTGCGCAGCTGCCCCTCCGCGGTGATGACGCTGGGGCGCGGGTCGTGCTCGGGCGCACTGTGGACCACCAGGCATTCGCGCAGCCGCCGACGACCGCCGGTGACCTCGATGACGTCTCCGGGGCGCAGCGCGGCCAGCACGCGGACCAGCTCTCGACGACGCTGCCGGTTCTTCGCCTTCGCCCGGTCCTTCTGCAGGGCGCTGACCCGCCGTCGGAGCGCGGCGTACTCGGCGAAGTCGCCCAGATGGCACTGCATCGACTCCTCATAGCCGCGCAGCGAGGACTCGCGGTCGGCCACCTCGCGCGCCAGTCCCACCACGGAGCGGTCGGCCTGGAACTGCGCGAACGAGGACTCGAGGATGGTCCGGGCCCGCGCCGTGCCGAACTGCGCGGTGAGGTTCACCGCCATGTTGTAGCTGGGGCGGAAGCTGGAGTTCAGCGGATAGGTGCGCTTGGAGGCGAGGCCGGCGACCTGTCGGGGGTCCATCCCCGGGTGCCACACCACCACGGCATGGCCTTCGACGTCGATGCCCCGACGTCCTGCCCGCCCGGTCAGCTGGGTGAACTCGCCGGGGGTGATGTCGACGTGCTTCTCGCCGTTGAACTTGTCCAGCTTCTCCATGACGACCGTACGCGCCGGCATGTTGATGCCCAGCGCCAGAGTCTCGGTCGCGAAGACGACCTTGAGGAGCCCTTCGGCGAAGAGCTCCTCGACCAGCTCCTTGAACGGCGGCAGGAGTCCCGCATGGTGGGCGGCGACTCCGTGGACCAGCGACTCGCGGAAGCTGTCGAAGCCGAGCACCGAGAGGTCCTCGGCCGGCAGCTCCCAGCCGACGGCCTCGACCCGTGAGGCGATCTCTGCGGCCTCCTCCCGCGTGGTCAGGCGCAGGTCGGCCTGCAGGCACTGCTCCACCGCGGCCTCGCATCCGGCCCGGGAGAAGATGAACGTGATGCACGGCAGCAGCCCGGCCCGGTCCAGTCCCCGGATGAGCTGGGGGCGGTTGAGCCGACGCCCCTGCGGTGCTCCGGAGATCCCTGAGACGTCGGCTCCGCCTCCGCTGCGGGGTCCCTGTCCCCGTCCGTCGCGCCGACCGCGGCCCCGCGATCGGTGCCCGCCCGAGCGTCGCGAGGGTGGTACCTGGTGCCGATGGGTCAGACGCTGCAGCTCCGGGTTGACCAGCAGGGTGCTCGGATCCGCGGCTGCCTCGTCGATGTGCCGCCCGCGACGGTCTGCCGAGGATCCGCCTGCGGCGTCGTCCTCGGTGAGGAAGAGGTCGTAGAGGTCGCGGTCGACGTACATGTGCTGCCACAGCGGGACGGGGCGATGCTCGGAGACCACCACGGCGGTCTCGCCGCGCACGGTGTCCAACCAGGCGCCGAACTCCTCGGCGTTGGAGACCGTGGCCGACAGGGCGGCGAGCTGCACGTGGACCGGGAGGTGGATGATGACCTCTTCCCAGACGGCTCCGCGGAACCGGTCGGCCAGGTAGTGGACCTCGTCCATGACCACGTATCCGAGGTCCCGCAGCGGCTCCGCATCGGCGTAGAGCATGTTGCGCAGGACTTCGGTGGTCATCACCACGATCTGCGCATCCCCGTTGACGGCGGTGTCACCGGTGAGCAGTCCGACCCGCTCCGATCCGTACTGCTGGACCAGCTGGTGGTACTTCTGGTTGGACAGCGCCTTGATGGGGGTGGTGTAGAAGGTCTTGCGGTCCCGGGCGATGCCCAGGTGGACGGCGAACTCGCCGACGATCGTCTTGCCCGCCCCGGTCGGCGCGGCCACCAGCACGGTCTGGCCGGCCTCGAGGTGTCGGCAGGCCTGCAGCTGGAACTCGTCGAGGTCGAACTCCTGACCTCTTCGGAAGGCCCCCAGCTCGGTCCTGGCCTCGGCGTTCCGTCGTCGCGCTGCGGCATAGCGCTCGGCCGGTGAAGTCATGGCCTCCAGCCTATGGCATCACCGCCGAGGTCAGCGCCGCCACCATCGCCGACGTCACTGAGCGGACCCATGTCCTAGGGTGAGGCTGTGACCGACCGCCCCACCGCCGCCCAGCTGTTCCCGCTGCGCACGGTGGTGTTCGGAGGGCTCGTCCCCTCCTTCGTGTTCAGCCTGGGGGTCGGGGCGATGCTGCCGATCATCGCGCCCGCCGCGGTGGACCAGGGGGCGTCCCTGGCGACGGCCGGCCTGATCGCCGCGATGCTTCCGGTCGGTCAGATCCTGGCCGACGTGCCCGCAGGAGCACTGGCGGCACGGATCGGCGACCGGGCGGCGATGCTCATCGCCGCGGCGGCGGCCGCAGTGGGGTTCCTGGTCGCGGCGTGGGCACCGTCTGCGGCGACGCTGGCGGCGGCCGTGCTGCTGGTCGGGGCGGCGAACTCGGTCTTCCAGCTGGCTCGGCACTCCTATCTGACCGCAGTGACGCCGGTCGGACATCGGGCCCGTGTGCTCTCCACGCTCGGCGGTGCCATGCGGATGGGTCAGTTCCTCGGTCCGTTCGTCGGTGCACTGGTCATCCACGGAGGCGAACTGCGACTGGTGTTCGTGGTCGCCTGCACCACGGCGGTGCTGGCCGGACTGGTGGTCGCGCTCGCAGGGGCGGCGAAGACCGACGACCCTGCCGGACCCGGATCTTCGACCGCCGCCGTCCGCGTCAGTCTGCGTGAGGTCTTCCTGGCCCGGCGGCGCCTCTTCGCGACCCTGGGGACCGCCGTGGTCCTGATCGGCTGTCTTCGCGGTGCGCGTCAGCAGGTCATCCCCCTGTGGGGTGAGCACCTCGGCCTCGATGCGACGACGATCTCCCTGATCTTCGGTCTCGCCGGCGGTCTCGATGTGCTGATGTTCTATCCGGCGGGAAAGGTGATGGACCGATTCGGCCGCCTGTGGATCGGGGTGCCAGCCATGCTGATGCTCGGTGCCGCGACGGCGACCCTGCCGCTGACATCGTCCGCGGGGCAGATGACGGCTGTGGCGATGCTGATCGGACTGGGCAACGGACTGGGATCCGGGATCCTGATGACGGTGGGCGCCGACGTCGCACCGGCGGACGCCAGACCGCAGTTCCTGGGTCTGTGGCGCCTGCTGCAGGACAGCGGGCTTGCCGTGGGGCCGCTGATGCTCGCCGGCGGAGCGGCGCTGGGCTCGCTGGCCGCCGGCGTGCTGACTGCCGCCGCGATGGGCCCACTGGCCTCCGCCGCCCTGGCCCGGTGGCTGCCGCGCTACTCCGACGAGGCCTCGGGACGGACGAGACGCCGTGCGGCCGGACGCTGAGGCCGGTCACATGTCATCGTTTGCGTTTTAGTCATGCCTAAATCTAGGCTGACGCCATGCCGCTCCCCCCTGTCCGTCGATGCGGCCTCCTCCTCGCGACGGTGATGCTGCTCGCCGCCTGCACCCATCAGGCGCCGGAGTCTGACAGCTCCGACGAGGGCGACCCGCCGCTGGTCCTCACCACCTTCAGCGTGCTGGAGGATATGACGTCGGAGGTCGCCGGCGACCGCATCGACGTCCGAACGATCGCACCGCGGGGCGCTGAGATCCACGAATACGATCCCAAGCCCTCAGATCTGCGCACCGCCGCCGAAGCGGACCTCATCCTCTCCAACGGGCTCGGTCTCGAGGCCTGGTACGACAGGTTCCTCGACCAGGTCGAGGCCGAGAACGTCACGGTCAGCCGGGACGTCGACCCGATTCCGGTCACCCGTCTGCCCGGTCATCCGGAGACGGCCGAGGACCTCCCGGCCAACCCCCACGCCTGGATGTCCCCCTCCCTGGCCCAGGAGTACGTCTCGACCATCGAACGGGCGCTCACCGACCTCTCCCCCGAGGACGCCGACCACTTCTCCTCTCGGGCGGAGGACTATCGGGGGCAGCTGCGGCAGATCCACGACGAGGCCCGCACCCGGCTCGACGCACTCGACGGTCCGGCGCACCTGGTCACCTGTGAGGGCGCATTCAGCTATCTGGCCGAGGACCTCGGCCTCGAGGAGCACTACCTGTGGCCGGTCAATGCGGGCACGGAGGGCACCCCGCAGCAGGTCGAAGCCCAGATCGAGTACGTCAGAAGCCACGACGTGCCCACCATCTTCTGCGAGTCCACCGTCAACGACGCCGCGCAGCGGCAGGTCGCGGAGGCGGCGGAAGTCGAGATGGGCGATCCGCTCCACGTCGACTCGCTGACCGAGGAGGACGGCCCGGCCCCGACGTTCCTGGATATGCTCCGCTACGACATCCACAGGATCATCTCCGGAGCGGAGTCTGTTGAGGAGGCCGACGACGCCGAGGACGAGACCGAGGACGAGACCGAGGACGGAGACGACGCATGAGTTCCCTGGCCGCACTGCGGGTCCAGCACCTCAGCGCCGGCTATCCCGGCGTGCTGGCACTGGAGGACGTCGGGCTGACCGTGGACTCGGGCAGCCTCTGCGCGCTGCTGGGGGCCAACGGTTCGGGGAAGTCGACCCTGTTCGCCGCCCTGCTGGGCCTGCGGCGCCCCTTCTCCGGGCGGGTGTCGATCTTCGGGCGCAGCCCGTCGAAGGCCCGACGCACGAATCTGGTCAGCTATCTGCCGCAGCTCGACGCCGTCGACCATTCCTTTCCGCTCTCCGTCGGACAGCTGGTCATGATGGGGCGGCATCCGCATCAGGGGCTCACCCGTCGTGTCCGTGCCGAGGATCGTCGCGTGGTGGACGCGGCCCTGGACCAGGTCGACCTGCTGGAGCTGCGTCATCGGACGGTCGGAGAGCTCTCCGGCGGTCAGCGGCGCCGGGCACTGCTGGCCCGATCCATCGCCCAACAGGCACCGCTGATGCTGCTGGACGAACCCTTCGCCGGCGTCGACCGGGCCTCCGAGGACCTCATCGTCGAGGTGCTGCACACGCTGCGGGACGCCGGCACCTCGCTGCTCGTCTCGACCCACCACCTCGAGGGGGTGGACTCGCTGGCCGACGAGGTCGTGCTGCTCCACCGACGTGTGCTGGCCTCCGGACGTCCCGCGGAGGTGCTCACCGAGCAGCAGCTGGCCCGTGCCTTCGGCGCCGTGCTGGCCTCGGACACCGATCCCCGTCCGGAGCCTGAGACCGACGCCTCGGGCGACGGGGCCGACGATCCGACGGAGAGGACCGCACCGTGATCGAGCTGTTCGTCGCCCCGCTGGAGTTCCCGTTCATGCAGCACGCGATGATCGTCGCCGTCGTCGCCGCCGCCGTGTGCGGCCTGCTGTCCTGCTGGCTGGTGCTCATGGGCTGGTCGCTGATGGGTGAGGCGGTGGCCCACTCGATCCTGCCCGGCGTGGTGCTGGCCTCACTGTTCGGTGCGCCCTTGGCCGTAGGTGCGTTCGTCTTCGGGATGGGCGCGGTGCTGCTCATCGGGGCGGTGGGTTCGGCCCCTGCGCTGAGGCGTGACACCGCCATCGGGGTCGTGTTCACCTCACTGTTCGCCGTGGGCCTGGTGCTCATCTCGGTCACACCCACCGAGACCCAGCTGCAGCACATCCTCTTCGGCGACGTCCTGGGCACCTCCCGCAGCGACGTCATCACGGTGGTGGTCCTGGGTCTGGGCACCGCCGCCGCACTGCTGATCAGGCGCCGGGACCTCGTCCTGTTCGCCTTCGACCGGACCTACGCCCATACGGTGGGCCTGTCGACCCGGGGGTTGGCGGCCCTGCTGCTGGCGCTGCTGGCGCTGACCACCGTCACCGCGCTGCAGACGCTGGGAGTCATCCTGGTGGTGGCCATGCTCGTGATCCCCGGTGCCACCGCACTTCTGCTGTGCCGGACCTTCGGTCGGATGCTGGTGGTCTCCTCCGTCGGTGCGGCGGGATCGGCCGTGGTGGGCCTCTACTCCAGCTATTGGTTCGACGTGGCCTCCGGCGCGGCCGTGGTCCTCACCCAGTCGGTGCTGTTCACCCTGGCCTATCTCTTCGCCCCCGGCCGCGGCCTGCTCGCGCGGCTGACCGAGGGCCGACGGCATCGCCGCTCGGGGGCCTCCGGGATCGCCTCTACACTGGACCCCGACCGCATCGCCGCCGAGAGGACATCATGAGCCCGCGGACCTCCCACCAGGGCCGCTCGACGCGCACCTCCTCCGCCACCACCTCCGTGGAGGACTACGCCAAGGCGATCTACGGTCTGAGCGAATGGGACGGCACCGCGGTGACCGCCTCGGACCTGGCCAAGGCGCTGGGGGTGTCGAACCCCTCGGTGTCGACCATGGTGCGGAAGATGTCGGAGCTCGGGCTGGTCGACCACCGCCCGTACGCTCCCCTGCGCCTGACGGCGGAGGGGCGGCGGCTCGCGCTGGCGATGGTGCGTCGGCACCGGCTGATCGAGACCTGGCTGGTCCGTGAGATGGGCTACGGATGGGACGAGGTCCACGACGAGGCGGAGCGGCTGGAGCATGCTGTGACCGACCGGTTCGTCGAACGCCTCGACGAGCGTCTGGGTCATCCCGGCGTGGACCCGCACGGTGACCCCATCCCGACTCCGGACCTGGTGATGGAGCATCCCCAGACGGTGCTGCTCTGCCGGACCGAGTCCGGGGCGAGGGTGCGGCTGGAGCAGGTCGACGACTCCGTGCCGGAGGCCCTGCGGCTGCTCGAGGATCGGCGACTGACGATCGGCGCCGCCGTCGAGGTGATGCGCACCGAGGGTCGGGACGTGCTGGTCGCGGCCCCCGACGGAGACCTGCGGCTCAGCCACGAGGTGGCGCATGCCGTGCGCGTCTCCGTGGCGGATCGGTAATACCCTGAGATGGTGCCCGCTCCCGCCGATCCTCAGCCCCAGACTCTGGACCACCGCCGCATCCCCCTGCGCACCCTGCTGCCCCTGGTGGCCCTCGGCGGCGCGGTGGGTGCGCTGCTGCGGTTCGGGCTCGGCGAGCTCCTCCCCGAACAGGGCATGAAGTTCCCCTGGACGACCCTGCTGGTGAACATCTCCGGCTCCGCCGCCCTCGGGCTGCTGGTCGGTGTGGCGGCGGTGCGCACGAAGACCCCCGCGTGGGTGGTGCCGACGCTGGGCACCGGGCTGCTGGGCGCCTATACGACGTTCTCCACGATCATCATCGTGCTGCTCCCCTCGGTGCCCGGGGCGGCGCTGGACTCGCTGACCACGGTCACCTACGTCTCCCCCGGCATCCTGGAGGCCGGGGCCTACCTGATGATCAGCCTGATCTTCGGCACGATGGCGGCGGCGGCCGGACTGGTGTGCGCCCGCGGCATCTTCGGGTACCTGGGGCAGGACGCCGAGCGACGGGCCGCCGGCCGCGGCGGGACGGGGGGACCCTCATGACCACCACCGTCTCCCTGGCCGTGGTGCTGGGCATCGCCCTCGGCGGCGCCTTCGGTGCGGCGATGCGCCTGCTGCTGGACAGATATCTGCGCGGCGGAGTGCTGATCGCCAACACCCTGGGGTGCTTCGTGCTCGGATTCCTGTTCGGAGAGTTCTCCGTCCTCCAGGCGGAGGACGCGACGATGGACCTCTGGATCCCAAGCGAACCGGTCCTCGCGGTGGTGGCGATCGGTCTGGTCGGGGCTCTGTCGACGTTCTCGACCGTCTCGCTGCGTGTCGCCCAGCTGTGGATGGACGGGCGCCGCGGGCGTGCGCTGTTCACCTGGACCAGCCACGTGCTCTGCGGGATCACCGCCGGGGTGCTGGGCGTGGCGGTCTCCGGGATGCAGGCGTTGGGCTGATGCCGCAGATCACCGAGGACCTCACTCGCCCGATCACCGATGCAATGATGGTCTACCCCGGAGACCCCGAGGTGCGCCTGGAGCCGGCCCTGACGCTGCAGGACGACGGCGTCGCGGTGGCCCGGCTCAGCTGCGGTGTGCAGACCGGGACCCATCTGGACGCGCCATGCCACACCGTGCCCGGCGGTCGCACCGTCTCTGAGGTGGGGCTCGAGGAGCTGTGCGGTCCGACGCTGGTGCTGCACCTGGATGCGGGGCGCGACTGTCTGGCAGACGTCGACGACGTCCGGGGCGCGCTGGCGCGGGCCGGCTGCGGCGACGCCGGGGACCGCCTGCCTCCCCGGGTGCTGCTGAGCTTCGGCTGGGACACGCGCTTCGGCACCGGGGAGGCCCTGCGGCACCCGGCGGTGTCGGGTCAGGCGGCCGAACTGCTCTGGGACACAGGCATGCGCGTGCTGGGCACCGATGCGCTGAGCCCGGACCCCACCGGGGTCCAGGGGGCGGACGGCTTCCCGGTGCACGATCTGGTCCTCGGCCGCGACGGACTGATCGTGGAGAACCTGACCCGGCTGCGGTCGCTGCGTCCGGGCGTCCACCGGGTGGGGATGTTCCCTCTGCCGCTGCACGGGGTCGACGGCGCTCCGGTGCGTGCCGTGGTCTTCGGCGCCGACTGACGCCGCTCCCCCGTCGGGCCGGGGCCTCGCATGTATCATGGTGAGTCGGCTCCGCGCCCGGAGCCGAGGCGTCAGACCGTACGGAGGAGGTGGCGGCGTGGCTGCGAAGAAGCAGAAGAAGGGTCCCAAGGACCCGAACAACCATGTGGTCGCCACCAACCGGCGGGCACGTCATGACTACGAGATCCTGGACCGCTATGAGGCGGGCCTGGTGCTGACCGGCACCGAGGTGAAGTCTCTGCGTGAGGGCCAGGCCGCCCTGACCGACGGCTTCGCCTCGTTCTCCAATCCGACGGAGATGTGGTTGGAGCAGGTCCACATCCCCGAGTACCTCAACGGCACGTGGACCAACCATTCGGCCCGCCGGAAGCGCAAGCTCCTGCTGAACCACCGGGAGTTGGACAAGATCCAGCGTCAGATCGAGGGCAAGGGCTACACGGTGGTGCCCCTGCAGCTGTACTTCAAGGATGGTCGGGCGAAGGTCGAGATCGCCATCGCCAAGGGTAAGCGGGAGTTCGACAAGCGGGAGACGCTGCGTCGGAAGCAGGACGACCGTGAGGCCCAGCGCGCGATGCGTCAGCGCAACCGCGGCGCCGCCTGACAGGCCGTACAGTCCGCACACACACAGAAGGCGCCTCCCCAGAATCGGGAAGGCGCCTTCGGAATGGGTGGAGACGGCGGGAATCGAACCCGCGTCCGATGTGGATTCTCATGGGCTTCTCCGGGTGCAGTCTGCAGCAGGGTGTTGCTCGGCCCCAGCCATCATGCAGACGAGTGGCTGTCCCGGGCCCATCCGTGTCATTGTCGTGATACTCCCCCACGGAAAAGGGAGCATCACCAGTGGCTGTCTAGCTGATGCCAGACACTGAGGCGACAGCGACCTCAGGCTGACAGACTTGCGCTGGCTGGTTTATCAGGCAGCCAGGGCGAAGTCAGTGCGCTTAGAATCGGCACTTATTGGGTTGCAGAGGGTATTTACGAGATCCTCTTGCTTCCTCGACCCGCTTCCCCATGATCAACTCACATCGTCGAAACCGATCGTCCCCTTATGCGGTTCTCAAAAGACCGTCCCGCCCGGATTCTCTGTTCCGGGCAGGTAACCAAGTATAGGTCACCGATCCGGAGGGTGTGAAGCGACGCGGCACGCTCCCCGTCAGACGCGCAGGTATCGCCGCACGGTGAGCCAGGAGGCCAGAGCCGCGAGCACCAGGGCGATGAGCACCAGGATCGGCATGATGACCCAGGAGGCGGAGGAGTCGACGAAGCTGATCCCCGGGACCTGTCGGGCCAGCCACTGACCGAGGACGAACTCGGCGATCACCCACGTGGCGGCACAGGCGAGCAGAGCGCCGATGAGTGCGGCCAGGGACCCTTCGAGGATGAACGGCAGGCGGATCATGGACTTCGAGGCCCCGACGAGACGCTTGATCCCGGTCTCACGACGCCGGGAGAAGGCCGACAGCCGGATGGTGGTGGAGACCAGGAGGACCGCACACACGATCATGACTGCGGCGATGATCAGCGCGACCATGGTCATCCCGTTGAGGATGCCGAACACCTGGTCCAGGATCTCCTGCTGGTCGGCCACACTCTCGACCCCCGGAGCGGAGGCGAACAGTTCGGTCACGACCTCGTACTGTTCGGGGTCCTGAAGGAGGATGCGGAAGGATTCGGGCATGTCGGAGGCCTCGACGGCCGAGGACTCGGCGTCCTGTCCGCGCTGGTCCAGGAAGTTCTCCAGCGCCTCGTCCTGGGACTCGTAGCGGAAGGAGTCGACGTACTGGCTGGCGGCTCCGTCCTCCAGAGAGGCTTCGACGGCGTCGCGCTGGTCGTCGGTGACGGCTCCGGCGGGACACGCCGAGGGGGGTGAGTCCTCGGTGCAGAGGAACACCGAGACCTCGAGCCGTTCGTGGAAGTCGTCGGTCATCCGGTCGACCTGGGTCTGCATCAGGGCCGCCGCGCCGACGAACGTGAGTGAGATGAAGGTGACCAGGATCAGCGCCGAGACCATTGCGACGTTGCGTCGCAGGGAGGTGAACGTCTCTCCGAGCATGTGCAGCAGCATCAGCGCCCCCTCTCCTCGAAGCTGACCTCGTCCTCGTCACGGTCCAGGGAGTCGAGCTCATCGAGCTCCGCCTCGTCCGCCTCTCCGGCGGCGTCGTCCCGTTCGAGGTGGCCCTCCTGCGCGACGCCGGTCAGCTCGGCGCCGTCGACTCCCGCCGGTGCCGGCGTGGCCTCGTCCGGGTCGGCGGCGCCCGGCCGTCGCTCCTCTGGCCAGGTGACTCGGTACGCCTGGGCGGCCTCGGCGCCGCGGTCGGCGGCCGACTCCTCTGACGGCTCCTCCTCGCCGGGGTCGCCACGCTCGCGGTCAGGCAGGTCGGTGTAGTCCTCGGCGCCGGCCGGGCGCGGATCGATGGCGCGCAGCCCGGGGCCGGCCTCCTGCTCGTCGAGCAGCTTGGAGGCTTCTGATCCGCGCGGGGGGTCGTAGGTGCCCTGGGCGTCGTCGCGTACGAGGACTCCGTGGTGCAGCTGGACGACTCGGCGACGCATCTGGTCGACGATGGGTCGGTCGTGGGTGGCCATGATCACCGTGGTGCCGGAGGCGTTGATCCAGCGAAGGATCTTCATGACTTCGGCCGAGGCCCGCGGGTCCAGGTTCCCCGTCGGTTCGTCGGCGAGCAGGACTGCGGGTTCGTTGACGATGGCCCGGGCGATGGCCGCACGCTGCTGCTCCCCGCCGGAGATCTCGTGGGGGTAGCGTCGCCCGAGGTGGTCCAGGCCCACCTTCTCGAGGACCTCGGTGACCCGTGCCCGGGTGTCTGCGCGGCGGGCGCCGATGACGCTCATCGCGAAGGCCACGTTGTCGTAGACGGTCTTGTCCGGCAGCAGGCGGAAGTCCTGGAAGACCATGCCGATGGTGCGTCGATACCCGGGCACCCGGCGTTCGAGCATGAGGCCGAGGTTCTGGCCGGCGACGGTGAGCCGTCCCCGCTGGGGCAGGCCTTCGCGCAGGATCATGCGCAGCAGGGTGGACTTGCCGGACCCGGAGGCGCCGATCAGGAAGACGAAGTCTCCGCGGTCGAACTCGATGCTGACGTCGTCGAGGGCTGGGCGCCCGTCGCGCTCATAGCGCCGGGTGACGTGTTCGAAGCGGATCATCGACTACCGGTCCTCCGGGCGGCTCAGTCGTCGTCGCCCTGGGCGCGCCAACGGATGCCGGCGTCGATGAAGCCGTCGAGGTCTCCGTCGAGCACCGCCTGGGCCTGACCGGTCTCGTGCTCGGTGCGCAGGTCCTTGACCATCTGGTACGGGTGCAGGACGTAGGACCGGATCTGGTCTCCCCAGGAGGCCTTGATGTCTCCGGCCAGGGCCTTCTTCTCCGCGCTCTCCTCCTCCTGCTTGAGCAGCAGCAGCCGGGATTCGAGCACACGCATGGCGGCGGCGCGGTTCTGGATCTGGGACTTCTCGTTCTGCATGGAGACCACGGTGCCGGTGGGCAGGTGGGTCAGGCGGACCGCGGAGTCGGTGGTGTTCACCGACTGGCCGCCGGGCCCGGATGAGCGGAAGACGTCGACCTTCAGGTCGTTCTCGTCGATCTCGACGTGGTCGGTGCCTTCGATCAGGGGGATGACCTCCACGGCGGCGAAGCTGGTCTGTCGGCGCCCTTGGTTGTCGAAGGGGCTGATGCGGACCAGGCGATGGGTTCCGGCTTCGACGGAGAGGGTGCCGAAGGCGTAGGGCGCCTTGACCTCGAAGGTGGCGGACTTCAGGCCCGCCTCTTCGGCGTAGGAGGTGTCCAGCACGGCGACCGTCCAGTCTCGGGTCTCGGCCCATCGGCTGTACATCCGCAGCAGCATCTCGGCGAAGTCTGCGGCGTCGACGCCCCCGGCTCCGGCGCGGATGGTGACCACGGCTTCGCGCTCGTCGTACTCGCCGGAGAGCAGGGTGACGACTTCGAGGGACTCGAGCGCCTTGGAGATCGAGGCGACCTCGGTGACGGCCTCCCGCCGGGTGTCCTCGTCGCCCTCCTCCTCGGCCATCTCGACCATGACTTCTACGTCGTCGATCCGCTGGGTGAGGTCGGTGATCCGGCGGAGCTCACCCTGGCGGTGGGAGAGCTGGGAGGTGACCTTCTGGGCGTTCTCCTGGTCGTCCCAGAGGTCCGGGGCCGCGGCCTGCTCGGAGAGCTCGTCCACGTCGGCCCGGAGTCTGTCGACGTCGGTGACCTCGGTGATGCGGTCCATGGTGGCGCGCAGGCTGCGCAGCTCGGCCGGGAAATCAGTCTCTGCCATAACGTGTACACACTACCGGCTCGGGGTGCGGCGTCTGCGGAGGCTCGACCCGTCGACCCGGACCTCGTCAGCGCCGCAGTGTGACCCGTGCATGCGATTCCGCCGTGACGGTGACCTCGGCAGGCAGCACGGCTGAGACCATCGGCAGCTCTGCGGAGGTCGCAAGTTCGATGTGCGCCGTCCGCCCGCCGTCGGTGACCCGGACCCCGGTGATCTCGACCCCGTCGAAGCGATCGTCGGCACCAGAGGTGTAGAGGTACTCCTCGGCCGCGGCCAGTGCCTGACCTTCGGAGACGGTCGGACGGGCGTCGCCGGAGGCCGTCGCGCTGAGTGAGGCGGCCGAGGCCGCACCGTCGGCCGCGGCGAGGAGGCGGCGGGACTCGAGGTTCACCGAGGTGGCGCCCACGACGACGGCGACGACGCTGAGCACGAGCAGCATCATTCCGAGGAAGAGCACGGTGCTCTGGCCCTCCTCATCCTCCGGCGCGATCATCTCCCGCTCACTCATCGTGTCCGCACCTGTGCCGAGGTGGATGACACGGTCGCGAGCGTCGGGTCCCAACCCCCGATCGAAGACAGCACGGGCACCGGAACCGTGATGTCCACAGTCACCATGATGAGATCACCGTCCTGCTCGCAGCCGCCGCTCGGGCACTCGATGCTGACCTCTGCCTGCGACCTGTCGATGTCGAAGTCCTCGAGCACCGCGGCGACCGCGGCCTCAGCCCGGGCATCGGCCTCGTCGTCGGTCGCCTCGCCGCCGGCCTGCATCTTCGCCGCCTGGTCTGCTGCGCCGACGGAGGCGTACGAGGCGGACTGCAGTCCGGACAGGGCGACGATGAGATACACGACCGGAACCATGACCACGGTGGCCAGCACCACGAACTCGATGATGGAGGATCCTGCGTCGTCACGGACGGATCCGAGGCGGCGCCTCAGAGCAGTTCGAACGTCAGTCATACTCATAGGCGCTGCCGCTCACCTCCACCTCACCGACTCCGGGACCGAGGCCGAGCACGGGGACCGCGGAGCGCACGCTCACCCGAAGCGTCCGCCCGTCGTCGCCGTCGATGTACTCGTAGGTGACGTCTTCGGCGTGATCGGCGCTGATCGTGGCGTCGATCAGGTCTCGGGTCCGCTGCACCCCGTCCTCCGGATCACGGTCCTGGAGCGCGCCGAACCGCGCCCCGGTCGACGCGGCGTCGGTCAGCGTATTGCGGACGTGGACGAACACCGCCAGTTGGATGATCGTCACGGTGAGGAGGACGAGGAGGGCGGCGACCATCGTGAACTCCGCCGTGGCCGCCCCGGACTCACTGCGTGCGGCGCCCGGTGATGACCGGGTCACTGGGAGACGTTGCTGATGGCATCGTTGAAGAGCCCCTCCAGCGCAGGCTGCGCGACGGCCAGGAGGCCGGCCACCAGCACGGCGCTCATCAGCGTGATCATGACCCAGCCGGGGACATCCCCCTGCTCGTCACGGACTCGCACCATGAGAGTGCTGAGGAACCCGGCCGTCGGCTCGGAGGAGTCCGGTCGGTCGTTCGCATCGATGTGCTGCATTGATCTTCCCTTCTTTCGTACCTCTCATATGTGGAACTCTCAGCGTTCTGAGGATCGACGGCAGTGCCGGGCGGGTGACCCCCGTCGAGCCTCTTCGGCCCTTCTGATCTCATACGCCGATCGACAGCAGTTCGACTCCGGGATAGACGGCGAACACCACGGTCAGCGGCAGGACGCCGAAGACGAGCGGTACCATCATCGAGATCTCCTTCTTCCCGGCGATCTCCATCAGTTCACGCTTCGACAGGTCCCGGACGTCCTGGGCCTGGGCGCGAATCACCTCGGCCAGCGGAGTCCCACGCTCCATCGCCACGATGATGCCCTCGAGGAATCGGGTGATCGGTGCCGAGCTCACGCGCACCGACATGCGCTTCAGCGCCTCGGCGAAGCTGGCGCCGGCCTGCATGTGACGCTGCACCCGTCGGAACTCCGTGTTCAGCTCGCCTCGGGAGATGCGGCTGACCCGTTCGAAGGCTCCCGGAGCGCTCTCTCCCGCGCTGACCGCCAGGGCGATCATCTCGGCCACAGTCGGAAACTCCGACAGCATGCGCGTATGTCGGCGGCGGATGCGCGCAGAGAGAAGGGAGTCGCGCAACCCGTATCCGAGCACTCCCGCGGCCAGTACGCTGACGACGGCCAGAGCAGGATGGAAGGTGTCTGCCACCAGCGCCATGATGTTTCCCGCCACGGCGACGACGCAGACCGCCGCCGAGAGGACGACCTGCTGCAGCCTGTAGTCCGCGACGGTCAGCGCAGAATCGGCCTGCTCCAACCGTGATCTGAGCTGGTCCGAATCTGAGACGACCCGCTCGATCTTCTGTCGCGCCGTGTCCAGGACCGGAACGAACAGTCGTCCTGCCGCACCGAAGGGGACGGCGCGCGGCTCAATGCCGCCGAACAGATCCGTGGCCGTGGTCGAGGAGCGCAGGTGAGGCGCCACACGGTCGACGAGTCGCGGCTCATTGAGCACGGGGAGGGAAGTGAGGACCACCAGCAGCCCCACACCGAGGCCGACCCCGGCCACGAGCGCCCACGCGATCGACGTAGTCACAGCAGCACCCTCGCTTCCGTCGGGAGGGCACCCATGCGGAGCATCAGGCGGTAGCACACCACGGAGACGCACAGTCCGACGGTGAGGACCATCAGGCCGGTCATCGTGCGGTAGGCCTCGGCGGCATCAGGCTGCGTCGAGATCAGCAGCACCACGATCCACGGGGCGGCTACGGCGAGCTTCGCCGCGTTCACGGTCCATGACTGCCTGGCTTCGAGCTCGCTGCGGGTCCTTGCGGACTCCCGAAGAAACTCCGCAAGAGTTCCGAGCAGTCGACCGAGGTCCGAGCCCCCGACCTCACGGGTGATGGTCAGGGAGATGACGATGCGGTCCCCCACCGGATCGGCGAGACGCTGCTTCAGCCGGTCCAGCGCCGTCTCCATGTTCTGTCCTGAGCGGTAGTCCTTGGCGAACTCGACGAACGGCTCACGAAGAGGCTCGGGGCCGGAGGTCCCCAGCTGAATCAGCAAGTCTTAGAGACGTAGCAACATAGGAAGACCCCCGCAGGACTGCAATCCCCGGGGGTCTGGAGGACCGCAACACGGGCGGTCCGTCAGGGTCAGTCTATCCAGGGCTGTACTCCTGCGGTAGTCCCGTTGAGCAGTGCTCCGGGCGCTCTTCTCGATTCTCAGCCTCAAACCGATGAATGCCGGTGATATCCACCCGAACCCTGGGGAACCGGACCAGGGAGCCTCAGACGGCCGTCTACAGGCTAGGTCACAGCTGCTCGACGCTCCGGTCTCCGGGGGGTCTAGGAGTCGTGAGCGAATGTCGCAGAGCGTGGACGGGGGCGGCGGGCTTTCATGGGGAAGGGGACCGAGAGAATCCAGCCCCGGCGTCAGCCGGGACCGCTTCAATCTGACAGATCTGTCGAATCCACCAGAGGAGAGAACAATGACTACGGCAACCGTCGCGCACGTTGAACAGATCGCCCAGCTGCTCGGAGTCGAGGCTCACGAGATCATGGCCCTGGGTAACCCCCAGCCCTCGACCGAGGCGGACACCAGCGCAGCCCGTCTGCGGCGGATCGCCGCAGAGCTGCTTGCGGAGGCAGATCGGATGGAGCAGAAAATGGCAGATCCGCCACGTTCCCAGCCTCCCGTCAATCGTGTCTATTAGACACAGTTTCCGGTCGTCCCGTATTGGGTACATTGTTACCAATAGGAGCACGGCGGGAACGGCTTCTAATAGAACCCAATCTAAGACGACGGTGCCGCTAACATCGCGCCACTCCCATGCAAGTAGCAGGCGGAATTGTGTACATTGTCAACAATTCCCAGATCAGCCGTGACATTGTCACGCTTGAACCTGCCGAGGGTGGGGCCTAAACCTGACAGGATCCTGCCAGGTTTCTCAGGGCAGGCGTGGGGGAACTTTGCACATTGTCATTGATTTCAGATCCGGACCTAACTGACACCGAGCAAGACGGGGTAATCCAAACGTTTGGATTACCCCGCACCCGTGAGTCCGGTGGTCCCCATGATGACGGATCCGTCACTATGGCGGGTGGACCCGCACAGAGTGAGACCCCCCGTGCTCGTTGATTCACGGGGGGTCTCTCCGTCGGCTGATGAGAGAGGGGGAAGCAGAACCCCCAGCCGACGGTCCCGGGCGACACCGGACCTGGCAGAGCAGGTCACCCGGGGGTCTAAGCGCCGCGGTACACCGCGGTGAACTCTCTGTGATGCGGTCGCCCTTGGGCGGTGTGGGTCTGGACCTTGCCCTCTATCTCCATCTCCGCGTCGCCCCAGACGATCCTGGAGCTGTTGGAGAACTCCGGGGCGGCCGCGGGCACGATGATCCGGTAGCGGCCTGTCAGGACCAGGGAGAGCCTGTCCGGGTCCTCTGAGCCGGCCGGGAACACCTGGGCGGGGATGTCGGTGTCCTCGTAGGTGGTGATCGGCTGTCCCCACCTGTCATGCGTGGTGGCGGCCACCCGCACGGTGATGGTGTCTTTGAGGATCATGACGCCCGTTTCCGGTACCGGTTGAGGACCATCGTCTCGGCCAGGGACCAGCCCTTGAACCCACCGGAGTAGCGGACCGCGCCGACGGAGTAGTGGATCTGCTCGGGGTTGGCGACCAGCCGTGCTGCGGCGGTGGTGATGACCGCTGCGACGTCCTCGGCCACACCATCGGCGGTGAATCCGTTGCCGCGGGTGTAGGCCCGGGCCATCGCGGTGACGATGGGGACGTGCTCCTGGGCCAGGGTGGACACGCCCGTGTGTTCCCCGCCCTGGCCCAGGAAATCTGCCACGTCCTGCCCGGTGGGCAGTGCGACGTAGGTGTTCATCACTCGCCGCCGTCGCCGCCCATGACCACCACGGCCTCCGGGCGCAGCAGACCGAGATCCCACCGGGTGGTGACTCGGATGGCCTGCTGGTCGAACTCCGCGTAACGCTGGTCCAGGATCTTGACCGACGGCGCGGTGTCGCGGACCACCGCGATGGTGGAGAAGTCCGCGAGGATCGCCGTGCCCGCGGGGATTTTGTTCGAAACGGTCACCGGGACCCCGAACAGCCGATAGGTGGCGTCGCGGGTCAGGTCCGACTCCAGCAGGTAGCGTCCGTTTCCATCCTTGGCCTTGCGCAGGGTGATGAAGTCCCCGCCGTTGACCAGCAGCCGGTTCGCGGTCACCTCAGCGGCGGAGAGCAGCGCCTGGGCGTCGAGGAAGGCGTCGGGCTCGGAGGCGTCGAACGCCGCCGACTGTGTCCCATCCTGGTGCAGGATGCCGGTGATGCTGTCGTTGGTCCCGTCGCCGGCCAGCAGCTGGTCATCCAGCATCTGTGAGATGTCGTTGACCATCCGGGCTTTGAGCACCGCGTCGAGGCCGACGATGGCCTGCCGGGCCAGCTCGTTGCTGTACCGGGTGATCGACTTGATCGACTTCCGGGACTCGGGCATCAGCCGGATCTCTCCGAACTCGGCGGAGAAGTCGTCGGGGATCTGCTCGGACTCACCGACCACCGCGGGGGTGCCCGATCCGACCAGGGTGGGGATCCGCAGCGGAGAGGCGGAATCGAAGATCTTGGGGCCTGCGGCGAGCACCACGGACTGGGCTTCGAGGGGCTGCAAGAGCATGGAGGAAACCTGCTCCTGCAGGAGCTCTGGGGCGTCAGCGCGGTTCATTGCCATGAGAAAGCTCCTAACGGTTGAGGTTCGAGATACGTGGTCATCACGCACCTGCTGGTGTGACCTCGGCCCGCCAGGAGCCTAGAGAGGGCCGGCCTCCAGGACCGACCCTCCCAGGATACCCTACCGGGGTATTACTTTGCATCCGTGTCGGGGGTGCCCCTGGCGATCTGTGCGAACGCCCGGGTGTAGCGGATCGCGGACTCGCGGGACAACGGGGTGTCGAACCCCTTACGCGTCCGATAGTCCATCTCCGCGGCGATCAGCTTCTCCAGCGCCTCGTACAAGGTCGCCGCGAGGCGGTCCCGTGCGCTCATCCTCCCGCTCCCGCCCGCAGCAGGCCCGCCAGGTCCACAGATGACGGATCATGCGGCTGTGCTCCCTGTCCGATGGAGCCGTGGGGCTTGCGGGCGGCGAGGTGGGGTTTGCGGGCCACCAGGTCGTCCAGGGCCGCTGTGAGCGCGTCCTGGTCCTCCAGGTGCTCGGGATCGAACGGGAGGTCGGTGGGGTCGGCCAGGCGTCTGGTGGCCGCTGTCAGGGCCGTGTGCAGCCGGTGGGCGTACTCGTCGGCCTGCTGGGCGCGCTGGCGGTAGCGGGCGCTCTCATCGCGCAGTTTCTCCACGTAGTCGCGGGGGAAGGTGTCGGGCTCCTGCGAGTCCTCCTCAGGGGTACTCGCTGAACGCGTACCCTCATCTGAACTGAGGGGGCGGGTACTGTCCGTGCCCTCGGGGGTCTCATTTGAAATGACACCCTTCTCGGAGGTCGCGTTCGAAACGTGACCTCCCCCATCCGCATCTGAAATGCGGTTCGGCGTGGTCGGATCTGAGATCTGACCTGCCTGCTCCTGCTCGGTGGTGTCGTGGTCGGTCATGGTGTCTCCTCTCATCGGGCCAGGCGTTGTGCCTGGGCTTCGGTCTGGTAGTTCCGGCTTCGGACGTTGATCTGCGGAACGGGGTGGCACCTGCAGCCGGTGTGACGCGGCATCCGGTGCGTGGGCTGGAAGACCCGTCCCTCGCGCCACCACCAGGTGCACAACTGACAAGCTCCGGTGTCGAGGCCGCGGGTCCACCCGGTGACGGTCTTCTCCCTCTGCATGGCCTGCTGGAACCCGTCCGATGCGGCCTCCATCGGTTCCGCAGTGGCCAGCCGGTCCAACTGCATGTGCGTGTCTTGGGAGGCCGCGAGGATCGTCGCCAGGGCTGTGGAGAGCCGGTCGGCCTGGGATTCCGGCAGGGTCGCCGCCAGGGTGTAGGGCCGGCCGGTGGCCTGCTCGGCGTAGGCCCGGAAGTAGGCTTCCCCGGCTGCGGTGCCGCGCTGTCGGGCCACGTCCACCACGGTGGCCGCGGTGTCGATGAACTCCTCCCGGGTGATGGTCCCGGCCTCCATCAGCTGGTGCAGGCCGAGCAGGGACTTCGACGCCTGGGCTCCTAGGGCGTCCACGACCTCCTCGTAGAGCTTCACGAGGTCATCACCGCCCCGATCTCGGTCCCGGCCCGGTCGAGGGCTTCACCGCGACGCTGTGCCCTGATCCGGGTGATCTCGTCCTCGGTGTAGCCAAGCCGTTCCAGGGCGGTCGTGGCAGGCAGCAATCCGGCGGTGTAGAGCTTGACCACCGCATCGGCCTCCTGTGCCGCGGAGCGGGTGGCAGGGTCGGCCCAGGTGATGCTCACGTTCGCGGCCCGCGGGTCGGTGCCGGTGGCCACCGCGTGGGCCAGGTCCATGACCTTCTCCCAGGCCCGTCCGAACGTGGCCTGTCGGGCCTCGCACCGGGCGGTCAGAGAGGCCTCAGCGGCCCGCAGACCGTCCGCGCTCGGCGGCTGGTTCCCGGTCACTCCCACGTAATGCGCCGGCAGGCTGGAGACGGCCATGATCTGGGAGACGATGGAGCGAATCGCGGTCTCGTAGCTGTTCAGGTCAGAGGCCGGCAGCTGCCCGAACTTCGAGTCCGGAGCCTCGGAGATCATCATCTTGTCCGACTCCGGATAGGGGTTGGTGACCTCGCCGTCCTCGTCCTCTTCCAGCTCGATTCCGGTGGCCCAGCGGCGCGGGCGGGCGTAGTTCTCGGAGCCCACCATCAGGTCCGCCAGAAGCTTGTTCAGCGAGTCCTGCAGCGGGACGATATCCCGCAGCTCGGAGACCCCGGATTCCAGCAGCCGGTCGGAGTTTCGGAACTCCACCACCGGGACCACTCCGAGGGGGTTGGCCACGGTCTCGGCGGCGGTGAACTGTGAGGCCGCGGTCGCCCCGTGAGACTTCGAGGTGTACCGGGTGATCCTCTCCGGCTCGTAGACCACGGCTGCGGTGCCGGTGGGGGTCTCCCACTTCTTCACCGCGGCGGTGATCTGCCGTGTGCCGGGGTCACGTCGGGCGATCATCTGGTGCGCGGATTCCACCGAGATCGAGGGCCGGCCGGTCTCATCGGCCCAGACGATGACGAACGCGGAGCCCAGGATCAGCGCCTCCCGGTGCAGGGTCGCGGAGAGCTGGTCGAGGTCGCTCGCGGCCCAGGTCTCCCACAGGGCGGGGTCGGGGGCTCCGTCGCGGGTGAAGCCGGTGACGCGCAGCCGCTCGGCGATGGAGGTCACTGCCAGCCGGCAGTAGTTCGCGCTCATCCGGGTCAGCCGGTTGGACAGGGCCTCCCGGGCCTCGGGGCTCATGAAGCTCAGCGGGGTGTCCCCGGCGTAGTAGGCGTCCAGGGTGGCCAGTCGGTGGGCGCGACCGTCGAGGTCCTGGCCCAGGGCCTGCAGCAGT
>NZ_JAOEFD010000029.1 GCF_025420485.1 Nesterenkonia marinintestina | reverse complement strand
CCTCGGTCTTTCATGACACGAGGGCCTGAGAGGCCGTAGATAGACGAGAGTGCCGCTCCGACAAGGGATGATGGGCTTACCACAGTCCAAACCATCCGAGTCGAGAGGGCACTCTCAAAGTGAAGCGTATCCCGGGCACTGGCCGCATGAAAGTCTCCGCCGACGGGCAGGGGGTCGTGTCTCATGCCGGGGTTGGCATGCTGCGAGAACTTGCTGAGCGAACCGGCCTGGTGGCCGGGCTTTCGGAGCCGCTTCTGGACTCCTATAAGGGCTTGCCGGTTCACGCTCCGGGCCGGGTGCTCACTGATCTGGCGGTCGCCGTGGCTGATGGCGCGATCAACATCTCCGGGATCCAGACTCTGACTGATCGCCAGGACGTTTTCGGGCCCGTGGCGTCGATGCCTACGACCTGGCGAGTCTTGGACCGGGTTACCGAAGACCGCTTGCCAGCGATCCGGAAAGCGCGTGCTGAAGCGCGCGCCAGGGCATGGGAGGCGGGCGCTGGCCCTGAAAACAGTGCTGAGGATGCTGGGCCGTTGGTGATCGATGTTGATGCGACCATCAGCATCGCCCACTCGGAGAAGGAGAACGCCGCCGCGACGTGGAAACGCACGTTCGGGTTCCACCCCTTACTGGCGTTCTTAGACAGACCAGAAATCAGAGGCGGGGAGGCCCTGGCTGGGATCCTGCGGCCCGGTAACGCCGGGGCCAACACTGCTGCTGATCACATCACCGTGATCGATCAGGCCCTCGACGCTCTGCCAGCTGCTGTGCGTCCCGGCGCTGAAGCCGGTCCTGGTGTGCTGGTGCGCAGCGACAGTGCTGGGGCTTCCCACGCTTTCGCTGATCACTGCCGAGAGATGGGCGTGGAGTTCTCTTTCGGCTACTTCCTGACCCAGCCCGTCCAGCAGGTGGTTGATCAGATTCCGGCTCAGTTGTGGCAGGCAGCGATCAACACCGACAGTTCCATCCGGGAGGGGGCGTGGGTGGTAGATGCTACCGACCATGTGAACATCAAAAGCTGGCCCGCCGGCACCCGCCTGATCCTGCGGAAGGAGCGGCCACATCCTGGCGCCCAGTTGTCCTTCACTGATGCTGACGGGCACCGGGTCACCGCGTTCATCACCGACACCGACCCAGAGGCCGTGGACCACAAGATTCAGGGCTTGGAGCTGCGTCACCGTCAGCATGCCAGGGTGGAGGACCGGATCCGGCAGGCCAAAGCCACCGGGCTGGCCCGATTCCCCGCCGAAGGGTTCGCGGAGAACCACGCGTGGCTGCAGGTGGTGATGATCGCCAACGACCTGATCACCTGGACAAAGCTCATCGCCTACAAAGACCACCCCAGCATTGGCCGGGCAGAGATTGCTGCGTTCCGGTACATGATCCTGCACACCGCAGCCCGCATCACCCGCGGAGCACGACAACTCAGGCTTCGGGTTGATGCCGGCTGGAGATGGGCCAACGAGGTCGCCCACGGCTACACCGCCATCCGCGACGCCTTCACCTGACGACCCGCCCACCTGCCCCAACGACTTAAGGAAATTTCGGAGAAACGGCCACCCGAGACGGCACCCTCGGGCCACAGCCGCGCCCTCATGCGCATTCTCAGCGATTCACCCGCGAGCATGCCCTCAGAACTCCTCAGCGGCGCCCCGTGAAAGAAGGAGG
>NZ_JAOEFD010000028.1 GCF_025420485.1 Nesterenkonia marinintestina | reverse complement strand
GGCTCCTTAGAAAGGAGGTGATCCAGCCGCACCTTCCGGTACGGCTACCTTGTTACGACTTAGTCCCAATCGCCGGTCCCACCTTCGACGGCTCCCCCCACAAGGGTTAGGCCACCGGCTTCGGGTGTTACCAACTTTCGTGACTTGACGGGCGGTGTGTACAAGGCCCGGGAACGTATTCACCGCAGCATTGCTGATCTGCGATTACTAGCGACTCCAACTTCACGAAGTCGAGTTGCAGACTTCGATCCGAACTGAGACCGGCTTTTAGGGATTAGCTCCACCTCACAGTATCGCAACCCACTGTACCGGCCATTGTAGCATGCGTGAAGCCCAAGACATAAGGGGCATGATGATTTGACGTCATCCCCACCTTCCTCCGAGTTGACCCCGGCAGTCTCCCATGAGTCCCCACCATCACGTGCTGGCAACATAGGACAAGGGTTGCGCTCGTTGCGGGACTTAACCCAACATCTCACGACACGAGCTGACGACAACCATGCACCACCTGTGGACCAGCCCCGAAGGGAAACCACATCTCTGCGGCGATCCGGTCCATGTCAAGCCTTGGTAAGGTTCTTCGCGTTGCATCGAATTAATCCGCATGCTCCGCCGCTTGTGCGGGCCCCCGTCAATTCCTTTGAGTTTTAGCCTTGCGGCCGTACTCCCCAGGCGGGGCACTTAATGCGTTAGCTACGGCGCGGAAAACGTGGAATGTTCCCCACACCTAGTGCCCAACGTTTACGGCATGGACTACCAGGGTATCTAATCCTGTTCGCTCCCCATGCTTTCGCTCCTCAGCGTCAGTAACAGCCCAGAGACCTGCCTTCGCCATCGGTGTTCCTCCTGATATCTGCGCATTTCACCGCTACACCAGGAATTCCAGTCTCCCCTACTGCACTCCAGTCTGCCCGTACCCACTGCACACCCGGGGTTGAGCCCCGGGCTTTCACAGCAGACGCGACAAACCGCCTACGAGCTCTTTACGCCCAATAATTCCGGATAACGCTCGCGCCCTACGTATTACCGCGGCTGCTGGCACGTAGTTAGCCGGCGCTTCTTCTGCAGGTACCGTCACCCCGAGAGAACCCGAGGCTTCTTCCCTGCTGAAAGCGGTTTACAACCCGAAGGCCGTCATCCCGCACGCGGCGTCGCTGCATCAGGCTTGCGCCCATTGTGCAATATTCCCCACTGCTGCCTCCCGTAGGAGTCTGGGCCGTGTCTCAGTCCCAGTGTGGCCGGTCACCCTCTCAGGCCGGCTACCCGTCATCGTCTTGGTAGGCCATTACCCCACCAACAAACTGATAGGCCGCGAGTCCATCCAAGACCGATACAATCTTTCCACCACACCCCATGCGGGACACGGTGACCATCCGGTATTAGACCCAGTTTCCCGGGCTTATCCCAGAGTCAAGGGCAGGTTACTCACGTGATACTCACCCGTTCGCCACTCATCCACCCCCAGCAAGCTGGGAGCTTCAGCGTTCGACTTGCATGTGTTAAGCACGCCGCCAGCGTTCATCCTGAGCCAGGATCAAACTCTCCATCAAAAAAACAGAGAAAAATCCAGGCTGCACCACAACACCACCACGGGGGTGACAATGCTGCGGCAACCAAACAAAAAAATTTGGTATCAACAAACTTGGCACACTATTGAGTTCTCAAACAACAGACACACCCGGCACCATCACACCAAACCAGTGCAAATCGCTCCGAAGCAACTTTCCCATCTTACCCGATCA
>NZ_JAOEFD010000027.1 GCF_025420485.1 Nesterenkonia marinintestina | reverse complement strand
ACCTCGTGTCAACGACGGGCGAAAACTGGACACTTTCTGACGGGTGAAATCTGGACACTCTGTGGTGGTTATGGGGTTGTGGGGGTGGTGGTCTCGAGGAGCTCGCGGCGGGTCTTTGTCCGGTAGGACTCTCCGTCGAGGGCGAGGACTTCGGCGTGGTGGATGAGCCTGTCGATCATGGCTGCGGCGACGGCTTCGTCGGTGAAGATCTCACCCCACCGGCTGAAGGCCATGTTGGAAGTGATCAGCAGTGATCCTTGTTCGTATCGGGCAGCGATGAGCTGGAAGAACAGGTTGGCCGCGTCGGCGTCGAAGGGCAGGTAGCCTAGTTCGTCGATGATCAGCAGCCGGTAGCGGCGCAGCCGTTTGATCTCGGCGTTGAGGCCGCCGTGACGCTGGTGGGCCTCAGAGAGCCGGTTGACCCACCCGGCGGCGGTGTCGAAGAGTACTGGGTGCCCGGCCTGGCAGGCTTTGATGCCCAGCCCGATGGCCAGATGTGTCTTGCCCACTCCTGGGGGCCCCAGCAGGATGACGTTCTCTGCCTTGGGAATGAAGCTCATCGAGGACAGGTGGGCCAGTACATCTCGGCGCAGGGTGGGCTGGTAATCGGGGTTGAAGTCCTCCAGTGTCTTGCGTGTGGGAAACTTCGCGGTGCTGATCCGCAGCGCGGTGCCGTTGGCCTCTCGGTCAGCGACCTGGCGTCCCAGCACCGCGGCGAGGTACTCCTCGTGGGACCAGCCCTCGTCCCGGGCGGTATCAGCCAGCTGTTCGAAGACCTTGCCGATGGTCGGGGTCTTCATCGCCCGGGCCAGATGCATGATGCTCTTTGTCACCTCAGTGGCGGTACTCATCAGGCGGCCTCCTTCCGCGCAGCCGGTGCGGGGGTCAACCCGAAGAGCTCGTCGTAAGAGCCCAGATCCCGGACTGCCACCGTGGCCTCGCCCGGGGCGGTGGCCCGTTGGGCTCGGATGCGCCCGTACTCAGCCCGCAGCACCCGAGCGGTTTCCACATGGGCGGGGTCAGTGATCACCTGCTGGCTGGCCCAGCAGCGCTGATGGTCAGCCACCACCTGGCCCTCACAGACCACTACCACCCGCTCAAGGGTGCCGGTGACCTGGACCAGCCGGCCGATGCACTTCGGGTCCACGCTGTAGTCGTTAGTGGCCAGACGCACGTAGTAGTCCCGGCCCAGCCGGGTCTGGAAGCTGAACCCGGTCGCCGGCGGGGACGGCGGCAGCGGTGTCATCGCCTCGAGATCCTTGGCAAGGACGTTCACCGGCTTATCCCCCAGGGAGCGGATCTTGCGCTGATTCGCTACCTCGGTGATCCACGCGCTGATCTGGGTGTTGAAGTCCTGCGGGCTGGTAAACCTGCGTCCGGGCAGAAACGAGGTCTCGAAATAGTCGTTGTTCCGCTCGGTCATGCCCTTGAACTCGGGATCCCGCTTCGGAGCGATCACCATCTTCGCTGCGGTAGTCCCGGCGAAAGCCTGTACCTCTGGCAAGGCCTTGCCCTTCGGCGCGATCGCGGCCTCACGGTCCCAGATCAGCTGCTTCGACACCGCCCCGACCCCTGTGACCAGCTGCCACATCCCCGCTAACAGGTCACCCTGCTGCCGGGAAGGGATCATCAAAGCGGTCAGGAACCGAGAGAACGTCAGAGTCATCACCAGCACCGGCAGCACCCGGGCCTGCCCATACCCGAGGGGGATCACAGGTTCGGGGAACCATAGGTCGAACTGGGCCGCTTCCCCGGGCCGGTGGACCAGCCGGTCAGCAGGGTCCACCCCGGTATAGAGCGGACGCAGCTGCCGGATGCGATCTTTGAGGATCGTCATGGAGTGCTCCCAGCCGATCCGCTCAGCAATCACCGTCGCCGGCATTCTCGGGGCATCAGCCAGCAGAGCTTTGATCTGCGGCACATAGGCATCCACCAGCGAGCCCTTCGGTGCCCGCTGATACTTTGGCGGCTCAGCCGACTCCAGAGCCTTGTAGACGGTGGTCCGGGATACACCGAGTTTCTCAGCGATCTGCTTCTTCGGCATCTTCTCCGCCCGGTGCAGCCGGCGGATCTCAGCCCAATCTTCCATCGTGATCATGCCTCCCAGCATGGACGGGAGTGTTCAGCTTTCACCCGTCGCTGAGTGTCCAGTATTCACGCGTCGTCGAC
>NZ_JAOEFD010000026.1 GCF_025420485.1 Nesterenkonia marinintestina | reverse complement strand
GTGTGGGGTGTGTGTAAGTGTTTTAGGGCGCATGGTGGATGCCTTGGCAGCAGGAGCCGATGAAGGACGTGGGAATCTGCGATAAGCCTGGTGGAGCTGATAACCGAGCGTTGAGGCCAGGATGTCCGAATGGGGAAACCCCGCATACTGTCATGGTGTGTGACCGGCCGTTGAATGTATAGACGGTTCGGGGGGAACGTCGGGAAGTGAAACATCTCAGTACCGACAGGAAGAGAAAACAACAGTGATTCCGTGAGTAGTGGCGAGCGAAAGCGGATGGGGCTAAACCGGTTGTGTGTGATACCTGACAGGGGTTGCGCAGCCGGGGTTGTGGGAGCCTACTTTCCAGGGTCTGTCAGCCCTGGGGGTCGAGGTGCGGGCGTATAGACGAACAGCTGGTGAGTGGTTGACCGTAGAGGGTGGGAGTCCCGTAGTCGTAATGCGTTCCGCCGGCCTGGTGGGTGTTCCCGAGTAGCACGAGGCTCGAGGAATCTTGTGTGAATCGGCCAGGACCACCTGGTAAGCCTGAATACTACCTGCTGACCGATAGTGAATCAGTACCGTGAGGGAATGGTGAAAAGTACCCCGGGAGGGGAGTGAAAGAGTACCTGAAACCATGTGCCTACAATCCGTCAGAGCATCCTTTTGGGGTGTGATGGCGTGCCTTTTGAAGAATGAGCCTGCGAGTTAGTGCTCAGTGGCGAGGTTAACCCGTGTGGGGTATCCGTAGCGAAAGCGAGTCTGAATAGGGCGTTTTAGTCGCTGGGTCTAGACCCGAAGCGGAGTGATCTACCCATGGCCAGGTTGAAGCGCGTGTAAGAGCGCGTGGAGGACCGAACCCACCTAGGTTGAAAACTGGGGGGATGAGCTGTGGGTAGGGGTGAAAGGCCAATCAAACTCTGTGATAGCTGGTTCTCCCCGAAATGCATTTAGGTGCAGCGTTGCGTGTTTCTTGCCGGAGGTAGAGCTACTGGATGGCCGATGGGCCCTACAAGGTTACTGACGTCAGCTAAACTCCGAATACCGGTAAGTGAGAGCGCAGCAGTGAGACTGTGGGGGATAAGCTTCATGGTCGAGAGGGAAACAGCCCAGACCACCGGTTAAGGCCCCTAAGCGTGTGCTAAGTGGGAAAGGATGTGGAGTTGCTCAGACAACCAGGAGGTTGGCTTAGAAGCAGCCATCCTTGAAAGAGTGCGTAATAGCTCACTGGTCAAGTGATTCCGCGCCGACAATGTAGCGGGGCTCAAGCACACCGCCGAAACCGTGGCGTTCCACACTATTTGTGTGGGACGGGTAGGGGAGCGTCGGACACCGCTGTGAAGCAGCCGCGGAAGCGTGTTGTGGAGTGTGTTCGAGTGAGAATGCAGGCATGAGTAGCGAAAGAGCAGTGAGAAACTGCTCCGCCGAATGACCAAGGGTTCCAGGGTCAAGCTAATCTGCCCTGGGTTAGTCGGGACCTAAGGCGAGGCCGACAGGCGTAGTCGATGGACAACGGGTTGATATTCCCGTACCGGCGAAGGACCGCCCCTGGTGAACTGGTGAGACTAACCACCCGAACCACCGTCGAGCCCCCGCACTTGGTGTGGGGTCAGGCGGTGGGGAGCGTGGGACCTGAACCGGGGAGCCAAACGTATTAACAGGTGTGACGCAGGAAGGTAGCCGGGCCCAGCGATGGTTGACTGGGTCTAAGAATGTAGGGCCTCTGATAGGCAAATCCGTCAGAGATGTGCCTGAGATTCGATGGGCCCCCACCACGGGTGGGGGATCCGGTGATCCTATGCTGCCGAGAAAAGCATCGACGTGAGGTCCTAGCCGCCCGTACCCCAAACCGACACAGGTGGTCAGGTAGAGAATACCGAGGCGATCGAGAGAATCACGGTTAAGGAACTCGGCAAAATGCCCCCGTAACTTCGGGAGAAGGGGGACCTTGAGCGTGACCCGCCCTCGCGGTGGGAAGCGTGTATGGGTCGCAGAGACCAGGGGGAAGCGACTGTTTACTAAAAACACAGGTCCGTGCGAAGTCGTAAGACGATGTATACGGACTGACTCCTGCCCGGTGCTGGAAGGTTAAGAGGACGAGTTACACCCCTTCGGGGTGGAAGCTCAGAATTTAAGCCCCAGTAAACGGCGGTGGTAACTATAACCATCCTAAGGTAGCGAAATTCCTTGTCGGGTAAGTTCCGACCTGCACGAATGGAGTAACGACTTCCCCGCTGTCTCAACCGTGAACTCGGCGAAATTGCATTACGAGTAAAGATGCTCGTTACGCGCAGCAGGACGGAAAGACCCCGAGACCTTTACTATAGCTTGGTATTGGTGTTTGACAGTATTTGTGTAGGATAGGTGGGAGACTGTGAAACCCGCACGCCAGTGTGGGTGGAGTCATCGTTGAAATACCACTCTGATGGTGTTGAGCATCTAACTTCGGGCCCTGATCGGGTCCAGGGACAGTGCCTGGTGGGTAGTTTAACTGGGGCGGTTGCCTCCCAAAGAGTAACGGAGGCGCCCAAAGGTTCCCTCAGCCTGGTTGGCAATCAGGTGTTGAGTGTAAGTGCACAAGGGAGCTTGACTGTGAGACAGGCATGTCGAGCAGGAACGAAAGTTGGGACTAGTGATCCGGCGGCACCGTGTGGAAGGGCCGTCGCTCAACGGATAAAAGGTACCTCGGGGATAACAGGCTGATCCTGCCCAAGAGTCCATATCGACGGCATGGTTTGGCACCTCGATGTCGGCTCGTCGCATCCTGGGGCTGGAGTTGGTCCCAAGGGTTGGGCTGTTCGCCCATTAAAGCGGTACGCGAGCTGGGTTTAGAACGTCGTGAGACAGTTCGGTCCCTATCCGCTGCGCGCGTAGGAGATTTGAGAAGGTCTGTCCTTAGTACGAGAGGACCGGGACGGACGAACCTCTGGTGTGTCAGTTGTCCTGCCAAGGGCACCGCTGATTAGCTACGTTCGGGATGGATAACCGCTGAAAGCATCTAAGTGGGAAGCCGGCTTCAAGATAAGATCTCCGACACCAACAGGTGTGAAGGCTCCCAGCCAGACGACTGGGTTGATAGGCCGGATGTGGAAGCACGGACCAACGACGTGTGAAGCTGACCGGTACTAATAAGCCGACCACTTACACCACCACACCACCAGGAAACACTCATGGTGCTGCGCGTCCACTGTACGGTTCACAACCAACAAACCCCACCCACCCCAGCCGCCGGGTCAACGGACCCACCACGGGTCCACCACCCGGCCCGGGAAGGGTGACGACACACCACGAAAACCGCATAGAGAGCACCACCACACCCCTGGAGACACCACACCGGGGGGACGTGGCCCACAGATTCCCAACACGCACACACCCCCACGCGGCCCGAAACAGGCCACAGGCACAAGGGGCGTGTTGGACAAGGGTTACGGCGGTCATAGCGTGGGGGAAACGCCCGGTCCCATCCCGAACCCGGAAGCTAAGACCCACAGCGCCGATGGTACTGCACCCGGAAGGGTGTGGGAGAGTAGGTCACCGCCGGACAACACCACACAGA
>NZ_JAOEFD010000025.1 GCF_025420485.1 Nesterenkonia marinintestina | reverse complement strand
CCTAGTGCGACGCCGGGAGGGGCAACGTGAACTTTCCTTCACCCTCCCTCTACTCGAGCAGTGGTGTGCCGCGCAAGCCGTCCAATCAACTCCCGCCTTGATGGATGAGGCAGTGAGCTCACCTTCTTCTTTCGAATTGTGGCGCTGGGCTATAGCGCTTGTCTTGGAAGAGGCAGAGTGGCCCCGTTACCACGAATTGGTCACACGCTTCTTGGAGCAAGATCTAGGCATGGGGCTCTGGCTCATTCGGGAAAGCTCCAAGCCCAACCTCGGACTGCAAGAACCCGCGGACAATACCCAACAACAAGCAACAAGACTGAAGGAAACGCTCGAACACCTCGTGCGAACATCCCCGTTTTATCAGGAACTGGTCTTTCCACGGCCTGCCGAGGGAGAACAACTCACCGTCGACATGACTGTCACGCGAATGGCCGTAAGCGTCGACTGGTACTCAAACCTGCAAAGTGAAACCGCTTCCCAAATGGAGGCCGCAACAGCACAGTCTTCACGCCCTATCAGCCACTGGACGGTTGTGCCCGTGGCAGAGAAAACCTGGCCCTGGGAGTACATCCGAGAGAGGCCCACTCGCGGTATGGGTATGGAGTCAAGATTCTGGCAACACTTAGACCTCGGATGCTCCGGCGGATTATGGGAACGCGAACGACGCTATGCGCTTGCCTCACAACTCCTCGACCCAGGAATTGGTCCAGCTCCCCAACGGATCAGCCTCGAGAGGCTCCGCAGGAGGCTGGATGAGCTTTCTCAGCATGTAGATCTCAAGTCGCTAGGGAGCTTCAAGGTCGGTCGCCTGAAAGTTTCCGGCGCAGCAGTCAGCGATCTTGTCAACTGGGCCCGCACCTGTTCCGATGATGAGGTTGAGCGTTTAGTTTCCTACCCGATGGCTGACGCGCACACAGTTGACTGTCCTGATGACTTGTTCCCTCAGGAACTGGTTGATACGTATGTATTGGAGACCCACGGTTTCGGCTCAGAGATCTACGATGAAGCCCTGACCGGACTGTTCTCGGCGTTCGAATGGCGGTGGCTATGGCCCGATGGTGCACAACGTGGAGTTATCGGGGTCACCGAAAAACCACCCATGCAGGGAACAGAACGCGACCGCATAGTCATGAAGATCGCCGTACCAGTCCACTTGCTCGATACCATCGAGAATGAATATGGGGCTCCATTTGATCGTTCTTCTAACGGACGCGCTAGGTTTCGCGCTTCTTCAGGGGATAGAGGAAAAAGCTTGCGCGAGGCGGCCTTCGATGTGCTAAATCGAGAAGGGTACCGTGCAAATGGTGGACCTCCTCAGACATGGTCCAGCGGTTTTTTGCGTATGTCCACCGGTCGGCCTGCGAGCTTAGTTGCCCACGATTGGATCCGACAGAGCCTTTCAGCAGTTGGCCTGGATCGCGCTCTATCTGCCACACGTCGCGTGGATTGAATATGACAAGTGCAAGAGCGATTTAAGAGCCGCCCTCGAGGAGTCGTGGTGGCAATGGAGTTCGTCTAGGACTCTCCTCGTGTCCATGGCAGATGGGAGATTCTGAGTAGCCATCACAGGAGGTTTTGAACAGGGGAAGTAGGCGCGTCTCGCGGTACTGGCGACTTCGTCCTTGTGGGACTCGTTGGGAGCGCGCAGACCGAGGTAGCGATCGAAACTTCCCCAGAGTTCAGTCGTTCTTAGTCCCTATCCGTTGCATACCGACGTTGACGATCATCCTACGGCTTCGCGATGACAGCGGACCGGATTGGTGCGAGAAAACGGAAGAGTTCTGGCTCAATTTGAAAGGCTCCCCCCTCTACCGCCCGCTCACAGGGGACATCACCGCGACCTACGCGGCTTTCCTCTGTCGAGTAAAATCTGTAAAAATGACGAATGGACACGGACGAACCCGACTACTTTCTTTTCGTTGGAAACATTGACAGCGAATCGGCCACTACGAAGTTGAGGTCGAGCGGTGTCCCCTATCTCAAGAAGTTGCTTAGTTCGAAGCCTGAAAATTGGGACACGATCGTGGCCATGATTACTTCGCCACACTGTCGTGGCGCACTCGTCGTCCTGCGACGCAGCGACTATGAGGCAATGAACCAACCAGAGTATGAAGAACCGTCTAGAGCACTCCTAGATGCCTTAGCTACCCGCTCCCACATAATCCTCATCCATGAAGCCGTTTTCCTTACTGATGAGCAGCGCGCGGCCAACGACGCGCCGCTACTTGAGTACGAGGTCGAGATCGACATGAACCTCAGGTTTAGCGATGAGGACCGCACTTTCCTTGAATCAATCGGAGAGGACCCCTTTAAGACGGTTTCCGAGGCCACTCGGACTCATGTAAACGCCATGCTCCGGGATCGTCGACTCAACGTCATCCCGTACCGCACGAACGTCGAGCGTTCGGTCATTGCAAGCGGGTTCTTAGAGGACAACGAGCGCGACCTTCTCTTTCGTTTCTACGTTCCCAGCGGGCGTCTTTACGCCCAAGAAGCGGAGGATCTTCTTGGGATGTTCCGCGAGTGGCTTGGCCAGACGGGCCACAGTGATATTCGCCAAGAGGGGTACAGCACCGCCGCAGGCCAAGTCTTTGAGTTTTTCAGCGGAGACGGCCATTCTGAGGGTGGGCTGAGACGCTATTTCGAGGACTTCTCATCTTTCCTCCGTGACTGTGTGGCGACCCCTTCTGCTGCTGTAGTCCGACTCACTGCCAACGGCATCACGGAGGACGCCGCCACAATTATTGTGTCGCGTTACGCGACCCGAGCGAACCGCCTGAGCCTCGATCTCAAACATAGACGGGAAGAGCGAATGCTGGTGCTCAAACATAAGCTCGAGAACGTTGTCCTCGGCATCGACGGGTTGGCGGGCAGGGACCTTGAGGCGGCATTGGACGAGATGCTCCCACCTCCAACGACTAACGGGGTTTTAGAGGGTCCGAAGGTGAACCAAAGTTCATCGCTAACGGTTAATAATTTCAATCCACAGTTCAACAACGACGTGGCCGGCCCTATTGTCCAGAACATCGCGGGAACCATCAATCTCGGAGCGGAAGCCAAAGACTTACTTGCACTCGCTGCGACTTTTGGTGGATCTGAGCGGACTCAACTAGAAACAGCGGTGCACGAGCTAGAGGATGAAGGTGCACGCGGTGCCGAGCGAGTCGCGGCGCGTGGTCGCCTCAAGCGCTTCCTGGCGGATCTTGGCAATCGCGGTCTCGGTGTGGGACTTGACGTCCTACAGCGGTACCTCGAACACAAGATCGGCGTCTCATAGGGGGCCTGACCACCTGGTTGAGATGCCCGTAAACCGGTAGCTCTGCGGGCGCACGCCTGATGGTGGCACCCACCGCGTGGGCCTAATCCGAAAATCCAGTACGCTCAAAGCAACAACCTTCGACAAGTTCGCATTCCGAATCGCCCTAACCCGCCATGACTCTGGACCCGAGGAGCAACCATCCTAAATCTGGACGGACAATACGTCGATACTCTCGCCCTAGAAGAAACCGCCTATGAAACTTTCACACACCCACTTCTAAGCTGGCCACCTCTAGTTTCCGAACGAGCCTTGCAGACCGAGACGAAACGATTGGCGAAGGCGGCGCGAGCGCTTGCCACTACAAGCCTTTCCCCCGGCATGGAAGTTATACCCATGCCTAAACACAGCGTTGGGCCACGACCGGTGGGAGTCCTTGCCCCTTCCACCCGCGTCTTGTACTCAGCCCTGGTACACCAGCTACAAGGAGCTCTGCCTGAGCCCTCTAGGAACGCTAAGTTTGCCGACCACGAATCTTATGGGACAAGCCCAGAGGAGTCTCGGCAATATCCATGGATTATCGATATCGACATCGTCGCCTGCTACGAGTACATAAATCACAACATATTGGCGGACGAGTTACTGCTACAGAGCTTGAATGAAGACGCTGTAAGTGGGCTTCGGAGGCTTCTCGGAGAACTCTTCCCACGCGGCTATGGAATCCCCCAGTCGTTGAAACCCAGTCATCAACTCGCCGATGCGTATCTAGATCGCATCACGCGTGGACTACTCCGCCATGGTTACGCCCTCCATCGCTACGCTGATGATTTTCGAATCTTGGCCCGGAGCCTGTCCGACGCTCAGAACGCACTAGAGACTGCAGCAGAAGAGGCTCGACGAGTCGGCCTAGCCTTGTCGAGTAAAAAACTCGACTCAGAGAAGCGGCCGACGTAAAGGCTGAGCTGGATGCAAAAGAGCGAGTCATGTCTGATTACAAGAATAAGGCTGCCGACACTTTACGATTCATTGAAGCAATTCGTGTTGATTATGATGATGTAGATTTAGTTGAGATTGAAGCCGATACGACAGATATAGATTTTCAGGCTCTAACTTCAATTATTTCGGACTGGGTTGGGGATCCTGATCGCGACTTCATTTACGGAGGGTACGCACTGCTGGGACTCGCCGACGCCCCAGAGCGTCTCCCGCAGGAATGGCTCCTGCAGATCGCTGAGCGCCAGCCTTTGCGGCTTCGCCAAGTAGTTGAGTACCTCGTCGCACGGGAAGAAACGGATGAGAACTGGGAGCTTCTCAAGAAATTGTCTCACCTCGAACGCCTCTCTCCATGGGGGCAACTTTGGTTGCTTTGGGCAGCAGACCGAGTGGGAGAAAGCCAGCTCACTTCTCGCGTCAAATTCCTCGACTGGGCCGAGAAGCTCCTGAAGTCGAAGTTCGAGGTAGCTCGAGCGGAAGCAGCGTGGCTTCTCGCTGGAGCGAACCGTCTTTCCGAGAAAGCGGCTGCTGCTCTTTTCGTAGAGGCTTCAGATATCTCCCAAACCGGGGTCGCCGCCGCAGTCGGTAGACGCGACGGAGCGACTCCCACCGCAGTCGGGAAGTCAATTCAGAGGGAATCCCAGATCCTGAGGAGTGCTTATGAGTGGGGCCGAAATCCCATCAAGAGTTCCGCTTGAAATTTCCAAGGAGTCGGAAGTCGCGCTGCAGCGGCTCGCCCGGCTACATAGAAACCACGCAACCGGCTCTGAACTCATCGTTCTCGAAGTCGCAACAGTCGTAGAAACTTGTGTGAACGACACGATCGACAGACTGGTTGAAAAGGAGTACCGAAGGTTATCGGGTGGCTCGATGCACCTCGCAAGATATCTAGTAACTGAGCACCGTAACGGGCTCACATCCGATTGGCATTCAAGGAAGAAGACACTGCGGCAAGGTCTAGGAATTCATGTCGAGCCTGAATCCGTGCAACAAATGTTCGATAATCTAGTTGAGTTAAGGAACGCACTAGCCCATGGAGGAAATATGTTCACGTCGAAGCAAACATCGAAGAGCAGTTTCTTCTCACTCCGGAAACGTTTAGCCGAGTCGCTGGACGTACACAGCCATGGTTCTCGATTCATGTTTGGCGAAAGGACTGGATATCGAGCCACTCTGGTCGCCCGCGAATACTTAATCGCGCTAGATCAAGCTGTACAGCGCAGATCGAGCCCCTAAAGCGCTCTGCGTCTCACAGACGCCCGAATTCTCCGAGTCGATGAGCCGCCCTAAACTTCTTTAAGACTCGATCACCGGTGAGGTCTACCCATAGCGGCCAGGGACTTAGAACCAGCCGGGGACCATGTCTCCAGTGTCCAATCGATCCACTCCCGATCGATCCTAATGAACACCTCAAGAGTACGTGTGTGGGGAGACCAGGCGACGTTCGTAAATTCGTCATCACCAATGCGTGAAGTTCCCGACAGGCAGTCCAGTTCGAGAATGCCGGAGATGCCGCTCCACCGCCCGCTGTCTACTGTCTCTCATGGCCGAGGTGAGTCTGAGGATTATGACAAGTTAGCGAGAAAAACCCAGTCCCCTGCATGTGTCAAACTCCAGGTCAGCGCACTGACGCCCTGACAGGTTCGGTGAGAACCTACACCCATGTAGGTTCCCGGACAACTTGTCGGAATCCCACTTAATTGGCGGAGAGGGAGTAGTCCCACAGGAGAAAACCGGCGACTGGATCCGATAGGTGAGTATTTCGGCATCTTCGTGAGCCTCGGGCACTCAATCGACACGCGCCAGTTTGATCAGAGGCCCGAATCCCTCCGACAAACCAGGCCCTCACCGGCCTTTCACGGTGTCCCGGTTAGCCCCCCGTCAGCGGGACACCGTGCGGACCACCTATACGGGACACCCCTGTCTGCATGGCATCAACGCTCCAGGTCAGAGGCGGGTGTTCCCGGTTGGGGTTGGTCTATCGGGACGCTGGCCTGAACCGTACTGGGTTTAGTTCCGCTGATGACGTGCCCTGGGTTCTGTTCCCCCGGGATGTGAGAATTCACGAGGTGAGAGCATGAAGTGCCGGAGGCTGTTCGAAGCCTTCTGGTGTGTTCCAGTCTAGGGCGCTGTGGCGGCGTTGTCGGTTGTAGTAGATCTCGATGTAGTCGAAGATCGCATTCGCCAGCTGGAGTCGGGTCTTCCACTTCCTCCGGTTCAGCAGCTCCACCTGCATGGTGCCCCAAAATGACTCAATCATCGCGTTGTCGTAACCATCGCCGATAGTACCCATCGAGCCGACGAGCCCTGCATGACGGAGTCTGTTGCTGAATGCCCATGAGGTGAACTGAGTCCCGTGATCGGAGTGGACCACTGTCTGATGCGGTTTCCGTGCTTCAACGGCCATATCCAGGGCGTTGAGCACCAGCGTGGTGGTCTGCCTGGTGTCGATGGCCCAACCCACGATCCTGCGGGAGTACGCATCGATGACCGCGCAGCAGTAGACCTTGCCTTCTCTGGTGGGGTGTTCTGTGATGTCGGTGCACCACAGCTGGTCTGCAACAGTCGCAGTGAAGTTCCGGTTGACCAGATCGTCGGTGGTGATCAGGTGCTCCCGGTTCACATAGCGTTTCCTCGTCCCGGATAGACCACGTAGCCCCGTGTCAGCCATGACTCGGGCGACCTGATCTCTGCCCACAGCGATGCCGAGGCCGTGGATCAGTTCAGCATGGACTCTGCGGATGCCATAGCAACCCCGCGAAGCCCGGTGGATGTTGGCAATAGTCTCCGCCAGCATCTGATGCCGGAGCGTACGTTGGCTGGCAGGGCGGTCCCGCCAGGCCCGGTAGCCGCGCTCGGTCACCCGCAGCACCTGGCAGGCGGTCTTGGTGCTGATGCCCTGCCCGGTCAGGGCTTCGACGACCGGGAACCGCCTTTTGGGCGGATACCTTCATCCTTGAGCATCGAGGCCGCAAGCCGGGTAGCCTTCAGCTCTTCTTCTAACTGTCGGATCCGCCGCTTCGCATCGGCACGTTCGGTGGCTTGCTGGCTCGTGGCACCTGCGAGCTCTCCGGCATCAATGCGCGCCTGGTGACGCCAACGGTAGATCGTGCCAGCCGAGATACCCAGGTCCTTGGCGAGATCATCGACTCGGCGGCCTTCATCCACCAAGGACAGGACGCGATCTCGGAACTGATGTGAGTACTGACGGGGCATAGTTCCCTCCTACAAGGTTGTGTCAGATTCTCACAACCCAAAGGAACCAAACCCAGGACACGTCA
>NZ_JAOEFD010000024.1 GCF_025420485.1 Nesterenkonia marinintestina | reverse complement strand
TCCGGCGCATCCTCATAGAGGAGTGACAGCGGTGCGCTGCCGAGGTCGCCGGCGGACCTCGGTCAGCGAGCGGACTCGGACTGCGCGGCGGTGACCTGGTCGAGGACCTGGGCGGGCCGGTTGGTGGTGATCTCGGCGACCCCGAGGTCCAGCAGCATCTCCACGTCCTTGGGCTTGTCCGCGGTCCAGACGCGCATCACGGATCCTCGGGCGATCCAGGCACGGACCTCGGCCGGACGCTGCCGCACATACCGGACGCCGGGACCTGCGATGCCGGCCCGGTGGTTCCACACCAGCGCCTCCGCGTCCTTGGCCGTGCCCCGCAGCACCGCGGCGACGAAGGGCCGCATCCCGAAGCCGACCTGCATCTTCGCCATCTGCCGCGCCACGCTGCGGTCGGTGACCAGGTCGAACAGCGAACAGAGCCGTTCGGCGGGGACCATCTCCCCCAGGTGCAGCAGCGCGCCGGGGTCGAAGCTCATGAAGGACACCTCGATGGGGTGGGCCTCCCCGCCGCGGCGCCGCGTGCCGGGCACCACCGAGGTCTCCGGGTCCCACCCGGCGGCGAGCAGCACCTTCAGCACCTCGTCCTCGAGTCGGGAGCCGTAGGGGCTGGGGTGCTTCAGCTCGATCGCCAGCGCCATCGGACGCCCGGCTCCGCGGAGCAGCTCCAGCACCTCGGGCAGGGTCATCAGCTGTTCGTCGGGGGCGCCGTAGGTGTCGGCCAGCCGGCGGGACTGCCAGAACCGCGGCGTCCTGGCCAGCTTGGGGGTCTTCCAGGAGCAGATGTCGAGCCGACGCATCTGCGCCAGGGTCTTCCCGGCGACGGGTCCGGAGCCGTCGCTGGTCCGCTCGACGGTGAAGTCGTGGAAGCAGACCAGTTCGCCGTCCGCGGTGAGGTGGACGTCGATCTCCAGGCCGTCGGCACCGGACTCGATCGCCCGGAGGTAGGCGGCGCGCGTGTGCTCGGGGAAGTCGGCCGAGGCGCCCCGGTGGGCGAACACCCGCGTGCGGGACGGAGGCGCCCCGACGGCCGACGGTGTCCGGCCGCCGAGTCGGGCCGCGCCCCCTCGGCCGGGCCCGAAGTGCTGGGTGATGTCGTGGAGCGTCACAGTCCCAGAGTAGGACCAGCGGGCGAATGCGGGAACAACACGCCGCGACGCCGGACTGACCAACGGCTGAAGCCGGTCATCAGCGCCCCGTGTCCGAGTCCCCGGGGGTCTCAGACTCCGCAGAGGCGTCCGGGGCGTCGGTGTCCTCCGCGGGCACCTCGGCCTCGTCACCCTTCTCGAGGATCTCCTGGGCTCGGCGCCGCTGCCGGATCTGCTTCTGCTCGGCCTTCAGACCCTTCTTCTTCTCGCGGCGCTCACGACGGTCGGCCCGGTGCTGCTCCCGCTCCAGGCCGCGGCGCATATCCTCGACCAGGGCCTGCGGCGTCTCCTCGGGCAGCTCGCCGAAGGTCTTGTGTGCGGCGCTGACGATCTGCCGGGCCAGCATCCGGTTCGCCGCCCCGCCGACCACCGCACCGATCCCGAACGGGATGGCCCGGGCGACCATGGAGGTGCCCTGACGGACGAAGAACCGCCGCACGAACTGCTTCTTCAGCTGGTTGAACACCACGCCCCCGACGCCGGAGCCGGAGGAGAGGCTGTTCAGCGGCACCAGCGTGGAATAGGGGCCGGTCCCCCGTCCGCCGGCCTGATCGTTGAGCTCGCCGAGGAGCTTGCGGCCCTCCTCGCCGAGCATGACGCCCATGACCAGCGCCTGCGCGCGGGTCGGGTCCTCGGTCGAGACGCCGGAGAGCTCGGCCATGGACTGCGCGTAGAGGGCACAGGTCTCCAGGAATCCGCCGGTGGCGGCGGCCGAGATCCCCAGGGACGCCACCGTGCCGACGGCGGGCACGGCCGCGGTGGCGCCGATGAGGGCCCCGGAGCCGGTCATCAGGCGGGAGAACTCCTTGTCCAGCTGCTGGGCCAGCTGCCGGTTGGTGAGCGTGGGGTGGGCCTTGCGCAGGCGGCGCAGGTTGGCGAGCACGATGGGCCGCTGGACGGTCACCGCGCGGATCAGCCAGCTCTCGGCGGAGGGGGTCAGGCGACCGTCCTCGTCGAAGGCGCGTTTCGACACGACGCCGACGGCCTGCTGGGTGACCAGCCCGGTCGCAGCGGTGCGCATCAGCGTGGGCTTCCGCCGGTGCTTCCCGCGCTGGGCGGCCTTCTTCCCGCCTCCGACCGACCTGCGGCCGGAGGTGCGCCGCTCGGCGGCGGAGGAGATCCCCAGTTCGGCACCCTCGGAGGGGACCATGGATCGTGAGCTCATTCCTCGACTCCCGGTGTACGGCGTATGCCGGTGTTCCCCGACAGGTCAACGCTAACGCATCGGACCGGCGGTGATCAGAGCCTCGACGGCCGCCCGGACTCAGTCGAGACGCAGATCGGCCCAGGTCAGACGAGTCTCGGCCTCGGTCTCCGTGCTGGCGTCCTCTTCGGGGAGCTCGGAGTGGGACCGTATGGTCCCGGCGCCGAGCCCGTCGTCGCCGGCGACGATCCACTGCTCCCCGTCGAATCCGCCGCGGTCGCCCTCGTCGTCGTAGATGTACTCGGCGTCGGACTCTTCCTCGGAGACGTAGTCGTCGATGAATCGCCGCTGGTCGACCATCAGCGCCGGGCCCCTGTCGCTGAACCCTGCGGAGGCGCGCGCGGCGGCGATCACGTGCAGCGTCCGGTCCTCGACGGTGATCGGAACGTCCCAGAGCGTGGCGCCGTAGAGCGGAAGCACCGACCGCTCGACCGAGGACGAACCGTCAGGCATCACGTTGCCGGGCATGTCGTCCCAGAGGAAGTCCTGGAAGGTGCGGACCTCGTCCTCGTCGATGGGAGCCAGGGATAGCACGACCATCCCGTACTGCCCCGCATAGTCCCCTTCGCCCAGGGCGTCGCCCTCACCTCCGATGAATCCGTCGCCGTCGAGGTCCGCCCCCGAGTCGACCCCGGAGTTGGTGGGCGCGGTGTACATGTAGGCGTAGGCCAGCCCCTCCTGGCCCTGCTGGTCCACGGCGAGGTACTGGGAGTTCATCACTTCGGCCAGCCGGTGGGTCCCGTCGTAGGGCACCCCGGTGATCACCAGGACGTCGGGTCGGGCCTGCTGGACCAGGGCTGCGGTCTCCCGCATGGTCTCATCCTCGCCGCCTTCGAGCTCGTCGCCCGCTTCGGCCGCGGACTCGGCGTCGAAGCTCGTCCGTGCGGCGGCCACACGCAGCACGCCGTCGGCGGCGACCTCGGCTGTGGAGTCGGCGGCGGGGCCCTCATCCCGGGACGTCCGCTCGGACTGGGCGGGGCCCTGCGCGTCGGGGTGCGCCGAGACGGTGCCCCCGTCCGAATGTGCGAGGCCACCGTGTCCGGCGTGGGACGGGTCGGCTCCGGCCATGAGCAGGAGGCTCGCGGCCAGCCCGAAGGGTACGACGGCGCAGAGGGGCGAGCGCCCAGTCTTCGCACCGGAGCCGTCGAAAGGCATGGGGCATACGGTACTGCCCGGTAGGGGCGGTTCCAAGCCGGAGACAGGTGCAGGGCGAAGCCGTTACCGATGCGTGATGCCCGACCGCATCTGACCTGGACCGTGACCGTACTGTGACCTCCGCATCGGGGGGTCGACGGCGGCGGGACGGCTCGGCACCGGGCCTCGGAGACGTCAGTCCTCCTCCGGGTGCCGCTGCAGGTGGATCATGGCGGCGACCAGGCCGCCCCAGACGATGAGGATCGCCACGATCATCATCACGATCGCGAGGGGGTCCATCAGCGCTCACCTCCTTCGCGACGGTCAGCGTCACCGGGGCCGCCGGTGTCGACGGTCGCGACGGCGTCCTCGTCGGCGTCCGGATCCTCCGTGCTCATCGCCGAGCGACCGCCCCAGGGGAACAGGGTGCCCACCACTGCGAGGGCAGCCACGAAGACGATCGCGCCCCAGCCGAAGCCGATGACGACCCAGGTGTCGTACCCGCCGTAGCCTGCGGAGATCTTGTCCCGCACGTCGAGGATGAGCAGCCAGCCGAGCACGACGGGCAGGACCACGGAGATCAGGACCCTCCAGACGATGCCCACCTTGAAGGAGCTGTGCTCGTTCAGCCCGGCGGTCAGCACCGGGAGCTTCCGGACCACCCAGGAGACCACCACCGCGGCCAGCAGCGCGCCGCCGACGATGCCGATGTTGTTGGAGAACGCGTCGACCACATCGAGGATGGTCAGCCCGGAGACCCCGCCCAGCAGGATGATCGAGGTGACCGCCGACGCGCCGCCCACCACGGCCACTGTCACGAGCCGCGACCAGCCGGTCTTGTCCTTCACGGAGGCGATGACCACCTCGAGGATCGAGATCTGCGAGGTGAATCCGGCCAGGACCAGGGATCCGAAGAACAGCACACCGACCAGCGCGGAGAGCGGGGCCTCGGAGATGATCGTCGGGAACGCCACGAACGCCAGACCCAGTCCCGAGCTGGCGACCTCGTCGACCGCGGTGCCCGCGGCGAAGGCGAGGAAGCCCAGTGCGGCGAAGACGCCGATGCCGGCCAGCAGCTCGAACGAGGAGTTCGCGAAGCCGACCACGAGCCCCGAGCCGGTGGTGTTGGACCGGCGCTTCAGATAGGAGGCGTAGGTGATCATGATGCCGAAGCCGACGGAGAGGGTGAAGAAGATCTGCCCGTAGGCCGCGATCCACACCGACGGGTCGCCCAGGGCGGCCCAGTCCGGGGTGAACAGGGCGTCGAGCCCCATGCCTGCGCCCTCGAGGGTCAGCGAGTAGACGACCAGCGCCACGAACATGACGACCAGCACCGGGATGCCGATGATGGAGACCATGGCGATGCCCCGGCGCACGCCGGCGGCCAGGCAGACCAGCAGCACGGCCCACACCGCGACGAGCGGCCAGCCGACCTGGGCGACGAAGTCCACCGAGAGCCCGGCACCTTCGGTCCCGCCGCCGTCGTACTGGAGGTACTCGCCGAAGAAGAACCCTTCGGCGTCGTCGCCCCAGGCCTGGGTGAAGGAGAACCACGTGTAGCTGCAGGCCCAGGCGATGATGGCCGCGTAGTACACGGAAATGAGGAAGCAGACTCCGACCTGGAACCAGCCGATGAACTCGGTGGCGGGGTGCAGGCGCCTGAACGCCAGGGGCGGGGAGCCGCGGAACCTGTGGCCGATCGCATAGTCGAAGAACAGGATCGGGATGCCGGCGGTCAGCAGGGCGACGAGGTACGGGATCAGGAACGCGCCGCCGCCGTTCTCATAGGTGATGTAGGGGAAGCGCCAGATGTTCCCCAGTCCGACGGCCGAACCGACGGCCGTTATGATGAACGCCTTGCGGCCGGTGAAGGTCTCGCGGACCTTCACACCTCCTGTCGCCGCGCGCGCAGCGGATGACCTGTTCATCGTGGAACTCCGAGTCTCGTCAGGTGTAGGCCTAGCAGGTCGCAGGCCTGGCAGATAGCACATCCTTGCACAGATCATCGCCTACGGCGCCGGTCGGCGACACACCCGCTTGAAATCTCCTCCACACTCAGGCCTAATGGACTGTGAACAGCTCGCACCGTCTGCGGCGGTGGAGGGGTTCGAGCGGGACGGCGCAGCGGCCGACCGGTCGCGTGGCCGGCGGCGACGGCGTCGTCGTTTTCTGTGCGCAGGATCCGAGGGAGGTCCGCGCATCAGGCTCGGAGCCCGTCCGCGTCGCGGTCCACGAACCCGAGGGTCCAGTCGACACGTCAGGGCGCCCGGGCCATATGAGGAGGACGTCATGGCTTCGCAGCCCGAAGCAGAGGTCAAGAACTGGTCTCCGGCCAGTGTCTGGAGGGGGCTCTCGAAGCCCGTCTTCATCCCGTCGGTGGTGATCATCGGCGCGGCCCTGATCTTCGCCACCTGGTTCAGCTCCGTCTACGGCGACGAGGCGTTCGAGGCCCTGAACACCGCCATCGTGGACGGCGTCGGCTGGTGGTACGTGCTGATCGTGACCGGTTTCGTGGTCTTCGCGATATGGGTGGGCCTGGGCAAGACCGGTCAGATCCGCCTGGGCCGCGACGACGAGAAGCCCGAGTTCTCGGTGATCTCCTGGTTCACCATGCTCTTCGCCGCCGGTATGGGCATCGGCCTGGTCTTCTGGGGCGTGGCCGAGCCGCTGAACCACCTGATCGGCCCCCCGGACACCACCGGTGAGGTGGCCCAGGCGGCCGACGGCGCGGCGCTGCTGGCCACCGAGGGCGAGCTCGCCCGCAACGCGATCGGCGCGACGCTGTTCCACTGGGGCCTGCACGCCTGGGCGATCTACGTGGTGGTCGGACTGGGTCTGGCCTACATGACCTTCCGCCGCGGGCGTCCGCTGGCGATGCGCTGGCTGCTGGAGCCGATCTTCGGCCGACGCCTCATCGAGTCCTGGGTGGGCCACGTCATCGACGTCGTCGCCATCGTGGGCACCATCTTCGGCATCGTCACCTCGCTCGGCCAGGGCGTGCAGCAGATCGTCGCAGGCCTGGTGTACATGGGGTGGACCTTCGGACTGCCCGAGGACTCGCCGATGATCCTCAACGGCCTGGTCGTGCTCATCACGGCGATCGCGCTGTTCTCGGTCATCTCCGGCGTGTACAAGGGCCTGAAGTGGCTCTCGAACATCAACATGCTCATGGCCGCCCTCCTGGCCCTGTTCGTCATGCTCGCCGGTCCGACCCTGATGCTGCTGAGCCAGCTGGTGGGCAACACCGGCGAGTACCTGATCACGCTGCCGCAGATGGCCTTCGAGAGCTCGGCCGGCTACGCCGGAGCCGAGGGCTCCTGGTCCGCGGACTGGACCATCTACTACTGGGGCTGGTGGATGAGCTGGGCCCCGTTCGTCGGCATGTTCATCGCCCGCATCTCCCGCGGTCGGAGCATCCGTGAGTTCGTCTTCGGCGTGCTGCTGGCACCGACCGTCATCGCAATCTTCTGGTTCACCGTCTTCGGCTCCTCCGGCATCTGGACGCAGGTGACCGAGGGGGGGCTTCTCGACGAGGACGGCGCAGTCCCCACCGAGGAGGCGCTGTTCGGCCTCCTGGAGACGCTGCCGCTGTTCACCGTCACCGCGGCGGTGGCGATCCTGGTGATCACCATCTTCTTCATCACCTCGGCCGACTCCGGTTCGCTGGTGGTCGACGTGCTGGCCAACGGCGGCCGTCCGGACACCCCACGCCTGACCCGGGTGTTCTGGACCGTGCTCATCGCTGTGGCGGCCATCGTGCTGCTCAACGCCGGCACCGATTCGGCCGCGGCGCTCCGAGTGCTGCAGGTGTCCTCGATCTCAGCGGCGGCGCCGCTGTCGATCGTGCTGGTGCTCGCAGTGGTCGCCATGATCAAGGTCCTCACCTATGAGGCCGCCACCAGCCCGCGGTACGTGCGCATGCGTCGCACCGCCACACCTGCGGCGCTGGTGGACACCGCACGTGAGACGGCCGCCAGCGACGACGACGCCGCGGTGACCCGGAGTCTGCGCTCGATGCTCTCGAAGCAGCGGCAGGTGTTCTCCGACGTGCTGGGCGGCACCTCGGCCACCCTCCGCGGCCTCTCGGGCGAGGCCGGGCGTCAGGGTGAGAAGGAGTCCGTGGTCGGCGGCGAGGAGATCTTCGCCCTCCACGACGTGCCCGCCCACGCCACTCAGGTGGACCCCGAGACCGGAACTCTGGGCTGGGACGCCGAGGAGGCGTTCCACGACCCGATCGAGACCCACCACTTCGACACCCCGGAGTATGCGGAGTCCGCGGCCGGCTGGGAGCACGAGCAGGAGCAGCTGTTCGAGGACGTGGTCTCCGACTCCTCGACCACCGGCGACGCCGAGTCCCGTGTGACCTCCGGACGCCGCTCGGACCAGGTGATCGACGAGCAGGTCTCGGACGGTCACACGGTCGCCCAGGACGAGGAGCCTCGGGACTGATTCACCCGGGCCCGGCGCGAG
>NZ_JAOEFD010000023.1 GCF_025420485.1 Nesterenkonia marinintestina | reverse complement strand
CCCCCCCCGGGGGGGCCCCCCGCCGCTCCCCGCACCCAGGTCACCGGACGCGCTCTGCTGGTGGTCGCCGCGCTGATCGCCGCGGGCACGGCCGGCTTCGAGCTCGCCCGGCTGGGCGGCTCCGCCGACGCGACCCTGATCTCCGACGCCTGGCGGGCCTGCGGGCTGGTCGTCTTCGCCGGGCTGTTCGCCCTGGTGGCGTGGCGCCCCACCTCCTATCCGGGGGTGCTGGAGCTGAGCATCCTGCACAAGGCGGCGGTCACCATGATCGCCGTGAACAACACGCAGGCCGCCGACGCCTGGGGCGTGGCGGTGGTCGACGGCCTCATCGCTCTGGCGCTGATCGCCGGGTACCTGCTGCTGGGCTGCTACCGGGCCTGGAAGCCGACCCGGGAGCCCGCCGGAGAATCCCGTCGGGGATCCTCCTCTGCTCCGCACACCGGACCGTCCCGCGGCACCGCCCCGGGCGAGGGTGCGGGCGACGGGCACGGGGGCGGGCACGGAGACGGGGCGAAGCGCGCTCAGACTCCCAAGCGCTGACGCAGGGCGCGGACGTGACGGCGTGAGACCTCCACCCGGCTGCGCGCGCGATCGTTCATCACCAGCACCAGGGTGCCCCCGGCGGTGTGCCGCAGCTCCCTGACGTAGCGCAGATTCACCAGGTGGGACCTGTGCGCCCGGAAGAAGTGTCCGGCCAGACGTCGTTCGAGCTCGTTGAGTGAGAAGGACACCAGCACGGACTCCTCGGCCAGTCGGATCTGCGAGTAGCCGCGCTCGGCGGAGGCGAAGACGATGGAGTCCCCGGGCAGCAGCACGGTGCGCCCGTCGCGCTGGACCGGGATGCGCACCAGCCGGTCTCGTCCCGAACTCGGGCGCTCCTCCGTCGCGGCCTCCCGGGAGGCTTCCGCGGGTGACTCGGCGCTCCCGCCGGTCTCGGCGGCTCCGAGGGCGCGCAGCACGGCTCGTCGGAGCCTGTCGGCGTCGAAGGGTTTGACCAGATAGTCGGCGGCGGCGAGGTCGAAGGCCTCGACCGCGTGCTCGGGGTAGGCCGTGGTGAAGATGACCTTCGGGCGGTGGGGGCGTTCGGCCAGGCGGGCGGCGATCTCGAGCCCGCTGAGTCCGGGCATGGAGATGTCGAGGAAGACGAGCCCGTAGTCCAGCGAGTCGAGCAGCAGCAGGGCCTCTTCGCCGTCGGTGGCCTCCCCGACGACCCGCACCGGTCCCTGCCCGGGGACCTCGCCCATCTCCCGGAGCAGGTGCCTCAGCTCCTCCCGTGCAGGCGCTTCGTCGTCGACGATCAGGGCACGGGTCTGCATGCTCAGAAGTATAGTTCGGGCGCCGGGGCCCGGTCCCCATTCGTCAGCTCAGCGGAACACGGAGGTCCACGACCGTCCCCCCGGACGACGGGGTGCTGACGGAGAGGTCATAGCGGTCCCCGTAGAGGAAGTCGAGGCGCTCGATGATGTTGCGCAGTCCGACGCCGGCGTGGGCGGACTCGGGACCACGCTCGTCAGGGGTCGGCTCCCCGACCTCGGCCGGGTCCGCAGTCTCCGCACCATCGGATCCCGCACCATCGGATCCTCCACCATCGACCTCCGCACCGCCGTCCTGCGGTGCGGTCTCCTGGGGGTGTGTGATGCTGCGGGTGAGCTCGCGCAGCACCTGGTCGGGCATGCCGACGCCGTCGTCGCTGACCCGGATCGACACGGTCCGGCCGAGCGGGTCCGCGCGGGCCTTCAGCCGGACCGTGCCGGGGCCGGTCTTCGGCCCCAGCCCATGTTTGACCGCGTTCTCCACCAGCGGCTGGATGGTCAGCACCGGGACACGGGTGGTGAGCACCTGCGGGTCGATGTCGTAGCGGACCTGGAGCCGGTCCTCGAAGCGGGCCTGCTCCAGGGACAGGTAAGTGCGCACGAAGTAGTACTCCTGGGCGAAGTCGGCGAAGTGTCCCTCCTGGCGGACGGTGTAGCGGAAGAACTCGGCCAGCCGGACGAGCAGTTCGCGGGCCTCGTCGGGTCGGCTGCGGGACTTCGAGGCGATCGTGTTGAGCACGTTGAACAGGAAGTGCGGGTTGATCTGGGCCCGCAGGGCATCCAGTCGGGCATGGGCGGCGATCTGCCGTTCGCGGTCCAGCTCGGCCATCTCCAGGTGCAGGGCCAAGATGTGGGCCATGTCCTCCACCGTCCGGACCGGAGGGGTGGCGGTGCCCCGCTGGAAGACTCCCAGGGTGCCGACCACCCGGGACCGGACCACCAGGGGCGCGACGACGGCGGAGGACAGCGGGCACCCCTCGACCCGGCAGCCGACCTGCTCCGGGGTCTTGGCCTCGACGGTGCGACCGCGCTCCGAGGCGCGGACGGTGGCCTCGGTGCGCATCTGGTGGCCGGGGCGGTGGTGGTCGGAGCCGGGGCCGACGAAGGCGAGGATGTCCTCACGGTCGGTGATGGAGACCGAGTCCCCGGAGAGCATGGGCCGCAGGAGCCTCACGGTGCGGGCCGCCGCCTCGGGGGTGAGCCCGGAGCGCAGCGACATGGAGCGTGCGGCGGCGGCCAGGTCCCCGGCGTCGGGTTCGTGGCTGTGCCCGTCGCGACGGGCGGAGCGGGCCAGCCGGGCCTGCCGCTCGCGGCGTCCGCGGAGGAAGGACGGGTAGCCGAGCACGGCCGCGAGGGTGAGGACCACTCCGACCACGAGGGTGGGCAGCGTCTCCAGCGCCGGGGAGACCAGGACCTGGGTGACCACGGCGACGAGCAGCCAGATCCCGGCGACGACGGCGGCCAGTGCGGCGCTTCCGCGCATCTAGCGTCTCCTTCCTCGCAGCTGGGTGCGACGACCCTTCTCCTCCGACCCATCATCGTCGATCTCGCGACGCGAGTCTGCGCGGCTCTCCTGACCGACCCCTCGGGAGGGGGCGGCGGCGATGAGCCGGGCGAGACGTTCGGCCCGGCGGTCGGAGGCGGTGCCGTGCATGGTGACCCAGGCGGCGTCGACGTCGCGCGGCGGCTGTGTGGCCCGGGAGACGAGCACCGCGGCGAGCCCGGCCAGCGGCGCGCAGATCAGGGTGGGGGCGGCGAGCAGGTCACGGAAGGGGGAGGCGGGCATCGTCTCGGCGATCAGCAGCGCGGCGGCGGCCCCTCCCCCGCCGAGGAGCATGCCGACCACCGCCCCGGCGGCGGTGGTGCGGCGCCACCAGATGGCCAGCAGGAGCACCGGGGTCAGGGCGCAGCCGGCCACGGCGAAGGCCCAGGTGACCATGGTGGTGACCAGGGCCGGTGTCGAGGGGCCGAGGTCTCCCGGGCTGAGGACGATCGCGGCGCCGGCGGCCAGGGCGGCGACCATCAGGGTGATCAGGCGTCCGGCCCACACGGCCTGGCGCGGGGTGGCCTGAGGATTGACGTGGCGTTCGTAGACGTCGTGGCCCCAGGTGGCGGCGGCGGCCAGGAGGAGCCCGGCGACGGTGGACATCACGGCGATGAGTGCGGCCGCCGAGATGATGCCCAGACCGAGTTCGCCGCCGTAGATGCGTCCGAGTGCGGGCAGCGCGTGTTCGGGGGTGATGAGCACGCCGTCGACGGTGAGCTCCTCGAGCCAGGGGTGTTCGGCGACGGCGTCGGGGATGACGTGTCGGGCGGCGGTGCCCATCATGACTGCCAGCGCGTAGAAGGCGCCGATGAGGCCCAGCACCCAGACGGTGGTGGTGCGTGCGGCGCGGCCCGACGGGGCGGTGAAGTACCGGTTCATCACGTGCGGCAGTCCGGCGGTGCCCAGCCCGAGGGTGACGACCAGCGCGATCTGCCCCAGCTGGGTGTACTGGGCCCCGGGTTGGCCGAAGACGGCGTCGCGGTCGGGGTCGATCCGGTCGGCCTGGGTGCGCAGCTCCCACCCCTCCGAGGTGTGGGCCGGACTGGTCAGGGGCTCCTTGCTGAGGTCGCGGACGGCGTCGCCGTAGTCGAATCCCCCGGCGACGGCGACCGAGGCGAGCCAGATCAGCGCCAGGAGCACGACGATGAACTGGACCGCCTGATACCAGGTGGCTCCGCGCATGCCGCCGAAGGCGACGACCACCGCGATCACGAGCAGCGAGACCACGACCCCGGTGACGTAGGGGGAGAGTCCGAACAGGCCGTGGCCCACGAGCAGCTGCCAGGTGATGCCGCCGCCGACCGACTGCGGGATGAGGTAGCCCAGGATGATGATCTGCACCATGCCTGCGGCGGTGAGCCGGACTCCTTCGGAGCGGAGGCGTCGGCCGAGGAAGTCGGCCAGGGAGAACTCGCCGAAGCGGCGCAGCGGTGCGGCGATGAGCAGGAGGACGGGGATGAACCCGGCGGCGAACCCGACGGCGTACCAGGCCCCGTCGATGCCGAAGAGGTAGACGGCGGCGGCGACCCCGAGGAAGGAGGCCGCGGAGATGTAGTCGCCGCAGATGGCCCACGAGTTGGTGAGCACTCCGACCCGCCGTCCGGCGAGGTAGAAGTCGACCGTGGAGTCGCCGCGCGGACGGGTGACGAAGGCGATGATGAGGGCGATCACGACGACGAACGTCAGCGTCGCCACCGCCGTGATGTTCACCGGGCGTCCTCGACCGGGCGGCCGACGTCCTCCCCGAACACATCGGCCGGCGGCTCGTCGGCGTCGAAGAACGCGGCGACGGCGGTGTCTCCGGTCCCGCCTCCGAGCATGCGCGACTCCACCGAGGTCGTCAGCGTCGCGGCCAGGATGCCGATGACGGTGAACGCGGCGTACAGCCCGATCGCGACGACCAGGAAGTCCGGGCTGAATCCGAACAGACGCGCTTCGGTCCACCAGTCCAGGGTGTTCGCCAACACCGGGATGCTGGCCACCAGCAGCAGGAACAGCAGGAAGTAGGTGCCCGAGACGCGCCGGACCGTGCGGAAGACGGCGTCGACCTCGGCGGGGGTGTCCCGGATCTCGGAGGAGGCCGGCGGCATCAGCGGTTCGGGCATCTCGGCGGTCACAGCCTCAGTGTAGGCCCGGGCTGCGAAAGGACCGGGCGGAGGGTCAGGTCGTCGGCTTGGCCCGCCACATGCGCACTCCGACGCGGAGCAGGATCACCGCACCGCCGGCGGCCAGCACCAGACCCATGCCGGGCAGCAGAGCGCCCCAGCTGCCGGTGGTCGCCGAGAACTGGATCAGCCGCATCGCCTGCAGGCCGACCACCAGGCCGACCAGCACCCCGGGGATCAGCGAGTGCGCGATCGCCAGCCGACGCTTCGGGATGAAGGCCCCGGCGAAGGCCAGGAAGCCCAGCGCCAGCGTCACCATCCCGGGACCGTCGGTGCCGCGCAGGGTGAAGGTCTCCTCCCCCATCGGGATCATGATCCAGGGGAGGAACGAGCACACGATGAGCATCAGCCCGCCGATGAACATCGATGAGGATCCGGCGTGGAACACGCCCCATCCGGTCCTGCGGCCCTCGGCCAGGCGCCGACCGACCTCGCCGAAGATGCCGCGGTCACGGGCGGCGGGGCGGGTCTGGGCAGATTCCTTGGCCGTGGTGGTCATGCCTCGAGAGTAGAGGTGAGGCCGGTCACATCCAATGCGCTCGCCGACGTCGTCGTCGAACGGTCGGATACGGGCCGCGAACGGCGGCTGCGGCCCCACGGACGGGGCCCAGCCCTGCCGAGACCGTTCGCGGACGAGTTCGCACCGCCCACGGACGACATCGCACCACCAGCGCTCCGCCTACTTGTGAGTCAGCTCACAGCGCAGTTGTCTTGACCCGTGCGCAGGCGTGAGGTCTGCGCCGCGCAGGGCCACCGCCGCGGCGGAGTCCCGCCTCACCCGCACCACAGAGAAGGGAGCCGCCCCGATGTCTGATCGGGCCCCAGAGGGCGAATCTCACGACGCCCCTCCCCCCGCACCCCACGGAGACTGGCGCCGCCGATACTGGCGCAAGAACATCCGACTCGTACTCATCCTCCTGGCCGTCTGGTTCTCCGTCTCGTTCCTGGCGGGGATCGTGTTCATCGAACCGCTGAACGCCGTGGTCATCGGCGGATTCCCGCTGGGCCTCTGGTTCGCCCAGCAGGGATCCATCATCACCTTCGTCGTGCTCATCCTCATCTACGCGCTGTCGATGGACCGGCTCGACAAGGAGTTCGGAGTCTTCGAGACACCCGACAACACCACCGCCGCAGGAGGTGACCACTGATGGACAGCACACAGCTGTGGACCACGGTCTTCATCCTGCTGAGCTTCGGCATCTACATCACCATCGCCTGGCGCTCACGGGTCAAGGAGACCAAGGAGTTCTACGTCGCCTCACAGGGCGTGCCCACACTGGCCAACGGCGCCGCCGTCGCCGCGGACTGGATGTCGGCGGCCTCCTTCATCGGTATGGCCGGACTCATCGCCTTCCTCGGCTCCGACGGCTCGGTCTACCTGATGGGCTGGACCGGAGGCTTCGTGCTGCTGGCCCTGCTGCTGGCCCCCTACCTGCGTAAGTGGGGCAAGTTCACCGTCCCCGAGTTCGTCGGCGAGCGCTACGCCGAGTCGGTGCGTCTGATCGCCGCCGTCGCCGCCATCGTCGTCTCCTTCGTCTACGTGGTCGGCCAGATGAACGGCGGCGGCATCGTCTTCAGCCGGTTCCTGAACGTCGAGATCACCGTCGGCGTCATCATCTCCGCGGCGATCATCTTCTTCTACGCCGTGCTCGGCGGGATGAAGGGCATCACCTACACCCAGGTGGCGCAGTACGTCGTGCTGATCATCGCCTACCTGATCCCCGCGGTCGCGGTGGCGCAGATGACCACGAACATCCCGATCCCGCAGATCTCCTACGGCCGGATCCTCTCGGAGCTGGACGCCCTCAGCGTCGAGTTCGGACTCCACGAGTTCTCCGAGGCGTTCGCCGGACGCGCCGGCGGTCAGATCGACGTGTTCCTGGTGACCGCGTCGCTGATGCTCGGCACCGCCGGCCTGCCGCACGTGATCATCCGGTTCTACACCACCAAGACGGTCCGCGGCGCCCGCTACTCGGCGTTCTGGGCGCTGTTCTTCATCGCTCTGCTGTACCTCACGGCTCCCGCCGTCGGCGCGTTCACCAAACTGAACATGCTGCAGGGCGTCCAGGGCGTGGGCACCGACGAGCTGCCGGACTGGATCGACGCCTGGGGCCAGACCGGTCTGGTCACCGTCGCCGACGGTGTGGACACCATCGGATCGGTCTCCAACGACCCGGCCTCCGGGGCGGACCTGATCGTCAACAACGACATCCTGGTCATGGCCAGCCCGGAGCTCGCCGGACTGCCGGGACCGATCATCGGTCTGATGGCCGCCGGTGCGATGGCCGCCGCGCTCTCCACCGCGGCCGGACTGCTGCTGGTCATCTCCTCCGCCGCCTCCCACGACCTGTACTTCCGGGTCATCAAGAAGGACGGCGCCTCGGAGGCCCAGCAGATGATGGTCGGTCGCATCGCGATGGCCGTGGCGATCATCGTCGCGATCATCGCCGGCATCAACCCGCCGGCGTTCGTGGCCCAGGTGGTGGCGTTCGCCTTCGGACTGGCGGCCTCGACGTTCTTCCCGATCCTGATTCTGGGCATCTTCTGGAAGAGGGCCAACGGGACGGGTGCGGCCGCCGGTATGCTCACCGGCCTCGTGTTCACCGCGACGTACATGATCTACACCCTCGAGGTGTTCGGTCTGGAGGCCAACGAGCACATCTTCGGCGTCAGCCCGGAGGGCATCGGTGCGATCGGTGCGGCGCTGAACTTCACCGTGACGATCGTGGTCTCGCTGCTCACGGCCCCGCCGTCGCAGCACGTCCAGGAGATGGTCGAGGAGATCCGCTACCCGGCGGTCCCCTCGGGTCAGCGGGTGGACACCCACTGATTCGGACCGGGGTGCGGCGGGTCTGAGGGGAGTCGCCGCACCCCACCCGCCCCTCCCGGACCCTTGCGTCTACCCCGAATGCCCGTGTCCCCCGTCGATCGACGGGGGACACGGGCATTCGGGGTAGACGTGTGAGGCAGGGCGCTCGGGAGGAGAGACGGACGTGTGAGGGAGGGGGGGTTCCCGTGCAGTCAGCTACCTATTGCGTCGGG
>NZ_JAOEFD010000022.1 GCF_025420485.1 Nesterenkonia marinintestina | reverse complement strand
CTACCGTGCGAGCCACTCAGTCATGCTTTATTTGCTCAACTCGTCAAGTGCGAGACTGACGTCAAGCAGCTCGTCCTGTATGTCATCAATTCGGCGTTTCCAAGTTCCGTGAAGTCGATGCTCGCCAGGCGCTCCGCGGCGTAACTGACGTTCGAGGTCGTCGCGTCGACGGCCCAGTGTCGAAAGGTGCTTCTCCAGCCCCGCGACATTTTCTTTCAACAATGCGACCTGTTCATAGGTCTCGTGTCGTTCGGCGCCATCTGTGTGGGCGAGGCCTCGTACCAAGAGCTCAGATTGTTCGCGCATGAGCTTTAAATGGCTTTCGAGTGCCTCCTGTTCACCGACCAAATGTTCGAGTTCGCGTTGCAGCTTAACGCGCTGTTCTGGACTGGATGACTCGAACTGTCGACGCTCAATCCTGCGGACTAGTTGCGCCTGTTCAGCTTCGAGGCTTCTTTTCCTCTCTTGGAGCACGCGCTGAGCTCTGCTGCTGGCGCTCGATACCTCTTCTACTTCCTCGAGGGATTCTGGGCTGACTTGAGATTCGGTTGGTACCTTGGCGTACTCCAGAAACCTCAACGGCTCGTAAAAGTGGATGCGTTGTTGCGCCTTCTCCCAGTACTCGTCAACCAGTTCGACTCGAGGCCCCTGGGTTTCACCTCCGGCTCGCCACCACCAGTCCTCCTTCGTGTCGTCCGTCACGAAGATCACGGGCTTCTGCTCTGCGGCACCGAGCTTGAGAATTTCCTTCCATATAACCAAATCGCCGTACTGGTTGGGGTTGTTGGCGTCCTTATCTTTGTACCCAGGGGGCACTTTGTTCTCGTAGCGAGTCTCGCCCTCCTCGTAGATCGATGTCAGCTCTTCTTCAGTAAGAGCAGGTCCGACTCGTCCTGAGAAGAGGTCGCTTATTCGCTGGAAAGTCTGCTCGGCGTCCCCGTTCAGTAGAACGCGCGTTCGATGCTCTTCCTGTTGGGATTCGAGCTTTTCGGCGAGACCACCGAAGAAGTAATTGACCTCCTTTAGAAGGTCACTCTTACTAAGCGATGGATGGTGTTTGTACGCATTTAGAGTTGCCTCAATGTCGCTCTCGGCCTTCCTAAGTGTCTCCGTGACCTTGGTGAAGGCTTCTGAAGTCGTGCTGATCACGCCGAGCCTTCGTCGGTGAAACTCAAGACCTACGTGGTGGGGAATCCATAGAGAGTTTTGCAACTTATCCAGCACTCCGAGAAACTCATCCCGGGTGCCAGGCGTGTATCGAAAGAAATTTAGGAGCGTGTTGGTGTCAAGAACGATGATTCCCTCAGCCCAGATCTCGGCAAGCTCTATATCAGTGGGCCGATAGTAGGCCCGGAAGGTCTCTCGCACAGCTTCTCCCTCTTTACGCGATCTAGCAAGTTTAACGGGTGCCCTGTGAGGACCGTTTCCAAACGAGGGCTCACACTTTCAATGCGTGAACAAGAGCAGCATGGAGCTCTTTTAAAGCGTTGCGTTCGCTTTCACTGATAGGCGTGGGCTCTAGCTCGAGGAGACGGTAAGCCACCTCAGTCTTGCTGGGGAACGAGAGATCTGCCTCCTGAGCCCAGTCCTCTAGTGTCTTTGCCCATGAGCTAGTGGCACGGTCAGGGAGCTCAGGGAATTTAGGGAGCTCTATGCCGCTGTTGCGCTGTGCAAGCAGCTCAGAGACGACAGTTAGGTAAGCATCTGTATCGAGAGCGTTCTCTATGCCAGGAAAGGGCAGCCGCACGATTCTTTCGTTGGGGAACACCTTGGACAACTCCTTGGCCAGAATTTCGCCCCCTGAATCGCCGTCAATCACAAACGCAACTCTTGCGGCCTCGACGTCGAGATCCGGGTATGCACTTTTAGGAGCCTTGGATAACCCGGGCGCAACCTGGTAGGGAAGGCGCTCTAGGCCAACGCATGCCCGTATTAGGGGAGGTAGAAGCATCATATCGCTGGGACCTTCGCCGATTACCGCATACCTGGCGGGGGTAAAGGCAGCCGCAGCAGCACCCATCGCGAACATCACAGGAGAAAGCCCATGACCGTCCATGCTCCAGAAAGCGTTCTCGACGTGACTCGACTCATCACCATCTATGACTACTGCTCGAAGTCCCACGCCCATGTCTCTAGGGAGGCAGGCTGGGGAATGGGTGGTGTAGATGATCTTTTCTGCTTGCTGTTGTTCAGCGAACATGTCAATCAGGTCAGCCTGAGCATCGATGTGTAGGTGGTTCTCAGCCTCATCTACTAAGAGGATTGTGGGTCTGCCGGTATTGCGAGCTGCCAGAAAGGCGGCAAGTGCAACGAAGGTTCGGAGTCCTTGGGACCTCTCCGCGAAAGGCGAGGAATGCTCGCCATCCTCGATGACATTTATTCGCAGCAAGCCTCCGTCCATCTGAAGCTCGACAGTAAGGTCTGATTGCTTCCAGACGTTGGAAAAATGTTCGTTGAGGTTCCGGTTGGCCCGCCTGAGCAAGGTTTCACGCTTAGCTATCTGTTGTTGCTGGTCAGCATTAGTCAACGCCTGGAGATCTAGCTCCGCCAACCGGAGAAGGTTCCCGAGAGCAGACGGGAGATCTTTCAGGAGCTTTCTATCTAGTGTGTAGGTAGACCGTAGAGCACGGTCTTCGTCGCGGAAGAGGGCGAAATCAGGCGAAGAACTCCATAGACGTTTTCGAGCTTCAACACATGGATCGTCTGCCTCGCCCCAGACGATTGCCTTGTTTAAGGCCGCTTCGCAGGCGGCAAAAGGCGCGGAGTCGACAACTTGGTCTCTGAGCTCTTGCGCTCGTTTCAGCAACCAATCGAGGTTCTCTTGGCTAGGGTCCTCAGCTGCAAGGTACTGATCCAGCGCCGCGGCATATTCGTTCAGTTCAATGAGCAGCTGCGTACCCTCTGGAGAAGAACCAATGTCATTCAGTTCGGAAGTCTCGGGAGACGTTGCGATAGGAGAGCTAATGGCGTTCAGCGCTTCATGCAGATGGATGTAGCCTTCGCGGAGAAGGCTTGTACCTCTACTGAGAGGTGGCTCGGTCCTCCAGCGAAGCTTTCCATCCGCTGACCGGGCTGCAATGAACTCCGCTGGACTGTCCAACAGGTCTAAGTCTCCGAGGCTTTCTTTGTCATCTTCGTCTAAGAGATAACGCAAGCTGACGATCTCGGTGCTGCTGTTCACTTCCCCGGCCCGCGCCCAGCGCTTGAGCTCCAAGGCTTCGTTTGTCTCGATGAAATTTAGAGATTTTAGGAGGGTGGTCGTACCAGATTCGTTCGGGCCCACAACTGAGATTAGCTTCTGGTCTAGTTTGATAGTCGTATCGACTAAACGTCCATATCCACGGATGTGCGCGCTGACAAGCCTCATGCAGTTCCCATCCCTTCGGGGCTGTGAGTTGGAGTGGTCATGGCGTCCAGTCCGGGCAAGGTGCGAATGATTTGGACGGTTTCGAGGCTGACGGTCGTGATCTTCTTGACCAGGTCCAGGATGTAGCGGGAGTCGCCGTGCTCCTCCGCCCAATCATTGGGGTCGTTGGTGATGCCGGAATTCTTGTCGGTCTTGACCTGGTAACGATCGATCAGCCATTCCAGCCCGCTGCGGGAGCCCAGCATGTACTGGTGGGCCTCATCCGGGATGCCGTTCAAGGTGATGTTGGCGTTGTAGACCAGCTGAGACTTGTCAGCACTACGGGCCTTGCCGCCCCATTTCATCTTCTGCACCCGGTAGAAGCCCGGCGCGGAGGTGTCACCCTGAACCGTTTCCTCCAGCGGGTAGGGTTCGGAGTTCTCGTAGTTGATGTGCAGGTCCAGTAGTTTCTGCCCGGCTGAAGCGAAAGCCCAGAAGTCCGACTCCGATGCCGCCAGCGGAATCCGGGGCAGTTGACGCTTCAGCTCCGCAGCGAATGTACTCCGGTACTGCTCAGAATGCAGCAGAACATAGATATGGGCGAAGATCGCGTCCTTGGTCACCTCCTGCCCGAACGCTTCCTGGTAGCGGGCCAGGGTGGCGTCAGTGATGTTGTCGACGCGCCGGTAGCCATCCACGACGACGCGATCACTGGAGTCGGACAGTCCGCTCAGCAGGTCCGGTTCGGCAGTCGCCACGGGTTCCCAGGTGTAACGGGCAAAGAACTGACCGCCCTGACCGAAGAAATTCAGGTCTGGAATCGCGTCAGTAGCAAGTAGACAGAAGGGAAGATTGGTCCCTCCGGTGTTGAGGTAGAACCCGTGGTTGGGGTGGCTCGGGGTGGGGAACATCGACGGCAGTTGGCCCGGGCGATGGTTGAGGTGGCTGTGAAAGTAGACGTTCTGTTTGGCGAAGGGTCGATAAGATGAGGTGGTTATCCACTGTGAGGACGTCTCGATCCTAGTGTCACGGGTGACGTGGTTACGGAGAGTTGATGACCAGGAGATCCGTGCCGGGTCTGAGAACTCCGGGTGGGTGGTAAGCCAAGCTGCGACGTCTTTTTCGTTCCGCTTTGGTCGGGGCTCGGCGTGGTAGGCGCGGCGGACCTGGTCGTAGGTCTCTGTCATCGCGTTCACGTTGCGCTCGACAGCTTCGCGAGAGAAGTTGTACACCCAGGCGTCACGGTTTGTTTGAAGGCCAGGGCTGTAGGTCCGGAACACCGGTGTCTGCCCTGTCTCGCTCTTTTTGTCGCCAAGGGGCGGGAGGGTGTCGAAGATATCGCTGGACTGGTTGATCCATTCACCCTTCGAGTTGGGGGTAATGATCTCCCAGGCGGTGGAGGTGATGGTGGATTCACGGATGATGCCGAGCTTGTCCTCGCGGGTGAGGTAATCACCAATGTCTCGGTAGTACAGCACGCAGTTGCCGGTGTGGGTGGGGTCTTTGACTCCGATCATGATCGCGACCGTGGCCCGGCTGCCGGACTCGAAGACGTTGTCTTTCTCTTTGCGACGGAGCTCGCCCGAAGTGCGCGCATTGCCGCGGAGGTTGTAGATGTAGAGGTGGTCGAAGTCTTCGACGAAAGTCTTGCGCAGTCCATCGGCGCTGTTGGAGTCGATATATCCGCCGTTACTCACGTAAGCCAGGATTCCGCGGTCCCCGATACGGTCGGTACCCCAGCGAATCGCCCGGATGTAGGAGTCGTAAAGGCTGTTCTTGTTCTGACCTGTAGTTCTGGCCGCGTAGGTAGTCCGGATACGTTCGTCCAAGCTGGGGTAGGACGCGTTGGCGTTGTTGTCGTTCGCGCTGGTTTGCCCGGCTGAGTATGGCGGGTTGCCGATGATCACCCGGATATCTGTGTCCAGCTGGCGCCGCGCGCGTTCATTGTTGGAGGTGAAGATCTCCAGGTCGAAGGTGTTGTCCTCCTCCGTCATCTGGAAGGTATCGCCCAGCACGATCCCCGCGAACGGGCGATAGGGCACCTGGTCGGCATCGCTGTCCAGGTGGTTCTTGATAAGCCCATGGTAAGTGGCTTCGATGTTGATGGCTGCGATGTAGTAAGCCAGCAGCATGATCTCATTGGCGTGCAACTCCTCGGCATACTTCCGCGCCAGGTCATGGGGCGTGATGACTCCGGATTGCAGCAACCTGACGATGAACGTCCCGGTGCCGGTGAAGGGGTCCAGGACGTGTACGCCCTCATCAGTGATGCCAGCGCCGAAATGTTCTTTCGAGAGATCATCGACCGCGCGAATAATGAAGTCCACAATCTCCACCGGGGTATAGACCACACCCAGGGCGTCCGCCTGGGCGGGGAAAGCCTGTTTGAAGAAGTTCTCGTAGAGCTCGGTGATGATCCGCTGCTTGCCCTCGGGGTTGTCAATCCCGGCAGCGCGCTCGGCCACTGACTTATAGAAACCATCCAAGGAAGCGGTCTCGGCCTGGAGGTTATTTCCCTCCAGGGTGTCGATCATTTGCTGCATGACCACAGAGACGGGGTTGTTGGCTGCGAAGTCGTAGCCTTCGAAGATGGCGTCGAAGACCGGCTTGGTGATCAGGTGCTGGGAGAGCATGCTGATCGCATCCGTGGCCGTAATACCGGGGTTGAGGTTGTGCTTCAGAGCCTCGACGAACTGCTCGAACCGCTCAGCCACCTCCGGGGTGGGATCCTGCTCCACCAGTGCCGTGATCCGCTGGGTATGGCGCTGGGCGACTTCTGCGATGTCATCAGCCCAAGTCTCCCAGTATTTGCGGTCGCCGACCTTCTGGACGATCTTGGCGTAGATCGCGTCCTTCCATTCCTCCAACCCTGGGAACTCAAGCTCCAGGGTGAGCTGCTGAGGTGTGGTGACGGTGGCGTCGTCGTCTTCTTTCCCGACGCCGACTCCGATGATGTCGATCTTCTCGCCTCGGCCCTGGTTGAGGTCGATCTTGTTGACCGTGGCTTCGAACCGGTCATCGTGGGAGCGCAGAGCGTTGAGTACGCTCCAGATGACTTTGTACTTCTTCGAGTCCTTCAGTGCCTGCTCCGGGGAGGTGCCCACTGGGACGCCTACCGGAAGGATGATGTAGCCGTAGTCTTTCCCCTGGGCGCGACGCATCACCCGACCCACAGACTGGACCACATCCACTTGAGAGTTCCGGGGGTTCAAGAACAGCACCGCATCCAGGCTGGGAACATCCACACCCTCAGAAAGGCAACGGGCGTTGGTGAGGATCCGGGCCTCGTTCTCCTGCGGGGTTGCTTCCAGCCAGTTGAGCTTGGCAGAACGCTGCGCGACGTTCATCCCGCCGTCGACATGTTCAGCGCGACAGATCAAGTGGTGACCAGCCACTGTCTCGTCGCTGGTAGCAGCGAGTTTCTCGGTGATCTTCTCGAACATCGAGGCCACCCGCTTGGATTCCTTGATATTGGACGCGAAAGCCACCGCGCGTTGCATCGCCCGGGATGCCGTGGCGTCGTTGTTGTCCTGCTGCCCGCGGTGTGAGAGGCCGTTCCAACAGCCGACGATCTTAGCGACATCATCAATCCCCAGCTCGCCCTCCTCATCAGTGAGTAGTCCCTGGAGGTGGTTGTTCACAGAGGTCTCATCGACCGCCAGCACGAGGACCTTGTAGTCAGTCAGTAGCCCCTGGGCCACGGCCTTACCGAACCCGAGCCGGTGGAACTCGGGGCCATAGAGCTGCTCATCGTCCATGGACGCGACGACCACCGAGTTCTCATCAGCTTTCTTCTTTGCGCCTTCGTCGAAGACTCTGGGTGTTGCGGTCATGTACAGCCGCTTAGCGCCGGCGACAAAGCTGTTGTCGTGGATTTTGGTGAACGCTGACTGGTCCTGATCCGTTGCAGTGGCGCCTGTGGTGCGGTGGGCCTCATCGCAGATGATCAGATCAAATTCACCCAGTCCGTGCTGCTGCGCTTGATGGATGACGTCGATGGATTGGTAGGTGGAGAACACCACGGTGCGGCCGTCGTAGTCCCCGGCCTGGCGGAGCTGATCTATTAGATGGGCGGCATCTGTGGTGGCTGGCACCAACAGGTCGGTGGTGGAGATGTCCTCTTCGGCCTTGTTCTTGCCGACCTTCACATCCGAACAGACGGCAAGGGCGCGGAAGTCCTCAGCGGCGTCGCGCTTCCACTCCCGCAGGGTCTGATCCAGCAGTGCGATAGAGGGGACCAAGAACAACACCTTGGCGTCCGCTGGGGTCTGGTCCTGCATGATCTGCAGCGAGGTGAATGTCTTGCCCGTACCGCAGGCCATGATCAGCTTGCCGCGCTCCGAAGTCTGGAAACCCGCAGCGACATCAGCCATGGCATCCCGCTGGTACGGGAACGGTGTCTTTTTCCGCGAGGACTTATGCACCATCCGATCGGGGTAGGCGACCTGGAACTCTGCCCACTGAATATCGGCCCGGTCCATCTGATGCGGATCCAGCACCTGCACCGGCGGATCCTGCGCCTCAAGGGTCTGCTGCGCCTTAGGGCCGATCGAGGCAGTGTGTGCCAGCAGCCGGCGAGAGAACTCAGGTTTCGGGGAGGCAGAGATGAATGAGTCGATATCTCCCTTGGAGACCGTCTGCTCCGGCTCCAGGAACTTGCACTGAATCGCGGTCAGCTCACCAGTGAAACGATCCTTCGCGACCAGGTCGATCCCGGTGTCCGTGCGCGTGCCCCTCTCCGGATAGTCCTTCCACAACCACACCTCCGAGAACTGCGAGGCCCAGGCCTGATCAGTAGTCAGATAAGACCGGACCAGCCGCTCGAACTTATCCCCACGATCCCGGAAATCGTTGGACTCCCGATAGTAGGTCTCCAGCAGGTGGCCCAAAGTGATCTCAAGCGTCCCCATGGGTTCATTATCCAGGGGAAGCCCACGTCACACGTGATGTGACGAGACTCGTGTCCCATGCAGCAGCTTCTCGGCCTTCTTATAGACTGGGTTCATGAACTTCCTTGGCGAGACGCCCTGCCCATTCGGGAGGGTGTGTTCTCGAAAGGAAGTTACCGATGTATATCAGCGCTCACGTTAATCATTCTGATGAAGGCTGGCAGCTCCGCGTTGCTGAAGCCACCCATCTTCGTATGGTGCTTTTTGATGCTGTGGATTATGTCTGCGGTCTTACTAA
>NZ_JAOEFD010000021.1 GCF_025420485.1 Nesterenkonia marinintestina | reverse complement strand
ATGGGTATGAAACAGGGCCTCAAAGTTGGGACTCGTCCGCCGCACGTCATCGTGCCAGAAGTCCTTGACATATATCGCAGACGCTCAGACCTCGCTCCCAAGCTGGTCGAGTCATTCATTGTCGGATTGGAGCGCACGGGGTCGTTCAGAACGACAGACTTGATCTGGGAGCAGATTAGAGATTTCCGCGAGCTGACGTCGGAGCAGATCGAACGCGTAGAGGCGGCGGTCATGACTAGGGACCAGATATATAACACTGGTCGAGGTGATGAGGGAACCTACCCTGAACTCTTCGACCGTTTCCTCAAGGCGCAGGCAAACTACAATGCTCCTGCCCCTACTCCGGCAGTTTGGGACGAAGCTCCTTTCTGATCACGGTGTTTTCAATGGAGCCCGCTGTGAATGGCTAGCCGCTTCTAATACGCCACTGGCCCCATTGACTGTCATTTTCCGGTCGATCTTGTTTCCTGGCCAGGTCATGACTCCCGCGACGGAATTGGCCAGAGCTTGGTAGGCCGCGTCCTGATCGGAGCCGAAGTATTCGGATGAGCCCTCAGGGCTCCACGACAGACCCTGAGCGATGCGGTCGCTGGAGAGAAAGAACTCTCCGAGAGGGGACTGGTGGTGGAGATAGGCGTGGCGGCGAGTCGTGTTCAGCGTGAACGGATCTCCACTTGGCAGGGGTTTGCTCCACAAGATCTGGTGGTACCGGCGCAGCGTGGGGCTGTAGCTGTCAGGATCCTTGCCCGCAGGCGTGTCGGCGCGTACGTCAAAGTCGATATCGACACGTTCCTGCATGGTCTCCATATGCAACAGCCGATAGCGCGGGTATATGGGCGGTTTCGAGACATCTCTGGCGATGGATTCCGCGCTTACACCCTGGGGAGGGCGTCAGTAAATTACTTTAGCCATGGCAACTGCTTGCGCAGCTCTTCCTGCTCTGCCAGTAGCTGTGCATGCTCGTCGCGCAAGGCCCGGTTGTCCGCTTCCAACTCCTGCGGATTCTCGGCGTAGAACTTATCCATCCAGCTCTTCAGCGTTCCGGGCGCAATGCCGTACTGCCGCGCAACCTGAGCCGTGGTTTCGTGGCTTTGACGGCGTGCGGCGATGACCTCGCGTCGGAAGTCGTCGGAGTAGCGAACCATGCGGCTATTCTGCCTCAGCTCAGATGCTGGGGATTTCGCTTTACTGTCTCGAGCAGTTCGTAGGTGAGCTGGCGGACAGAGACGGCGATGGGGTAGCCCGCCATGGCACTCGTCGGCTGATCTGTGGCGTTATCGATGTTGAACCAGCCCAGCTTCTCCTCGTTGGCGATGGACTCATACTCAGCGTTCAGTGTCGGATCGACGTGCGCTCCACCCTCCTTATTGGCAAGCTCGAGAACCATCTGCTTCCGATTCCATTTCCGGTCGTCATCAAGCCGCATGACCGGCTCCTCCCACCAGGCGGTGAATGATGCCTGCCTCTTCACTGGCATGATGTCGAGTCCAGCCGAGTAGCTCCAGCCGCCCTGGCTGTCATATGAGATGCCGACAAGGCCATGGTCGGCCATGAGATTTCCTGGCTCGATCGGTCCGGCGGTGTCGATCCACTTCAGGTTCTCTTTGATCTCGAGCTGCCCCAGGAGCGAGTGCGAACTGTTCGTGTCGTGAACCAGGACGCGAACAATCGTGGCGAGCCGGAGGGCTTCATCTTTAAAGCCCTGGTCGTATGACTCCGCAGATCGCTCGAGGAATCTGAGCTGTGTCTTCAGCTTCTCCACGAGAGCCGGGCGTTCCCTCCGGCGCTTCTTGGCGTTCGATGCTCGACCCATCTAGAGCTCCCTCGGTCGTGGTCGCGATATCTCTGAGTAGCCTAATCTGCGGGTCGGACGCGGCTCCTGTCATTGGACCGCGACACCAACGACGCCGCCCGCAGTCTTCTCAGCGAAGACTTGATGTGCGATAATAAGAATACTTCGCAAGTAGCGGTTCTGAGCTCGTCAGCTCCTGCTCTGCGAGGATCCAACTCCTGGTCAGATCGGTGCGGTGCGCAACTGCATGTCCGAGGTCGCCGGTAGTCTGGATCACGAATCACTTAACACACCTGCGGGTGAGGGAGAACAACATGAATCAGCGATCAATCTTGGCACTATACAGCCACTCGAAGGTGGTGGCGTGACGGTGGCGCTCAAGAAGTCGGACCTCTACAGCTCGCTGTGGGCCAGCGCGGACCAACTCCGTGGCGGCATGGATGCCAGCCAGTACAAAGACTACGTTCTGACGCTGCTCTTCATGAAGTATGTGACGGATAAGGCGAAGTCTGATCCGGACAGCCTCATAGAGGTACCCGAGGGCGGCTCCTTCGACGACATGTTTGCCGCAAAGGGCGACAAGGAGATCGGCGACCGGTTCAACAAGATCATCGGCAAGCTCGCCGAAGCTAACGATCTGCGAAACGTCATCGACCAGGCCGACTTCAACGAGCCGGAGAAGCTCGGCAGCGGGAAGGAGATGCAGGATCGCCTCTCCAAACTGGTGACGATTTTCAACGATCTCGACTTCAGCGGATCACGAGCCGAGGGTGACGACCTGCTTGGCGATGCCTACGAGTACCTCATGCGGCACTTCGCTACGGAGTCGGGCAAGAGCAAGGGGCAGTTCTACACGCCTGCCGAGGTGTCGCGCGTCGTGGCGAAGGTTGTCGGCATCGGCCGCCAGACCCGCCAGGACGAAACTGTCTACGACGCCGCCTCCGGTTCTGGCTCGCTCCTGCTTAAGGCTGCCGCCGAGGCGCCGCGGGGCATGACGATCTACGGCCAGGAGAAGGACAATGTTACCTGGGCGCTGTCCAAGATGAACATGATCCTCCACGGCAACGAGACCGCGGAGATCTACAAGGGCAACACGATCACCGATCCTCAACTGACAAACGGGACGAGGCTCAAGACTTTCGACTACGTTGTTATGAATCCGCCGTTCTCCGACAAGGCGTGGAGTAACGGGCTCGGAGAGGATTACGGGCGCTTCGAGTACGGCAGGCCGCCTGAGAAGAACGGCGACTACGCCTTCCTGCTCCATGCGCTGACATCTCTGAAGTCCGGCGGCAAGGCGGCGGTGATCCTTCCGCACGGCGTGCTGTTCCGCGGCAACGCTGAGGGCAATATCCGTCGCGAGCTGCTCAAGCACGGTTTCATCAAGGGCGTCATCGGTCTGCCGGCGAACCTCTTCTACGGCACGGGTATCCCTGCCTGCATCGTCGTGCTCGATAAGGAGAATGCCGTTGGCCGTACCGGCGTGTTCATGGTCGACGCCAGTAAGGGATTCATCAAGGACGGCGCCAAGAACCGCCTGCGCGACCAGGACATTCACCGCATCGTCGATACGTTCAATAAGCAGATCGAGATCGATCGCTACTCGCGCATGGTGCCGATGAGCGAGATTGCCGATCCGAAGAACGACTATAACCTCAACATCCCGCGCTACATCGACAGCTCGGAGCCCGAGGATCTGCAGGATCTCTCCGCGCACCTCAACGGCGGCATCCCGAACCGCGATATCGAGGCGCTTCAGAAGTACTGGGATGCGCTGCCGTCATTGAAGGACGCGCTCTTCGAGCCGCTCCGTGAGGGATACTCCAGCCTCAAGGTCGAACTGAGTGAGGTGCAGGACTACGCGCTTCACCGCAGCGGGCTCGACAGCCTCCGGGCACAGGTAACGGCCATCGTTGACGAGTGGTTCGCCGCCCATCGCGGCACGCTCCTGAATCTCACAGCCGAGACCAAGCCGGGCGACCTCATTACGGCACTGAGCGACGACCTGCTCGAGCGGTTCAAGCCGGTTCCCCTCCTCAACGAGTACGACGCGTACCAGCAGCTCATGACCTATTGGCATGACGTCATGCACGACGACGTCAGCCTGGTCATGGCCGAGCTCGCGTCGGGAGGTGACTGGGTGAGCGCCGCCAAGCCTCGTCAAACGATCGAGGACAAGGAGCGCAATCTCAACGAGACGCCGGATCTTGAGGTCGGCACCGGGCGCAAGAAGACCAAGTACAAGATGGATCTCGTTCCGCCGGCCTTGATCGTGTCTCGATACTTCGCGTCCGAACAGGCTGAACTCGATGAGCTGGGCGCTGCTGCTGAGGAAGCAACCCGACTCGTCGAGGAGTACGTCGACGAACACGCAGTCGAAAACGGGCTACTCGCCGAGGCTATGGAAGACGACAAGATCAACAAGGGCCTCGCCGTCACGAGACTCAGAGAAGCCAAGCGGGACGCCGGGGATGACGAAATCAACGCACTGCAGCAGTTGATCAGGCTCTATGACGCGGCGTCCGCGGCGAGGAAGGCAGCCAAGGAAGCGCGGGCTGCGCTCGATCTCGACACCCTGAAGAAGTATGGCAACCTCACTGAGGGCGACGTTGCAAGCCTTGTTCTCGACTATAAGTGGCACGGTGACCTCACCGGGCGAGCGTTGGCGGTCGTAGAGACCCAGGTCAACATGCTTATCGCCCGGGTTTCCCAACTGGGACAGCGATACGCCGAAACCCTCGACAGTCTTGACGAGCGCCTGACGATGTTGAACAACGACGTCGCAGGCAATCTTGCGCTTCTTACTGGCGATGCTCGGCTGCCAGGATTCTCGGAACCATGGAAGAAGATGCCGCTATCAGCACTCCTCAGCTACGAGCAACCCGGGCGCTACCTCGTGACGACAACGCGTCAACTCGAGAGCGGCCGGACGCCCGTCCTAACTGCGGGCAAGACTTTCATCCTTGGGTACACGAATGACCCGCATGGTATTTGCACCACTCATCCATTGATCATATTTGACGACTTCACCACGGCGACTCAGTTTGTTGATTTTGATTTTAAGGCTAAGTCTTCTGCAATGAAACTCCTACGCGCGCGCCCTGGTGTTTCAGATGTTCGGTTTATGTTCGAACGGATGCAGCTCATTGAGTTTGTGCTCGGGGACCATAAGCGACACTGGATTTCGCAATATAGCAAGATTGAAGTCACAGTCCCGCCACTCGACGAGCAAATCGCAATCGCGAAGGCGCTCGCTCAGTTTGACGAACTCACAGAAGCGCTGGAGCTTCGACGAGCAAAGTTGCTTGACCTGAAGCGTGCATCAGCTCAGCGTGTGGTCCACGGTGCTCCGCAGGAGAAGTCCAATGAGTAATGTTGGCCAGATCGAACGTAAGACGCAGAGTCGCGTCGTTAAGCTGTTCAGGGAGCGGCTGGATTACGAGTACCTCGGCGATTGGCACGACGGCAACCGCACCAGCGGCATCGAGGACGATCTGCTGATCCAGAATCTGCAGGCGCGTGGATACAACGCGACGCTCATCAGTCGCGCACTCGACCGTCTGCACAAGGCGGCGGCAGTTGGCGCCGGGCGCAACCTCTACGAAGCGAACCGCGCTGTCTATGAGCTGCTGCGCTACGGCGTGAAGGTCAAGGCAGCCGTCGGCGAGCAATCTGAGACCGTGCATCTCATCAACTGGTCGGATCCCAACGCGAACCACTTCGCAATTGCCGAAGAGGTCACGGTGTTTGGCCAGCACAGCAAGCGCCCAGATGTTGTGCTCTACGTCAACGGACTGGCACTCGGCATCATCGAGCTCAAGCGCTCCAAGGTCTCGGTCAGTGAGGGCATCCGCCAGAACATCGGTAATCAGAGCAAGGACTTTATCCGGCCGTTTTTCGCTCCGACGCAGTTCCTCTTCGCTGGCAACGATGCGGAGGGGCTTCGCTACGGCGTGATCGGCACACCTGAGAAGTACTGGCTGGAGTGGAAGGAAGATTCCGACGTCCAGTCCCCGCTCGGTCGTGCGCTGCTGCAGATGTGCACGAAGAGCCGGTTCCTCGAGCTGATCCACGACTTCATCGTCTTCGATCAGGGCACCAAGAAGGGACCGCGTCACAACCAATACTTCGGTATCAAGGCTGCACAGGAGCGCATCGCCAAGCGCGAGGGCGGCATCATCTGGCACACCCAAGGATCCGGCAAAAGTCTCACGATGGTGTGGCTTGCCAAATGGATCCGCGAGAACCAGCCGGATGCGCGCGTTCTCCTCATTACCGACCGCACCGAACTAGACGACCAGATCGAGAAGGTCTTCAACGGTGTCAGCGAGTCGCTCTATCGCACCAAGAGCGGCGCCGATTTGATCGCCACACTCAACAAGTCCGAACAGTGGCTGATCGGCTCGCTTGTCCATAAGTTCCGTGGCAGCGACGATGAGACCGCGGAGGACACGGACGACTACATCAAGCAGCTCAACGCTGCGCTCCCTGCTGACTTCAAGGCCAAAGGCAATATCTTCGTCTTCGTCGATGAGGCTCATCGCACGCAGTCGGGCAAAATGCACGATGCGATGAAGAAGCTCCTGCCCGAGGCGATGTTTATCGGCTTTACCGGTACGCCGCTGCTCAAGCAGGATAAAGCCACAAGCATCGAGACCTTCGGCTCGTTCATCCACACCTACAAGTTCAACGAGGCGGTCGAGGATGGCGTCGTGCTGGATCTGCGATACGAGGCGCGCGACATTGACCAGGAGATGACGTCACCGCAGCACGTCGACAAATGGTTCGAAGCTAAGACCAAGGGCATGACCGACCTCAGTCGCGCTGAGCTGAAGAAGCGCTGGGGCACCATGCAGAAGGTCGTCTCGAGCAGGTCGCGGGCCTCGCAGATCGTGGCAGACATCCTGTTCGACATGGACACACGCCCGAGGCTTATGGATGGCCGCGGCAACGCGATGCTCGTCGGATCCAGCATCAGTCAGGCCTGCACTTTCTATGACCTCTTCGAGGCTGCCGGGTTCAAGGGTAAGTGCGCAATCGTCACCAGCTACGAACCGAGTGCCAGTGAGATCTCCAAGGAGGACTCCGGGGCTGGGTTGACCGAGAAGATGGCCCGCTACAACACCTACCGACGCATGCTTGCGGACTATTTCGAGACGTCCGAAGACGAGGCGATGGGCCGCGTCGAGGAGTTCGAGGCGGCGGTCAAGAAGCAGTTTATCGATGAGCCCGGCCAGATGCGCCTGCTTATCGTGGTGGACAAGCTGCTGACCGGCTTTGACGCGCCGAGTGCTACCTATCTCTACATCGACAAGAAGATGCAGGACCATGGCCTGTTCCAGGCCATCTGCCGCGTCAACCGCCTTGATGGAGACGACAAGGACTATGGCTACATCGTCGATTACCGAGACCTCTTCAAGTCGCTCGAAAAGGCCATCGACGACTACACGACCGGCGCGTTCGAAGGGTACGACAAGCAGGACATCGAAGGTCTGCTCTCTGACCGCATCGACAAGGCGCGCGAGGATCTCGAGGACGCCCTTGAGCGGATTCGTGCGCTCTGTGAACCAGTACTGCCGCCGAAGGGCACTGATCAGTATCGTGCGTACTTCGTTGCTCGCGAGGCCGGAAATTCACAGCAGATCAAGGACAACGAACCGAAGCGCGTCGAACTCTACAAGGCGGTTGCCGGAGCCACACGGGCGTTCGCGAACATCGCCAACGACATGAACGCCGCGGGCTACAGCCCAGCCGACGTCGAAAAGATCAAGGCTGAGATTGCTCACTACAGCGACGTGCGCGCAGAAGTGAAGCTCGCAGCGGGCGAGGACGTCGACTTCAAGGCTTACGAAGCAGACATGCGCTTCCTGCTGGACACGTACATCAAGGCCGGCGCGTCTGAGGTTGTCTCGAACTTTGAGAATGACGCCCTTATCGACCTAATCGTGAAGCTGGGCGCGGGCGCGATCGACAAGCTGCCGCTGGGCATCAAGAAGAACAAGGAGGCCGTAGCCGAGACCATCGTCAACAACACGCGCAAGCTCATCATCGATGAACACGGGACCAACCCGAAGTTTTTCGACCGTATGAGCGAGCTCCTCGACGCCGTGCTTGAAAAGCGACGCCAACAGGCACTCGAGTACGAGGAGTACCTGGCGAAGATCCTCGACATTGCCCAGCAGGCTGGCAACAAGGACACCGGCAAGACCTACCCGTCATGGGTGAAGACCGACGGGCAGCGCGCAATCGTTGACTCGCTAGACGGAGACGCTGACCTGGCGCACGAGGTGGAGTCTGCCGTGCGCAATAACAAGCAGCATGGCTGGAAGGACAACGCGCTCAAACGCAAGCAAGTCAAGCGCGCGATAGCCCGCAAGTTCCCGGAGGGCGATCCTCGCGCGGATGCGCTGTTCGATTTAGTGAAGAGGCACGATGAGTACAGCTAACGCCTACCTCACCGTCCGCGGCATCGACATCGACGTCGTCTACAAGGACATCAAGCACGTGCACATCGGCGTCTATCCGCCCGCTGGTCGGGTTCGCGTCGCTGCACCAACCCGACTTGATGATGATCAGATTCGGCTTGCCGTCGTGCAGCGACTGCCCTGGATCCGTCGTCAACGCAAAGAGCTGAGAAACGCAGAACGGCAGACAACCCGTGAGATGGTGACCGGCGAGACCCACTACGTGTGGGGTATGAGAAAGCGGCTAAAGGTAGCCGAAGGACCTGGTCGAGCGCATGTCGAACTTGATGGTGACCGGATTGTGCTTTACATGGCGCCTGAGACTACATCTGAGCAGCGCCGCGGCCACCTAGACCGTTGGTACCGCGAGCAGTTGCGATCCGAGCTACCTCTGTTGATCTCCAAATGGGAGTCAGAGCTCAGCGTAACGGTTCCAAAATGGACGATCCGCAAGATGAAGACAAAGTGGGGATCGTGCAATCGCGAGACCCACCACCTGTGGTTCAACGTTGAGCTCGCGAAGAAGCACCCGAACTGCCTGGAGTACATCGTGGTGCACGAGATGATGCACTACTTCGAGCGTAATCACGGTGACGCGTTCACCAAGCTCATGGACCAGCATCTCCCTGACTGGCGGATGCGACGGGATGAGCTGAATGGAGCCCCGCTAGCTGAGGAGGAGTGGCTGCACTGATGCTTCGACGAATCGAACAGATACACGGGCATGGCATCTGGGACGGATACCGCTGGGAGACTAGCCTGCCTGAATTCGAACGCCTCAATCTGTTCTACGGGCCAAATGGCTCCGGAAAGTCATCGTTGTCGCGTGCCCTCGATGCGGCACGGTCGGAGCCTGATGGATTCCAAACCATATCTATCGCAGTCGAAGATGAGGACAGGCAGAGGCGCGTCACTAACCAGCAGGATGACGCGGTGTTCGATCGCCTATACGTCTTCGGCGATAAGTATGTGGAGAGGAGTCACCGCTTTCACGGAGGCGCGCCCAGCCTCGATGCTGTTCTGACGCTGGGCGAACGTGCCGCGGATGCGGAGGACAAGATCTCGGAGCTCAAACGGGAACTCACGGAAAAGACTAGAGAGGCAGAGGAGGCCGAGACGGCCGCAAAGAAGGCTGATGCGTCCGCCACGAAGGCGTACGAGCGGGTATCGAAGGCCGTGGTTGGCGACCTCTCACGAGTTGAGGCTTATCGAAGTCGCGGCGCGTATAACGCCCGTGTAGTCAAAGGTAGATACGCCGGGTCTCAATCGGAATGGACCGCGCTAGCGGATGCTGCTCTTGCATCGAAGAAGGCCTTAGTTGTCAGCGATAACCGCGAGGTGATTGCGGAGGTGTCGCTCTCCGTAAAGGCGGCCCATGACCTTAGGGATCGTGCCGAGAGTCTCCTTGGCAAGACTCCCGTTACGATCGTGCTTGACACCCTGAAGTCTAACCCGAGTGCCTCTGCCTGGGTGCAGGAAGGCCAAGGCCTGCACGCACACGCTGAGGATTGCGTCTTCTGTGGCCAGCGCCTTCCGGACGGCCGTCTTCGCGACATCGAGCGTCATTTCTCGGACGAAGTTGCAGATCTCCAACAGAAGCTAGAGCAGCTTCACCAGACGCTCACCACTCTTGCAGAGGAGGCCGAAGCGGCTCTTCTAACATTGCCTGATCGCGGCCTCCTGTTCGAGGACCTGCGCGAGCGGTATGACAGCGCGCTTGTGACCTGGCAGGGCGAGATTGCAGCGCTGAAGAAATACATGATCGCGTTGGTGTCACGTGTTCAAAATAAGCAAAAGAACGTACTTGCGTCGGTTGACTCAGTTGTCGACGACGTTCCGCAGGCCAATGGGTCTGCGGTTGAGGCCGTGATAGCCACCCACAACGAGCGCGTCAAAACGCATAGTGAGCTTGTTGCGGCCGCTGCGGCCGACATTGAGCAGCATCACCTCCGAGCCGAGGTGGAGGAAGTCGATACCCAGATAAAAGCGCATACAGATAAAACTGACCGAGCAAAGCAAGCGCGTGATCGCATCGCACAAATCAACCAAGAGATCGCGAAGCTGGAGAAAGTAGATGGCGACCCCACTCCATCGGCAGCCGTTCTCACTCGGGAGGTCGCGCGATTATTGGGGCGCAGTGAACTCGTCTTCCAGGCGCGCGATGGCAAGTACGTCGTCACGCGTGACGGCGAGCCTGCGGTCAACCTGAGCGTTGGAGAGCGAAGTGCAATCGCCCTGATCCACTTCCTCGAGGTCGTTGCTTGCCACGATGCTTCAAAAGGTTTTCCGATCGTTGTGATCGACGATCCGGTGTCAAGTCTCGACAGCAACGTCTTTATGGGAATCTCGACCTACATCTGGACTGTGGCGATGAAAGACGAGACAGCTCAGATCGTGCTATTGACTCATAACTTCGACCTGTTCAAGCAGTGGGACGTCCAAATCCAGAGCCTGCATAAGAACGGAACAATGAGAAATCTGTACCCGGCCCGCTTGTATGAGCTGAAGGCACGGCACGACACAGCTGGTGGCCGGACACGTCGTCGTCCGGTTATTAATGCCTGGCCACAGACACAGGAGGTTCGTAAGAAGATCCGTTCGAGTTACCATCATGCATTTATCGCTGTCGCGGATGCGAAAGAGAAGCTTGAGCAGAATGACAGTCTTGATCACCGCCTCGACGCGCAGCTTCTATTTCCGAATGTAATGCGGCGCTTGTTGGAGTCATTCCTCGCATTCAAACGGCCTGACTGGGTGGGTGACTTTACGACCGCGATGCGCAATGCAGGAGAGCTGCTTGCTTCCTCTGGATACCGGGGGGATGCGGATGCTTTGCGGCAGCAGCTTACGCGCTATGCGCATGCATACTCTCATAGCGAGTCGCCAGAGACGGATACGACGATTAATCCCGACGAGATCTACAGTGCTATCAGTTCAGTGTTTGTGTTCATGAACCAGCTAGACCCGGACCACTTCAGGGGTCTTTGCGCGGTGGTCGGGAAGGACGCTTCAGAGCTTCTCCCGGCGCGCACGTGCAGTGTCAAGCCCCAAGTCGGCTACGAAGTCTCACATCTGGCGTAAGTTGTGCATATGTTGCTGCGGAATTCGCCTCTGATCTAGGGGTCACTGCCCGTGACTTTAGAAGTAGCCGAGGAAGTAACCGGTGAAGATTTCCTACTGGTTGGGCAGCGGGTTTCAACTCCGAGTCTGTACACCTCGTCGCTTCAAGCTGTGATGGGCGGTCATGCAGTGGATATTGAACTCCACGGCAAGCTGCTGGATCAGCGTTCCTGCCCGGTCGTCGCGGACGATGCCGTGTACTTCGAGATAGTGCGCTTACTGACGCGGAACTCCTTGACCAGCTGGGCGTAGGTCGCACCCTCGGCCCGGCGCTTACGGAGGGCTTCGACCTGTTCGGCGGTCAGGTCTGGCGTTCGCCGTGGGATATCGTTCACCTGGAGAATTCGCTGAATGATGGATCGTGAGCAGCCGAACTTCTCGCTGATGGCCCTGACCGACACTCCGGCCTGGTAGTCCGCGATGAGGCTCTTGGTCTCGTCAGGAGTGAAGCTACGTGGGCGTCGGCCTCGTTGCTTTTTTTGTGGCAGTGTGGGTTTGATTGGCGTATACGCGACATGGCGATACTTCTGCTTGATCTTCGAAGCCGCCTCGACCGCACCCCTGATCTGGTGGAGTTTTGTCGCATCACAGTGCGAGAGGCGCACCGTTTGAAGTGTCGGGGTTTCGTTCCGCAGGCATGGCGGCGCATAGCGGCCCGCCGGCGCCACACAGCACTCGGATGCCGTGCCCATTCCGAGTACTCAACGAGACATAGGTCGACCTCGGTTCGATCCGGCTACCTAGGGCCATCTCACTATCTCCGCCGGGCCACATCGAGAGTGGGCTCGTGCTTTCGAGGCAACCGCGAGTGACTGCAAGGCGAAGCCAGGGACTACGTCACTCGCGTGCCGGCCTGAATGACGCTGTGGACTCGATCCCGGACACCGCGGAGCCCCGCCGATTCCAAGTCGCCCTCGAACAGGACGAGATCTGCGACAGATCCCTCACTGACGCGTCCTAGA
>NZ_JAOEFD010000020.1 GCF_025420485.1 Nesterenkonia marinintestina | reverse complement strand
CCTAGACCCTCTATGCCCAAGAGTTCCGAGCCTGCAGATGTTGCACACTCCAGGGCATCAGACGTGCTCAATCCGACCTGCTCCAACAGTTCCAGCTCTTCGAGGTTCTCTCCGTGTGGACCGACCCCCGCATCCGTCCCCATCGCAATGCGTACCCCCGCTCGGTGAGCCCTGGAGATCGAGTCGAAGTGCACATCGACGACGTTTCGAGCTTTGTCTACGACGGCAGGCGGCAAGTTCGAACCGGACTCCGCAGCACGAATTACAGAGATCGGTGCCTGAAGAGTGGGCACCAAGTAGGCCCCGGTCTCCAGGAAAAGTTCGATGGTCTCCTCGTCGAGATAGATGCCATGCTCGATCGACCGGACGCCCGCACGAAGAGCGGTTCGGATCCCGTTGCTGCCTTGGGCATGAGACATGACGTAGCTTCCATGAGCTTCGGCTTCAGCCACGATGGCGCAGATCTCATCCTCGGTGAATTGACTGTTCTTAGGGTCATCTCCAGGGGATAAGACGCCTCCCGTCGAGCAGATCTTTATGTGGTCCGCTCCCGCCTGGAATATCTCTCTGGCCTTGCGAGTCACACCCTCGACCCCATCGGCCACCCCGATGGGCCGCCCAGGATGTCCAGCCAACATCGGCGACTCAGCACCCGAGGGGAGTCGCCCGTCTCCATGACCACCGGTCTGGCTCATGATGCTGACGGCCGCCTTGAGCCGCGGACCATCGATGATGCCCTCATTGAGCGCCTCTTTAACACCGGCATCGGAGCCACCGGCGTCACGGACGGTGGTGACCCCAGCGCGCAGTGTCTTCCGCAAGTGGTCTGTCGCACGAAAGAACTGGAGGGAGAACGGCTCCATCATGGCGTTGAGGGACCCGGCGTCTCGCACGGTCATATGAACGTGGCAGTCGATGATGCCCGGCGTGAGCGTCATACCTGACCCGTCCACTGTCGCAGCGTTCTCCTTGGTGTCCCCACGATCTCCAGCTTCGACCGTGCTGGTGACCGACGCAATCAGCCCACCCTCGACCCGGACGTCACGTCCAGGCAAGAAAGCCTCGCCATCGAAGATTTTGCAGTTTCGTATAAGAAGGTCGTTCATGTCTTCCTCTCGCTCTGTACTTCTGAGCCTTCAGTCTCAACGGGCCCGACGAAGCACGGCATCGAGGAGGAGGTTCGAACCCTTTTCGACGTCGTCCCAGGTGCTGAGTTCTTCGGGCGTATGGCTTCTTCCTCCGATGCTCGGAACGAAGATCATGGCCGTGGGAGCTAGGCGAGCCATGTTCTGTGAATCGTGCCCCGCCCCCGAAGCGATAGACGTCGCCCGGTATCCTCGAGCTGCGGCCAGATCGTTCAGGTCTTCCCGCAAGGCGACATCCATCTGCACGGGGCTGGTCATGCTGCTGACCCGAACGTCGGCTACCACTTCGGTCCCACTGGTGGCGCGCTTCGCGGATGCGATCATGTGCTCCTGAAGCAACTCCAGCTCCCGGTCCTGACTCGCGCGGAAATCCACTGTCAGCGTGACCTTACGCGGCACGATGTTGGCCCCTCCAGGCTGGACGTCGATGAGTCCGGAGGTGATCACAGCCTCGTCACTGACTGCCGACGCGATGTCAGGTAGGTGGGAGAGGAATGTCCCCGTCGCGATCATCGGATCGATTCGTTGGTGCATCGGCGTCGTCCCCGCGTGATCCTGCCGCCCGAGGAACACCACTTCAGCAGCCCCGAGACCGACGATCGACGTGACGATCCCGATATCGAACCCTTGAGACTCAAGGACGGGACCTTGTTCGATGTGCAGTTCGAAGAACGAATCCACGGCGGCTCCGCCGACGGCTGTGTCAGTGGCTTGGAGCGGATCCCAGCCCATGCCCTCGAGCGCATCGGTCAGCAGGTCGCCGTCGCGACCTTGGAAGTTTTCCAGCCTGTCCCACGAGAAGTCCTCCACGAGGGCCCGTGACCCCAAGAGGTGGTGGTAGTTGCCCTCTTCGTCAGCGAAGATCACCGCTTCAACCGGACGCGCGAGACTCACTTGATTCTCTGCGATGGTTCGCAGGACCTCGATCGCCGCCACCGATCCCAGAATTCCGTCGAACGGCCCTCCATCCGGCACCGTATCTAGATGGGATCCGGTCCACACAGGTGCACCTGGAGGCCTGCTCTCAGGGGGCGGCCCGATAAAGACGTTTCCGATTCCGTCTGTCCGAAGAGTGAATCCGAAGCGAGCGGCCACTTCAGCCAACCAGCCACGCACCTCCCGGTCAGCTGCAGAGAAGCTGGGCCGGTCCGCGCCTCCACGGGCTGTCTGGCCGATTTCAGCGAGACGGTCGATGTCTTCCCGCATCCTGGCCAATGAAACGTCATAGCTGAGATCCATACCTCTCTCACACTCCTACGGTCGCCGAAAGAACGGACTGAACATCAGAGGAACGACACCAGGATCCCGGCGATCAGGACCGACCCGGCACTCACCGAGGTGAAACCACCCACCAACATGGGCGGCAACATGGAGTTGAAGATCTCGTCTCTCTGCTCTTCGCTCTCACCGACGGATCGGGCGACTTCTCGTGGGATGAGGTAATCGGCGGGGAAGCCGTACATAGCTGTCAACGCGACGGACATTCCCAAGGTGGGTCTCCAGCCGACAAGCTTCGTCGCAACGAAGCCGCCGACGATGATTCCTGCCGCGCCGACCAGAATGATGATCGTCATGGGGACGATCATGGCGAACACGTCCTGGAGGGAAGCAGTCATCAACGGCGCCATGATGATCGCTACGACGCCGACGATCGCGATCCCGAATGAATTGGCCTGCTCCAGCGATCTTTCGGGTGTGAACCCGATGGCTGTCGACACGATGCCGAGAAGTAGCGCAACCACCGTGGCGGGAGCCTGCGTCAGAATTTCGACCAGCGTCGCCAGGGAGGCCCCGATGAGGACGAGGAATAGCACGAAGATGTGATTGTCGACGAGGTACTTGGGCATGTTGATGAGCTTGCGGCCATCGTCATCGGCTGAAGAAGTGCGGGCGGCAGTCTGCGAGTACTTCTGGAGCTCACCGGAGTCGACCAGGTGCTTCGAATATCGCCGCAGGAGAAAGCTGGAGATCGGCATCGCAGGCAGCGACTGCATCATCAGAATCAGAGCGGGGAGCACCACGAGTGCCGGCATCACGTCTGCTGCCTCAAGGCCGTCTGTTGTCAGCCCCGTCGCGACGATTCCTCCGGTCAACGGACCTCCTGCAGCTACGAAGTGGTCGAAGCCATACAGGGGAATGAGTACCAGCGCCAACGTGACCAGCGCGAACGTAATCCCGGACAGAGCAATGACGACGGCCCGCCATTGTTGCAACAGTGTCCGCAGAGGAATCAGCGACCCCATGTGGAAGAGGAGCGGGACCACAAGGATCGTGTAGACCTGGGGCAACAACGAGTCATCGACCGCAGTCTCCGGGATTATCCCCAACTGGGCGAAGATGAACGCCCCCAGCATCGCTACCAAAAGACCTGGAACGCGCGCGCGGGACCAGATGGAAACAAGCTCACCGAGTGCGATGAACGCCAGGATGACCACTGCGGCAAAAATCGGTTCCATACTCTGCCCACCTTCGGCTCTGGATCACTCACATCGGCAACGGTTGGATCACACCCACAGGCCTAAGAGATGAGCGCCCGTCACTTAGTTGCTCAAGCGTACTGGTTTCGGCGGAGAGTAGGAACAGGCGCAAACCTCCCCCACCGACTATGTCTTCGGGAAGTCACGGTTGCTCGCGTGAGCGAATTTCGCCGCGCTCGGCCTGTCGGCTCCGTCAGGGCACCCACGTCATACTCAGAAAGAGCTCTGCAACTTGTTTCCCGCCGAGCGTCCATCTGTGTCTCTGCCACGATGGACGAATGACCTGGCGTGCGATGCTCCTCATCCCGGCGGCGCTCGTCGGCGTTGCCGCCGTGCTTCTCGCGCTCTTGTGGTTCGGGCAGCGTTCGATGGTGTTCCAACCGGACACCAGCGAGGTCGTCGACGCTGATCAGGTCACAGACGGCGGACGGGATCTGACGCTGCACACCGCGGACGACCTCGAGCTCGGAGCCTGGCTCCTCCCGCCCGACGAAGAGGCCGACCGAGACACTGCGGTGCTCTACGCCCCGGGGAATGCGGCCAACCGGGAATCCCGCATCGGCATCGCCGAAGAGATGACCGCCCGAGGGTTCACGGTGCTCCTGATGGACTACCGCGGCTACGGGGGCAACCCGGGAAGTCCCACAGAAGAAGGACTCGCCCGCGACGCCGTCGCCGCGGCCGAAGCCCTGGAGGACGAGGGGTTCCCGCCGGAGCGCACCCTGTACTTCGGTGAGTCCATCGGCACCGGCGTCGTCGCTCGCCTGCAGTCCACGCATCCGCCGGCCGGGGCCCTGCTGCGTTCACCGTTCCCGGACTTCGTCGAAGTCGCCCGCGAGCACTACGGCTTCCTGCCGGTGGGCACCCTGCTGCGCGACCGGTTCCCCGTCACCGAGTACCTGAGTGGCTCCTCGGTGCCCATCACCGTGCTGTACGGCAGCGTCGACAGAGTCGTCCCCTCCGCCCTCAGCGCCGAGGTCGCCGAAGAGACCGGGAACCTGCGCGAGGAGGTCGTGCTCGAAGGAGTCGACCACAACGACCCGGAGATGTTCGGCGCACCCGTCGCCGACGCCCTCGAAGACCTCGCCGACCACGCGATCGACTGAGGCGCCTCTCCGCACCTGCTGTCAGACCCCGGCGTCGTAGGTCAGAATGGCCTCAGCCCGACGACGACGGTATGGAGAGGACCCGCCGATGTCCCTGCCCCCGCTGCCCGTCCCGCCGCTGGACGAATCGCTCAGCCGGCTGCTGCGCACGTACTCCGCCCTGGCCGCCCCCGAAGAGCTCGCCGAGGCGGAGCAGACGGTCGCAGACTTCCGCCGCGGCGTCGGCCAGGCGCTGCAGCAGGAGCTCGAGGAGTTCGCCGACCACGAATACGCCGCCGGGCGCAGCTGGCTCACCCGAGAATGGGACCGCCAGTACATGGCCGTCCGAGACCCGCTGACCCTGAGCAGCAACGCCGTCTTCGCACTCGCCCTCACCGCCCAGGACACTGGGGACCCCGCCGCCCGCACCGCGGAGACCATCCACCGGATCGCCGCCGTGCACCTCACTGAAGCCCGCGGCGAGACCGAGACCGAAGTCGACCCGCGCGGCAACGCCCTGACCATGGAGATGTGGCGGTGCCTCGCCGGTGGGACCCGGCACCCGCAGCACGACGTCGACACCGTCGAGACCGGCGACCAAGAAGCGGCGAACCGGGAGATCGGCATCCTGCGCGACGGCCGACTGTTCACCCTCACCATCAGCGACGACTACGGCCGGCCCCACGGCACCACCGAGCTCGCTGAATCGCTGGCACCGATCATGGGTTCCGAGACCGAGCCGAGCGAGCCGGGATTCGCCGCACCCTCGGTCCTCGGCGGCGCCCGCCTCGCCCCGCTGCTCGACGACATGCTCACCGACGACCACAACGCCGCAACCTACCGCCGACTGCAGAACCTCCTGTTCACCGTGACCCTGCACTCCGGCCCCGAGGACGACGCCGCCGAACAGCTGCGCACCTTCCTCACCGAGCCGGGCCGCATCTGGGTGCACAAGCCGCTGAGCTACCAGTTCGATCCCCAGGGTGGAGACGTCCACGTCAGCGCCGAGCATTCCGTGGTCGACGGCGGCACCCTCATCGAGGCGGTGCGCCGCATGCAGGAGATCACCCCCGCCGACCACGGCCCACTGCAGACAGCACCCACTCCACCCCAGGAACTGACCTGGCGGCTCACCGACGACCAGCGACGCGCCATCGATGAGGGTCTCGAGGACTACATGGCCTCAGCCGCCGAGCTGCGCGTCGACGTGCTGGACCTCCCCCGCGTCCGCGACGAGTACCTCCCCTTCCGGATGAGCACCGACGGGCTCCAGCAGCTCATCATGACCATCGCCCAGCTGATCACCTACGGCCGAGTCCGCAGCGTCTACGAATCCGTGGACATGCGCCAGTTCCGCGCCGGCCGCACCGAATGCCTGCGCCCGGTCACCCCCGAAGCCGTGGCCTTCGCCCGGGCACTGATCGCCGACCCGCACCCCGAGGACACCGCCGCCCTGTCCGCCGCACTGGTCGCCGCCCTCGACGCCCACCGGGACTGGGTCAAAGCCTGCAAGAAGGGTCACGGGTTCGACCGCCACCTGGCCGGGCTCGAGATGATCGCCCGGCGGCACGGCACCTGGCACCCGCTCTTCGACAGCCCCGCCGTCGCTGACGTGCGTACCGACCTGCTCTCCACCACCTCTCTGGGCACCGCGGATCAGATCGTGCGCTACACTTTCGCCCCCACCGTGCCCCAAGGCTTCGGCATCGCCTACACCCAGCACCCCGACCGCTTCGAGTTCACCGTCAGCCACCTCGCCGACCAGGCCGACCGCCCGGACCGGTTCCTGAGCGCACTGGAGGAGGCCGCGCAGACGCTGCACGACCTCATCAGGAGACTGCCCCCGGTCTAGAAGTGATCAGACGGCCAGGGCACCGGTCACTTCTTCTTCGCCGCCGCCTTGCGGGCCTTCTTGTTCTCCCGCACCTCGGCCAGCGTGGCCGCGTCGACGACGTCGGCCGCGGAGATCATCGCCCCGTCCCGGCCGTATTCGCCGGCGGCCTCACGCCACCCGTCGACGTCGACCCCGCACTGCTTGCCCAGCAGCGCCAGGAAGATCCGCGCCTTCTGCTCCCCGAACCCGGGCAGCGCCTTCAGCCGGCGCAGCACCTCCGGGCCGTCGGGCTCGCCGTGGGTCCAGATGCCGGCGGCGTCGCCGTCGTAGTCCTCGGTCACCGTCCGCGCCAGGTCCTGGACGCGGCCGGCCATCGACCCGGGGAACCGGTGGACCGCCGGCTTCTCGCGGAACGCCTCCGTCAACGCCTCGGGATCCATCCCGGCCACCGCCTGCGGGGTGAACTCATCCAGCCGTGCGGCGAGCTTGGCCGGGCCGGCGAACGCGGACTCCATGGTCACCTGCTGGTCCAGGAGCATGCCGGTGAGCAGGGCGAAGGGATCTTCGGCGAGCAGCGTATCCGCGGTCTCATCCGCGGCGAGATACAGAGTGGTCACAGACACCATTGTGCCCCGCCGGCCGGGGGAGACAACCCTCAGCGGTGCAGGACGGTGAGGAGGAAGACGACGTCGGTGTCGGCCTGCACCGCGTGGCGGGCCTGCGGGATCGGGACGACGTCGCCGGCGCTCAGCTCCCACTCGTGGTCGGAGGTGATCACCCGCAGGTCCCCCATCAGCACGTAGAGGATCGCGTCCTCCGGGGCCTCGTGCTCGGCCAGCTCGGTGTCGGCGGTCAGCGCCATCAGCGTCTGACGCATCGCCGCATCACCTCCGCGCACCGAACGCGCCGCCCGGCCGTGCCGCGAATCCTGCGCCTGATCGAGCAGCTCCTCCCCCAGGGTGATCAGGTTCGTGGTCTGCGGAATCTCCTCGTCCATGGTTCCTCCTCCCCGCGGAGAGCCTGGCAGGCTGCGCCGCGTCGTCGTCGGCCGCCTCCAGTCTCTCCCACCTCAGCGCAGCAGGGGCAGGGCCCAGTCCACGGTCTGCATGATCGCCGGGATCAGCGAGACCACCAGCAGGCCCGCCATCACCAGGTTGAACACCCGCAGATGGGCCGGCTGAGAGAGCACACGCCCCACGCCGACCCCCAACAGTGCCCACGCCGTGGTGCAGGGCGTACCGAAGACCGCGTACACCAGGGCGATCACCAGCACCTCGGCGACGAACGACTCCCAGAACCCGGTGTAGGCGGCCAGCACCCCGACCACCATGGTCCACGCCTTAGGGTTCACGAACTGGAACAGAAACATCTGCACGAACCCCGGCGGACTCCCCCGGCGCTGGGCGGCGAGGTCCGTGGGACCTGTCGCGATCCGCCACGCCAGGTAGAGCAGGTAGAGGATGCCGATGGGCCGCAGCACGTCGAGGATCACCGGCCAGCGCTCGAGAACCTGCCCCAGACCCACTCCGACGAGCACGATCATCGTCGGGAAGCCGACGTTGACCCCGGCGATGAGGCGCCAGGACCGCCGCAGCCCGAACGTCGCACCCGAGGCCATGGCGATGGTGTTGTTCGGCCCCGGGGTCCCCGCCGTGGCGAAGACGAACAGGATCAGGGAGAGCAGCGTCACCCGCCTGATGCTAATCGAGTGTCACTGGGCTTGTGAGCGATCCCGCGCAACATCCTGCGGGATATCTCACAAAGCCCGTGATTCAGGATCGGGTGCGACGACGCAGCGCCAGACCCAGCACCGCGCAGACCATGTAGATCCCGCCGACGGCGACCCAGCCCAGCTGGAACCCGCCCGGACCGGAGATCAGCAGCCCCATCATCACCGGACCCAGGGTGAACCCGCCGAACATCCCGGCGGTTACCACCCCCGAGGACGAGGCCATGGACTCGGCCGGGATGCTGCGCAGCAGGGTGCCCATCAGCACCACCGAGACCCCCAGCGCCGAGGCCCCGTGCAGAGCGACCGCCAGCCATAGCAGCGGAGACCACCCGGTCGCCCCGGCGGCGAAGAACGCCCCCGCCCCGGTCAGCGCCGTACCCGCCAGCGCCACCAACAAGGTCCCCGCGGGCACGCCCCGAGACATCACATGCGCCCAGCCGATGCGCGCGGTCACCCCGATCGCCCCGGCCACCGCCGCCGTCGCACCGCCCAACACCAGGCTGAACCCCAGCTCCCGGACGGCGAACAGCGGCACGTACACGTTGGTGGCCTGCACACCGACCCCGGTGAGGAAGCCCAGGCCCGCCAGCGCCCACACCATGGACCCGTGCCCGGAGGGGGCCGGCGTCGTCTCAGCAGAACGGCCATGCGCGTCGCCGGCGTCGCCCGGAGCCGGACCCGAGTCCGCGTCCTCACAGGCGTCGACGACCACCGGCGTCGCGCGCAGCACCCGCCAGGTCAACACCAGCAGCGCCGCGGCGAGCAGGATGCTGACCAGCGAGGCCCCGCGCCACCCGACCCACACCGCCAGCACCGGGAAGCTCAGGCTGGCCACCAGCTGGCTGGCCTGGACCCCCGACTGCTTGATCCCGGCCCACCGGATGCGTCGGGCGGCGGTCACCCGTTGCACCAGGATCCTGTTGGTGACCCCGTTGGTGAAGGACTGGGCCACACCGGAGAGCCCGAAGGCGATCACCAGCAGGACGTACCCGCCGGGCACCCCGGCCAGCCCGAGTGCGGCGGCCGCGAGGAGGAAGATCGTGCACATCAGCGCCATGTCCGAGGCCCGGTCCGCCAGCCGCCCCAAGGTCGCGTTGCCCACGGCCGCGCAGGCGAAGCAGACGGTGGCCAGCAGGCCGAACTGGGCGGCGGTGATGCCCAGATCCGAGATCACCAGTTCGCTGGTCGCGCTGAGCCCGTAGGTCAGCACCGGACCGATGCCGATCGCGCCGACGAGCACGACCAGCAGTCCCGGGCCCGCCTGCGGTCCGCCGCCCCGAGTCACCGGCACCGCCTTCCGGACCGGGGATCCCTCGGCATCGTCGTCACCCGTCCACCGTATACCGGCCCGCTCCTCGCCCGAGCCGCCTGCACCCGGTACCCGTGCAGGCACGGCCCTGTCGGTCACTCCACGCGGAACTCGATTCTGTGGTGCCCGGTGGCCGCGTTCGGAATGGGGTCCCGGCGGTCGCCGCTCTGGACGGCGCCGGAGTGCGTGATCGCCCGGACGGTCGCCGAGTGTCGGCCCGGCGCCAAGCCCTCGACGTCGAGCCGCCACTGCCGCCAAGTGTCGGCGGTGACCTCCTCGGCGAGGTCCGCGGCCCGCCACCCGTCGCCGTCGATGTCCACTTCGACCTCAGCCACCCCGTCGTACTGGGCCCAGGCGCTGCCGGCGATGACGACCGCATCGCTCACCACGGCGTCCAGGGACCTCGGTACGTCGATCCGCGAGGACACCAGGACGGGGGCCTCCGCATCCCATCCGCGTTCGGTCCAGTAGGCCTCGGCCCGGTCGAAGCGGGTCACCTCCAGGTCCACCACCCATTTGGTCGCGGAGACGTAGCCGTAGAGACCGGGAACGACGAGTCGGGCCGGGTACCCGTGCTGACGGGGCAGAGGTTCGCCGTTCATGCCCACGGCGAGCAGCGAGTCCCGCTCATCGGTGAGGGCCTCCAGCGGGGTGGAGGCGGTGAAGCCGTCGATGGAGGTGGAGAGCACCATGTCCGCCTCGTCGAGCGGTCCCGCCCGGGCCAGCAGCTCCCGGACAGGGTGCCCGAGCCAGGTGGCGGTGCCCAGCAGGTCCCCACCGACGGGATTGGAGACGCAGGTCAGGGTGATGTGGTGCTCCTCATGCGGCAGAGCGAGCAGCTCGTCCATATCGAGGGTCACCTCCTGCTCGACCATCCCGTGGATCCGCAGACTCCAGTCCTCCGGCTCCAGCTCGGGCACCGCCAGGGCGGTGTCGATCCGGTAGAACGAGTCGTTGGGGGTGATGAAAGGTTCCACGCCGTCGACCTCGACGGAGGCCCCGGCGGGGATCTCGAGCGCCGCGCGCACCGGTCGCGGCAGGATGAGGTCGGCGGCCGCCTCTGCGGCGTCTCGGGTCACCGAGGCCACAGACCGCCCGAAGGCCAGGGTCCCCACCGAGACAGCCGCAGCCGCCCCGGCCAGACCGAGGAAGCGGCGGCGGGAACGGATTCCCTCCGCCGGCCCGTCCTGGGGCTCGTCGGGCCGTCGGTGCTGGGGGCTCTCTTGTGAGGGGCGGAACCACGCGCTGAGCAGCATCGGCAGCGCGGCGGCGCCGAGGACGGTGCCGACCAGCGTGGGCACGACATCGGCCAGGCCAGTGTCGGGTCGCATGGCCACGATGAGGACCAGTCCGACTCCGACGGCGGCCACACACAGGGCCGAAGTCCGACGACGGCGACGACCGAGGACCCCGATGAGCCCGGCGAGCAGAGCACCGCCCACACCCATGGCCACGAGCAGGACCGTCTTGTTGTCCGTGCCGAAGGTGGCGATGACGGCGTCCTGGACCGCCGCCGGAGTCTGTTCGATGACCAGTCCTCCCAGGGCGATGAGCGGGGAGGAGCCGGGGGCGAAGAGCCAGGACAGGGCGTCGGCTGTTCCGAGGAGCAGGGCGGCGGCGAGGACGCCGCACAGCGCCGACGGCGTCGTCGACGCGAAGCCCCGACCGATGCGCCGGGCTGCGGATCGTGCAGGTCTCATGTCAGAGGTTCGGAGCCGATCCCCTACCGGATGGGTCCCCGATCCGACCAGCGCTCGGAACCGGGATCGGCGACCGGCTCAGAGCTCTGCGACGAGGATGGGGTCCGAGGTCGGCTCCACGGAGCCGCCGGCGGGCTCCACGGTGACGCCGAAGGCGGAGCCCTGGGAGAAGTCAGGTCCTGAGACCACGGACGACGAGTCAGCCGCCATCATGCCGGCGTCGTGGGCCCCCTCCTCGTCGATGATCCACATCTGCAGCTCCTGGCCCTCGTCGGGGGACGGGATGTCATGGGGAGTGACTCGGATGAGCTGCTCGTCGACCGAGTAGCTGACGGTCACGCTGCCGCCGTCGCCCGACTCCTCATGGGCGGAGGTCAGGTCGGGGGCGCCGAGCAGCCGTTCGGCGTCCCGCTGCTCCTGCTGGGCGAGGGTGAGCTCCTCCTCCAGCTGGCTGCGTTCCTGGTGCTGGACGACCGCCACCCCGCCGAGCACGGCGGCGACGACGAACAGCACCGAGGCGGCCAGGGCGAAGAGCATCCGACCCCGATCCCGAGGCGGCCGTGCCGCCGGTTCCGGGGCGCGCCCTCCCCCGGTCTCGGACTGCCCGGTCTCGGACTGCTGCGGAAGGCGTCCGGGGATGCTGAGGATCGCGGCCTCGGTCTCGGGGCTGGGCTCCACCGGCTCGTCGGTGCCGCCGAGCAGGCCCAGGGTGTCCTCGAAGGCGGCGACTTCGGTGCGGAAGGCCGGATCCTCGGCCTCGAGCCGATCAGCGAGCTCCTGCTCGGACGCGCTGAGTCCGCCGAGCACCCAGCCTGCGGCGAGATACTCGTAGTCCGGCCGGCCGGCCTGGTCCGGTTCCTCATGCATCGTCATCCACCCCCAGCTGTGCTCGGAGACGGGCCATCCCGTCTCTGACCCGCGATTTCACAGTGCCCAGCGGCACCTGCAGATGCTCCGAGATCTCCCGATGGGACATGTCCTGGTAGTACGCGAGCGCGATGGCTCTGGCCTGGTCCTCCGGGAGCTCCCGCAGAGCGGTGACCGTGCGGACCGACTCCATGTGGGCCACGACCTCGGTGTGCACGTCGGTCCCGTCGGTGTGGACCTCCTTCACGCCTTCGGCGAAGTCCCGATCCTGCTGGGACTGTACGGCCCGGACCCTGTCCACCGCACGACGGCGACTCAGCGTGACAAGCCAGGCTCGGCCGGTCCCGCGGTCGGGGTCGAAGCCCGCACACCGGGTCCAGACTTCGGCGAACACGTCCTGGAGGACCTCTTCGGCCAGGGAGCGGTTCCGCACGATCCGCAGGATGCAGGCCAGCAGTACGCGCCCCTGGGAGCGGTAGAGGTCCTCGAAGGCCGATTCGTCGCCCCCACGGATCCGACGGAGCAGATCTCCGCTGGGGTCTTCGGTCTCCGGCATGGTCCTCAGAATGTCATGGGGCCGGGGAAACGCCAATCCGCGTCCGGCGTCTCCCCGGCCTGGGCGGGGTCATGATCGGCCGACGGCCTCAGACCGACGGCGGGCGGATCACTCCTCGGCGGCGTCGCCGGCGGGCATGAGGACCGCGTCGATCATGTAGACCGTCGCATTGTCCGTCTGCACACCGCCGCACACCAGTCCGGCCTCGTCGTCGAACATCAGGTCCTCGCCCTCGCCGCTGACCATGACGGTCTCGCCGTTGACCGTCTCATGCTCTCCGGGGATCTCCTCCGGAGCGAGCTGTCCGGGGATGACGTGGTAGGTGAGCACCTCACTGAGCGCATCGGCATCCTCGCCCAGCGCCGCCAGGTCCTCCTCGGGCACCTCGGCGAAGGCGTCGTCGGTGGGGGCCAGGACGGTGAACTCGTCGCCGTTGAGCGTGTCGACGAGGTCGACGTCGGGGTTCAGCTCACCGGAGACCGCAGAGGTCAGCGTGGTCAGCATGGGGTTGTTGGAGGCGGCCGTGGCCACGGGGTCCTGGGCCATGCCCTCCACCGAGCCGTCGCCGTCGGGCACGGTCTCGGCGTAGTCCTCGCAGGCGGCTCCGACCAGCTCGGAGGCGGGATCCATGTCCTCGTCGGCCTCCGTCTCGGAGTCCTCCGCGGACTCGTCGGCGTCCTCGTCGGTCTGCTCCTCGGTGGCCTCCTCTTCTGTCGTCTCCTCAGCGGCCTGATCCTCGGCCTGGTCCGCGTCGTCGTCTCCTCCGCCGTCGCCGCCGCATGCGGTGAGTCCGAGCAGCGCGACCGCGCCGATGCTGAAGAGTCCGTAGGTCCTGGAGTTCCTCATGGTGTTCATCTCGTCGTCTCCTTCTCGCGTGGTGCGGCCGGTGTGCCGCGCCGCTCGGACGTCTTCTCCGCCCGGGCGATCTGCCCTGTGTTCGGAGCCGTCGACGGATCGGATGGGAACAGCGAGAAGGAGCGTCGTCAGCGGAGTGTCTCGACGACCTGAAGCACGTGACGGAGGGACCTGTCGGCGAGCTCGCCCTGCAGGCGGTGGAACAGCTCCACCGAGCGGGCGCCCGGCCAGTCAGCGGGCAGCAGGTGCTCGGGCAGGCCCGGATCCAGGTAGGGGATGTCTCGCCAGGCGTCCATCCCCAGGATGTAGCGGCGGAACGCCTCGACGTCGTAGGCTCTCCCGTCGTCGGCTCTCCCGTCGGGTGCGTGCTCGGCGGGGAGCAGGTCGGCGACCGCCTCCTGGAAGCGCCGGTGCAGCGCACCGAGCTCTTCGAGGTCCCACCATCGGGCGATCGACTCCGCCGCGGGACCCGGGGTGCGCAGCTCGTCCACCTGGAACAGGGTGGCCCGTCTGCGCAGCCCCAGATCCTCCAGGATCCCCTCGACCTCGCCGCTGAGGTGGTCCGGGCAGATCCAGAGGCCGTGGGCCACCGCCCCGCAGCCGATCCCGTGCAGCGCCCGGCGCAGCTGGTGCCGGAGGCCGCGCTGGTCCTCCCCCACCGTGTACGAGATCAGACACCAGGGTTCGTCGGCGTCCATGGTGCGCGGGCCGAAGATCCGTCGGTCCCCGCGCTGGAACATCGCGTCCGCGGCGGGATCGAACCCGTAGCCGGCGGACCCGTTCCGGCGTTCGGAGACCAGCACCCCGCGTCGTTTCAGGCGCGTGATCGCCGAGCGGGTGCGCGGCGCCGGGGAGCCGACCTCCTCGGCCAGCCGGACCAACGACGACGTCGACATCCACCCTCCGACCCGCCGCAGATAGAGCCCGACGACGGTGAGCACCAGTGAGGCGCTGCCCCCGGTCCGGGCACCGACATCGTCGACGGGACCGGTCACCGGGGCTCCTGCGCCCCGTCGCCCGTGTCAGCGGAGACCGACGCAGCGACGGCGTCCATCTCCTCACCCAGGGCCCGCACTCCGACCTCCACCTCGGCGAAGCTGGTGCTCAACGGCGAGAGTCCCAGTCGGATGCCGTCGGGGGATCGGAAGTCGGGGATGACCCCGCGCTGCCACAGGCGGGCGGTGACCTCCTCGAAGCTCGGATGGGAGACCGTGAGGTGGCTGCCCCGTCGGGGTCCCGCCGGCGGGGAGATCAGCAGGGCCCCGCGCGGCAGCACATGGACCCGCAGGGCGCGCTCGGCGAAGTCGGTGAGCCGGCGGGACTTCTCCGCCACGGCCTCGATCCCGGCATCCTCGACGAGGTCGAGCATCGATGAGATCGCCAGCATCCCCAGGATCGGCGGGGTCCCGGAGACGAAGCCCCCGATCCCCTCGGCCGGCCGGTAGCTGGGCTCCATGGCGAATACGTCGGCGGCGCCCATCCACCCCTGGATGGGCTGACGAAGGCTCCCTTGGTGGCGGGTGGCGACGTAGCAGAACGCCGGGGACCCGGGTCCGCCGTTGAGGTACTTATAGGTGCACCCCACCGCCAAGTCCACACCCCAGGCGTCCAGGTGGGTGGGGATCACTCCGGCGCTGTGGCACAGGTCCAGCACCAGCAGCGCCCCGGCGTCGCGGATCGTCTCCACTACGGCGGGGACGTCGAGGACGTACCCGGAGCGGTAGGCCACATGGCTCAGCACCACCGCCGCGGTGTCCTCACCGACCGCCTCGGCCACCTGGTCAGGTGTCACCCCGGTGGCGGGGTCGGCGTGGATCCAGCGGATGCGCAGCCCGGTCTCGGCGGCGATGCCCTCGGCGATGAACCGGTCGGTCGGGAAGTTGTCGTCGTCGACGACGATCTCGGTGCGGCCGGGGCGGGCGGCCACCGCGGCGCGCAGGGTCTTATAGAGCAGCACCGTAGTGGAGTCCCCGACGACGACCTGGCCCTCGGCGGCACCGAGGGTGACCCGGCCGATCCGGTCCCCCAGGCGGTACGGCTCGGCCATCCATGCCTCGTCCCAGCCGCGGATCAGCCGCCCGCCCCACTCCTGGGTCACGAAGCGGGTGACCCGAGCGGCGAAGTCCGCGGTCGGGCGTCCCAGGGAGTTGCCGTCCAGGTAGGAGACCACCGACTCGTCGGCGACGAACGAGGACACGTAGGCGGCCAGGGGGTCGGCGCGGTCCAGGGCGTCGGCCTCCCGCCGCAGAGCCTCAGGGGTTCCGGGATCTAAGGCGGGGTCGGGTGTGGTGTCAGCGGTCATCGGGGCGGCTCCTTCAGAGCAGTACGTCGGACGGGTCGGGACTGGGACAGTGCGGCGAGCGCCTCGCCCGCGGTGCGGACCTCGGCGGGCAGCACGCTCACGGTGCCGGCGTGGTCGGGCAGCAGCGGGGCGCCGGTGAACGCGGCCAGCAGGTCGGCGTCGTCGAGCCCGGCTCGGCGACCCACCGACACCAAGGCCTCGACCTCAGGAGCATGGAGCTCCGGAGTGCTGAGCCCGTTGCCCAGGTCGGTGCCGTAGACCGCGCGTCCGCCGCGGGAGAGGAAGCCCCGCAGGTTCTCCGTCGCGGTCTCCCAGGCCTGCGTGTCGCCGTCGCGGCGATGCATGTCCAGGGTGCTGATCCACACCATGCGCTCGGCGGTGTGGGCCAACAGATCGTCGTCCAGCCGCTCGGTCCACGGGGTGTGGGCGAGTACCCGCACCCCGGACGCCGCGGCGCGGGCCGCCTGCCCCGGCCCCTCGACGTGGGCGACCACCGGCACCCCGCAGCCCCGGGCCGAGTCCACCACGGCGCTCAGGGTCGGATCGTCGAGCACAGGGCCGGCGTCGGCGTGCAGGGCGACCTTGATGAGGCAGGCCCCGCCGGACAGCTGCTCGGCCACCGCCGCGGCGGCCTCCGCCGGGGTGCGGATCTCACGGGTGGAGCCTGCCGGCACCCAGCCGCGGTCGGTGGGGTAGCCGCCCGGGGCGGTGAGGAACGCCCCGGCCCAGCGGATCTCGGTGGCGGCCCCGGACTGCTCGGCCGTCCGGGCCCTGGCTGCGAGCCGGCGCGGGTCCCCGCCCAGGTCGAGCACCCGGGCCAGGGTGCCGGAGCCCGCAGCCGGCAGGTCGGCCAGCTCCAGGTGCACGTGGGCATCGGTCAGCGGGGCGACGACGGTGACGTCCTCGCCGTCCTCGCCGCCCTCCCCGCCCTCGGCACCGGCGGCACCGCAGAGCCGTGCCGCGCGCAGCTGAGGCGCCGGAACCTCCCAGACCCCTCGGCTCATCCCAGGCGGGTCCGGACGTCGTAGAGCTCCGGGAAGAAGGTGAGGTCCAGGGCGCGCCGGAGGAAGTCGACGCCGCTGGAGCCCCCGGTGCCGGTCTTGCGGCCGATGGTGCGGGTCACGGTGCGCAGATGACGGAACCGCCAGAACTGGAAGTTGTCCTCCAGGTCGACCAGCTCCTCGCAGGCCTCGTAGACCGACCAATGGGCGTGTTCGTCCCGGTAGACGGTCTCGAACAGATCCACCAGCCGGTCGTCGTGGACGTGGGCGACGGTGACGTCCCGGGTGAGGATGTCCTCCGGCACCTGCCACCCCTGCCGCGCGAGGTGACGGAGGAACTCGTCGTAGAGGCTGGGCCGGTTCAGCTCCTCCTCCAGCATCCGGTGGTTCTCCGGCTCGGCCTCGAAGACCTTCAGCATCCGGGCGTTCTTGTTTCCCAGGGCGAACTCCAGAGCCCGGTACTGCACGGACTGGAAGCCCGAGGCGCTGGCCAGCGACCCGCGGAACTGCAGGTACTCAGACGGGGTCAGGGTGGCGAGCACGCTCCACTGCTGGGTCATGACCTCCTGGATGTGCTTGATCCGGGCCACGCTCTTCAGCGCAGCGCGCATGTGGTCCTCGGCGAGCAGCCGGCGGGCGGCGTCGAGCTCGTGCAGGGCCAGCTTCAGCCACAGCTCGGTGGTCTGGTGCTGGATGATGAAGAGCATCTCGTCGTGGTGCTCGGGGTCACTGACCGGGTGCTGGGCATCGAGGATCTTCTCCAGCCCCAGATAGGACCCGTAGGTCATCCGGCCTTCGAGGTCGGTGACGATCCCGGACTCCAGGGAACGGGTGTTCGGTGTTCCGGGGTCCTGGGGCGTGTGCTTCTCGTCCTGCGGCACGGGCGGCGTCCTTCCCTCGCACGGCACCGTCCGGGCGACGGCGACGGGCCTCAGTATATGTCGCAGATTCGCCGATCGTCACGGAATCGACATGCCGAACTGGGTGCGTCCTGCCTGAGACTCGGGGCGCCGCTCGGCCCAGCCCGAAGGATGTGGCAGGCTCGACACCGACCGCGCATCGGCCCGTCACCCGAGGAGTCCGCAGCATGACCGTCCCCTTCCGCCTCGCCGCCTTCGACATGGACGGCACGCTCCTGGACAGCACCAAGGGTCTGCCGCCCGGCAGCCGCGCCGCCCTGGCCGCCCTGCGAGAGGCCGGCGTGCGGATCATGCTGGCCTCCGGCCGCCCGGGGCCCGGCCTCCGACGACTGGCGTCCCTGCTGGAGCTGGGCGAGGACCTGGTGCTGGCGAGCATGAACGGCTCGATCGTCCACGATCTGGCCGCCGACCGGCAGATCGCCGCCCACCCGATCCCCGCCGACACCGCCCGTGCGGTGATCCGGGCCGCCCAGCGTCACGGGATCACCACCTCCGTCCCGCACGGGGCGGAGCTGCTCGTCGAGGACGTAGAGCACCCGCGGGCCCAGTACGAGGCCCGCGGCAACGACCTGCGGCTGCGTCGGGTGGAGGACCTCTCCACCATCGTCGACGACCCGACGCTCGACGGGGCACCCACGAAGATCCTGTTCATCGGCGAACCGTCCGAGGTCGCCCCGCTGGAGGAGGAGCTGAGGGCCGAGCACGGCGACGCCGTCGAGCTGGCCTGGTCCTCCCCCCTGTACCTGGAGGCCACCGCCGCCGGGGTGCACAAGGGCCGCGCCATCCTCGACTTCTGCGAGTCCCAAGGGTTCGGCCCCGAGGAGGTCATCGCCTTCGGAGACCAGGGCAACGACGTCCACATGCTGCGCATCGCCGGGCTGGGCGTGGCCATGGGGAACGGGACCGAGGAGGCCAAGGCCGCCGCCGATGAGGTGACCACCAGCCACGACGACGAGGGCATCGCCCGGGTGGTGGAGCGGTACCTCGAGGTGGACCTCGGCCTCGACGCCGCCGCCGGCTCCTAGCCCGCCGAGTCCTAGCCCCGCCGGCCCAGTGCGCGCCGCGTAGACTGCGCTCATGCCCGCCGCCGCGCCGCCCGAGGAGCCCGTCTCCTCCTCCGAGGTCCCCCGCACCCAGCTCACCCTCGACGGCGGCCGCCCACAGCGTCCCGGTACGATCCGGGTGCTGATTCCGGTGGTGCTGATCCTCGTCTGGTTCGGCGTCACCGCCTTCGGCGGACAGACCTTCGGAAAGATCTCCGACGTGGTCTCCAACGACCAGGCCACCTTTCTGCCCGTCGACGCCGAATCCACCCGCGCCCTGGAGTACCAGCAGCGGTTCAGCGACGAGGATGCCGTCCCCGCCACAGTGGTCGCCGCATCCGACGGGGAGCTCGAACCGGACCAGCTCGACGTCGCCGAAGACGCCGCCGGAGACTTCGAGGACGTCACCGGGGCGATCCAGGTGATCGGACCCCAGCCCTCCGAGGACGGTGAGGCCGTCCAGATCCTGGTGCTGCTGGACGAGGACGCCGTCGAGCAGGACGACGCCGTCGGTCAGCTGCAGGGCCTGGTGTCCGAGGCCTTCGACGAAGCAGAGTGGACCGCCCACGTGACCGGCCCGGCCGCGCTCTCGGCGGACTTCACCGAGGCCTTCGCCGGCATCGACGGGCTGCTCCTGCTGGTCGCCGTCGTCGCCGTGTTCATCATCCTGGTGGTGGTCTACCGCTCCGTGCTGCTGCCGATCCTGGTGCTGCTCTCCTCGGTGGCCGCCCTCTGCGCGGCGATCCTGGTGATCTACCAGATGGCGCTCAACGACTGGATCCAGCTCAACGGGCAGGCCCAGGGCATCCTCTCGATCCTGGTGATCGGCGCGGCCACCGACTACTCGCTGCTGCTGGTGGCCCGCTACCGGGAGGAGCTGCTGCTCCGCCGCAGCCGCTACACCGCGCTGCTGGTCGCCCTGCGCCGCGCCGCGCCGGCGATCCTCGCCTCCGGGGGCACCGTCGCCGTCGCCCTGCTGTGCCTGCTGTTCTCCGACCTCAACTCCAATCGCGCGCTCGGACCGGTCACCAGCACCGGCATCGTGTTCTCGATGGCGGCGACCCTGACCTTCCTCCCTGCGCTGCTCGCCCTGCTCGGACGTCCCGCGTTCTGGCCCAAGATCCCGCGCGCCACCGGCGACGGGCCCGACACCGCCGAGGTGGCACCGGCGGCGGATCAGGACCGCCCCCGCGGCTGGGCTCGGGTGGCCGCCTGGGTGCGGAGCCGGCCGCGGCCGATCTGGGTGATGGTCACCCTGCTGCTGATCGTCGCCGCCGTCGGGGTGACCGACCTGCGCGCCTCCGGGGTCCCCCAATCCGAGCTGGTCCTCGGCGAGACCGAGGCCAAGCAGGGGCAGGAGCTGCTGGAGCAGCACTTCGACGCCGGGACCGGCTCACCCGCCGACATCTACACCGAGAGCGGCCAGGCCGAGCAGACCCTCGAGATCGTCACCGACGCCGACGGAGTGGCCGAGGCCTTCCTGGTGGACGACCAGGGCGCTCCCGCGCGCGGATCCGACGACGCCCAGGAGATCGAGGGCATGGTGGAGATCTCGGCCACACTGACCGACCCGGGTGACTCTCTGGCCGCGGAGGACACGATCCGTGAGCTGCGCGAGGACCTCTCCTCCCTGGACGGCGAGAGCGTGGTCGGCGGCACCTCGGCCACCCAGCTGGACACCAACGAGACCGCCCAGCGGGATCTGGTCACGATCGTGCCGATCGTGCTGATCGTCATCGGCATCATCCTGGTCCTGCTGCTGCGCGCCGTGGTCACCCCGCTGATCCTCATCGGCACCACGGTGCTGTCCTACCTCTCGGCCCTGGGGATCTCCGCGCTGGTGTTCAACTACGTCTTCGGGTTCTCCGGCGCCGACGCGGTGGTGCCGCTGTTCGGCTTCATGTTCCTGGTGGCGCTCGGCGTGGACTACAACATCTTCCTCATGACGCGCGCCCGGGAGGAGGCCCACCGGCTGGGCGCCCGCGAGGGGCTGCTGCGGTCCCTGGTGGCGACCGGAGGCGTGATCACCTCGGCGGGGATCGTGCTGGCCGCGACGTTCTCCGCCCTGGCGGTGCTGCCTCTGATGTTCATGGTGCAGCTGGCGTTCCTCGTGGCCCTGGGCGTGTTCATCGACACCTTCGTGGTGCGCACCCTGCAGGTCCCCGCCATGGGTGTGGACATCGGCCGCCGCATCTGGTGGCCCTCGGCCCTGGGCCGCGGCAGGGACTGAGGCCGACTCGGCATGCGCTGAGGCCCTGGCCTGTCATTCAGCTATGTGGGTGGTTCGGGCTTCGTATATACGGAATGTCCTGTCTCAGGACATGTGTGACAGTTCTGGGG